>NZ_CP021120.1:0-1376868 GCF_008245065.1 Wolbachia endosymbiont of Chrysomya megacephala
CACAATATCAACAATACTTTGTGTTTCTGCCCTTTCGGTTTTTAGAAATTTTAGTCTATTTGGAGTCGCAAAAAATAAGTCACGAACTTCAATATATGTACCCTGCAATAAAGAATAAGGGGTAATCTCTCTTATTTTTTCTCCTCCCTCATACCTTATAGACCATGCTTCCTTTGCTCCACTTGCCTTAGACGATAATTTCATTCTACTTACTGCTGCAATTGAAGGCAAAGCTTCTCCTCTAAAGCCAAGATGTTTGATTTCTATTAACTCACTATCGCTTAATTTTGAAGTGGCATGCCTCATAAATGCTAGTTCTAAGTCGTCCTTTTCTATTCCATTTCCATCATCTGTCACAGTTATAAGGTTACGTCCACCACTTTCTATTTTGATCTCTATCTCTGAACTTCCAGCATCTATTGCATTTTCTACTAATTCCTTTACTACACTTGCTGGCCTTTCGATTACTTCACCCGCTGCTATACGGTTTATTATTTTTGTATCTAAAAGAATTATTGCCATAGAAGCTTTGATTGAAAGTAAAATATACCCTTCATGACTTACTTTGTCTAAAATTTATATCTCTTTTTTGGTGTCTCTGATTTCTGTATTTTAGTTTCCTTCCTATAGCTTGCTTTTCTAATTATACATATTACCCATTGTAAGCTTATACTATGTTGTAAAGCAGTTTCATCTAATTTTTGCCATGTTTTCAACCCGAATTCTGGATTAGATTTTGGCAAATTATTGAAAGTCTTGTCTTTTTTAATTAAGTCTGATCAAATTTAAAAGTGGCAGTTTATTGCGTGTTTCATGCTGCTAAACTATTAAAATTCTTAAATTTTACTGAATTATAGCCCTTCTAATAATAGTGGCAACAGAATAAAATAGAGATTTAGGGTAATAAGAAGGTAAAAGTGCCAGCAGCGTACAGTTATGACTTAAGGAAAAAAGCCATTCAGGCGTTAGATGAAGGAGAGAGTAAAACAGCAGTAGCAAAGAGGTTCAAAATCGGTAGAGTAACATTGTACAAATGGGAGAAAAGGCGGAAAGAAACAGGAATCGAAGAAACTGAGAAGTAGAGGCTATAATCATAAAATCACCGATTGGAATGCGTTTGCAGAATTTATAAAAAAACACGGCGGTAAAACACAATCAGAGGTGCTGAGGCAATATATAGTCATCAAACGATTCATACAGCTCTAAAAAAAGTGGATTTAAACGCAAAAAAAGACTTATTGATATAAAGAAAGAAATGAAGAAAAACGTGCTGAATTTTTGAAAGTCATATCGGCAGAGTCCCCTAAAAATTTGATATATTGATGAATCTGGTATAGAGAATACAGAATATACGGATATTGCAGAAAGGGAGAAAGGTTTCATACACTAAAATCAGGTAAGAAAACTCAGCATGATTGCAGCTTTAAGTAAGGGAAAAATCTTTGCACCTATGACCTTTGAAGGGTATTGTGATACAGAGGTTTTTAATGGCTGATTCGAGCAATTTTTGGTACCAATATTACAGTCTGAGCAAACAGTGATTTTGGATAATGCAACTTTTCATAAATCCAAGAAAACAAGTGAATTTGCCAAAGGTATTGGTGCAGAGATTCTGTATCTTCCTCCTTATTCTCCAGATTTTAATGAAACTGAGCATCATTGATTTGCTATAAACCCGAGCCAGAAACTCTGTTCAAATCTTTTCGTCAAGCTGTCGATTCTGCTTTTTTATGAAATGTTCTCACTATTGGGTAAAAAGCTATAACTCCTCATTTAGCTGTGGATTAAAAATTGTGGAACTTCTCTGACTTGCTTCTCTATTTCTTCCTAATTTGGAATTTGAACTTTCCGTAATAAAAATGTAGAGAACGGTAGAGAAAATAACCCCCGATTAATCTTGCAATATTCTTTAAAATTCAATGGCAAGTAGTTGCCTATCGATAAGCATTCATGCCCTCACCTGAATAACCTTTTTTTCCTTTTTCAAATACTGACTCAATTGTAATATTAGTTAAAGCTGTCTTTACATTTATTAGCTCTAATTTCTTTCTATCACTAAGCTTTCCTCCATTAATTCGGGTATCTAGTACGGCTATAAAATCCTCCTTTACGCTTTTTATTATACTTGCATCTTCTGCGGTAAGGCTTTCTCTAAAATTTATCTTACCTAATTCTTTTAGATTCCTTGATTGAAACTTATCTATATCTCCACCTATTCCATGCCACTCGTTTGCATACTTTGGAACATTTTGTGTATGACCTAGAAAATTTACGAGTTCATTATAAAGCTGTTCAGATTGTTTTACCATCTCGTGATTAATCTCACCAAGTCTGACTACATGCGCTGCATGAATTTCTCTTCCTTTGTTGCTACTCTGATCTTGAGACTTACTTGATCCACTTTTGACTACTTGATTCCTTAGTATATTTGTTTGTTCAGAAGCTCTTTGTATTATTCCACCAATACGAAAAAAGCGTGTAAAACGGTCTTCTAGGTGATCAGATACGTTACGTTCCCTATATTGATATTCTTCGTAATCAAGAAACTCTTCATTATCAAAGGATGACGATTCAAAATCATGTATTACCTTCGAACGCTTTCTTGCAGATGCACCACAAACGCACCAAGAGATATAGGAAGCCGGTGCCAGCCTTGCTGAATGTGATACCGTATTCCTTTATCATGTTAATACAATCAGCTACCTTATCTCTGAATCCTTCTGGTGATATTATATTTCTTAATCCAGGTATAGCTTCTGATAAAGCTTCATATAAGCAATTATTTTTTGATTCACTACTGTTTTCCGATGTGCTGCTTCCGCAAAATTCAAAATGATTATCTTTGAGCTCAAGAGGAATAATTATCCTTCCTGTTCCTTCTGATATAGATGAAAATTCTTGTCTTATACCACCATTTCCTTGAACAATAACGATTAGCCCTGGAATTACAACTCCTTGCTCTTTTAGTATCTTATATACTACTTGAGTACACGCGTTAACACATGTCATATCCATTGGAATGTTTTCTCGGACTATATCTGCAAGTAAGTCAGGATTTCTAGTTTTAATCATCAACTTTCGCAAATCTTTATGATATTTTTCCGTAATATGGTTTTCTGTTTTAGATGTATTGTCACATTGTTGTTCACTCTGTAGCTTTTCCTTGTGCTCCTGTTTCAATCCTTCAAAGCGCTCAAAATGCCCACTTTCTTTGTAAGACTGATATGCTTCTTGCACTTTTTTTCCAATACATCTAACCAGATGATTAGCGCCTTCTTTAAGGACAGGGCTCACAATATGCCGTGCTATAATTTGCCCAGCCTTTTCGCGAAGCAATGATTTCCACTGATCAATTACTCCTTTTTTAAAACTCTCATAATCTTTCTCCACTTCTTGTTTTTGATTGCGTTCTAAGTCTTTTTCCAGCTTATTTAGTCTACCTTTTATTTCCTGATCTAAGTTACCTAAAAGATTATTAGTAATCACTATTATATTGGCAATCTGAACAGAACGTTCTGACCAAACCATTATCTTACTAATAGCATGAATAGGTAATACCAGCTTATTACTTGTTTTGCTTCTTTTTTTAACAGCTTCTGCAATTCCTTGAGTTACACTACTAGCTATCTTGTTGGCAATAGGTAAAAACTCTTCCACATAACTTTGCCTAGTAAAGACACTCTTAGTTAAGTCACCTATAACTTTTTCTGCTCTTTCTCTTCCTAATACTTTATAGGCTTTTTCTAAACTTATAGAGATATTATGTTCTTCTACTTCGCGTTCAATATCTGACAAAATATCAGAGGCTATGCCTTCACATAGTGCTTGAAGGTAATTTTCAACGAGTGTATCAACTCCTGCATTAGCTAAGCCAAGCGCTAACCCTTCTATAGTTTTTAATGTAATACGCTTTGCAACTTCTTTTCCTACTACTTTCCAACCTGCAGTTTGAATCAGCTGAGTTCCGGACATTTCTGCTACTTTCTTACCAAATTCAAAATTAGGTCCAGCTAGTTTATGACCAAAACGTGATACCTTAGCACCTCTTGAAAGATAAGCTCCTATACCAACAGTAACAGCTGTCATCATTAAACTTTCAAGCTTATGTTGTCTATAATCTTCCCAACTAAAATGGCCTGATTTTAAAGCACCTGCTGCAAAGAAGAGATCATTTACACCCTCGCTAACAAATGCAGCACCAACATGGGTCATAATACCCACTGAATATAACTCTATAGCAGTACCTACAGCTATTTGGCTTACTCCCATAGCAGTTACTGCTACAGTGTTGATAAGCATTTCTTGTGTCCATTTCTTCTCTTCTAATTGTAAAAGTTGATCTAATCCATTGAGAAAAAAGACATGCACTTCCTCTATATTTGCAAATTCACCTTGACCACAAAACTCAGTTAGAGATTTTAGTTTACTATCAGGAACCTTTAAAGCTTTCAATGAACTTCTTGATCTTTTCAAGGTGCTAACAATATTTTTAATTGTATCTTTTTTCGCTAGTTGTAATTGATTGTCTAAAACTTTTTCCACTGTTTTATCAATACTTTGCAATTTGGTCGGTACGTTTTCATGGCTTCCTTCGGGAAAAAAGTTTAAAGGTTTTTGTCTTTTATCAGGGCTATTAATATAATAAAGATCTTGTACTAAAGATTTGCCAGCATTTTTAATGTTTTCCTTGCTAATAGCTCTAATACCCTCATCTTGTATAGACTGCATTGGATCGTACTTGGTAATCCATCCTTTCTCAACCAAGAAGCCAAAAAGCTTTTCTATACACTCTTCTTGAATGAGTGTACTTTTAGAAAGTATACATTTAAAATTATCTTTAGTCATTTTTTGACTATATATACTCTTCAACTTTTCCTCTAAGCCTTCATCTTTAGTTGCTACCATAGTAGTTCTGATAATTTTCTGTTCTAATAATTCCAAGACTAAACTTTGATGTGGTTTTGTTATTAATTGCAGACGAACAGGAAAGTTTTTTTCTTCTAGCTGCACTGCAATTTTTTGAAGGGCTATTCTATAGGTAAAACATGTAGATAATAGTCCTTTTAGGACATTCTCATAAACTGGACAGAAAGAAAGCTGAACTTGTTTGATTTCATCAAATTTGATCTTTAGTCCATAAGCATTATTTTCTGAGCCATCCTTTTTTTCAATGACCTTTTGTTTAGCTAGTTCTGCTAAAATTTTTTCAGCTTCACTTTTAGTGATATTTACTTTAGTAAAGTCTTCCAGAGTAATGGAATCGTAACAAGGAAAAGTCATAGATTCAATTTTACTTTGGTCTATATGCGCTTTTCTGTTAAATGAAAGTACTCCTCTCTCTTTCAATATTTTATATTTGTCTTTGCCTACAATCTTTATAAAATCATCTTTTTTAAAAATATTACCTTTATTTTTCTGTTGTGTAACCCATTCTACATTTAAAAGAATCTGTTCATTATTGAGCTCTAGAGTTTGCTTTTCTAACTCTTTTTGGTTTATTTTTCCAGTCAGATGATCCAATAATGAAGGATCTGTTTCTTTCAATTTTTCATTATTAACTACAACACACTTAACTTCTTCATTTAAGATTTTTTGTTTAATCAATGACTTCCAAAATGCTTCTCTGCTAGGCAATTGTACTTCTTTTTTTAATTCTTTTTGAAATTCTTTCTCATTAATTTCCTTCCCTTCATATTTGGAAAGAAAAATTTTTAATGTTTCAACTGATACTCCATAGCCAGCACTGATCACTTTTAGCTCTTCTTCAGAAATGCTCTTTTTTACTCTCGGCTTTTTTAGCATGCCCTTTTCAAGAAGATCCTTATATAGACTTTCAGCCAGCTCTTCCTTAATATCATTATTAGCAAAAGATTGTGGAGTAATAGTGTGTCCAAAAATATCATCTATAGACCGTGAAAACATATAATAAAGGTTAGCCAAGCTCTTTTGCTGTTCTTCATAAGCGTCGATTTGAATGATACTTTCGTTATTATTCTTCTTAATCTTACCAATAATACCTGCTGCATTGATAGCAAATTTACTATGCTCATCTAAAAGCCTTGCAGCTTCTCGCAATTCTTGCTTAAATTCTTTCAAAACTTTCTCATCTTCTTCTTTTAAAGGCTTTTGTTCTAAATCAACCTTCTTTACTAATGCAAATGCCTTGTAATAACGTGCTGCTTCAGAAAAATATGGCTCTTTTTTAATCACCTCATCAAACAGCTCAAGGGCATTTTTATGAGCATTTTTATGTTCCTCATTTTGAGAGAGATACTTTCCAAGTTTAATCATTTGAATTGGATTTTCTTTAACCCAGGCTAACCAGTTTGTGCTATCATATTCAATAATTAGAGTTGGAGGTCCTTCATACGAAGGTAACCACTTTTCGCTATACCCAGTGTCTAAATTCTTTAATCGTGAGATAAATTTGTCCAGTAGGTTGTAAAGATTTCTTTTATCCTGTTCACCTGTCAAATTTCTTACATATTTAGTGTGTTCATCTAACCAGAAAGCCCATTTGTCCAAGCAACTCTGCAATACAATTTCTTTAACTTCAGTAGGTACTTTTTTATCATCAAGGTCTTTCTTCAATTGTTCGTACTGCTCTTTGAATGCTTTAAAACAGCTTTCTTCCATAGTAATCTGAGTATCATAGTAAGCTTTAATGTCAGATATACGATGTAATTCTTCCACATCACGCTCTTTCTTTAAATCAAGTATTTTTGAGTTACTGTATTCTTGTCCTTTTGAATCCATGATGATTAACTGACCAGAACCCTGGTCTCCACTTCTTGCTGCTCGCCCAAATGCTTGCTGTTCAACTCGAATATTGCTAGGTAGGTAAGTTAAACAAACATGTAATCCTTCTGCTTTCCTCAATTCTTCTGTAATTTTTATGTCAGTTCCACGGCCAGCTAAGTTCGTTGCAATAATAATCTGTCCTTGCCCCAGCTCTTTGTTACCTTGAACAATTTCAAACCCTTTATCAAACTCTTCGTAATCTCTTGTATATGTATGAACATGTTTTGCATCCTTTCCTCCAAAAGCTTTGTATAAAGTCTCTACATCATTTACTGTTTCACAGATGATTAAAACAGATCGTTTTTTTTCCTCAGTTAGCCTTTTTGTTTCATTACATATGCGCTTTATCCATTCATCTTTGCCAGTACAAAGAATAGGTTTTTCCTCACGAAATTGCTTAGACTTGGCTGTAGGGATAGTTACAAAGTCTACCTCATGTATCTCCTGCAATAAATCTCTTTCTCTCTGTGACCCTAAAGTGCCTGTTAATCCATATAAGTTACTGTACAATTTAAAGAAAGAAACATTAGAGATAAAAACAGCTTTTAAGCTTTGTAAAGATAATTTACATCCATGTTTGAGTTGTAAAAATTGGTGTAATGCTTCATCCCATTGAGAATTAGCTTGATCTGTTCCTGTATCTCTATCAAGAATTGTAATATTAGGATTGCGATCTGGACTACTTCCGGTTTTATCTACATCCACTACATAATCCTCTCCTGCTTTCATGAAGAACGCGGTTATAGCATTATTAATCCAAGATTCTAAGTGCTGTTCAATAAACGGTCTGAGATTATTGGGAACATGTATAAATTTTTCTCTTTCAATGCACTCTTTTAAAAGGTAAAGAAAACGATCTTTGTAACAATTAAATTCAGGTGAAAGTACTTTATTAAGTTCATTGTCATTAATGTTTCCTTTTAACAATTTGCCCTGATCATCTAATATCTCAGTTTTGATTAAACGTTCCCACATAATATTTTTTTGCTGCTCGCTTAATTCAGACCCAAGCTTTCCAATATCTTCTTTTTTCACCAATCCATATAAGTCACTTATCACTGCTTCTTTAATTGCTTTAGCATCAAAAGCATAGCAAAGTTCTTTATTATCTCTAGCTGGTCTATTAATCCACTGCCAAATGTAAATGTAAACAGATTCCAGCTTATCTAGTCCTGCCAGATCATGAGATAAGTACAACATATTGTTACCTTTATCGAGCAACATACTATCTACTTCATCAACAATTACATTATTAAAATTACGATCTCCTAAAATATTTTTCCCATAAAATTTATCTAATAAATAATCGCGCTGGAAATTAGATAAATCACCATATACCACTTGATTATCTGAATATGCTTCCTTTCTTTTTTCAATATCTTCACTACAGTTATGTGATACATTAATACCAAATAAACTATAGATATCTCTATTATCCTCAGCATCACGTTTTGCCAATACAGAAGAACTAGTTATAACATCTACTTTCTCTCCACAAAGTGCTTTCATAATTGATGCTGCTACTACAATTAATGATTTTCCCTCTCCAGTAGACACTTGTGCTAGGGTGCTGCGATCATTTGTCAATAACGCCAATACAGTTAATTTTTGAGTATCACGAAGCTTAAATACTCTTTTTAGTTCTAATTCTTTTTTTAACTCTATTGCTCTATATATTACAGCAAGCATTTCCTCTTTTACATCTTGCTTTCCTTTACCCATATTGCTCTGAAATTCTTTTACCCAATTTTTAATATCATCTTCCGTAAAACTACCTATAGGTTTTTCAGCAGTTATATACTTATCAATACTTTCAATATAATTCTTAATTTTTGGCAATTTGTTTAAAATTTCTTTCGAAGTATTAGCATTACTTTTAATTAGTTCAACTAACTGAGTTATCTTCCGTTCTTCTTTATTAGCAGTAAACTTCTCCTGCATTTTCTGTGCCCAATCATCAATTCTACAACTGTTAAGGGTATTTAACTCTTCTGTACTTAAGTTCCATTTTTCATTATGAAAATTAGATAAAATGTTAGTAAGCTTATCAGATGACAATTCTTGTTTTTTCTTTTCTAGAGCCTCTATAAATTTCTCCGATAAAAGAGCGCCAAAAATATTCTCTATAGATAAAAGATAGTAAGAAGCTGTTGGTAAGTCATCCTTTTGCCAATCTACTAATTTTGATAGCTTGCATGTCCAGTATTTTTCTTTCAGTGCATAAGGCCACTCAGATAACTCTAGTCCTTCTAAACTAACTGTTTCATTTGGAATATTACTTAATAAATGCAGAATATCTTCAATGCATTGAGCAGAAATAGGATTGCTTGATTTATGTTGATCCAACTTTACTTTAAATAACAGTAAAACGTCCTTACTTTCTATTTTCGATAAGTACTTTCTCCATTCAGGTTTCTCTATTAATGTTTTTTTGAAATAATCTTCGAGTTGTAATAACATCAATTCATCTATCCAACTCTTTTGAGGATAAGCTGCAACTATCCAACAAAAGATATTCAATTCTTTTTTATCTTCAATAACAGAAGTTAGAATTGAGTTCACTAAACAATATAATTCTTGAGAGGATACATGTCTTCCTTCGCTAGAAAAGCTTTTCAACATGTTATGCAAAATTCCTTGCTGCCCAATATATTGAGATGTAATTTTGTTCAATCGCTCTTTTAACTGTTGTTTTTCCCCTTCAGGAAAGTATTCTATAATTTTTTCTATATCTTCCTCTTCATTAAAATATTGTTCATCTTCTGAAGGACTGTTATTAGATAAAAAAGCTTTATTCTTTAAGTAATTATCAAATTCTTGTTTTTGTTTAAATGGTTCAATTTCTATAAGAATCCTTGCGTAAAAATTATCTTTTTTCTTACGCTCTTGCTCTAACTTTAAGTAGTTTCCATCTATATTTAATTGTATAAATTCATTATCTCTACATAATATGTGGATAATTTGCTTAGATGAAGGATTGTGATCACCTTGCAGAAACAATTTATTATCTTGATTTTCAGCGTATAATCTAATATTAACATCGAAAATGTAGGCTAATAATTCCCTATAGCTTTCTGATAATAAGCCTTTTTCTTGAATATAATCATCGTATTTCTGAAGAACAGCTTGATCTTTGCAACACTCTTTCCAATCATATTCTTGTCTAAGTTGATTATTAAAACGATTATAAAGAGCCTTCAAAAAATCGTCTTTTTGTATTTTTTCTTCTAGCTTACTTCTTAGAGATTTATCTTTAATACTTTCAATCCATAAACCAAATACTTCTGCATGTCTTGGCTGGGATAGCTCTCTTTTAAACGCCTCAAAGAATATATTCAAACTATGTTCTTGATCTTTTAGAAATTTTTTATGTTTGTTATAATATTTTTTAACATCTGTATGTTCCTCTTCTAATTTTCCTACTTCTAAAACAAACGCTCTAATTGAGTATTTTAAAGCTTTATTCTCTGTATTCTGTAATTCTTCTTTACCGAATTTAGAAATTTTCTCATGTTGTTCTGTACTATTTTTATAAAGATATTGATTCAGAGTTCCTAAAATATGGTGAGAAATATTGTTATCATTTCCTTTTGCTTCAATGAGATATCTTGCTGCATTTTCAGGTGTTAATTCTACATTATTTGTAACCTCCTGATAAGGTGGTAATTGCTTTACAATTTCTTGCAATGTAGCAAGTCTATACTTATCAATCAAAAGCTTCTCTATGTCTTGTAGCTCTGTATTATTTTGTAAGCTACTCGTTTCAGGAGGGCTACCTTTTAAGGTTTCAAAAACTAAAAATAACTGACTAAGCTGAGATAAATTAAGTTCTGCCTTTTTTAACTGAAACCAATTGTCTAGCAGCAATGGTTCTTTTTTTAGCTTATCAATAAAACTTTCAACATCAATAGTCTCTCTGTAAGTGATACTAGATGTTGTAATAAAGACATTATTATGATGCTTACTTTTACTCTGGTAAGAAGAATGACGCCTAATTCCTAATTCTGTAGTTTGCTTTTCCTGCTGTTCTTGATTTTCAGTGATCGCTTGTAAGGCTTGTTGTTTAGTATTTTCTAAATCAGATCGTAAGTTCTGCAGTGTATTTTTTTCCATAGAACTAAGATGATGAGAATAATTAGCTAAAATGCTGCTTTGTGAAATGTTTTTTTTCCTTACAGCTTGTGCGTGATGTTGTCGCTCACTATTCTGTCTAGTACTCTTCCTTTCTTCATACCTTTTTTGCTTTTTATGCTCAATCTTAGAAGGTTCCAGTTCAGCATATATATCCCCTTCACCTTTACGTTCTTTATAGGGACATCGTATACGTTTTGATGAATTATCACTATAGTATTTTAACTCAACTTTACTTTTTTCTTTTACACCAGGAAATTTAGGCCATTCTTCTGTAAAAAACTCTGAAACCGAATAGTCCATATAACCCATATCCCAGCCATTTTCTCCATGATTACCATATAAGCCTCCCTGTCCTTTTTCTCCTTCTTTCCCTTGCTTAACTTCTCTTATAGTATTGAATTCCTGGCTGCTTTCTGGGTTTTTTACTGTTATTCCTCCAGCATATCCACCTTGACCACCTAATCCATATTCTCCACCATGTCCTCCAGGTTGCCCTAATGATCCTTTGTAAAGCAGAAAAGCTTGGCAATTTGTAGTCTTACCTCCACGTTCAAAAGAAAAGATAATCTCGTTTTCTTGATTCGTCATTGCATTTATGAAAATATTTCCCTCAAAAGGGCATTTCTCTGTGCCCCCCCTTCCATAACTTCTACCATGACGTTCTTTTGTTTCTTTAGAATCTTTTATAACTTCTTCAATAATTTCTTCATTAAAAGTCACATCACGTTTAAAAGGGAATGCGTCCCGTTTGCTTTCATACCACTCAGATATTATGACTTGTGAATCTTTTTTAATGTTATTAACAGTTTTTAATATATTATTTGCTCTGCCCACGTGGGTAAATTTAGCAGCCGGAGGAAATTTTTCTTTAAATTCTGCCTTCGTAATACCTACTCCATCCTTACCATCTCTTCCATTTCCACCATCTTGTCCTTTACTACCCTTACCACCATTTGAAATAATGGTAAAATTTTCCGGATTTTCTATTTTCTCTACTAGAATCAAGACATTGCCACCACTTTCCCCAGGATAACCATCTGTCCCTTGTTTACCATGACCATCTTTTCCAGTACCTGCATTATCAGAATAGGTATGATTGTTATCTTTCCCAGATACATTCCAGGTTACTTTATCATGTACTTTTATTGTTTTGGTTAAAACAACTACATTCTTTCCGTACCAAACTTTATTTTTAAAATCTGCATCAATATGTATAACATCAGCGCCAACAAAGCGTACTTCCTCTATATTTGAATTCTCTGAAAGTGTATTTTCTAATTGCCATAAAATTTCACTGACAACAATGTTCTTACCTGTTACTTCAACAACTAATCGACCATCTATTCTTCTTTCTTGTACTTCTACTGGTTTTATATAAGCACCTATAACTTCCTTAAACTTGTCTATTAAAAAAAGATCTTCTTTCTCCTTTAAGCCTTCTGTCACTTTTTTCAAAACTATAAGATTTTCACCATAAGTATCTACTTCAAGCTTCATAATATTATTGATCAACTTATCAAACGATAAATCACCACGACAAAAGTCTTCTAATTCTAGTTCAACAATAATTGATTGAAGATTTTTAGAGGAACTTAAAAAGTCAACAAAAGTTTCTAGAAAAACTAATTCTTTTTCAGCAGAATCACTATAGGCAACTATTTGTTCCAAGCACTCTTTTTTAAACCGACTTATGAAAACTTTTTCATCTTCTTTCCTAACCAATTTATAGTGCTCCATTAAAAGGGTGTAATACTCAAGTTGGTTTAAAGGATTAGGAATCTGGCTAAAACCCTGTATGTCATCTAGTGAATTAAAAATTTCTTGAATAACAGTACGGCTTTTACTTTCAGTCAGTTCTTTTAGTAAATTTGTTGTTTCTTGTAGCCAAAGCCTTGCGCAATATTTTATATATTTTCTCTCAATATAAGCATTGTCAATAGTGCTAAGCGATCTATGAAGCCTTTCTTCTATATAATCTTTAACTTGTACTAAATTACTTCTATACTCTTTAACTTCTTTGCTAATAATATCTTTTATCTCCTGTTTCTTATCACTATGTTCCTTCGTTGCATTTACAGTTTTTTTGAGATTGTCACTAGTTCTCTTATATCGTATACTCAGTGCAGGTTGGCCAGCCAATTGATACACTTGACCTAAATAGTCAGACTGCTCTGCAGTAATGAAAGTATTTTTGTACTCAGGTACAGTAATTGCATCTTCTAGCATATTAATGACTTTTAACAGCTGAATATTTTGAATCCGCTGTCTATTCTCAGCAGAGCATTGTTGCAAAGGAACCTGATTTATACTACCTAAAACAATACATAATTTTGTGTACTTTTTGAATTTATTAAAAGTGCTATATTTTGTCAGCAGATCTTCTTGCTGCTCATGTATTTTCTTTACTTTTGTCAAAAACTTTTTAGCATCATTCTTTAATTCTTTTGTCCTGTCTGAATAGCCTTCTCCAGAAACTTCAGCAAGCTTCTCTAAACATTTTTCTAAACATTGTTTTACGCTTTCTAAGTTAACCTTATATTTATTAAACAGCTCATCATTATAGTAGCACGCAAGGTTATAATAGTGGTAAGCTAAACGCTCATAATACTGTGAATAAGACCAAGAATTAGTATTTTCTCTTATGTCCTTCCTTAGCTCTCTATACCGTTTATTTAATTCTTCTGACACGTTTGCTAGCCAAGGCTCATTTCCTACCCAACTCCCCAAAGAATTTAAATACTGAATAGCTTGCTCAATATTCAAAACAGAGCTTACATTTCTTCCACTGTCACTAATCTGTTGATTTTGAACATTAAACATACATAACTCCTACCTATTTTGTTGTCTACTTACTGCTGGTTCCACAGATGGCTGATCTATATTAGTGCTACATTCTTTTTGAAAAAAAGATTCAAGAAAATCCATCGTTGTCTTATGATTACTTTCTGACTCTCTAATTCTTTTTTCATTGTTTGAGCCTTTTTCTTTTACTTTTTGTTCTCTGGATTTATTCAAGCTTTCATAATTTATAGTAATTTCTTTTTCTTCTTCTTTTAGAAACCCAGCATTTACCAAATGTTCTTTACAGAGTATCAACTCATAACTACCCTTATTATCTTTACGTGCAGTTCTACCCTTAATCTGTGTTTCTTCTTTTATATCAAGTGAAAAGGATGTCTGTATAACATGCACCCCGCCGCTATTTTCTACAGCAACACTAGACTTAAAATCAACACCACGACCCATACCTCTTGTTGCTAGCGTTATTGTTTTTGCAATACCTGCCTCATCGATGTACTTTTCTTTGGTATGCTCTTCCGTATTTTCTGTTAATATGTGTAAGCGATCAAATTTACCGAAGAATTTTTCTTTAAACTTTCTTATTTCTACATCTGTATCAAAAAATATTAACACTGATTGTCCTGAACCAACCTTAGAGTTTGCACGATTAAAAATTTTACTGAGCCATTCTTCTTCTGAGTCTTGGGATATAAAATCTCGACTTGAATCAAATTGCAAATGAGAATCACCAAAAAATGATGGCATGATGGAATTTTCATTGATGTTATAAGATTCTCTTACTGCTTTTTTTTCATGGTCATTTAGTGTAGTCAAGGTACCACTCACTCCTAAGATAAGAGGATATTTCTCAGGCAATTCTGCATAAGACACTTTGCCACAGTCTATATTCAAATACCCATAATTTTTACAATCAAAGTCTTTTTTCTTTAACCTAAAGTAATTAAATACGTTGTAATAGCTGCAATAAGTGAAAGTGGAATAAAATCCATCGTCTCTTCTATAACTTATGATTCCTTTATCGTTAATTTTATAGTTGTTAATGTACCAGTCTTGATCACTTCCTTTTGTAACACGTATTGCAGCATCAATCATTTCCTCTAGATGTTCTTGATAGAGAGACAGATTAGTATATTCTTTTTTAATAACCACATTATCTTTTTCTTTCAAAAGATAGTATTTTCCAGGTTTAAATAAAAATTTATTAAATTCTTTAAAATCTTGATTTCTTTCTCCTATCTTTTTCTTAATGAATTCTTCTACCTCTTTCAAAATAGTACTTTTTTCATAATTTTTGCTGGCCATTTCCCATATTTTTTCCTGAATACTATCTAATGCTGGAATTCTTATAGTATTACATGCACCATAAGTATTCCCATAGAATTGATCAGAAAAGAAAACATCCACTTCATCTATTAAAAGAGTAGTATTACTGATATCCTCTTGCTTTATCTGTCCAGATTGCTCCACGCTATGATTTAAAATACGGCCTTCAACTAATTCTCGCAACCCTTGCTTCTTGCCATTTACCTCAAGCTTTATCACTTCATTTGCCATCTCTTCAAATGTACCATAAGTTATCTTGTGACGAATACCAAATTTCCTAAAAAAGCTGTCAAAATCTTGTTGATCTCGAGTTGCTAAGTATTCACTGTAACAAACAGTCCTTACCTTATGACCCATCAATGCTAATAGTGAAGATAGCAACCCTAATACGAGCGATTTGCCTTGTCCTGTCAAGACTTGCGCAAGATGCTTATCAACACTTTTAGAGTCTTTATCAACACTTAATAACCGCAAAATGCACAATATTTGAATACAATGTGGCTTTAAACTTTTTCCTGTACTTGCAATATCTTTTGATTCTTGTATAGACCACATAGCCGCTAGCCCAGCAAGAAGATCAGGTAAAGTTTCTTTCTTGAATGTTAAATCCCACTCATGGATTTTAATTTCTTTAGATTGCTTCTTTACTTCTTTAGTAATAAAATCGATCTTATCTTGATAGCTTTTGCCGGAAGTCTCTTGTATATAAGAATTAAATTTTTCTAAGTATCTATTATAGCAATCTCTTAGTGCTTCTACTGTGCTGTTGCTGTTTTCTTTTCTATATAGCTCTAAAGCTTTGTCTATATCAATCTCATCTTGTTTTCTTAAATACCAAAAAGATTCCCCTATGATACCAATTCGTTTTTTAAAATCCTCATAAGATATGCTATTCTCTACTACAGAAATAAACGGCTTTGTACTTTCTTCTTTGAATATATCGAAAGACACGTAGTTAGGTTGCTCCTTTAGATAAAGAAAAGATTTCTTAATTGCTGACAGTAACTCACTTGCTGCACTCAAATTATCGTCATCAGACCATTTTTTTTGCTCAAGTAAATTACTTACACTATTTAATAGATCTTGAGTGATTTCAATTAAGTAGTGATTAGGGATATTATCCTTATATTTTTTGATGAAATTTTCAGGATCTAAAACCTTATATGAATTTTTATCTTTATTGGCTACTTCTACTTCAGTTAAGTCATTATTAGTTCCTTTAATAAACCAACTGAATTCTATACTATTTAAATCCTCTAAAAACTCATTAAATGATCTAAAGTACTTAATTAACTCTTGTGATTTTGCTTTTTGATCAAGTACAGTACTTGCAATATTAAGTAATGTTTGACGTATTTCTTCCATGTCTTGCTTGAACTTCCCATAAGGAAATTTATCAGGAATTTTTTCTAAAATAGATTCCCTATTCTTCCAATACTCATTATATACATCTACCAAATCTCTAAAATCACCAGATTGTTTATCTAAAAACGCCTTCTTAATAGATTCTATTTGTTTTGTTAGAATAGTTTGATCAATTACTGAAATCTCTTTTGAAAGATAAGGACTTGTTTGTGCTATAAATCTTATAACATTATGTGTTGCTATTCGAAATGACTCATAATGATCACCTTCTGTGTTTTTAATAAAATCCATATAGCCTTGTATGAGAGGTTCAAATAACTTTAATTCTTTTTCGGAAAGCAGATTAGTAATTGCACTGTCAATAATATATATCCATGCTAAGCGCTCTTGAGATATGGATGATAACTCATTATTGCCAAATAAATTGGAAACAGAGTTTTTTATACGTTGCAACCACGTTTCATCACCAGGGTCCTGTAACGATTTAAGTTTGTATTCAAATTCTTTTTTGTCAGAATAATAACCGGGCTCAAAATGTTTCATTAGTGTAAAGATAAAGTGATATTGCTGTTCGAGAGAGCGGTTTAGAGAGGAAGTTAATGGCCAATTTATAGTTTGTATTAAGCCCCATTTTCCTTGACCGTCTTTTTTCAGTAGATCATTAACAGAAATATCTGTTTTACTACTAATCTCTAAAATTAGCTCCTGAAAGCTCTTACAAAGATAAAAATACATAGGATGAGTTAAAGGTGTAAAACTTTGTGAAGAAGCAAGTTTCCCTAGTGCTTCTCCCCTCATTTCCTTTATCCTTTTAAATAAAGCATTCCATGAATCACCTACAAGATCCAGGAAAGGTTGCTCACTCATCATATCAACAAGATCTGCAAACAACTCCATATCTTTATTACTGATATAAAATACCGATTTATCATGCAAGTCAGATAAATGATCTACCATAACAGATGGAGCCATTACAGAAATAGACCAAAGATATTTGTCATATAAGATACTTCCGTGATTATTTATTCCATCTTTACAGATTTGTTGTAATCCTGTCAGCAAATCCCTTGTATAAAATTGATCAACTCGAGAAAACTCTTTCTTTCTTATATTCAGAGCTCTTTCTCTATTAAGCAATTGTTGACTACTACTATTTGTCTCGCGTGAAATGTTCTGATTATTAACTACATCATCTAATATCGATATATTACTAGAGAACTTTCTCCAATCTTCTAATCTTTTAGAAAACTGAAAAAGATCCTCTGCATACTCAAGATTATCTGCAGTTTTACCACTTCTATCCTGCAAAAACTGTTTAAATTGTTCATAAGCTTTATCCCTGTTATTTAATAATTCATCTTCTATAATTTTAGTAATTTTAAGCTTTTCAAGAAAATTTCGTTTTATATCTATAGGATGCCCAGCAAAATCTAACTCTTCAATCTTGTTGAAGCTTACTCTTGCAATAAAGTTTTCCTGATCAAAAGTAAATAAATAACCTGGACTTTGCTTCCTAATATAAACTGTTTTATTATTATGTGGATGAGTAAATTGACACGAATCTAGTTCTATCAAATGATTGTTCTTCCATTGTCCCTCTATATATCCATTTTCACCAAATGACTTCCTTGTTCCCTTATTTTCATTAAAGCTACTTTGGCCAACTTTTTTAGATTTGCCGTCTTTCCAAGTATGCTGCTTAAAATGTGATACAGTAGGAATAGACTCCAGGTCAGAATCACTTTCACAAGATATAGAAGATCTCTCAACCTTATCACTAGCATCACAGTACTCCTCATCAGAGGAATTAGCTGAAAAAGACAGCAAATTCTGACTTACCTGCTGACTATTAGAATTTCCTACGTGCATAATACCCCCTATAAAGAATTATCAATATTCTTAATTTAAGATATTTTTTTCTTTGAAAAGAGGCAAGAAAAATTTTATATGTCGATAAATAAGGTTCTCAAAACACGGTGTTTTTTTCCAAAATTTGTTGATTGAGTTATGGTGGTTGAAATAGCAAACTAATTAAGTTGCTTCGTCCAGCGCTCTCTTTTAGTTAATTATTGTTTTTTCCTTATAAAAATTTAGCTTACCTTTTACATCTAAATAGCTAACAAAATTCGGCCTTTTATAGATGAGTAACCCTCTAGGAATTATCTTCTTGAATTCTATGATATTATTTTTTGTAACATTGTTATACATATCATGGCAAGGGAGTTGGCAAAATGTGTCAAGGAGTTTTCTATTGGCTAAGGTTGTGACAATAAAGTTAAGCACTGCCAAAAACTATGGAAGAAGTCATTATAATTTGTATTATATCTTTATAAAATGGTTCGCATAAGTTATCTAGAAGTGCAACTAAACAAATACAAAAATCAAAGTGTTGCGGTTTTCGGCCTTGGTAAAACTGGTTTGTCCGTTATTAATGCTCTAACAAAAAGCAGTGCAAAAATATATGCATGGGATGATAATAAAGAGCAAATAGCAAATGCAAAAAAGATATATAAAGAGTGTAACTTTACTCATCCCAATGAGTATAATTGGCATGAGATAAGCACACTAATTTTGAGCCCTGGAGTGCCAATACCAACGCATTGGGTAGTAAAACTTGCAAGAAGCTTTGACTGCAAAATAAAATCAGACATTGAGCTATTTCTTGAAACTAAAACTACAAATCAGAAGGTTATAGGCATTACAGGAACAAATGGCAAATCAACTACCACATCACTAATAGGGCACATATTAAAATCCACAGGGAAAAAAGTAGCTATCGGTGGGAATTTAGGTATGCCTATTTTGGATTTAGAAAGAGATGCAGAAATTTATGTAATTGAATTCTCCTCTTTTCAATTGGAGCTAATGAATGAAATTAATGTGGATATTTCTGTATTGCTTAACATCACACCAGACCACATAGATAGACATGGAAGTATGAATAACTATATAGCAACTAAACTAAAATTGATAAACGGTAGCAAGATTGCCGTGATAGGATGTGATAACAAAATTACCTCTGATGTATTCAATAAATTCACTGGGAACAAAATTCCAATCTCAGCTTCGATGTCACCCTCTTTGTCATCCCAGTGCCTAGGCACTGGGAAACTAGAGAATCATAGCTTATCAGTAAGCGACGTGAAAATAAACCTAGTATCCAATGTAGAAAATATAGTAGCTGCACACGCTGTGTGCAAGTTACTTGGAGTAGATAGCAGCACTATTGTCAATGAAATCAAATCCTTTCCAGGGCTAAGACACAGAAATGAATTTCTTGGCAAAATACATAATGTACTTTTTATCAACGATAGCAAAGCAACCAATGCAGAATCGACCGAAAAGGCAATTTTATCTTATAAAAACATATATTGGATTGTTGGCGGAAAAAGCAAAAAAGGCGGAATAGAATCATTAAGCAAGCATTTCACCAAGATTAGAAAAGCTTTTCTTATTGGAGAATCAACTGAAGTTTTTGCAAACATTATGGAGAACAAAATAGATTATATGAAGTGCTATAATCTAGAAAACGCATTTAAACTGGCTTTTGAAGAGGCCATAAATAGCAAAGAAGAAGTAGCGATATTACTTTCTCCTGCATGTTCTTCTTTTGATCAGTGGAAAAATTTTGAAGAGCGCGGTGAAGCATTTTGCAGAATGTTTGCAAATCTCAGGTACAATTATATGTGATGTTTAGTATAATATTGTATGGAACAAAAGTTAATAGTAGATGAGCTGATTAAGGTTATTCCATTTGAAGGAATAAGTGATGCAACCTTATTGAAAGTGTGCACGAACCTTAACCTAGCCAATAGTTTTTGTAAATTTCAGAATGGAATATATAGTGCTTTGGAGTACATAGCAGAGGACTTAAATAGCTCAATGGAAACTGAACTTTGGAATTCCAATTTAGAAGATATGAAGGTAAGAGAGCGGATAAAGTTAGCTGTCCAAATACGCCTTTCAAACTATGCTAAGTTACAAAATTACAGAGAGTTTTTAAAAAATGTTTTATCATTCTCTATATTACCCCAAAATACATATTTTTCTAGTAAACTCTTGTACAGAACTGTTAGCGCGATTTGGTATGGCATTCATGATCAATCAACAGATTTTAACTACTATACAAAAAGAGCAATATTAGCTGGAGTGTACTTAAGTACGATACTTTTTTTTATCAATGATTATTCAGAAGATTTTGCAGATACCCTGTCGTTTCTTGACAAACGTATCAACAATGTCATGACATTTCAAAAGTTTAAAACCCGTTTGAATAGAATGGTAAGAAACTTCTTATAGCCTCTTTACTTATACGAGTTACTCGTATTTATACCTAAAGCTGCCTTGATTTTTATGTTAAGATAATTGAACATCCACTAACAGTGAGCTTAACAAAGAACTTGATTGAAAGCAATACATTAAAAAGTAGTTTTGCTGGAAACTTGAAGTAGACAGAATTGATACACATAAAGCTGATCCATGTACAAAAGTATCTGTTAAGATACACGACTAATGCTGTGTGATCCATAGAGGTTATTACAATAAGAATGTAAGATCAAATAGAAATTTGGATTTGCAGTAGTTTATAGACCTTATTACAACTGCAAAGGATAAATTAATTAGTAATGGATTTTAGGTTAAACTACGTCTGAGTTGGATAAAACTATACAAAATGACTACTTTTAGCAGCAAACATTAGAGCAGTTTTTCCAAGAGCAGTTTTTTTCATAGTCAAAATGAGGTAGACTAAGAGTACTAACTACATAATTAACACCTGCGTTTGCTATTTCTACTAAGTATTTTACTACATCCAAGTGACCTGCTTGAGCAGCATCAAGTAAAAAGAGTGGAGCAACTATCTCCATGAGGCTTCTTTTGCCTTTTTTTGCTTGCTTAATATTTATAGCTAAAGCTTCAGGGTGTCATTTCAGTGCGTGACGCAGAGATGTACGGAGATTGAAGATCAGTGCTTGACACTGGAATGGCTTTGTTGCACCACTCAAGGAAAGAACAGGCAGTTACTGATGGAATTTGTTATAAAATAGATATTTAGCCGACAAAGGAAAAATATGCCAATAAGAATGAAAGTCAGTAACTGCAATGAATATAACAAATTTCTTCAAGAAAGGGGAAATGTTTTTCATTATATCAACGATGCCATTGAAAATTGGTACGAAAATAGTCCAAAAGTAGCAGGTGGCAACAATGTCTACAGCGACAAAGTAGTGATTCTAATTCACATAATAACCTATCTATTCAGGATTGGTCTTAGGCAAACAGTGGGATTTATAGAGAAATATCTTGAGCAAATAGGGAAAATTTTGCAAATTATCAGCTATTCGCAGGCTTCAAGAAGGTTTAAAAAGCTTAATATCAAAATCAACGACTGCAGAGTTGATAAGAACGATATGGAAGATATTGAAATTGCTATAGATAGTACAGGTATCAGCATCTACAATAATATTCCAGGCCATAGTAAGGCAAATGGTACAGATAGAAAGTATCGCCGCTATGAGCAAACAAGATGTAATGCTAGAGATAGGTAGTAAAAAAGTTATAGCTGCAAAATACAGTAGTGGAGTTTATTCCGACCACTATGGAGCCTGTGATCTTATTGAAAGAGTGGATACCAAGTATAACATAAGCACGATATATGCAGATAGATCGAAAGAAGTTATACAAACTGTGCGATGAGCTTGACATAAAGACAAGGATTCCTCCGCAAAATAATGCAGTAGAGCATCCAAAGTTGGATTATATGAATGAGAGAAATTCTACAATCAAGCTCATAAAGTCATATGATGAAGATGGTATGAAGAGGTGGAAAAAAGAGATAAATTATTGGAAGAGATCTTATATAGAAAGTTTTTTCTCGCGACTGAAGCAAATATTTGGATTTAGTTTTAGGAATAAATCTGAGATTAATCGTGAGAAGGAACTGCTACTCAAGTGTTATTTGCTTAACAAATTTACTGAAATAGGCATGGCTAAGTTTGATATGGCTTCATGAATTTATTATACATTACCCACTATCCGAAGAGCTGTGCAACAAAGCCATCCCAGCTCGGATAACAAGAAAAGAAGCACTGGTTTCACATAGATCTGAACAGATATAATTTCTTAAACATTTATAGCTCACATAAAACCCGGTCTGACTGTCATAAAGGCTACTCATTGCAGCAGACAACTTTCGCACTACTTCAAATTCTAATTTTCAACTTAAAGAGGTACGTAATGTCAAATAACTTCAATTTCAAAGAATTTTTTCACCATCACGAAGCAAATAGCACTTTAGATGATATACAAAGGTACTGCATACTGTGGCAATCAGTGATATCACAGGCAATGATTGATGCAGCAAGTAACTGTAAAAAAACAGAAAGCTTGGTAGAGAAACGTAAAGCAATTTCCTGGCTATCAGACTTCAGTCAAGATTTTGTTGAAACATGTATACTGGCTGATTGCGATCCATTATACGTAAAAAACAAAATACAGCCAATTCTAAAAAAGATAAAGCCCTTTTAATGAGGTTTACCCCTCTCACCAAGAAAAATATCATTTAATCTTTTTTCTATAGCTTCATCTATATCTTGGATTAATAGCTGCTTTATCATATTCACTTTCCGTTTTGCCTCTTGAAGATTATTGTTACCGTAACTGTTCTTATTACTATAACCATAACTACTGCCATTTGGTTTATTACTCATTTTTCTTCTTGTGCTGAGTATCTGAACTATCTTCTCCTTGAAAAAAGACTTCCAGCCTGTGCCAGAAAATAATTTGTAGAGAAAATGCGGAGTAAGAAACGCTACTAATATTCTAATAGAAACTCCATAACCCAAATCATCTCTATTTTCATAATACCATTTTAAATATTGATACAAATGGTAAAATGCATTTTTGAAAGAGCTAAACTCTACAGCATACCAAAAGCCACTGGTGAGAAACATGAGCATAATGCTCGATGTATAAAGATACAGAGTGAAAAGAAATAGCTTGACAACTATATCTTTCAAGCTGCCCAGTATATAATTAAATAACCTTAATTTATAAAAAAGTGATATCATTTCACGCACACTTTAATAAAGCTGGGGTGGAAGGATTCGAACCTTCGCGTGGCGGTATCAAAAACCGCTGCCTTACCACTTGGCTACACCCCAATATTGTTTATATCAATAACATTATTAACCCAATTAGTAAAAGATTTATTCGCTTTTCCTATGGGTATTATCACAACGGCTGGTTGATCATAAGAATGCATTGCCTCGATTTTTTCTACAATCTTATCAGTCTGATCATTCCTGCTCTTCATAATTGCCACTATTTCACAATTACTATTAATTTTACCTTCCCATAAATACAGAGAATTTACTTTGGGAAATATATTTACACATGCAATTAACTTCTCGTTTAACAATTCTTCAGAAATAGTCTTAGCCTCTTTCAGGTTTGAAAAAGTTATATAGACTAAAACTAAGTTGCTCATTAATCGCTACATAAATGCATTTTTACTATACTCTACTTAGATTTATTCATCAAGAGAAAATAGGAGAGACCTCTTCAGTGCTTGACACATAGAAATTGAAGATGTCATTTAGTAGCTCTCCCCTTGTCATCCCAGTAGTTTTCCTCTTGTCATGCAAGTAGGCTATCCAGCCTTTCTTACCAACAAAAACTTAGCATAACTTTTGTTCTCAAAAAATTTCTGGATTCCAGTGGGCTTTGTTGCACAGCTCTTCGGATAGTGGGTAATGTATAATAAATTCATGAAGCTATATCAAACTTAGCCATGCCTATTTCAGTAAATTTGTTAAGCAAATAACACTTGAGTAGCAGTTCCTTCTCACGATTAATCTCAGATTTATTCCTAAAACTAAATCCAAATATTTGCTTCAGTCGCGAGAAAAAACTTTCTATATAAGATCTCTTCCAATAATTTATCTCTTTTTTCCACCTCTTCATACCATCTTCATCATATGACTTTATGAGCTTGATTGTAGAATTTCTCTCATTCATATAATCCAACTTTGGATGCTCTACTGCATTATTTTGCGGAGGAATCCTTGTCTTTATGTCAAGCTCATCGCACAGTTTGTATAACTTCTTTCGATCTATCTGCATATATCGTGCTTATGTTATACTTGGTATCCACTCTTTCAATAAGATCACAGGCTCCATAGTGGTCGGAATAAACTCCACTACTGTATTTTGCAGCTATAACTTTTTTACTACCTATCTCTAGCATTACATCTTGTTTGCTCATAGCGGCGATACTTTCTATCTGTACCATTTGCCTTACTATGGCCTGGAATATTATTGTAGATGCTGATACCTGTACTATCTATAGCAATTTCAATATCTTCCATATCGTTCTTATCAACTCTGCAGTCGTTGATTTTGATATTAAGCTTTTTAAACCTTCTTGAAGCCTGCGAATAGCTGATAATTTGCAAAATTTTCCCTATTTGCTCAAGATATTTCTCTATAAATCCCACTGTTTGCCTAAGACCAATCCTGAATAGATAGGTTATTATGTGAATTAGAATCACTACTTTGTCGCTGTAGACATTGTTGCCACCTGCTACTTTTGGACTATTTTCGTACCAATTTTCAATGGCATCGTTGATATAATGAAAAACATTTCCCCTTTCTTGAAGAAATTTGTTATATTCATTGCAGTTACTGACTTTCATTCTTATTGGCATATTTTTCCTTTGTCGGCTAAATATCTATTTTATAACAAATTCCATCAGTAACTGCCTGTTCTTTCCTTGAGTGGTGCAACAAAGCCATCCCAGTGTCTGGGGACTAGGATGACATCTTTCTTGATCTCTTGTATCACAATGTTCGTACAGCTATGTGCTTGTTAGCGGAATCTACAACGAGATACCGCAGTGGTATGACGTAGTAGCTATATATAGACAAATTTTCTTTTCTTAGATATAATCTTAAGAAACCTTCCATATGAAAATTAAAAGAGCTTTAATATCAGTATACGATAAGACAAATATAATTGAACTTGCATCGTTTTTGATGCAGCAACAAATAGAAATTCTCTCAACAGGGAATACTTATAAAGTGCTATCAGGTGCGGGAATAAAAACGCAAGAAGTTTCAGATTACACACAATTTCCAGAAATACTAGATGGCAGAGTGAAAACTTTACATCCTAAAATTCATGGAGGAATACTCTGTGATCGAAAAAGGCACGAAAAGGAAATGCAGAATCTAGAAATTAAGCCGATAGATCTGCTTATAACTAACTTATATCCATTTTGGAAAACGGTTAATAGCAACTCAAGTGAGAAGCAAATCATAGAACAAATAGATATAGGTGGAGTAGCATTAATTAGAGCTACAGCAAAAAACTTTCATTTCACTTCAGTGATTTCTAGCATTCAAGATTACGAAACACTGAAAGCTGAGATGATCAAAAATAACAATCAGACAACATTAGAATATAGAAAACATCTAGCAACTAAAGCATTTGCTCTGACTGCACAGTATGATTCTAATATTTACAATTGGTTTTTATCACAGGGTAAAAGCAATGAGTTACCAGAGTTTTTTACTTTATATGGATGTAAAGCACAAGGACTCAGATATGGTGAAAATCCTCATCAAAAAGCTGCATTTTATAGCAATCAATTTAGCAAGTATCCACTGGAGAAAATACATGGAAAAGAGTTGAGCTATAATAATATAGTTGACATAGAGTCTGCACTTAACATAATTTCTGAGTTTCAAGAACCTGCAGCAGTGATAATAAAGCACAATAATCCATGTGGCGCTGCTGTTAGTGATAGTGCTTTAAAAGCATATGAAAAAGCTCTATCATGTGATGAAATAAGCAGTTTTGGTGGAATAGTTGCTTTCAATCGGGAGATAGATTTAAAGCTAGCAGAGAAATTAAACGAGATATTTTTGGAAGTGATGATAGCACCATCGGTAAACAATGAGGCACTAAAAATTTTACAAAAAAAGAAAAATTTAAGAGTGATTATTCATCAATCTCTTCAGCAAAATGCAAAATATCAAATCAAAAATGTTGTTGGCGGGTTCTTAGTGCAAGAAAATAATAACCATACAGTAAAAGTAGAAGAAATAAACCGAGTGACAGAATGCACTACAACAAAAAAAGAGAAGGAAGATCTTATTTTTGCTTGGAAAATATGTAAACATGTAAAATCCAATGCAATAGTGATAGCAAAAGACGGTTGTGCTATTGGCATCGGTGCAGGACAAACAAGCAGAATAGATAGTGTGAATATTGCAGTAAAAAAAGCAGGTGAAAAATGTAAAGGCGCAGCGCTTGCTTCAGATGCATTTTTTCCATTTCCAGATAGTATAGTAGAAAGTGCAAAGCATGGAATTACAGCTATAATTCAGCCAGGTGGCTCATTGAAAGATCAAGACGTGATAGCAGCTGCAAATGAGAATAAAATTGCCATGTTTTTCACTGATGTTCGTAACTTTCTCCATTAAGCTTTGTATCCTGTCAAAATTATACCCACACAGGGCTTTGTTGCATAGCAGCTTATAGGTATGAAAATTGTAGTAAATTTATGTAGTTACTTTAAACTCAACTATACCTATCTGTAATTGTAAGCTGTACTCTTGAGCTCCTGATGCGATTTATAGCAAATCCTAAAATGCCTTGCTGTTTTTCCTTATAGACATTCAGCTTACCTTGTACATTAGTCTATCTGGATGACATTTTACTTTTTCTAGAATATAATAATTCCCTAGAAATTACCCTACTCAATTCTATTGTACCTTGTTTAACATTGAAACATGAGTCTGGAATCCAGGAATTTTTTAAGAATAAAAGTTATTCTAAGTTTTTGTTGGTAAGAAACCAGTGTCAGCTACTCGGATGACACCATCATAGAGATCAGCTACTCGGATGATAAAAGTAAGAAATATCGAAGTGTTGTGCTAGACTTTATACCTCTTACATTCAAACTCACATAAATCATGAATTATGCATGTTTCACACGAAGGTTTTTGCGCTTTGCAAACATATCTACCATGCAAAACTAGCCAATGATGAGCATAAAGCAGGTATTTTTTTGGAACCACATTCAAAAGAGACTGCTCTGTTTTAAGTACATCTTTTTCTTTCACAAGCCCAACTCTATTGCTTACTCTAAAAACATGAGTATCAATTGCCAATGTTGAAATACCAAGCCCTGAATTTAAGAACACATTAGCGCTTTTTCTCCCAACCCCTGGTAAAGATACCAAATCATCGAAATTAGTAGGCACTTTGCTATTGTACCGCTCAATCAATATTTTACTGAGCCCGATTATATTTTTTGCTTTGGAATTATATAAACCAATACTGCTTATGCATTTTCTCAGCTCACTTTGCCCAAGATTCAACATCTTTTCTGGCGTATCAGCGATACTAAATAGCTCCTTTGTAATTTTATTAACACTTATATCGGTCGTCCGCGCTGACAGAACTACTGCAATTAATAACGTAAAATGATTGGTATAATTTAGCTCTATTTTTGGCGTAGGATTTGATTGCTTGAATTTTTCAAATATCAATTCTACTTTTTTTGAATCCATGCATAGAGCTAAAACTACACTGTTTGTTGTGTAAATCCAATTTCTTGAGGTTTAAATTGCTGCTCAGTGTTGACATCAGACACATTAGTGTTCACTTCATCAAAATTCCTCTCAGCAAATTCACTTGCCACTTCTGCAAAACACTTTTTAACAAGAGGCATGATAATTGGCATTAACAGTTTTCGTGGATCATACCGTCCTAACAGATCAGTTTCCTTTTGCACTCTATCTTTTGGATCCTCTTCTAGTAAATCTTTTGTGTGCTTGTCGGCATATATTTCACAGCCTTTTGAGAAAACAGAAGCTAACGCTTCAATTAATACTGCCAATAACAATAGTGGACCAAGTATAGCCCCACCAACAGTTAATCCATTAGCAATGAAGTTTGTTGTAAGTAGATAAAAAGAAAAAGTAGCTAAAGGATAGAGCATAAGAAGCTTACTGCTTAGCATGATATAGCTCATTTTACTTGTGAATTCATCAGTGGAAATTTCTGAGTTTTTATACTTCTCCATATAATAATTTACTAATGAACCAATGACTTTATTACAAATGATATTAAATGCTATGATCCACCATGAAAAATAGCAACCTACAGTAACTGTGGTTAATAGACTTAAAGGCAGAAAACTTATTTTTGGGACAAGCAGTAGAAAATTTTTATACCCTATAAATTTCAATGCTAATTGTTTTTTATCCTCATCTACTAGATCCTTTTTGTTCCCTAGAGGAGAAATATAAGAGCGTAATTGCTCAGTATCATCATTAGCACAACCCTCATAAAGTTTTTTTTGCAATATAGAATTCAATTTTTCGTAATCCCCACCTATAGCTTCTTCACCAATCCCTAGTGTACTAAATAGCTTCTTCCTATAGTGAAACTCTCTTGCCGTTAAACGTCCATCACTTTCAGCATCAATACTGACTTTAAAACAAGGATTTCCTGATTCCAAAGGCTCAATATATTTTTTTAGTTCTTGATAAGCTTTATAAATTTGATCAAATCTATTTTTATCTCCGCCCTTGTCAGGATGATTTACAAGAATTAATTTCTTATGCTGCTTCTTCAAAATTGCGCTAAGCTCTTCATAATTCTTGTCTACAACTTGCTCAGCTTTTATTTCTAATACTTTAAACAGGTCAGCGTTATCATAAAACTCCTGACTAGTTAACTTAAAATGTTGATTCATTACTGTGCCTCACATAAATATACCATGCTATTAGCATACTACATTTTGTATTTTACACAAGCATAAACATGTTTAACTCTCATTAAGAGAAAAAACCCTCTTTCCCATCGTATAAATACAATTTGTCCATTCTCACTACATCAAAATTATGTTCCTCAAATTTGACTAGCAAGTTATTCACATCACTATTTGTAATTTCATTATTTGCAATGAACCTGCAGGTTATTTGGTCACTTAAAAATTTTGAGTTTCCTGGCGAAATCGCTAGCCCTTTTGAGTATATTGCTATAATTTGCAGATTACTTGATTCAAACAACTTCACTATTTGGTCAAAATCAGCCGGCTTACTCCAGGCAAGCGTTATATCGCTACCAACTAGCTTTCTAACTTTGTAGTCCTGTTCGTAGCTATTTTGTATTTCACTTCTTTTGCTATTTGTACTGCTACCGACTGTAAGCTCAGATAATATTGCAGACTTCTTTCCTAGATTATCTATAACAGCCTCTGCAAATTCTTTTGTACCAACTTTCTGTTTACTTTTTTTCTCTTTATATAAATCAGCAGTATGTATTCCATCCTCCAAAGTCTTCAGCCACGCATCATAAATTAGTTTTGCAGTACTCACTTGACCAATATAGACCAACATATGCACTGCAGCATTTAAAAGACCAGAAGGATTAGCTATGTCTTTTCCTGCAATATCAGGAGCAGAACCATGCACTGCTTCGAACATCGCATATTCGTTGCCGATGTTACTACTTCCGGCAAGCCCTATAGAACCTGAGGTTTGTGCGACTATATCTGATAATATGTCGCCATATAGATTCTCGGTTACTATAACATCAAAATTCTCGGGTTCTGTGGCAACACGTGCCATTCCAATATCAACTATATAATGTTCTGTCTTTATATCTTGGTATTCTTTTGCAATACGATCAAACGCTGCATGAAAAGCGCCGTCAGTCATTTTCATTATGTTGTCTTTAGTCAGGCAAGTTACTTTCTTTCTGTTGTGTTTTTTCGCATATTCAAAAGCGTACCTGCATATTTTTTCTGAACCAGATCTAGTAATAATTTTAGTGCATTGGTACGAGTCACCAGTGAGCCTATGCTCTATTCCGGTGTAAACGTCCTCTTCATTTTCACGTATTACTACAATATCAAACTTATCAAATTTATTTTCTATGACAGGATGATATGAAATGCATGGTCTGATATTTGCATACAACCCTAGATTTTTTCTGAGTGCAACGTTCAAGCTTTTGTGGCCTTTACCTTGCGGAGTTGTTGTTGGAGATTTGAGTAATATCTTTGTCCTTTCGATAGATTCCCAACCACTCGGAGAAATTCCATGAGACCATTCCTTACTATAAACACGCTCCCCTATTTCAATAATATCTATTGAGATCTCTGCTTTCGCTTCACGCAATATCGACAGCACCGCTTCCATAATTTCTGGTCCAATACCGTCACCATACGCAACTGTGATTGGTGTTGACATAACTTTCCTAACTATAAATAACTTAATGTTAATTCAAATAATAGAGTGGCACAAGCAGCTAGTATTGCCTGAATTAGAATATTTATGATTATTTAATAACATACTTTTATATTAGTTGGTAATATTGCAAAATGTAGGTGGGGTTATGGATACTGAAACGAATATTAAAGTAAATTATGCGAAAATTACTAAACGCGTTACAGCGTATGTAGTTGACCAAATAATATTTCTAGCCTTTTATTTATTCATTTTGTTCATGTTATCAGGTAAACACTATGCTGACTTTTTTAGCGATTTCTTTTCTGATACCAAGACAGCCCCTTCAGTGCAAAATGAAGTACTAGAAGCATTAATATATATAGTATTAGAAGTATTAATGATAATAAAACTTGGCTGGACTCCAGGAAAATTGTTATGTGGTATATATATAAAAGATGCAAATACACCTAAAAATGTTGCTTTAATGCAAGGAGTAATAAGAAGTACTTTTAAAGTGTTTTTATGGGTACCTTGCTATATTTCTGGTTGGTTTTTTATTTTACCAATTTTTGTTTTAATATTTGCAGTATTTGATCGACGCAAACAAACTTTCTATGATAAAATCGCAAAAACAGTAGTAATAGACTATAAACCTAGTTGATATTTTTCTTTAGTTGTCTTTATTACTGCTTGTAAAGTGATTTTTTTCGTTTCTATATTAGCTACCTGCTAGCTAACGTTAACTACCAATATCATATCTGAAGAACCCCCCTGGCCATTCTAGAGAATTTAACGCTGAGTACACTTTACTTTTAGCTTCTTCCACAGTGTTTCCTTCTCCTACTATATTTAGCACTCTTCCGCCATCGGAAATCCAATTACCACTTTCATCCAACTTAGTACCAGCATGAAAAACTAGCACACCAGGAATGTTTTCAATTTTATCCAATCCTTTAATTACCTCTCCTTTTTGATAATCACCAGGATAGCCTTTACTTGCAACAACTACACAAACTGTAGTTTTGTGATTAAACTCCACCATTTTTGTATTTAACTTGCCTTCTGCAACTGACAACATCAACTTTAGCAAATCACAATTTGGATCAAGTCTAGGTAACATAGATTGTATTTCCGGATCCCCAAACCTAACATTATACTCAAGAAGCTTTGGACTATCTTTGCAAATCATTAAACCAGCAAAGAGTACTCCTTTATAGGATGTTCCCATGTTAGTCAGTGCTTGAATTGTAGGATATATTATTTTTTGGATAATTTTTTGCTCCATCTCCTTACTTATAATCGAAGGTGATGAGTATGACCCCATGCCTCCAGTATTTTGTCCCTCGTTATTTTCACCAACTCTCTTGTAATCTTTTGCACACCCAAGGGTTACTACCTTCAACCCATCAATAAGAGCAAAAAAACTTACTTCCTCTCCAATTAAAAACTCTTCTATGATTATTTCTTCACCTGACTCACCAAGATTTTTCTCCACTAGCATTGAATCTATTGCTGAAAAAGCCTCATTTTCTGTGTGGCATATTATGACACCTTTCCCTGCTGCAATTCCATTTGCTTTAATTACAAGCGGCAATTTTATTTTATTACTACGGACAAAATTTTTAGCTAACCTTTCATCAATAAAACGTTCATACTTGGCGGTCGGTATACCATATTGTTTACATAGTTCCTTCGTAAAAGACTTTGATGCCTCAAGTTTTGCAGCTGCTTGACTTGGAGCAAAAACGTTTATCCCCTCCGCAGTTAAATCATCAGCAAGTCCATTAATTATCGGTTGCTCTGGACCAATAATTACTAGCTCTATATTTTCTTTCTTGCAAAATTGTGTAACATCCACTGAATCTTGAATATTTATATTCACAAGAACTCCAAAATTCTCCATGGCCGGGCGACCAGGAGTAACATATAACTTAGTCAAGATAGGAGACTTCTTTAGAGCCCAAAGTAAAGCATGCTCACGCCCACCAGAACCTATAACCAAAACCTTCATCTTTATTTCCTCGCTTTTCTATATATGTCAAAATTATTGTTTGCTTATAACAGTATCATTACTCATGTATCTTTGCAACACGTTTGGTATTGTAACTGACCCATCGGAATTTTGATAATTCTCCATTATGGCAACAATTGTTCTTCCTATGGCTAAAGCTGAGCCGTTTAAAGTGTGAACGTATTTTTTTGTTTTTCTGTCATTTTCTAAGAAGTATTTAGTGTTCATTCTTCTTGCCTGGAACGTACCGCAATTTGAGCAGCTTGATATTTCTCTATATTTATTTTGCTCAGGTAACCATACCTCTATGTCATAAGTCTTTTGTGCAGCAAAACCCATATCGCCACTGCAAAGTAGCATTACTCTGTACGGTAATTCTAGTTTTTTTAATATCTCTTCGGCAACACTAGTCATACGTTCAAGCTCGTCTTTTGACTGGTCTTCAGTTGTGATGCTTACCAACTCCACTTTACCAAATTGGTGTTGCCTTATCATACCTCTTGTATCTCGTCCTGCACTGCCAGCTTCTTTACGAAAACATTCTGAATATGCAGTAAAACGAATAGGCAGTTCTTTTTCTTCTATTATTTTGTCAGCAACTAAATTTGTTAAAACTACTTCACTTGTGGGAATTAATCTTAATTTATCGGTAGTTAAATATGAGTCATCAGAAAATTTTGGTAGCTGACCAACGTTATACATCGCCTCGTTTTTCACCAGGGCTGGGTGATACACCTCAGTATAGGCAAATTCATTAACATGTGTTTCCAGCATAAAATTTATTAATGCTCGTCCAAGCTTAGCTAACTGTCCTTTTAGTATTGTAAACCTTGATCCAGAAATTTTTGCTGCTTGTTCAAAATCCATCAAGCCTAACCTTTCTCCGAGTTCATAATGAAATTTTGGTGTAAAATCAAATTTTCTTCTCTTTCCATATTTTCTGATTTCTACGTTGGAGCTCTCATCTTCACCTGTTGGTACATTTTGTGCAGAAATATTTGGTAAGTTAGATAAAATATCCACTAACTTATTTTTTTCTGTTTGCTCCTTGAGGCTGATTGTCTCTATCTCACTTGTGATGCTTTTTGATAACTTTACTTGTTCTTCACATGGGCTTTTGTTCATTTTAAGCCTCTTTATTTCTTCCGTGACCTCGTTTCGTTGCTTATTTAAAGCTTGCAATTTAGTAGTCAGTGATCTTTTTTTATGGTCAATCTCTAATATTTCTTTTGCAGTAAATTCTTTCACCCCTCTGCTTTTTATTGCTTTTTCAAATCCTTTAGGGTTTTTGCGTATATGTTCTATATCATGCATATGTTGTGCTATTACTAACATCATTACTCTACTTCAAAAGCTTTGAATGCTCAATATTTTTACATATAAATGCTAATATTGATTTTACCTTCATAATTTGCTAGAATTGATAAACGTAAAATATAATATGTTAGCCATCATAGAAAGATACAATAAATCTAAAGAGAGTACTCATTTCACTAAACTTAAGGCTAGTGGAAGATTTGCTGTCTACGCTTTTTGTATATATTTGGCAACTACATTTACCATTGGCTGTTTGGGATTAATAATGGGATCTTTCCTCTTAACCTTACCACTTGCTATGCTCATCTCCAACCCTATAGCTTGGATCTTAATGGGAATAGTGCTTGCAGCGACATACAAGATGGTTATTGAACCTTTATTTTACTTGGTAAAAGGTTATGTTGATGAAAAAGGAACTGTAAAGGAAGAAAAGAGTCCAAAAGAGCAAAAATTCACAAGAAGTAAATCACTGGATAGTGGACTAGATACTATATCAAGACAAACAAATGATTCGGATCAGAGGGTACGTAGAAATTCCTATTCTCCATCTACAGATAGTGGTGTGAGTATGGGCTCAATAGAAAGTGAGCAACCTAAACAAACAAAAATTGTTCGATATAATACTACAGGTGATGGAAACTGCTTTTTTCATGCAGTGTTTGGTGATAGCAGCTCCGGTCAATATAAGGCTGAAAGAGCACAAGATATGAGAATGGAATGGAACAAATTTTTAAGTCAATTTAAATCTTTAGGTGATTCAAGTATGCCAACTCCTTTAAAGGAGCAGCTAGAAAAGGTTTTTAATATGTTTTTAAATAAGCCAGGCGATTTAACTGGTAAGTCTGATAAAATAAGGAAGTTGGTTGAACAAATGAATAAGGAAATTAAAAATGCTGAAGATAATGTAGAAAAGTTAGTGAGTAAAGCTGTTAGTAAACTTAATATATCACGCGATCAAGCTATACATAATTTAAAAGAATATGCAGAAGCTCTTTATGGCCTTGGTGAAAATGAATACAATACCCAGTATAATAGTGAATTTATTACACAATCATTCCTTAACAAACCTGAACTCTATCAAGCTTATCTTGAAGCAATAAAAAGTCAAAGTTATTTTATTTTTATTGAAGAAATTAGTATATTAGCTTCTTTAGCTAATATTGAAATTAATGTTTACTATAAAGATAACAACAGCGAGGAGCAAAAAAAGTTTGAGCCAAATCTACAAATGATAAATGATGATCAACTAAATCAGATATTTAATCGTGAGAGTTATAAATTAAATGACGAGTTGTGGGGTGATAAAAAACAAGAAACGATATACTTAACGCCTGGTCATTATGAGAGGTGCGAGGTGGTAGAGGTAGAGCCTTCTCTTATAGAGAAAGCAAATTCATTTGTGCAAGATGTTATAATAGCAGCTTGTAATAGTGTTAAAAATGCATTTTCTAGCGACTAGAAAGCCTATGTCCCTACAAATAGGAAGTTTGACGATTGATTCTCCAGTTATTTTAGCGCCAATGTCTGGAGTGACTGACTATCCATTTAGGAGTATTGTAAAGAAACTTGGTGCAAGTTTGCTAGTCTCAGAAATGATTGCAAGCAGAGCTATGATCATGCAAACTCGCCAGAGCATGCAAAAAGCAAAAGTCGATGAACTAACCGCTGTACAACTTGCTGGTTGTGAGCCTGATGTTATGGCGGAAGCTGCAAAGTTAAATGAGGGCATGGGTGCAAAAATCATAGATATAAATTTTGGTTGTCCAGTTAAAAAAGTTGTAAACGGTTACGCAGGGTCAGCACTTATGCGTGATGAAAAAAAGGCTGCTGAGATAATAGAAGCTGTAGTCAAGGCAGTGAGTGTGCCAGTTACAGTAAAAATGCGTACTGGATGGAATGACGAAAATCGTAATGCTCCGCGCTTGGCAAAAATTGCAGAAGATTTGGGAGCAAAGATGATTACTGTACATGGAAGGACAAGGGCACAGCTTTATAATGGTCAAGCAGATTGGAAATTCGTTAGAAATGTTAAAGAGCAGGTAAAAATTCCAGTTATAGTAAATGGAGATATTAAGAGTTTGAATGATGTTCAAAGTGCACTTAAAGAATCTGGGGCAGATGGAGTAATGATAGGTCGTGGTACTTACGGCAAACCTTGGCTGATTAATCAAGCAATAAACTTTTTGAGTGGAAATAAAGTTTCTGAGCCAACAGCCTCAGAGAGATTAAGCATAATACTCAAGCATTATGACAGTATTCTTGAGTACTATGGAAGCGATACAGGAATAAAGATGGCCCGCAAACATATAGGATGGTACAGTAGCGGGCTTCAAAACTCATCTGAATTTCGTGTAAGAGTAAATAACATAATAGACAGCACAGAGGTGAAAGAAAATATAATCGATTTTTTTAGTTAAAAACAGATTAAACATACTACCTCATTAGATATATTCAATTTGACTGATCATAGTGCGATGCCACCACACTCTCTTCTTCATCAGAATGTAATTGATAACTATTATCACTCAGCAATTTTTCGTCATAAGTCTCAATATCAAAATATTTTTCATATTTATCTATATTTTCACAAAGCGAAAGTGTTTTCACCTTATTCATAATCAGACCCGTACCAGCAGGAATTAACCTTCCTACTATAACATTTTCTTTTAAGCCACTCAAAGGATCACTCTTTCCGCAAAATGCTGCTTCCGTAAGTACTTTTGTTGTTTCTTGGAAAGAGGCAGCAGAAATAAAGGAATTAGTTTCAAGGCTTGCTCTAGTAATTCCCTGCAGAATAGGAAGATAATGAGCAGGTCGTTTTCCAGAGTTATTCATAGCATCATTTTCTCTATCAATTTCCAGCCTGTCAATATTTTCTCCAATTAAGTACATAGTATCACCAGGATCGGTAATTTCTACTTTTTGTAGCATTTGCTTTAAGATCACTTCTAAATGCTTGTTATCTATGCGCACACCTTGCAATCTATAAACTTGCTGTATTTCAGAAATCATATAGTGTGCTAACGCTTCTAACCCAAGCACACGTAGAATATCATGAAGATCAGGATCGCCATCCATCAATAAATCACCTTTACGCACAAAATCACCTTCATTAACTATTACATGCTTACTTCTTGATACTAAATACTCAACTGGAGAAGCTTGCTTATCTACAGGTTTAATTACTATACTGCGTTTTCCTCTACGGTCTTTTTCAGAGAACATTACATAGCCATCTATTTCACTAACGATAGCATGCTCTTTAGGACGACGTGCTTCAAATAATTCTATAACCTTAGGCAAGCCACCAGTAATATCACGAGTTCTAACTGACTCTCTCGGCGTTCTTGTGATAACATCACCTGCATGAACCTTTTGGCCATCCTGTACATTAAGCACTGCACCAACTGGTATAAAGTAACATGCTTCCACACCACTTGAAAGTGTTATTACTTTTTCATTATCATCAAGCAGTGCAATACGAGGACGTAAATTAGCTACACCAGAGTACAATTTCCAATCTTTTACTACTCTATTTGATATCCCTGTAGATTCATCCATCACTTCAGTGATTGAAATTCCATCTTTTAAATCCTGGTAAGATATTGTACCACTCTTTTCCGTAATAATAGGTAGTGTATACGGATCCCATTCTGCAACTTTATCACCAATTTTTACTAACTCACCCTCATTTACATAAAGTTTAGCACCATAAGGCACACTGTGCTTCAATTTTTCACTACCAAGGCTATCAATTAAAACGACTTCACAGGAACGGCTTATCACAATTTTATTTCCGTTTTTATCTATAATTATATTACTATTGTTTAATTTTATTCTAGCATTAATAGAAGCTATAATATTTGAGGATTCAACACCTCTAGTCATTACCCCACCTATATGGAAAGTACGCATCGTTAACTGAGTACCTGGCTCTCCAACAGATTGAGCAGCGATAACACCAACTGCTTCACCTATTGAAACAATTTTACCAGTTGCAAGGTCTCTTCCATAACACAAAGAACACACACCAGGACTTATTTCACAAGTTAAAGGCGATCTAATTTTTATAACATCAAGACCTGCAATGTTGATTTGCTTTACTTTACCTTCATCAATTAGTTCCCCTGCTTTTAATAATAACTCTTTGGTTACTGGGTTATATATATCATTTGCAGCTGTTCTACCCAGTACAACACTCTCTAGAGATGCAACTATAGTACTACCTTCAACTATAGCTCTTACAATAAGGCCATTTTTCGTTTTACAGTCATGTTTTGTAACTATGCAATTTTGAGATACATCAACCAAGCGACGAGTTAAGTATCCAGAGTTTGCAGTTTTAAGTGCAGTATCAGCTAAACCTTTACGCGCACCGTGAGTAGAATTAAAGTATTCAAATACATTTAATCCTTCGCGAAAATTAGAAATTATAGGTGTTTCTATAATTTCACCAGAAGGTTTGGTCATTAACCCTCGCATTCCTGCTAACTGCTTCATCTGGGAAGTAGAACCTCTTGCACCGGAGCTAACCATCATATATATTGAATTGTACTTACTATTTTCATCATACAGAGATATCGCTTTTAACATATCATTCGCTATTATATCTGTGCACTTAGACCACTCATCTATAACTTTATTATACCTCTCACTTTTAGTGATTAGTCCGTCTTGATACTGTGCAGAAAATTTCTTAATTTCACCCCTTGTATAATCAACGTGTGTAGCTTTAGTTTCAGGTATGACCATATCGCAACGACTAAAAGAAGTACCAGAAAATGTAGCATACTCAAAGCCAAGTGTCATCAATTTATCAGAAAATACCACTGTAGCACTTTGACCGCAGCTACGATATACTAAATCAACAATACTAGTTATTTCCTTAACTGTTAATACCTGATTTATTAAATCGAAGCTTAGATTCTCATGTTTAGGAAAAATCTGCCATAATATTAAACGTCCAGGAGTTGTACAAATAGTTTTATACTGAATGTTTCCATCGCTATTGATGTGTTCCATTTTGTACTTTATATGAGAATGAATATGCAGAGTACCGTTGTTTAAGGAATGCTCAACTTCACAAAAAGCACAAAAAAGTGGTAAATCATCCTTCTTAAGTTGCTGTAAAGTTAGGTAGTATATACCAAGCACTATATCTTTACTAGGAACTATAATCGGTCTTCCATTAGAAGGACTTAAAACGTTATTAATTGACATCATCAACACTCTAGCTTCAAGTTGAGCTTCCAATGAAATTGGCACATGTACTGCCATTTGATCACCATCAAAGTCAGCGTTAAATGCTGTACAAACAAGTGGATGAAGCTGTATTGCTTTACCTTCAATAAGGACTGGCTCAAAAGCCTGAATACCAAGCCTATGTAGCGTAGGCGCTCTATTTAGCAAAACAGGATGCTCTTTTATTACTTCTTCAAGCATATCCCAAACTTCTGGCTTTTCTGCTCTTATTAACTTACTAGCAAATTTAATAGTTGGAGCCATTCCATATATTTTAAGCCTTGAGTAAACAAAAGGCTTGAATAGCTCAAGAGCCATTCTTTTCGGTAATCCACACTGATTTAGTTTCAAAGTTGGACCAACAACTATTACAGAACGTCCAGAATAATCTACCCTTTTTCCTAAAAGATTCTGACGGAAACGACCTTGCTTTCCTTTCAGCATATCGCTAATAGACTTTTTATATCCAGTAGCGCCAGCTTTATTTACCAGAGCATTACGACGACTATTATCAAAAAGAGAATCAACTGCCTCTTGTAACATTCTTTTCTCATTACGAATCATAATCTCAGGAGGATTTAAACTTAACAATTTTCTCAATCTATTATTTCGATTAATAATAGTTCTATAATGATGATTTAAATCAGAAACTGCAGGTCGACCACTTTCAAGCGATACCAAGGGACGCAAGTCAGGTGGTAAAATAGGTATAGCTGTAAGTATCATCCACTCAGGTCTGTTTCCAGACTTGATAAAATTTTCAACAATACGTAATCTCTTTATAATTTTCTTTCTTCTCATTTCAGAAGCAACAGACTCTAACTCCTGTCTTAAATTCTTCCTAATTTCATGTAAATCAAGGCGTATTAGCAATTCTCTTATAGCTTCAACACCTTGCATAGCTATAAAGCTATCGACCCCATAGCTATCTTTAGCTTCATTATAAGCTTTCTCACTAATAATTTCACCTTTTTCAAAAGAGGAAACAAGAGGATCTATTACAACATAATTATCACTATACAAAATACTTTCGATATCTCTAAGAGACATATCTAATAATGCTCCAATTCTTGAAGGAAGTGACTTCAAAAACCATATATGAGCAACAGGAGATGCAAGCTCTATATGACCCATTCTTTCTCTTCTTACTTTAGAAGATGTAACTTCTACTCCACATTTTTCGCATATACGGCCCCTATGTCTTCTTTTTTTGTACTTTCCACATAAACATTCATCATCATTGACAGGACCAAAAATTTTAGGACAAAATAATCCACCTTTCTCAACTTTGAATGTACGGTAGTTTGCAGTTGAAACATCTGTTATCTCTCCATAAGACATACGTTTAATACTTTCAGGGCTAGCAATGGAAATGCTAACCTCATTAAAAGATTGCGCGATGTTAGTATGAGATATATCTTCAATTACTATGTCATTTTGCTTCAAATCCACATTAAAACACAAGGAACGCAACTCTTTTATCATGACATTAAAGGATTCAGGAATTCCACATTCAAAGTTACTGTCACCTTTTATTACCGATTCATAAATCTTAACCCTGCCATTAATATCATCAGACTTCACAGTTAACATTTCCTGCAAAGTGTAAGCAGCACCATAGGCTTGCAATGCCCAACATTCCATTTCACCAAAACGCTGACCACCAAAATGAGACTTTCCTCCAAGAGGTTGTTGAGTAACTAAGCTATAAGGTCCTACTGAACGCGCATGAATTTTACCATCTACTAAGTGATGCAACTTAAGCATGTACATGTAACCAACTGTAACTTTGCGATCAAACTTCTCACCCGAGCAACCATCATATAATACAACTTGCCCAGAGTTATGCAATCCAGCAAGTTCAAATAGCTTTACTATTTGTTCATCTTTTGGACCTTCAAATACAGGTGCAGTAACAGGAATGCCATCACGCAACTTATACGCAAATTCAATGAGGTGATTATCATTAATATCGCGAATGTTATTACAAATAGATAAATTACTGCCACAACTATAAACCTCAATCAGGAAGTGACGTAAACTACTGTGTGCATCTTTACAAGAGTTGAAATAATTCTCTACTAATGTAGTCAATTCATTATTTAATTCATCCTTATTAGGCGTATCTAAAATAGAAGCCGTTATTTCATCATCATTAATATCCTCAAATTTTTTATTATCAAGATATAATGCTGCAAATTTTTCAAAATCATCATCACTGAGAGATCTAATTGCCTCACAAAAAGCACGTTTGATTTTATTGATCTCATCAAGAATATTGCCTACTTTTTCTCCTAATTTTTTACAAGCCCAACCTACATGCGTTTCCAATATTTGACCTACATTCATTCGCGAAGGAACGCCAAGAGGGTTAAGAATAATATCAATAGGAGTACCATCTTCTAAATAAGGCATATCTTCTACTGGAACAACTCGAGAAATCACACCTTTATTTCCATGTCTACCAGCCATTTTATCCCCTGGCTGCAAACTATGTTTTACAGCAATAAAAACTTTTACTGACATCGACACACCTTGAGGCAGATCATAGCCTTCATGCAATTTTTCTACTTTTCGCTTAAAGTTTGCTATCGCATGTGATACTTTTTCATCAAAATCTTTTTTTAAGCTCTCAACTTGCTTAGAAATAGATTGGTTTTTCAATCCTATATCCCACCATCCCTCACGTTCAATAAAATTAATACTTTCTCGATCTTGAGAGCCAGAATTAATAAGAATTTTTCTTAATTCATCATAGAAATATTGATTAATAACATTGATTATATGGTCTCGTTCTTTCTCAAAGTCGTTTGCCTCTTTTTGTTTAATAAGAAACGCCCTTTCGTTTTCTTCTTCCCCTCTGCGTGTAAAGACCTGCACATCAATCACTATCCCTTCAATATCTGGAGATGTATATAAAGAGGAATCCACACAATCAAATGACTTTTCACCAAAAATTGTCATTAACAATTTTGTCTCAGGAGGCAATGAAAGAGAATGCTTAGGTGTAACTTTCCCCACCAAAATATAACCTGGACCAACTCTTGTACCAACCTTTACTATACCACTATCATCCAAGTGATAAAGATTTTCTTCATTAACACCGGGTATGGCACGAGTTATTTTTTCCGACCCTAAAGGAGTGTCATGTACAACACATTCAAATTCTTCTATATGAATAGAAGTAAATAGATCTTTTTTAACAACTTCACTAGAAATAATGATTGAGTCTTCAAAATTATAACCTTGCCAAGACATAAAAGCGACTAGCAAGTTTTGGCCAAGTGCCAATTCACCGTTATTAATAGCAGGACCATCAGCTATCACATCACCTTCCTTAACACAATCACCTACATGCACCAGTGGTTTCTGGTTAATACAAGTATTATGGTTAGAACGCTGAAATTTTCTTAGATGATAAATATCTACATCCAAGTAGTTAATTCCTCCTTTGTCAAAAGCACGTATAACTATAGAGTTACTATCTGAGCTGTCAACTATGCCACCACGTTTTGCTAAAACTACAGCACCAGAGCCAGAAGCTACGAAAGATTCCATGCCAGTAGCAACCAAAGGAGCAGTAGGCTTCAATAAAGGTACAGCTTGACGCTGCATATTTGAACCCATTAACGCTCTATTAGCATCATCATTTTCTAAAAATGGAATTAAAGAAGCAGCAACCGATATTACCTGCTTAGGAGATAAATCAATGTAACTTACTTGATTACTATTTACCATTACAAAGGTACCAGCATACCTACAGTATAACATATCATCAACAAAGCAGTTGTTCTCATCAAGCTTTGCGCTGGTATCGGCTATATAATATAAACCTTCATCTATAGCAGACAGATACTCAATTTGATCAGTAACAACCTTATTAACTACTTTCCTATAAGGACTTTCAATGAACCCATATTTATTAATACGAGCGTATATAGCTAAGCTATTAATTAAGCCTATATTCTGCCCCTCAGGAGTTTCAATAGGGCAAATTCTTCCGTAATGAGTTGGATGAACATCACGCACTTCAAATCCCGCCCTCTCTCTTGTTAAACCACCAGGACCTAACGCTGACAACCTTCTTTTATGTGTTATTTCAGATAATGGATTAGTCTGATCCATAAATTGAGATAATTGGGAAGAGTTGAAAAAATCTCTTAAGACATTGGTTAACACTTTTGGATTTATAAAATCAGATGGAGAGACTTTATCTAAACTAGAAGTAGACATAGAATCAACTACTGCCCGTCCCAATTTTAATAATCCAGTTCTAAATTGATTTTCTATAAACTCTCCAACTGAACGGACTCTTCTATTTGCTAAATGATCAATATCATCTACAGATCCTTGACCATCACGTAACAATACTATTTTTCTTATAATTTCAATAATGTCTTCATGTGTTAAAGTAGTTAAATTTTCCTCATAATTTAACCCAAGGCAAGAGTTAAGTTTTAATCTACCAATGTTAGACAAATCATAATATTCCGAACTGAAGAAAAGATTACGAAAAAACTCCTCTACTATCTTTAAAACAGGAACTTCACCAGGACGCAAAACCTTATATATTTCATATAGAGCGTTCTCATAAGACATGTTTTCATCTAAGAAAAGTGTGTTTAATATGTAAGGTCCAACAGAAACATTATCTATGTTCAACACTGATATTTTATCTATAGATAATAATTCAAGCTTTTTTATATCCTCTAATTTTATAGATTCACCAGCAGATAAGACTTTTGTAGAACTAGCACTATCTATTAAATCTTCTGCAAGAAATAAACCACATATAGAATCATAAGGAATTAGATACTCTTTCAATCCGTTATCATATAGATTTTTAGCTAATTTTGAAGTAATACGAACATTGGCTTTAAGTAACACATTGCCTTCAACATTCTTTAAATCAAAAGGAAGCCTCACTCCCTTGAATTTATCAGGGGAAAAAGGTACTCTCCAGCCACTTTTATGTTTTATATACTCTATTTTTTCATAAAATTTATTAAGTATGTCATTATTTGATAAGCCCAAAGCCTTTAATAAAACTGATATTGGCAACTTTCTCTTTCTATCAATACGAAAATACAAATGATCTTTAACATCAAACTCAATATCAAGCCAAGAACCTCTATAAGGAATAACTCTAGCAGAATAGATCAATTTGCCAGAATTGTAAGTTTTTCCCCTATCACTATCAAAAAACACTCCAGGAGATCTATGCATTTGTGAAACGATAACTTTCTCTACGCCATTGATGATGAAAGTACCTTTATCAGTCATCATAGGCAGTTCACAAAAGCGAACCTCCTGCTCTTCAGCAGATTTTATAACAGTTGCAAGCTTAGAATGATCATCATCTTCTTTAATCTCTTGATATTTTTCAAGAGAAACACCATCCTGCATAATAACAAGACGTATAGAAGCAATAACCTGAGCAGAAAAAGTTATACCACGTTTTATACATTCAGATTCACTATACTTAAGATCATCTACCCTACAATTCAAAAATTCGATAGTAGCCCTATGCAAAGGATCAGATATTGGAAAAATTGTATGAAAGATAGCTTCAAGTCTTTCATTACTCTCATTATTAGGAGTAAAGGAATTATATGACCCCTTTTGGACTTTAACCAAATCCAACAAAGAATCTTTTAAATCAATCGACCTGGAATAAGAAACTCTAGGAACAAAAGCACTAGAAGCACACATATAAGAAGAATCAACCATTAAAATACCTTCACTAATTAAAAGAGCTATATCAACATAAAATTAATATACTAACATTTTATTCAAGCTCAACTTTAGTTGCTCCTGCTTCAATAAGTTTTTGCTTTATTTTTTCTGCTTCGTCTTTAGAAACATTAGCAGTCAAATCTTTGGGTAAAGACTCAACTAATTCTTTCGCTTCTTTTAAATTCAATGTAGAATTAACTTCTCTAATAGCTTTAATCACTCCTATTTTTTTGCTTGCATCAATCTCTTTGATTACAACTTTATATTCAGCTTTTTCTTGAGCAACAGGAGCATTAGCATTATCACTAATAGGCACCCCAGCACCAACAGCTCCACCAAGAAAAGAACCACTAGGCAACCCTATTTTTTCTTCTAGAACTTTTACAAGTTCAGAAGCTTCTAATAGATTTAAAGATAATATTTTATCAACCAAATCACTTGTTACATTATTCATACTGACCACCTTATTTAACAACAAATTTATTTTTTAGAACTATAGTAATCCAAAACTCTCATAAGCCTCATAGAAGATGAATTAATAGACAATGCTAACCGAGCAGGAATATCATAAGATATTAAACGCATAATTTTAACACGCAATTCATCCAGAGAGGGAAGCTTAGCCAATTTGTTAACATCTTCCACTGTTAACAATTCATTTATATGAGCCGCACAAATCACAGACATTTTTTCTTTGTTAGCATTAATAAAATCAACTATTAACTTTGCAGCTTCTACTATAGCACTAGAATATATAATAGCAACAGAACCAGAAAATTTACCTGATAAATAAGAAAATTTACCAGTCCTTTCCAAAGCCAAGCAAGCTAGAGTATTTTTAACTACTAACATCCCACCCATTACAGATTTTAGACTATTCCTAAGAATTAATGAATTGCTAACATTCATAGACTTGAAATTTACCAATATTAAGAAATCATTATTTACAAACACATTCATTATGTTTTGTATAAATTCATCCTTATCTTTACGCTTCACAATTTCGCTCCCTTAAATTATATCTTCTACTTTGTTTATTTTATGAGCTTTACCCATAGTTGAATTTAAAAAAACGCTTTTAAAGTAAACTCCTTTCACAGAAGCAGGTTTATTGTCTCTAATTACTTTAAGAAAGGCTTTTAAATTTTCCAGCAAATCATCAATATCAAATTTAATACTTCCTAATTTACCATGAATAACCCCATTTTTATCCGTCCTGAATTTTATTTGACCAGACTTAATGGTTTTAGTAGCTTCCGCAATGTTAGAAGTCACAGTACCAAATTTAGGGTTAGGCATCAGCCCTTTAGCACCCAATACTTTTGCAATAGGAGTGATTTTTGCCATGAAATCAGGAGTAGTGATGCACCAATCAACATTCAACTTTCTACCTTTTTTTATCTCTTCAATTAAATCTTCTCCTCCTGTAATATCAGCACCAGCTTTTTCAGCTTCTAATAAATGTTTATCTTGAGCAAAAACAGCTACTTTAATATTCTTCCCGATACCTTTAGGCAAAACTACTGTACCACGCACCTGCTCTTCAGATTTACGTGAATCTACACCTAAATTGACTGCGATATCAACTGATTCATTAAATTTTGCTGAAGCAGACTCAACAACCTTCTCCAAACATTGCTTAGAATTATCATTATATGTACTCATTTACCTAACCTTCCACAACTTCTATACCCATAGATTTTGCAGTGCCTATAACCATCTTCACTGCTGAATCTTCATTATCCACTTTCATATCAACCATCTTACACTTTGCCACTTTAATGATAGCAGACATAGATAATTTAGCCACTAATTCTTTACCAGAATTACCAGAAGCTTTACTTAATTTAGCTTCCTGCTTAAGCAAATAAGCCACAGGCGGACCGCTGACAGTAAAATCATGAGAGCGATCATCCTTTATGGAAATTCTCACTGTTACTAAATCACCTACTTTATAACTAGCGTTAGCAGCGCTAGTAGCTTTATTAAAAGCTTCACAAAATTTAGGAACAGGTATACCACGCGGGCCAAGTACTGAAGCAATTTTCGGTCCTGGAACTGCTTTTCCAGCTTCCATAAGCAAGTTAATCTTAGCAACTACATTACTCATAATTAATCCTCTATTTTCTCTACTTGAGCCAAATCAAGCTCTATTATTGTTGGCTTACCTAAGATTGATACTTCAATATTAATAATTTTTTTCTCATCATTTACCATATCTACCTTACCAGTAAAATTTTGAAAAAGACCATCATTAATTTTTACTTTTTCACCTTTCTCATAACCATAACTCAACTTTTTCGTTTCTTGAGCATTGTAAAGCGCACTACACATTGAGCGAATCTCATTATCCTCAATCACCTTTGGAACATTACCATTTTTCAAAAATCCATAAACCTTAAGAGATTTTGGTATATTATTAATAAAATTTAATACCTCATCGCATAAATTCATGTATAAAAAGACATAACCAGGAAAGGACTTCCTTCGTTTAGCATTTTTTTTAGATTTTAAATCCATCTCACTTAATTCTTCACAAGGAATAAAAACCCTATTAAAATAATTATTAATATTCAATCTCATAGAATTTTCTAATATATATTGGCGCACTTTCTCTTCATAATTAGAGGCAACTCTTAAAATGTACCACTTATATCTATTAAATTCCTTACGTTTTAAAATTACCTCATCATCTGAAATCATCTCAAAATGACCAGACTCATCACCACAAAACCCAGTCATTTGATTCAAAATATTTTTGCTTTCATCACACAGATGCATACATATATATACTTCACATAACTCTTTTATATCAGATTTTACATCACATACTGTCTGATAAGGAATAAACACCTCCTTAAAGTAAACAGTATTGGTTGCCAACTCGCATATATCCTTCTCATACCCGTAATCGACTTTAATGATATACCATTTATACTTATATTCCATAAATAATTCCAAATAAAGTCTTAATTACGTAAAGAGACATAAAATCTACGAAGCAAAAGAAAATCGAAAAGCATAATATAACAGTTATTACAATAAACAAAGATGACAATACCTGCTGTTTTTTTATCCAAGCAATTCTCCTTATTTCTTGCTTTATATCGCAAAAAAAAACATACAGGTTTTTTAACATTTCTACCATAATATTAATGCAGGAGCGATAGGAATTGAACCTACAACCTCTGGTTTTGGAGACCAGCGCTCTACCAATTGAGCTACACTCCTATAATTCAAAGTTTACTCTAAAATTTCCGAAACAACGCCAGAACCAACAGTTCTACCACCTTCTCTTATCGCAAAACGTAATCCTTTATCCATTGCTATTGGTACTTGCAACTCCACTTCTATACTTACATTGTCCCCTGGCATTACCATCTCCTTTCCATCTAGCAATTTTATGCTCCCAGTTACATCCGTTGTCCTTAAATAAAACTGTGGCTGATAATTTCCAAAAAATGGTGTATGCCTTCCTCCTTCTTCTTTCTTCAATATATACACCTCCGCATTAAATTTCTTATGCGGGGTTATTGTCCCTGGTTTTGCCAATACTTGCCCTCTCTCCACTTCTTCTCTCTTTGTTCCTCTTAGTAGTATTCCTACATTGAGTCCTGCACTTCCCTTATCTAGCAACTTCTTAAACATCTCAACACCAGTACATATCGTCTTTTGCGTCGCTTTCAGACCTATTATCTCTATCTCATCCCCTGTCTTTATCTCCCCCTTCTCTATTCTTCCTGTTACTACCGTCCCTCGGCCCGATATTGAAAATACATCTTCTATTGGCAACAAAAACGGCAAATCTATAGGCCTTGGAGGTACTGCCACATACTCATCTAACTTCTCCATCAATTTATCTATTGATTTCTTTCCATACTCACTACTATCATCCTCTAATGCTTTTAACGCAGACCCAACTATCATAGGCACTTCATCACCTGGAAATCCATACTTACTCAGCAACTCTCTCACTTCCATCTCTACCAAATCTATCATATCAGCATCAGCAACATCAGCTTTATTTATATATACCACGATATATCCAACACCCACCTGTTTTGCCAGCAATATATGCTCTCTCGTTTGTGGCATCGGCCCATCAACCCCTGACACTACCAATATCGCTGCATCCATCTGTGCTGCACCTACTATCATATTCTTTACATAATCAGCATGTCCAGGGCAATCAACGTGTGCATAGTGTCTCTTTTCTGTTTGATATTCAACATGCGCTGTTGCTATTGTTATCCCTCTCTTTCTTTCTTCTGGCGCTTTATCTATTTGATCATATGCTACAAAATTACCATAATGCTTTGTTATCGCCGCTGTTAACGTTGTCTTCCCATGATCCACATGTCCTATCGTTCCCACATTTACATGCGGCTTTCCAAATGCTTCTACTATCGCTGTCATAATTACTAACCTTTAATTATACTTTAACTTTAACTCATCAACCACATATTGTGGCACTTGTTCATAACAAGAAAAATGCATACTATACTGAGCTCTTCCCTGAGATATAGAACGCAAAACATTTATATAACCAAACATATTTGCAAGAGGAACCGAAGCAGTAATTATTTTGCTATTATTACCTAAATCCAGCATATCAACAACACTGCCTCTTCTACTATTTATATCACCCATAACATCACCCATATATTCTTCAGGAGTAATGATTTCCACTTTCATTATAGGTTCTAGCATTTTTGGACCAGCTTTATTTGCCATTTCCTTAAAAGCACCTTTAGCAGCAAGTTCAAAAGCCAAAGGACTAGAATCAACATCATGAAAAGCACCATCAAGAAGAGTAGCCTTAAAATCAATCAATGGAAAGCCGGAAATTATACCACCTTCTTTTATCAACTCTAAGCCATTTTGCACTCCAGGTATATACTCTTTTGGAATAGCACCGCCTACAATTTTACTTTCAAACTGAAAGCCAAAACCAGGCTCAAGAGGTTCGAATTTTATTTTAACTTTAGCAAACTGACCAGCACCACCTGATTGTTTTTTATGAGTGTAATCAATTTCAACAGATTTAGTGATAGTTTCACGATATGCAACTTGAGGTGCACCAACGTTAGCTTCAACATTAAACTCGCGCTTCATTCTATCAATAATAATCTCAAGATGCAGCTCACCCATACCTTTCAATATAGTCTGCCCACTCTCCGCATTTACTGACATCCTTAAAGAAGGATCTTCTGCAACCAATCTATTCAAAGCAACACCTAATTTTTCCTGATCTGAGGTGGTTTTCGGTTCTATAGCAATTTCAATAACAGGATCAGGAAATTCCATACGCTCTAATAGTATAGGAAAATCAGATGAACATAAAGTATCACCAGTAATTGTTTTCTTTAATCCAACTAAGGCAACTATATCACCAACTTTAGCTTCGTTTATATCTTCTCTGTTATTTGCATGCATAAGCAACATTCTACCAATTCCTTCAGTCTCATTCTTTCCAGCATTTAACACAGCAGATTTAGATTTTAACTTACCGGAATAAATACGAATAAACGTCAAGCTACCTACAAATTTATCCGTCATCACTTTAAACGCAAGAGCAACGAATTTCTCTTTTTCTGAAGGTTTGATCTCAATTTTCTTTTCTGAATCTTTAGGATCAGTTCCAATAATTACATCAACATCAATAGGAGAGGGTAAAAAATCAACCACACCATCTAAAAGTGATTGCACGCCTTTGTTTTTAAAAGCTGACCCACATAATACAGGGACAAATTTTCCTTTAATGGTCCCGCTTCTCACACACTTTTTCAACAAATCAATTGGCAGATCGTTAGATTCAAAGTAAGTATTTATCGCCTCATCATCCATTTCAGCTGCAGCATCTAATAAAAGATTTCGATGCTCTTGAGCTTTATCAAGCAAATCAGAAGGAATATCTTCATAAGAAAATTTAGCGCCTAATGTTTCTTCTTGCCATATAATAGCTTTCATAGAAATAAGATCGATTATGCCTTTAAAATCTTTCTCACTTCCTATTGGCAACTGAATAACTAAAGGTGATGCGCCAAGCTTCGTTTTTATCATATCGACACATCGATAAAAATTTGCCCCGATTCTATCCATTTTATTAACAAAGCAGATACGAGGAACGTTATATTTATCAGCTTGACGCCAAACTGTCTCAGACTGAGGCTCAACTCCAGCAACTCCATCAAATACAGCAACCGCACCATCCAAAACCCTCAAAGATCTCTCAACTTCAATAGTGAAGTCAACATGACCAGGAGTATCTATTATATTAATCCTATGATCATTCCAAAAACATGTTGTTGCAGCAGAGGTAATTGTAATGCCACGCTCCTTCTCTTGCTCCATCCAATCCATAGAAGCTGCACCATCGTGCACTTCACCAATCCTATTTTGTTTACCAGTATAAAATAAAATACGCTCTGTTGTGGTGGTCTTGCCAGCATCTATATGAGCCATTATTCCTATATTTCTATACCTAGATATTAAAACTTCCATACCACAATCAATCAGCTAATATTAAAAACGAAGATGAGAAAATGCCTTATTAGCTTCAGCCATTTTATACTTTTCTTCACACATCTTAAATGCACCACCACATTTATTATAAGCATCTAATATTTCAGACTGCAAACAATAAACAGTAGTTCTACCACTCTTTTTGCGAGCAGCAGAAGTTGCTCTAGCAATCCACCTTAATGCCAAAGAAATTGCTCTATCTTGACGAATTTCAACAGGGACTTGATAAGTTGCACCACCAATACGCCGAGAGCGTACTTCTATAGAAGGGGTAACATTTTCTACTGCTGTTTCAAAAATTGATAAGGCATCTTTGCCTATTTTCTTTTCAGCTAAGGACAAAGCACTATAAGCAATCTTTTCTGCAATAGACTTTTTACCACATTTCATAATTATATTAATAAAACGCATAAGCAAGACACTACCATAACGAGAGTCAGGGCTTGTTCTTTTTTTTGCTTTATTACGACGTGCCATAAATTTTAACCAGATTTCTTTACACCATATTTCGAACGGGCTTTCTTTCGATTTTGCACACCACGTAGATCAAGAGCACCTCTTATTATGTGATAACGTACACCCGGCAAATCCTTAACTCGCCCACCACGTATTAAAACAACGGAATGCTCTTGTAAATTATGACCTTCGCCAGGTATATAAGCCGTCACTTCACCGTATCCACTAATCTTTACTCTAGCTACCTTACGTAGTGCTGAGTTAGGCTTTCTAGGAGTTGTAGTATATACCTTAGTGCAAACACCCCTTCTTTGAGGATTGCATTTTCCCAAAGCTGGCACCTTCTTCTTGCGAGTTAACCCTGATCTACCCTTACATATTAATTGATTTATCGTAGGCATATACTGTAAATTTAAAACTCTGAAAATAACTAAGTCTTAGTTATAAAATAATAAACCTCAATAGTCAATATAAAAATAAACATTACTACTCTAATAATCTCAGCCCAATTGCTTTGAAAGCTACTGATAATTATATGCTAAAGCGCATATTGGTTTTAATATTAAGAAATTATCACTTGCTGTGGTCGAATTAATATAGATATGGAACAAGTAATATACTGTGATGGCTATCAAAGAATATGCAGAAAATAATGCTTATAATAGAGCCAAGAGCTTCTAACATTAATGCAAAAATACCAACCGAACTAACCGAATTACCAGTAAAGCCGGATGATTTTTACAATCCTACTCTTGACACTTAGATTTAATGCAGCTACCCTAAGTTCAAAATTCTATACTCAATTTTGCTGTTCTTGCATACAAGGAACACGTTTTTAGAATAATGAAAACAATCAGCGCTTTAATTAAAGAAGGGTCAAAGCTACTATCATCACATAGAATTGAATCACCACATTTGGATTGTGAAATCATCATGCAGTACGTACTTGGAGTAGAAAGATCATTCACAATCATGAATCACACCAATCAGGTACCAAGAAACAAAGAACTTCTATTCTGGAAATTAACAAAAAAAAGAGCAGAAAGATATCCAATATCGCAAATAATAGGTAATCGTGAATTCTGGAGTAAAAATTTTATAGTTAACCAACATGTTCTAGATCCAAGACCAGATAGTGAGACAGTAATTTCAACAGTGTTAAAATATTACCAAAATAAGAAGCAAAAAATAAAAATTGCAGATTTTGGCACAGGCACAGGCTGTTTGTTGATCTCCGTACTTAGTGAGTATGAATATGCTATTGGAGTTGGTTTTGAAAAAAGCCTGGAAGCATACAAAATTACCTACCAGAACACAAAGAAACATAATCTTCTCAACAGAGCTAAAATATTTCCAAATTCGTGGATAGAATGCAGAGATTTATTTGATCTCATAATAAGCAATCCTCCATATATTAAAAGAAGTAAGTTAAAAGATCTGCAAGCTGAAGTGCAAAAAGAGCCAAGAATTGCTCTTGATGGCGGTATCGATGGATTGAGCTGTTACCTGAGTATTTTTCCAATATTGAAAAAGTGCCTTAAAAAAGATGGGTTTGCGATATTGGAAATAGGCGAAGATCAAAGCAATATTGACAAAATAATACCCTTATATGGACTGGCTTTTCAGGAATACGTATACGACTTGGCTGGAATGAAAAGATGCATTGTTGTAAAGCAAGATAAAGAACATGACTAGTAGAACGCTAGCTTTCTAAGAACCTGTTCATAATCTCAAGAAAGACATAAAGTAAGAAATAGAGTGTATAAATTAGGATATATGAGGAGTGTATACCCAAGTGACATAAGTCGAGAGAAGTTTGAGATTATTTCACCAGATCTGGAGTCTTGTGGAAAAAACAAAACCAAGAAAACTTGATTTGTATGATATATTTTGCGGAGTGTTGTACGCCCTAAAAAGTGGTTATCAGTGGAGGATGCTACCAAAAGAATTTCCAAAATGGCGCAATTGTTATGATTATTTCAAAAATGGAGTGAAAAAGTAAAAGGAAATAAAAAAAAGTATTTTGGAGTGCATGTTAAAAAAAATAGTTAGTGTGGTCCGACAAAACAATGTTTGGAAAGAAAAAATCAGCTTTTGCATAATTGACACTCAGAGTGTAAAGAACGCAGACACTGATGAAGAAAAAGGCTATGACGCTGGTAAAAAAATCTCAGGAATAAAACGCCATATCGCACAAGATATAGATGTTTGCTATTTATTCTTAAGCTTGGGAGTGTTAAATAGCATTTTACTTTTTTTAGTATGTAGAGATTTTCTAGGAATTATTCTATTGAATTCTATGATATTATTTTTTGTAACATTGTTATACATACCATAAGAGTGAACTGACGAAATTTGTAAAGGAGTTTTATGGCTTAGCTACATGGTACTAACACTCAAGTAAATTTTCATCAATGACGCAATTTGCTATGTCTATATCTCACATAGCTTACAACTTGCTTTACTCCTTTTACTTTTCTTGCAATTGCTATTACAGCTTTTAATTCCGCCTTATTTTGAGCTATACCCATCAAATAAACGACTCTATCAACTGTATTAACGCTATAATTAATTGATTTAATATTTCTTTTTCCCAGAAGCCTCGTGCTTATCTCTGCTGTTATCATACCATCTACAGTAACATCTAGCATAGAAGTCATTTTAATTGGTGTGACTCTTATTTCATTTATCACTTCTTTAATCTCTTTTTGCTGCCAAGCTATTTTCTCTGCTGTGAGTTGCTTTTCATGATTATCAACATTTCCAATGAGTAATACTCTTCCTTCACTCACTTTAACTTTTATAGATGAGAACAGTCCGTGTTTTAAGAGTCCCTTATTGATTTTTATTACTATAGTTGTATCATCAATAATGTTTCCCAAGGATTTATCTTGCATTGTTATTGCTGTAGCCGCTGCAGTTGCTGTTACCACTATACCACTTACAAGAGTCGTACAGCCACTCTGTGTAATCAGAAAAATTGCGAGTAAGAAGCTTGCTATTAATCTCATTATTAATTTCCAGAGTTTAGAGCTTTAATTAAAGAATATTAATAAGCTTTTTTTATTGTGTAAATACTATAAATTGAATAAGCCTTGAATATTTCTAAGACAGTACTTATCTCAATAATGTTAGTTAAAGTAATTCAGGCTTAGATTCATAGTGGAGTTAACTAGTATTATAAGTTCAGTCTGTGGTACTAAAATCTAATCTTTAAATTGTATAAGATGACAGAAGTGGTTATCTATAAGTTAATGAAGGGTTCTTGCGGATATGGCGAAATTGGTAGACGTGCCAGGTTTAGGTCCTGGTGAGCTTGCTCGTGGGGGTTCAAGTCCCTCTATCCGCACTTAAAGTCATGTAACTCAGGTTTTAAGAGAAAATTTATAATCACTAAGTACACTTTTGTTTGTATAAGAACCTGTTCTTAAGGATTGTATTTAACTTAAATTCTGGTAAAATGGCTTTATTAAAACATAAATAAAATATTGATAACAGGTTGTAATGTCTAGTAATATACCTCAAAATGCAGTCGAAGCAGATACATTAAGTAATATATATACCTATAAGGAACTTAGTGTAGATAAACTAAAGTATGAGTATGAAATCACAGTTAGTAGTGATTATATAGAACAAAAGATAAACTCTAGATTACAAGAAATAGCGAAGAATGCAAAATTTCCTGGATTTAGATCAGGAAAGATGCCTTACGATCTTGTTATTACAAATTATAAAAACGAAGCTTTGGAATATGTGATAAACGATACGATTGACTATTGCTCAAGTGATTTAATGAAAAAAATCGAAGTTAAGTCTCACATCCATCCTAAGGTTGATATTATGTCATTACCAAACCTTGATAAAAAGGATAAAAAAGGTGACTTTCTGTACAAATTATCTTTTGAATCGATGCCAAAAGTGCCAGTAATAGATCTTGATAAAATAAATTTGAAGAAAGTTAAGGCAAAAATCAAAGAGGGAGACATAAAAGAATTTATTGATTCTATAAAAACAAAATTTCCTAACTTTGTCTCTGTTGATGATGCTTCTTATCAAGCAAAAAACGAGGATAAACTGATAATTGACTTTGAAGGGCGAATTAGAAATAAGCTCTTTCAAGGTGGAAGTGGCAAAAATTTTACTGTTAATTTAGGATCTGGAACATTTATAAATGGTTTTGAAGATCAATTAATTGGCATGAAAAAAGGGGAAACAAAAAGCTTTAAGTTGAGATTTCCTGAAGATTACCAGGTAATTTCCCTTGCGGGACAGGAGGCTGCTTTTTCTGTTCGAGTTAATGACATTCAGATTGCCAAAGATTTGCAAAGTGATAATGAAATAGCTAGGAGAATTGGTTTTGAAGATCATTCTTCGCTAATAGATCATGTAAAAGAAGTAATTGATAATCAGTGTAAAGAAATGGAAGATCTCTTAATTAAGAAAGAGCTATTTGATTGTTTGGATGCTAGTTATAGTTTTGATTTGCCTATAGAAGTAGTAAAACAGGAACAGCAGAGAGTGGAAAGAGAGTTGAATGCTAAAGATGATTCGTGTAAAGAAGCTGAAAGACGCGTAAAGCTTGCAATGCTATTCATGGAGTTCAGTAAAGAACATGAAATATCATTAACTCAAAGTGATATTATGAATGTTATTGTAAATCAATATGTCAGTAAAGATGTATCATTTGACAGGGTATTTAAACATTTTAAATCAGATGGACAATTTCAGGAATTAGTTAGAGGGCAAGCGCTTGAGTATAAAGTGACGGATTATATGATAGAAAAAGCTAGTAAAGAAGAACAGATTGTTTCTGTGAAAGAATTAAAGGAATTATTTGATAATATTTGATAGGAATAAGGTATGACTCTTATACCAATTGTAGTTGAACAAACTAGTCGCGGTGAGCGGGCTTATGACATATATTCAAGGCTAGTAAAAGAAAGAATAATTTTCGTAACTGGCCCTATTGAAGACAACATGGCCAGCGTAATAGTAGCACAGCTTTTATTTTTAGAATCGGAAAATCCCGATAAAGACATTTGTATGTATATTAACTCACCAGGTGGTGTTGTAACTGCTGGTTTGTCGATCTACGATACAATGCAGTATATAAATCCAGACGTTTCAACTTTGTGTATAGGTCAAGCTGCATCTATGGGTTCTTTGTTGCTTACAGCTGGTGCGGAGGGTAAACGTTACTCGCTACCTCATTCAAGAATTATGATACATCAGCCATCTGGTGGTTATCATGGGCAAGCAACTGATATAGAAATACATGCTAATGAAATTTTGCGAGTTAAGAAAAAATTAAATCAAATTTATGAAAAACATACTGGAAATTCACTAAAAAAAATTGAAGAAATGATGGAAAGAGATAAATTCATGGATCCTGAAGAAGCAATGAAAACTGGCTTAATTGACAGAGTAATAGCTGAGCGTAAAGATATGAAGATTGAAAATATTAAAGTTAAACAAAAGGTAGTTTAATGGATAACAATAATGATTTACACTACTGTTCTTTTTGTAACAAGGCACAAAACGAAGTAGATAAATTGATTACTAACTCTTCAGATGGTTTAAAGGTGTTCATTTGTAATGAATGCATAGAGTTATCCCATAAAGCAATAAGTCAAAAGAAAGAGAGAGCTTTTAATTCAGATCATATATCTGATATGAAGCTATTACTAAAGAAACCTGAAGATATAAAAATTTTTCTTAGTAAGCATGTTGTAGGTCAGGAACATGCGCAACACGTTCTATCTGTGGCTATGTATAACCATTGTCAATCCATGGTGCAACTTCATTCTATAAGTGATATTGAAATTGAGAAGTCAAATATAATGCTTATTGGCCCTACTGGTTCTGGTAAGACTTTGCTCGCAAAAACACTTGCTAAAGTTTCAGATGTGCCATTTGCTATGGCCGATGCGACAACTTTGACTGAGGCAGGTTATGTAGGTGATGATGTAGAAAGCGTGTTGTCACGTCTATTACAAGCTGCAAATTATGATGTTGCAAAGGCACAGCATGGTATAGTGTTTATCGATGAAATAGACAAGATTACAAGAAAATCTGAAAGCACTTCAATAACCCGTGACGTTTCAGGTGAAGGGGTCCAGCAAGCTCTGCTTAAGATTATGGAGGGTACAGTTGCTTATGTTCCGCCACAAGGAGGGCGAAAACACCCGCAACAAGAGTTTATACAAGTAGATACTAGTAATATACTATTTATTTGTGGAGGAGCTTTTGAAGGCCTAAATAAAATTATTGAGGCAAGAAAAAAGGGAACATCAGTTGGCTTTGGAGCAGATATAAGTCAGTCTAAAGCACAAAAGAAAAAAAATGCTTTACGCGATGCTCAACCTGAGGACTTAATCAAATTCGGTTTGATACCCGAATTTGTAGGACGAGTTCCAATAACTGCTGTTCTAGATGAGCTGGATCACGAAGATTTAATACATGTGTTGACAGAGCCAAGAAATGCGCTAGTAAAACAATATAAAGCATTGCTTGCATTTAGTAAAGTAAACCTTGAGTTTTCAGATGAAGCAATATCAGCTATTGCTAAAAAAGCTATAAGCTATAAAACAGGTGCAAGGATGTTACGTGCTATCTTAGAGTCACTTTTGCTTGATGTTATGTATATATCCGGCAACGGAGGTTTTGAAGGTAGCACTATAACGGTTACTAAGAAAATGGTAGAATTAGGCAAAGTGACGATTAATCATAATAATAAGGGTAGTGTTATAACGGTTAATGATTAATTTGAGGCATATATTATGAGTATTGGACGTGCTGTAAACTTTAATTCTACTGTATTACCAGTATTACCTCTAAGAGATGTAGTAATTTTTCCAAATATAATGTTGCCTTTATTCGTAGGTAGAGAAAAATCTGTTCATGCACTAGAGTATGCAATAAGTAGCAGTAGTCACCAAAACGAGATTTTTCTCATAGCACAAAAAGATGGTTCTATTGATAATCCAGAGCCAGAGAATCTTTATGAAGTAGGTGTGTTAGCAAACATTATACAACCATTAATAAAACTGCCTGACAATGCAGTAAAAGTCATGATTCATGGGGTAAGAAGGGGAAGAGTTATAGAATATATTAGCTCTCACACTTTGTTAGAGGCCAGAGTAGCGTTAGATGGTCATTATGAGTATGGAGAAAATGAAGATAATATTGATTTAGAAGCTTTAAGGCGTTCTGTTATAGATGCATTTGACAATTGGTGTAAACTAAGCAAGAAAAGTCGGCCCGAGATTATTATTGACCCCATTGATCAAGTTAAAGAGGTTAATCAAATTGTAGATATGATAGCTTCGTACTTAAATATAAAGGTATCAGACAAGCAAAACATACTTGAAGTTTATAACCCAAAAGAGCGTTTAAAAAAAGTTTTTGCTCTTATTGAGAGAGAAATAAGTATTTTGAGTGCACAAAACCGCTTGTATAAGACAATTAAATCACAGGTTGAAAGTACTCAAAAAGTTTACTACCTTAATGAGCAATTAAAAGCTATACAGAAAGAATTAGGTGAGTTTGAAAATGGAGATGAAGGGAATATACTCAATGAATTTGAAAAAAAGATAAATGAAACAAAGCTTTCTGAGGAAGCAAAAGAGAAAGCCATAACTGACTTAAAGAGATATAAGAAAATGAATCCCATTTCTCCTGAAGCAACAGTTATATCTAGTTACTTGCATTGGTTGCTTGATTTGCCATGGGGAAAGTACAAAGATGCAAAAATTAACTTAAATGCGGCTAAAAAAATCTTAGATGAAAATCATTATGGCATAGAGAAAGTAAAAGATAGAATAATAGAATTTTTAGCAGTATTAAAGAGAGTAAAAGAGATAAAGGGTCCTATACTTTGCTTAGTTGGACCACCTGGTGTTGGTAAAACTTCTTTAGCTAAGTCTATGGCAAAAGCAGTAGGAAGAGATTTTGTTCGCATATCTCTTGGTGGTATACGTGATGAGTCTGAAATACGAGGACACAGGAAAACTTATATTGGCTCAATGCCTGGTAAAATCATTCAACACATGAAAAAAGCTAATTCATGCAACCCGCTTTTCCTGCTTGATGAAATAGATAAGATGGGTTCTGATTCGCGTGGTGATCCTGCATCTGCATTACTTGAGGTTTTGGATACTGAGCACAATAAACATTTTACAGATCATTACTTGGAAGTTGAGTTTGATCTTTCAAGTGTAATGTTTGTAGCCACAGCAAATAGCTTAAATTTACCGCATCCTTTGCGTGATAGGATGGAAATTATACAATTATCTGGGTATACCGAAGACGAGAAGATCAGTATTGCTACACATCACCTTATTCCAAAATTAAAAAAAGAGCATGGTTTGCATCAGAAGGAGTGGGAAATAACCAATGAAGCATTATACGAGTTGATACGTTTATATACACGTGAAAGCGGCGTGCGAAGCATGGAAAGGGAACTTGCAAAACTCATGAGAAAGGCAGTTAAAGCAATATTAACTGATAAAAATAAGAAAATATCCGTAGAGACTGGTAATTTACAAGATTATCTAGGGGTACGTAAGTATACCTTTGGCATTGCAGAAAATGAGAGTTTGGTAGGGATAGTAACTGGTCTTGCCTATACTGAAACAGGTGGTGATATTTTAATGATAGAGTCAGTCCTAATTCCGGGCAAGGGGGAAATAAAATACACAGGAAAGCTTGGAGAGGTTATGCAAGAGTCTATAAAAGCTGCGTATAGTTATGTGCGATCAAATTGTTTATTTTTCGGTATAAAACCCGAAAAATTTCAAAATAATGATATACATTTGCATGTACCTGAGGGTGCTGTACCAAAAGATGGTCCCTCTGCTGGCAGTGCAGTATGTACATCTATTGTTTCTCTTATGACAAATATACCAGTTAACAAAAGTGTTGCTATGACAGGTGAAGTAACATTGCGTGGTAGAGTGTTGGCTATTGGGGGTTTGAGAGAAAAATTGCTTGCTGCGCTAAGAGGATCAATCAAAACTGTGATTATACCAAGTGAAAATGAGAAAGATATGCAAGAGATTCCTGCAAATATAAAAGAAGAAATCAATGTAATTTTTGCTGAGAATATTGATGAAGTTATAAAAGTTGCTTTGATGCACCCTATTACTTCAATTGATGATAATAACGAAATTAGTGTGTCTACCTCCATAGAAAATAAGGATAATACCTTCCCTTCATCAGAAACATTAAAGCACTAAATTGAAAAGGTTTATGCAATTTTCGTTTCTTTTTTTTAACCTCAAAGCTCTGATTTGAATATATAAATTACAAGTAACATATATGGCAATTTCATAAGTTCATTTTTCAAGCATATATTGCAATATCTCACTAGCAATTGCAACATCTTGGCGTGGAGTTTTACCATGTTCTATAAACACTGAGATTGCATAGCGCGGATCATGGTAGGGGCCATAAGCGATAAACAATTTATGACTTTCACCTTTAGAGTTTATCTCTGGTGTTCCGGTTTTGCCAGCAATTTGTATACTGCCTAGTCCTTTTCTATAGTTAGAATTCACCACGTCAAACATAGCTTTTCGAACCACACTAAGATGCTCATGATTCACATCAATATCAAGAAAGTCTTGCCCTGATTTACTCATCTCAATGTGGGGAATTACCTCCTTTCCTGTTGCAACCCTCGCTGCAAGAACTGCAAGCTGTAATGGCGTTGTAAGTAAATACCCTTGTCCTATAACTAAGTTAATGGTATCACCTAAATACCACTCTGAATATAGCTTGCGTGCACGCCAATCCACATCAGGCAACAATCCCGGAGCTTCTTCCTTAAACATTCCAATTAATGGTCCACTTCCTATACCAAATTTGCTAGCCATTTCTAGTAGAGAATCTACATTTATTTTTTTTCCTATATTATAAAAGTAAGTGTTGCATGAGAAGGCCATTGCCTCGTTTAAAGATACATATCCATGGACTTTGCTTTTTAGGCAACGAAATTTTCGTTCACCTATTTTCATATAGCCCCTACACGAGAACTTTTCTTCTGGTGTTATTATTCCATCTTTTAAACCCGCAAGCGCATCTATTATTTTAAATATTGAACCAGGTGGAATTTGATATGATAATGCACGGTTTACAAGCGGTAATGAAGGATTGTTTAAATTTTTCCAAGTTTCATTTGATAATCTGCTAGTGAAAAGATTATTATCGTAAGAAGGTGAATTATATAATGCTAAAATTTCTCCGTTATTTACATCAATTACCACTGTGGAACCTTGGTGATCTTTAAATATCTCTGCAATTTTCTTCTGTAAATCAACATCAATTGTCAGCTGTATATCTTGTCCATCTTGCTGCGGTATGCTAGATAACTCTCTCATGATACGCTTCTTAGAATTTATTTCCTGCTCAGATTTTCCGGTCTTGCCTTTTAATACATGATCATATGTATATTCAATTCCACTAACCCCTGCTTCATTTATGTCTTGCTGTTTTTTTGTATATCCGATTATATGAGAACATATCGAACCAAACGGGTAATAACGTTTATAAAGAGCAGTTATTTTTGTATCTGATGATTTTGTTGTATCAGGTTTAATTTCTGATAACATCTGCAAATCAACTTCCCTAGTAAAGGTTTTTTGCCCATCAAATAAAACAATATACGAAATTTTGTTTACTGCGAGTTCAACGCTATTCCTATCCAAAATCCTGCCTCGTTTAGGCACAATAGTAACAACTTTTATCCTATTATTATTGGATAGCACTTCATATTTTTGTCTATCTCGTACTTGTAAAGTATACAACCTATAACTAAAAATAGCAGAAATAGTAAGCTGAATACCACCTAATATGAATGCCCTGCGGTTGAAGACCTTGTTTTTTGTCCACATAGAATTCCTTTAGAACGCACTCATTCTCCTTTTATTGACACATTTCTAGCTTTCACTACATCACAAACCCTTTCTTCCCACTCACTTAAGGTAACAAGTTTGTAACCCGATTTTTTTAGTATTTCAATAATCTGAGATAAAGCTTCAACTGTATTTGATTTGTTATCGTGATCATGGAACAATATAATCGCTCCATTATGTACATTGCTTAAAACTCTTTCAACCAGAATTTCTGATTTATCGCCTTGCCAGTCCAGAGAATCAACTGTCCATAATATGGAATACATATTTAATCGATTAGTATTTTTGATCAAATTATCGTTATGACATCCATATGGTGGACGAAACCATTTTACATTCTGTTCTGTTGCATTTTTAATTGCCACATTTGTCTTTTCCAGTTCTTGCAATTGCTCCTCACTTGAAAGTGATGTCAACTTCCTATGCGACCAAGAATGATTACCTAATTCATGACCTGCTTTATGGATTTTGTTTACTATTTCAGATGTTTTTTTATTTATACGCTCACCAAGCACAAAAAATGTCGCTTTTGTTTCATTGCTCTCCAGAATATTAATAATATCTCCTGCTCTATTATAAGACGGTCCATCATCAAACGTAAGTGCAACGAACTTATCTTTGTTATTCAATAATTTCTTTATATTACTTAAATTTCTATATGATAGATCCAAATCACAACTGAGCCCACGATATGGTAAGTTAAAGTTACAATCACTACAGAAAACTGCGCTTGAATATAGCAAAAGAAAAGCGATTATTCTTATAAACATATATAATCAGCAAAGTGATAGAGTACTACACTTTTTTGCTAAATTAAACCACTTTTAGCAGCTACTGTTTACTTCGTTACTTTGTCAATATATTATATTAATAACTTTATATAATATAGTATGATTGCAAATATAAATACCGTTGCTCTTCAGGGAACCAGCACAGTAAATATTAATGCACAAATTCACATGGCAAATGGTATTCCAGCTTTTAATATTGTTGGACTGCCGGATAAAACTGTTGCAGAATCCAGAGAGCGTATCAGAGCAGCGTTAAATTCAATCAATCTTCTGTTACCTCCAAAAAGGATTACGGTTAATCTTTCCCCTGCGGATTTGCTTAAAGAAGGTAGTCATTATGACTTAGCTATTGCTGTTGGATTACTTGTTGTAATGAGTGTGATACCAGTTGAAAAAGTTCAGTCTTATATAATTATGGGCGAGCTTGCACTAGACAGCAGAGTCATACCAATCTCAGGAGTACTTCCAACAGCAATCAATGCAAAACAGTCAAATAAAGGAGTAATTTGCCCAAGGGGAAATGGAATAGAAGCTTCATGGGTAAAGAATGTTTCTATTCTAGCTATAGAGAAATTAACCGATATTATCAGACATTTTAAGGGTGAGCAGTTAATTCAGCCGGTAACTTTTAACTATAGCGCTGCACCCAAAGAAAAAAATTCAGTTCCAGATATAAAGGATATTAAAGGTCAAGTTGTTGCAAAAAGAGCAGCTGAAATTGCAGCAGCAGGTGGACACAATATGCTTCTTGTTGGACCTCCTGGTACTGGAAAATCAATGCTTGCTAAGCGATTTATAGGGCTATTACCTGATTTGACTGAGCAGGAGATGATTGATGTTAATATTATCTCTAGCATAACAAAAGCCGGTAACGAAACATTTAAAGTAACTCGTCCCTTTCGTGAACCTCATCATTCATGCTCCATGCCAGCGATGATAGGAGGAGGAAAAAATGCAAAGCCTGGGGAAATCACCATGGCTCACAATGGTGTGTTATTTCTTGATGAGCTACCTGAATTTCCAAGGCTTGTACTTGATTCTCTACGTCAACCACTTGAAGATAGAAAAGTAACTATCGCAAGGGCAAATGCTCACATTACTTATCCAGCTAATTTTCAACTTATAGCTGCAATGAATCCCTGCAGGTGCGGTTATTTAGGTGATGTAAGCAGATCGTGCAATAAAGCTCCAAAATGCGGCACAGATTATAGAAATAAAATATCAGGACCTTTGCTTGATAGAATAGACATATGCATTGAAATGCCAAATGTTAGCATACTTTCTCCTGAAATCTCTGTGGAGGGAGAAAGTACCGAGGCTATAAGAGGAAGGGTGATAGCAGCGAGGAAAATTCAAACTGAGCGTTATAGTAAATTTAATATTCGTTGCAATGCAGAAGTCAGTGGTGAAGCATTAAATAAATTCACTGAACCAGATCAGGAAGGGTTAGAATTGCTAAAATACGTACTGAAAGAAAATTACATTTCCAATCGAGGCTATACACGCGTATTAAGAGTCGCAAGAACCATTGCAGATCTTGTAAAAAGTGAAGAGGTAAAGAAAGCACACATTGCAGAAGCGCTGAATTACAGAATAAGAATGTATAAATAAATTAATTTACTTGACAGGTAACTCTTTTTTGCCGCATACTATCCTTAGTGAAATTTTAATATTTTAGGAGTATAGTTATGCCGATAGTAGAAAAAATCAAAAGTAAAGCTGGAGACGTTTATGGTAAGGGTTGTGATTTTGTAGAAAAACATCCGTATAAAACAGCTGCTACTTTTGCAGCAATTGCACTAGTAACTTCACTTACAGCTGCTTATTTCTTAAGTCCAGCTTATGCAACTTTTGTTGGTACAGTTGGAACAAAGGCTGCAACACTTGTTAGTCCTGCTATTACTGCAATGTCTGCATTTGCAGTTGCTCATCCGCTCATTGCTAGTTTGGTGATTGTTGCTGCAGTAGCAGCTTTAATAACTGCACCTGTGTATGCATATATGAACAGTAGTAAGGCAAATCAAATTGAGAAAGCAGGTAAATTGCTTAATTGTGAACAACCACAAACCCAATTAGACAAGATCAAACAAGTACTTGGGGTACAAAAAGGAACTGCGAAAAGCTAGTAGCAGTTTTCAATAAAAAGGGATAGGCTTCTATCCCTTTTTCACAATTTTTTTTTGCATTCTAAGTAGTGCTGTTTGAAAGCCTGCAATTATTATACCTACTGATTAACAATGTTAAGAATAAGTAAATCTTGTTTACTGTTTGCGTATGTCAAAATGAAAAATGTTTGCATATTGTTAAAAAAGCAGTAACTTGTTATCAAGTGAATTCACTAATATTTGAGTAATTTAAATGTCAATTGACCTTAGTTTACCAGAATTACCCATATTGCACCCAAGGATTACCGTTGTGGGAGTGGGTGGTGCTGGCGGGAATGCTGTAAACAACATGATTCAATCCAATTTACAAGGAGTAAATTTTGTTGTAGCAAATACCGATGCTCAAGCGTTAGAGAAGTCATTATGTGATAAAAAAATTCAACTTGGTATTAACTTAACTAAGGGCCTTGGTGCTGGTGCTTTGCCTGATGTTGGTAAAGGTGCAGCAGAAGAATCAATTGATGAAATTATGGAGCATATAAAAGATAGCCATATGCTCTTTATCACAGCAGGGATGGGTGGTGGTACTGGAACAGGTGCTGCACCGGTAATTGCAAAAGCAGCCAGAGAAGCAAGAGCGGTAGTTAAAGATAAAGGAGCAAAAGAAAAAAAGATACTGACTGTTGGAGTTGTAACTAAGCCGTTCGGTTTTGAAGGTGTGCGACGTATGCGCATTGCAGAGCTTGGACTTGAAGAGTTGCAAAAATACGTAGATACACTTATTGTCATTCCCAATCAAAATTTATTTAGAATTGCTAACGAGAAAACTACATTTGCTGACGCATTTCAACTCGCCGATAATGTTCTACATATTGGCATAAGAGGAGTAACTGATTTGATGATCATGCCAGGACTGATTAATCTTGATTTTGCTGATATAGAAACAGTAATGAGTGAGATGGGTAAAGCAATGATTGGTACTGGAGAGGCAGAAGGAGAAGATAGGGCAATTAGTGCTGCAGAGGCTGCGATATCTAATCCATTACTTGATAATGTATCAATGAAAGGTGCACAAGGAATATTGATTAATATTACTGGTGGTAGAGATATGACTCTATTTGAAGTTGATTCTGCAGCAAATAGAGTGCGTGAAGAAGTGGATGAAAATGCAAATATAATATTTGGTGCTACTTTTGATCAGGCGATGGAAGGAAGAGTTAGAGTTTCTGTTCTTGCAACTGGCATTGATAGCTGTAACGACAATTCATCTGTTAATCAAAACAAGATCCCAGCAGAGGAAAAAAATTTTAAATGGCCTTATAATCAAATTCCAATATTAGAAACAAAAGAATATGCTTCAACTGAGCAAACAAATGAAAGAGTTAAGTGGGGCAGCAATGTTTATGATATACCAGCTTATTTAAGAAGAAAAAAATAATGCAATTTTGGCTACTAAAGTCAGAACCAAGTGAATACTCGTGGCAAAAAATGGGAAAGGAGCAGGTGACGCAGTGGAATGGTGTATGCAATTATCAAGCTCAAAATTACATGAGAGCTATGAAATTAGGCGATCTTGCATTTTTTTATCATACAGGTAAAGAGAGAGTTATACTTGGAATAGTTGAAGTATTAAAGGAGTATTATCATGTTTATAATTCCAAATTTGGACTAGTGAATGTAAAATTTTTGAAACCTTTAAGTAACCAAGTGACGTTAAACAGTATAAAACAAAACCCACTTTTGAAAAATATGGTTATATTAAAACAATCACGTTTATCAGTTTCTCCAGTTTTAGAGACTGAGTGGAATGAAATAATAAGGATGAGCGAATGTTAGAAGTGAGCATTCTTGATAAGAGGTGGCATAGTATTACGAAGGACCCACAGAGTTTTGTATTAAATATTATTAATGCTTCTCTAAAAGAATTAAAAATAGATCATTATAAACCAAATATATCAATAGCTCTCGCTGATGATAACTTGCTACATCAACTTAATCTTAAGTTTAGAGAAATAGATAAGCCAACTAATGTACTATCATTTCCATGCGAACAGTTATCTAGTGAATGTGATCTAGGAGACATAGCAATTGCAGTAGATACAATAGAAAGAGAGTCTCATGAGTACTGTATATCTATCCTCACTCACACTGCACACATGTTAGTTCATGGATTGCTGCATTTACTTGGCTATGATCATCAAAAAGAAGATGAAGAAATTATAATGAAAAGTTTAGAGAGCAAGATTTTAGCTTTGCTTGAATTTGAAAAGGAAAAGTATGGTAGATAATACCAAAATATGTTATTTACAAAAAAGGGGTTTTAGCTGTAAAAGGTAAGCAATATGGTTCAGTTTTCTTTACCAAAAAATTCTAAAGTTAATAAAAAGGGCAAGGTTTATCCTACTCCTACTGGAGCAAAAAATATTAGAAGATTTCAAATTTATCGTTGGTCTGCTGATGATGATAAAAATCCAAGAACAGACACATTTTTTATCGATATGGATAATTGTGGCCCTATGGTACTTGATGCATTAATAAAAATAAAGGATGAAATAGATTCAACCTTAACTTTTAGACGCTCTTGCAGAGAAGGAATATGCGGATCTTGTGCAATGAATATTGATGGTACCAACACTCTTGCATGCACTAAATCTATACATGATATAAAAGGTGAAGTAAAAATATATCCACTACCTCATATGTATATAGTAAAGGATCTAGTTCCAGATCTAAGCCAATTTTATGAGCAATACAAATCGATTAAACCTTGGTTACAAACAGATAAATCTGCCTTACAAAATAAAGAATACTTTCAATCTCCTGAAGATAGAAAAAAATTAGATGGTCTGTCTGATTGTATACTATGTGCTTGCTGTTCGACTGGTTGCCCAAGCTATTGGTGGAATGGTGATAAATTTTTAGGGCCAGCGGTATTACTGCAAGCTTATAGATGGATTGCTGACAGTCGTGATAATAAGAAAGAAGAAAGACTTGCTTCTTTAAACGACCCATTTAAGTTGTATCGTTGTCATACAATAATGAATTGTACAAAAACCTGCCCGAAAGGGCTTAACCCAGCAAAAGCGATAGCGAAAGTAAAACAGCTTATGGTAGAGAGAGAAGGAATTTGAGTGTTATTTCTGGCACTCTTCGTAAGAAAATAGTAGACCCTCTGAAGCATAGGGTATTGTTAATACTCTAAACGTTCTTCCATTCATGAAATGTATTGTTTCACCATATGATTCCAGTAATCTTTTAAACAACTCATGTCTTTGATTATTAATAGTTTGAAAATCCTTTTTTCCTAAAAGCTTTTTAGATTCAAATAGGTGAAGCATAATCTCGTGATAAGTTGGATAAGACTCCAAAAATTTTGGATCAAACTGAAAAGTTTTTATAAAAGCATTATTATAAAATTTTAGCTTTTGATTCTTACTATATATCGCTACAGCAATCGATAGCTTCTCAAGCAAACTTTCTTGTGCAGCTAAACAATTGCTTAGCTCAGTATGTAATTTTTTTTCATCACTAATATCTTTTCCATACATTACTATGCTATTAGAATTTTGCACTGGAACTTCAACAAAATTAAAAACCTTAGGTTCGTTCTTGTAAGTTATTACACACTCTCCTGGTTTTACGTTATAGGAGCCACTCGCAACAGTAAATTTTTTAGAGCTGCCTATATATTTATCATAAAATAAGTTATAAAACCTTACTTTTTTATTCTTATTGTGCTTCAGTATTGGAAATGGTAAAGAGTCAAAAATTTTTTTATAGTTCTCCAATTCTCGCATAAGCTTACTATTTTCTAACTCAAGTTCATTAGCTTTTATCTTATAATCGGAGATATTCCTTATCCATAACAACACACCAATCACATTATTAGAATAATCTATTATGCTTTTACCATAACATGTGCAATAAACCTCACTGTCTTTTGACTTTAAATCTAGAGTAAAAGATTTATTTATTTCCTTTGCCTCAGCAAAACTTTTAATTAAGCTTTCTGATTGCTCAAAAAAATTTACAAACTCATTAAATGAATAAAAAACAGTATTAAGCAAAATTAGTAAATTGGGAGAAAATTTTTCTATACGTTTTTTTGCGTCCCAAATATAAAATCCATCATTCACAGTATCTATTAAATTATTTATGATAACATTTTGATGTTGTAAGTCCTTAATTTTATTACTAATTTTTAATTTAGAATATGAGAAAAAGAAGAATACTAGAATTAGTAGTAAAACTATTTCATACAAAAAAAACATGGCATTCCAAAACAAATATAAAAATTTGTAACCTCTCAGCAAAGAGATTGTACTGAAGAGGTATATAAGTGAAGATTGCCAAATACCCTAAAGCCTAATCTCTTATAAAGGTTTACAGAAGATTTCATGCAATGTGCTACTATGTATTTGCATTCAAATTGCCTAGCTATCTTTATTCTTTCTAGAACCATTTGAGTTCCTATTCCACGACCCCTGTAAATTGGTAAAACTCCATCGCTATAAAAACCAGCTATGCTGTCTTGAATATAAAGACCGCATGTTCCAACAATTTCGTTATTTAGCATTACAAGAAAAAATCTTAACCTTGAGCTCTTATCATCATAATTCGATAATTGGCGAAAAAACGTGCTAACAATACTAATTCTATGATAAAAAATTTTAGAAGTGTGTAAATCTAATTGCTCTAAGAGCTCACTACTATTTACAACATTGAACTTCAAATTTGGAACAGCATCATCAGGCAAAAAATAATCTTTTATATTGAGTAAAACTTTTTTTGGTGCGTTAACGTGTTTTATTTCGCATTTTTCTAAAATATCCCCTATTTTTATACGTGGACTTATTATCCATGTTGCTTCTATATTTCGTGCTTTGAGATAATCTAGAGTTCTGCATATGGAAAGCTCAGTACATTGATCTTCACAAAACACAAAATTAAATAACGATTCTCTGGTACCATTTACTGTAAATATAACATTATCAAATTCGTCATGTATTTCCCACTTGGACAAATTCGTTGCATAAAGTATATAATCCTTTAGGTTCTGAATAATTAAGCTTGAATAACAAATTTTTTTATTCTGCATAAATCAACAATAAACAATAAAAGGCTCCTATAAAAACAAAGGCTAAAATTGCAGCTACAACATCATCTAGCATAATACCTAAAGGACCTTTTGTATTTTTATCAATCAAATTTATAGGCCACACTTTTATTATATCAAAAAACCTAAAGGAGAAAAAGCACACCAACAATACAGAGCTATTCATTTCTTGTTCTAATAATATTGAAACTAGAAGTACTGTCAGCAATTGACCAACTACTTCATCAATTACTACCTCTTTTGGATCATGCGGAGCTTTGTAATGTTGTATATAATTGCCTGTAGACCATAATCCAACTAAGAATAAAAAAAAAATAATTGCTGTACCTAAAATTCTGTCATTGAGTAATATAGGAACAATTGGGTAAGCAGCCAAGCTGCCTATAGTACCTGGTATGTGTTTTACCGTGCCAGATAGCCACCATGTTGATATTAATTTATATAAAAATTTCACAATATACCGAAATATAAAACTAATTTACAAGAACAGAAATAGTATCTTCTATAGAAGTATTTTCATATAGCAATCTATAGATCGCTTCACATATGGGCATTTTTATCTTTAGCTTTTCTGCTAAATCAAATGCAGACTTAGCAGTGTTAAAACCTTCAATTACCGACTTACCTTCTGATAAAATCTGCTGAGCACTAGAACCATTACTATTAGCTACTTTAGATCCAAAAGATAGATTTCTTGAATTTAATGATGTGCATGTCACAATCAAATCGCCTAAGCATGCTGGTCCAAGTAGTGTATTTATATCTACATTGCCGTCACCAACTTTTGCTGAGTATAAAGCCTTAATTTCACTCATACTTTTCGTAATTAATGCTGCATGAGCATTAAACCCAAACCTACCTAGAACAACCCCACATGCTATAGCAAAAACATTCTTTAACGCTGCACAAACCTGTATTCCTATAACATCGCTACTAAGGTACAATTTAATATTTTCTTGCTGTAGCTCTGATACTAATTTTAAACCTAATACTTCATTTTGACATGCAAGAACCATCGAATATGGTAATTTTCTTGCAACTTCTATAGCAAAGCTAGGACCAGAAAAAACAGCAAGAGGATTATTAGGTAAAACTTCATTGACTACTTCACTAGGTAATTTTAATGTAGATTTTTCTATTCCCTTACAAGCCAAAATTATTGCTACATTTTTTTTTAGGTTACAATCATTCAATTGATGACATATCTCCCTTAGAGACTGAGTGGGAACAGCTAGAATTATTACTGAAGCATTCACTGCATCTTCAATAGCTAATTTTACTGATACATTATCAGAAATTGGACAATCAGGTAGCTTGTCACTTTCTCTTTTCTCTTTAATTGATTCAAATATGGCCTTATTGCGAGTCCACAAAATTACATTTTTCTTACCACTTAATGAAATCGCAATTGCTGTACCCCATGCGCCAGCACCTAAAACTGATATTACCACTCAATATTCCCGAAAGTATTACTTATAATTTAAAACTGTAGAATAAGTAAATTAAAAATATAACATAAAAGTATAAAATAGTTTAAATATCTATTAACCTAAGTATTCTTTTAATAAAAATAGCTTCTATTCAATATTTACTAAAAATAGTATTATTATAGTATATCTATTGTATTTTAGATCTATTTGTATAATTTTGGAACGACACATTAACTATTAATTAATAAGTGTAATTTCTATTATTCATTAATAAAAATTTGATTTGTTACTTTCCTTGGTTATATATATTACTAAAATTATAAATTATTTATGGGGTGTAAAATATGCGTATATTATTAATTGAAGATGATCAAGTAAGTGCAAGGACTGTAGTTAATGCCTTAACTTCTGATGGACATTTTTGCGACGTTGTTACTTCTGCACAAGATTATAACAATAATATGGTTTCCTCGGGTGGAGACTGTTACGATCTAGTTATTCTAGATATACACCTGCCTGGTGATATTGATGGATATGATATACTGTTAAGATTAAGAAGTGCAAAAATCAAAGTTCCTGTTTTAATACTTTCGTGTATCTCCGCTGCCAACCATAAAGCTAAAGGACTTGGGTATGGTGCCGACGATTACTTAACCAAGCCATTTCACAAGAGCGAATTATTAGCTCGAATTAAGGCCATAGTCCGACGTACTAAAGGCCATCCCGAATCAGTGATAAAGATTGGTAATATGAATATCAATTTTGATCACAGGATTGTTGAGGTAAAAGGCAAAACAGTTCACCTTACTAACAAAGAGTATTCCATGATAGAATTGCTGGCATTGCGTAAAGGAGCAGTGTTGACAAAAGAAATGTTTTTAAACCATCTTTACAATGGCTTGGACGAACCTTCAGACAACAAAATAGTTGATGTTTTTATGTGTAAATTACGTAAAAAACTTGAAAGTGCAAATGACGGAATAAGCCACATAGAAACCGTTTGGGGTAGAGGATATGTTCTAAAAGAGTATGTTGACGATGAAGAATACTCTAGTGTTAATATAAGCGAAAGCAGTAGTGACTATCAAGCAGAACAAGTCAAGGACAGCGCATGAAATGCTTTATTTACTTGTTGATTGAAGAAGCGAAAAGGTAGATTTAGTAAGATAAAAACTAATCCTAAAAGTGAGGTAACGTGGTCAGTCTTTTAGAACTTTACAAAGATTTGCAACAAAAGATAGAAAAGTTGGAAGCGGAGCTAAAAAGTTATAGGTAAGAAAGTAAGGCTTTAGAGATAGAGAATGACTAGTTAAAGGAAAAGCTCGGTTAAAATTCAAGCTTTGTTAAGTTCAAAAGGAAATAAAATAAAGAGATAAGCCAAGAAGTAAAAGGAATATAGGTGGTCAAATTGAGCGTACAGGGTATGTGAAATGTTTGATACATTTACATAGTATGGCTGACATTCATGCATTGCCTAGATGAAATATAAGCCGAGTTCTGTTTATGTAGCTATTTATCTGGAGTAAATGTTACCATTTACTTCGTGCGATTTACCCGAGTAGATATGAGAAAAACATAAAATCTACTTCTATTTAATCTTGCTCCTAGTGTTGGTTACTTGACTACCAATGTTGCCATTGTTATGGTGTGCTCTTACCACACCTTTTCACCCTTACCTAATAATATTTAGGCGGTAATTTTCTGTAGCCCTATAACTGGAGTTACCTCCGGCGGGCGTTACCCGTCACTACCTTTTCTTGGAGCTCGGACTTTCCTCTGCTGTGTTTATCACACAACAGCAGCTACTTATTGCACCTAGGAATTATACTTTAACATTAAAATCATAAAAGCAAAAGAAAATTTCCTAACAGTCTACATACTAAAAACATTCAGACAAATAGCTAAAGGTGATATTCCGGTACATCATCGCTATCCCAAGATAAGCTTTTTTCACTTTTAGACTCTAGCTCAGTCAGTCAAGATCCTGGTCCACCGCTTGAAGACGATGAGCTACTTCTTGACCGACTACTACTCTCCACCGATATACTGTTTAGCACTGTTTCAGATTGATCCATAGTTCGCATAGATATATGTCTCATTCTGTTATTAGCGATAAAAATTTCTTCATCGCTATTGCCACTTGAAGATGATCGCCTTCTATCATTGAAATTAGTTAGTTCTAACACAGGGGCAGAATTACGACCCTTAACATATTTGTATGTTATGAATCCTATAATTCCAGCAATACTTATTATCGCTCCAACCAAAGACCCACCTATCATTCCTGCCCTATTAGACTCTATAGCAAGCTGAGCGGGCTGTGGTGAAGGAGTAGTTTGAGGAAGTAAAGTTGTAGTGAACAAAGGAGTTGTTACCTTTGTTCCAGTATTTGATATAGTGGACACTGTTTGTATAGTTGCCTCTGAGTTTGTTGTTGTCACATTAGTTGGCATTGTAGTAATCATAGTCGCTTGTGAGGTCGCAATAGTTTCAGCTACTGTTGTTGGTTCTGATGACGTACTCATCTTAGTTGTTAATTCTGTTAAAGGCTTACTCATCGTAGTACTGCTTGCTGTAAAAGTTGACTCAACAGTCGCTGCTGTAGATTTTACAGTACTTGTCTCAGTTTCCGAAGGCACACTAGTTGACGTTGTAGCAACTGTGGTCGCTTGTGGAGTAGTAGTTGTTTTTGCTACTGTTGTTGGCCCCACTGTTACTGTACTTGTTTGAATTGTTGACTCTGTTGAAGGCCTACTCGTTGTAGAAGTAGGTGCAGTGGTAGTTGATGCTACTGTTGTTGACTCCACTGTTACTGTACTTGCCTGAGTTGTTGACTCTGTTGAAGATTTACTCATTGTGGAAGTTGGTACAATGATAGTTGATGCTTCTGTTGTTAATTTGGTAGTCTTTACAGTGTCGGTTTCTGTTGTGCTAGTAATTGCAGCAGTCGTCGTTTTCTTAGAAGTCACAACCGTCTCTGTAACAGTTATAGGAGCCACAGTACTGCTGGAAATAATACTAGGCATCAATTGGCCGTTAATGATATTAACAAAATCACTGAGAGCTTTGATACTGCTTGTCGGTATTATCGTTGCTTCAGAAGATTTTCCAGAGCTCTCTCTATTAAAAGTTATAATACTCTCTCCACTTACCGCAGTGACGATAAAACCTCCTTGACCATTGTCTTTAACATACAATTGTTCTATAGGATCTTCACATTCACAAACAGTAAAATTTGATTTTGGTCCTCTCTTAGCAAGCCTTGCTAAATGCAATTCTTGCGTATTAGAAGATTGTTTTTTCGCAAGAAAAGCAACTAAATCATCACCTTCAGTTCGTCTTACATACTGTAAAAAGTTTATTTTTCCTGGATTATAGATAGTAGATGGTGCTATATTTAATTGGCCGCTTTTATTACCAAGCAAAAAGTCATTAGCTCCCTTTCTATCTTTCAGATTCTGAACTACTTCAGCCACATCAAATTTAAAAATGTTTGTTCTTACTTCTTGATTTTTAGTAATCTTTCTCATCTGTGCATAAAGCATCGTATTTTCATCTAGTACTAATTGCCCTGGATTGTCAAATTTGAATAATTTTCTTTCTATAATACCTGCTTTTCCAGGTAAAGCTCTGAACTTTCCATCTACTTTTAATTCTAAGTACCAAGAAACTAAAATTTGATCCTTTAAGTTATGAGCAATTACAATGACATTACCATTACCAACTTTTACTGCTTTTGGTTGAAAGTAACTATTGTCTTCATTTGCAAGATTATTTATATCAATGTTCTTGTACAATTTTACTTTTCCTACGTATTCAACTAAGGGAACATTAGTTGAATGCTTGATTTCGTAAGTGTTGAATGTTAAGCCTTTGATGCACTTTCTTTCTTTGTTAGTTTCTTCTGTAGGAAAAATAACTCCAACTTTATCTACTTCAGCTGAATTTTCTATTAGTGTGGGAGATAATTGGCCCTTGAATTCATTTGCTACGTTGACACATGTATCACACTCGTATGTTTTCGATTGATATAATGGACTAATAAGTAACTTTACTCTACTGCTTCCATTGCCGTTATCTTGATAGCTGAGTCCATAAGTAACTCCATTTCCTTCAATCAACCCTACGTTTACTGGGTTAAAACCTATCGCTTCTTTAACTTTCAGTGTAGTTGTATTAACTCTAAATAATCTACTTAATATAGACATAATTATATTTAAAATTTTAATAAAACGCTATTATGATTATTTCTATATGTAACGTCAATAAAATTTTAACTAAAATTAAGAAATTAATACCTTTATAATCTGCAAAGCGAAATATGGAAAATGAGTAGCAGTAAAGAATTCACAAATTGAATGCACCCACTCTACAGATATAATATTGTAGAGCTCAAAAAACCAACAATTGCAATTGTTAACTCTTCAAGTATAATTTGTTGAGATTTACACGAACTTTATTAGATGAAAGAGAAAGAAGAGCAGTTTAGTTTTACATCAGACAACCTCAGAAAAGCGAAAAAGTCTATAGAGATGTATCCTAAAGGTAGAGAAGGTAGTGCCGTCATGCCTTTACTATACCTGGTTCAAGAACAATGCGGATGGGTTCCTGAATCTGCCATGCGCTACGTTGCTGACATGCTTCATATTCCACATATTCGCGTGTATGAAGTGGCAAATTTTTATACCATGTATAATTTAAAACCAGTAGGTAAATATCTCATACAAATTTGTAGAACAACTCCTTGCTGGTTGTGCAATAGCGAAGAAGTGTTAAATACCTTTAAAAAGAAACTAGGAATCAATATCGGTGAAACTACTAAAGATAATCTATTTACTTTAAAGGAAGTTGAATGTCTTGGTGCATGCGTTAATGCCCCTGTGGTGCAGATCAATAATGACTTTTATGAAAACCTCACTCCTGAAAAAGTGGAAAATATCATAGCAGAACTTTCAAGTAAATAGATGGAAAAGTTCTCGTTTAGGATAACTAAGCAATCAGGTTCTGCAAGAGTTGGAACGATCAAAACTCCAAATGGAAGTATAGAAACACCAGCATTTATATTTTGTGCAACCAAAGCTGCTATTAAAGCTGCAGATATCGAGAGAATCAGAGAAGCAGGTACTCAGATAATACTTTCCAACACCTATCACCTAATGCTCCAACCGGGAGAGGATACTGTGGCAAAGCTTGGTGGCTTGCACAAGATGATGGGATGGAGTGGGCCAATGCTCACTGATTCTGGTGGATACCAGATATTTAGTTTAGGGCACGGGTCAGTTTCGGAAGAAATAAAGGGAATAAGACAGAAGCAAAAAACTCTGATCAAAATTAACGAGGATGGGGCAATTTTTCGTTCTTACATAAATGGTAAAACTTATTGTCTAACTCCTGAAAAGTCGATACAAATTCAACAAAAATTAGGTGCAGATTTAATCCTAGTTTTAGATGAATGTACTCCATTCCATGTCAGTAAAGAATACACAAGAAAATCAATGCTCATGAGCCATAGATGGGCTGAACGTTCTTTAAATAAGTTTGAAAAAAATAATGATGGCAAACAGGCGCTTTATGGAATTAGTCAAGGCGGAGTGTATCAAGATTTGCGTAGAGAAAGTTGTGATTTTATCAACGATTTGCCATTTTTTGGTCAAGCAATAGGTGGATCACTTGGTCAAAGTAAAGAGCAGATGTATGATGTAGTTTCCTTTACTATGGAACATTTAAAAAAAGATAGGCCTACTCATTTGCTTGGTATTGGTGGAATTGTAGACATTTTTCGTGGAGTAGAGCTTGGAGTTGATACATTTGATTGCGTGCATCCAACTCGCCTCGCAAGACATGGTGGCGCGCTTGTTAAAGTAAAAAACAGAGATTCTATTTCTTCAAAGCGTAAAGAGCATATTAATTTGCGAAATCAACGATTCGAACTAGATGATAACCCAATTGAAAATGACTGTTTGTGCTTTACTTGCAGAAAACATTCAAGAGCCTATATACACCATCTACTGAAAGCTAAAGAGTTGCTGGCTTATACACTCGTTACCATTCACAATGTTTTCTTCATGAATAAGTTGATGGAATCAATAAGACAAGCAATATTGAATGATAGGCTAGATCAGGAAAAAAATAATTGGATTAGTGAAATACCGCTGCATTGTGAACTATATACCTAGTTCATATTTTGTACATGTGCGTTGCATTTTTTAATCTTCTTTAAAAACTTGACAGTACCGTATATATACGGGTATACTAAAAATATAATTTTGTGAGGCATTTATGGTTAAAAATAAAGAAAAACATCAAATAGCGTTTTGCGTTTCAGCCTTTACACTCTTAGCTGGTTTATCATTAATCGCAACTGGAATTGCAGTGGGTACTGTACCTGCTATAGCTTCTTGTTTAGTGATAGGAGGAGTTTTAACTGCCTTGTCTATTGTGCAATCAGTAGAAAGCTATTTATTTTTACAAAACAGCGAAAAAGCTTTCAATAAAATAATTAGTGGTATACGCGATGAACCAGAAAGGAAACTTTTTATAGAAAGGATTTTGCAACCATTCATTGAACTTTTTAGTGAGCATAAGCAACATAATTAAAGTACACTAAGCATAGAAACAACTTTATCGTAACTTGGCAGTGACTTAATTTCTCCAATCGCAGCTAAAGTAATTCTCTCATGCTGAGATAGCAATTCTTCTGCTGCTTTTTTTATATCGTAAATAGTAACAGCACTAATTTTTTCTATTAATTCATTTTTACTGATGTATTTATTATAGTTACCGTAGTAGTGTCCTAATGTTTCAGCACGTGAGCTAACACTTTCGCGTGACATTAAAATTTGAGATTTTACTCGTTCTTTTACTCTATTTACTTCTTCTTCCTTTAAATCATCTGTAGACAATTTCTTTAGCTCTGTCGTTATGGATTTTAAAAGCTTATCTAGATTACTACTATCTGTACCAGCAAAAATCGAAAGCATTCCCGTATCAGCATAGCTAGAGTTGAATGAGTAAATGGAGTAAGCAAGACCCTGCTTTTCTCTTACTTCCTGAAACAGGCGTGATGACATGCCACTTCCCATTATAGAATCAAGCACTTTAAATGTGTGATATTTATTATCATCACGAGAAACACTAGGTAGCCCAATTAACAAGTGCACCTGATCTAATTTACGATGTTCTAAATACTCACCACCGGTATAACTTGCATTCTCGCTTTTTTTTAGCTCTTTTGAATGAATCTTTGAGAGAAAGTCTTTGATTAATTGAACAACCTCCTCATGTTCAACATTTCCTGCAACAGCAAATATAATGTTCTCGCCAAAGTAATGCTCATTTATATAGTTATCTAGATTAGCTCGAGTAAAAGATTTAACAGTATCTTGCGTACCCAAGATTGACCTACCAAATGGTTGATCTTTATAAGCTGCTTCAAAATACTTATCAAAAATGATATCACTTGGTGAATCATTGGTTTGAAAAATCTCTTGTATTACAACACCCTTTTCGCGTTCCAATTCATCCTCTGGAAATGTAGAATTCATTAATATATCTATTAATATATCAATGCCAGTTTTTATATCTTTTTTAAGAACCTTTGCATAATAACTGGTGCTTTCTCTACCGGTGCAGGCATTGAAGGCTCCACCTATATCGTCAAAAGCTTTTGCAATTTCAAAAGCAGTTCTTGTCTTTGTTCCTTTGAAAGCCATGTGCTCTAGGAAATGAGATATTCCATTTTGACTTGCACTTTCAGCTCTACTGCCAACACCAACTCGTATATTTAAAGCTACGGAATCAACTTCATGCACTCGCTCAGTTATTATGCGCAGACCATTATCTAGTTTTGTTACTTGTGGTATATTCATCTTATATATTCTTCTTTAAATTCTCTTCTACAAAATCCCAATTGATCAAATGATCAAGAAAAACTTTTATGTAGTCAATTCTGCGATTTTGGCAATCCAAATAGTATGCATGCTCCCATACATCCATAGTAAGTAGTGGCACCTGGCCATAAATTAGCGGTAGATCCGCATTTGGAGTTTTAGTGATTTTGAGTTTTCCTTTTTCAAGCACTAACCACACCCATCCACTACCAAATTGGCTTACTCCATAATTTGAAAATTCTTCACAAAATTTGTCAAAGCCACCAATATCATCTTGAATTTTTTTTGCTAGAAGACCATCATCTTTAGGTTTACCACCACCATTTTTTTTCATTGAATTCCAATAAAAAGTGTGATTCCAAACTTGTGCTACATTGTTAAAAATAGGAACTGTATTATTATTTCCATGAACTTTCGTTACTAATTCCTCAATTTCCATATGTTGATAATCTGTGTTTTCAACCAGTTCGTTGAGTTTATTTAAATATCCCTTATGGTGCTTATCATAATGAAAATTCAATGTATTTGCAGATATGTAAGGTTCTAAAGCTGCTTTATCATATGGCAACTCAGGTAAAGTAAAACTCATGCTGACCTCTTTATTTTCGATGGTATGTTAATATGTGCTTTTGCGCAACACATAATTTGTAAGATGTTTATTGCAGTTATTCTAAAATGAACTATACTGACAAGGTAATTATTTTTTATTTTTAGAGGGGTAATATGTCAAGTTTATTCAAGAATTTTAGTAGATATGCTAAGTTCGGAGATATTCCTAGAAAAAGCGTTGAAGGTAACGAAGTTCCACAAAATAGTTTCTATAAGTCCGTTTATTATATTAATAGTGTTATTGAGCCAGTGAAAAATGTAGCTTTTGGTAGTTTGAGGTGTCATTCTCTGACTTATCTTACTACTTATACATTAGCTAATATAGCCCTACAACCTTTATATCTAGCATTGGCGTATCTATCATATTGGCCGGCAAAAGGGTTAGCGAAAGTAACAGATGGTTGTGATCTTAAGTACAGTACAAAATCGTTGATAGATTATTCATCCATGTTGTCAGGTAAGGCACGTGTCCATAGTAGTGCATTAGCTCAGTTTGTTAACACAGTTTTGAGTTATGTTGTTAGTGCTGTTATTTGGTCTGCTGCGCTCGTTGTTACGCCACTCGTTTGGACTATTGATAAAGTAGCAAGTAAGTTTAGTGATGCAAACGCTGAAGGTGTTGGTAGTCCTTCTTTGTCAAAATAGATAGCCTACCAAGTGCATGTGAAACCATTGTATCTGTGTGGCAAAATAAAGTAGACGAGATAAAGACACCTATAGAAGCAAGAGGATGTCATGCAAGTAGCTGACACTGGCATCCCGATAGAATGTTGGGGAGTGTTAAATAAACTGTGTCAAACCTCCATTTTATCAATTTATTACTTTACTTCTCGGTTTGACACAGTTTATTTAACACTCCCTTTCGAGCGAGTTCTTTCAATCGAAACACTATATGTACGTTATCATCGTCAATTTCAATGCGTTGAACTAACTTTCTTATTATATCAAGTTTAGTTTCATAGTCTGCTTGATTAAGCTCTCTCAGAGGAAAAACTTTCTACACTGTTTGTGATAAAATCTAATTCTCTCTGTAGACTCTTTTCATCGATAGCTTCTTCCCTTTGATCTCTGATTCCTTTAACTCCTTTTCCATGCTCTCAACTTCTAAGTCATACTTTTCCTTCGTTATATGACCCCTTGCATATACATAAGCTAATTTTTCTATACCTTGTTCTATTTTACTTGCACGCTTTTCAAGTTAATCCTTTGCTTGCGTACTTTCATGTTTTACAAGTCTGAGCTGATATTCCTTAGTCATTGCCTCTGGTTCTTTGAGTACCATCTTCATTTCTTTCCATACTGCTTCTTCTAGTATATCAACTCGTATTGATTTGCTGTTACACACCGTATTCCCACCAAAACGAATTGATTTTTTCTTTCAGTCCTCGGAAAAATCTTACTTAGCTTAGCTATAGATGTTTACAAAAGAAATTCAAGTGAGTGAAGAAAGAAAAATTATTTTTGCAATACCGTAGGTACGCTCCACAATTATATTGAAGTTTTTATTGCACTCAAAACCTTCATTTTTCCTCATTTCTAGAATTATTAACGCATTATCATTTAACCAGCCTGAGTGAGCTAACTCGTCTAAAGTTGAGTTAACCAGATTGATATTATAAGGTGGGTCCATAAAAACTATATCGCACTTTGAAATAGGTCTTGGTAATCCGTTAGCATTGCAACAAATTAACGTGATATCGTTCGTAATTCCAAAATCTTCTGCTGTTTTTTTAGGCAGTTGCAAATTGTAATAATCTGAATCTACCATGAATGCATGTTTAGCACCTCGAGAAAGTGCTTCAAATGAAAAAGAGCCACTTCCGCAGAATAAATCAAGTACATTTAGGTTATAAATAGGTTTTCTTGAAGAAAGTATACTAAATATTGCTTCTCGGACACTACTCATAGTGGGCCGTGCAGCTAAATTCTTGCCTGTAGTTATTTTTCTTCCACGATATTTACCCGCAATAACACGTAACATATAAAACAAGTTCGAAGTTAACTAATTATTTATAATACACATTTAATGTCAACATAGCTTCAGCAGTCTAATAGAAAGAAGTTTGCTTGTGGAGGAACGCAAGATCAATCGCTTTTCTTTGATTTATTTTCTATACTGATTGCACGACCAATCTCGTCTTGTAAATCATCATGGTTGTTTTTTTCATCATGACCCATCCCTTCAATTCTACTTTCTAACTCTAACTTAATTAAAGTATTGATTTTCTCTATACTATCGAGGAAATTGTGATACTCTTCATCACTATATTCCTCACCAGATGCTTTTTTTTCTATAAATAGATTTTTGAACCCTATTAGATCAGAACTCTGATCGGCATTCAACACAATATTTCTCTCTATAAAACTAAGATCTGATAGTAACAAACTAACCTCTAATAGATCTTCACTTTCAATGTTTGCAAGATTATCAAGATCGTCTAAAATAGAGAACATCTTAAGCTCCTTCTGTGCAATTTCTTTGTCTTCTTTGTCAAATTCTGACGATAGCCCTTTATCATCTATAAGTCTCTCATTCAGAGCTTTATTTAGCTTTGAAAGACTAACATCACCTTGCTTAGTGCTATCTAGTAACAAATCTACCCTCGCTCTGCGCGCATTTAAAACATCATTGTAATCGTTTAACTTGATATTACCATCTTCGTCTTGCTGAAGACCATAATAACTTAGCCCTTTGAAATTACGATTCTTCATCATTCTCTATGTTCTCATTCCTTTCATTATCTTGACGCTCTCTATCTTCTCCGGCACGTATAGCTTCTGTAGTGTTTTTTAGGGTTTCTGGTTCCGTACCTAATTTTCGATTTGATTGATTAGGCTTATTTTCTTTTGATGATTCATCTTCTTCTGGTTCTCTCTTGCGGCCAATAGTGTAGTCATGAAGCTTCTCAAGAAATTCCCGTCTATATGTTTTTGCTCTATAGAGTAGATTATGCTGGTAACCATCCTTTTCTCCTGTAGCAGGGTTAATTCCTATAGAGTCGAGACCATGTTCCCAAGTAAACTTCATAGCATCTTCTATTGTATAGCCCAAATGTGATCCTACATATCCTTTATAATATTCTAAATATTTATCAATTCTTCTATGTGCAATATCTTCTTTATCAATTCCAAACGCCCTGTAGATTTTTTCCTCAAGCTTATCAACATCATTTTTAGGTGATGTTGCAAATTTTGTTGCTTCAATAGTAGCACCTACAAGCTTACGTGGCACATTAATAGCATATTTCAGCACACCCCCAACTCCTGGTATTCTACCTAGCAAATTAGCTGTACCTCCAGCTAATCTGTCCGGTACATGAGTAGCCCAATTACCTAAAGACTCTAGCCCTCCACCAATTTTATCTTGCATCTGTTGTTTTAATCCCTGCATTAAACCAGTCACAGGTGATGCTTGATACATACTAGATATATTGTAAACACCAAACCCACCACCGGCAATGCTTGAGCCCATCTGTTGTACAAACTCCTTCAAAGAAAACATCAAAAACGAAAGCAAGAACAATACAAAGATCTCTCCTGCGTTGATTAAATAACCTCTCTGTATGTCTTGCACCCTTTGGTAATCACTATTTTCTTTATAATTTTTGCAATCCTCACAATCTTTACATTTCTGACAGTATTCACTGTTGGGATCCTTATATAAATCATGAAGTTTCAGTATTCTACAACCTTGTTTTTTTATCGCACTCCGCACTAAAGATCTTATTTCATTAATTATTTCCCTATAACTATTGCATTTATTTATATCTTGACAGTAGCGTTTTATTATTTCACTAACATCACCTATCCTTTTCTCTATATTGTTGATCAGTAATATAATGTCAGCCCTCTCTGATGCATGAGATAAACTATTTGTTAAGCGTACTAGATCTTTTGCACTACAGCCATTACTAACTATCATATCACTTTCCGCAATATAGTGGTCTGCTGGATTATCTTTAGTTCCAGGAATTGGATTAAAGAAAGGATAATCTATATAACGAAAACCTTTATTAATGTAATCTGGTGGAAGAGGGATATATCCAGCGCCACCAGTAAACTTTACTGTACCACCTATTCTGCTTAGTTTTTCTATACCTTCTATATTCTTATCTACGTTCAATGTAGAAGCCTCTCCAATAGCATAAGGTACAAAAATTTGCCCTGGAGTCCAGCTAAAGTATTCTTTATCAATTATACAAAAACCACCAAATACCCATTTTGGAGCACATAACTTTATTTCAAGCCATTTATTATAGCACACAGTAAAGCCTAACTGTTTATAAAAGGTATTCATTATCATCGCAGCAAGTAATGACAGCAGGGTAAATATCATAATTGATTGCAAACAGAAACTAATACAGAATTTTATCCAACCCTCAAATAGACTTTTCAGTGGTGAAAATAAAATAGAGATTAGGAATAGCGGCATTATAGCTACAAGAAAAGCTATACCCATAAAACCAGAAAGGAATATTATGTAAGCATACATACACAGCAGGAAATATAAGACAATCCCTATAAAAATTGCCGGTATCATAAGGAGACTTGCCCACATTTGATAATGTAAAAATGCTGCAAACTTTTTCCAAACAGAGTAAGCAAAAAACTTATTAAACATATCCTCCATGAAGCTAAACAATTTAGCTTCATTTCCTTGAGCAACGTTTGAATTACCTCCGGTGTTCATGTTGGGAGCAAAATTAGTAATTATGCTTATCAATTGTTCAAGACCTTTAACAAATAAAACAAGAAAATGATCATAGAAAAATCTAAAACTTCCAGGAGATATAAGCACTATTACTAGAGTGATTTTCATCATTCTGATGAGCATATCATGCTTAGTTTCTCTTATCATTCCAAAAAGATAAAGAAGCGATGAAATCACTATAAATAGAACAAGCAAGGAAAGAACAAAATTGTGAAAGCTCGTACTTTTTTCAGCTATATTTTGAAATATCGCTTGTGCAGCTGCAGGATCATTGCTATCAAAATGCTTTTTACAATTTTCGTTAATCAATAATACACATTTTAGATAGTTATAAATGTAATCAAAAAATCCAAAGTTACTTGGTTTCTGCACTCCGCTCAAAAATTCAAAAGAGTAGCCACCTGCATTATCTAGATAATATCTATCTAATATCTTTACATATATTTTCCATCCTTTTTCTAACCTCACCGTATTACAACTCCTGTCCTGTAATGTGGTGTTATCTCTGTCTAAAGTAAAAAGCCCACTTCCATCTTCCGCTACGGAATTGTAACCTAGATGTACAGTAGGAGACTCAGGGTTACGCATGGATTTTAAATTTTCGTTAGGACTAGAATCGCTAGGCCTTTTAAATAAAAGATAAGCACCATGGCCGTTAGTAAACCAACATGGAGCACCACGTGATACTGTATTTGCGCTATCATCTTCATTAATGCACTTGCACTTTACAGTGCAACTTTCTTTAGGCTTACTTGAAAATTTTTGTATGCTAGGTTTATAATCATTACAAACTAAGTGAAAGTCAGGCAGACTGTTGTCACCTTTCCCTCTTTCAAATTTGGTTGCATATTTTAACTGCTCCAAACTTTCCAAACTATAACTACTTTGAGATTTCTTCTTATTACTATTGCTCCAAGATGTCCATGCACCATTTACTCGTACTACTAAACTATCTCCATTGGTTTCAAGGCCGGTATCCTTCCACTTCACTACTTGATTAGGGTGAAAACCATAATTGATTTCTCCGGTTTCAGGATCAATAGGTTCTCCACTTTCACCTTCTGGAAAAAACGCATCATGACCGATTGGAAAATGAGCACCAATTGCAATGGGTTCAGGACCAAAATAATCAGCAGATATACATCTTGGAAAAGGCATATCATTCTTACTACAACCTGTAACCAGAACACAGATTACCAAAATTAATAACCTAAACCAACATTTGCCTAAGCGTGATTGCATACCTAAACTTTTTCCAATACAGAATAAATTTCTAAAACCTTACTTCAAATATCTTTTTAATTAGTTACTCCATATATCTCATCAATCTTCCTTGACTTGTCCTTTTGTTTTATCAGAATCCTTTTGCTTATCTGGCTGGCTTAGTGTTTCAGATTTGCTCATTTCTCTGCCAGCACTCCCTTTCCCATCTGCTTGCTTTGGTGTATCAGGCAATTTAGCTTCAATTTTGCTACGATCTTTACTCATTCCCTGCTTGATGTTATGTATCATATTTTGGGTTCTATCATCAAGGCCAACAGTTGACAGCATAGCTTGTGATGCGCTCCTAGAAATATGACTAACACTTTGAGCAACTCCATAACCAGAGCTGAACAACGCCTGCGCCATAGTTTCTGATATAGAAACAAAAGCTTCCATTGCACTAGCAATGATGAGATATATAAATGCCTGGATTAGATCTATAGGTAATGCTGCAAAGTGCCCACCAGCCCTTTCTCCAGTACTGAGCGCAACATCAACACTAGTACCAGGACTATACCCAAGAGGTAATATTGATTTCATAAGACACAGATCATACGATAAAAAATTTACACTAATTAAGCATTGATAGCATGCAGAAAAATTTGTGAGGTTGTATAGAACTGAATACATTAACTGGTTTAAAAGAGACAAGGATGAAAATAAAATGACTGGTTGCAATGAAACATGAGCCAGCGTTTTTATCCAATTATCAAATAATGTTTTAGTTTGTTGAAATAGAATAAATACGATAAATAAAGGTGCCAATGACAATAAAAATGCCACTAAAACAGTAGATATTACATACTTAAACGTAGCACTAATAATGCATCTTAAAAACACAAAAGTAGCATAAAGTATTGCCAAAAATGCAATAAAGCCAAAAGGTCCTGATAGCATTAAAGATAAAAATTTCAGCCATGTTTCTCCTGTAAATAATACTCCGGCTGTTAAATCTAAGAATGCAAATTTTTTACCTCCTTCTCCTATATAGCCAGAAAAACTATCAACTAAATAAATGCTACCCTCAACAAAAAGCCCAGACAAAGTTGTACCAAAGAATTCCCAACTTCTATCACTAAAAGCAAAAGCTATAAATGCTATTTTGAATATTCTTATAATAAAATCGAATTTACTTAATTGTATTGTTCCAAGCATATAGCCAACAACAGTAAATATAACGTATAGAATAAGCAAAGCTCTTATTCCTTGTAGAAGCCCCTTTCTATATCCTTCATATGGAATTTTAATTCCGTCTTCACTCCCGTCTGTTATGAAATCAAAAATCTTGTTTACAGTTGATGAAATAAAATCGTTTATTTTTCTTTTTAAAAATAAATTTACTGTGTATTTGTTATCTTCATAATATTTGCTATCTTTGTCCGTAATATCATCTTTCTCTACGTTTTCTACATTAATACCAAAATATATTTTCTTAGACTCTTCATTTACCAAATGACTTCCATCTATTATGTAATAGTCTACATTATCCTCTGTTATTTTATCCAACCTCTTTACTTTTTTGAAATCATTAGTCTTTCGAGCAGATGGATCCCTTGGCGGATTATCACCTAAGTACACATACAATTTTTTACCACCATCAAAGTTACATGATCTAGTTACTTCAACATGATATCCACCTCTATGAAGTTGGTAGTTGCCATTACTTGCTATAGCAAGCATCACACTACTACCAGGTGTTATACCTTTTATTTTATAATCATGATTTAATCTCAGAGAGTAATCTTCAAATTTATAATTAATCTGTGAACATACATTATCTCCTTTCGCACCTTTCTCATTTGGAAAACATTGAATACCTTTAGCAGTATCCTGATCATCAAAATCGCCAATTTTTGCAACAAGAGCTTCGGCCCAAGAAATATCTCCTCTGTCCTCTTTGAAGTTTAATTTAGAATTTGATATTAAATTAATGTCAATCTGCTTAGAATCCCTCTTATTTTCTTCAATCTTTTTTAGTTCATCCTCAATACGTTTAAGGTGAGAATACATGTCACATGTATTTCCTTTATCATACTTCTCATACCTTATAGAAGAGACGCAATTCTCCCCTATACCTTTTGCGTTGTAACATATATTCTGATAGTAACAATTAAGTTCATAAGAACTGTATTTGTTCAGCTCATTAAAATCACACCTTTTCCCATTACATAATTCATTCAGTCCTATTTTAGTTCGTCGTAGATCTAACAACGCACCATTTATCCATGAATTTTGAATATAATCCTTATTAAAATGTACCTTATTATCATATGGAGTGTAGCCATTGCCAACTAGCACTCTTCTTTTATTCATTTCTTCTTTATTCAGCGGCGGAAATTCTACTACAGTTCTTTTACCACTTTCTCCACAAAAGAACTTTCCTCCGTTTAGCATGTCTCTTATTGTAGCTCTATCTTTTTCATCCCCTTTTTCAGTTCTATAGCAATTATCATCAAAACTGATACCTTTTCCTTGTGGATTGTCATAATCAATCGTTATCTCTCTGGGAACTAAGCTAAAGCTTAACTTATCACCAGGATTTGCTTTAATTCCAGTATCTACATAACGTCTATTGCTATAGAATTCATTATTTCCAAAGCCTATATCCCCACATATTTCTCGTTCATCAAGACTAGCATTATCAGTTAACTTATTACTGTAATTTGGTATTAAATCATTAGCACAAAATACAGCGGGCACAAGTACTCTCTTTGGATTTTTCCCTTCTTTAAGAGGACAAAAATTTACTGACCCACCAAGAGTAAATTTGATTTTCTCATCCTTGCTAATTACTTGACCAGAATCAACCCAATGAATTTTAACTCCTTCGCCAGCTTCACGAACTGGAACATCTATACTGACACTAGTATTTCTGCTCTGCAGCCCAGGTTCAACACAATCCATTGTGCAGCCAGTAATTACAAGACATAGTATCAATAATAATGATTTTCTGCTCATCATTGATTTCCTGTGTTTGTCGGTATTTTAGGTGCTGATCTTTGAGCTGATTGTGGTATTTGAGGTCTTCGACTTGGTGTACCAGATTGCTGACCTGCTCTTCTTTGGATACTTTGTTCATCTAAACCTACTGTTCCCATTAAGCTTTGCTGATATTGCCTTCCTGGTTCGCTTGCCACATAAACACCAAACAACGAATCAGATATTGTTGAAGATGCCTCAACTAAAGCTTTCATAGCATGTCCCAAAATCACAAAAGCCATCATAGCTGTGATATTAGGTGCATGTTTGGAAGCATAACCATAAATAATACAAGGATTAAAAATCTTTAAGTTAAGATTAAGTATACATGTAGGACAGACCTCAAAATTAAAGACCGAATACACAATATAATCCATAACCTGGCTTATTAATGATATAAAAATTAAAAGCACTACCGGATGAATTGCAAATCTTGCTAAATTTTTGACCCAATTGTGAAACATCTGTCTAGTATATCCAAATAGAAGGCAAATAATAAAAAGAGGCGCCAAGGAAAGCAATAATGCAACTATTGCTATAGATGTGATAAAAGAAAATAAGGCGTTAAACATCGATAAGCTCACTGTTATCAAACCCCAAATCACCAAGCAAAACGATACAATACCCAAAGGACCGGAGAATATAAGAGATACTATTAGTAACACTGAGTGTGCTGATAAAAACCTATTGAGCGGTAAATCAAGAAATTCAAAAACATTTGATGTTGTACCTCTGAAATTTGCTATTTCTATTAACTGTTTTGGAGCATTAACAAAAATAGAAAATGCATTGTTATAAAAAAAACTCCAACTGTTATCGTTCAGCAATTGGGTAATAACTCCTATCTTTACACATATAATTAAAAATTCATATATAGAAGCATGAGACAATCCAAAAAAGTAATAAAGGGTGTATAAAACTATATATAATACTAATAACGACACTATTGTAGATCTGATGGTATTTGTTCTATTTGATGCTACAAAACTTTGATAAAGAGACTTCACAGGGCTAGTATCAGAGTGAATCGCGTTAGTGTCTTTGTAGCTAGAACCGAAAAATGCAGTTTTTACTTTTTCATCAAAAAAATTATATATCGCACTAAAAGTTCTTACAGGTGGCTCTTTAGTTGTAAGGTTAATACTAAACTGACCCTCATTTTTCTTATAATCACAGCCATGATCTCTTATTCCGTAATATATAGTGCCACTCTTGTCTTTTAGCTTTTTTTTTAATCTTTCCATATACTCAGTATTATGAACTTCACTGATATCCACAGGTATATCCCCCAGAATTTCACCAGGATTGTGCTCAGGAAACTTATCAGAAACATGTATATATAAGTTGTTTTTTAGACTATGGTTCTTCGTTACTCTTATATTGAAACCACCCTTGCCCTTACCATCACCTAAACTAAAAGTTAACTCTGGTTTTGGATGGTTACGATCTATCTTATGATCACAGTTAATACATATACCGCCTCCTGGAATGTGTTCAAATTCCTCATTATCCATGTGAACACGTAATAGTGTAATGTCAGTTTTTACCCGTTTTTCCTTTAATACGTTATCAATAATTTCAGCAATAACAGATTCACCTCTAGAATTTAAAGTATTGAATATCTCACCTTCTATACTATTGTATTCAATATATACGCAACCTTTTTCTCCGCTGCCGAAAGAAAATTTACATATACGTCCACAGAGTAAATTTAAAATGCGCGTATCTATCTTACTTGCACTGCTCTCTGAAAGCTTGCTACAGTCTACATTTTCCCCTTGCTGTTTTATAGAGTCGATGACATTTCTAATTTCCTCTCTTTCACTTTGATCTAATTCTGAAGACCAGTACTCTTTTCCATTTAACCATTGTGCATTGCCTATTTCATATTTATTAGGACATATTTCACCTTGACACTTCTCTTGATTTAAAACATGTGAAAAATACTCCTTTTCCCCTTCACCGCAATTTTCGTCAATTTTTTTGCAGGTGACCATGCCATTATTGTTTTTACACATTTTACTTCCAACAACACTAAAGCTTATCGCATCGCCAGCTTTAAGCGCAAACGGTAATGTAACGTTTCTTACTCCAGGTTCAATTGCAAAATCTTTATATTGCGAACAAAAATTAACCTTATTAGGTACTATATTAATCTCTGTTACTTTTATTTTATCCGAAATATAGACTCCAGAATCAACCCATTTCTGCTCTGTTGACACTATATCCAATGTCTCACGCAAGCCTGATGAATCTTCTGGCTTAATACACCCGCACCCAGATAATAAAAAGAGTATCACAAAACTTATGCATAGCTTAACCAAATTTTGGTTGCTCAAATGTTCAAACATCTGTTACTCACCTGCGCTCACTCTCCACCTGATTTTATAGATTCACTAGAGGAAGATCCCGATCCCTTATTATCATCTCCACCTCCTCCAATAGCCCCTCTTGCCTTATTTACAGCCGCAGCAGCAACTTGACCAGCACCTCCAGCAGCAGCTTTGGCAGCAGATAAAGCTTTATTCACCATTTGTGCAGGAGTGCTACCTGAACCAAGTGCTGCTCTGTGATTACCAGCAAGCTCAGCAGCCATGCCGGGAAGAACGTTTAAAAAGTGGTAAAAGAGGAATAATACTAAACACAATTTTAATAATTCTCCGATTAGAGAGCTGCCAAACTCCATGTATCTAAAGTCGAATAGACCAAGTATGCTGCTCTTTTTAAAGCTATAATTTTGCATCATACATGCGAGAGTAGTTTCATTTTTATCACATTCCCCATCTTTCAATTTAAACCACTGTTTTTTCTTACTATATGAGATTTCTGCTTGTTTCTTTTCATATGACTTGTCTGGTTGTTCATTTTTATATGACTCGTCCAGTTTAAAATTTAAATTTTTAAAATAGATTTTATCACATGCTATGAACATAAAAGATAGAAATGCAAAGAGGATAACTGGGTATAAACTGTAGGTAATTAACTCTTTTAGCCAACCATCAAAATATCCTTTAGTATGTTGAAACAAAACCATAGGAATGAATAAAGGCGATAAGATGATAATTACACTAAGCGCAACTAAAGATAAGATAAATACATAGCACATCCATAAAATAACCATCATCATCAAAATGGCCATAAATATACAGACAAGAGCTACTAAAATTTGTCCACCAGCGAAAATAATACCAATCACCGAACCTGCAACTAACAAGACAGGAGCAGCGCCAAGCAAGACCGCTAACGTTGCAACACCTCCAGTACCAATTTTGCCACCAATTCCATCTAAAGGGGCACCTAAATAAAATAAAATTCTGCAATCAAGCCTATCCCAAGGTGCAAGATAACTGTAGGATACCTTCTGCCCTGCACGATCGTATTCATAATCTTTACCTGCCTCATAATTACATATATTTTTACTCTCAGATGAAGCTTTAAGCACTATTTCTGATAAGCCGTTCGAAAGTTTTGTTAATTCCCCGTAATAATGAGACATAGTGCTACCTGTCGTAAAGTAAATCACTAAAGCGAATTTAATGATCAACATGTACATTTCTTGCGGACTACGCACTCCACCAGACATAACTTTTATAGAGAACAATATCAAAGCTAAAATTAAGATAGCAGTAACAGTGTTCTTCAGTCTTTTTTGTGCTACAGACAAAAAACTACCCTTAGCATGTCCATTTTTGTCTGTAAGTAAGTTACCACTTGAATCAATACCTGTCACTAAATTATCTAACGACTCCTTAATACATTGCACTATCATAGAAGTTATAGGAATAGGAGATAATGACTTACTTCCCGCTTGATTGTAGCAAGCTTCAGAGACATACTGGCTAAAACAACTGGCATTATTATAACCTACAAAAATTTTTCCCTCTCCTTTCTTTTCCCTTATAATAGTTTTGTAATCTTTGTCCTTATTTTTAGAATCATTAAGATCTTCCTCATATTCACCTGTACCATCTTTATTTTTGAATATCATCACAGATTTTTCACACATAGGAGCAAGTGGGTCAGGTGGCAATTCTGTGCATCCCATATCAACCCCTTGCGGCCAAGGAGTCATTTTGATACCAAGCATTCTCACACTTGCCAGCTCCACACACAATCTGTCCATTTTTTTTACTGCCTTGAATGTTGACCCATGTATGGTTTCGCTTTGTCCTGCTTTAAGAACTTTACATTCCAGATCACCATCAACTTTTGGAGACCATGACCCACCTTCATATCCAGTGTCCTTCTCTCTAACATCAAAGTCTGCTTTTATTGATGTATCTAACCAAAACAATCTGCTAAATGTTAAAGGATTTCTATGGCATACTTCTATATATTCACTGTATTGCACACCGTTTTTTGGCCAGTAATAACCACCAGTATTTTGGTCAGGTATGGAGTTTAAAATGCCCTTCTCTATTTTTCTACCTACTTCTATTGATCCATTTGCCCCATCAAAACATTTAAAATATTCATCTTCCTTTTGATAATTCTTATTTGTGCAATCTGAATATTTTGAGTATTCTGATTTTGAGAATTCGAAATCTTTATACTTTCCATCATGATCACGTGCAACTGGGTGTTTAACAAAACTATGCTCACAAACAACAAGTCCTCCTATCGCCTTCCAAACCCCAACAATTGCAGCTATCATTCCAACGATAACAAGAGCAGTAAATAAACCAGCAGAAGAGACAATCAAAACAATACCAGTAAATATTGCACCAATAGCAATTGCTATCCCAGCAACTGCTGCAGCTGTTTCAAACGCCTTACAGTCAGGATTAGAAGCACGACTAAAGCTGCCAGTAGAATTAAATCTGCTAACAAATTCCGTTTTGTCAGTACCACTTACTGTATCTGCAAACACTGGATACGAGAGCAAAAAATCTATATTTAACAAAAATATCGCAACTAACAGTAATGACAGTTTAGTTTTAAACATTTTTCACCTTTTGATAAAACACAGGCAACCACATCTTTGGATCATCTCCGACTTCTTTCAGTATATCATATAACAATAGAACACTTTCCGCACGTCCAGATAACACGTTGACCACATCATCCAAATCTTTCAGATCTATTCTAGCTACTACAGCATTAACTCCCTGCTTTACTAAAAAGAATCTAGTACTTGGATCTGTGTGTTTGATCAGTATGTACTCACGTTCAGTTAACATAAAAACATCTCGATAGACACTAGTAGCTTTCAGATTTGGCAAAAAAATTTGTGTTGCTGTCTGCTGTACAAGCGTATCACTAATAGCACTTTTACTTGCATCTTCAACACTCTGAGTAGCAAAAACCACAAAAGCATTTAACTTTCTCAGCACTTTCAACCAGTCTTTTATCTTAGGTGCAAAAACTGGATTATCTATTAACGCCCATGCTTCATCAAGAACAATAATGGATGGAGTGCCATCAAGCGATATACTAATCCTATGAAACAAATAAATCAAGACCGGCCCAAGAGCAACAGGATCTTTTAGCAAGCTAGCCATTTCAAAGCCAAACACTCTTGCTTTTGAAAAATCTAGCAAATCTTCTTTATTGTCAAATATTGCAGAATGAGAGCCATCATCATGCCACATAGATATTGCTCCAGCTAGAGTATCAGGGCCCGCAAGTCCTAAAAATGGTACAAGATTTCTCAAAAATCTGTCTTCTTTTTTTAATTTAAAATTTCCCTCAATTGCATCATTAATTCTAGCAATATCTTCTGAAGTGAATTTATCGTTGTACACTAAAATTAAAGATTTTATCCATTCCATCAAAAATGTTTTATTATCAGGAGTATCGTCAAGTTGCAGAGGATTAAAATTTGTCTTAGTTCTTGGTTCTATTATAGTATAGATACCACCAAGTGCTCTTAAAAAAATTTCTGCACCGCGATCTTTATCAAAAAAGAATATTCTTGGAGAAAATTTCATTGCTTGAGCACATAAAAAATTCATTAAAACAGTTTTGCCAGCACCTGTTGGCCCAATTATCATAGTATGTCCAACATCCCTTATATGAAAGTTGAAGAAAAATGGAGTGCCAGATGTTGTATCAAAAACTGTAACAGCATCTCCCCAGTGGTTATTGAATTTTTTACCAGTAGGATAATTATGTTGAGATGCAAAACCGGCCAAATTAAGACTACTTATTGTACCTTTTCTTACTATATAATCAAAATTACCAGGAATTTGCGCCCAAAATGCTGGTTCTAAATTAACCCTCTCACGAACAGGATAAACACCACAATTAGAAAGCTCCGATTCAACCAATGATAAAGCATTGTCCAATGATTTAGGGCTTTTTTCTATACATAAGATAGTTAAATGGTGTTCACCAAACGCAATTTTACCACTCATTGCATCATCAAGCGCATGAGAAATTTCTGCTATTTGAGAAATAGCTTTATCTGCAGATTGTATCATACGATTTTGCTGTATCTGCATTTTCGCAATTGCCATTTGCCTATTTGTAAATTGAAAAGACTGCGTGATAATAAATTCATAAGGAAGTTGTAAAAAAGAATCAAGCATTCCTGCGGAAGTATTATTTCCATATTCTTTGATACTAACTATTCCAGCATATTTACTTTCATTATGAGTCACAACCTGTATCATCTTATGGCCAAAAAATAACCTATGAACTGGTAAGTATCTTGATATTTCAGTTTTTAGTGGAAAAAGCGTATTTGTAACAAAGCCACAATTTACAACTCTAGACAGAAACTCCATTATTTCACAAAACAGTCCGTTTGGAGTTTCTTTTACTCCAAGGACTTTAGGCGAATAATTCCTAAGGCTTGTTACTATACGATTTGTCGTTTCCTCTAAATCTTCATAGGTATCACGCATATCACTTTCCCAAGCATGTTTTGAAGTTACATGCCCAAATTTTTTCAGTAGATGTGATAAAAATTCTACTCCCTTTGTATCTGCCCTACGAATAATCGTAATGTATAAATCATTAATAAAAGATTGCCTAGTTGCGTGTTTTTCTCTCCATTTTAGATTTACATGGTTAGCAAAAAAATTTGGTAAACTCTGATTTGCAAATTCATCAGAAAAAATATTTTTCTTACGTCTGATGGTATGAAAGTACAAACTAAATGCTGGAGATGAAATGCTTCTTAGCATCTGATTTCTGATATTATTTTGTATCACCAAGTCTTCATCATCGGCCGTTTCAAACGCAAAGCCATTTAATTTTATAAATTTAACTAACCAATTCTGCTTTGTTATCAAGGTTGTACTATTCCAATAGCAAGAATAAGGTATAAATTCGGCAGCGTGAACCTCTCTACTTAGAATAGATTTATTCTTTGATTGAATAGCTCTAAATCTCAACATTGCATAACATCAAGTAATGTCATAAGAATTGGCTCCATGATAAAACCGATTTAAACATTTGGAACATTTTCCCAACTTTACCATAAATAACTCAATAAACAACGGTTCCTTTGCAGAAGCTATATAGCCAAGTCCATGTATACCTGGTAACATCAGGAGAATTACTCTAAGATCATTTGTATTAATGAAAATTAGCATGCAAATTAGAACGTTTAATATTGCAAACATATAACTCACACCAAAGAGCATTGCAGGTCTTGTAAGACCTTTAAATAATTGATTCGTTTGTATGCTGCCAGTAGACATATCTTTAACCTTCTAATAAGAGCTCTAACACTAATACTACATCATTAATTAAAAATCTATTGAAATGAATAGCACTTTAGGTAAGATAATTAATTTAAATTCAATGATTATAAGCTGGCCATTTCAAGAAGCAGAAAAAATACTACAAGAATTCCCTAATAAAAAAGAGATAATATTTGAGACTGGTTATGGTCCCTCGGGTTTACCACATATTGGTACTTTTGGGGAAGTTTTTCGTACCACAGTTATTGCAAACGCTCTAAAAAAAATAGCTCCTAGTATAAAAACCAAAATCATTGCAGTTTCCGACGATATGGATGGTTTGCGAAAAATACCAGATAATGTACCAAATCAGGAAATGCTAAGAGAGAATCTGAACAAGCCATTAACCATGATACCTGACCCATTTGGCACTCATAAGAGTTATGGTCATCACATGAATTCGTTGTTGTGTAAATTTCTTGATTTGTTTGGATTTGAATACGAATTTAGGAGTGCAACAGAGTGTTATAAATCTGGCGTTTACGATGAAAAACTTTTACTCCTGCTGAAAAATTATGATAAAGTGATGGACGTAATGCTTCCATCATTTCGGGAAGAAAGGCAGCAAACCTATAGTCCATTCTTGCCGATATGCCCAAAAACTTCCCAAGTTTTACAAGTTCCAGTAATTGAAACAAATACAGATAAAGGAACAATCACGTATGAAGACCGACACGGGGAAAAAATAGAAGTTCCAGTGACAAAAGGAAAATGTAAACTGCAATGGAAACCTGATTGGGGGATGAGGTGGGCTGCATTTGGAGTCAATTATGAAGCTCATGGAAAAGATTTAACACCATCTGCTGTGCTTTCAAGTCAAATATGTAAAATACTTGGAGAAAAGCCACCGCTTTTGTTTTGCTATGAGTTATTTCTTGATAAAGAAGGAAAGAAGATATCAAAATCAAAAGGAAATGGTATTTCAATTGAGGAGTGGCTAACTTATGCACCCACAGAGAGTTTAGCATTATACATCTTTCAGAGTCCTAAAAAAGCTAAACGTTTATATTTTGATGTGATACCAAAATCAACTGATGAATATTTGGAATTTGTTAAGCGTTATAATGAAAGTAAAGAAAAGGATGTAAACAGTCCTGTATGGCACATCCACCAGGGTAAAGTTCCAAACGTAGAAACTTCAGGCATAAATTTTTCGTTACTTTTAAACCTGGCAGCAGCTTGTAATGCTGAAAACAAAGAGATTCTTTGGGGTTTTATATCAACTTATGCACCAAACGTTACACCAGAAAGCAACAAAATGCTAGATAGGCTTTCAGATTTTGCAGTTAGGTATTACCATGACTTTATCAAGCCAACAAAAGCATATAAAGCTCCAAATGAAAAAGAGAAAGAAGCGTTACTAGATTTAAAGAACAACCTACATTCCCTGCCTATTACAGCCACTGCTGAAGAGATTCAATCTCAGGTTTTCTCCATCGGAAAAAAACATAATTACAATAACTTACGCGATTGGTTTCAGTTGCTATATGAAACGCTGCTTGGCCAAAAAACCGGCCCTAGAATGGGATCTTTTATCAAGCTTTATGGAATAGATAATACAATCTCTCTTATAGAAAGTGCTACTGAACGTACACTTTAGAGTTTACCTTCTTTCATTTGAGCCCTCTAGTTTTATTACTTGACAAACCTTCCCACTTTCCTTATTATACCAATAAAGGTATTTATCCTTGTTTTTTGGGCTCAACGACAAAATTCAGGTGTTTATTGGCAAATTACATAAAATTATAGCAGCTTTTTTTATTTTTTCTACATTCAGCCAAATCGCGCTTGTTAGCACATTATCAATTTACATTATTAAAACTCGCTATACGGGGATTCTTTTGTCTTTTTTTATTTAGTAAATTTCTTAATATTTACAACTAAAGTAATTTTAGAGAGCCAGCGCGTGACCAACCTGGTCAGTTTTCTGAATCCCAGTATTGGAATAACAAGAAAGAGGGCGCTGGGATGACACCATTTGCTGTCTTCAAAATGAGTGTTAATACACCTAGGATGTTTAAACCTTAATTCTGTTTTGGTGTTAAGCAAGGTATCTAGATACCTTGCTAAATAAAAAATTGGAAAAAAAGGAAGAAGAGACTTCTTCCTTAAATAGCGAAAAAACTTTTTACATTATTTATAAAATCTTTTAATGGTGCCAGTAAGCTTGTTTCAGGATTTTCTAGACTACAATTAGGCTTACTATCGTCCACTGCACTATTCTGACTAAGATTTGATATTTTTTTTGCAATAGCCTCCTTTAACTCATCACAAGGCTTCAACACTTCATATATAATGCCACCAGCAACAAGTCCTGTGAGTACAGCAGCAGCCACAGCTATCCCAGCCATAGCACCTACTGATAATGACACACCAATAAAATATGCAGAAGTAACTATTATCGCAGCTACAACAGATGCAATAACAAATATACCAACACCCAAGATTATTGCTAGCATAATTGCGTTTTCAGTAAGTTCTTTATCTAGAGTTTTGTTATCAAGATTATCTAATAAAGGATCAGCACCTGCTTTTAATAGAGCTCTTACTATCTTTTTATGATGTTCCCGAGCAGCAACGGACAAAGGAGTGTGTCCACATTTATTTGGAAGATTAATACTAGGGTTCTTATCTAATATAGCATTTACTATCTCAATTTTGCCTTTCTCAGCAGCAAGATGTAAAGGAGCGCTTTTACTTTTATCTTGCAAATTAACACTAGCCCCCTTATTTAATAGAGCTTTTACTATTTTTTCGTCACCTTTTTCAATAGCCAAATGTAAAGGAGTTTTTTCATAGTTATCTTGCAAATTAACACTAGCCCCCTTATTTAATAGAGCTTTTACTATTTTTTCGTCACCTTTTTCAATAGCCAAATGTAAAGGAGTTTTTTCATAGTTATCTTGCAAATTAACCTTTATACCTTTTACTGCTAATAGAGCTTTTACTATTTTTTCGTCACCTTTTTCAATAGCCAAATGTAAAGGAGTTTTTTCATCGTTATCTTGCAAATTAACCTTTATACCTTTTACTGCTAATAGAGCTTTTACTATATTTTCGTTACCTTTTTCAATAGCCAAATGTAAAGAAGTTTCTTGAGATTGATTTTGCAAATTAACATCTATACCTTGTGCTGCTAATAGAGCTTTTACTATATTTTCGTTACCTTCTTTAATAGCCAAATGTAAAGGAGTTGCTTGAGATCGATTTTTCAAATTAACATCTATACCTTGTGCTGCTAATAGAGCGTTTACTATATTTTCGTTACCTTTTTCAATAGCCAAATGTAAAGGAGTTTCTTGAGATTGATTTTGCAAATTAACACCTATATCCTGTGCTTCTAATAGAGCTTTTACTACACTTTCTTGATTATTTAGACATGCTATATGCAATAATGTTAATTCTTCTTTGCCAAAATAAGAATCAACACTAAATTTATAATTTATATCAGAACTTTTCTTCTCCCATTCTTTACAAGTAGGTGGGTCTACTTTTTCTAGTTGCTCTTTTATTTTTTCAACTATGTTATCACCATTCAAATCATTTTCACGATTTACTATACCTAATACCTGTTCGAACAATGCTAAATACATATAAAATTCTCCTATAAAAATAATAATATACTTTAATTATTATATACTTAAGCAATAAAGTCAAGAATTTAATTAACTATCATAAACACTCAAGCAAGAAAAAGGGGCTTTTGTGCGAGCGTTATTAATCTTCAGTTTAATAGGATAAGATTCGTCAACATTTCTGTAAGTATCTTCTATATAGAAGGGTTGCTACCAATAAAGCCTAAGCTGACCAAATACATTTCTGTAGATTCAGATCTACTTGACTTTGGTTTGAAGTATCTTACTGTTTTAAACATTTTTTTTAGCTCATTGCAGAAATCTTTATCAGACTCTCCTTGAAAAATTTTTACTACGAACTTGCCATCATGATTCAAAAAATGCTTTGCAAAATTGAGCGCTGCTTCGCATAAAAGCATAATTCTGATATGATCTAACGATTTTAAACCGCAAGATTCTGGTGCCATATCAGATAAAATTACATCAAATTTGTGATCCTTGAATTTTTCTCTTAAAATTTCAAGTTCGCTGATAATATCACACTGTATACACTCTACTCCACTAATTGCGTTTATTGGTTTTATGTCAACAGCAATCACACTCGCTCCTTTCTTAGATGCAACTTGTGACCATCCACCAGGAAAAGCGCCAAGATCAATAATTTTTTGCCCTTGTTGGAGTAGTTTAAATTTATCGTCTATTTCTATTAACTTATATGCCGAGCGCGATCTATAACCGTCCTTATTGGTTTTTTGCACATACTGATCATTCAAATGGCGATGTAGCCATCTTGTTGAAGATAACTTTCTACCTCTAGCTGTTTTTACTCTGGTCTTTATACTAATAACCTACTTATTATTGATTATATCTTTGAGCTCTTTTTCAACTACTTCTTTTACCAATGCATGTAGATACTTATTCAGCCACTCTGAAAGCTGAGGTTTTAAAAGAGATACAACTAATTCTTCAACAGTAAGATCCGCTCTTTTTTGTTGTTTATGCCGTAGTTCGCTTTGCATCTTTTCAAGCAATGTTTTAATTTCCTCCATATTTTCTTTTAAAACTAAATGCTCGTTACTTTGTTCTTGATAGCTCACTTTGTTATTACTCATTTGGATATTATCATACAAATTTTTCTCTTCTGAGTTGTAACTATTAAATTGGTTATTCATTTTCTCACTTTGGCAATTATTCTCTTCTTCACTATTTTCTTTTTCTTCGATGTCTTCTGGGTACTCCTCTTCAAGGCATAATACGTCATCATCTTCATCTATTATTTCTGCTCTATCACCACTTGGATTTTTACCCGATATAGCTTTTTTTATATCTTCTAGTATATCTTTTACAGATTGATTATCGCTCATACCATTAAATTTAAAGGTTTATACTATTTATCATAAAAAGCAAGTTGTAAACACTAATTACATAATTGCTTTTTGCCTGAATTAGATCGGAACGTGCTTTAAATAGTTCATCTTCAGTATCCAAAAGATCAATTGTGCTCTTTAAATTTAAGTTTACTTCTTGCGCAACTCCTTCCAATGCTAAAGCTGCTGCTTTTTCTGCTTCTTGACTTGCTTTAATAATAGCTTTTGCTGTCAGCACGTTATTCCAAGCATTTATAACTGCTTGTTCTATATTTTTTACTGCTTCGTAATAATCGTAAGTGGATTGTTTTGCATCCATTTTAGCTCTACTAACACCAAAAACATTAACTCCTCTTTTAAAGATCGGAATATCAAGAGTAAAGACAACATTCACATTTTCTAGTAACGTGTCTAATTTTATATTGTCCTTTCCAAAATTTTTACTTGCGCTTAGATTCAAAGAAGGAAGCCACTTGGAACTTTCAGCAATCACTTCCATTCCAGCAGCTCTTTTTTTATAAATAGCTGCTTTTAGGGACAAGTTGTTGGTTTTTGCTAACTGTAAACATTCATTTAATTCTGGTATAGAAGGTAGTTTACCATTAGTCTCGTGAAGATTATCAGCATCTTCACCAATTAAATGATAGTAAGCAATATTAGCGAGCTTTAATTCACCTTCAGCATCAACTCTTTTGGATATAGAAGATGAAAATTTTGCTTTTGCGAATAAAACCTCAGCATTAGTAACTTCTCCAAGAGAAAAGCGTTTTTTCATAGCTGACAAATGTTCTAAAGAAACACGTTCTTTATGTTCCCCCAGTTTTAATATTTCTGCCTTTTGTAAAACATTAACATATGCTTTCACAGCGCTGAGTGCAACTTCTTGCTTTGACTGCTGAAATCTAATTTTTGCTGCTTTAAGAAGATGACTTGATCGGCTAAATGTAGCAAAAGTGCCCCCACCGTCTATTATTCTTTGGCTTAATGTTAGACGCTTTCCAGAGTTTTGTCGATCGTTAATAATATTAAAATTACTATCGAAATTATATTGTAAATTAATGTCAGGTAAAAATCCAGCCAATCCAGAAGATTTCAGCTGTTTTTCAGCACTCTTATATTGGTAAAACTGAGACTTTATTTTTGAGCTGTTTTTGATAGCTTTGCTTATGGCTTCTTCCAAATCGATTGCATAGCAACCTATAGTACCAAAAGCAATTATAAGTATAATAATCAATCGAAACATTTTGCTTTCTAGCATGTTGTTTAAGTTATTAGCATAAATTACTTTAATAATCAATAACTAATGTTGTAACTAATGTTATTGACACTATCAAGCAACTCAGTGTATCATAATCTACTGTTATGTATTGATATATGAAAACTTTTTTCTTAAAAGAGAAACAAGTCGATAAAAAATGGCTTGTTATAGATGCAGAAGGATTAGTAGTAGGAAGGCTTGCAGCGTTTGTAGCAGCGCTATTGCGTGGAAAGCATAAGCCTGAATACACACCTCATATGGATTGTGGAGATAATGTAATTATTGTTAATGCAGAAAAGGTACATTTTACCGGAAAGAAACTTAAAGATAAAATCTACTATAGGCATACAGGTTATTCTGGTGGTTTAAAGAAAACTACTCCAGATAATATTTTAAATGGCAAATTCCCTGAGCGTGTGATAAAAATGGCAGTAAAAAGAATGCTTGATGATGGTCCTATGGCACGTAGACGGTTTGAAAATTTGTATGTTTATTCTGGTTCAGAACATAAGCATCAAGGACAGCAACCTGAAAAAATAGATTTTGCCTCTTTAAATCGTAAAAATAAGAAATAATGGAGTAAAAAGTGAAAATAAATAATAATGATCAGCCAAAAAAGGCAATGATTGACTCACTTGGTCGTTCATATGCCACAGGTCGAAGGAAAGAATCTGTAGCAAGAGTATGGATAAAGCCAGGAAGTGGAAAATTTAGTGTTAATAAAAAAGATGATTTAATTTCTTATTTTAAAAGAGAATCAGTGTGTCAAATGATTAAAGCGCCATTCATAGTAACTTCTATGTTAGATAGGTATGATGTGTTTGCAACTGTAAAAGGTGGAGGACTATCTGGCCAAGCAGGTGCCTTAGCTCATGGAATAAGCAGAGCTTTAAGTAGTATAAGTCAAGATCTACACTCTATATTACGTAAGGGTGGATTCCTAACTAGAGATTCACGTGTTGTTGAGCGTAAGAAATATGGTCAACATAAAGCTCGGAAAAAATGTCAGTTTTCTAAGAGATAATTGTTTCATAATGGTATTTTTTTGTAAATATTATACAAGTTCTTACAAGGTTTTATGACATTTTCTCTTTTTATGACGAATTTAGTTGACTATTGGTATTAGCATAATATGCTGTTTATGTAATTTTTCAATATTAAGGTAATTTATGAGTAAGGAAGATATAGTAAACCAACTGAGTCAAGAGTGCTCTAGTCAAGGTATAGATATAACAAAAGCTAGTTTGGGTAAGCTTCATGATATTTTTATGGAAACAATCAAGAACGATCTAAATCGTAAAGGTGAAATACGTTTGCATGGAATAGGGACATTCTCTACTGCTATAAGTAAGGAAAGACAATGCCGTAATCCTCAAAATGGTGAGATTATGACCGTTCCTGAAAAGAAAAGAGTAAGGTTTAAAGCAAGTCAAGCTCTTTCAAGTACTTTAAATACCAAAGAGAAAGTATAAGCTACTTAGATATTGTCATTTTCATCTTTTTAGTTACACTATGTAAGCCATGAAATATAGCCTCGCTGATTAAAGAATGGCCTATATTAAGAGCTGAGATGTGAGGTATTTCTTTTATTCTTTTAGCATGTTTATAATTTATGCCATGCCCTGCGTGGCATTCTACTCCTAGCTTATTAATGTATTCTGCAGAGTTAGTAATAAGTTTTAATTTTTCTTCTGATGGATTATCACAGTAATACCCTGTGTGAATTTCTATTATGTCAGGCTTTCTTTCTAGCTTCTCAAGATATTTTAGTTGATTAATATTTGGATCGATAAACAGTGAGACTTTTATGTCAAAGCTATGCATTTCCTCTATTATACCAGAAAGTTTACTGTGCATATTCACGATATTCAGGCCACCTTCGGTTGTTAATTCTTCTCTTTTTTCTGGTACTATACAAATCGAATAGGGTTTTACTTCTTTTGCTATTTTGAGCATTTCTTCCGTAGCTGCAATTTCAAGGTTCAACTCAGTGCTAATGTTTTGTTTTAGATTGAATACATCCTCATCTCTGATATGCCTTCTGTCTTCTCGTAAGTGTACGGTGATAAAATCTGCTCCAGCATCAATAGCTATTTTTGCTGCTTTTAATGGATCTGGATAAGAAGCTCCACGTGCGTTGCGAAGGGTTGCAACGTGATCAATATTAACGCCCAATTTCACAATTTACCTCAAAAATTATTTATAAATTATACATATTATTAGATCTTATGCATGTCATTGTTTAATGCCATAGCTGAAAGACGGAGCTAGCAGTTATACCAATTCTCATTGTTGGCAAGTCAAATAAGAAACATTCAAAATTGTTTGATTGTGGAAGTGGAAAGAGAAGTAATAAATTTGCATACACTTGCCCTTTTTTACAGTTAATCTAGTTTATAGAACTACTCGTGGTAATCCAAATAAGATTTTTTCTCATAATCAAGTTATAGTAAACGGGGAAAATTTTTCGCATCTAAAAAATTTTAGATTTAGGATTGAAATTAATAAGTGGAGTGATTATGTAATGCATGTATTAGTAAAAGGAGGTACAACATGAGTAATATAGTTCATTTAAATAAAAACAATAATCGTGATAATTTTAGTGTAAGAGGGTTACAAAGAGCCGTTGATGACATATTTGATAGCTTCTTTACAGGATGGAACCCAGAGCTTTCTAAAAGAGGCAGTAGCCTACTACCAGTTTGTGACCTTTATGAAACAAAGGAAAGCTATTGCCTATCATTAGAGTTACCAGGTATTCCTAAAGAAAGCATAGACATTAGTATATCTGGCGATAACTTAATAGTGAAGGGTGAAAAAACATGTGATAATGAATCAAAAGATAAGCAGTTTTACCACAAAGAAAGGTACTATGGTTCTTTCTATAGATCTATTCAACTTCCAACAAATGTAGAGCAAGATAAGGTATCTGCCAACTTTTTAGATGGGGTATTGCATGTAACCATACCTAAATCAGAGAAACACATCAAGAAAATTGATGTAAAGTAATCAGTAAGTAATAGCAGGCTTCTGACCTTGAGGCTTGCTATTTTAATATCTGTTCAGCAGAGTGGCAAAATAAGGTAAACGAGAAAAGACAACTAAATGAGTGTCATGAAAGTAGCTGATGCTGGCTCCCTTATGAAGGTGTCATCTTAGCACCCAGACACTGATTTTTTAATTGAAAATGTTGTCTTGTTTGTGATAAATTTTGCTCGATGCCAGTGTCGAGCACTGGCATGACATTATAGAAGCTGGAATTACAGTGTCAGCTACTTGAATGACAATATTTGCTGTGTAATTTACCTTAAAAAATGAAATTCCTACAGCTACGTGTAAGCTACTTTCATGACACTCATTTAGTTGTCTTTTCTCGTCTACCTTATTTTACCACTTTGCTGAACAGATATGTAAAATATTAACTTAGCAATACAAAAAATTATCTATAGATTAGACACACCATTAGATCTTATGCATAGTCATTTTTTAATTCCATAGCTGAGACGGAGCCTGCTCCCCTTATCATGAAACTGAAGTCTATATGGTACCACAGTATAATGATATAATAAAATATGAAAAAAATACCAATAAAAAAAGGCAAAAAAAGCCCGTATTAACTTTAACAATTTAAAATGATTTAATGTGAAAACCATAGGCGCCAATTGTTTTTTTAACTTAAAAATAAAAGTCAAGTATCAGGAATTCTAGACATAAACCCTCCTATATGAATAAAGAGCTAGCAAAAATAAACTTATATATTTTTTGCTGAAATTTGATTATTTGGTGAAAAAACCTGCAGGTGAAGATAGATTTTGGATCCTAAAAAATCTTCATTCTCCACTATAATGAAGCCACCAGAGTCTGTCAAGTAATTTTTTATTTAAATTGCTTGCAATCTTTTTATACACTCATCTTTACCAAGAATTACCATGATATCGATGATTCCAGGCGCATCCATTATTCCAGTTATTGGGGCGCGTAATGAGTGGTATATATCGCTCATTTTTATATTATGTAATTTTGAAAATTCCTTAATCTGAGAAGATAAAAAATTCTTATTCCAATCTTCACTACCTACACTCGAAAGAAATGATGCAAGTAACTTAATTACATTGAGGTTAGATTTGACAATTTGCTGAGCTTCTTCACTAAAATCAACTTGAATATAAAATTTTGCTAAGTCCAATAATTCGGTCAAATAGTTTGCTCTTTTTTTCAGCTCTGTCAGTCCCTGCAGTAAATAGCCCTTTTTTTTGTCAGTTAGAGTATTTTCTCTAAGCATTAGAGTCAGAATATCTTCATTGCTCATATTACTAATATAGTGGTTATTCAAATGCTCCAGTTTTTTGAAATCGAGCCGTGCAGGTGAGCGACCGATGCTTTCTAAATTAAACCACTCTATTGCTTGCTCATCGCTAATAATCTCATCGTTGCCATGACTCCAGCCAAGTCTTAGCAAGTAATTACGCATTGCCTGTGGCAATATTCCCATCTTTTCATAATCGCAAACACTTGTTGCACCATGCCTTTTAGATAACTTATTCCCGTCTTCTCCATGAATAAGCGGTACGTGTGCAAAGCGTGGGACATCAAAATCAAGAGCTTGGTATATTAGTAATTGCTTGAAGGTATTAGTGAGATGATCAGAGCCACGTATAATATCGGTTATTCCAGCATCATGGTCATCAACCACTACAGCAAAAATATATGTTGGAGTATTGTCAGAGCGCAAGATTACTATGTCATCAAGCTGGTCGCTACTTATTGTAACTTGGCCGTATATTTTATCGTCAACAACAATATCTTCTGAGTCTGGCACTTTGAAGCGAACAACAGGCTCTGCATTTGATGTTGAATGAGTACACTTATGCTTATATATTTTTCCTTCTTCCCTTGCTCTTATTTTCTTCTCCGCAACTTCATTCTCGGGGCAGTAACAATGATACGCCCTACCCTTTTCAACTAAAAGATTTGCAACTTCAATATGTCTATCTATTCTTTTTGATTGATATACTATTTCTCCATCATAGCTTATTCCAAGCCATTTTAACCCATCTATTATTGCATCAATTGCTTCCTGTGTTGAACGTTTTCTGTCGGTATCCTCAATCCTTAGTAAAAACTGGCCACCATGACGCTGCGCATAGAGCCAATTAAACAAAGCTGTGCGAGCTCCTCCAATATGTAAAAATCCTGTTGGTGATGGAGCGAATCTAGTGACTATACCTGGCATATTTGTCTATTGTGATAACGTAACCGATGATAACTAAAATTTGTACTTGCAACAACGTGGAACTATAGTAAATTTGAAAGATCAATTTACATTTATTTTTAACAAACTGCATTGTATAATTTAATATTAGTGAATGCAGTGAGGTGTATATATGGATAATTTATTTGAAATTGCAAGACGAGTTGTAACAAAAGAGGATGAAAATAAATTTATTGAAGCTTGCAAGAAAAGAGTTGCTTGTGTAGCTAAGCATAGAATTGATAAAAATGGAAACCCATTTCATATAGCAGCAAGTAACGGGTTTCTATTATCTGCGTTACAGAAGATCATAAAGGATTTAGAAAAAAGTACCAGGGTTGAGGTTGAAAAAGCAAAAGAAGCTAAAGATTGGGAAAAAGTAAAAAGATTAGAAAAGGAACTTAAGAATAATAAGAAATATATTAAGGAAGCACTCCTCGATAAAAGCTATATTAAGGATAATAAGGCAGTATCACCTCTTTACTTCTTGGATCCTTCAGAGCAGAAGGAAGTTAAGCAAATTGCAGATATAAAATGTGGCTTTATATGTAATAAGAAGTTTCATATATGCTTATATATAGTAGGAGCTATAGTGTGTGCTACCGCTATGTGTGTATCTTTGTATCTTCTATTTTCGGCTTCTCAATCTCTTGCATTGGCTTCAATAGCAACAATAGCTTCTGGAGGATCTTCATATCTGTTATTTAAGGCATGTAATGAAGTATATGGCCTCTATAACGAAAGTACTATAGTGACAGATCCTGATGTTATGCAACTTTTAGATAGTGGTTTAGCCCCAGTGTGAAGTATTTGCAGGTAGTAATATAGAAATTTACTTTCTTAACTTAAGAAAGTATACTTATAAGATGATAAGAAAGAAGTATAGTAAGATTTTAGTAGCGAACAGAGGGGAGATTGCCTGCAGAATAATCAAAACTGCGCACAAGATGGGCATATCTTGTGTGTCTGTGTACTCAGATGCAGATGCAAATTCTGTGCATGTAAAGCAAGCAGATGAGTCAAGGCACATTGGCCCTTCGCCTGCTTATCTTAGTTACTTAAATATCGAAAAAATATGCGAAGTAGCAGTTGAAACAGGTGCCGAGGCGGTTCATCCTGGCTATGGGTTTTTAGCAGAAAATCCAGATTTTCCCCGTGCTCTGGAAAAACATAACATAGATTTCATTGGTCCAAGTGCAGAAACAATAGAAGTTACAGCCAATAAAATAACGGCAAAAGAAGAGGCAAGAAAAGCTGGAGTAAATGTAGTGCCAGGATATATGGGTAAGATCGAAGATGCTGCCCACGCAGCCATCGTTGCTGAAGAGATTGGTTTTCCCGTTATGCTCAAAGCTGCATCAGGTGGTGGTGGCAAAGGAATGCGAATTGTATATTCCAAAAAAGAAATTGAACTAGCATTTACATCAGCAACAAATGAAGCAGAGAAAAGTTTTAAAGATGGCAGTATTTTTATAGAGAAATATATAGAGCTGCCAAGACACATTGAAATACAAATCATAGCAGATAAATACGGCAATATAGTGTGTCTTGGGGAGAGAGAGTGCTCGGTACAGAGGAATAACCAGAAAATAATAGAAGAAACACCAAGCCCATTTATTAGTGAAGAAGTAAGACAAAAAATGTATGCTCAATGTGTTTCTTTGGCAAAGCAAGTTGATTATTTTTCAGCAGGTACTGTCGAGTTTGTTGTAGATAAGAACCAAAACTTCTATTTTCTTGAGGTAAATACGAGATTACAAGTTGAGCATCCAGTAACAGAATTTGTCACTGGAATAGATATAGTGGAAGAGATGATCAGAATTTCTTGCGGAGAAAAATTAAGATTTGGTCAGAATGATATTAAACTTATTGGCTCTGCAATAGAAAGCAGAATTTGCGCTGAAGATCCATCAAAGAGATTTTTTCCTTCCAGCGGAAGAATCAAATATTACGACAAACCAGATGATGTAAGAATAGATGATGGAGTAGCTAGCGGTTCAGAAATCAGCATGTTCTACGACTCAATGATTGCAAAAATTATAACCTATGGAAAAGATAGAATAGAAGCAATCAGCAGAATGCAAAAAGCATTGTCTGAATGTTATATAGAAGGAGTAACAAATAATATAGAATTTCTAGAATCCATTTTCCATCATCCAAACTTTATTGCAGCAAAACTCCACACAAGATTCATTCCAGACCATTATCCTAGTGGGTTTCAAGGCGATTTTATCACAGAGGAATATATTAAAATATTTATTTTTGCTGCACTGTATGTTCACTTAGAAAATGAGGGAAAGTATTACAGTAAGTCAACAGACGAAGCATTCATAGTGAAAATAGATGACAATGAGTACTCCGTAAATGCAAAGTATCAAGATAACACATTAACAACAGTATATAACCACAATAAATACTCCGTGGTGGGTAAGTGGAAATCAAGTTACAGATTACTATATATCACAATTAATGATGATACCAATATAGCACTTAAAATAGAAAGGCAAGGTAGCAAATACTTTATAAGACACGCAGGTATGAAAGCTAAATGTTGTGTATTGAAACCTCATGTAGCTGAACTAAGCAAATTAATGCTAAACAACAAAACAGAAGGGATTTCAGTAGACGCTGTAAAATCTCCAATATCCGGTTTATTGGTTAAATTACACGTCAATGCTGGAGATCAGGTAGAGGTAGGACAACCTCTCTTTGTTGTGGAGGCAATGAAAATGGAAAATATAATATGTGCTGAATCAGAAATGGTGATAAAAAATATCCCTGTTAAAGAAGGAAAAAATATACATGCTGGTGATTTGGTATTAGATCTGATTTCTTAAATAACGCAAGCAGTATAAACCTGATCCAAATAAGATAAATGAAAACATTTGATGGGCTATAGCAATAGCCATTGGTATATGCAGCAACAAAGTGACTATTCCTAGAATTACCTGAATGATGACGGAGAATAGCATAACATATAATGGTTTTATACTGGCATTTTTTATTGTGAGTATTGCTGTCAGAACTAATATCAGCAATGCCAATGCCCGGTGTATGAATTGCACTGTTACTCTATTTTCAAAGATATTTAGCCAAGCAGGCTGTAAGTAAAATAAATCTTCCGGAACAATTTGTCCATCCATTAGTGGAAAGGTATTATAAATTAAACCAGCATTTAGCCCTGCAACAAATGCACCGAAGATTATTTGTACTGTCACTAGGATTAAAATTATCCATATGTAACATGTAATGTTGCTATTAATTTTAATTATCTGTTTTGGTTTGATTTGGTAATCAAAAAATTGATATGACAATAATGCAAAGATAACCAACGCAAGCAGTAAGTGAAGTGCGAGCTTATAGTGACTAACATGAGGATTAGATACCAAACCGCTTTTAACCATATACCAACCGGCAAAAGCTTGTAAAATTCCAAATAATAGTGCTGTAGATAACCTTATTACTGCATTTTTAGGTATTCTTTTTTTTAGTGTAAAGTATATAAATGGTAAGATAAAAACTAAACCTGTCAGCCTTGCAATTAACCTGTGCACATATTCTATTAAGTATATGGTGCGAAACTCTTCCATACTCATACCATAATTAAATGCTTTATATTCAGGTGTAGCTTCATATTTTACTTTTTCTTTAATCCAGTCTTGTTCACTAAGCGGTGGCAATGTTCCGGTAATTGGTTTCCATTCCGTGATTGACAATCCTGCTTTTGAAAGTCTGGTAAATCCACCAATTCCCACCATGCAAATCACCATGAGAGAGCAGAGAAAAAGCCAAATAGCTACAGGTTTTGCTTCCATAATCCATGCTGAGTTTTATTCCATTGCTGAGGGTGAATAACAAATTCCCACAAAGCGAGAAAAGCTGCAACGCTATGTAGTAGACTATAGACGGGAAAAAATATTGATACTATATAAAAATAAAAAGGCATTTTTTGTTGTCTGATAGCTATTATCAAAAAAATCAAGTTAATACCGTATACTATTATAAAATAATATAAGAATAATTCATTCAAAATTTGAGTCAGCACCAATGAAAGTAACAAAAAAGGAGTCGTGAAAAATATAAAAGCTGAGGAACCAACAAAAAGGTTTAATAGCAAAACTCCCTTAAGCCCAGTGTGCTTAAAAAGTAATTTTATATTTTTTAAATGAACGATATAAGTTTGCATATAACCTTTAATCCAGCGTGCTCTTTGTTTGATCCAAGCAAACACAGTAGTTGGTGATTCTTCCAATGTTTCTGAATCAATAATCCTGGTTTTATATCCCATTTGCGCAAGTCTCAAACCAAGGTCAGCGTCTTCAGTGACATTGTAAGCATCCCAAAAAAGCACTTTCTTTAAAATTTCCACTGAAAAATGGTTACTGCTACCACCCAAAGGTATTGGCATGTTCATTTTTTGAAATCCAGGCAAAAAATATTGAAACCAGTTCATATACTCAAGAGAAAAGAATTTTGTAAGAAAATTGCAACCAAAGTTATAGTAATTTAATTTCGCCTGTACACAAGCCAACTTTTCGTCGCCCTTATTAAATTCAATTAGTGCTTTTTTTAACTGCAACGGATCTGGCTTGTCATCTGCATCATATATTACCACATACTTTCCTCTAGCAAATCTCATAGCATAATTGCATGACTTAGCTTTTGTTCTAGGCAGAGAATGAGGCACTTTTATTACTTCAAAATACTGTGGTAAAGTGCATTTTTCTATAGCTGCCAACATTTCTTGATCATCGCTCTCTATCACAAGCTTTACATCTAATTTTGATTTTGGATAATCCAAACTTTCAATGCTCTTAATCAATTGCTTTATAACCGCATTCTCTTTAAAAGCAGGCAATAAAATAGTATATATAGGTTCATTCATCTTATCATAATCTGCTTTTTGGTTAGAAATTTTACGCAAGCCAAAAATTTTAGTTACAAATTTGAATAAAGAACTAGAACATCCGATTATAAATATCAACACCAAAGCAAAATATGCATATTTTTTTGTCAGTGTTAAAGTCGAAATCATAACAAAGAAAGAGGAAAAAAAGATTGAACTGAGCCTAATGCTTTTAGCTGAAAAATTAGGATTCTTATAATATAAGTAGTTACTTGCGAATTCTGAAATACCAAAGTGTGAGTTAAGAAGATTTAAAATCTGTTTGCTATCTACTTTTATCAATACATATTCAATACCGTAATGAGATTCGACCCAAAGGTTGATATCTTGGCTTATGTCTTCAACCATAAAAAAAGTAGTATCATTTAATTTTTGCCAAGGAATTATATTAAACCTATAGTAGAAAAGTTTCTCTTGTTCTTTGCATAAACTAGAATCAAATTTAATTTTTTCTACATTATCAGTTTGAAGTACAGGCATTAAACTTAATGCAACTTTTTGCTCAAGTCACGTGAAAACGAAGATATAACCTCACTACTACGCTTATCATCTTTACGTTCATGCATTATTTTTTTTACAGCATCAGCAGCTATACTCGCTGTGTTAGCTTGTAAATCCCCAAGAGCTTTTTCAACTTGGTCAGTAACTTTCTTCAAATTAGAATGGGAATTTTCATCTAACGTTTGATCGAGTTGCTGTCTATTATGCTTAATAATACTATTAGCCTTATCAAGTGCTTCATTCATCATTTTGTTAACTTCTGCATCTAATCTTTTGTATTTTTCAGAAGATTTTTTGTAATACTCCAATATATCTTTTCTGAATTTTTCAGTTTCTTCACTTGAAAACTTGCTTTTGTTACGTTTATTGTTAAGCGCGTTTTTTATTACCTTCCTTAACAATTTATATGAGAGGATAAAACCTACTAAAAAAGCAAGGCTTATAACTAGTAATGTAGACATAAAAACCCTAAAATTCTTTTGACACCAAGTCAGCAACAAATTCCTCTTCAATCTCAGAATTAGTTAACTTAGTATAGTAAATCAAAGCAATACTAGTAGCCATTTGTTTTAATTCACTAATATACTTAGATTTAAATTGTACTACCTTTTCTTCAACAAGTTTAATCATCTTCTTGTCTTCCTCTTCCAATATATCCTTAACATTCGCTCTCATTTCTTCTACTTGAGCAAATGCATCATCTATGATTTTTTTTGCCCGTACTCTAGCTTGATTTAAAGCTGCATTATACTTGGCAATTTGCTCTTCTGTAAGTCTTAAAAGGTGAATAGAACTATTAAATGAATCTAACACTTCTTTACTTCTAGTGCTTATTATTTCATCTAACTTCGGTAAAAACAAACAACTGACTACAAAAAAAAGTGAAGAGAAAAAAATTAAAAACCAAAAAATTTGAGAAGAGAAAGTTGAAACATCAAGCTGTGGCATCTGTTAAGCAGCAAATATTAATAACATTGCAAGTACAAACGCAAGCAACCCCATGATTTCAACCATGGCAGCACCAATATAAACGTAACTTTTCATTTTACCTTCTGACTCAGGATTTCTCGCAATCCCATTTAACATAGCAGAGAAGATATTAGCTATACCTAAACCAGCACCGAGCATTCCAAATACAGCCAAACCAATTGCTATAAATTTTAAAGCCACTAAATCCATATATTACCTTTAACTATTTCTTTATAATATAATTGTAAAATATTCTGCAAGGAAGTCAATTACTTTACTGCATCTGACAAATATACACATGTTAATATAGTAAATATATAAGCTTGCAAAACTGCAACAAATACTTCAAATCCTATTAGTGCAATTATAAACAAAAAAGGTGCAGGTGTAAAAAATATGTTCATATTTATGACGAATCCTGCTATCACTTTGATGATTGTATGACCCGCAATCATATTTGCTGCAAGCCTTATTGATAAACTAATCGGTCTTACTAAATAAGCAAATAATTTAATAATGATGATTATAGGTGCAAGCCACGAAGGAGTTCCTTTTGGTAGCAATATGCGTAAAAATTCTACTCCTCTTTCTTTAAACCCAACAATCGTTATATAAGTAAAAACCACCATTGATAAAGCGAAGGTAACTATCACATGACTTGTAACTGTGAAACTATAAGGAAGAACACCAACTAAATTACACGATAAAATGAAAATAAATACTGTAAATATCAAAGGAATGTGCTCCAAACCTTTGCTTCCAGTGTTACTTTCTATTATTGAAACAACAAAATCATATACATATTCAACTGCAGCTTGCAAATATCCTGGTATTACTGCACCTTTTCTTATTCCAAGGAGCAAAAACAGTACCATTAATACCACCGAGATCATCATAAAAAGAGATGAGTTGGTAAAGTTTATGTCATACCCAAATAATTTTGGTAGTTCTATTATTGTATATACTTTAAATTGTTCTAGCGGATTTAACGCCATCTTGATTTATATACTTAAACTATAATAGTAAGTAAAATATAGATTTTATAGGGTAAAGTCAAGAATTAAGATAGAAGATCCATGCCATTATGGCATAAATATATCAACAAAGTATGTGATTAGAATGCTAATTATAGCCAGCGTTCTATTTAAAAATTCACTAATCTTATTAAGTTACTTAACATCTTATTTTAACTATAATTTAATTTTAATATGAGGCAATTATGAACGAAATAGATTTTACTAATCCACCTTTAAATTTAGAACAGGAATGTGGTAACGGGTACATCAAGTTTACAGATTATTCTTCTAACTCAGACACTGGTCTTTTCCACATGGCAGGTGAAATGCTAAATGAAAGCCATGATGTTATAGGAAATTTCACTGGTGATGCTTACATTTATAATTTCCATATAGATGATCACAATATGAACATTCAACTCTGCATGGAAATGGACTGCAAAGGTGATATAAAGAAAATTCTTTCTTTGTAGAAAAAGTAGGCTTCTCCTTCGTTTTTTACAATTAGAGAAGCTACTCACTACAACAAGCTTTAAAATCATTATATTTTACATTACAATAACTTTTTTATTTTCTGTTAAATAAATGAAGTTCACATTATCTTGGTTATTAGAGTACTTAGAAACCAATGCTAGTTTAGAGGAAATTATTGATAAATTAACTCACATAGGGTTGGAAGTAGAGAATGTGATCGACAATTCCAGATTGGCCGGGTTTGTTGTTGCAGAAGTATTAGAAGTCGCACCTCATCCAAATGCTGATAAATTAAAATTATGTAAAGTAAATGATGGAAGTAAAGTTCTGCAGATAGTCTGCGGAGCAAAAAATGTTAAAGAAGGCATGAAGACTGTACTTGCATCTCTTGGTAGCACATTGCCAGAAAGCGACTTTACAATTAAGCCTACAAAAATACGAGGAGTGCTAAGTGAAGGGATGCTCTGCTCTGCCTCTGAGCTTTCGCTGACTCAAGATGAAAGTGAAGGAATAATCGAGCTTTCTGATGATTATAAAACAGGAGATAAATTTTTCAATTGCGATCCTGTAATTGACATAAACATCACTCCAAACCGTGGAGATTGCTTAGGCGTATATGGAATAGCTCGAGATTTAGCAGCAACTGGAATTGGAACGTTAAAGGCTTCAAACATTCCACGACTTGCCTGCTCTATAAATTCACCAGTAAACGTCAAAGTTACTGACGGGGAGAGCTTTATTAGTGGAATATACATCACCAATGTAAAAAATAAAGAAAGCCCAAAATGGTTAAAAGATAAATTGGAATCGATAGGAATGCGCTCCATTTCTGTAATAGTTGATATTACTAATTACATCATGATATCTTTTGGCCGCCCAATGCACGCATATGATGCAAAGAAAATAGAAGGTGAGCTCATAGTACGCAAAGCAAATGATGGAGAAAAATTTATTGGTTTAAATGGTAAAGAATATTCATTAAATAAAGAAATAAGAGTTATTTCTGATGATAAAAATGTTCATGGAATTGCTGGAATTATGGGCAGCAAGTATAGCGAATGTACACTTGAAACTACTGATATCTTTTTAGAGTCTGCTTGGTTTGACCCCATCTCCATCACTAAATCTTCAAGGCAGCTAGGCATCTCCACAGACTCAAGTTACAGATTTGCACGTTCAATTGACCCTGAATTTACCCTTGATGGACTCAATCTTGCAGCCAAAATGATTTTGGATTTATGTGGCGGAGAAGTGTCAAGCATAGTGTCTGCTGGCAATTTGAATAAGGCTTATACCAAGATAAATTTTGATTATCAGAATGCAAACAAACTTGGAAGTGTATCTGCATCACCTAATGAGGTATTCGATATTTTAACAAAGCTAGGGTTTAGTATCGATAAAAAAACCGAAGGTAATTGGAATATACAAGTACCAAGCTGGAGACCGGACGTAACCATACCTGCTGACTTAGTTGAAGAGGTAGTAAGAATATACGGCTATGATAAAATAAAGGAAGAGCAACTAGCAGAAGACGTTACAGTAGAAGAAGAGACACAAGATGATTTGCGCATTTTAATGACAAGCAGAGGGTTTCATGAAGTGATAACTTGGTCTTTTATGAGTGAATCAACAGCTGAAAAGTTTGGTTACTTGAATAAGTTATTCATTATCGATAATCCATTTAATAATAACTTCAATATAATGAGGCCAAGTGTCATACCAAATTTGTTGCAAGTCACTGCAGATAATATTGCTCACGGGATATCTGGTCTCGCAATTTTTGAAATTGGACCAATTTATAATGGTGAGGCTCAGTCTAAGTACGTTTTAAGTGGAATTAGATCAGGAAATAATTCGCCGAAAAACCACTATAACACTGATAGGAAAATAGATATTTTTGACGCAAAGGCTGACCTCATAACAGCTTTGGAACTTTTTAATGTCAATTGTGATAATTTAGCAATAGAGAGAGCAGAAAAAGAATATTATCACCCAGGAAAATCAGGCTCCTTATCTTTTAGAAGTAAAATAGTTGGTTATTTTGGAGAATTGCATCCGAGTATATTGGATTTTTTTAACATCAAACAAAAAATTGTAGGCTTTGAGTTGATATTAGAAAATATCGAAAATTTACCTATAAGTAGAAAAAAATTTATCGATTATAAATATCAAAGTGTAAAACGCGACTTTGCATTTATTGTAAATAAAGATGTAGCAGCAGGCAGTATAATCAATATGGTGAAAAAAAGCTCAGAGCTCATCACAGAAGTTTTGATATTTGATGTATATCATGGAAACAATATAGAATCGAATAAGATGTCTATAGCATTTTCAGTTACTTTCTGCTCTCCAACTCACACTTTAACTGAAGAGGAAATCCAAAAAGAATCAAATATGATAGTCAACTTAGTGTGTGAAAATACTGAAGGAACTTTGAGAGCTCATCATTAAGCCGTAATCGCCGTTTCCTGATTTTGCTGTGTCACGTTTACTTCATCCAATTTATTTCCTATCTTGAATTCAATATCCTTGAAAAACCTATCCCACATTCCATGCAAATGCTCTTCTACTTTAGGCCATACATCATTTTTAAATGTCGTTCCATCATCAGAAAATAAATTACCCAAAAAAACTCCTACTTCCTCATAACTTGATTGAAAATGTTGAAGAAATGTTTCTACTTCCTTATGAGTATCATGTGCCACACTCAACGCTTTTCCTTCTGTTCTCTTATCCCCACGCATTGCAACGGCAAGACCTGTTTGAATATATCCCAAGCCTGTCCTAATAGCTTTTATAGGCTGCAGCCATGAACTCTTATCACTTTTTGGTACATTATTTACTATATTTTCCACCAACCTATTTATTAAAGGAGACAATAAATCTTGACAAAAATGTTTGATATTGTCTTTTGTCTTAATCACAGGACTTTTTATGCACTTTTCTGCAAAATAGTACTCAAGTTCCGCTTCCTCTAATAACTTCTTAATTGCTTCTTCATCAAAAATTTCATGCTCGAATGCTTTAAGTAAAGCATCTTCTATTATTGCAAACTTTATTTTTTCGCGAGATTCCAGTTCTTCTCTATAATCATTTTTTGTTTCTTCATTTATCAATAATCCTTTTTCTTCTAATTCTAACTGTTTTAATGCTTTCAGAATTTCTTGGTTATTTTTCAAGTGCTTCTGTATTAATTTCGTATTTGGATGCTTTTCTCCTTTTCTATTCCACTCATCTTCTAAGTACTTATTTAAGTCCTTATTCCCTTCTATTATTTTTCTTAATAGTATAGGTTGTTCAGGTCTTTTTAAGTATTTTTCAATTCTCACTCGATGTGAATTAATCTTTTCTACTAGATCTGGTGCCCCCCTTTCTAATAACTTACATGAATTCTCTATACCCTTTGCTTGACTTTTAAACAAATCTTGTGTTTTACGTTTCGTTATTTCTAAATACATCTTTGCTATAAAATCATTCACTTTACCTGAAGCTTCTTCTAAACTTTCCCCATTCAAAGGACCTTTTATCTCCTCTTCTAAATCTCGAAACTGGTCTATTAAGCTTAGCATGACTAATAGGCCTAACTCACCCTTTGCTTTTTTCATTACTGATTTTACTAGCCTTCGCTCAACTTCTTGATCACCATACTCGAACTTAAAAAGACCTTCTAATTTCCTTTTTAAATCATCGTTTGTTAAGTTGTTTTTTCCTTCATTATACACTGCTTTCAGCTTTTCATGTATCCCAGTATATCTTACTTGTCCTTGTTTTTTTAAATCTTTAATTATTTCTTTAGCATCATTCAGAACTTCCTCTGTTTTTCCAAGATCTGTATTCTTATAAACATCAATTATTGTTTTCCTAGTTATTTTCCCTTCTTGTATAAGTCGCTCCCATTCTGCTTTAAATACAGGAAGCTCACTATCGTCTAGGGCATTTGGCACTTTTGCTCCTGCTTCTTTTAGATCCTTTATTATCATCTCTTTCTCATTTGGTAATTCCTTACCTTGACTTTCTAACTTCTGCTTCACTAAAGTATTTTTTAGCTCATCTTCCAGCGAAAAATCTTCTCCCCGTCTATTCTGCTGAAACTTAATTGCTTGTATAAAGGCAACTTGATAAGCATTTTCTATTAAGTGAGTTGTCAACTTAGAACCTATACTACTCACCACTTTCAACCTGAATTCGTTCAATAATTCCTTCAATTTATCACGTGTAATCTCTTCTTTTTCTAGCTTCACCAGCTCTTCCATAGTTTTTGCAAATTCTTGAATTGAAGTTGCAATCACATTCTTAATTTCATTATGCAAGGGCTTAAGACCATTGTTTAAATTGATACTAGCTGATAATTTCAGTATGATATTATGCTCTAAACCCCGCTTCACACTAAACCATTTATCATTTCCATTTTCACATAAATCTCTAAGCAGTTGTTTAAATTGCGGTGGAAATTTTATTTCCATATCCCATGTAATGTTTGGTTCAGGAAACTCCGTTTCATGAAAAGATATCTCAATATTTTGGTGCTTATTAGAATATCGCCCCATACTTATTTTAAGAACAGCAACTAAAGAGTGAGATAACTCTCTATTTAAAAGATAAAAAGTAGCCAAAGCAATTGTTGCAGGAACAATTAAGGCTACAAGCACAGTCACATTAACAAAAATTGCTATTGCAGCAAGAGCACCGTATGCAAATCTTCTCGATACACTTGTTTCACTCTTTTTTGCCTTATCTTCCACTACACCTTCTTGTGTTTTGCTGCCTGCTTTAAATCTACTGTATATGACTAACCCCATTGCAACAAAAGCAATATAAGGAAGTATTAAAACTGACAGAGCTAAATTTAATACTTTTTTCTCCGGGCAAGCTCTGTTTATCTCTTTAAATATTCTACTTGATATATTATACCAGGAAGTAAAAAAGTCAGAGTTGTAATCTTTATAATGAAATATACTGAGTGGAACATTAAAAGCAGCTACCTGTTTAGTTAACCAATCTTGCTGACTTATAGCATCAAAAAATTCTTCTCCCTCTTCTGAATTAGCAAGACCTAAATCATTCTCTTCTTCTACATTAGAAACATCTTCCATAGCATCAAAAAACTCTTCTTCCTCTTCCAAAGCAACATTAAAAATAGATTCTACTTTACCTAAACCATCACTGTTGTTATTTAAATCAATAACTTCTCTATGACCATCTGCAACAACTTGATTCATATCACCACCCTACTTAAAGCAATTTAAGTATAGCATAAATATTACTAATTTTGCAACTTTATTAACTTAATACTAACTGTCAAACCTTGGTATTCCTTAGAATAGAAATCGGCCTCGATCTCTTTATTAGTGTCCAAAGATAAGGCAAGGGTCTGCTCTTTTATATATTTATTCCATGTAGTTATTGCTTCCTTAATTTTCTCATCTTCTGCTTTAATTATTACTCTGATTCTATCTGATATATGGAAATCAGCTTGTTTTCTAGTTTCTTGAATAAGCCTCACAACATCTCTCGCGAGTCCTTCTAGAATTAGTTCATCATTGAGCTCAGTACTCAGAACAACAATCCCTTTATTGTTATCAAATACAGAAGAATATTCACTATTTGCTTTTAATAATAGTTCATACTCACCTTTTTCTATAGTATAGCTCTCTGTTTCATCTCCCAGAAATATTTGCTCATTCTCAATTTGTCTCCACTTTTCTTCTTTGACATATTGAACTAGTTTCTTGATTTTATCTGCAACCTTCTTACCAAGTAGCGGAAAATTTAGTTTTAGCTCTAGTGACGCAACTTCTTTCAACTCACTTACTATTTCTAGTTCTTTTACATTCACCTCATCTCTTATTATCTCTTGATATTCATTTTTAAGGAAATCGCAGGAAGACCTATGATAAATGGTCATACTGCCAAGTGGCTGCCTGATGCGCATGTTAAACGTATTTCTGATGGATAATGCAGAGTTACATATCTCTCTTACCAAATCCATCTTGGCAATGAGTTCACTGTCATATCTATCTGATTGTGGAAAATCAGCCAAATGAACAGATGTTTCTTTGTACTCAAGCCCTTGCCATATAGTCTCTGTTATGAGTGGCAACAAAGGAGCTGCAGCTCGAAGCATGTAATAAAAAACTGTGTATAGAACATTATAAGCATCAGTTTTGTCTTGATCTAAATCATTTTTCCAAAAACGCTCACGACTACGACGAATATACCAATTATTTAACACTTCAAAGAAATTCATCAGGGTTTTACAAGCCTCTTGGGAATTATAGTTGTTCATAGAAGCTTGTATACTTTCCACAGCTTCAAAACATTTGGAAATCATGTAGCGATCAATGGTACTTTGATAATCTTTACAAACCTCAGCTCTAATTCCATCTGCATTTGCATACATGGTAAAAAAGTGATAACTATTCCAAATAGGTTTTATTACGTCCTTCAGAATATCTCGTATCGATTTTCCTTCTTTGTCGAGTAGTAAATTACCACCGCAAACAATGGAACCAGATAGCATAAGAAAACGCAGCGCATCAGAACCATATTTGTCAAAAACCTCCATTGGATCTGCATAATTATTCAAACGTTTGGATAATTTCTGACCTTTCACATCAAGAACCACACCGTGGCATATGCAATTCTTAAATGGCTCACTATCAAATAAAGCAGTGGAAAGCACAAAAAGCGTATAAAACCATCCTCTTGTTTGTGCTATATATTCAGTGATAAAATCCGCAGGGAAATTTTTCTCGAACCATTCTTTATTTTCAAACGGATAGTGAACTTGCGCGAACGGCATCGAGCCAGACTCAAACCAACAATCAAACACATCAGGCACACGACGCATAACTGATTTTCCTGTTGGATCATCAGGATTTGGTCTTATCAAAGTATCGATAAATGGTCTGTGCAAGTCATCTATTTTAACATTAAAATCTCGCTCTAGTTCTGCTATCGAACCATATACATCCACTCTTGGATATTTTGCATCATCTGATTTCCACACAGGAATTGGCGTACCCCAAAATCGATTGCGTGAAATAGACCAGTCGTGCGCTCCTTCAAGCCATTTTCCAAATTGACCATCTCTTATATGATTTGGCATCCAATTAACTCTCTTATTTAGCTCTGTCATTCTTCCCTTAAACTTTGTCACAGCAACGTACCAAGAAGGCATAGTGCGATAGATCAAGGGAGTATCAGTTCTCCAGCAGTGAGGATAATTATGAATATGTTGCTCAGTCTTAAACCAACTCCCCTGCTCTTTTAATTTTTTTATTACTGTATCATTGGCATCAAAAACATGAACTCCTGTTAAATCTGAAACTTCTGCAGTAAATTTCCCACCGTTATCAATTGGACAAACAGCTCGAATATCATGGCTTTGGCAAAGGTAAAAATCTTCTTCACCAAATCCAGGAGCAGTGTGCACGACACCAGTGCCGTCTTCTGCTGTAACATAATCAGCACTGAAAACACGGAACGCATTTTTTGTATCTTTAAAGTAATCAAACAGTGGTTTATAGGAAAGACCTGCAAGATCACTCGCTTTAAGTTTTGTATTACAGTTTTCATATTGAATATTGCTTTGTTCACAGTGGCCGACAAATTTCTCTAAATAACTTTCAGCAAAGATGCAGACTTCACCATTTACTAACATTGCACAATACTCAATATCTTTTCCTATTGCCAGTGCAAGGTTACTCGGCAATGTCCAAGGCGTTGTAGTCCAAGCAAGTAATCTACATTTTTGTTTAAATTGCTTTGGATTTTCTAAAAGTTCAAAAGCAACAGTTACAGCTTTGCTAATTTTTTCTCTATATGCATTATCAAGCCTTGTTTCAAAATTAGAGAGTGGAGTTTCGCACGCCCAGCTATAGGGAACAACGCGTATTGATTCATATACCAGACCTTTATCATAAAGCTGCTTAAATGCCCACATGACCGACTCCATGAATGACTTATCCATAGTCTTATAGTCATTATGAAAATCTACCCATCTTGCTTGTCTATTTACATACTTCTCCCATTCTGATGAAAATTTCATTACAGAAGTACGGCAATGATTATTGAATTTTTCAATGCCAAACTTCTCTATCTCAGTTCTGCCAGATATTCTAAGTTCTTTTTCCGCGCCCATCTCAGCCGGTAGCCCATGGCAATCCCAACCAAATCTGCGTTCAACCCTTTTTTGCAGCATAGTTTGATATCTTGCAAATGCATCTTTTATAAAACCAGTAAGCAAGTGTCCGTAATGCGGAAGTCCATTTGCAAACGGAGGCCCATCATAAAATACAAAACAATGATCCTTGGAACGTTTCTCAACTGACTGCTCAAAAATTTTATTTTCCTGCCAAAATTTTATGATTTCCTTTTCTAGCAATGAAAAATTAGGACTGCTGCTTGTATCAGGATAATACTTCATATTCATTTTAACTGGATAAAATCAAAGAATATAGAGCTTTCTGGAAAATTACAAATTCAAAAACTCTGTTTCTACAAACATAGATAGGTATTGACATCATTATACAACATATTAATTCATTAGACTTATTTACTTAAGTTAAAGATGAATAAAGACAATAACAGTTGGCCTTATCAGAAATTTCATGATGCTAACAAAAATAATAGTAAAAGCAGCTTTGTTTGGGGATCACTTTCTTATGAATATAATAATTCTGGAAAGATTGAAAAATTACACTATCAGTGGGAAAAGAAAAAAAATCCCGCGAATCTATTATATCAAGTCTCATATGATTGCGTAACAGAGAGCTGTAGTCCTTTAAGGATTAAATCTAGATAGCTTATAAACTTATAAAACACACAAAGTGCTTCTAAATGAGACCATGGGAGTGCTTTTTTCTAATTGACAAACATCACTATTAGTAAGCACATCCCAACAAACTATTTTGCCGAGCTTCCAATATCCTTACATTTACTATTTTATCTTTGTATTTATCGTCAGGATCATCAACGCATACTGATTGCATATATGGGCTTTTACCAATAATTTGATTTTGGTGTTTACCTTTTTTATCACTGAATAGAACAGGAATAGTTTTTCCTATCATACTCTGATTAAATTCAAGTTGTTGCTTGCTAATTAATTCCTGTAAAAAAAGAAGACGCTCTGTTTTAACCTCTTCTGGTACTTGATCTTTTCTTTCCGCCCCTGGCGTTCCTGGCCTTGGGCTATATTTAAAACTATAAGCCTGAGCGTACTTTACTTTTTCTACTAACTTCATAGTTTCCTCAAAATCTTTTTCAGTTTCTCCAGGAAAACCAACAATAAAATCAGAAGAAAATTCGATTTCAGGTTTCAATTTGCGAAATCTGTCTATTATTTCCAAATACTCCTCTGCAGTGTGTTTCCTGTTCATTGCATGCAATATTTTATTTGAACCTGACTGCACAGGTAGGTGAACAAACGGCATGAGTTTTGATTCCTCCGCATGTACCAAGTAGAGAGATTCGTGCATATCTCTTGGATGAGAAGTTGTGTAGCGGATTCTTTCTAGCTTTTCAATTTTAGCAATGTGACTAATTAATTTTCCTAAATCCCACACTTCTCCCTCACACTCCCCATGATAAGCATTGACATTCTGACCAAGCAAAGTAATTTCCCTTGCTCCACTTGCAACTAACTTTAATGTTTCACGGAATATTTCATTTACTGATCGTGAATACTCAGCCCCGCGAGTGTAAGGCACCACACAAAACGTACAAAATTTATCACAACCTTCTTGTATAGCAAGAAACGCAGAAGACCCTTGATTACTACCATAACATTCATCCGGCAATTTATCGAATTTTGCAACTTCTGGAAAATCAGTGTTTATTACATGACCTTTACTTCTACTTGCTTTGACTATCAACTCCGGTAAAGCAGGAATACTCTGCGGACCAACAACAATATCAACAAAAGGAGCCCTTCTGAACACTTCTTCTCCCTCTGCTTGCGCTACACATCCAGCCACCACTATGGTCATTTCCTTATTTTTTTGTGATGAATGGATTCTTCCAAGCTCTGAGTAAAGCTTTTCTGCTGCCTTTTCTCTAATATGACAAGTATTTAATATCACCAAATCAGCTTGTTCTGCATCACTAACAACGTTGAACCCTAAAGGCTTAACTATATTCTCCATTAAAATGGAGTCATAAACGTTCATCTGACAGCCGTAAGTTTTAATATATAGGCCTTTCATATTTAAAATTCTTCACACAAATTCTAGCAAATTATACGAAAAACTGAATTCTAGTACAACAGCCAATAAAGATTGCTTGACAAACCTTCTCGCTTTCCTTACTCTAACAGTAGAGGTATTTTAAGAGCTCAAAAATCTATCTTCGTCTGCAGACTTTTCAGTCAATTTTTCAAAAAAAAACGTAGTGTATCTTCTTCAGCACGTGTTCAAATTCTGTTGTATGTGCGCTGCATTTTCTTTCTAATCTTTCAGGAGGATTTTATGTCCAGAATTCCAGATACTTAACCTTTATTCTTAAGCTAAAAACCGATTGGTACCTATGGTTTTTATAAAGAAAGTGCAAAAAATACTTTAAAGAATATGAAATAAAGGTAGAAAAGGTTTGAGTAACCAAAAACTGTTTCCAGGCATAAATTTGTTATGTATACCAAAAAGTAATTACACTAAATATAATATTCACACTTATATGCTAATATAGATATAATACTAATTAAAGAGCATGTTATGCAAGAAGAAGTATCAGATTTTACAGATGCTCTTTGTCAAAATAAATGTGATTCCTTTCGAGTGACACTCTCCTATATCTTTCTTTAGGTTATACAGAAGTCTAACACAATTATAGAACAAGCGTAAAAGTTCTGGTAAAGTAGTTTTATTTACAAAAAATATGCTACTTGATATTGAAAAACGCAGCATAACAAATGCACTGTGGAAGTTACAAGAAGCAGATCAAAGGGAGATTTTTACTCTTATACAGAGATTTGAGTTGCCAGAAATATTAGCAAGAATATTAGTTGCTCGTGGTGTTAACATAGAAAATGCACATGACTTCTTACACCCACTAATCAGATCGCTATTACCAGATCCCTTTCACCTCCTTGATATGGATAAAGCTGTTTCTCACATAATAAAAGCAATAAACAATAATGAGAATATTGCAATATTTGGTGATTACGATGTTGATGGTGCAACGTCATCAGCATTGATTAATAGGTACCTAAGAGCGATTGGAACACACTCTATAATCTATATTCCAGATCGTGTTGATGAGGGCTATGGATTGAACACAGATGCTTTATTACAACTTAAAAAGAATGGTATTGATTTATGTATTTCTGTTGATTGCGGTACGCTTGCATATCAACCGATAGAAGAGGCAAAGGTCTTTGGACTTGATATTATAGTTGTCGATCATCACCTTGGTACAGAAAAATTACCAAGTGCTGCAGCAGTTGTTAATCCCAACCGCCTTGATGAGAGCTCTCCTTATACTAATCTTGCAGCAGTTGGAGTGTCATTTCTGCTAATTGTTGCTCTTAATAGAAGCCTACGTGAGCAAGGATTTTTTACCAACAAAAAAGAACCAGATTTATTTGATCTACTGGATTTGGTTGCTCTTGGAACTGTTTGCGATGTTATGCAGATTACAGGCCTAAATAGGGCTTTTGTTTTACAAGGATTAAAAGTTATGTCAGCAAGAAAAAATGTTGGCTTACGTGTTTTGTTTGACGCTTTGGGAATCCTTGAAAAACCAAGTGTTTCGCGATTAGGGTTTAGTATTGGGCCATGTATAAATGCCGGAGGAAGAATTGGAGAAGCATCGCTCGGTGCAAGGTTGCTTTCCACCGATGATGATGATGATGCACATTCAATCGCGCTAAAACTAATAGATTTGAATAATGCAAGAAAAATGCTAGAAAATGAGGCTATTTTGGAAGCCACAACACAAGCGGAAAATTTTGCCCACTTAGGTGTAAATTTTATAATGGTAAGTGGTAATTGGCACCAGGGAATAATTGGTATCATTGCATCAAGACTAAAAGAGCAGTTTCACTTACCAACGATAGTGATATCTTTAAACAATGGAATAGGAAAAGCAAGCTGTAGGTCAATTTCTGGAGTAGATATTGGTGCTGCGGTTCTTTCTGCAAAATTTACCAACCTAATCATTGAAGGTGGTGGTCACAGTATGGCAGCAGGATTTTCGATTGAAGAAGATAAAATAAGTGATCTACATGATTTCTTTACTGAAAGATTTGCAAACTCTACAAATGACAAAATCATAAAGGCTGATGGTATAGTAACAGCTAAAGCAATAAACTTATCCTTGTGGAATCAATTGCAACGCTTAGAGCCATTTGGTGTTGGCAATCCTGAACCGAGATTCATCATTCAAGGAGCAAAGATAAGAAAGCCGGAAGTTATAGGAGTTGACCATATAAAATGTTTTATTGCTGACGATAATGTTATGGTCAAAGCTATTGCGTTTCGCTGTGCAAATACTGAGCTTGGCTCTGCTATTATGCAGGGTAATGTTAAAGCCATTTTGGGTAAAATCTCTATGAATTACTGGAATGGCAATGAATTTGTGCAGTTTTTAATAGAGGATGTATTGACCATTAGTTGAGTTACTATTTTACAATAATTACCTATCAATCTCACCAAAGACTATATCGAGTGAACCGATAATTGCTGCAATGTCAGCAAGCATGTGTCCTTTTGCCATGAAATCTAAGGCCTGTAAATGCGCAAAGCCAGGTGCTCTTATTCGACATCTATAAGGTCTATTGGTACCATCTGAAACTATATATACTCCAAACTCGCCTTTTGGCGCTTCAACAGCCACATAAGCCTCACCTTCTGGCACATGATATCCTTCTGAATAAAGCTTAAAATGATGAATCATAGCCTCCATGGATTCTTTCATTTCTGCTCTTGGCGGTGGAGAAATTTTTCTATCTTCAGTTTTTATTGACCCTTCAGGCATCTTCTCTATGCATTGCTTCACCAAGCTAACAGACTGCCTAATCTCTGCCATTCTTACTAAATAACGATCATAACAGTCACCATTTTGGCCGATAGGTATATCAAAATCTAACTGATCATATATCTCATATGGCTGGCTTTTTCGCAAGTCCCAAGCAAGTCCAGCAGCACGGAGCATTGGTCCACTAAAGCCCCAATCAAGCGCCTGTTTTATTGATATTTCACTAATTCCTACAGTGCGTTGCTTCCATATCCTATTTTCCGTTAAAAGTTCATCAACATCATCTATATACTTTGGAAATTGCTCTATAAATTTTGCAATATCTTCAACCAAACCTTCTGGGATATCTGCTGCAAGTCCACCTGGCCTTATATAAGCTGCGTGAAATCTTGCACCTGAGGCCCTTTCATAGAACTCGAGTATTTTTTCTCTCTCTTCAAAGAGCCATAAAAGAGGAGTCATCGCCCCAACATCAAGTGCTTGAGAAGAGATATTTAGTAAATGATTTAGTATTCTTGTCAGCTCACAAAACAAAACACGCAAATATTTTGCTCTAATTGGAATTTCACATTGCAACAATTTCTCTACACACAACGAATATGCATGCTCTTGTGACATTGGCGACACATAATCAAGGCGGTCAAAATAAGGCAGAGCTTGAAGATATGTTTTATGTTCTATCAATTTTTCAGTGCCACGGTGCAAAAGCCCAATATGGGGATCTGCTCTCTCGATCACTTCACCATCCATCTCTAAAACAAGTCGTAGCACCCCATGTGCAGCTGGGTGCTGAGGACCAAAATTTAGCATCATTGTCTTTAGATCAGGCATGCTTTGGTAGCTTAAGGTATTGGAATTGTATAGGGTAAAATGTGCTTAAAGTCAATAGGCTTCTTGTACAAGCTATAACTCATCGTTACAATAGAAAAACTCTCAAAAACTTCACCACTTCTTCATGATCTGATAGACAATGTTTATGTGTCACATACAATTATTGCACTTATGTTGATCAAGGCAGCGAAATTATGTATAGATAATTTTGATTGAGAAATAGTTTTTCTACTATATAAATTCTACTTTAGAGTAATCAAAATTAATGAAAGACAATAAATATAGTTTAGGTTTAAGGATCATTCATTGGTTAATGTCTGCTTTTATTATTGGCATGCTTTGTTCTGGACTATACATGAAAAATTTGCCGATTAGCAGTGAAATTAAATTCAGCATATACGCTGTTCATAAGGCTTGTGGTATCACCGTTCTTGGATTAATTATAGTACGTATATTTTTTCGCGTCTTTACTTATGTTCCGCCATTACCAGCCAATTTTTCTCGATTTGTAATCAATGCGAGCAAAACGATACACTTTGGTTTATATGCTTTGATGGTGCTAATGCCACTATCTGGTTATGTCATGTCTTCTGCTTCTAGCAAAGAGATCAAATATTTTTTTCATATCCCTTTATTAATTAACCATAATGCAGATCTAGCTAGTGCAGCTAATCAGTTACACTCGATACTTGCATATTTTATGATACTCTTTATAGCCTTGCATATAATTGGTGCTTTAAAACACACATTTATAGATAAACAAAACATTTTTAAACGTATGATATAGGTTATATGTTAAGTAGCCTCTGGAAAAAAGGAACAAATTTTCTCGGTAGTGAGTTTGCCATAATGGGTGGCGCTATGAGCTGGGTTTCAGAGAGAAATTTAGTTTCAGCAATCTCAAATGCTGGTGGATTTGGCGTGATTGCTTGCGGTGCAATGTTTCCAGACTTACTGAAAAAAGAAATCATAGAGACACAGAAATTAACTAACAAACCATTTGGTGTGAATCTAATTACTATGCACCCAAAGTTGAGTGAGTTGATAGATGTGTGCATTGAAACGAAAGTAAGCCATATAGTGCTTGCAGGTGGACTACCAACGAAGCCTAATATAGAAAAAATCAAGAGTGCGGGCATTGAAGTTATGTGTTTTGCACCAGCATTAAGCCTCGCGAAAAGGTTAGTAAAAATGGGAGTAGATGCGTTAATAATAGAAGGTATGGAAGCAGGAGGACATATCGGTCCTGTTAGCACTTCTGTTCTCGCACAGGAGATATTACCTCATTTTAAAAATGAGAAAACACCGGTGTTTGTTGCAGGTGGAATAGGAAGAGGTGAAATGATAGTGAACTACCTAGAAATGGGAGCAAGTGGCTGTCAAATAGGTACATTATTTGTCTGCACGAATGAGTCAATCGCTCACAAAAATTTTAAAGAAGTATTCATCAAATCAGCTGCGCGTAATGCTGTATCTTCTGTGCAGATTAGTGCTGATTTCCCTGTAATTCCAGTAAGGGCTATAGTTAACAAAGCAAGTGACGATTTTATGGAGCATCAAAGAGACATTATTGATAAATATCAAAATGGAGAAATCTCAAAAGAAGATGGGCAGCTTGAAATAGAAAAGTTCTGGGCTGGAGCTTTAAGAAGGGCAGTAATTGATGGAGATGTTGAAACAGGATCTTTAATGGCCGGTCAAAGTGTTGGCATGGTTGATAGAGAAAAGCCTGTAAAAGAAGTGATAGATATGTTAGTTCAACAGGCAAGCAATTATGTTGAAATGTAAAATCAGTAATCAGCAAAGAAAATAGTTAGCAAATTGCTATAATTATCCGCAATAAGGCATAACTGCCCAGTTTTAATGTAAAATTAACGCTAAAGAGGTATTCATACATTTTGTTATGTATGGAGAAATGTTATGCTAAGTCGTTTTGCAAAACATCAGAAGAGTGAAGATATTAATCAACAATTGTACAATGCTATATACAAAAAGGTCACAAAAAAAACACATAATCATGGAAATCTAAAAAAGGGAGATGGAACTATCGCAAAATGCATAGAGTTGTTTAACAAAGGAGCTGATCCCAACGTATTAATTGAATTAGAAAAGTCATTGAGAAAACAAGAAGAATATTATAAATATTATATTGACAACTTCCTTCCAGCATTGAAAACAAAAGTGATAGAGTCAGAGGAATTAATGAAATCTTCAGTACTTAACAATGAAGAAAAATCATCACAAAGATCACCAACAAGAAGAGGAAAAATATTAGAAATAATTTTAGAGATTACAGGGATTACTAATAAAAGTAGTGACAAAGATCATTCTAGTAGCACTATTCAAAATCAGAAAAGTCTTAGAAGTAATCAAGCAAATAGACAAAATAATACTATGGAACTATTTAACAAAAAAAGTCTTTCTGGTGAAGTTGAAATTCCCAAAAATTCAGGTATTAATCCTCTGGAAAAGGATTCTTTAGCTAAGGGTGTAAGTGGAAAAGGAACCCCTGGAAAATACAATACCTTGAGAAATTCAGGTTATTATGGTGCTTCAGCACATCCTACATCAAAACAATCGCAAGCAAGAAAGGAGATCGCACAATCACAATTGAATAGTCAATCTGATCTTTCGATTGATAGTAAAGATTTAAAAAATGAAAAGCCTAATATAACTGTGAATGCTGTAGAAGTGCCAAGCGGTGCAAATACTTCTAAACTCAGTAGTAGCAGTGACTTAGATAGTGGAATAAATTCATCTAGCTTGGCATCAAGTAGCAGAAGGAACAGCTTAACTTCAGTAACAAGCATTTCATCTGAGGAAAGTGTACACTTAAAATTAAACCCTGCTGAGAAAGATAATAGTTTGCAACTAGAAGATGAAGGAAAAACAAAATTAGCACATCCGAACAAAACAAGGCCCAAAGGCCCAAGCGGAAGAATATCCCCTTCTAAACATTATAAGAAGACTGAAGAAGGGCCTCATTGTGTGATCTCAGTGACAGGCAGTAAGGTAAAAGATACAATGCAATCCAATAATTATGAAAATAATAGTAAAAACAAAAATCTTCACGTCGCACTTGTAACAAGTTCTGCTCTCTTAGCAATAGGGTGCATTGTTGCAGGAGCAATGACATCAGGATTAGTAGGAGCAGGACTGTTTGTGGTGGCTGCGGTGTTTGCTACAGCAGCTGCTGCTGAATTGTGTTCAAACTTTCTGTCAAGTAAATTGACATCCATTAGTGTGAGTCCTCTTGTTGATAATAAAGAGCTAACACGGTGATAAAAGTTAAATATGAGTTACTTATGGTGAGCAAGTGAATTCGGTTCTTGCCTATTGATGTAAAAATTGTTACATTTGAGGAGTATCTTAAAGGTATTTAGCTGATGCGTATTCAATTGGGTAGAGTTTTTGCTATTGTAGCCCTGTTAAGTTTTATCTTCATGTCATGTTCTAGCAAAGCAAGTGATGAATTGAAAAATATACCAGGAACGTTGAAAGAACTTATTTCTTCATTTTCAGTTAAAGATACTGTAGAAAATATGAATCCTTCGACAATTATAGGGTTATGTATAGCTACAGTGATACTTGCAGTAGTGTTCAGAGGCCTAATTTTTTTCATGATAATATTTGGCGTACTGATCATGATGTTTGGAAGCACAGAAAAGGCAACAGATTACCTGAAAGAAAAATTCAACTTTGCAAAGGACATACAGTTACAATCCAATAACAAAAAAGAAGATAAGGATTAAGTAAGATAGATGATTCTTTATTATCTTTTTATTGAATACGCATGATATTGTATGCAACCAAAAGTACCAGCCACTAGATCTAATTCTGAAAAAAAGAACAATTTAGCGTTACTAGAAAGTATTAATTTAGATTTTATCCCTTATGCTTGCCACTACGATGAAGAAACTATACTAACAAAACAGGGGGAATTATTAAAAATAATCAAATTAGAAGACTATTCTTCAGTTGATAACTATGGTGATCTTAGAACTGAAATTAGAAAAAGTATATCAAAAAATATCAAGAGTTTATATTTTACCGTTTGGATTCACACTGTCCGTAAGCGCAATAAACTGAGCTTACAGTGGAATAAAACTTCAGACTTTTCCGATCAGCTACACTCAACGTGGTTTAATAAACTAGTTGATAGTAAACTACAGTATATAAATGAGTTATACATTGTGGTGTTACTTAGTGATTTTGGCAAACATATTAATAATGCATTTTTTTTTGGCAGGATAAAGAATAGGCACAAGTTATTTTTACAAAAAAATCATCAAGAATTACAAAAAATAACTGACCTGATTCAAAAAGATTTAGAACCTTTTGGAGCTAAAAAACTGGGCCTTAGGTCTAGTGAAGGCAAAATATATTCTCAAATGATGGAATTTCTCCATTACATTATTACATTAACGCACAAAGATTATCCAATATGTGAAAGGGATCTATCGCAGCATGTTAAAAATTTAAAAGTAGCTTTTGGTTTCAATAAATTTCAAACATCGTTTGAAGGTCAACAGAAGTTTGGTTCTATTTTTTGCATAAAGGAATATCGAGAAATCCCCTTAGAAAATATAGATAGGTGTTTGCAACTTGACTCTGAGCTTATCATCACAGAAATAATAATATTTACTAGTAATAATAAAGCAGTAAAAGAATTCAAAAAACAAATTAATATACTGCAAATCAGTGAGGACAATACCTTACTTCAAAACTCAGGAATAAATGAAATAATAGAGCTTGAAAAAATTTCTGCTATGGATTTTTGTCAACAGAAAATTATTGTTACAATCTTTGCAGATGATAAGAATAGGTTAGCTAAAAATATCAGTGATTTATCCTCTGTAATGTCGTTAATCGGGTTGATGATGTTTAGGACTGATCTGCACATGGAAAATCATTTTTGGGCACAGCTTCCTGGAAACTTTGCTTTTGTTACACAACCAAAAAATATATTAGAAAAATATGCTTGCAGCTTTGCTATGTTGCATGATTTTACATCAGGTACGTTAAAAGGAGGAAGATGGAAAGAAGCAGTAACAGTTTTTTTTTCAAAAAAAGGCAGTCCTTACTTTTTTAACTTTCATGGAAAGAAAAATAATGGTCATACCACAATACTTGGAGCTCCAAATTCAGGTAGAACCTCACTGATCAATTTCTTACTTTCGGAATCAAGAAAATTTAACCCTAGGATTGTTATATTGGATAATACTGGAAAATCAATAATATTTACTAAAGCAGTAAGCGGCCAATATTACATAATTGATCCAAAATATAAAGATAAAAGTCTAAAATTTAACCCACTGAACATTGAAGATAGTGCTTCTAATCGCAATATGCTTGTTGAATTGATCAAAAGGATGGTTGCAGATGCAAGTTTGGTAGACGTAGAAGAAAAGACAAAAAAAATTGTAGATTCTATATTTGCTATACCAAGAGAATCGCGATCTATTTCTCAAATTTCTGAAGTGCTTTTACTTCTTGGAGGCAAAATAAGTAAATGGTGTGGTGAAGGTGAATTTGCTTACTTATTCCAAGATGGTGATGAGTCAGACATTGACTGGGGAACAAAAACTATATCCCTCAATACTGCAAATCTCACTAAGCAAAAAGAATGTATGTCCGTGATACTTTACTATTTCTTATACTCTTTCGAAGCAAAATGTGATGGCTCACCTGCAATACTTGTTTTGGATGAAGCATGGGAGATAAGTAATATTTTTCCTACAGAGGGAGAGTTTGACGACTGGATGCAAAGAATGACAAAGTTAAATGTTGTAGTAATTCTAAGTACTGAAAACTTAAACCTAGCATTTGCTAGCAAGTTTACTCAATATTTAGATAAGCATGTCGATACGAGAATCCTGATGCCGAACATAAATGCAAACAGGTTATACATGAAAGCATTTTCTCTGTCGAAAGAGGAACTGAATGTTATTTTGCAAACACCAACACAGGAAGGTTTATTTTTGATAAAGCAATACAAAGGTTTAGTAACTTTAAATCTAGATTTGAAGAATATGAAAGAAATACATGTACTTTCAGCTAATAAAGAGACTATAAAGTATATGTATGAAGCAATAAAGGAAAAAGGCGAAAAAGTGAGTAAGTGGTTACCGGCGTTCTATGAAAAATGTAAAGCTTAATTTTTTATTGATATTCTCCTTGATATTTTGTCTTTCTTATCAAGGATATGCTGATTGTCCGCCTCTTGTAGAGAGTAATACTACACTTGAAGCTGGAGGCAAAAAAGCTTTGGAGGGTTTTTTAGCAATTTTTACTTTTGGTACTAAAGGTAGTTTTAAAGTTGATGAAAAGCTATACCAATATATTACAGTAAGACAAGTAAAAGACCAAGGAATTGATGGTTATTTTAATCCAAAGATTCAAGTCTGTGATTATGAAGGAAAAGATAATTGTTATATATTACCTAGTGGAACATCCTGCCGCCAGATATATGGTACACAAGATACAGGAGGTGGAGTCTCTGCAGCAGTGTTTATTGATTGGGAAGGAGATAAAACATCTGTTAATGCAAAAATAGCAGATAGTCTTGAGTGGGAATGGGCAGACAATGTTACTGATGAAGAAAAAACGAAGTTTGCTAAGTCTCCTAAAATATGTGCTTGTAGCCAAAAAGGCGCTTGTATGGGTAGTTCTGCATGGTTTTCAAGAGTGCTTCAGGGAGAAAATATTTTCCGTCCAGGGGATATGGAAAACGTTTGTGATACTTGTTCATCATGGAATAAAGGAAAGCAAAAGATAAAATGTGCTCCTGTACCACTTGCACCTGGCCCCCCTCCATTTTGTGAACAACTTGCAATGTCACCTCCACAAGTTAGAATTGTTCCTATAACAAATGAAGAAAATGATTATTTCCATCCAAGAGTTGGAGTCATTATTGGTGAGCTGAAAGAAAGAAGGGAGCTACCTTTTCCGCGCGGTTTTTCAAATAGTGAGAATACTCCAATTTATCCATTTACTATTAAAGATACTATCCATTATCTCAAAACCTATAGAAAAAAAGGTCAGCTCTGCGCTGAATACTATGGTACTGAGGAAGAAGAGTCCGAAAGAAAATTACAATTTCCTGCTCGCTGCTTCCCAGCGCCACCTGCTCCAAAGATTGAAGAAGTGAGCATACCAAAGCCTAATGAGGGTAAAGGCGAAAATACGCTAAAAGTAAAAATGAAGATGAGTGAGAACGTTTGTACTTATGACGCACGTGGAACTCACAGTAATGGCATCTGTACTTTTTATGTTAATAAAAATTCTCCTACATATGTTGGCCATCTACCTTTAAAAGTAGTAAAGCCAGCAATAGTGGCAAAAACAACTGATAGCAGTAACAGTAAAAGCGACATCGATAGCGTAATAGAAGGTATATTAAAAAATAATTCGCAATTTGAAGTTCTAGAAAAATATGGATATGTTCCCGATATTGAAACAGAATGTAAAGAGCTTCAGAATGGTAAGTGCAAACTAGATGGCTCAGGATATCCAAAAGTAGAAATAAAATATAAAGAAAATTCTAAAAGTAAAATGCTCTGCCTTTCTGGGTGGCAACCAGAACCAGAGGAGTTTGTTCTTAAAAAAGAAAGTAAGCTAATATCGCTAAAATCAATGGGGGCAAGATACAATAAATACAATACTGTTTATTCAAAGGAGTCTGATCAGCTTTATTATTTTCCCTGTAACGAAACAATTGAGGTTTTAGCAAAGCCACAAGATGCACTGAATGAAATAATATTTAATAAAAAAGGATATATTTCCATTCCTGCTGAAAATAAGTCTAGAGATAACTGCATGGAAAAAAAGGATAAAGAGGTAGATACAAAACAAAATTGTGACAAATGCAAAATAGTATATGAGTTAACAGATGGAAAGTATGAAGAAAAAAACTGTAATCACGGTGATGATGGTTGCCTCTGCTTTGATGGAGTATGTAGTCGCTCAACACAGTATGTAGATAAGAATGATAAACTATTTTACTTAAGATATGAGGAAGTGGATTGCAAGGATAAGGATGGTAAAACAGTAAAAAACGAGAAAGGTGAAATACAAAAGTGCACACAATTAAAAAATCAACCGATTAAAGCAAATAGAACAGAAGTTTTTTATGCTGATAAATTGTGTAGGTTCGATTTAGAGGGTTTAAAAAAGAGATTACGTGAAATAATAATAGCACAATTGAAACATAAGAAGCAGATTATTGAAAACAGGGATCAAAAACTTTATGAGCTTGGAGATGGCTCTACAGATGATCTGTCAATGTATGATTACGTTGAAATAGAAGCATGGGGAGGTGGTGAAGCTGGTCATATAGATGGTAAAGCTCAGTCTACTGTAAGTAGACTAGGAATGCCAGGTGATTACATTAAAGCTAAACTGAGAGTCAACCCTAGTTATCCATATATTAAAGTAAAAGTAACAGAAGGAGGTGGTGGACAAGAAAATGATAAATCTAACAAGGATGGGGGACCAACTTTAATAAAAATGTGCAGAGACTCTTCAGAAACAATTTGTAAAGATTTAATTACTGTTGCAGGCGGAGGTACATACAGAACCTATGGGGGAAAGAATTACAAAGATACAATAATTCATGAACAAAGTTTAAAATTAAAAGAAGAAATTAAGAAAGGGGACAAGCTAAACTCTAGTAAAGATAATAAAATAGCATATATAGAAAATGGTGAGATTGGGTATAAAGATGTAACAAAATGTAGTAAAAACTACGTGAATAAAACATATGGTGCTGGTGGTTGTATCAACGAAAGCAGCAAAAGTTATAGCAAGGGCGCTCCTGGTTATGTGAAAATTAAACCTATATTTGAGGAAATTAATGAAAAAAGAGTAAAAAAAATAGATGATGCTATTGAAAAAATGATACAAAATCCAGATGACATCACAGGTATTGATGATTCCTTAATAAATAAACTTGATAAAAAGATTATTGAGACAATTAAAAAAGAAATCGAAAACGAATTGTTAGGATCATAGTAAAAGGACCCTGATTGTTGCAAATGGGGTAAAGTTGAATTTACATCACTAAGACAGATGCATGTGAAACCAGTGTTTCTTTTCTTGTATCTCAGTTCCCATAATGTCATCCCAGTGCGTGACACCATTTCTTTCTAGTGCTTCCTTCCTTGTCATCACGGCTTCCATAATGTCATTCGAGTAGCTGACACTGGAATCCATGTAAATTTAACTGGACGCCAATGTCACAAACTAGTTTTCTCATCTATCTTATTTTGCTACTCTGCTGAACAGATACGTCAATTTCATCTACTGATGAGCTAGGTCTGCTGTCCTTTATATGTTGTACCAAAAGCTCCATAATTTTTTTTTGCTCATAAAATTGCTGAAATGAATATATTCCATTCGAGCCAACTAACACGAAGAATCCTCCTTGTACATTTGGAGGATTATCATGCCAGCTAATTTTTCTTACGTATTCAGCAGCTTGTAAGGAAGTATCTCCTGAAAGGTTTTTAATATTAGGATCAGCACCTTTTTCTAGCAGTAATCTTGCCATTTTTTCATTACCTTTCATAGCTGCTATATGTAGAGGTGTATTGCCAAGCTGATTGCCAATATTGACATCCACCCCTTCTACACTAAGTAATAATTGAGCTACCTCGTCATGGCCATTATCAATAGCTACACACAAAGGATTCATACTGGTATCACAGCCATTGACTTTAGCACCATTATCAAGAAGCAACTTAACTACTGCTGCATGCCCATTCTGAGCAGCTAGATACAAGGGTGTGACATTATTTTTTTTATCTACTATGTTAACATCAGCATTTTTTGTGCTAATTAATAGTTCAACTATTTCAGTATGTCCGTTCTGAGAGGCTAAGTACAGAGCTGTTATACCAAATTCATTGTCTTTAGCATCAATCTCAATTTCTTGAGTATTAAGTAACACCTTTACAACTTCTACAAGTCCATTTTGAGCAGCAATATGTAAAGGTGTCTTACCATCAGTACAGTCTTTTATATTGGGATCAGCTCCCGCTTTAATTAACTCCTCTACTATAGCTTTGCTTTTAGCTACAACAGCAAAGTGTAAAACTGTACTGCCTTTAGTAGTTCTTGCATGAATATTAGCTTCTTTACTGATTAGTAACTTTACTACGTCTAAATGTCCTGAATAAACAGCAAAATGCAAGGCTGTAAATCCTTTTTTATCCTTGATATTGATATCAGTTTTTACATTAAGTAATAACCTAACTTCATTTATGTTACCATTATAAGCGGCTTGATGTAATAGAATATTTTCAACCGGGAGCGATTGAGTGCTGAACATATTTACCTCTATATAATAGTATGCCTAGTGGTACTACATCAAAACAAGGAACATTCAAGAAAAATTTTTTGCATCTGGCAATCTATTTTCTCTATTCTAATATATACAAACTCTTTAAACCCACCTTGTAATCAGGATAAACTAGAGAGACACCAAGATCTTTTTTAATTTTAGTATTGCTTACTTTTTTTGACCCTAAATAAAAACCCCGTGCGTAATTTGGTACGGAAGAAATCTCAACTGGCTCTGGAGGACTAATATTGAGAAGCTCGGCTGCATACGTGACCACTTCAGATTGCGTAGCAGGTAAATCATCTGCACAATTGTATATCTCATAAGGCTTTATATTTTGCATGGAAGAAAATAAAATATTCGATATATCTTCAACATGAACACGAGAAAAATTTTTTTTCACATTTCTTGCTTTGCCAAGCTGCAGGTCAATTAGCGCATTTCTACCAGGACCATATATCCCAGCCAAACGAAAAATATGTACAGGCAATTTGCTACTTAGCCACTTCTTTTCAGACTCAAGGCGCTTTTCTCCTCTAATTTCTATAGGCTTTGTTTCAGATTCCTCATTCACCCAATTACCACAGTGGTCACCATAAACATTAGTTGCAGACAGATAACCAAGCCATTTAATATTCTCCAGACAATGACCGTATCTCTCCATAACATCATCGCCGTCTGGAGGAATAGAAACTAAAACATGCGTTACGCTTTTAAGCAGATCTTGATCAACCTTTTCATAATCAAAAAGTTGTATATCTTTATTTCTTGATGTACCGTTAACTTTCCAGCCTAAATTTAGCAATTTTTTCGATAGAAATTTAGCTACATATCCGTAACCAAAGCAAAACAAGTGCATGGAAATTAATTTCCAAAATTCTTCTTGATAAACTCAACCCCTAACCTTATTCCTTCTTCATTAATAATATGGCCTAATCCATGAATTGGGTATCCTTGAGCGTTTACTCCATTTTCTTTCAGAGCTTTAACCGCTAAATCAAGGGAAGAAAAAGGTACCACATCATCAGCGTCACCATGAATAATACATATGTTAGGTTTTGATTTGATCTCCGGTGCAGTTTTTGAAGGCGAAAGAAATCTACCAGAATACGCAACAACTGACGCACAAGACTGAAGCCGGGTAAGAGCCACATGTATTGCAAGCATTGCCCCTTGAGAAAATCCAACTAAAGAAAGCTGAGTATCTTTTAAATTAAGCTCCTTTAATTTTGTATCAATAAAATGATTTACAATTGATGCAGCATTTTTCACTCCATTATATAGTGCTTCTTCACTACGATCCTCTAAACTAAACCACTGATAACCATCACCTATTTCCCTCTCAAACGGAGCATTCGGTACCACAAAACATGAATCGGGTAAAAATTTGCTCATAACTTTGGCAAGGTGAGCGAAATTATCGCCACTTGAACCCCAACCATGAAAAAAAATAATCAAATTTTTCTTATTTCCATTTGGACAAATTTCTTGGCTTTGTAGTTCAATCATCTCTTCATCCCTTTATGTTTATATTTAACTTTATGGTAATACTAAATTTGAGGAACAAGACCTCACTACTGCTATAGCTCTTTGATATGAATAAATACTACTTAGCTTCAACTTTCTCTATCAATTTCTTGACCAAGCCTCTCAATCTTCTGCTGGAATCATCAAGCTCTTGAATTTGTGAAGCATCTTTTCTCATGAGCTCTTTGTGATTACTCTTTATGTAATCATACATTTCCTTCATCTGAGCAATCATCTTGTTGATATCCATACCACCCATATCAGGTATCATGCTAGGCATATTTCCTTCTAGCATACCGCCAGCCATAAGTTGCTGAGACATTTGCATGAATGGCTTTAAGGTCTGTTGAAGCAAATTAGGGTCGCTTGCCAATTTTTCTATTTGCTCTTTGCAAGTATCCATGTACTGCTTCATAAATTCATCATCTTGCATTTTATCTGTCATAATTACACCTATTTGAAACTAATATTATATATTGTTTTTAATTAAAAACAATACAAGAACAACTATATTAATACTTGATTAAATGACAAATTAACTATTTTAAAGGTTCACATACTCTCTTTAACCATTCCTTATCTTTTATGCCATTTTCTATATTTTTATAAACAAATTGGTGATAGCTATTTATCCATTTAACTTCATCTTCAGTAAGCATTTGTATATCTATTAGCTTTTTATCATAAGGAACAGAGGTCAATTGTTTAAAGCTTAAAAAGACGTTTTCTCGCCTTTCAATATACATCAGATTCTCAATTCTTATTCCATACTTTCCTGGAATATAATAACCAGGCTCGTTAGAAAGTATCATGCCTGGAATGAGTTCCACTTTATTTCCTCTTGATATTGCTTGCGGTCCTTCGTGTACCGAAAGGTAACTTCCTACTCCATGTCCTGTACCGTGCATGTAATCCATTCCAAATTTCCATAAATGTATACGCGCTAATATGTCCAATTCTCCACCAGTAGTGCCAGAAGGAAAGACCGCACTTGCTATCGCAATGTGAGCTTTTAATACTATTGTGTAGTGAGCTCGTTGCTCATTGGTTGGACTACCAATTGCTATAGTTCTTGTAACATCGGTTGTGCCATCAAGGTACTGACCACCAGAATCAATTAAATACAGCCCATCTTCTTGAATGACTTTATTTGTCTTATTGCTTGCACGGTAATGAATGATTGCTCCATTCTCGTTGAATGCTGAAATTGTTGGAAAACTCGGTTGCTTAAACAAATTCTGCTCTTTTCTGTATTCTAAAACTTTTTCTTCAGCTTCAAGCTCAGTAATTTCACTGTCAATATTGTTTTCAAGCCAATATAGAAAATTTATAACTGCTACTCCATCTTTGATGTGCGCACTTATAGCTCCAGTTATTTCAGTTTGATTTTTTACTGCTTTGTGAATCAAACAAGGATCCTCCTTCTCAATTATCTGCTTATTTTCTATTAGACCTCTTTCATTACTTATTGTCATCCCAGTTCTTGACACTGGGATCCATGCTTTTTTATTTCTGGTCAAGCACTGGAATGACACCGAAGCTGATTTTTCATTTAAATAATGGTTATACAAGGGATCTATTGCATTCATAATGCTCATTGGAGTCGTGCTTGGATCTATCACCACCAAATTTAACTTATGTAGTGAATTTTCTAGCTCACTAATATCAAAAACATTTATATGGTTATCAAAATTTGCTTCTATAGTTGAATGTTCTTTATCTTGAATAAATAAATCAACATTGGCATTTTTATACAATATAGCACGACCCAATATACAAGGAGTATATTCAGAACTTTCATTTCTTAAATTTAATAACCACGAAATTGAATTTGGATCAGTCAGAAGCACTGCTTCAGCCTCTATGTTTTTAGCTACTCTTTCACATTTATCCTTACCACTCTCACCAGATACATGTGAGACTATTGTTTGTGCTTTATGACTACTATCTTTTTTAATTAAGTATGGTACTAGTTTACAAATGCCTTCATATTTTCTTATGTCCTTCATAGTAAAATATTGCGGATAGTAACCCAGTGAGGTAGTCAATGTTAAGTTTGCTTTTACCCATTTGTGTGGATCCTCTTCTTGTATATTATATACTCGAAAACTGCCCTGATCGAGCTGACTGCGAGCTTGTGTGATATAGCGTCCATCTGTAAAAAATGGGCACTTATTACTCTTTGTAACGATAAGTAGCCCATTTGTTCCCGTGAAGCCACATAACTCTGCTAACTCTTTTGAATATTCATTTAAATACTCGTCTTTAGTATTCAACATAAATGTATCAACATTTATTTCGTGCATAAAAGAGCGAAATTCTTCGATTTTTGACATGTTACGCAGAATTAGCAGCTATTTTCGTTTTCTTATTCCTAAGGTACACTAATATGCTAACTATCGCTGCTGGAGTGATACCTTGTATTTGCTTCGCAATACCAATTGTTGCTGGCTTTATTGACTGCAACTTTTCTATCACTTCAGTTGACAAGCCTTTAATCTGTGAGTAGTTGAAATTAGTTGGAATTTGAGTATTAACTTCCTCTTGTAGAAACTTCATATCTGCTTCTTGTCTTACTAAATAAGGCTTGTATTTTGCTTCAATTGCAACTGCTTCATATATTTCATTCTTGGCTATGCTATCAGTTATAGTGTTATTCCAGCACATGACGCTGGAATCTACATTTTTTTCAGTGTCAACTGCATCCATTCCATCATCATTCAAGTACTGGATCCCAGTGTCAGCTACTTGGATGACAGGAAGAGGTGCTTTGGCGTTATGCAAGTAGCTGACACTGGAACCCATGTTTAACTCTGGCCATATTTCTCGTAATTTATTCCAGTCAATATTTGGATAACCGAGCAAATCTAATGCTGTTTTTCTTATTCCATCATAAGATATTTTAATGCCATAGGACCTGAGCTGCTCAGGAGTAATTGTTAGGCTCTCTAATTTCTCCTCAAGTTGCTTAATGGATTTAAGTTTACCCTGCAAAACAGAGTATCTCTCATGCGACACAAGAGAGATGTCATAACCTTTTTGTGTCAATCTTCTATCTGCATTATCTGACCTGATTGCTAGTCTATATTCTGCACGCGAGGTAAATAATCTGTAAGGCTCGGTAATTCCCTTAGTGACCAAGTCGTCTATCATTACACCGATATATGAGTCTGTACGATGAAGAACAAAACTTTTTTGAGATAAAGAGAGTGCTGCATTGATTCCGGCAATAATTCCCTGCCCAGCTGCTTCTTCATATCCAGTGGTACCATTAATTTGACCAGCAAAATATAGTCCTTTAACTTTCTTAGTTTCGAGAGTATGAAATAGCTCTCGTGGATCGATATAATCGTATTCAACTGCATATCCAGGTCTTAATATTTCTGCATTTTCAAGCCCTTTTATACTCTTTATCATTTCATACTGCACTTCGATGGGCAATGAATTTGAAATTCCATTTGGATATATAGTGTTATCATCAATCCCTTCTGGTTCTAGAAATATTTGGTGATTATTTTTTTCTGCAAATTTTTTAACTTTAGTTTCAATTGATGGGCAGTATCTTGGTGCAATAACGTTATCTAAATATGAAGAAGCTGATCTGTGAAGATTCTCTCGAATTACTCTGTGTGTATGTTCATTAGTATGAGTAATAAAACATGAAACCTGAGGCTGGTTAATTTTCTCTGTAAGATAAGAAAATGGTGTAGGTGGATTGTCACCCACTTGTTCTTGTAATACCGACCAGTTTATAGTGCCACGATCAAGCCTCGGTGGAGTTCCGGTACGTAACCTGCCCAGTTTAAAATCATACTTCTTTAGCGTGTTTGCAAGCTCTATTGCAGGTTTATCTCCTATTCTTCCAGAAGGAGTTGTTTGCTCTCCTATATGAATCACACCACGTAAAAAAGTCCCTGTAGTCAAAACAACTCTGCTTGTCAGTATACGTTCACCTGAGTCTGTTATTACAGCTTTTATATAAGATTCTCCATTGCTATCACTTTCGATAAGAAAATCGTCAACTGACTCTTCTTTTACTGTCAAGTTGTTATAATTTAGAATAATTTCCTGTATTGCTTTTTTGTATAATTTTCGGTCTGCTTGTGCACGTGGGCCCCATACTGCTGCGCCTCTGCTGCCATTTAAAACGACCGAGTGTATGCTTGCTCGGTCGATAGCTCTCCCCATTATTCCATCAAGGGCGTCTACTTCTCTAACTACAACACCCTTTGCAACTCCTCCAATTGCTGGATTACAAGACATCTCTCCTATAGTTGAAATTTTGTGAGTTATAAGTAGCGTGCTTGCACCAAGACGTGCTGCAGCTGTAGCTGCTTCACACCCGGCATGACCGCCACCTACTACCACTACGTCGTACTTATGCATCTTCTTGAGTAATTCCTAATCTATAATATTCCAACTATCAGTGATTGATGTCAAATTTTACAGATTCCAGTGTTACAAACTAACTTAGCTCAAATTATCGTCTCTTTTACAGAAGAAACTTTTTCAACTGTAGGAGAGGTAATACGCTCATCCACTTCTTCTTCCTGAGATATTCTAACAAATGTAGAATCTGTAATCGAAGTTGCACTTGCTGCAAATGTAATTGCTGCTTCATCTGCACAATGCACTAAAGATGTGGCTACATAAACCCCCATAATTGTTGCTATTAGCCCTGTTATTGCACTTACTAAGATAATCACTGTTACTACTGGGTTAGGAAGAACAGCAATCACACTTGCATTAAGCACTGCCCCAATCATAGTACTTATAGGTATAGCCATACCCAAAAAAATTGCTATTTTTCCATGATCTTCCTCAATAGGATCTCTTTTGCAAAACTTATATAGCAAACATCCTACGTGCAAAACCGCAATCAATGCTAGAGCCATAGAACCAGCAATTGCACCTATGGCTAAAGGTGATGAAGTGTCAAAACTCAACCACCAAGCTAATATTCCTAGTGCTGACACTATACTATAAGCTAACAAACAAATATACATACAATCCCTCTCACTAATTAATAGGCATCATTTTTACTCTAAATCGCAAACTTCCCCTCCGCCATCTAAATACTAAAGCAACAAGGAATGCTAACGGACGTGCAAAAATATCTAATGTTTATATTTATGTAAAGTGGAAATTTTTAGTGGGGCGAGCGACCAGGATCGAACTGGCGACATTCAGTACCACAAACTGACGCTCTACCAACTGAGCTACGCCCGCCAAGGTATAAAATTTCTAACACACAAGCATAAATAGTCAATTAATTATTTAAGCTACCTACTTTTGCATAGAGTTTTAAGTTTAGCGAATAAACATTTTCATTTATGCTTTTAGCATTATAGTTAATCGTATTGAAATCGTGATATGTTTAAAAGTATTTTCACATTTAGTTTTTTTACAGCTATTTCAAGAATTTTAGGGCTAATAAGAGATGTATTGATTGCTACGGTTATTGGTGCAACTTCTCTTGCAGATATATTCTTTTCCTCGTTTCGCTTTGCTAATTTATTTCGATCGTTTTTTGCAGAGGGAGCATTTACTACCTCATTCATACCATTATACTCTGCAGAGTCATATGATAATAAAAAGGCATTTAATTTCGCAAGTAGTGTAATATCCATTACGTTTATTATTCTAGTAATTTTTTGCCTTATCACACAAACCTTCTTCCCTTACATGATCAAAATCTTCACTCCTGGATTTGACCAAAATAAATTTACCTTTACTGTAACTTTGTCGAAAATTATGATGCCCTACATAATCTTCGTGTCAATCGCATCACTTATTGGTGGAATGTTGCAAGTAAAACAGCATTTTGCTTCAACAGCTATTTCACCAATCATTTTGAACCTCTGTTTAATCATCAGTTTGTTTTTACCTTACATTGAAACACCGGCTCATAACCTTTCTATAGCCGTCCTGATTGGAGGGATTTTGCAGCTACTTTTAATAATATTTAGTGCATACAAATTAAAGGCTTTCTTTTCTTTTAGTTTAGAATTAAGTAACGAAGTGAAGTTGTTTTTCAAGCGTGTAATACCTGCAATTATCAACAATTGTGTAATACAAATAAGTGTATGGATTGACACAATCATGGCGAGTTTTATACCAAATGCAGTTTCTTATATATATTATGCCGATAGACTAAATCAACTACCGCAAGGAGTAATTGGCACTGCAATTGGTACAGTACTTCTTCCTATGATTTCAAAACGAATAAATGATACTGAGAATATAGTCAAAATACAGAACAAGGCCCTTAATATAGGGTTAATATTAATTATGCCAATAACTGCTGCTTTTATCATTATTCCTGACATGATTTTACTTACGCTTTTTTCTTACGGCCGATTTGATTATTATGCAGTGCAGCAAACTGTTCCTACATTAGTAGCATTTTCTCTTTCTTTACCCGCATTTATTATAAATAAAGTATTGCTACCCACATTCTTTGCTAGGGGAAAGCTAAAAATACCAACTATGTTCTCATTAACGTGCCTTGGAATTAACGTAATACTAAATCTCCTATTAATGAACAAATACCAACATATAGGAATTGCTATTGCTACTTCCATTTCCACTTGGATAAATTCTATTTTATTGATTAATTATTTAACAATAAATAAGATGTATAAGCTTAGCCAAGCATTATTACTAAATATTGTAAAAATTCTCACTGCAACATTGGTTATGTCAATAGTTCTTTATCTCTCTAATTACTTATCAGCAGGGTTGTTTTTCGATAGAGGGCTAGCTCGTATTGTTTATTTAGTAACTTTAATAGCTTTGAGTGTTATTATTTATTCTAGCACTCTTTACCTGATTTTTAGAGGAAATTTGAATAATTTGAAATATGTGTAAATTACACCCTTTGTATTGCTATATGTCATTTCAGCTACTATTCCAATATCCACTTCTTTCATCCCATAACCTATTCCTGTCATCCCAGTGTCAAGCACTGGGATCCAGAAATTTTGTTGATTATATAATCTGGAAAACCTTATTTAAGTCACACTGGATCACAGTGTCACACACACAACTGTATAAGTGTTGTGGTTTGAGAGCAATTTCCACTGGGAACCCAGTGCTCATCAGACCAGCTTCTCATGTAAAAATGCTGTGCTTTAACATAAGAATAGCTACTTTTTTGCTAATTAACTTAATGTCTAATCAAATTTCCTGGATCCCAAACTGGGATGACAAGAAGAGAAGGGATGCTGGAATGAGAGGTCTATTATGAAACTTTCTTTATACGCCATATTATCAATCTCGTTGCTATTAATTCTCATGCACGTTGCTGCAACTTTTAAGGATTGGAGTGGCTACAGAGAATATATCGTAAAAGAGTTAGAGAAGACGTATGATGCTAAAGTACATGTTGGAGGAAAAATTGAAGTTTCGCTCATTACTCCAAAACTTACTATTCACAATGTATATGTACAATACAACAAAAACAAGGAGCAAAAATTATCAGATTTAATTAGTGCAAAAAAAATTGAAATAAGGCCATCGTTGTTTTCATTTTCATTGCAACCAAAGTCAATCTCATTTTTGGGCATGAAAAGCAACAAAGAAAATTTACTTAATATTATAAATACGAAAGCCAATGATAATATAGTTGATATATTAATAAAGGACAGCCAAATAAGTTTTAACGCCGATACTATTAACATCAAGGAAGTTGCTATAAAAAAAAATAAGCAGTTTTTTGGTGAAGTACAGATTGGTGACAACAATTACGATTTTTCTGGAAAGGTTAATGTCACAAAAAATAATGTACACATTAGTATTGATTCAAATTTTGCAAATTTGCTATTTAAAGGTAATAGAAATCAAGAAGAGCTCAAGGGCAATTTAGTATTGACGATTAATAATAATTCTGATTCTATGAGCGACTTGGCAAAAATCATTAATCTTAGCTTCCTTTCTTATGTAATTCCCAGCGAAAATATTGAGATATCATCCAATATCAATCTCAATGAAAGCGAGTTTACGGCAACTGATTTAAAAATTGAGTCCAAAAGCATGCAAGGCACTGGTATAATACAAAATGATAGAAAAAGTGATCATACTAATATCAATATTAGTTTTAGTAAAGTCGACCTAAAAAACGGCTCACACAAAACAACAGATATGAAGGGTCTTTTAGAATCTTTTAGAGAGGTTGTGCCAAAGAACCTGAGCTTGGATTTTAATATGGAAGCTTCAAATATCCAATATCAAAACAGGATATTGGACAAATTTCATGCTACGCTAAAATTTGCTAATGGCGAAATAAACGTTGATACTCTTCTTCAATTTCCTGGAACCAATAATATATCTCGCTTATCAGGAAGAGTTTCAAACAATGGCAACTTGTCTGAATTTAATGGTGATATATTGATAAAGGGTGAGTCGTTCATTTCACATATTTTACCTTCTATCAAGATGCAAGAAAGAGAGAAAAGTCAATTTACAGCAAGTTCTAAACTATATTTAGCACCTAGAATATTATCTCTTTCAGATATCAGATTGCTAAATAACAAAGAATCTTGGCAAGGATCAATTAAGGTAAATCACACAAAAAAACACAATATGATCGATAGCAAATTTAGCATACATAACATTAATATAGATAAATATGATTATTCATTATTCAGCAAAGTGCAATGGCTGAAAAATCTTAAATATGATGTAAATATAAGAACTAGTGTTAAAGATTCTATATTCAATGGTACAAAAATTGAAGATTTGGATTTTTCATTAAAAATACAAGAGAACAAGCTAGTTGCAGATAAAATAAAGTTATTCGGAGAAGATTTCGACATTACCGGTAGTGTAAAAATATTAGTGGATCAAAAATACACTAAGCCTTTATTAGACGTAAACTTTACAGGTAATAAATTTAATGGAAATATCTTTAAATTACCAAAACTATTAGAGGTAAAAAGAAACTCAAGAAATGAAATAAATCAAATTCAATGGTCAACAAAGCAGCTTAATTTTTTAGATGAGAAAGGAGATTTTGATGCAAATGTGCAAATCAAAACTACAGAATTTAAAATTGGGCAAAACGTCTTAAAAGATTTTAACTTGGATACAGTGATAAGAAAAAGCACTATCACTATCAAACAGATAAGTTACATACTAGAACATGGACAAATGTTTTTTCAGGGTTATCTAAAAGCAGGCTCAATTCACACAAAATTTTCTATTGCAAATTTAGACACCAAGGAAGTTATAGGAGTTAATAACATAAATGGCAAGATAAGCTTAAGTGGTGAAATCAAAACTCAAGGGACAAGCTTTGATGATTGGGCTAGTAACTTATCAGGAAATGTAGACTTTCAAGCACAGAAAATAGAGTTTACTAATGTGGATTTTAATTCATTCATCACTAATTTGTTAAACAGTAAGAATAAACCTGAAATTTCCAAGCTTGCTTACGTTGATATATATAATGGCAGTACGCTTTTTGAAAATATTAGTGGAAAAGTAAGTATTAACAGTGGTGTATGTTCAACTAGTTCACAGTTTAGTATCGATCAAGCATCAGGTTCTATCTCTTCTAATTTAATCTTATCTAAGTTCTCCTTAACTTCTATATTCAGACTCTTTTTCATACTACCAAATCATAATAGTCCTCTTTATATCGAGGCACACTTAGATGGCCCTATTTGGCTCCCTAAGATGAGTTTTGACGTAGATCAAATTTTTACCACTTTAGTTAGCAAGAAAAATAGTTAATTCTTTTAGATGCAGGATTTAAGAGACTATCTATATTCAAATTAGACCTTAGTAAAAGATGTTCTACTCTCACCAATGATAAGACTGATTGATTGTTTGTACATTCTCAATGCTTGCGTCGCTGCAGCTTGTGCTTGGACTTTCTGTATCTCCAAGCAATAACTGTGTTATCTCCCTATAGTCTTCGCGAACAGATAAATGTAAAACAGTAACACAAGAATTACTTGATGTATTAATATCTGCTCCTTTTTCAAGCAATAATTTTACCATACTTGTGTGGCCTGAACGAACAGCATAGTATAAAGGAGTATAACCGAAACGATTTTTTATATCAATAACTGCTCCTTTTTTAAGCAATAATTTCACTTGCTCTAAGCGATTTCTTTTAGCAGCGTAATGTAAAGGAGTTTCACCATTACGATCTGCTGCATTAACATTCGCTTTGCATGTCGATAACAATTCTATATGAGGAAGAGTAAATCGAGAATTACTTACTGAATTTCCTTGTTCTTGATACATAAAATACCCCCAGTTTATTACAGCTTAGTATAAATATCTACACTATATAAACATCAATTCAACTTATCATCAGGGTAATGGTAAAACTTTCTCCTTTTATAATGAGCATAGGCCTGTGTACATTACTCTAATTATGAGCTTGAGCAGCTGCTTGAAGTTGTTCAGCACTTGGATTATCCAAATTCCGACTTGGAAATGCCTCTATAATGTTCTTTAACTCTTTATCTGTTAAGTGATAAGTTACTTCGTCAAAAACTTGATTTAACACCCACAAATTAGAATTCTCTATAGCTGCTTTACTTTTATCCAATAAACCCCTTCTGTCCGATGCCTTATCAAATTGGCTTACTATCGTATTAACGTGTTCAGGAAATTCTGATATATACTCCAATGCGTCAGAACACCTTATTTCATCATATTCTCTACCAGAAAAATAACCTGCTAATTTATTCTCATCAGTCTCTCGCAGAAACTGATATAATGATATAGTGCTGTTACTAAGTTTAACGTCCTCCATCCTCTTCTCATAAGAATCCCAAAATTCGGACAATTCACTATTGTTAACAATACACTCTGGTTTCGTTGTAATACCACTATGTATCACAGCATATGCAATTATAGTTCTTACTACCATCAGTTTATCGCAATACCCTATGTGGTAATCATCACTAGCTACAATAGATAAAGGAGTCCTTCCTTTCTTGTCCACTGCATTAACATTTGCTCCTCTATCAAGCAGCAACCTTACTAATTCCTCCCGATTATACTTAAGTGCAAAATGTAAAGGAGTCATATCCAGATTATCTACTGCATTAACATTTGCTCCTCTATCAAGCAGCAATTCTGCTACCTCCACCTTGCCACTTTTAACTGCAGTATGTAAAGGAGTCCACTTTCGCCTTTCTACTGCATTAACATTTGCCCCTTTATTAAGCAGCAACTCTGCTACTTCCTTATGACCATACCTAACTGCAATATGTAAAGGAGTCTCCTTTTGCACAGTTGTTACTGCATTAATATTTGCTCCAGCTTCTATCAACTCCGTAATCTGCTGTATATTCTCTCCTTTAGAAGAATTCATTAATAGTTCATCCAATTCTCTTTGTTCCCTTTCATTCATAATTTACCCCACAATTTCATTGTAGTTAATTTAATATGCAAAAAAATAATATCAACCCAATTTATCACCACCGGGTAACGGTGGCAAGCCAAAAGCTTCTCTTTTTTCATTAAGTGTCATGAAGCTTGCGTTTTCCACGTATTTCCACATCTTTTGTCTTTTTTCCATTAGAATTTCTATCGCGTCTTTATCATATGACAAACATAAATCTTTGCCAAACTTGGGCACTAGCCAAGAATTCAGGTGACAGATAATATTTTCTAGCGTTGGTAAAATCGTCTGTTCCCAAAGGGAAAGACGTGCTTCAACTAAATTACTGTAAGTGTTATCACCCGGTATGCCAAGCAACTGCGGCGGAACGCCAAAAGCTAGCGCAATATCACGAGCTGAGCTATGTTTTGACTCAATAAAATCCATATCCCTCGGTGATAAGCTCATTTCCTTCCACTCTAAACCTCCTTCAAGTAATATCGGTCTTCCAGCGTTGACAGGACCTGAGTAATGATCATTTATCTGCGCTTTTAAGCGTTGGTACTGCTCTTGACTTAAGTTTCCAACGCTTCCATCCTTTTCTGATTTCACAACTATTGCACCACTTGGTCTTGCTCCATTTTGCAGCATTGCCTGATTCCAAGCACCAGCCTGATTATGCTGATCTATACTATATGCAGCTGCCTCAATTGGTGAAAGTCCATACCAATCATTCAAAGGGTTAAAGGTTTTAAGATGCAGTACTGTTGAACGCCCAGTCAATTTATCAACTTTAAAGTCATAACTGTTGTTATTTACGGTATAACGATAGGCATAAGGAACGTTACTTCTCCCCGGAACAATTTCAACTCTATCAGGGCGCAGAAGATAAAGCTCTGTTGGTTTGTTCTGCAGCTCAATCATCAATATATAAGAATTGCCGTTAACTAACCGATAAGTTACAATCCCCTCAATAAATTCTGATTTTGATGTCATTGGATTAGGAGAATAAAGTAACTTCAGTAACGGATGTGCTTTTAGTTGTGATTTTCCCTGGTCAGTAAGCTGGCAGAGAATAAAAGGTACCGAAGATGCAGCACTTGCGATCATATTAATTGCTCGAAAGGCAATAACATTTTTTATGTAACCTTCCTCAGCAAAACTTACATAATCACGCCTACTCCAACTTGGTTCCATCATTAGTTGCAAAGCAGAGTATTCACTGCTTTTCTTTCTTTGAAAAATGTTAAAATTCATATGTGCCTCCTGAAAAATTAAATTTGTTAAAAGATTAAAATTATAGTTGAATTATATCAATTGGTGTTACAAGAATGATATCATCTGAGTAGCTGACACTAGTTCGTTTGCGATAGTGCCATTCAAGTAGCCCATATTTGTCATCCAAGTAGCTTGACACTAGGATCCATCTTTTTATACAATTTAGTCAAATACGTTCCTTTTAGCGTAAAGCAACTATGCTCACCAGTTCAGTGTGCTATCTACAATTAAATTTCTGGATTCCAGTGTCAAGCGCTGGAATGACATTGATAGACCTAAAGAAATAGAACATGACAGAATGGCTAATCTCTAACCAATTTACTGATTATAACCATGCTATAAAATTCATGGAAGCAAAAATTCAACAAATTTACAATAATTTGTCTGATGAGCTAGTATGGCTGCTCCAGCACCCTCCACTTTACACAGCAGGAATCGGTGCAACAGATGATGACATTATTGAAAAATTATTTCCTATATATAAAACAGGTAGGGGTGGTAAATATACATATCACGGACCAGGGCAGCGCATTATATATTTAATGCTAAATCTTAAAAAAAGAAACAAATGTGACATAAAACTATATATCAGAGACCTAAGTAATTGGATCATAAATGTTTTAAAACACTTTAATATACTTGGGGAATTTAAGGAAGATAGAATAGGCATTTGGGTGAACAACAACGGAGTAGAAGAAAAAATAGCAGCTTTTGGCATTCGCTTGAGAAAATGGGTAACTTATCACGGCATAGCGCTTAATGTCTCTCCAAACCTTTCCCACTATGAGGGTATTATTCCTTGTGGACTAAAAGATTACGGCGTTACATCAATGGAAAAACTAGGAGTAAAAGTTTCTCTTTGCGAATTAGATGATATATTAAAGCAAGAGTTTCATAAGATATTTTAATGTATTCCTTTATTCTTTATTTTCTATGCCTTTTACTCACTAATCCTGCAAATCAAGTTGATATTATTGCTCCTTCTTCGAAGGGAAAAGAATCAGATCTGCCCACTATAAAAGAATCCGTAAAAACTTTGGGTTTTAATCCTCACATTTCGGAGAAAATATACAGTAATGACAACCCATTTTATTCTAACTCTGATGAGTTTAGAGCGAATGATTTGGTTAATGCGCTCACTGATGATAGCAAAATAATTTGGTGTATCAGAGGAGGAGAAGGGGCTTCTCGGCTAATTCCCTATCTAGAAAAGTTACCCAATGATAAAAAAGAAAGAATTGCTCAAAACAAAAAAATTCTTATAGGCTATAGTGATATCACTGCTTTACATATTTATCTGCAAGTTAAATATGACTGGCAAACTCTTCACGGTACCATGTTGGAAATGATAGTAAATAACTCTGTTGCTGAAACCTCTGTTGAAAAATTAAAAGAGTTAATTCTTAAGCAACGCAACTCTATCAGATTTGATAACCTAAAAATGATCGACAATGGCATTAGACTAAAAAATGGCAAATTAGAGTCTAAAATCATCGGTGGTAATATGACTTTGGTTGAAAATAGCATAGGAACTGCTTGGCAAATAAACGCAAAAAACAAAATTCTATTTTTAGAAGACATAAAAGTTTATCCATATTCAATTGAGCGAAGTCTAGATCACCTAAAACAAGCTCATATTTTTGATGGAGTAGATGCAGTAATATTCGGTGACTTTGTTAACTGTTATAATGATAATCTTGTTGAAATTGTAAAAGAAAGGTTTGCAAAAAGTGTTAACTTTCCAGTATTTACAATAAAAGGGGTAGGACATGGACATAGAAATGACCCTTTACCTCTCAACACTCACACTATCATCAGCATGCAAGACGAGAAAGAGTTTATGGATGTGCAACAGTTATACAAGTAGCTTTATCTCACACTCCTTTCATTCCAGCACCTTCGTTGTCATCCTAGTATCCCCCCTTGTCATCCCAGTGCCTAGACACTGGGATCCAGATCAAGTACGGCTATTATCCAAATAACCCTTCGTTGTTATTCAAGCAGCCCCTTCATTGTCATCCCAGTACTGGGATCCAGGAACCTGCGTCACGCGCTCTAATATGAAGAAATGCTAGTAACTCCCTGCTGTTCATTTATTGAGTTGACAATTGGTTTTTCTGCTCCATCAACTTTAGTACTAGGCTTTAGTAATTCATATGTAGCACAACCAACTACCAGTGCTGCTGCTGTAACTGCAACCACTGCTATAACGATAGGTATCAACTGAGCTGTAATTGTTCCAGTTGTAAAAAGTGCCACTGCTATAGCAGTGCCTAATAATGTATTCACTCCACCAGCAATCATTGCCTTATTACGTGCTTTCACAAAAGAACCTCCTCTTGCGTCTAATAGAGCTTTTACTACGTCTTGATTCTTAGCATAACCTTCAGCATAATCTAAAGGAGTCTTTCCATATCGATCTACTGCGTTAACATTTGCTCCTTCTTGGATTAAAACCTCTACTGTCTTTTTGTGACCATTCCTAGCAGCGAAATGCAAAGGAGTCGCATCACGCCAACCTTTCTCATTAACATTTGCTCCTTTTTCGAGTAAAACCCCTACTATATTTGCTCGACCATGAAGAGCAGCGACATGTAAAGGAGTCCACCCTTCAATATCTACTGCATTAACATTTGCTTTTGCTTTGAGTAAAACCTCTACTGTCTTTTTGTGACCATTCCCAGCAGCGAAATGCAAAGGAGTCGCATCACGCCAACCTTTCTCATCAACATTTGCTCCTTTTTCGAGTAAAACCTTTACTACATCTACGTGACCATTCTTAGCAGCTATCATTAATAACGTCAATTTTTCATATGCGGGAATATAAAATACATAATTTACATCAAATTTACCTTTCTTCCACTCTTGATATAGACCTTGATCCTGTTTTTCTAGTTCTGTTTTTATTTCCTCAATTATATTATCTTTATTTAAGCCTTCCTTAACCTCAATCGTCCTCAGTACTTTTTCCAGTGACTCATATTCTCCTATCATAATTCTACCTTCAATATTAAACAATATGTTTAATTATTACATAATTATGATGAAAAGTCAACTCAAATAAGCTAATAACCGGGATTGTGAATAGTAAATTAGATTCAAATAGCCTCTTTGGTGTCATCCGAGTAGCTTGACACTGGAATCTAACTAAGTTGGTAAACACGAAAGCGCTTTTTTTGACGGAATTGCACAAAAAAACTGGATTCCAGTGGGCTTTGTTGCACAGCTCTTCGGATAGTGGGTAATGTATAATAAATTCATGAAGCTATATCAAACTTAGCCATGCCTATTTCAGTAAATTTGTTAAGCAAATAACACTTGAGTAGCAGTTCCTTCTCACGATTAATCTCAGATTTATTCCTAAAACTAAATCCAAATATTTGCTTCAGTCGCGAGAAAAAACTTTCTATATAAGATCTCTTCCAATAATTTATCTCTTTTTTCCACCTCTTCATACCATCTTCATCATATGACTTTATGAGCTTGATTGTAGAATTTCTCTCATTCATATAATCCAACTTTGGATGCTCTACTGCATTATTTTGCGGAGGAATCCTTGTCTTTATGTCAAGCTCATCGCACAGTTTGTATAACTTCTTTCGATCTATCTGCATATATCGTGCTTATGTTATACTTGGTATCCACTCTTTCAATAAGATCACAGGCTCCATAGTGGTCGGAATAAACTCCACTACTGTATTTTGCAGCTATAACTTTTTTACTACCTATCTCTAGCATTACATCTTGTTTGCTCATAGCGGCGATACTTTCTATCTGTACCATTTGCCTTACTATGGTCTGGAATATTATTGTAGATGCTGATACCTGTACTATCTATAGCAATTTCAATATCTTCCATATCGTTCTTATCAACTCTGCAGTCGTTGATTTTGATATTAAGCTTTTTAAACCTTCTTGAAGCCTGCGAATAGCTGATAATTTGCAAAATTTTCCCTATTTGCTCAAGATATTTCTCTATAAATCCCACTGTTTGCCTAAGACCAATCCTGAATAGATAGGTTATTATGTGAATTAGAATCACTACTTTGTCGCTGTAGACATTGTTGCCACCTGCTACTTTTGGACTATTTTCGTACCAATTTTCAATGGCATCGTTGATATAATGAAAAACATTTCCCCTTTCTTGAAGAAATTTGTTATATTCATTGCAGTTACTGACTTTCATTCTTATTGGCATATTTTTCCTTTGTCGGCTAAATATCTATTTTATAACAAATTCCATCAGTAACTGCCTGTTCTTTCCTTGAGTGGTGCAACAAAGCCATTCCAGCATCAAGTGCTGGAATGACATGGTGAAATATTATTCAAGTAGCCTCTGTCCCAGTGCCTATTCGGTGTCATTCAAGTCAACTCTTTTCATCCCAGTGCCTAGACACTGGGATCCAGAAAACTTCACTTTAAATGAGTGCATTAGATTGTCTTTATATAGATGTCAGTGTCAGCTACTCGGATGAAATTCATTTAGTTGTCTTTTCTCATCTACCTTACCACTTTCTTGAACGGATACCATTAGCCATTCCCCTGAATAGATACAACAAATGTTGTATCTTTATCACTTCACATACATTATTCCATATACTATATGAACAACTGAAAAAAGACTTCAGTTAATTGACAATGAATCACGTTATTTTGTCAAATGCGCTGCTATCGCCAAACCATAGCTTAGCTTGAGTGGCTGAGGAGGGATTTGAACCCCCGACCAAGAGATTATGATCCTCCTGCTCTACCACTGAGCTACTCAGCCTCATTAAAAACCTTGCTATATATATGATCTACATGCTTCGTATAATACTTCAAATCAAACAAAGATTCAAGTTTTTTAGAGTTAATAACTTCAAGTAAGGATTTATCTTGTTTCAGTTCGGCCAGAAAATCACTATTGTTTTGTTTCACTTTCATTGCATTGCTCTGAACAATTTTATACGCCTCTTCCCTCGCCAAACCACTATTTACCAACTTGAGTAATACTCGTTGTGAAAAAACCAAGCCTTTTGAAGAATTTAAGTTCTTTTCAATATTTTCCTTATTGATCACCAATTTATCTATCAAATCTGTTAATCGTACTAAAGCAAAATCCATTGCTATACAAGCATCAGGAGCAATGCACCTTTCCACAGACGAGTGCGATATATCTCGTTCGTGCCATAATGCAACATTTTCTAATGCAGGAAAAACGTAGCTGCGTACTAAGCGTGAGAGCCCAGTCAAATTCTCACTTAAAATAGGATTACACTTATGCGGCATAGCAGAACTTCCCTTCTGTCCAGTGGAAAAATATTCAGAGATTTCGCCGACTTCAGTTCTTTGCAAATGACGAATCTCAATTGCAATATTTTCTATTGAGCTTGCAATTACTCCCAAAATTGAAAAGAACATGGCATGTCTATCACGAGGGATGACTTGAGACGATATGGTTTCAGGTATGAGTCCCATTTCTTTCGCTACATACTCTTCAACAAATGGATTAATATTTGTAAAATTACCTACTGCACCTGATATTTTACAAATTGAGATCTCTTTTTGCGCGCTAATTAATCTCTGATAATTGCGTTTAAATTCAGCATAAAATCTAGCAAATTTTAATCCAAGAGTTATTGGTTCTGCATGCATTCCATGACTGCGCCCAACACAAACAATATCTTTATAGTCCTCAGCTTTTTTTTTCAATACTATAAGTAAATTTTTTAGATTCTTGAGTAAAATATCACATGACTCTTTCAACTGCACTGCAAAGCATGTATCTAAAACATCAGAACTTGTCATTCCGTAATGGAGATAACGAACATCAACTCCCGCTTTTTCAGCAATATATGTCAAAAAGGCTATAACATCATGTTTTACAATGGATTCAATTTCGTTAATACGCTCAATATCAAATTCAATAGCACCAGAGAGCTTTTCAGCAACATCATTTGGAATAACTTTTAATTTTGCTTGAGCTTCACATGCTAATTTTTCTATTTTGAGCCATATGTTGAACTTATTTTTTTCTTCCCAAATAGAAGAGATTTCTTTGCGGCTATAGCGTGGAATCATTTTTGATTTATTCCAATAATGGTGTCATTCCAGTGTCATGCACTGGAATGACATGAGGGGAGCACTGGGATGATACCAGCCTAGCAATGGAAGACATTTCTTTACGACTATAACAAGGGATCATCTTTGATCAGCTATCATCAGCATCAGCAGCTTCTTTACTCGCATCTTGCTCTGCCTCTTGTTGCTCAGATTTCTGATTTTGCAACTTTGCTTGCCTTAATTCATGTGCATCTTTCTCAGATCTGACAACGTATATAGTAATTGGCACTATCACTTTACTATGTAATTCTATATTCACTTGATACTCGCCCAAATTTTTGATGCTTATTCCACCCAAAGATAAACTATGATGACTTATATCATATCCTTCTTGTAATAAAGTTTTTGCAATTTCACGTGTGGTTACAGAGCCAAAAATCTTTCCATCCTCTGAAGCTTGCTTTATTAATATAATAAATTTATCATGCAGTGATGATGCAAGCACTTTTGCTGCATTTAATTTTTTGATATTTTCTTCTTCCAATAATAAACGCTGTTCCTCTAACTTTATTAAATTTTCCTTAGTGGCTTTCATCGCCTTTTTTTGTGGAAAAAGAAAATTACGTGCATAACCTGGCTTAACTTTGACAACTTCACCAAGCTTACCTAAAGTTGTTATATTTTCCTTTAAAATTATTAACATAAATTACCTAACTTTTTTAGTACAGTAAGGAGCAAGAGCTAAAAAGCGTGCTCTTATAATTGCTAAGCGCAACTTTCTTTGTTTTCTTGCGCACACACCTGTTAACCTTCTAGGTAATATTCTACCATAGTCAGAGGTGAATTTGGACAATAAATCTATATTCTTATAGTCTATGTCCTCATCTTTAGATGCAGCAAGAGGACAGACCTTAGGACGCCTAAAGCCAGTTCTGTTATTTACAGACACGTAAGAATTATTAAAACTATTTCGTCTTTTCATCATTATGCACTTTTCTCCTCAATTTGTTTATCCATCATGTAAGATTTACCTTTAAAAAACTCATTAACCCGTACAGACAAGTGGCGAATAATATTCTCATTCAGTTTTACTCTACGCTCAAATTCATCCATAATGCTTGAAGTAAAACTTATACACATCATACAGTAATGACCACTTTTCATCTTATTTATTGGGTATGCAAAATCCAATAGACCCCAATATTCATATTTTATCAATCCTGAAGCTTCAATATTTTTCAAAAGCACTTCCAGCGTTTTATTCAATTGATTTGAGTCTACTATTTTAAAACTTTTTAAAACCTCTTGAAGGGGCTTTATTAGATGTTGTGAAATATTTTCCTTAAAAGCATTTACTACATTATAGATAAATGCACTTTTAATGTTAGCTCCTGGAAGGTCCATAAAATTTTGTTTTATTCCCGTATCACTTAGTTCATTTTTCAATTCTTTATCGATTCTTGACTTTATTTCTTTTAAATTTGAAAAATCTTCTTCCAATTCAACCCACAAAATTTTTGTCAGAGTTTCCAAAAAATCAGAGTAAACAATCAGACTTTTTTTAATGCTTTGGGTACTTGCCTCTAGCTCTTGTTTTGTAACTGTGCTATGTTCTCTTTCTATGAGACCTTTAACCTCCTGAGAAATAACATCTGCTTTAATATTTTTCAACAAAATAGCCAATTCTTGGACCATTTCTTCTACTTCTTGCTGCAATAAGTTCGGTTGTGCTATAAAAGTAAATTCATAGAGATTCACTATATCTTCCTTTAATATCAATTAAACACTTTAATTATATAAAACTTTTTTATATAAGCAAGTTATTTGTATTAATTTCTACGTCTTCAATCCAACTTAAGTGAGATATTTCATAAATAGCTTTGGGGGTGATTGAATATGTACCTGGCAACAAGATGCTGACTTTATGTTTTTCGAGAAGAAACTTTAGCATTATTTTGGTTTTGCCTCCATTTTTCAACACTGCATTCAACTCCTCAGCAACTTTTTGCGAATCTGAACATACAGCAGTTAAAACTAATCCTTTCATTAGAGAAGTAACCTTTTCTGTAAATTCAGATATGTCCTTTCCTGATAGTCTCGTTGTGTTTTCTGAAATTTCAAGATCAATTATCACAAATGCTCCAGGTGAAAATAGATTCCTTTTTTCTTCTATTATTTCATTATTGTAGAATGCTATTTCAGAAACATTGTGGGGATCAGAAAGTGTTAGTATAACAAATCTTCCACGTTCTGAGGTTCTCATACGCACATTTAATATTACACCAGCAGTTTTTATCGTTTTACTCTCTCCGATAAACCCAATATTTAATTTTTTCAAGAGAGTTCTAAACTTTTCAAGTGGATGATTAGTTAAGTAAAATCCCAATGAAAATAACTCATGCTCTAATTTTTCCTCTTCATTAAAATCTTCCACGTTCTCAAGTTTTGGCTTCAGAATATCAAGATGACCAAATAAAGCAGCTTGATTTGACTGCCTATTTTTATTTGCAAAGTAAATCAATGTGTCTATTGACTCGTATAACTGCTTTCTATTTTTGTGCACACTATCGAATGTTCCAGATTTAATTAAACTTTCTAATGCCCTTTTATTTATTATATGCCCCAAATTTTGAATGAATTCCCATATGTCCTTATAAGAACTTGAGCGTGCATTTACTATTCCTTCTGCTATAGCAAAACCAACATTACGCAAAGCAGCAATTCCGTAGCGTATGTGCTCACCCCCTATTGAAAATTCAGCCTTAGATTTGCTGATATCAGGCGAAAGAACAGCAACTCCACTGAATTTTGCAGCATGATAAAACAAATTCAGTTTGTCTCTATCATCAATGTTGAGATTCATCAAGGCCGTAAAAAATTCTAGCGGGTAGTTAGCCTTAAGGTAAGCTGTTTGGTAAGATATAATCGCATATGCTGCAGCGTGGGATTTATTAAATCCATAACCAGCAAATTTTGCAACAAGATCAAAAATATAACTTGCCCTGTCGTAATCAACACCGTTTTTTGTTGCTCCTTGAACAAAAAGTTCACGTTGTTTATCCATCTCTGCCTTAATTTTCTTACCCATGGCACGTCTGAGTAAATCCGCCTCTGCTAAGCTATATCCAGAGAGAATACGCGCTATTTCCATTACCTGTTCTTGGTAGATTATTACTCCGAATGTTTCTTTTAACACCTCCTCAAGCAATGGATGAATGTAATCTGGCTTTTCAAGTCCATGCTTTCTTGCAACATAAGTTGGAATGTTATCCATAGGCCCTGGGCGATAAAGAGAAATTAAAGCGATGATATCTTCAATGCAGTCTGGCTTTAGTTTTATTAAAGCTTCTCTCATTCCCGAACTTTCAAGCTGAAACACTCCGATTGAATCACCTCTTGAGAGCATTTCATAGGTTCTTTGATCAATCAAAGAAACTGAGGAAATATCAAATTTTTTTTTATCACGATTAATTAAACGACATACATGATCTATTAGTGTTAGCGTACCAAGTCCAAGAAAATCAAATTTTATTAACCCAGCTTTCTCTACATATTTCATGCTGTATTGAGTGATTGGCAGAGCCGAATTTGGATCATAATAGACGGGAACAAAATTTTCTAATTTTTGATCGCATATTACAATTCCAGCAGCATGAGTTGAAACGTGACGATATATTCCTTCGAGCTTTAGAGATATATCAAGAAGTTTGGCAATTACTTCATCACTATCCCTTTCTTTCTGAAGATTTTGATCAAACTCTATCGCTTGCGATAAAGTTACAGGATTTACTGGATTAAATGGAACCATTTTAGATATTTTATCCACTTGAGAGTAAGGCATTTGCAATACTCTACCAACATCACGCAATACTGCCCTTGCTTGCAATTTTCCAAAAGTGATTATTTGAGCAACATAACCGTACTTTTTCTGAACATAATCAATAACCAGGTCCCTTTTCTCTTGGCAGAAATCGATATCAAAGTCAGGCATCGATACACGATCAGGATTTAAAAATCTTTCAAAGATCAGACCAAATTTTATTGGATCAAGATCTGTAATCTGCAAGCTCCAAGCAACAATTGATCCAGCACCAGAACCTCTTCCCGGTCCAACTGGAATGCCATTTGCTTTGCTCCAACGAATGAAATCAGAAACTATCAAAAAATAGCCAGCGTAGTTCATCGAAGTTATTACGCTTAGTTCGTAATTCAGCCGATCGTAGTATTGTTTAAGGTCTATGTCCGTTTCATTTGCAATGCGGAATTCTAATCCTGCAACTGCCTGCTCCCTCAGTTCTTCATTCTCAGTTTTATTTTCTCGACAAGGAAATTTAGGCAAGATAGGCTGCCTGCTTCTTGGCATGTAAGAGCACCGCTTAGCTATCACTAAAGTGTTATAAATTGCTTCGGGAATGTCGCTGAACAGTTCCTCCATTTCTGCCACAGATTTGAAGTAATGCTCGGTAGTTAACTTCTTTCTGTTATTCTCCAGGGCATAACTGCCCTCCGATATGCACGTTAATATATCATAAGCTTCATAATCAGATCTATTTGAAAAAAACACATCATTCGTTGCCACTAGTGGTATATTGCGCTGATAAGCAAAATCTATTAAAGCTTCTTCAAGCTCTAGCTCTTTATTCAGCCCATGACGCTGCAATTCAACATATAAATGACCATCGAATGCTGAAAGCAGTTTTTCAACCGTTTCTTTGTCTTGCTCCAATAACAGTTGAGCCAAACATCCACCAGTTAAGGCGATTAGACCTGTATTAAAACTTAATAGCTCATCAAAATCAACGTAGGGAATATCGCTGCTATTTTTGCGCTTTTTAAAAGACTCACTCACCAAAGTGACTAAATTAGTGTACCCTTGTTCATTTTTTGCAAGTAGGAGTATTGATAAATTTTGTTCTAAGTGTCGAACGATAATATTGCATCCTACTATTAGCTGTATTCCCTTATTTGCTGCATATTCTGCAAATTCAAGTGAGCCAAATAAGTTGCCTGAATCAGTAACTGCAACTGCCGGCATTTTGTTCTGCAAACAAAGACCAATCAGCTCCTCAATTTTAACCGAACTCTCAAGCAGAGAATAAACGCTATGAACACGTAAGTGTATGAACATAAAAAATTTTAGATTAGCAATAGTTAAGGATAACATTAATTTACTTATAAGGATATGCAATAGAGTCAACTTGACAAACCTCATCAGTCTTCTTATCATGACAATAAGAGTATTTATCCTTGTTTTTAATCTCTGCAGATTTAACAACAAAAATTCAGTAAAAAACTCAGGTATATATTGGCAGATTACATAAAATTATAGCGGCTGCATGTCTTTTTTATTTTTTCTACATTCAGCCAAAACGCGCTTTAAATAAGCGTTAGCACATTATTACAATGCCGATTTACATTATTATAGGGTTAAAACTCACTACTGGGGGATTCTTTTGCCTTTTTTTGCTTGGTAAATTTCTTAATATTTTTGATTGGTTAGGAGTTCTATAGAGATGTCATTTCAGTGCTTCTTATTACCTGTTCTGGATCCCAGTGGGCTTTGTTGCACCACTCAAGGAAAGAACAGGCAGTTACTGATGGAATTTGTTATAAAATAGATATTTAGCCGACAAAAGAAAAATATGCCAATAAGAATGAAAGTCAGTAACTGCAATGAATATAACAAATTTCTTCAAGAAAGGGGAAATGTTTTTCATTATATCAACGATGCCATTGAAAATTGGTACGAAAATAGTCCAAAAGTAGCAGGTGGCAACAATGTCTACAGCGACAAAGTAGTGATTCTAATTCACATAATAACCTATCTATTCAGGATTGGTCTTAGGCAAACAGTGGGATTTATAGAGAAATATCTTGAGCAAATAGGGAAAATTTTGCAAATTATCAGCTATTCGCAGGCTTCAAGAAGGTTTAAAAAGCTTAATATCAAAATCAACGACTGCAGAGTTGATAAGAACGATATGGAAGATATTGAAATTGCTATAGATAGTACAGGTATCAGCATCTACAATAATATTCCAGGCCATAGTAAGGCAAATGGTACAGATAGAAAGTATCGCCGCTATGAGCAAACAAGATGTAATGCTAGAGATAGGTAGTAAAAAAGTTATAGCTGCAAAATACAGTAGTGGAGTTTATTCCGACCACTATGGAGCCTGTGATCTTATTGAAAGAGTGGATACCAAGTATAACATAAGCACGATATATGCAGATAGATCGAAAGAAGTTATACAAACTGTGCGATGAGCTTGACATAAAGACAAGGATTCCTCCGCAAAATAATGCAGTAGAGCATCCAAAGTTGGATTATATGAATGAGAGAAATTCTACAATCAAGCTCATAAAGTCATATGATGAAGATGGTATGAAGAGGTGGAAAAAAGAGATAAATTATTGGAAGAGATCTTATATAGAAAGTTTTTTCTCGCGACTGAAGCAAATATTTGGATTTAGTTTTAGGAATAAATCTGAGATTAATCGTGAGAAGGAACTGCTACTCAAGTGTTATTTGCTTAACAAATTTACTGAAATAGGCATGGCTAAGTTTGATATAGCTTCATGAATTTATTATACATTACCCACTATCCGAAGAGCTGTGCAACAAAGCCATTCCAGTGTCAAGCACTGACCATCTACTACTCAAATTACCTGCAAATTGCAATGTTCGTACACCAAAACGCGGTATCTTGTTGTAGATTCCGCTAACAAGCAGCGGAATACCAAATTGTAGAAGTTGCTTTAGCTCTCCTCACTCTCCTTTCAAAGTAGTCTATTCTATAAATTTTTTTGTTAAACTTGATTTTAAGCCACGAACAAAATCTTTAATATCGCAAGGATTTCTTCCTTCCATTTGTACAACTTTAGGAATTAAAGTACCACCTTTTAAACTTATATGCATATTATCATTAATGATCTCACCTTGTCCTGAAGTGAAGGCTTCAAATTCAGCATCAAGTATCTTGATACGTTTATTCTCTACCTTAATGAATGCTTTTGGATAAAATGCTTTAACCTTTCTATAAGCAATTTCACAGGCGTCACTTGCGTAAATTTTATAGTCTTTTACTTTGTCAGCATAGCACGCATCGTTATCGCTCTGTTTTAAGGGAACTTGCTTTTCAATTTCGTTTAGTACTTTCAGCAGTAAATCACTACCTAATTCAGACAATTTATCATACAACGTCTTATAATTATCGCTTTTTTCAATAAGAAATTTTTTCTGTTTTAAAATAGGGCCAGAATCTAATCCTTCATCTAGCTGCATAATGCTAACTCCGGTTTCTTGATCTCCGGCTAAAATTGTGTGCTGTATCGGAGCTGCACCGCGCCACCTAGGCAGCAATGATGGATGAATATTAATACAACCATATTTGGGAATATTTAAAATTTCTTTTGGAAGTATCAATCCATACGCAGCAACAACTGCAACGTCTGGCTTAAAATTTCCAAACTTTTCTTGCTCTATCGAAGATTTTAAAGAGGCAGGAGTACATACCTCTATGTCACTTTTTTCAGCAACGATGTGTACTGGCGATTTTGTTAACCTCTGCCTACGTCCAGAAGGCTTTGGAGCTTTGGTATATACTGCTACTACTTCACTCTGTAATTTCAATAGTAAGTTTAACGCACCAACAGCAAACCCCGGTGACCCCATGAAAATAATTCTCATGTTTTCAGGTGTGTTTGCTTTAGGAATTTTCTGCTAACTTACTACTTACAGTTTCTATTAATTTAGCAAAATCATCCTTATGATTAACAGCCATCTCAGCAAGAATTTTTCTATTCAAATCAACTCCAACAAGTTTAAGACCATGCATAAACCTACCATAAGTAAGTCCATGTTCTCTTGCCGCTGCATTAATACGTATTATCCACAAACCACGAAAATCACGCTTGCGATTTCTTCTGTCTCTATAAGCATACTGTAGTGCTTTTTCAACCCTTTGTAATGCAATTCTATAACAATTCTTTGCCCGTCCTCTATAACCCTTTGCTAATTTTAATACCTTTTTATGACGAGCATGAGTAGCGGTTCCACGCTTTATCCGAGCCATTTTTATCTTACCTCCATTTTATTAAATACCATAAGGCATATAAAGTTTAACTATACGCGAGTCAGATTTATTGAGAATCGTTGTACCGCGTTGATTACGAATATTAGATTTACTTCTTTTTACCATGCCATGTCTCTTACCTGACTGAGTAGAGATGACTTTACCCTTAGCTGTAAGGTGAAAGCGCTTTTTGACAGAAGATTTGGTTTTTAATTTTATTTTCGTCATATTCTAAACAAATTTACAAACATCACTATTTAGTTCTTTATTAGTAATTAAGTATGAGTATAGATAACTTTATTAAAAAATCAAATTAAAATTGTATTTTAAAGCAGCTTGAATGTAATCACACCCAGTATATGTGTTATACCTTCTTTATCTCCAATTGGCAACAATACTTGCCTCATTTTAACACTTTCACTTTCTTCCTCTTCGTTAATTGAGCATTTACTCTCTATTACAGTCTCAAGTTTATCAATAACTGCATCTATTTTATATAACCGCAAAAATGGTGCATCAATTGCATACTTATCATCGATGTACATCTTTTTTTCAAAACCATAGAATTCAATAGCTTTTTCTCCTGCATTTTCACAAATATAACCTCGATCTTTAACTTCAATGATAAAACAATGCTGCCATGACTCCATGATTTCTGCAGTGTCTATTTCATGTCTTTCTGGCCATTCTCTATCTGATCCTTTTATATCACTCCAATGTTGAGTAACTATATTCACTATTCTTCTTTCTTTGCCTGCATAATTTTCCATTCGAAATTCCACATATAAAACACAGATATGAGGTAAATTTATCGTGAATGTATTGATTTTTTCTTACTAAAGGATGTAGATTATTGAAAATTCTCATCCTGTTTACACAACAGGTAATGATAAATTAAGTATAATAATTAGAGCATAAAAATTATTAAATGAGGAAACTGTAAAAAAATAATAAAAAAATTCTATTTTTGCAATATTTTGGCTAACGAATAGAATTAGTTCCACTTTCTAAAGTTATTGCACTTAATAAATAACTAGATGGAGTTTCTTCCTTAGCACTACTATGGCTTTTATTTTTTCTATTATAAAACCAACATTTAAATGGTACAGCTGCTACCAAAGCTACTGTTACTGCTAACATACCTACTGTGAACACTATATTATTTTTCTCGTTTGAAGGTGTTTCCAATAATTTAAACTCTCTCAAGTTTGTATCATGAATCATAGGATTACCCAAAATATTCGTCGTATTTTGAACACTTTCTATATTTCGCATTGTAATTCCATTGCTAGCGTTTGATTTTTTCATTTCTTCCATTACTTGTTTTAAGTTTGGTAGTTCTGCTGTTGTATTTTCAATATCACCAGCTTCCAGCTTTTGCAAGTTCTCATTACTCAAAAACTCTTTGAGATACTTTTCATAAAACTCTTTGGCATTATATCTTTTATAACTTCGTATTTTTCCACTCTTGAGATCAGAAACAATATCATCAATCATCACTTTTGGATTTTCTGCATGCACTATTTCTCCTTCAGCAACAAGAATACGATAAGATGTATCGTCAAGCATACATACATACTTAAGTTTTAAATCACCTCCTCCCAATAGAAAATATATTGTTCTGTTTTGTTCTACATCTCGCAATTCTGATTCAATACTAATCCATCTATTCCTTTTTTCCTTATTGATTGATCTTTTTTTTCCTACAGTATTTTTAAATCTTCTTGACATATATGACCCCCAAGCTGACCAATATTTCCTTATGTATAAAAGATAAATTATTTAAGTCCACATCTTTTCACTAAGATTTTTATATTTTTATTATACTAAATAATACATATATTAATATCTGAATTTCTCATTGCAATTTATTATACCTTAGTAAAAACGATATAAAATTAGAGAAAGAGTTATAAAATTTTTTGTAAGACAGGAAAATTTCTTCTCCTTTGGTTCCAGAGCATATAAGTGCTGTAAGAGCTAAGTTGATGGCACTGTTGTGCCATCAAACTCTGGAATCTTACTCGACACTAATCTGAGAAGATAGATGTGCTACCGATGTAGCATTGCTGAGCAAAGATTCTATTTCTGATGTAGATCCGGAATGCTCAAGTTGAGCTTGTTCAGGAAGGTTTTTCATCGCTTTTTCAACATCGTAACTACCTTCCCTATTTTTTCTATGCCATACAAAGTATCCTAATCCTGCAAAAGCTACTGCTAGCACTCCACCAAATATACCACCAGCAATCCCTGCTATTCCTATATACTGTCCTCCATTTATTTCGGGTAATTTAGGCCCTTCCACATCTGTGCTATTAAATATAGAATGATCTAACACTTCTTGTGAATTACTATCAAAACGGGAAACACTACTTATATCTTCAGGAGTAATTCCATAACTAGCATTTGATTCTTCTATTTCATTTATTACGTCATTAATCTCTTTAGTAGTTACTTTGCTTGATGCAAAATCGAATTCTTGTTTTGTTAAAGAAGCTGATTCGATAGTTACATCTTCCTGCATCTGATAATCAATTTCTTCAGTAGTAGATTCTCTCAATTGGCTATTTTCATCAGTTCTTTCTTTTAGCTTTTTTGAACTATCCTTACCCAATTCATCTACAAGGTTTTTTAGATATATTTTCTTAAATTCTCTATAATTATATTCTTTACTTTTTTCTATTTCTCCACTCTTAAGACCTAAAATAATTCCATCTATTGTCGATTCACGAATTGCTTGAGGAATGTCTATTGAATTTACTATTCCTGTAACCAAGCCTATCTCAGCTGCTCTAGAAGATATAGAGAGGTCTTTTACTGTTAAATTCTCTCCTTTAATTAAAAATTCTACTCTTCTGTTTTGTTTTATACTTTCCAAGTCAGATACAATTCTAATTGTTGGACCATCCATCTCCTGCTTATTTGTTGTTTCTCTCTTTCGCATGCTATTCTTAGTGTTTTGGAATTTTTTTGGCATTTCACACTCCTTAAATTAATTAACAAAAATATTATTTGAATTAACAAATACTTCTCTATGTTAGTGGATAAAATATTTAAACCTATATCTTTTTATTAAAATTTTTATGTAAAAGTTACTTTTATTATACTAAGTAATGTATATATTAATATTTAGATTGATAAATTGATTTTACTTCTGTTACAACTTATTATGCATAGATAACCTCAGTAAAAACGATGAAGCTAAACGAAATTAGAGAAAGATTTATAAAATTTTTTGTAAATAATAATCACGAGCAAGTTCCTTCTTCTCCTTTGATTCCAGAGCATGATCCAACACTCATGTTTACAAATGCTGGTATGGTACAGTTCAAAAACATCTTTACCGGCACGCAAAAAACTGAAATGAAACGTGCCGTCTCAAGTCAAAAGTGTCTCAGAGCAGGTGGTAAACACAATGATCTTGAAAATGTTGGCTATACATCTCGGCATCACACATTTTTTGAAATGCTCGGAAATTTTAGCTTTGGTGATTACTTTAAAGAAACTGCGATAGAATTTGCGTGGAAATTTATTACTGAAGAATTGTCTCTTGATAAAAACAGACTATCCATAACTGTTTACCACACTGATGATGAAGCATATGAAATTTGGCGTAAGATAAGTGGCTTTTCAGATGATAAAATCATAAGAATTACAACAGATGATAACTTTTGGAGCATGGGCAATACTGGTCCATGTGGCCCATGTTCTGAAATCTTTTACGATCATGGAAATTCCGCTTTACATGAAGACGACAGAATTGTTGAAATTTGGAACCTGGTGTTCATGGAATTTAATAAAGATGAAGAAGGTAATTTACAAAAATTACCAAAAAAATGCATCGATACCGGAATGGGCCTTGAAAGAATAGCAGCTGTTATGCAGAACGTTCATGATAACTATGATATTGACCTATTTTCTGCTCTGGTAAGTAAATCGCAAGAGTACTGTGGAAATACGGAAAATAAAGTAGCTCATAAGATTATCGCAGATCACCTTCGTGCAGCTGCATTTCTCATCGCAGAAGGAGTGCTTCCTGGAAATGAAGGAAGAAATTATGTACTACGCAGATTGATCAGGAGAGCAGCACGTTATATCCACCTACTTGGATATAATGATTCTCTATTGAACCTTGTTTTTCCTGCACTCATAGATGGCACAAGTTTGGCTTATATGGGAGATGCTTATCCAGAGCTAATCAGAGCTAAAAGCTTAATAGAAACAACGTTAAAATCAGAGGAAGAAAACTTTAAAGACACTTTAATGAAAGGCATTAATCTCTTGGACAAATTCACTGCAGATTTAAAATCAGGTGACACTCTATCTGGAGAATCAGCATTCAAACTATATGACACTTATGGATTTCCTTTGGATATCACACTTGATATTTTGAAAGAAAGGAAAATAAATTTTGACCAAAAAGGTTTTGATAATGCAATGAAAGAGCAAAAAGAAAGAGCACGTGCTAATTGGACTGGATCTGGTGAAAAATCTGTTGAACAAGTATGGTTTAATTTAATCGATCAGTTTGGCAAAACGGAATTTGTTGGTTATGAACGTGATGAAGTAAAGGATGCAACAGTACTCGCAATAATTTCCTCTAAAAATGAAGTAATTGATTCTGCAAAAGAAGGAGAAAAGATAACTATTATACTTGATAAAACACCTTTTTATGGAGAGTCAGGTGGACAGGTGGGAGATACTGGAAATTTTATAAAGTCTGATGGAAGTACGTTAACAGTGGAAAATACCAACAAGATTAACGACCTATATTTACACAGATGTATAGTTGAATCTGGTTCAGTTCGTAAAGGTGACACAGTTACAGCTAGTATTAATAAAAAAAGAAGACAAGACTTAAGAAGAAATCATTCAGCTACACATCTTCTACACTTTGCACTCAGAAAAATCTTAGGTGATCACGTTACTCAAAAAGGTTCTCTAGTCGCACCAAATAGACTAAGATTTGACTTTAGTCACAATAAGCCAGTCACTCAGGATCAGCTGTCTTCAGTAGAAGATATAGTAAACTCTCTAATCAGAGAAAATCTTTCTACGTCCACAAAAGTTCAAGGTATGGATGAGGCAATAGACGAAGGAGCGATGGCCTTATTTGGTGAAAAATATGGTGATAATGTTAGGGTTGTAAAAATTGGAGATTCAAAAGAATTATGTGGTGGTACACACGTGGAGCGTACCGGAGAAATTGGTTTGTTTAAGATAGCAGCAGAATGTTCCGTTGCATCTCGAGTAAGAAGAATTGAAGCTTTAACCGGTCAAGAAGCAATTAATTATGTACGCAATAACGAAATTAGCTTAAAAAAAGTTGCAGAATGCGTAAAAGCACCAGTAAATGAAATAATAAGTCGACTCAGTATTTTAAGCCAGGAGCGCAAAGAATTTGAAGTCAAAATAAAAAATCTTTATAAAAAGCTTATCAGTGTAGAAACTGTAAAAAGTACCGAAATAAATGGAATAAATTTCGTAAGCCACACTTTCAATAACGTTCCAGGAAGTATAATAAGGGAATTTGCTCTACAGCAACAAAAACCGAAAACTGTAATAGCCTTCATGGTAATAGAAAAGGATAAAACAGTTTTGATTGTTAAAGTAAGTAAAGATTTAACTAATAAGATCAATGCAAAAGAGCTAGTATCTACTTTAACCAGAAGGGATTGCGGTGGAAATGCCGAACTTGCCCAAACAGGCTGTGATAACAATAAAATAGATGATGCCATTACAGCAATCCATAGCAAAATAACAGCTTGCAAAAACTAATACACCCTACTACCTCGATATCTTTTAACCGTAAACGAAGGTATTATGCAAATAGGGGTAGAGAAGACTTAACTGTCAAATGAGCATATCAGGTAATAAGAACTAGATTACAGCTCCATGCACTGGAATGATATCTAGGTCTAAAGTCTACATAAAAATCGTTTACAATCGGCGTTCAATGTGATAAGTTGAAAGCAGTTTATTCCTCGGTAGCTCAGTGGTAGAGCAGTTGGCTGTTAACCAATTGGTCGCTGGTTCGAATCCGGCCCGGGGAGCACTATTTTATACAATCTGTACATTTCACTTTTAGCCCAAAATTCACTACTTTTTTTTTGTCTATTAAACAGACAAAACGTGTGAAGTTATATAGGTTTAAAGCCTTTACTGTCAAAATGCAAAGATGTCTGCGCTTCACTTAGCTTGCTATCTGGCTCCTCTCCTATTTTTCTTTTATTACATTTCCTTTTTAATTGAGGAAGGACATTTTTTGGCAATGTTTCATCAATACTGCAATAATTGTAAATGAGCGAAGTAAGACGCACCAAATTTCCACTCGCCAAAGTCTGTACATCTCTGTAATTAATGCTGTTATCATATACTTTAAGTGTAATAAGATTTGTAAGATTTCCACTCGCTAAAGCTTCCGCACCTTTGTCACTGATTTCATTAAATCCTAAACTAAGTAAAGTAAGATTTGTAAGATTTCCACTCGCTAAAGCTTTTGCCCCCCTATCGCCAATTTTATTATCATATAATTTAAGCTCAGTAAGACTTGTAAGATTTCCACTGGCTAAAGCCTCTACACCTTCATCACCAATTTCGTTTCCTCCTAAATCAAGCGAAGTAAGATTTATAAGATTTCCGCTTGCTAAAATCTTCGCACCTTCTGTACCAATACAACAGCAACTTAGATCAAGTGAAGTAAGATGAGAAAGCTGAGCTAATTCTTTTATAACCTCATAATTAATTTTTGAACATCGTAAAATAAGCTTTGTAATGTGTGTATTATTTTTTAAAAAACTTACGAACTTGTTTGTATTAACTATAGCGCCTGATGTTGCTAAAGTATTACCTTTTATATATTGGCTAGAGCTCATTTAACCTCACTATTAAAGCTATGCAAGTGTTTTAGTAAACACTTCAGCAACTGTCAATCACTTTAATAAAATATTTTATGAAAAACTTCATATACCATTGCCTCCAAGCAGCTTTTTCTATCTCTTATTTTAACACAAAAGTTGTGAGAAGAGTTTGTTTTTGGTACCATTGAGGGTTTCGATGTTAACTTTTATATGAACTTTAAATCAGTCGTTTTATGTATACTAGATGGCTGGGGCAATGGAATAGAAAATAGTAAATACAACGCTATTAGCAATGCAAACCCACCCTATTGGCAATATATCCGCTCTAATTATCCAAAGTGCAGTTTATCTGCCTGTGGAACTGATGTTGGATTACCAGAAGGCCAAATAGGCAATTCAGAAGTTGGCCATATGAATATTGGCAGTGGTAGAGTGGTAATGCAAAGCCTTCAGCGTATTAATCAAGAAATCGAAACGATAGAAAATAATGCAAATCTACAGAATTTTATTAATGATCTAAAAAGTAAGAATGGCATATGCCATATAATGGGATTGATATCAGATGGTGGTGTTCATTCGCATCAAAAGCACATTTCAGCTTTAGCAAACAAGATATCACAGCGCGGAATTAAAGTTGTAATACACGCATTTTTAGATGGCAGAGATACATTGCCAAATTCAGGGAAAAGATGCATTCAAGAATTTACAGAAAGCATAAAGGAAAATGATATAAGAATCGCCACTGTCTCTGGGCGTTATTATGCTATGGACCGTGATAATAGGTGGGAAAGAACAATTGAAGCTTATGAAGCCATCGCATTTGCAAAGGCGCCTCGTTATGATGATGCAGTATCGCTTATTGATGAAAATTATCAAAATAATATAACCGATGAATTTATCAGGCCCGCAATAATAGGCGATTATCAAGGTATAAAACCAGAAGATGGATTGCTATTGGCTAACTTTCGTGCTGATCGAATGATACAATTGGCAAGTATTTGTCTTGGTAAAGCAGGCTATACTGAAGTGGCAAAATTCTCTTCAATTTTAAGTATGATGCAATATAAAGCGGACTTAAAAATACCTTATCTCTTTCCTCCTGAATCTTTTGCCAACACTTTGGGAGAGATAATAGAAGACAATAAATTACGGCAATTGCGCATTGCAGAAACTGAGAAATATGCGCATGTGACTTTCTTTTTTAATTGTGGAAGAGAAGAACCTTTTTCTGGTGAAGAAAGAATACTAATTCCTTCACCAAAAGTTAAAACTTATGACCTGCAGCCTGAAATGTCAGCCTTTGAGCTCACAGAAGAGCTTGTAAAAAAAATTTATTATCAAGAATTTGCGCTGATAGTTGTAAACTACGCTAACCCTGATATGGTGGGACACACAGGTAATATAAAAGCGGCCGAGCAAGCTGTGCTCGCTGTAGATGATTGCCTTGCAAAAGTACTCAGCGTTGTCAAAGAAGTGGGTAATACTGCACTCATTGTTACAGCAGACCATGGTAATGTGGAATGTATGTTCGATGAAGAAAATAACACACCTCACACAGCGCACACTCTAAATAAAGTTCCATTTATTATATCTTGTGAAAATTTAAAACTGAGAGATGGAAAATTATCTGATATTGCTCCTACTATTTTACAGCTACTTGGACTCAAAAAGCCAAACGAGATGACAGGTAGTTCGTTGATTGTATAATTTTTCGTATTACTCTCTATTCACAACTGTTGTAGTTTGAGACACCGGAAGGGTGCTATTCAAACAGCCCCTTGTCGTTCCAGTAGCTCTTTCGGTATTATTCAAGTAGCCTATTCGGTGTCATCCCAGTGCCAAGCACTGGGATGACACCATCATAAAGGAACTAGTGTTAGCTACTTGAATGATATTACATAGATATGCTTTAACTTAACCCAACTTTTAAATTTTTCGCTGTTAGTACTAATGATTCATCAAAAAAGCTATTAATATCACCAATACTATCTATATTTTTCACACTGATAGACTGATCAATTCTTTTAACTAGATTAGATAAAACTTTGTTAGGGCCAACTTCAACAAACTTATTAGTGCCATGGCTTGTCATATATAAAACCATCTCTCTCCATCTTACTCTACTTACAACTTGCTTAGCGAGCAAAGCTCTTATGATCTCTGGATCACTTTCTTCCTTAGCTGTAACGTTTGATACAAAAGGAATCGAAGGGCGAGTTATGTTGATGCTTTTTAAAAATTCCAGAAGTTTTTCATCAGCAGGTTTCATAAAAGATGAATGAAAAGGCCCACTAACTTGTAATTTTATCATTTTCTTGACACTTGAGTTTTTGAATAAATCAGGTAAGACCTCAAGAGCCTCTGCAGTACCACTCACCACTACCTGCCCACCACCATTATCGTTTGCAATTTCACAATCAATTTGAGCTGATTTTAATATACCTTCTACTTCACTTATTTCTGCTCCAAGTAGAGCAAACATTCCACCTTTGCATTTTAGTGAAGCTTCATGCATTGCTTCGCTACGAACTTTTAGCAACTTGACTGCAGACTCAAGCGTCAATGCCCCTGCAGCACACAGCGCTGTATACTCGCCAACTGAATGCCCACAAACATACTGAACGCTGTAAAGAGATTCACCAAATACGTGCTTCATAACACGTAGCGTTGCAATTGACACTGCCATTATAGCTGGCTGAGCGTTTTCCGTGATGGTTAATTTCTCAATAGGGCCATTGAAAATCAAATGAGACAGCTTTCTACCCAATATGTCATCTACTTCATCAAATACGTTCCTTGCAACTGAAAATTCATCATATAAGCTCTTTCCCATTCCTACAAATTGGGAGCCCTGACCAGGAAAAGCAAAAATCATAAAAAATTTTTCATTCTTCATTGAGAATACTACTTTATTTATTTTTTGTCAATATTTCACAATAATGATTGACCAAATGAACCAGATTCACTAAAATCTTAGCTGGTAAGAAATTTGTAAGAACAATGGCAGAAATCGATTATCACAAAGTTACTATAGTTATGACAGATGGTCAAGAGTTTGAAACTTATTCCACTTATGGAAAAGAAGGTCAAAGAATAAAGCTTGATAGAGATCCTCTTACTCATCCTGCATGGACTGGAAGTTTGACAAGCGGTTCAGGGGAGAAGGATAGTAAAATAGCTAAGTTTAATGATAAATACGGGAGTCTTTTTTAGTTCCTCCCCTCTTTATTTAACATGTATAAATATAAAAATGTAGGCTATATTGCTTCTTCGCTACCCAAGTCTCAGGAAGTATCTAAACTACTACAGAAACTCAATTTTATCAATATAGCAGAAGCAGGTAAGCATGAAGTTGATCTGCTGATAGTTGTTGGTGGCGATGGTTTTATGCTACGCACCCTACACAACTACGTCATAGGAAATAAAGATATACATGTGTATGGAATAAATACCGGTAACGTCGGATTTTTGATGAATAAATGCTTTGAAGATCTAATTGATCATATAGAACATGCAGTTCCTACTCAGCTAACTTTACTAAAAATGGAAGCCACAGACATAAGTGGCAAAAAACACCATTACATCGCAGTAAATGAAGTGTATGTCTTTAGAAATGCAAATCAAATAGTGGAGATGAATATTACCATTAATGATAAGCTAAAAGTAGAAAAATTCAGAGGAGATGGAATTATATTGTCTACCCCAACAGGTAGCACTGCATATAACTTCTCTGCCGGTGGGCCAATCTTACCACTTAATTCAAATTTACTTGCACTGACTTCCATCAATAGCTACTACCCAAGGCGTTGGAATGGAGCGTTAATCTCAAATGATACAATAGTGCAAATTGATATCAACGACGTGGAAAATCGTCCAGCACTTGTAGTATCAGATTACAAGGAATTTCACGACATATCGCAGGTAAAAATACAGAAAGATCACGAAAATACAGTCACTCTACTTTTTGACAAAGATTGCCCTTTGAATGAAAGGATCTTTGATCAGCAGTTCTTATACTAATATTTATTCTTAAATTAGTATTCACTATATCTTAATAACTATAGCGTAATCAACATAACATTGTAATTAATTTTGGAGCGAATATGCCTGAATCAGGAAATAAAGATAACATCACACTGGTTTCTCATACAACGGTGAGTGAAAATAGTGCAGCAACTCAACCAACACCAGCACCTAGAAACACAGCGTTACAAACAAATTCGGCTAGCGAATCAAGTTCTGATGAAGAAAGGCAAAAAGAATCGAATGTGAACAGTTCAGAACCTATTTATGCATCCATAGAGCAAAATACAGAATCTCCAAAAAAGAGTTCAGATAGTGTATCAGTTAGCAGATCACCTTCTCAAGAAACAGTATACAGCGAACCTTGGAATAGTCAAAAAACATTAGAAAATTTAAAAGAAAGAGTGAAGGCAAATCCAACTCCTCCACCATCATATCAAACAGATGGCTCTGAAAAATCTTTGCTTGGAGATAATAAAAAGACAAACAGATTTTTACAGAAAGTAAAATATACGATGCAAAAGAAGAAAGTTACAATGCCTTTTGTAGGTCTTATTACGGCATGTTGTATTACGTCAATCGTTTTAGCTGTGAAGCAAAGAGAATTCATTGGATTCATCGGCAGCATAAATCCTGTTACTATATTTGTCGGAGTATTAGCGTCTTGTTTAGCCTTGGGAATTATGTGGGAATTTATGCAAGCAGTACGTACTAAGGAGCACAAGATCACAAAAAGAGATACTCAAGAAGTTTTAGATGAGATATCAAATACACTTTCAAAAGACAAGAAATGCATCAAATCTTTGGTATTAAAATATAGCAACGGTAATCGTGTTTACTTTACGTTTCACTCTCTTCCAGAAGAAGCAAAAAGTGATCCGAAGATCGTAGAACTTACAGGCCAGCCAATCTATTACAAGAGTAAAGTAAATTCATTAATCAATGATAGAATATGGCTTCCTATCTTAGGAACAGTTCTTATTACTGGAAACATAACCTTCCCTTTAGCACTTTATTCAACAGGTGGTTTGAGCAACATAGTAAGTTCATACACAAATCCTACTATTTACTGGCCAATCGTTGCAATTTCAGGCACTCTACTGCTTTTCACTTTAGCTTGCACAATTCATCATTGGAGCAAAACTGATTTTAAAGATTACTTGTTATTAGATACAAAAGATGCTAATAGTGAAAATCCTAATGAAACAGCTATTAAAACTGTAAAAAGCAGTCAAGAAAAGATTAGTTCAAAATTGTTACAAGTAGTTGCTGAACGATGTGGCCATCCAGATATTACTTATATTATTAATTAAATCTGGCTCGTACTTCTTTTTATCGCTATTCCAGTACTGTAACTGCAACGTTTTGAAGATTTACACTTGCTAAGACCTTGCTATTTTGATAGCTTGAGATGATGACAAGGAAGGGGTTTGTTTATGAAAAAAGGTTTAATATTTATATCTTTAGTAGCGGCTGTATTGATAGTCGTTAATTTTTTATATAAAAATAGCGGAATTGATGATTCACAAGTAGTAAACGTTTATTCATCTCGTAAAGAAGAATTAGTACATAGTTTGTTTGATGATTTTACAAAAACCACTGGCATCAAGGTACGTTATATCATTGACGATTATTCCCAATTGCTTTCACGTATGGAAAATGGCGGTGAAGCTGATTTGTTTTTAACTGCAGATGCAGTGAATTTGATTTTAGCCAAAAAAAGAGGGCTCTTATCTCAAGTGGATTCAGAGACTCTAAAAAATGCCATACCTGCAAAATTTAGAGATAATGAAGATTATTGGTTTGGTCTCACAAAAAGAGCTAGAATATTGGTTTACAATAAAGAATCAGTAGATCCTAAGGAATTAAGTACCTATGAAGATTTAGCGAATGAAAAATGGAAAGGGAAAATATTAGTACGCTCTTCCACAAGTCCATATAACCGATCATTGATCGCTTTTATGATTGCAAAAAATGGTTTTGAAAAAACAAAAGAATGGGTGAGTGGAATTGTAAGCAACATGGCAAGAAAACCAAGCGGTGGTGACACAGATCAAATTTATGCTGTAGCCGCTGGTGAAGGCAATGTTGCAATAGTAAATAGCTACTACTTTGCAAGAATCCTTTCATCAGAAAATAAAAAGAATATCACAGAAAAGTTAGGAGCTTTCTTTCCGAGTGATGGTGTAATGGTGAATATTAGTGGTGCAGCAGTAACAAAAAACGCAAAACACAGAGAAAATGCCATAGCTTTATTGGAGTTTTTTGTAAGCAAACAGGCTCAAGAGCTATATGCTAAAAAAAATCAAGAATATCCTATTGTTGAAGGTATTGAAACTTCTGATGTGTTAAAATCTTGGGGAAATTACCTACAAAGTACTCTGCCTATAAGTGAGCTTGAGAAGCATCTCTTTGAGGCTGTTATGATAGCAGATGAATGTAAGTGGAAATAAAATTTTATAGCTTCCTTCTACTTTACTTTACAGTTGTGTAATTGAAATTAAGAAAGTAGAATAAGCTCAAAAAAGGAGCTATGGACAAGAGAAGGAATTTATTAAATATCTCAGACCTCACAATCGGTGATGTAGAAAATATAACTAAATTAGCCAATCAATACCTTGAAGAAAAAGTTGAAAATAGTCATGTTCTGAAAAATAAAATAGTCATAAACCTATTCTTTGAAGATTCAACACGTACGCTCGCATCTTTTGAAATAGCAGCAAAGAGCCTTGGAGCAAATGTTATAACTTTACCAATAAAATCTTCTTCTATTAACAAAGGGGAAGATCTAAAAGATATGATAAAAACACTAAATGCAATGAATCCTGACTATATGATAATCAGGCATAAAAGTAGTGGTATTATTAATACATTGGCAAAGCATGTCAACTGCTCGCTAATCAACGCAGGCGATGGAAGCAGTGAACACCCAACTCAAGCTCTTGCAGATTATCTCGTAATTATCAGTCATAAAAAGCAAATAAAAAACCTCAAAATTGTGATATGTGGAGATATTTTGCACAGTAGAGTTGCAAGATCAAATATAAGATTGCTAAAAATGTTTGGAGCAAAAATAAGCTTAGTTGCACCACCAGCTTTGATTTGTAAGCATCTTCCTGAAGTAGATTCACTTCATTATTCATTAACTGAAGGTATAAAGGATGCTGATGTAATTATGCTCTTGAGGTTGCAGAAAGAGCGCATGAATAATAATTCTTCAGAAAAAGAATATTTTCATTTGTATGGACTTGATGCACAAAAACTATCGCACGCAAAACCAGATGCAATTGTTATGCACCCAGGACCAATAAATAGAGGTATCGAAATTAGCAATGATATAGCAGATTGTGTTATTTTACAGCAAGTAAAGTTTGGATTAGCAACGCGTAAGGCAGTACTGCACTATTTAATAAATGTTTAAGTTAAAAATTAATGTTTAAGGAATTTTAGACATAATGACCCTCCTATAAAGAAAAGATTTAGAAAAATATAACACACCTTATGACAGAAATTAAGCGTACGTGTACGCACTGAAGTAGACTGTGCTATATTTTTTATTGAAAAATTAATTGAAAAGTCTGCAGACTTGAATAAGGTGGATTTCGAGCTCTAAAATACCCTCATTTTTACTGATAATAATCAACTTACCAAATGTGTCAAGTATTTTTTTGCATTTAATTTACAACTACGAACGTTTATTTGCAAAAAATACTATAAACATAAAATGATAGATGTCATAAAAGTAGCCAGCACTGGCATCCAGTTAAATTTGTGAGTTAAAAGTTATGCTAAAATATAACGTTTCTGATAATGATAGAAACCAGTGTCAGCTACTTAGATGACACCGTTTAGTACGCAAATTACCACTGAGCATTTATTTGCAAAAAGTACTATAAACACAAAGCCAGCTTTAGTTTACTACTTCCACTTTAAAGCTATCACATTTTCACTTAAAGGTTGAGTAGTGAAAACATTTTTAAGTGCGGTAGCTACGTCTATATTTGGATCTCTATCCTTTTCTTTTTTCACTTCTGCAATTACGTAACCAGCTACTCCACCTAGCGCTAGACCAACGACAGCTGATGCTATACAAACTCCAATAGCTGCTCCTGCATAATATGCTATTGCCATACCTAAAGCTAAGCCTATTGCACTACCAACACCAACATAGATATATTCCTGCAAAAGTTCTTTTTTTTGTATGTAACTTTTTTTTTGTATATAATTTTTAAGATATTCTTCTATATCTGGTTTTCCATTTTTAGCAGCCCAAATTAGTGCTGTGTTTCCATTATTGTCTTTTGTATTAATATCTGCTTTTGCCGTTTCTACCAGGTACTTCACTACCTCTAAATGACCCTCTTTAGTAGCACATATTAGAGCAGTGTTTCCCTCTTTATCTTTCATATTAACATCTGCTTTTGCTTCTACTAGGCACTCTACTATATCTAAATGACCTCCTACAGCAGCAAGCATTAGTGCTGTTCTTCCTTTATTTCGACTTATAACATTAACATCTGCTTTTGCTCCTATCAGATACTTTACTATACCTAAATGACCGAATCCAGCAGCAAACATTAATGCAGTGTATTCACAGGTATCTTTTTCATCAATCCTTGCTTTTCCTGCGTGTATCAGCCACTTTGCTATATTCACCTCACCTAATCTAATAGCCCACATTAGAGCAGTGTTTCCCTCTTTATCTTTCATATTAACATCTGCTTTTATTCCTATCAGATACTTTACTATACCTAAATTACCCGATTTAGCAGCCCAAATTAGAGCAGTGTTTCCCTCTTTATCTTTCATATTAACATCTGCTTTTACTCCTATCAGAAACTTCACTACATCTGGATAACCAAATATAGCAGCTAACATTAATGCAGTACTTCCATGTTCATCTGCAGCATTAATATCTGCTCCGCCCTGTATAGCCTGCTTAACAAGATTTAGCTGACCGCTTTCAGCAGCATCTAGTAATTGTTTATTTTGTGGTAACATATACCCCTAAAAAAATTATATAATTTTAAAAAGCTTGAGTAAGAAAAAGTATTAATTTCACTCGAAATAGCCTATCTAATTTTAGCATTTTATTTTCTATTAGCAAATATAAATAAAACCCTAAGGCATTTTTTACTGTAGATTAATCATTTGATTATAGTATCATTTTAATTAAGCCTATATTTGCAATGTTTATGAAATATAAAGCATTCTTCATACTATTAATTGTTATATCTAACCTGCTTGCTGCAGAACAGCCTGAAGAAAATAAAAATGAAAGCAGTATAAATCAAGAAGACGTATCGAAAAGCAACACTGATGCTGAAAAAACTTCGCCGCTTCTGAGCGAACTCAAAGAAATCACAGACCCAACAAATGTAATCAATGAAGAAGTACCTTCAAGTAATCAAACAAACCTACAGTCTGAAGAGGAGACTAATATAAAAGATACCAAAGCTCTAACAAGTCCTTTATCAGAAGAAAAAAAAGAAGAACCTGAAGAGAAGAAAATCAGTCACAATAATCAAACAAACCTACAGCCTGAAGAGGAGATTAGCAAAAAAGACACCGAACTTTCAACAAGCCAATTAACAGAGAAAAAGAAAGAAGAACAGCCTGACAATATAACACCTGTGAACAAAAAAAATGAAAAAAGCGAAAAATGGACAAAGCTAAACAAAGAAATAAAAAAACATAAAAGCAAGTCTATATATAAAAGACAATATGATAGCCTAAATGAGCACCTTCCTAAAACTATATTTACTGATGATTACAGTAAGCAATTTTTTTACTGCATCAAGAAGGGCAACTTAATTTGTCTAAGAGGAGTAATAAATAAGCTAGAAAAAATTGGATTAACAATTCAAGAAATACTAAGATTTAGAAATAAATTGGGTGATACTCCTCTAATTTATGCAGTGAAACAAGGTCAAATAGACACAGTTCGCTTTCTCTTATTACAAGGTGCTGATCCTAGAGTAGTTGATAATAATTTTAAGTCCCCTATCGACATAGCAATTGAGAAAAAGAAGATCGATATAATAAATGCAATTGCTGAAATGATGCCATACCTTTTAGAGGATAAAGAAATAAACAATGAAGAAGACTCAGAGATGTATAACTTTGCTATAAAAACAAAAGAAAGTACCTGCGATGAAAAAGATAATTAGACTTTTGATATTAATTTTAGTTGGTCATTTATGCTATGGAGATGATGCAATCAATGATTTTTTAAGTGCTCTGCACGATGTAAAATACATATCTTACAATACAAAAGATTTTGCTAAATTTTTAGTACAGTGTAATAAAGCCAGCATACCACAAGATTTTAAGAAAGGTTTTGGTCCTAATTTAAATGGTGCTAATTTTAGTCAATTGTATTTAAGCAAATCTATTTTTGATGGAGTAAGTTTAATTGGTGCCGATTTTTCTAACACCGATTTATCAGATGTGTCTTTTATCGATGTTGATTTGCGTGGTGCCAATTTTTCCAATGCTAATTTACATGGCGTTAAAATAAAAGGCACAAATTTAAGTTTTTCAAAATTTGCTTCTACAAATTTAACAGATATCATATTTGATCAGTCTAATATCAGTTATGCTGATTTTATCAATTCTAATCTCAACAAAGTAAGTATGCGTAATATAATTGGTTTGCATACCAAGTTTTTGAATGTAAAAATGAATTTCTCCAATTTATCAAACTCAAGTGCAAGCTACATCAATTTTAGTGATAGTGAAATAAACGACACTGTTATGCAGAAAAATAATTTCGACAACGCAAGTTTCTTTGGAGTGGATGCACATAAGCTCAAGGTACAATTTTCTTCATTAAAAAATGCTAACATATATGGTTCAGAAATAAAAAAATCGGATTTTACAGGTAGCAATCTTTCAAACGCCTATTTTAATTCTTCCATTATAGTCAACAGTAATTTCGAAAAAGCCAATTTAAGCAATTCACAAATTTCCTATGTGAAAGGGGATAATTCAAACTTCATTAAATCTATACTAAATGGTTCCAAGATAAAACATGCATATGTTTTCGAAGCAGACCTTCAGGATGCTGATTTATCTAATATTGATTTTAGTTTTAGTGAATTGTATAAAGTTAATACCTATAACGCTAACATTTGTCATGGAAAGTTTCATAATACTAAAGTTGTGAATTCTGACATGAGTGGTTCGTTCTTTGATCATTCATTGTTTACCTCTGCAAAAATAGAAGATTCAGATCTTTCTAGAACTTCAATTTATAAGACAAAAATTAAAGACTCTCAAATTTATAATAGTACTCTTTCCCACCATAATATGGATTCGAGTGAGATAGAAAATTCAATATTCTTCAAATTATTAGCTGATAATTCGAGCTGGTCTAAGTCAAAAGTCACTAATTCAAACTTTATTGAAAGTGATTTCAAATCCTCCGTGTTTTATGATAATGCCTTTAGAAAGACTAGTTTTTTTCTTAGCAATTTGAATAATTCAACAGTGAGTGATGTCTCTTTCCTCTCTTCAAGCATATATAAAAGTTCAATTGCTGATATTCATTTAACAGATTGCAAATTTGATAATTCAATTATGATTGACAATCAGGGACAGAGCAAAATTACAGGTCTAGAGAGTGCTATAACTTCAATTAAAGATCTGCAAGAGAAAATATCGCAGGGTGAAAAATTTGATGTAAATTATTCTTACTTTGAGTTTAAAGATATGAATTTAGAAAATGCTATTTTTTCTAATTCAATATTAAGCAGAGCAAAGTTTGTAAACGTTAATTTGAATAAGGCAAATCTTGAAAAAGCCGATTTACGTTATACTGTCTTTGATAATTCCTCTCTTATTGATGCCAATTTATCAAATTCTAATTTAGAGGGCTCTAGTCTTTTAAACTTTGATTCAAAAAATACAAAGTCTTAAAAAAGCTCTATAATGTACTTGTTAAATAAAGAAAAATGACCGTAAAAAATGAGGGCATACTACTGATTCTATCCTCTCCTTCTGGAGCTGGAAAAACTACTATATCAGAAAAATTACTTGAGCAATCAACTGATTTAGTTATGTCTGTTTCTATGACTACACGCAAACCTCGTCCCGGTGAAGTAAATGGAAAAGACTATTTTTTCGTTACTGAAGAAAAGTTTCACGAACTATGTAAGGCTGGTCAAATGCTTGAATACGCCAAAGTTTTTGAGAATTTTTACGGTATACCAAAAGATTTTATAGAACAAAACCTGAGCAGTGGAATAAGTGTTTTACTGAATATAGATTGGCAAGGAGCATTTCATTTGTTTGAAATCTTAAGAGAAAAAGTTGTAAGTGTTTTTATACTACCTCCCTCAATGGAAGAGCTTAGACTGCGTCTACAAAGGCGTAATAGTGATGATGAAATTGAAATAGAGCGTAGATTAGCCGAAGCGCAAAAAGAGATAAGTAAAAGTAATAAATATGATTACGTAATAATTAATGATAATCTTGATAAAAGCGTAGAAGAGATAAAATCAATACTAAATAAAGAAAGGATTAAAAAATTAGAAGAAAAACAAAGCCCGAAAGATCTATAAAAATATTTGTTTATCTCTTTTAGCAGCATTCACGCTTCACAGTTTAGCCACATTTATTATTTTTTAAGATAAAATAGTTAAAATAGTAGACAAGTGCTAAAGTGGGGATTTAATTATGACAACAGATTTTCTAATAGAAACTAGCTTTCCACCTATATTTCGATAACATCTAGCTCAATTTAAAAGTCCAATTCAATAGGTTGTTAGTTGAAGCGCTAACGCCAAATAGCTTTAATATTGAGGTTTTTATATGGTTATAGATTCAAGTGTATTAGTTAGTAATGCAAATAAACTAGACAAATGTATAAACAAAAATAAAAAACAAGATAAAAAAGACAAGCAATTGTATAATATTATAGAGAGAAAGGTAAAAAAAGAAAAACATAAGCATGAAAAACCAAGAAGTCGAGATGGAACACTCAAGGAATGTAAAAGGTTATTTAAGGAAGGCGCTAGTCCTGAAGTATTAACTAAATTAGAAGAATCGCTTAGAGAACAGGAAAAATATCACAGATATTATGTCCAATGTTTCCTTCCAGTGCTAGGTGAAGTAATAGAACGATCGAAAAGAATATCAAATGAAACAAAAAACCAAGTAATTTCTGAAATCACTAAAAGTTGTTTGAGTAGGTACAATGAACAAGACAGTGGCTACGGTAGCGATTGTGAAGATGAAATGAGCGGAATATCAGATTCTGATAGCGATTTTGAAGATGGAATAAACGGAATATCGGATTCTGATAATGACGTTCAATTACTAAATGCAATCCAAAATGGAAACAACAGGAAATTTAGAAAATACCTAAAAGATTGCACAAATGTCAGTGGCATAACAGATGAAAAAGGAAATAATATTTTACACCTTATTGCATCGCTCAAAAAGAAACAAAAGCTTAAGTTTCTAGATACCTTGATAAAAATAGCTAACGAGAAAAATTTAGCACAACTTGTTGATAGTGAAAATCAAGAAGGAAAGACTCCTTTTCAGGTAGCACTAATTAACAAGATAATAAAAGGGAAACATGATTCTCACACAATCCAAGATAACGATAACACACTTAAGTTTCTTATAAAATTACTAGAGTATGGAGCCAGCTCTGACAATTTAGGATTATCTACAAAAGAATTACAATACTTAAAAGAAGAACAAAAGACATACTATTGTGATTTCCTAGAAAAATTAGCAAAGTCAGTAAAGAAACCTGAGTTAAAATCAAAAATAAGAACAAAAATTAAAGAAATTATACCACATACCATAAATACTCCAGATAGTAATGATAATTATCAATTACATTTAGCAATTAAAAATAAAGATGAGAAATCCTTTAAGGAGTTATTGCAAAAAGGAGCAGATATTAGCCTGAAAGATACAGATGGTAATAATGCTTTACATCTAATAGTTTTAGAATTAAAGCAAAAACGAAAGTTTGAATTTTCAAATATAATATTAAATGTAAGTAAGGAGGAAGAAAAAGAGTATCTTAAAGCACAGTTTAAAAAAGCTATAAATGCTGAAAATACAGCAAAACAAACACCTCTTTATTATTTATTCCAGCATATAAAAGAAAAAAATGAAGATCGATCATGTACAGATAAAAAATTTGAAAAAACAAATAGATATAAAGCCTTAGAGTTATTTCTCCAAAATAGTGCAGACATTACTGCTCAAGACAAAGAGGGTAATAATGCTTTGCACTATATTGCTTCGCTAAAAGGAGAACAAAAGGTTGCATGCTTGGAGTTGATTTCCAGTTTAGTAAAAGAAAAAGAAATATCTGAAGATCAGTTAGGTAAGGCCATAAAGGCCATTAACGAAGAAGGAAGAACACCGCTACAAGTATCATTAACAAAAAAAGCAGAAAAAGGCAACCACCTTTCGCAAATGAAAACAATTTTTGATCTAGGGAAAAAGTACGACAATACAACAAAGTTTTGTGCAAAGATGCTAGAAATAGGTGCTGATTCCCGTTCTCTGAAACTAAAAGATCGAGAATTTCATACTGAAAAATATTATTGCACTTTACGTAATTTAGAAAATTACTCAAAAACTCCACAAGAAGGAAAGGTAAAAGCTAAAGAACTAAGGAAAAAACTTGAAAAAAAATATAACGTTAGAACTTTTTCAAAAAAATGTCAGCATATTCTACACAAAACAGGAGATGGCCTAAAAGCTGCATGGAAATGCATTGATCCGGGCAGGAGAGCTAGTGTATTGTTAGCAATCACAGTAGCAACTACTATTATTACAATGGTAACACTTTCTTGCTTCCAAGGACAAATTGCAATTGGAGCAGCGTTACCCATCATAGCTATAACAGGAGTGGTCTGTCTGATATTCACTTTGGGACTTAGCGACATTAGGAAGTCTGTTAAGGAATTAACCAACAATAAGCAAAGCCGTAAAGATGATCACCTAGCTGCAAAACAACCTGAAAATATTACTGAACAACAAAATTTAGCTAACAACTCAGCAGAGCAAGAAGTACAAAGATCGTCAAATCAATCGGAGCATAAAGAAAGCCCAGCTACTCAAATGAGCTATGTATCAATACTACGTCAATTTATAAATAAACCAGATGGGTTAACTAATAAATTCTCTTTTCCGGGGCGATGAAATCAATCTCATCGCTCAGAGTTTTTTCAGCAACTTTTTTATAGTCAATTTCTACACTAACTTGGCTTTTCTCTTCTTTAAGCCATGCTATAGTATGCTTCATCCAGTTTTTATCATCACGTTTAGGGAAATCTTCACGAGCATGAGCACCCCTGCTTTCCTCGCGATTAGCTGCACATTCCATGGTAATAACTGCTTGTGGAATCATATTGGCAAGCTCCAGCGCTTCAACCAAATCACTATTCCATATCATACTGCGATCTTCAACTGCAATGTTAGGCATCATTTTTGCTACTTCTTTTATAGCTTTTTTACCTTCCTCTAAAACTTCAGCAACACGGAATACTGATGCATATTTCTGCATAGTGTGCTGCATTTCACTTCGTATTTTTGCTACTTTGAACTCTCCGGAAGCAAATCTCATTTTATTAAATCTATCTACTATCAAATCTGTGCAGTCTGAATGCAATTTTTTATGTGGTGTATCAGGTTTCAATTTTTCTTTTGCCCTAAGCGCGGCAGCTCTACCAAAAACCACAAGATCAAGAAGCGAGTTGGAACCTAGTCGATTTGCACCATGTACAGAAACACATGCTGCCTCTCCTATTGCAAATAATCCTTCTACCACTTCTTCTTTACCTTTTTGCAACGTGATCACTTCTCCATGATAGTTGGTTGGAATACCTCCCATGTTATAGTGAACAGTTGGAATAACAGGTATAGGATCTTTAGTAACATCAACTCCTGCAAAAGTTTTTGCTGTTTCACTAATACCTGGCAATCTGAGCTTTATTACTTCCGGATCAAGATGCGATATATTCAAGTACATGTGATCTTTCTTTGGCCCAACTCCCCTTCCCTCTCTAATTTCAATTGTCATTGCTCGACTTACTACATCACGAGAAGCCAAATCTTTTGCCTTTGGCGCATAACGTTCCATAAACTTCTCACCCTGAGAATTAACGAGGTACCCACCTTCACCGCGGCATCCTTCCGTCATCAAGCACCCTGAGCCATATATTCCTGTTGGATGAAATTGCACAAATTCCATATCTTCAAGTGGCAACCCAGCTCTCACCACCATGCCATTACCATCACCTGTGCAGGTGTGTGCACTTGTTGCAGAGAAATAAACACGTCCATAACCACCTGTTGCTATTACCACAGAATGTGCACGAAATCTATGCAACGTACCATCACACAGCGACCAAGCTATCACCCCACAGCATGTCCCTTTGTCCATAATCAAATCGATTACAAAATATTCAACAAAAAATTCAGCGTTAAATTTAAGACATTGCTGATATAGAGTATGAAGAATTGCATGCCCAGTTTTATCTGCTGCTGCACAAGTACGCTGAGCCGATTTTCCTTTACCAAAGTGAGTTGTCATTCCACCAAAGGCACGCTGATATATTTTTCCATCTTCCGTACGAGAAAAGGGTACACCAAAATTTTCAAGTTCAATCACAGCTTTGGCAGCATTTTTACACATATACTCTATTGCATCTTGATCGCCAAGCCAGTCTGAACCTTTTATTGTGTCATACGCATGCCAGCGCCAATCATCTTCAGCAATGTTGCTCAAGGCTGCACTAATTCCGCCTTGTGCTGCAACTGTATGACTCCGTGTAGGGAAAATCTTAGAAATACAGGCAACTGAAAAATTAGTTGCAGCCATTCCAAGTGTTGCTCTAAGCCCTGCTCCACCTGCACCCACTATCACCACATCATACTCATGCTCTATGATTTCATACGCTGACTTATCCATATCCACTTATTTTATCATCACAGGCTTATAATATCACAGAAGTAGAAAAAATCTATACAAGTTTTCTGGATGTAAGCTTCTGAAACAAATCTATAGTAAACGATGTAATAACAATCATAGGGCGTCATGAAGGTAGCTGAAATTGGAATGACACTATCATAAAGGAATAAGTGTAGTTATTTGCATAACATTGATGACTTATGCCTATTTAATTAGATCTAAAATTAGATAGAAAAAGGTAATCTTGATAAAACTCATTTACAACAAGTTCTCTCGCACTTGAATTTTCCGTTTGCACTTTTTTGTATCCTAATTTATGGCTTATTGAATCTTTATATGTACTAACTGCTTTATATATCTTACTTACCTCTCCTGGAAAGATACCACCAACAATTATAACGCATAACCCTGCAACTGTTGCAAAAGCTAGAGTTAAACTTTGCCTCCAGTTAGCTTTTTTTTCTTGTATACCAGCAGGGCACAATTCACTTGACATTTCTTTTAGATACTCATGCCACATGTGATTGCAGTTTGTACATTTCACTTTTCTTCCAGATTCACCTATTTGCCCACGAGATACTAAGTAAGTTTTAGTACAATTATGACATTGTATTTTCATAGTGCTTACGTATAAAATAATATAAATTTGATATCAATATGTATATAATAAATGAAAAATTTGCAACTAAAAAATTACAAGATGAGATAGAAAATATTTGGAAAGATAAAGAAAAACTTAACGACTATAATCTAAAACACGAAGCAAGATTAATAATCAAAGAGGTAATTGAGTTACTTGACAGTGGTAAAATTAGAGTAGCAGAAAAGCTATCAAGTGGAGAATGGATAGTACATAAGTGGATAAAGCAGTCAATATTATTACATTTCCTCACTGAGGAAAGCAAAATAATAGACAACACCAATTGCTGGTTTGACAAAATCGGTAGTAAGTTTAGTGAATGGAATGAAGAAAAATTTTACCATTCAAAAATTAGAGCAGTTCCTGGATGTTTTGTCCGCCAATCTGCTTACATAGGTAAAAATGTTGTTCTAATGCCAAGCTTTATCAACGTTGGTGCATACATTGATTCTGGCACAATGATAGACACTTGGTCAACAGTTGGTAGTTGTGCACAAATAGGAAAAAACTGTCATATTTCCGGTGGAGTGGGAATAGGCGGAGTTCTCGAGCCTATTCAAGCTTCTCCAGTCATTATAGAGGATAATTGCTTTATTGGAGCGCGCAGTGAGGTAGCCGAAGGTGTTATAATAAGAGAAGGATCAGTCCTTAGTATGGGGGTGTTTATTGGAGCATCAACAAAAATCATTGATAGGGAAACGAACAAAGTATTTTACGGTGAAGTGCCACCTTATTCTGTAGTCGTGCCAGGATCTACTCGATCTAGAAATAATGTCTCAACCTATTGTGCAGTTATAGTAAAAAAAGTGGACGAGAAGACGAGATCAAAAACTTCTATAAATGAAATATTGAGAATCTAACTACTTACCGTCACTTTTTTTATCATTATTACTAACTATAGTAATGGCATATGCGCATAATTCTGGAAAAGAGATCCCGTTTTCTTGAGACAGCTTGTATAATTTTTGCAAACTTTCTTTAACTTTATTAGGAATGTTTCCTCCACGCTCCTTTGCAAGCCATGAATCTTGATGGTGAATTGGATGAGTATCACCCTTTGGATTTCCTATATATACTGCAAAAGGTGCATTCTGTCCTTTGAAATCACACTGTACAGTAAATTTTTTTATAGACTCAGCCATTTAAAGACCTCTACTTTTCTTTTTAACCGATTTTATAGAAGATACAAGAGGTGGTTTTTTGATAAAATCTTGCCTATTAAACACACTTTCTTTGCCTTCTAAAGCTCGACGAACATCGGCTCTGCTTAGCTGTGACTCTTTTGCTACCCTCATTCCATGCTTTACCATAATATTAGTATATGCTAACACTTTTTTTACTAACTCTAGATCACCATTCAACATTTGAACCAATGCTTGAAATACCTCCGCTAAAGTTAATCCATCAGCACTTACAACCTTATTTTCTACAAAATTGATAGCTTCTTTAAATTTATATTCAATACCATCATCTTGAGGTATAAGGGTAACATAATCCGTATCTTGATTGTCCATAACCAAAGGAATACTACTCATATGTTTTTAAACTTATATTATATATATAAATACTCCACTATTTTATAGTATGGCACGCTATAGTTAAATGTTTATTAATAATATGCTCACTTATATACACGAATTAATTGATAAAAGCCAAGGATCAATATCTATCAGTGATTTTATGAACGCTGCTCTATATCATAAAGAGTACGGCTATTACATGAATAAATTACCACTTGGCAAAGATGGTGACTTCATTACTGCACCTGAAATTAGTCAGCTATTTGGTGAAACAATTGCAGTGTGGATAATGAATACATGGGAAAAATTAGGAAAGCCATCAAAATTTTCTCTAGTTGAACTTGGACCAGGTAAAGGAACACTCATTCATGATGTAATAAGAGTCACCAAAAAATATAGCTGTTTTTTTAGCTCAATGGACATTCATCTAGTTGAGATAAGCCCTATTTTACAGAAAATACAAAAGGAAAAATTAAAGGGATTAGATATTAATTGGCACACAGATGTCGACAACTTACCAAATCAGCCAACTATTTTTTTTGCAAATGAGTTATTTGACGCCCTTCCAATTGACCAATTTATTTATCGTGATGGGCAGTGGTATGAAAATAGAGTAATAAAACAAGATGATGGCAGTCTTTCACTGTCACTCCAGTGCTTAACCAGACCAAAAACTGGATTCCAGACTGGAATGACAGGGGGGTTCAATGGTGCAGTAGTGGAAGTATGCCTAGCCGGAATCGAAATATTAAAGAAACTTGAGAATAAGATAGTCAATAACGGAGGAGCTGCCCTGATTATAGATTATGGTTATGTATATCCTGAATATAAGAGCACTTTGCAATCGATAAGGCAGCATCAGTATGCTAATTTTCTTGAAAATATTGGTAACAGTGATATTACTGCACTTGTAAACTTTCAAGCGTTAAAAGATTCATTAAAATACTTAAATTGTGAGATTTTAACTCAAAGAGAATTTTTATATTTGTTTGGTATAAAGGAAAGAGCGCAAGCTTTAATGGAAAATGCAAGTAATGAACAGAAGAATAAGATCTTCAGTGAATTTTTAAGGTTAACTGAAAATATGGGTACTCTCTTTAAGGTAATGCTGATTCACCATTTGTAGTCTTGTGTAGTTCTTATGTTAAACATACAAATACTAAAAAATTTACAGAATAAAAAAGGTAAAAAAAACGTATCTGTTCAGCAGAGTAGCAAAATAAGATAGACAGATAAGACTATCATAGGAACAAATAGGTGTCATGAAAGTAGCTGACACTGGCACGACAACAAAAAAGTTACTCAAATGACACCCTTTTGATGCACAATTTTTGGTGCATCACGTACTGATTTTCATCCAAGACGATGTCATGCAAGTAGCTGACACTGGCATCCAGCCTTTTCGCGCAAAAAACGTTGTAAAGTGTTTAGTTGGATCCCAGCTGGTTGGTTATGCAAGAAATCTATTGTCAAAAAAAATTACTTCCGCATATTTTGAATCTGATTATAATGACAATTAGAGATATTTTAAGAGCTCAAAATCTATCTTTGTCTGCAGACTTTCAGTTAACTTTTCAATAAAAAACGTAGCGTATCTTTTTCAGCGGTCTGTCATATGTGCGCTGCATTTTTTTCTAATCTTTTTATACAGGAGGATTTTATGTCCAGAATTCCAGATACTTGACCTTTACTTTAGCTAATAACAGGCGCCTGTGATTTTTATAAAGAAAGTGTAGGAAAAACTGTTTCCAGGCATAAATTTGCCATGTATACCTAAAAAGTAATTATATTAGCATAATATTCATACTTATATGCCAATATTAATATTCTTTGAATGGAATACGAAATTAATGTTGAAAAAATATGTACCAAAAAATTTATGTGGGATCTATGCCGAAGCTCAAATTGCATGACACCATTTATTTTTATGGTTTTGTCTATTTTATTTTGCCACTCTGCTAAACGGATACATTTAATTCCATTTTTATCGAGCAGATAATTGTCATATATTAGCTTAGTTCTCCTGTTATACTTAAATATAAATCAGCATAGCCCTAATTTTTTTATATATTTTACTTCTTTCTCTATATTTAATAATAGGCTTGAAAATAAATGGTAAACCTATAATTGTTAAGCTTAGAGCTAGGATTGAAAGTACACAAAAGGCTTTGTGTTTACTATGTAGCTCTTTCAAGTAAAGCATCAAAAACCTACAAAATTTTTTGTAATTTTCTTCAATATTTTTTTTGCTATGAGCCTTGTCAATAAACATATCTATTGCAGTATAATCATTACTACAATTAATTGCCCCTTTTTCTATTAATAGCTGAGCTATATCAAAATAATCCTTTTGAATAGTAAGATGCAGAGGTGTAAAACCTTGTTGATCACAAATATTCATATTGGCTTTTACTGCTAACAACATTCTTACAATTTCTATATGACCTTTTTTAGCTGCAAGTAGCAGAGGAGTTCTGTTGCATCTAGTTACGGCATTAACGTTTACCTTAAGCTCCAATAAGAACTTAACTGCTTTAGTATCACCATTATAGCTAGCTTTATGTAATCTGGTGTTACCGCTACAATCTTGGTCATCTGCTTCTATTCCCTTTGAAACAAGAAATGTTACCATTTGCCTATTATTATGCTCAATAGCGCAATCCAGTGCATCAAAGCCATGTTTGTTTTTTATGCAAATAAACTCTTTTAACCTAGCTTTTGCTTGCTTTACAATAAGCTTTACCAGTTGCATTTTGTTGTTATATGCTGCTAGAAAAAGCGTAGTATTATTTTCTGCATCTTTTGCTTCTATGTTTGCACCTTTCTTTATCAGATATTCTATAATCTCTGCTCTACTTTCATAATGTGTAGTACATTGATAAATGGTCAAAAATAAAGGAGTACGAAAGTTGTTATCTTCACATTCAAGATTTGCTCCGCTATCAATTAAAATCTGGACGCTCTTTTTAGAACCGTATAATGAAGCTATGTGAAGAGGAGTATAGCCTTCCTCAGCATCTTTTTCATTAACTTTTGCGCCTTTTGTTATTAAAAAATCCATTAATTCTGTATCATCTTGTAGTGTAGCAAGGTGAAGTGGAGTAAATCCATTTTTATCTCTAGAATTAATTGTCAGTTGATTAACAAGAAGTTTAGCAATTTTTTTGTGTCCATGCATAATAGCATAATGCAGTGGATTTCTATTTTCGTTGTCCACAACATTAAAGTCAGCTTCGTGTTCTAATAATGATTTTACTCCAACTAAATCGCCTTCTTTTGTAAACTTATGTAAGAGAGTGACTCCGCTTACATCTTTTGAGTTAATATCAAATCCACTTTCTACCAATTGATGTATGTCTTCCTCACACGCCATACCATTTTAATTAAACCCTTTTCGCATTAACAATACTCCCACTTAATTAAGTTTGAATGAATCTGTAAGAGAGATATAAACGTTAGGGAGATTTGTGATAAATAGTAAGAAAAAGAACAGAAAGTCAAAATCTATCTAACACAATTAAAATCACTATTTTACCCGCTTTCTCTGTACTCTATCTCTACTTTTGCATTTACATTCGCTGAATCACTTTCCTGCTTTACAATAAAGCAGCTCCATATGTTTTCTATGCACTTTTATTAAGCATTTTGCTCAAATTTGCAAAATTCACAATATTGTTCAACAACTCCATCTTACTATCCACTTGCTCATTCTCAACCTTTTTAGATTTAAGATCTTTAAGTACATTATTGAAATCATCCATGTTCACTGTCACTTTTAGCTCTTCATCTTCTGACTCTTCTTCGCAAATCTGATCTACAGCATGAAGTTTTGCTTCATTTACCAAATTTTCTAGATCAGCTCCTGAAAAACCATTAGTTTCTTCTGCAAGTTTTGCTAGATTTACATCTGGTTCCATTGGCACTTTCTCCGTATAAAGACCCAATATTTTTTCACGTAGGCTTTTATCTGGTAAAATAATTTCAATATGTTTAGAGAGGCGACCTGATCTAATTACTGCTTCATCTAAACTTTCTAGACGATTAGTTGCAGCAATGACTGTCACGCCTTCTATAGGATTAAAACCATCAAGTTCATGTAAAAACTGATTTACAATTCGGTTGCGTTCTTCGTCATTGTATGCATTATTATTACTACGTTTTGTACAAACAGCATCTATTTCATCTATAAAGACTATGCAAGGAGCATTTTCTCTCGCTTTTGCAAAAAGATCTTTTATGTAATGTGCGCTTTGTCCAGCATATTTTTGCATACATTCAGATCCAGAAACGCTAATAAATTTAGCATTAGCTTCACATGCAATTGCACGAGCAATAAGAGTTTTACCATTTCCAGGTCGACCATATAAAATATAGCCTGTTGGCATTTTGCAACTTAGCATTTCAAGAGCTTTCTTCTTCTTCTCTGATATATGACCACAAATCATTTTTAACTCTTTTCTTACTTCATCTGAAACAATAACACCATCAAGTGTTACTTTTTTCTGCTTGTCTGGATCAACTCTCTCTATTCTAGAAGAGCCTTTTATTGCACAAACAAGATCATTTAATTCTTTTGAGTGCGTTGCTTTATTAACCGATTTTTTTTCATCACTCACTTCTTCAATATTTATTATGTTTGAATCTTGCTCGTTTTTAATCTCATTTTCAGCATCCAATTCAGCCGCTTTGTACGTAATATATTTAGCTATAGATGCAAATGCATACAAAATACTTACACACAATAACACCTTTAATACAGGCACATCAGGTACAATTAAATTAACCGCAACAATTGATGTTGCCATAGCAGCACCTAACAACAACATTGAGCCAAAAACGATATAACCTTGAATTTTCGCTTTTTTCAGCTGCATTAAGTATCCAGAGCCATTAGGATGCTTGAATGCATAAATATTCACTGGAGTTTTACCATAAAAATTCTTTAACCAAGGATCTGCATTTTTTCTTATTAGAATTGATATTGTTTTTCTACTTCCATTATCTGCAGCATAATGCAAAGGGGTATTGCCCTCTTTATCCATTACATTAACACTTATTCCTTTATTTAAGAAAAATTCTACTACTTCAACATGACCATTTTCAGCAGCTAAATGTAAAGGAATCTTCTCGCGCTTACTATCTTTCTTATTAACATCAGCTCCTCCTGCTACCAGGACTTTTGCTACGTTTTCAAAGCCACCTCTAGCAGCTACGTGCAACAATGTAAGTTCTTGACTAAATAAATGATTTACATGAAATTCAACTTTCTTCCACTCTTCATGTAGATCTTGATTCTGTTTCTTTAGTTCTTCTTCTATTTCCTGAATTATATTATCTTCATTTAAATCTGTCTTATCGTTAATTATACTCAGTACTTCTGCTAGTAATTGATCACTTGTCATAATCTCATCTTTAATCTTAAATGATATATTTAATTATTATATAACTAAAATAAAAATTCAATATTTATTTTAAACAAGGTAATAATTGGATTGTGAATAGCAAATTAGATCCAAGTAGCCCCATCTCACACTACTGTCATCCCAGTGCCTAGACACCAGCCTTTCTTACCAACAAAAACTTAGCATAACTTTTGTTCTCAAAAAATTTCTGGATTCCAGTGGGCTTTGTTGCACAGCTCTTCGGATAGTGGGTAATGTATAATAAATTCATGAAGCTATATCAAACTTAGCCATGCCTATTTCAGTAAATTTGTTAAGCAAATAACACTTGAGTAGCAGTTCCTTCTCACGATTAATCTCAGATTTATTCCTAAAACTAAATCCAAATATTTGCTTCAGTCGCGAGAAAAAACTTTCTATATAAGATCTCTTCCAATAATTTATCTCTTTTTTCCACCTCTTCATACCATCTTCATCATATGACTTTATGAGCTTGATTGTAGAATTTCTCTCATTCATATAATCCAACTTTGGATGCTCTACTGCATTATTTTGCGGAGGAATCCTTGTCTTTATGTCAAGCTCATCGCACAGTTTGTATAACTTCTTTCGATCTATCTGCATATATCGTGCTTATGTTATACTTGGTATCCACTCTTTCAATAAGATCACAGGCTCCATAGTGGTCGGAATAAACTCCACTACTGTATTTTGCAGCTATAACTTTTTTACTACCTATCTCTAGCATTACATCTTGTTTGCTCATAGCGGCGATACTTTCTATCTGTACCATTTGCCTTACTATGGCCTGGAATATTATTGTAGATGCTGATACCTGTACTATCTATAGCAATTTCAATATCTTCCATATCGTTCTTATCAACTCTGCAGTCGTTGATTTTGATATTAAGCTTTTTAAACCTTCTTGAAGCCTGCGAATAGCTGATAATTTGCAAAATTTTCCCTATTTGCTCAAGATATTTCTCTATAAATCCCACTGTTTGCCTAAGACCAATCCTGAATAGATAGGTTATTATGTGAATTAGAATCACTACTTTGTCGCTGTAGACATTGTTGCCACCTGCTACTTTTGGACTATTTTCGTACCAATTTTCAATGGCATCGTTGATATAATGAAAAACATTTCCCCTTTCTTGAAGAAATTTGTTATATTCATTGCAGTTACTGACTTTCATTCTTATTGGCATATTTTTCTTTTGTCGGCTAAATATCTATTTTATAACAAATTCCATCAGTAACTGCCTGTTCTTTCCTTGAGTGGTGCAACAAAGCCAGCTGGGATCCAGGTTGACAAAAGCGCTTTACAACGTTTTGTGTACAAAAGCCAGTGTTGCATGACACTATTTGTTCTTACACCCTTTTTGTCTATCTTATTTTGTCACTCTGCTGAACAGATAATTTTCGCCAATAAGCTTTCTACTGAATTTTTGTTATTAAGCTCGCACAGATCAAAGACAAGTTTTGAGTCAAAAATACCCTTAATATTATAATAAGGGGTTGGTAAAATGTGTCTAGTAAGTTTCTTCTCTATGCAACTGCACCTCAAGCTAATAATGGACCATCAGGCGTATTACCAATTACATTGATTTGGTTTAATATTTTATTAGTGGGGTAAAAATAATTTTTTATAAACTCCTTATATATAGCTGTTAATTTATGTATATCGTCTATTGATACGCATTCATTTACCTGATGTGCGGTTTTGTTGATCATACCAAATTCAATTACTGGACAAATATCTTTAATAAACGCAGCATCAGATGTGCCACCATTTGTACTCAGCACAGCATCAATACCGGTAATTTTATTTATCGCATCAAGCATAATATCAGTATTTCTATCAGGAGTAGAGAGAAAAACGTCCCTGCTGCTCTGCATAGACAGTTTATAATCGTTAGTCACATTGGTGCATATTGCATCAATCATCTTATATAAAACGTCCGGTGTTTGTGTATTGTTATATCGAACATTAAAACCTGCTGCTATTGAACTAGGTATTAGATTATTAGTATTATTTCCAACGTCGATAGTAGTAATTTCGCAATGTGAAGGCTGAAAGTATTTATTACCAGTATCAAAAGTGGTATCTTTTATCTTACTTAGTATCGATACCATTTTATATATTGGATTATCTGCTAGATCTGGGTAGGCAACGTGCCCTTGTTTACCATGGCAAATCAATTTAAATGTTGCAGAACCTCTTCTACCTATTTTTATGGTATCACCTAATTTCTCACTACTCGTTGGTTCTCCAACTATACAAAAATCTATCTTTTTTTGCTTACTTTTCATCCATTCCAAAACGGCCTTTGTTCCATGTTCTTCCGTGCTTTCTTCAGCACCGGTAATCAATGCACTGATTGAACCACTGAATCGAAACTTACCTGCAACTGAATCTACGATAGCAGCAATAAATGCAGCTACTCCGCCTTTCATATCAGCTGCTCCTCTTCCGTATAGCATTCCATTTCTAACTTCTGGCTTAAATGGATCAGATATCCAATCTTTTAACTCACCTGGTGGTACAACATCAACATGTCCAGCAAAACACAAGTTTGGTACTCCATTTATATATTTCGCATAAAGATTTTTAACTTTATCACCAAACTCTAAAATCTCACATTCAAAACCACTTTTCTTAAGAATGGCTGCTATATGCTCTATTGCCCCATCGTCTTTTGGTGTTATACTTTTAAAAGAAATTAATTTCTTAGTTAGTTCTACAGGGTCAATCTTCATATCAATCTTGAAATACTAACATTACCGTATTGTAAACATTCTATGCGATATTTAAAACAAATATTACAGCACACAGAACAAGTTCTTATTAGGGAAGTTGCTGATAATATCTATGAAATATGTAGACAATACGGAAATGACATTTTTCTGATTGCAGATGAAAATACAGCAAAACTTTTAAACAAAAACATACTTAATAAAGTTTCTCATTTAATTATTCCAGCCACAACTGTCATTCCAGCGTGTGACTATGATGGATCGCAGTGTCACGCTACTTGGATGACACCAAATAGACTGAACAGCGCTGCTTCCCTCCAAACTGTAAACCTAGTTAGAAATAAAGCAAAAGATAGTGACTTAATGGTTGCATTTGGTAGTGGCACTGTTAATGATATCTGCAAATATGCAAGCTACCTCGAGAAAAAAGATTATATATCGTTCCCAACAGCCGCTTCCATGAATGGGTATAGCTCTGCAAACGCTTCAATATTAGTTGATGGATATAAAAAATCGTTCGGAGCACATCTTCCAAAGGCAATATACATTGATAACGATATAATTGCCAACGCACCACCACGCCTCACATTAAGTGGATTTGCAGATTTCATCTGCCGTTCAACAGTACAAGCCGATTGGCTATTATCTCATCTATTACTTGGCACAGAATATAATGAACTCCCCTTTAAACTTGTTCGCAATCTGGAGGAAATTTTGCTCAGAGAACACTTGGCACTTGCTAAAAAAGATAAAAGAGTAGTTTTATTACTTATGGAAGCCTTATTGATTTCAGGACTTGGAATGGTGATGTCAAAAGGCAGCTACTCTGCAAGCCAAGGAGAACATATGATAGCTCATGCAATGGAGACGGTAACAAAAGATTATTCCTCCTCGTTACATGGCGAAAAAATTGCTGTTACGACGATTACTATGGCTAACTTGCAAGAGGAGATATTGTCAATACAAAACCCGATTACCAAACCGATCACTTTAGATGTAAAACATATAACTCAGTGCTTTGGTAATACCGAATTTATAAAAATTCTAAAGCAGAAGCAAATTATGCAGCAAAAAATTCAAGAGATTATTTACAAAGAATGGAGTAATATTTCTAGTTTAATTAAGCAAAATTTACTATCTGCAAAACACCTGCAGAAAGTATTTGAAGATCTATCAATTCCGTACTTACCGGAGCATCTTAATTGGAACAAAGAGCAATATTGCAAGGTAGTCAATCTTACATTTGCAACAAGAGATAGATTCACCTTTCTTGACCTAGCTGGTTGTATAGAAAAAAGTTAGATTTTGTGTATTCGTTCAGTAGGGTAGCAAAATAAGATAGACAAAAACACAGTAACAAATGGTGTCATTCAAGTAGCTATCCAGCCTTTCTTAACAACAAAAACTTAGCATGACTTTTGTGCTCAAAAAACTTCTGGATTCCAGCATCAAGTGCTGGAATGACATGGTGAAATATTATTCAAGTAGCCTCTGTCCCAGTGCCTATTCGGTGTCATTCAAGTCAACTCTTTTCTTGTCATCCCAGTGCCTAGACACTGGGATCCAGAAAACTTCACTTTAAATGAGTGCATTAGATTGTCTTTATATAGATGTCAGTGTCAGCTACTCGGATGAAATTCATTTAGTTGTCTTTTCTCTTTTTCTTATTTTACTACTCTGATGAACGGATACAAAAAAAACTCATGCACCTTGATGTAAGTAGATCTTGCAAGCATTTTAAGATTGCCGGTTCACTAGTTAACATAGAAAAAGCTCAACAAAATTATAAGAATAGTATATAATTGAAAATATTTAATAGTGAAAATAATGCCTAACACTAAAGAAAAAGAAATACATCTTATATTCTTTCATGGGTTAGGGGATAATTATAAAAATGCAACTACATTCTGTAAAGATATGCAATCTGAGCTCATGCACCACCATGATATACCTAATTTTCACACTCATGCACACAAATACCCGGCTGCATTTCAAAATTATATAACTTATGCCTTAACCAGCTTCGTATGCTTACTAGCATCAATATTGCCACCTACTGTCATACTGCTCACTAATCCAATAACAGCTAGAACAGCTGGATTGGCAGTCTTATCAGCTTCAGCTTGTGTTTTTTTATCTATATTGCTACTCATGATTCCGTTTCTAAATAAGAATCAAAACTTATTCAAGTCTTCAATAGAGAAAATTAATCAACTAATAAATCAAGGTGTAAAACCCGAAAATATTATACTTTTCGGTCATTCTTTTGGAGGAGCAGTTGCATCAGAAGTATCAAGGCATTTTGCGAATAGAGATGTTAAACTTGGAGGAATTGTCTTCACTAGCACTTTTAGTTCTTTTCATACAGCAATAGAGCATTTTCCAATACCTCAGACGAAAATTTTGAGTATACTGCCCTCATTCCTACTAAAAAGAATACTAAAAGCCTTCGATTTAGACTTTGATATAGTAGATAATTTACAAAAGTCACAAAATGAAAAAACGCCAATAGTAATTATTAATCACGCAAGAGACAAATTAATACCACTTCCTGCACAGTTGGCAAATGCAATGAGAGATGATCGATTATTAAATGGTAATCCGATCAAGATTCGTGATGATCTGTGTATATATGGAGATGATCCTCATAACAGTGTTTTGGATAGTGGCACACTGACTGAAGAATTAAGAGAAATGGTACTTAGTAAAGTTACGTCTAGAACGCGTTAACTTTTTTGCTGCTTTTTTTTTGGCTAAGGTCACACTTCATTATGCATTAAATTGTATGCATCTATTCAGGGAATTTGCTAATGTGAAAGCCAGTGCTTCCTTTCTTGCGATGTAGCTGTACAGAAATTGAAGATGTCATTTAGTAGCTCTCCCCTGTTATTTAAGTAGGTAACACTGAGATCCATAAATTTAACTGGATGCCAGTTTCTGGGCACTGACCATCATAAAGGAGCCAGTGTCATGCACTGATAGTTGTCTTTTCTCGCCTACCTTATTTTACTACTCTGCTGAACGGACACAATTGCATATAGTATAGTCTTTAGTTTTAGTGAGAATAGTTTTATTCCACTGATCAAGGAGTGCTAAATTGAAATACGTATCACCTTTATAAGTTTTATGCATTTCAGTCATAATAAATTCTGAGATTAGGTTATGCTCTAAAAAAAGGTGTGCTATTTGTGCCCCACCAATCACAAAGACTTGAGAACTACTTTGAATTGACAGAAATTCTTTCATGGAAGAGACAACAGTACATTTTGGGCCTCTATTAAAACACTTGTTACGGGAGAAAACAATAGGTGTACGATTCTTTAGTATACTCTGAGGCACGGTTTCAAATGTCTTTCTTCCCATCACAATAACTTGCTTGTCGGTTACTTGACAAAAATGTTTAAACTCACTTGGATAACGCCAGGGCAAATCATTATTTATTCCAATTACCCCATTAGGGTCAACAGCCATAATTCCAATAATCTTCATCCCTTTAAGACAGCTTGGGCTACAAAAAATCTCATGTGGTCGCGTACATTATGCACTCTAAGGAAATCAACCTTATTTTGCAGTATAGCAGATATAGCAATTGTTTCTAAATCTCTATTAGAGGGAGATTCTATGGAAAAAGAGGAAATAAATGACTTTCTGGAATGGCCAACTAAAACCTTGCAGCCAAAATTTTGTAAAGTTTCTATACTGCGTAAAATCTGAATATTCTGATACATAGATTTGCCAAAACCAATACCAGGATCAATAATTATTGAACTTTCATCAAAACCAAGGGCAAGTAACCTATTAATGCTCTCCTCTGCCCAATTATTTATGATATCAATTGGGTCAATATCATGTGGAATAATATTGTCCTTATGTGGTGGTATCGAAAGTGAATGCATAATAACGACACTACACCCACTGCTAGCAACTTCTTTTAAGGTATTACTACTCAGATCTCCCTTCTGATCATTTACCCAGGCAATATTGTAGTGCTTCAAAACGTTTAAAATAACGTCTGGCCAAAAACTATCAATGCTGACTTCAATATCACCATTTTTCATATAGTCGCTAAGATTATCAAGTACTGGTTTTAGACGTTCATACTCTTCCTCTGGCGTCTTTATTGAAGCTCCAGGCCTTGTTGATTGAGCTCCAAGATCAACTATGCTTGCACCATCTGATACCAGCTGCAATGCCTGCTTGGTTGCTCGATTCGCATCATAATAAAGACCACCATCTGAAAATGAATCAGGGGTAATGTTGACAATACCCATAAGCTTTGGTGAAATCGTAAAACTCTTTGAAAAACAGTCTTGAACATTGAAAGCAAATGTTTTGTTAACCATTGCCATCAAGTGGATCAAAAATGGCCTGTTTACCAATTCTGGGTGAGGAATTTTAAGATCAGGTGTATCAAGCGTTAGATCATCCCATAACAAAATATCTAAATCAATAACACGAGGTGCCCATTTTTCGTAGACTTGTGGACGACCAATATCACATTCGATTTGTTTTAAGCCTTTTAGTAGCTCCTCAGGAGAAGAAGAACAACTTCCATAGACAATCATGTTGAGAAATGGCTTGTTCCAATCAGGTGGAGCACATTTGGTAAAATAGCCTTAGTTTCTAGAATGATCGAAGACTTTAAGTCTTTTAAATAGCGCTTCTTTAGTAACTCAGTAGCTCTTTGTAAATGGGAAAGGCGATTCCCTATATTTGATCCAATAGAAATATAGATCATTCTTGCAATTCATTACAGTAAGTAAAAAAAACGCCCCCATGCACACCAGGAACTGGTGGTGCGATTTTGTGAGTAGTCACCCTGACAGAATGCTCTTTTTGCATAAAAAGGTCGTTAATCATCCTGTATATATCATGAGTTAAATGCTCGATTAAATTAAATTGCTTGCCCTGAACAAGAGATTGAATATTTTGCACTACTTCCAAATAGCAGATAGTATCTTTAAGTTGATCAGTTGTAAGCCCTGAAGGAGGAGATTTAAAAGTGAAATCAACGTCAATACTCACCAATTGGGGAGAAAACTTCTCTTCTGCACTACATCCCAAATGAACCCAAAGCCGTAAATCAGATATAAGAAGATTACATGCTACCACTGAATTTAGTATCTACTTATAATTAATGACAAACATCAACATTCATCATGCCATCAAGAAAACCCCATAAGAGTTTTGCTCCTTTTTCAGCGCCTTGCATAACTTTCTCTTGTTCTTCTTCGTTTAAATCTGCAATAAGGTTTGCACATTCTTCAGAATGCCACTCATCAGCTTCCATATGAACAGTAAAAAATTTGAGAGGACGCTCATCATTTATTGAATAGTGTTTTTTTAGACCTTCAATTTTAGATTTAGAAACCTCTGGAGTTTGACGTTCATAAGCGTACAGAGCTCCAAGACCTGCTGCAAAATCTGATTTTACAATGTCAAAGTAACCGTCAACTAATTCTTGCGTCTCCTTAACCTGTGCATCTTCAAGAAGATCAACCCTTGCTACTCCGAGCCCTTCAGCAAAACGCTGCCATAATTCTGGGTGATTCTCATCGCCTTGTTCTTCCTCTATTAAATTACCAAGTAAAACTTGCCGCATCTTTAGATTGGGGCATAAAGAATGTATACCGCTGATATAACGAGGGAAAGCAGCAACATGGTGATAATATTCCTTAGCATAGGTTTGAAGAGCCTGCAGGCTTAAGCTACCTTCATTCCATGACTCGTAAAATGGGTGTTTTAATAAGTGTAAACTATCTAATTGATTATTAAGTGATTGAACAAATGTCATAAATAAACACTAAATTGTTTTAGGCTACGTTTAGGTTTATCAAATGTCAAGAGACATTTCCCATTACTACCTTAATTCCAATAAATATAAAGATAGATACGCTATAAGTTAATTTTTTAGTAAAAATTGATTTTTTCTAAAATTTCATGTATTATTAAATCAATATAGTGAAAAACGCAAAATGAAAGTAACAGAAGAAAATACAATAAAAATTAGGGAAGAGTTCGTAGAAGTTCAAAATGGAATGCGAATTCAAAAGATAGTGATGTCAAACTCGAAGAGCAGTGCAGATAGCAGAAAGAAAAAGCATATAGTTTACTTTCCAGGGCTTACATATACTTTTGAAAAAGAGCCAGATGAAGACAAAAGTGAATGGAATTGGGCAGCTGAAGCAGGTATGGATGTTCACCTTATTAATTTTCCTGGTTCTGGAAAAAGCAAAGGTCATTCTTTAAACGGTCAAAATCGAGTAAATGCAGGAATTGCAGTCATTTCAGATCTTCTAAAGCAAGGCATTCACCCAGACAATATAGTACTGTATGGAAGCTGTGCTGGAGGACCAATAGCTGCAGAGGTTTATAAAAAGTTTAAAAAAGATGACAATGTTCATTTAAGATGCGTTATCAATAAATCCTTTAGCTCATTCAAAAAACTTGTAGTGAAATTACTACACATATCAAAACCTAAATGGCTATTTCCTCCTATAATAAAATTCATACTCAAATGCTTTGGTTGGCACTTTAAGCCACATACAATAGTAAACGATATTACTCCATACACAATTTGTTTTAATCTAGAGAACGATGGGTTTATTAGTAAGCAGGGAAATATAGGTACTAAAATTTCTGACATAGAAAAAAGTCATAGGAAAAAAAACTACCAAAAAAAAGAAACTTTTGAAGGTTTTGAGCAATATAAAGAGTTTTTTATGGAGCATGCCAACTTAGCTAAAATAAAAAACCTTGAACCTGAAGTTGGAGTAATGAGAAAATGCTGGAATAAGTTTCTATCGTTACTACCTATTAAGGCAGATGATATTCACTTTTCTCCGATTACAGAATTGTGCTCATCAAGTGAACATAAATACACTCTTCCTGAGTTAATTTCACTCTTTTTAGAATTCACAGATAATTATTTTGAAAAGAAGGGCTCTCTCAATCAAGAGAAACAACCAGAGATAAAAACAGAAGCGATATGTGGAAAGAATAGTGAAAAAGAAATAGAGGAAAAGAAACAGTATTTTACCAATTTAAAGAATTATTCAATAAGTCAGAATATATCTAAAAAGCTAACATCTCTTCAAATATTGAAATAAGTGTTTCTTTTGTGATTAAAAAAACATTGCATCTTGATTGTGTATTTCATTTGCTATAAGCAATAATTTTTCGCTTTCATCATAGAGATTGTTTTCACTAGCTAATAATTTCTCACTAATTTGTGGATAAAGTTTAGAAACGTACTTCTCATAGCATTTATCTAGGCATTCTTGGTCTGTCCGTTTTGTTTTGTAGGAATGGCATTTCTGATTACATTGATTATATCTAAATTCAATCCCTTTCTCTTTGTTTGATGCTTGTTGTTCCATAATATTCTTCAATTTTAATAATATTAATATTAGCATATAAGTATGAACATTATGCTAATATAATTACTTTTTAGGTATACATGGCAAATTTATGCCTCGAAAAAGTTTTTGGTTCTTTCCTACACTTTCTTTATAAAAACCACAGGCGCCTGTTATTAGCTAAGGTAAAGGTCAAATATCTGGAATTCTGGACATAAAATCCTCCTGTATAAAAAGATTAGAAAAAAATGCAGCGCACACACGACAGATATAAGCTGAAGAGCACGCTTTTTATTGAAAGATTAATTGAAAGTCTGCAGACAAATTTGAGCTCTTAAAATATCTCTAATTGTCATTATAATCAGATTCAAAATACGCGGAAGTAATTTTTTTTGACAATAGATTTCTTTCATAACCAGGCGTCATCCCAGCTGAGATCCAATAAGAAAACCGCGCTGGAACTTTTGAATTCCAGTTATGCAAGAAATCTAATATCATGGAGTTTTCAAACACTAACAACCAAGTACTTTAATAAGGCAAAAAGCTTATCTAAGAGAGTAGGCCTTGCAATTGTATCAATAGTGGTGGGATTGGTAGGACTCGAACCTACGACCAATTCGTTATGAGCGAACTGCTCTAACCGACTGAGCTACAATCCCTTTTACTAACACTTATAATACACACAAAAGGAAATTTGTCTACTCGCTTATTTCACTATCAACCCAACTGTGTAAATCATTTATTGCGCCAATTTTGCGTGCAATTTCCTTACCATCTTGAAATATGATTAAAGTAGGTATAGATTGAACTCCATACTTACTTGGCACCTCAGTTTCTCCATCTATGTCAAACTTACAGATTTTGATCTTGTCTTTTCTATCCTTGGCTAACTGCTCGATACGTGGCATCAGACTTTTGCATGGTCCACACCATTCTGCCCAAAAATCTACCAGCACAAATCCTTTGTGGTTAGCAACTTCAGATTCGAAATTTTGATCATTTACCGCTTTAATATCATCACTCATAAAATACCTAAATTTTTATAAATATAGCGTATCAATTAACAGCTGATCAACTAAATTTTTCTGGATTCAAGTGAAGTGATTACATATGATGATTAAAGATATCTACACTCCCCCAACCCATTGAATCTAGCTCAATACGAGTAGGAAGAAATTCAAAGCACTTTTCGGCTAATTCTTTTCTATTTTCACGTTCTAGCATTAAATCTAGCTTTTCCTTTATTTTATGGAGATATAAAACATCAGATGCAGCATAACTTTTTTGCTTGTCTGTTAAATTTTCATTTCCCCAATCAGAAGATTGTTGTTGCTTATTTAATTTTATATCAAGTAGTTCTAAGCACAACTCTTTTAAGCTATGATTATCTGTGTAGGTGCGAACTAAACGTGAGGCTATTTTCGTGCAATAGCAAGGCAGTGACCAAGTTTGAAGGTAGTAATGTATTATACTCACATCAAATCGCGCAAAGTGAAATATTTTGGTTATATTTTTATCCTCTAATATTTTTCTCAAATTTGGAGCTGTATAATCGTTTTTGAATTGAACTAAGTGAGCGTTGCCATCATTGAAAGAGAGCTGAACAAGGCATAATCTATCTCTGCTATGCAGTAGCCCCATTGCCTCTGTATCAACAGCTATAGATTTTATATCATTCGGTATTGCACTGGCTGGCAGGTCGTCCTTATATATAAATATTCTCATAAATTTAATATGTTTTATGACACATACAATAATCAAAAATGAGTTTTAAGTATACGAAAAGATCATAGAAAATTGGCTCTCATGATTTTCATGCATGTAGGGTTTACAAATTGTAATATGTACCTATAATTAGAAGTAGAATCTAAGCAGAATTTAACTGCGGGAGTAGCTCAGTTGGTAGAGCGCAACCTTGCCAAGGTTGAGGTCGAGGGTTCGAACCCCTTCTCCCGCTCTTTAATTTTAACATAAAAAATTTCCTTCCCCTATTCAACTAGTTCAGCTATACTAAAAGTAGCTAAAAGCTTTTTAGAAAATTATTATTTAGGAGGATTATATGGACAACAAGACTAAACCAATGTTATTTGCCTTAGGTATAGCTACATCAATAGGAGCACTTACAGGTTTGGGACTCAGTTTTACAGCTTTATCACCTTTAGTAATGGGTGGAATTATTGCTGCGGTTTCGGCAGCCTTACTTGCATGTAAATTTATTTATAATGAAAAATTTTCCAAAGAAAGTTTTTTTATTGGTGCTTGTTCATGTGCTGCAAGCTTTGCAACTGGAGTTGGTCTTGCTGCAGCTGCAACTGCTGTTTTCCCTGGTGCAATGCTTGGAATGGGATCGGCAGCTTTAGCAGGTGCGGTGATAGCACCCATAGCAGTAATCGCAGGGGTATTTGTAACAGTTTGTGTTATTGAACCAATAGCTGAAAAAGTGAATGATTATATTATATCACCTATAGTTGAGCGTTTTTCTTCAAAAGGGGAAGAGAAAGCTATATAATAATCAATTGACGTTAGCATTTAGTTTTCTTTATAATTTCCTTTGTGAAAGAACAAAAATGCTTATTTGTAACGATAGCTGGTTTGCCAAATGCTGGAAAGTCGACGCTAATTAACAGCATCGTAGGCAAGAAAATTGCAATTGTCACCCCTAAAGTGCAGACAACAAGGACGCAGGTAAGGGGTGTTGCTATATGCAACAATGCGCAAATTGTTTTTACTGACTCTCCAGGAGTGTTTTCAGCAGAAACAAATCTTGAAAAAGCTTTAGTCAAATCTGCATGGGGAGCAGTTAAGGATAGTGACATTACTTTGTTGCTTGTTGATGTAAACAATTACCTAAAAAATATAGAAAGAATAAAAACGATATTTGCACGACTGGAGCGCACAAAAGGCAGATGCATTTTGGTTATCAATAAAACTGATTTAGTAAAGAAATCAGAGCTCAAGATGGCACATGAGCACCTAAATTTGCTTTATAAGTTTGAAAAAATTTTTACGATCTCGGCACTGAAGAATGATGGACTTTCTGATCTGACTAGTTACTTGTCTGAAATTGCACCGATAGGCCCTTGGTTTTATGAAAAAGATCAAATAACTGATTCCTCAGCTGATTTTTTATCAGCGGAAATTACGAGAGAAAAGTTATTCTTGAACCTACGTGAAGAATTGCCATACTCTACAGCTGTTATAACTGAACAATTTGAGGAAAAAAAAGATAAGAGTTTAGTCATAAAACAGATCATATTTGTATTGAAAGATAATCATAAGAAAATAGTGCTAGGAAAAGACGGCAGTAGCATAAAAAAAATTAATATCGAGGCACGTACAGAATTGGAAAAGTTATTTGAGTGTAAAGTTCATCTCTTTTTGTTCGTAAAAGTGCGACCTTGGACTGATCGCCCTGAGGAATATATAAGTAATGCTTAATTCTTTGTTGGTATTTGATATTGAAACTATACCAGATGTAAATTCCTGCAAGAATTTACTAAATATTAGTGATGATAGCAGTGTAGAAGAAAAGAGGAACGCATTAACAAAATATCATCTTGAAATAACAAACGGGCAAAACTCTTTTCTGCGTCAGCCCTTCCACCTTGTTGTAGTCATTAGTTTTTTACTTTGTAATATAACACGCCAGAGCGGTTATGAAATGTTCACACTACAAGAAATAAGATCTGGAGGCACAGTAAACTCCAATGAAAAAGAGCTAGTAAAGGGATTTTTTAACTACATATCAGAGAAAAAGCCAAGACTAGTTTCGTTCAATGGACGCACTTTTGATATACCGGTACTGAAGTACCGTGCTATGGTTCATGGCATTCAAGCAGAATATTTTCACAAAGCTGGCGATAAGTGGAATAGTTACAATCAGAGGTACAGTAGTGATTGGCATTGTGATTTGCTTGAATCTCTCTCTGATTTTGGAGCTTCTGCAAGAATGAAGATGAACGAAGTTTGCGCAGCATTTAATCTTCCCGGTAAGATTGGAGTTGATGGTTCACAAGTTATGGACTTATATGATAGTGGCAAAATACAAGAGATTCGCGATTATTGTGAAACAGATGTGATTAACACTTATTTGATTTATTTGAGGTTTATGCATCATCAAGGAAGAATTACTACAGAAAGCTATAATAAGAGCATAGAAGAACTGCTTTTAGAATGCGAAAAAAAAGAACACCTAAAGAAATTTAAAGAAGAATGGAAAATAACTTCTGGTGAAAATTTTTATATTGAATTTAAATGAATAGATGCTACAGAGCAATCTAATGATTGCTCTGTATAGTAGTTATAAACTCCTTGTAGTAGAAAAGACATTTTGATGTGCCCTTTGCTTAACTTCTGCTTGTTCAAGCTTAGAAAAATTTTCTAAGTTTTTATCTTGGTATTCCTTTTTTACTTTCTCGAAAAAATTTTGTCCACCAAGAATATAATTACCTAAATTAGCAGCATAATATTGAGCATTACCTAAAACTGCACAGTTAATTCGACTTAATATTCTCGAAGGGTAATAAAAGAGAGAAACGTTATTGTTCGATCGGAAATCTTTTTCATCCATTATTTTAATGGCTTCATGATAACCATCTATTTGATGAACAAAATATCCTTCAGGTACTGATATTCTCAATTGTGCACCTACATGAGCATAACCACAAATACCAGGTGATACCGCTGGTACTGGGTCTTGTCTATGTTGAGTTACTCTAATGGTTTTTTCTTGAAGAACATCATTATAAAATTCACTAGCAGTAAGATCAAAAACTCGTGGATCACCAAAAGTTGCAACATGAACATCTTCAGCTCCTTCTGTTTTATTGAGGCATAAAGCAGCTATCTTAGCAATAGCTCCTCCCATACTGTGACCTGTGAGATTAATTTTAAAATCCTTGATTTCTGATCCCTGTTTTTCAGCATGAGATTTCAAAATGCCATACAGATTAGGCCATGAATCCATAAATGAATTATAGAAACCACAATGAATTCTTCCACCTTCAGGTAAAAATTCCGAAGTAGCAAAAAGTACATTTATATCAGTAATTCCATCATTAAAACTCTGGCTCAGACGAGTACCATGGTAGGCTATTGTTATTTCTTTACCTTTTATAAAAACGTGACCAGCATCTTTTTCAAAGCTATTACCAAATGGAATAATTTCATAACCTTCGCTGATGAGTTCAGCTCTAGTTTTATACATTTTTTCAGTAGATGGAACAATTTCAAAATCTTCTACAATTTCAAATTCAGTTTTGTATACTCTTTGAGCTAGGTTGTTACATCTTTTTTTACTTAATTTACCATCATCATCGCCATAGCTTATCTTGCAGAAATTACCCATTTCTAATAATTTCTCTCTATCAAATCCTGCAATTTTTACAATACTTTCATCTATTTTATAGTCAGAAGGTAAAGAACATGGCTCATTTGGATCAGCACGATTTATAAATTCATAATCTTCAATGATCTCAAATTCATCGTCATATTCTTTCATCTCGTATTTGCCATCATCTACTGAAATAGAGTCTGGCTGTTCAGTATTACCTGGCTCTGAGCCTGTAGCAGCACCTGTAGTGCTAAACCAATTGCGTAAAAAACTAAAATCCATAAGTACCCTAATCTATCAAAAATAAAACAATAATCTACCAACTATAATACAAATTAATATTATTGTCAACAATTTATATTAATAATTTAATCTTTTTATGCTTTTACTTTGAGTAAATTTTACTTCCATAGAATAAGTATAGAGTTATAATACACTAACAAGCAAACCTCTGTACTAAATTTTGGTTAATATACACGTTGAGCGTATTAAGAAAGTTGCTTTTAAAGTATTGCATTTTACCTTTATTTTCACTATAAGGTTGCTTTAAGTTGGATTTTCAACACCTTTATACTATTTATGTTATGATTTTAAAATTTTTTGGGGGCACTTCATGAAAAAATCTATTTATACTAGAACTGCTCTAGCTTCTCTATTGACTTTATGTTCTTTCAGTGGCTTTGCTGCTGACTTTTCTGACGAGAGTATGAAGGAAGTAAAAAAGCAAGAGAGTAACGAGTCAATCAAAACTTCTGGAAAGATGGAAGTGATGAAGACGTCAAATAAGAAACTAAAAGAAAAAATGGACAGGATATGTAATGCTGATCCAAGAAAAAAAGCCGAGGAGCTTAAGAAAAAAGAAGAACTAAGATTAGCAGCTGAGCAGAAGAAAAAAGAGGAGTTAAAATTAGCAGCTGAACAAAAGAAGAAAAAAGAAGAGTTAAAATTAGTAGCAAAACAAAAGAAAAAAGATGAAATTAGGCTAGCAAAAGAGAAAAAAGCAAAGCTTATAGAGGATTCAAAGGCGAAAGCTCTAAGCACTAAAAATTCTAATGTAGAAAAGTCAAAAATTAAGGGTTCTAAAACTAAGAATGCTAAAATTGAAGCTAAAGATATAAAAAAGGATGTAAAAGTTGTTAACAGCAATACAGAGGAAAAAGGTAAGGCAAGTCCTGTTGTTTCAGTTGGTGGTATTGATATTATCAATACCAATCAAGGGGATGGTTTAAGAATAACTTTCGGTGGCGTTGTTGATTCTCAAGGTTATGGTAACCATGGGCTAAGTGGCTATAACCATTATAATGTTATGCCAGGTAAATCTACAGATTATTTTAACAATACTCCAGATAGTATAAAAGGAGCAAATCCAATATTTCCTAAAGGGATAGGGAATATTGGTGATTACAGTGAAAACATGGGCATGATTTCAGATGCAATATTGCACTTAAGAGCTGAAAATAAAAATGAGGATATTGGTCTTCGTTATGGTGCCGATGTACAATTCCATGTTCCAGTTACTGAAGGTAAAGGAGCTTCACAAGGCGTGAATGCTGCAAGAGGTAGAAGTGCACATGTGTTTTTGAATTCAAAATATGGTGATCTGAAACTTGGCTATCAGTTTGGTCCTGAGTCTCTGATGAGACTTGATGCAACAAGAATTGCAACTGTTGATGGAGCTGCAGATAGTGACTGGTTCAGAAAAGTAAACTTAGAAGGAAGTGCTGCAAACTTCCCATTTTACGTAACACCACGTCTTTACACTGAAAGCTTCTCGAGCGAGAGCGAAAAACTCTCCTTCCGTATGGCAGGAAAATACAACAAAGAGGTTATGACCACATTGCCATTTAGAGCTGCTTACTACTCACCAAATTATATGGGTGCAAGATTTGGTCTTAGCTACTCACCTCGCTACGATAGTGGTTTATCCGTTGTAAAAGAAATAGCTCCAGATTTCCTCAAAGATTCAAGTAATAAGGTAACAGGGGTAAAGAATGAGGAAACGTTAAGACATGTTGGACCAGATTACCAGCATATAATAAGTGCTGGTGCGTCATATGAATATGACTTTAGTAAACATAATGTAAAAGTTAAAACTTCCGTAGTTGGTGAATATGGGGTTTCAAAGCAACCGAGTAAAGATAAGCATCTTTATAAGGAATTTGTAGAGTACAATGACCTGATGGGTGTTAATTTGGGTGCAAGCGCTGATTATAAGATTGATGAAGGTCAAAATATAAAATTCGCTGCTTCTTTTGCATATTTAGGCAAATCTGGTCAACCGAAGGGTATTAAAAAATTAGTCGGTGATACCTATACAGAAATTGATGGTAACGGTACTACTGATGATGACAAAAGAGTAAAAGGGCTGAAAGCTCAGTTTGATGGGGACGGTAAAAACACTATGTATTGGACTGCAGGTGCTGGTTATCAATATGATAATATCTACACAAGCTTGACATACTTTGGTAGCAGAATGAGTGATAAAGATATGCTTCATGATGTTGCACTTGGTGTTCAGTATGATCTATCTTCTTGCAATAAGAGCAAATTTGTTCCTTATGCAGCCTTACATTATTTTATGACTGATGAAAAAGGTGCGCTGAAAGATAAAAATAATGCTGATGTACCTTCCAACAAAGGAATTCTTCTCCTCACTGGTGTGAAGTTTTCTTTCTAATTTGTTCTAGTAATACACACCACAACTTGAATGTGGTGTGTATCTTATCTGTTAGCATTTACTCATCGATCAAATAAACATAAGCCAGTGCGTAATAAACTCTACGAGTATTTATTTTATTCACACAATAAGTAATGTCATCCCAGTCACAGCTGTACGAAAATTGTGGCAATTTGCATAGTAAATGGTGTCATCCCAGTGCTTGACACTGGGATCCATTTTTCCATCATCATCAGAAACGTTGTATTTTAACATTACTTTTATACTCGTAAATTTAACTGGATGCCAATAGTCTGGGCGCTGGCATGACATCCTATGGCTACTCAGATAATGGATATAATCCCTTACCTATCGAACGTTTTCAAATTCAATCAATTAAGCAGTATGCAAACCAAACTAAAAAACCATTTAACTGGAGAATTACTTACCATCGCTACTTGCTGGAAATTAACACTTGTAAGTGGAGAAGTAATGGGATTTACTGACTATGATGAAGATTTAAATCTCAATAATGTATTCTATAAATCTTCAAGCGGTTTTATAGCCAGCAGTATAATATTAAATAGCGATTTGAGAACTGATAATTTAGAAATTGAAGGAATATTAAATAGTGCTGATATTAAAGAAAAAGATGTTTTATCAGGAAGGTATGACTTTGCAAATATTGAAATATTTCTTGTGAATTATAAAGATTTGAGTCAGGGAATTATGAATTTGCATGCAGGAACTTTTGGTAAAGTAACATTAAATAGTGGGAGGTTTATCGCTGAAATTAGAGGTCTTGCGACAAAGCTTGAGAGAAGCATAACAGAGCTATATTCTCCTGTATGCAGGGCACAATTTTGCGATGATAGATGTAAAGCTGATGCTAAAAAGTTTAGTAGAATGAGCACAATTACTAAAGTGATAGATGAAAGAAGATTTGAAGACACTAATTTAATCGAAAGCGATGGATATTATAAGCACGGAGTGTTTAGTTCAGCAACATTTGAAGTTGTAGTTAAAGAATACAAAAATAAAGTAGTTACATTATTTGCTTCTCCTCCATATCAAATTTCTACCGGAGATAAATATTCGATACTTGCAGGTTGTGATAAAGCGTTTTTAACGTGCAAAAACAAGTTTAACAATACTGTGAATTTCCGTGGCGAACCATATATACCAGTTGTTTAGCAGCATAATTTTTAATATTATGAATAAGTATGGAAAGGTGGCTGAGCGGTCTAAAGCACACGCTTGGAAAGCGTGCACATATGAAAATATGTCGGGGGTTCGAATCCCCCCTTTTCCGCACATTATTTCTAGTGTAACATAGGATTTTCCGTTTTGTTCTTAAACCGTAATAACCATAGCACTTCAGCTCCGCAATTTTTCAGAGTCATCTACGTCAATAAAAGAATAGAGTTATCAAGTTGCAGAGCCTTCTTGATTTTTGATGATGAAGAGTAGTTGTTATCATAGAAATACATCCAGTAGCCAGCATACCTTCCTTATTCCTAATGATGTCTTGCAATACGTCTGTGTCATTTCTCCCTAAAATCTAATACTAGTATATACTCAATCTACCATAATCCGTCAATACAATTCTTTATTGAAAATTTTAGGAAAATGTTGTATAATTATGCAGTAGATTTCGGTAAAACTTATGGCTGATTCAAGTATTAACATTAGTGAAAAAGTTTTAAAAAACCTTACTCGTTTAGCTAAAGTAAAGAATCAATCAGCTCAAGAGCTAGCAGAGCAGTTTATACAAGAAGCAATTGAAAATGAAGAAGATATGGCAATAGCCAAACTTGCTATTCAACGTGACACTCGAAATGCAAAATTCATCAGGCATGAAGACATCAACTGGTGATAAGTATTTAATCTGCTATGAGGAAAATGTAGTTCACAAAGACATTCAAAATCTTCCAAAGACAATATGGTCAAGGGTAAAAGAAATCGTAAAAGAGCGTCTTACACTTTCTCCTGAGAAGGCAGGAGATCCCTTGCTCGGTGAGTTCAAAGGACATCGTAGAATACGATCTGGTGATTATCGTTTGGTTTATAGGATAAGTAAATTAGAACGTACAGTAATAATTACTGCAATAGAGCATAGAGAATACATCTATAAAAGTTAGAACCTTCCTATAAGCATTGTATATTTCATTATACAGACCTCTTTCCTCTTCACCTTAGGTGGCTTTGCTCAGCTCAAAAATAACTCATTTTTTGACTATACCCCTATAATTTTACTATTCTACAGACTATAAAATCGATGCTAATAACGGATTAGAGATAAACGTTGCAAAGAATCGCAGTGGATCAACCGGAAAGGTTACAGTAAGTTAATACTGGAAGGATATTAATCTAGGATTCATAAATGTCTTTTCTGTGTTTTATTGAAACACTTCATACTTTGCAGCATTTACATGATACGATAATCGCCAGTTCTCAGTCTTCTGTATCCTTTGAGTTTGTAACAAAACGATTCACCAAAATCAATTGGATTAACTGTAAGTCGCTCTTTTACTATCTCTTCAACTCTTAACTTTATTGTTTTTGGAAAAGCTCTTCTTACCAACATTTTTCAGGAATTTAATCTTATCGCGCTTTAGTCCCACCTATAGTGGTAAGATTATCTACTTATTCTTATATGGGAATTTACCAACTATTAAGACATTAAGTGTAATAAAAATATATTCTAATAGTATGGAAAAATAAAATGAATTTTGAAAAATATGTAAAGGATGGCGTTATAAATTTATATGATTTGCGTAGCAACACAAATAACGAAGAAATACAGGAGCTTATCAATTTTATAGAAAAAAGAAAAGATATCAAAGAATTTGGTTTTGGAAGTCATTATACTAGTGTTAATAACATGAAACTTAGGTGCAGAGGTGCAGGAATTGGTTTAGCTGCTGGTCTAGTTGCAGCATGTTGTTTATGGCAAGAAACTTTAGCTCTTATTGGCGGTTCTGGTGTAGTGTTGATTGCATTTGCTATAGTTGGTGCGTTACTTGGAGCTGGAGCGGGCTATGTCGTAGGTAAATGTCTTGATAAAATTGAGGTTAGTAAGTGTGCAATAAGCAGATTTTCTTAGAGGTTCGTATTGAATTCTAGCTTTCTTTCAATACTTAAAGATTTACAATCAGAGCAAACTACCTGGCCACGTGGAACTGATTTCAGCTCATCAGTTGAAACTTTACTTGAGCAGAATATGCATTTTATTTTATCACTTGGGGCGAGTGAGTGATCAACAGCAATTCTATCATCAAAAACAAAACACTCGCCTTCCCAATTACCACTTTTGTTGTGAGTTTTTTCAAGGTAGGAAAGAATACCGCCTTTAAGGTGATAAACATCGTTAAATCCAAGGCTTTTCATATATGCTGTAGATTTCTCGCATCTGATTCCACCAGTGCAGTACATAGCCACTTTCAGATCTTTACTCTCAGAGAAAGACTCTGCCCACTGAGGAAAATCTCGAAAACGCTGAGTATGTGGATTGATTGCATTTTTAAACTTGCCTAGTTTTACTTCGTAATCATTTCGTGTGTCTATCACTAAAACATCAGGTTGAGAGATAAAATCATCCCAATAATCTGGATCAATGTACTGACCTCTAACGGAAGTATCGAGATTACTTACACCAAGATTCACAATTTCTCTTTTTAATCTCACTTTCATCTTACTAAATGGTTGATATTCTGCTGCACTCTCTTTCCATGTAAGGTCCCTTAGTCTATAATCAGAACGTAGAAAATCTAATATTTTATCAATCGCGTTTCTTTCACCAGATACGGTTGCATTAATACCCTCTTCTGCAAGGAGTATAGTGCCTTTTAATTCAACGTTGTCGCATGCAACTTTTATTTCATCTTTCATGTCATAATAATTAGAGAGTTTTACAAAATGATAGAAAGTTGCAATGACAAAACTCATAATTAATTAGTTTATCGATTTAAAACATAATATATAAAATTATGAAGATATTCAATAGGACGGCTGTTAATTACTGGATATCTTTAGTTTTTGCATATAACATTTTAATATCAAATATAGATTCAAGTTAATGTTTCTGAGAGTATTTAAAAATATATTCTTGTTTTTAGTAAGTGTATTATTTGTCTGCCCTATACTATCGTTAATATCGATTCTATTTACAGAATCAGCAAACTCTGGATGGGTAATTAGTAGACTTTTTCCTGAATATATACTCAATACGTTGATTTTGATGGTAGGAGTAGGGTTAATATCCTTTATATTTGGAGTAATTCCAGCTTGGCTTACTACATTTTTTTCGTTTCCCGGAAGTAGAATTTTTGAGATTGCCTTATTCTTTCCGATATCAATTCCTGGATATATAGTATCGTTTGTTTATGTAAATACGCTAGAGTTTTCAGGTCCGATTCAGAGCTTGTTAAGAGATACTTTTCAATTGGGCAAAGGTGACTATTGGTTTCCCGAGATCAAATCCCTAGGTGGTGGAATATTAGTAATGGGATTTAGTCTATATCCATACGTTTATATGTTGGTCCGCTCAAGTCTAAAGAGCGTTAGTAACTCAGTCACTATTGCATCAACACTTGGGTTCTCCTCATTACAGAGTCTGTTTTCTGTCATCATACCCTCCATACGTCCATCAATTATAGCTGGGTTATCCTTGGTACTAATGGAAGTAATTACAGATTTCGGCACACCACAGTTTCTTGCTATCGATACTTTCACGACGGGAATATACCGTACTTGGTTTTTACTGCATGACAAATATTCAACTACTGTTTTGGCAGTTGCAGAACTGATTTTCGTTGCAACACTAATAGTTATCGAGAAAAAACTACAAAAAAGAGAAATATCTTACTCTTCAATCAATACTAATGCAGATTATCACAATAAACGTAGTATAAACGGTTCTATATCGTTGATCTTTTCTTATCTTATGTGTTTATTGCCGATATTAATAGGCTTTATTTTACCAATGATTCCACTTATATATTGGAGCATAGAGAAAGGCTTTTTCATATACGAAGCAAGATTTTACAATATAATAACAAACAGTATTAGTTTATCATTTATTACCGCGCTAATCTCGATCAGCATTGCAATAATTATTGGATATACAGCACGTAAAAATAAGCTAATAAGCAATATAGCACGTCTAATTTCTCTTGGATATGCAATTCCAAATGCAATTATTGCAATTAGCATAATAATGTTTTTAAGCAGAATATCTTCTTTCATTACTCAATATATTGTAGAAATTAGCTTGGTAGGAACTATTGGCGCATTAGTTTACTCATATTTATTTCGTTTTTTTGCTATATCTTTCAAGGCGATAGAGTCGGGACTCAAAAAAACACCAAATGAAATTGAATGGACTGCATATACTATGGGTCATGGGCCTATTTCCACGTGCCTGAATATTCATATTCCCCTTATCAAGAAAAGTATACTATCGGGATTTCTGCTCGTGTTTATGGATACGGTAAAAGAACTCACGGCAACACTAATTATCAGACCATTTAATTTTGAAACTATATCAACTAGAGTATATGAACTTGTCAGCGATGAGCGTTACAGAGAAGCTGCCCCATTTTCGTTAATGATAGTTATTATAGGTTTAACCTCTACAATAATCTTATTCACACTTGATGATAAGAATCAAAAATAAACTATTTTGCATCTGTTCAGCAGAGTAACAAAATAAGATAGACGAAAAAAGACAACTATAGAAGCAAATGGTCAGTGCTTTCGTGTTTATCAACTTAGTTGGATCTCAGTATCAGCTACTCGGATGACATTATGGAAGCTCAAATGACAAAACAAGAAGCACTGGTTTCAGATGCACTTAAACAAATACACTATCTTGATGATCAATGAGGTCTAGTGTTAACGTATGGACTATCTAAGGAAAAGGGTGGTACCATAACATCAAAGGTTTTTATGCTCTCTTCGTTCAGAAATTCATATTTACCCTGCATTATTCCTGATGGTGTATTTAAGTATGTTCCACTTGTATATTTGAATACCTCTCCAGATTTTATTACAGGTTGTTCTCCAATAACACCAACTCCGGCAATTTCATTTATTTTCCCCTTATGATCTATTATTTGCCAATAGCGACTTAATAATTGAATGGTTGATGAGCTTTTGTTTTTTATCTTAACATTATACATCCATACGTAACAATTTTCATAAGGAATGGATTGCTCTTCAATGTAAATTGGCAAAACTGTAACTTCAACAGAATTAGTAATAAGTGTGTATTTCATGGTCATCGTAAAGTGTTCATGATAAAAGTTTAACACACTTCAATTATACACTTTTTTCATAGATTTTCCAAGCATATTATCGTACTCTAACTAGGAAATATTAATCTACATGATGAACAAAACAGATCCACTGGATAAAAAAGTGATAGGAATAATAGGAAGTGGGCAATTAGGTAAAATGACTGCTATCGCTGCAATAAAACTTGGGCACAAAACGCATATTTTTGCCAGTGCTAAAAACGATCCAGCTTGTTCTGTTGCTGATGATTTAACAATAGCAGACTTCTGTGATAAGAGGGCACTTGAATCTTTTGCACAGAGTGTGGATTTAGTCACTATTGAGTCTGAAAATATTCCATGTAGTGCAATTGATATTGTGTCGCAGCATACAGATTTTTATCCAGGTAAAAAGGCGTTACACATTTCGCAAAATAGGCTGAGAGAGAAAGATTTTATTAGAGATTTAAGCATAAAAACTGCTGATTACAAAAGTATACAAAATTATAATCAGCTACTAGAAAGTAGTGAAACTTTTAGCTATCCAGTGAGGCTAAAAACAACAGAAATGGGTTATGATGGAAAAGGACAATATATGATTGAAAATGATTCTGAACTGAAGCAATTTGCTTCCTTCGATTGGAATAAAGAGTACATTCTTGAAGCAAGTGTTGATTTACTGAAAGAGGTTTCAATAGTCGTTGCAAGAGATAAAAACGGTAAAGTAGCTTTTTTTCCTATAGCAGAGAATCACCACGTTGACGGAATACTTAATACTTCAATAGCACCAGCTAAAATAGATAATAAATTAGCCCAAGAGGTACAAAAAACTGCAGAGAAAATAGCAACTGCACTTGATGTAGTAGGAATTCTAGCTATTGAATTTTTCATCACTCAAAATCATGAATTACTAGTTAATGAACTGGCCCCAAGACCCCACAATTCTTGCCACTGGAGCTTGGATGCATGCAACGTTAGTCAATTCGAGCAGCTAGTTAGGATAATATGCGGGCTATCTATGCAGGAAGTAGTATTACGCTTTCCTTGCATGACAAAAAATATAATAGGTAATGATATATATAATTCTCACAAATATTTGAGCAACGAAAAAGCTAGTTTAACCATATATGGGAAAAAAGAGGTTAGGGACAAGCGTAAAATGGGACATGTCAATATAGATTTAAGCTATTGAGCTATAAATGCTCTTTGATCAAGATCTCCAAGATCTGCACTATATTTAGTGCTGCACCTTTGCGTAGATTATCAGCTACTATCCACATATTTAATCCGTGTTTAACGGTATCGTCTTGTCTAATACGCGATATGTATACGGCATTCTCTTGCACAACATCAATCTGAGTCATATATCCACCATCTTCGCGCTTATCTTGCACTAAAACTCCATCGTCTTCACTGAGCATTTCACGAGCTTCTTCTTCAGTTATATGCTGATCAAATTCTACATTTACTGCTATAGCATGACCAACAAGAACAGGTACTCGGACACAAGTTGCAGTTACTTTTATATCCTCTTCTAAAATTTTTTTTGCCTCCTCTTGCATTTTCCACTCCTCTTTTGTAGAACCATCTTCCATGAACTCTCCTATATGAGGAATGCAATTAAATGCTATTTGCTTAGGAAATATTTCAGGTTTTTTAGCTTCATTCATAAAGATTTTTTTTGTCTGATTGTAAAGCTCATCCATTGCTGCTTTACCTACACCAGAAGTTGATTGATAAGTTGAAGCAACGATTCTCTTTATTTTTGCTTTTTGGTGTAATAAATGTAATGCCAGCAACATTTGTATTGTAGTACAATTTGGATTAGATATTATGTTATGGTTTTTATACTCCGTAATTTTATCTTTGTTGATCTCTGGAATAACTAGTGGCACGCCTTCTTTCATCCTAAAATGAGAGGTATTATCTACGACAATACATCCAGCTTCAGTTGCAATCGGTACGTATCTCTCGGAAACATGAGACCCAGCACAGAAAATTGCTATATTAATTCCAGCAAAATCGTAGTTCTCAAGGTCTAAGACAGTTAATTCTTCATCGCCGAAACTTACCTTTTTTCCCTCTGATTTTTTTGATGCAAAAGCAACAACAGAATCTATTGAAATTTTTCCTTCGTCTTGAAACTCGGCAAGCGCGCTTAATACCTCACGCCCTACTCTTCCTGTTGCTCCAATAACTGCAATCTTACATCCCATATAAATAAACCTCTGATTTTAAAGCTATATTATATTTTTACTGATAAAATTTACAATTACTTTAATATTTTTACCTTGCAATTAACCATAATTTAGTTATAATTATAAGACACTAGTAATATTGCATGGTAGAATGAAATGAGTAAAAAACATGATGACACTAAGGTCAAACCTGCAGTATCTGAATTTCAAAAGCCTGAAAAAGTCAATAGATTAGAGATTCAAAATGTTCTCTCGAAAAAAAGCAAGCCAGCGATAAATTTTGATGATAAAAAGTATGGTGTGAAAATTTCTAAGATAGACCAGCATCTTTCAAACAAGAAGCAAGAATCTTTTGGATTAAGAGATTTTTTAAGTTCAATACCAATAATAGGAAGATTTTTAGTGAAAATTTTCACGCCTGAAAAAGAAGAGTATAAAAAACTGCAATCGCAAATAGGTCTTTCTAATAAAGCAAAAAATGAGATCTACATAGATAATAAACGCACAGAAGAAGTAGGTAGCAAACTTGAGAATGGTAATATTGAACAAGTAGATAAAGAGAAAAAAAATCTTGGCCCATAAATATTAACCATTTAAAGTGTATCTCTCACTACTGAATTTGTTGCACAGAAGTTTTGCAGTACCAAAATAAATAAATGGGTATGCCACTTGCAGTGAACAGGCTCGAAATCAGCAGAGTACCTACAGGGGTTTCTAATATCACCCAACAACAAAAGGTTGTTGCTATGCTACCAATTAAAAGCTTATAACAACTCCTCTCCTGTATAATAACCTTTAGAAAGGCAAAACAGCACGCAAGATAAACGAACAAAAATGAAATTACAGAAAAGTCAATAATCGACGTAATCTGCTGGGCAAAATTGTTGTTTGAAGTGAGAATTAGTAAAATTGCAGTTCCAATTGAACTAACTGTTATTCCCCAAAAAGGAGAGCCATGCTTGTTCCTTTTAGCAAAGAATTTTGGCATTAGTCTATCTTCTGCAAGACCAAAAGCAACTTGTCCACTAGATAAAACCCAAGCGTTTAGACTGCCAACACAAAAAATGAATGCAACTATAGAAACAATTAAATGCCAATTACCAGAAAACATAATTTTTATCGCATCAACATATGGTGCTCTTGAACTTGCTAAATTGTTGCCATTGATCAATCCCATAATTGCAAAATTGTTGATAAAATATATAACAGCAACACAAACTGTGCCAAGCACCACAGCTTTTGGTATAGTTTTAGCTGGATTATCAACTGACCCTGCAGGTGCTGTTGCCAATTCAAGTCCAATAAAACACCATAAAGTAAGGAGTGTAGAGCGGGCAAGAATTTGCGATGTTGTAAGACTTAATATTTCTTCACTTATGATAAAATTATTTCTATCGAAAAAAAACAACGCTGCTACAGGTATTGCAAGCAATACAGCAACCTTCACAACCGTGAGCAGAAACTCAACGTGCCCTGCAGTAGCTATTCCCCTTAAATTTATTAATGTAATGATTGTAAATAACAACAGCTCTAAAAATAAACGCATACTTTTGATATCTTCATGGAAAAATGGTGTAAGATAGCCAACACCCACAACTATTAAAGCTGTTGTACTAACCCATGAGATTACCCAATATGTCCAACCAACAAAGAACGCTGCAGCAGGACCAAAAGTATGTTTCACATAAACGTGAGGACCTCCTGTTTCTGGAAACTTTGCACATAGCGTAGCAAAAACTAGCGCAAGAGACACAGCACCAGCTCCTGATATCATCCAACTTATAAGGCTATAAGCGCCATATGGAGCAAGGCTAATTGGAAGCATAAAAACCCCAGAGCCGATCTGACTACTAATGACTAAAGCAAAAACAGCCCAAAAACCTATTTTATTTGACACAATACCTCTTAATTCTATTAATGTAAGCCAGTAGTATAGCTTAAGAATTTTAGCAAATAAAAAATTTAAGTTAAGTTTTTAGTTTATGATACCAAAGTAGATAAATAAGTGTTCCGCTTAAAGGGAATAGACTTGATATTAACAATGTTTTTATAGAAGTCTCGTATATTACCCAACAGCAAAAAGATACAGCCACACCTCCAATTAAAAATTTGCAGTAGCTTTTGTCTTGTATATTAACTTTGAGAAAAGCAAGGCTACATGCTAAGTAGATAAACAAAAATGACACCACAGAGATATCAATTATTGAAGTTACTTGCTCAGCAAAACTTTTGTTTGACGTTAGGATAAGTAAACCTAACACCCCCAAAGTACTGAGTATTATTCCCCATAATGGAGCATCATGCTTATTTTTTTTGCCAAAAAATTGCGGCATTAACTTGTCTTTTGCAAGGCCTAAGGTGACCTGTCCATCAGCTAAAAACCAAGCATTTAAATTACTTACAGAAACGATAAAGGCAACAACAGAAATAATTAAATGCCAATTACCTGGAAACATAATTTTTATCGCATCAACATATGGTGCTTTTGAACTAGCTAGTTCATTACCACTTATCAATCCCATAATTGAAAGACTATTGATGAAATATATCACAGCAACACAGACTGTTCCAAGCACTATAGCTCTTGGTATTGTCTTAGCTGGATTATTGACATATCCTGCAGGTGCCGTTGCTGATTCAAGTCCAATAAAACACCATAGAGTAAGGAGTGTAGAACGAGCAAGAGTTTGTGATATTGTAAAGTTTGATACTTCCTCGCTTACAATAAAATTATTTTTATCAAAGAAAAACAACCCTGCGATAGGTATTGCGAGAAGTGCAATAATTTTAACAATGGTCAGCAAAAGCTCAACATGCCCAGCAGTAGTTACTCCCCTTAAGTTTATTAGCATAATAGCTAAAATTAATGTTATTTCTAAAAGCAAACGTATATCTTGTATATCATTATGAAAAAGCGGGGCTAAATAACCGATACTTGCAATCGTTACAGCAGTTGAGCTAACCCACGAACTTACCCAATATGTCCAACCAACAAAAAAAGCTGCTGTAGAACCAAAAGCATGTTTCACATAAATATGAGGACCGCCCGTTTCTGGAAATTTTGCGCAGAGTGAAGCAAAAACTAAAGCAAGAGATATAGCACCAAATCCTGATATAATCCAGCTTATGAGGCTATAAGCGCCGTATGGCGCAAGGCTAATTGGGAGCATAAAAATTCCAGAGCCGATTTGGCTACTGATCACCAAGGCGAAAATAGCCAAAAAGCCTATTTTATTTGACACGACAATGTTTAATTTTTATCTGAATATATTAACAATATAGCTGAAGCTCGAAAATTTCAATTGATCTTTTTTGTATAAAAATTTGCATTTTTTTAATTTAAGCATATAATGAGAAGTATATTAATAGGTTATTAAGAAGTGGTTTATGAATCCGAGGTTAAAAACATTTTTGGTTGTTTGTGGGTATGTTCTATTAGTTGGTGCTGCTATTGGAGCAATTTTTTTATTTGACTACTTACTTGAGATCTTTATTGATGCGCTTTATGCATTCCTTCTTGCCAAAACTTCAAGTGAGGTGTTAGCTGTTTTTGGAACACTTGCAGTTTTACTTGCCACTTGTGTTTTGTGCTACGGACTGCATAAGCTCTGTTCTATTTTTACAGAAAAGATTACAAGTAGCTATCAATCTTTCAAAAATGAAAATAGTGATGATAACATTTTTTCTGAAGTATATAATGACCCGACAATAGGGTTGAAAGATAAGATTTTATTTTTTTCTATATACTCAATATATTGTATCCAATTACCATTTTTGTATTGTTCATCGAAGATATCAGAGCTTAGCAGAACATTATCAAATAGTAGAGCGTTGGGTCTTAGAATATGTTTAGTGCTTATTAATACTATATTATTGATCCCAGTAGCACTTCTTGAGTTAATAAAGTATCCATTAATAAAGCTCTTCTCGCCTCTGGGTTTAAGTGTAAAGCAAATGAGCTTTTTGTTTAATGTAAGTGATGTAGGTACTGGTAATCAGAATGTTCATACTAGAAGTTTTGAGCAAAGTGTTATTGAGTGTGCCAAAAAATTAAAGGAAGAATATGGGACTCCGTCACATGAGCTGGATGAAGAGTTTAAAAACTATATAGGCGGTTTGACAAATCAGCAGAAAGAACTGATAGAGCCTTATTTGAAGGTAGATAATTATAGAGAAGGAGAATGGGTAAGGTGGGTAGATTCCAAAACCGGACTGACATTAACACAGGCAATAAATCTAGTTTTAATTGCAGCAACAAAGCAAAATGCAGATGTAGGGCTGTTGAAATCCATATTGCTGGTTCGTTTTGAGGAAAGTAATCGCCAATGTGGTCCTGGAATGCTTAATCGTATCATTTATGCATTAAGTGGCCTTGAAGCAGAAAATAATTTTGCAGCTCAACTAGAGCCTCAGATAATAGGAGAATTGGCCGGTAATGCTACTAAAAGATTTCTTGAGAGATCTGTAGATAAGCACTACTTTAAAATAAAAATTTTAAAAGAAAATTTTGATGACTTATATTCGCTAGGTTCTGAAGTGGATTTGAGCAATGCAAATGATGAAGTAAAGGATGGAATTTCTCATATGAGAAGTGCTATAAAAGAATTTGTATTTAAAGAGTTATATGTGAAGTTTTATAATGACTATGGAGAACATATTCGTAGAGGACAGATAAAACAAAAGCTAAGGGAATTAATAACAGGTGAAGTCGTAGATGCAGCAATATATGGTAAGATAGATGAAGTAGCAATACCTGCAGAACCATCCACTTGCCTTGAAAGAGTGAAAGCATTTTTGGGAAATATAGCAAGGTTTTCTCCTGCTTAGCACGCCTCTAGAGTTTACTAAACTTTGATTGTGAGTTAGGTGTGAAGCTAAAAATTGGTATTTACGATTAACTCACAGCAAACTAAACGATGGCAACCTGGTCACCCTCTAATTTTTCCTTATTGATTCGTAGCAGGTTCTTTGCTATGGTTATGAAAAGAAACCTCATCAGTATACTTTGATAGGTGAGTATTATATATGATAATATTGATAACAAATGATGATGGTTTTGAGAGTGAAGGAATAAGATTACTTAAAGAAATTGCACACAATTTTGCATCGGAAGTATGGATAGTAGCACCAGATACTAATAGGAGTGGAGCTGCAAGGTCTCTTGACTATCCAGTAAAGCAATTTATTAAAATAAGTCAACATAGTGAAAGGGAGTTTAGTGTGTCTGGTACTCCCACAGATTGTGTCATTATCGCGTTAAATAAAATTATGAATAAAAAACCAGACTTAATATTATCTGGAGTAAATATTGGATCAAATGTCGGCGATGATATTTGTTATTCAGGCACAATCGGTGCTGCAATGGAAGGTGCTGCAAGATTTATACCTTCTATTGCACTAAGCCAAGCTTATCGTAACGAAATAAACTGGTACAATACAAGGATTTTTGCATCAAAGATTATCGACAAGCTAGTTAAAGTTGGTTGGCCTAAAAATATAGTGATGAGTATAAATTTTCCTGCTACAGAAAAAGTGAAAGGAGTAGAATTTGCTGAACAAGGTGAATATAACATTGATGGTGATTTAACTTTTACTGAAAATTTAAATGGTTCTTTGAGCTTAAATTGGTCTCGGGAACACTCAGGCAGTGGTAGTGTAGATAAAATAAAAGGAGGTTTTATTACTATTACACCGATAAAATTAGATTTTACAGATTATGATATATTAAATGCTATGAAAAATTCTTGTGCAGAGGAATTTTCTTCTATAGCTAACACTCCTATTGCTTCTGATTAGATATTTTCTACGGTTTTATCGCGAGCAATCATTTTTTCTTCACCCGTGTCCATATTTTTAATTTTTAAAGTTTTACTGCTTAGCTCTTCATCACCAAAGATTAATACAACTTTTGCATTTGCTTGATTTGCTTTTTTCATTCGGGTTTTTAGAGTTCCACTATATTCGTAAATCACATATAAACCATTTCTGCGTAATTCACTTGCAAGTGTTAGAGCATGTTCTTCAGCTTCTCCACCGATTGGAATTATATAAATAGGCCTCTCTTTTTTTTCAGCATAGTTGATTAATTCCATTATACGCTCAATCCCCCCTGCAAATCCTATTGCTGGAGTGTGTTTTCCACCTACTGAAGATACTAGATTATCGTATCTTCCACCGGCAAAAACTGCTCCTTGTGCACCTAAATCTTCTGTGACAAATTCAAATACTGTGTGACAATAATAGTCTAGACCTCGAACTAATTTGCTATTTACAGTGTAAGGTATGCCAAGAGCTTGCAGTCCATTTAACACCTGGTCAAAGAAATATGAAGATTCTTTTGTATAATAATCACTGATTTTTGGTGCGTCAGAGATTATTTCTTTATCTGTCTTATCCTTAGAGTCTAATATTCTGAGTGGGTTTTTAATCAATCTATTTTGACTATCTTCTGATAGGTCATTTTGAAACTTTTTTAAATACGATATCAAAGCTTCTCTATACTGAGTTATTGTTTCACTATCACCCAGAGAGTTGATTTCCAGCTTTACATTTTTATTGATGCTAAATTCAGTTAGTAAGTGCTGAGCGAGTGATATCAATTCAATATCAGCTTTTGGATCTTCTATGCCAAAAACCTCAAAATTTATCTGATGAAATTGCCTTTGTCTTCCCTTTTGCGGTCTTTCATAGCGAAATGCAGGCCCTATTGAAAATAATTTTATCGGCGCTTGTAGTTTTTTTTCAATGAGTAACCTAACAATAGCTGCAGTGAACTCAGGACGCAGAGTTATGCTCTTTCCCCCTTTATCAATAAAAGTATACATCTCTTTAGTGATAATATCTGAGCTATCACCTAAAGTCTTTGTAAAGACTTCTGTGTATTCAAATATCGGAGTTTGAACAGGTAAAAAGCCGTATAAACTTGAGATTCTGCTTGCTGTTTGCTCTATGTGTTTAAACTTGTACCATTCATCAAACAGGAGATCTTTTGTTCCTCTAACTGTTTGATTAGTCATAGCATAGTCTCTATACCTGAAACTTCTGGTATGTGATAGCTTAGCATATTCTGCACTCCTTGTTTTAAGGTAATTGCAGCACTTGGGCACCCAGAGCAAGCTCCTTGCAGTTCAACGTAAACTATTCCGTCTTTATAGCCACGGAACTTGATATCACCACCATCTTGAGCAACTGCAGGTTTAATATAACTTTCCATCAATTCTTTTATTCTATTTACAATTTCTATATCATTTTCATTAAAGAATTCTTCCTCTAGCATTTTATTATCACTTACTCCTTCTTTATCAAATGCTTTTCCACCAGAAGTAAAGTGATCCATAATTGTAGTTAAAATTTCCACCTTTACTATATCCCAATTCATTCTATCTGATTTTGTTACCGAAATAAAATCATGACCAAAAAATACTCTTACAACATGTTCTATTTGAAAAAGATTTACTGCTAGTTTGGAGTTCTTTATTTCATCTGCATTTGAAAAATCAGCTGTTTCTCCTTCGCTCAGAATTTCAAAACCAGGAAGAAATTTCAGCGTGTTTGGGTTTGGTGTTTCTTCAATCTGGATAAACATGTTATTTACCATGACAATTATAATTGTTACTATTTAATCATAAAATGATAAAAAAATATACATGTCATTCATCTTCTTCCTTTTTTTGATATTCACAATAATCACGTTTGTTTTACCTAGCGTTGTTGTATTTTTTCTCTTTTTGGCAAAGAGAAATAACATAAGTTTTATGATGCACTCTATATTAAGTAAGTTTTTGAACGAATTTAACAGCAGTAAAAGTTACACCAAAAATTACACTGGTGATAATATGTCCAAAGATGAAGCATTAAAAATACTGGGGCTGAATTCCGAGGCAAGCCAAAATGAAATCAATAAGGCATACCAAAATTTAATGAAACTGGTCCATCCAGACAAGGGAGGCTCGGAATATTTTGCACAAAAGTTAAACGCAGCACGTGATAGGTTGATGAAGACCTAATTTTAACTATTGTTTTCTCTGTAAATTTTGCTTGTACATATTAAGTTGCATGATATAAAACCGGAAACATTATTCTTTAGGAGGTATTTGATGAAAAAACTTGAGAGATTGAGAAAGAATTTATTTGCGGCTATAGATGAGCTTAATATTAATAAAGTTAAAAGATATGTTAAAAAGGCAAGATATATAAATAAAGAAAAAGAGATTATTAATGGTAAAAAAGATGGTATGGCACCTATACATCTTGCTGTTTATAGAGGTAGCTTAGAGATAGTGCGGTTTTTGCTTAAAAATAATGCTAATATTAATGCTGTTAGTGATGGATGTCTTGTTCCTTACTCGTACGTTACTGCCATGAATAGAAAAGCAGAAATAAAAGAAATGATATATCATTGTACTAGTAGTACCACTTCCCAAGTAATGCAAGGTTTTACAGCTTTACACTTAGCCTTTTTTTATTGTCGATTAGATATCGCGAATCTTCTGCTCAATAATAACACTATTAATATTAAAAATGCAAATGGCAAAACGGCATTTGAGGTTATCCCTGGTTATGAAAGTCTTTGCAGTGATGGCTGTGACATAGAAAAAATATTCTTAGCTGTGTTAAGATTTCATAAAAATAATTGTACAGAACTATTACTTTCTGCTAGAATAAATACTAAATTAGAGTTAGAAGCTGGTGATACTCCAAATCCTCCACCAAGCAGTGCAGTAAAACCTTTTTCTTTTATTAATAGTATATTTAGTTGGGTAACCACTGCCACACTCAATGGCTTATTCAGCAGTGCTCCTACTTTACTTCCTGCACAGCAATTTGTTGATCACTTAGCTGGTAGCCCAATTGGTTCTTCACAAGTTGATTTTAATGCAACAGCTCTACTAGTTGATGTAGTGGTCAAAAAGTTCACAGGGAAAAAGTATTCAAGACTACTGGACAATCCACCTCTGACAAAACTTGATATTATAGAAAAAAAACTCGAGACGGCAATTAGTAGTTGTGAAAAACTTTATCAATGTCCTGAAAGTTCATTAAGCAATTTAACGATATCTAAAAGTATGCATCAAAAGTCCCTTCAAATCAGTTAAAATAAGCTCTCTAATTCGAGTGCTTATTTACAAAACTTATCCCTTATTTCCTCTTCTAAAGCAGATTGCTTATTATCAAGTAATAAAAATTATGAATTAGGGGCTTAAAATATTTTGCAAAAAAGTTACGTGATAGATTGCTGAAGACCTAATTTTTAACTATTGAAATTTTTCTCTGTAAATTTTGCTTGTATATATCAAATTGTGTGATACAAAATCGGGAACGTTGTCTTTTAGGAGATATTTGATGCAAGGGATGCAAAAACAGATAAAAACTGAGAACTTTGTAAATGAGTTATTTATTGCCATAAAAGAGCATAGTCTTCTAAAAGCTAACATATGTATCAGAAGTGCAGTGTACATGAACCTAAGAAAGCAGATTTTTATTGGTGAAAAATACGGTATGAAACCTATAAGTTTTGCTGTGAAAGAAAATAGCTTAAAGATATTGAGGTTTTTGGTTAATAACGGCGCCAATGTTAATGCTGCTAGTAGTGAAAGCTTGAGAGTTGCATTGCACGTTGCTGCTGAATATGGCAGAGAAGATGCAGGACAGCTTCTACTTAGTCGTTATGCTAAGATCAATTTGCAAGATATAACGGGTAAGGTGCCTTTGCACTTAGCGTCTTTCCATTGCCAAGTGGCAATGGTGGAACTTCTTATCAAGCATGATGCTAATATTTATATAAGAGATGCGGGTGGTAGAATACCACTAGATGTTGTTGGAGATGATCCAAAATCTATATGTACTAGTAATACAAGGCAAAAAATAATATCTACATTAAAATGTGCTGATAAAGAAGTTAATTGTCAGACATTAGCTTCTAGAGCAAATCCTAAGGTAATAGAAGCTAGGAATTACTTTAGCTATCATGATAATAGTACAAATGCGTTAAGCAGCGCAGTAAAACCTTCTTCTTTTATTAATAGTATGTTTAGTTATGTGAGAACTTCAATTACTGCTGTACTCAGTAGCCTATTTCAAAGTACCCCTGCTTTACCTCCTGCACAGCAATCTATTGCACATTCAACTGGAAGCTCAATTGGTTCTTCACAAGTTGATTGTAATGGAGCAATTCTGCTAACTGCTGTAGCAATAAGTAAGTTCACAGGGAAAAGATATTCAATGCCACTGGATGATTCACTTTTAACGATAAGACAGGTTAAAGAAAGAAAACTTAATTCTCTAGAAAGAGATGTCAAGATGGCACTTAGCAAGTGTGACAAGCTTCATCAGCATCCTGAAAGCTCACTGAGCAACTTCACAATATCTAAAGGCGTGCATCATCAAAAGCACCTCTAAATCAGTTAAACTAAGCACTCTAATTCGAGTGCTTATTTACAAAACTTATCCCTTATTTCCTTTTCTAAAGCAGATTGCTTCTTATTAAGAGCAAAAAAATTTGAATAATGAAGCTCAGCATATTTTGTACAAAAGTTAACGTGGTAGGTTGCTGAAGACCTAATTTTTAACTATTGAAATTTTTCTCTGTAAATTTTGCTTGCACATATTAAGTTGCATGATATAAACCCGGGAGATTCTCTTTTAGGAGGTATTTGATGGAAAAACAAAAAATAATTGAGATTTTAGGAAGAAAATTAGTTTCTGCTATAAGCAGAGGTGATTTTCAGAAAGTTAAAGAATGTATTAAAGAGATAGAGTATGAACAAATAAAAAATGAAGTTTTGAATTATGAAAGATACTATATGAAACCTATACATCATGCTACTCTCTTGGGTAATTTAAAGATATTAGAGTTTTTATGTAACAGCGGTGCTGATGTTAATACTACTATTAGTAATCGATATTTGAGTACTCCCTTGCACATTGCTGCTAGACATGATAAACTAGAAATAGCAAAATTTTTACTTGATCGTGATGCTAACATCAATGCTACAAATTATAAAGGCTTTACACCTCTGTACTTAGCATCTGACCACTGTCATTTAAATATGGTAAAACTCCTACTCTGCAAGGGTGCTGATGCTAGTATTCAAAGTCAGTATGGCAAAACAGCATTAGATGTTGTTGGAAATGCTAGAAAAGATGAATGTAGTAGTAGTGAAATTCAAAAAATAGAATCTGTATTGAGCAGTTCTACTGAAGCTGACTGTGAAGCAAAATTAACTTCTATAAAAGCAGGTATTAAAGACGCTAACGACAGCACAGATTTTGTAAGTAGTGCAGCGAGTCTTCAATTATCCCCTACCAAAGCAATTAAGATAGAATTGGAAGTTAGTAATACCAAAAACTTGGCAAGTAGCACAGTGAACTCTTCCTCCACTCCTACCAGAGCAGATTTTAAAGAAGCTAGCAGCATCACAAGCGGTGCAGTAAAACCTTCTTCTTCTATTAATAGTATATTTAGTTGGGTAACCACTGCCACACTCAATGGCTTATTCAGCAGTGCTCCTACTTTACTTCCTGCACAGCAATCTGTTGACCACTTAGATGGTGGCCCAATTGGTTCTTCACAAGTTGATTTTAATGGAACAGCTCTACTAACTGATGTAATGATCAGAAAGTTCACAGAGAAAAAATACTCAAGGCCACTAGAAGATTCACTTCTCACAATACAAGAAATTAGAGAAAGAAAGCTTAACACTATAGAAAAAAACTTCGAGATAGCACTTAGTAAGTGTAAAAAACTTTATCAATGTCCTGAAAGTTCACTTAGCGATTCAACAATATCTAGGTTTTCATCATCACAGTCCCTCTAAATCAGTTAAAATAAGCACTCAAGTCTGAGTGCTTATTTTCGTATAATCCTCTTTAAGTTAAAGCTCTTATATGTTGGGAATAATCTGCTACGAAATTTAAGTAAATTAAGGAGGTTTATGGTGTTTTGTACAAAAACTAAATGTAGCACATGATGAAATAACAATCTCTTACGTTGTAAATTTTTTTTAATTTTACATATAAATTTCACTAGCATATGCCCGAATTATGTGGTATAAGGGCAAAGATTTTATCTTTTAGGAGGGTTATGGTTACAAAAACAGAAGTTGAAAAATGGAGAGATGGGCTACGTTCTGCAGTAAAGGAACGTGATTTTCAAAAAGCTGAGGAGTATATTAGCGAAGGAAAGACACATACTACTAATGTTATTAACTCTAAAGATAGAAATGGTAACTCACCTTTATCGATTGCTGTTAGTAAACAAGATTTAGAAATGATGAGGTTTTTAATTGAGAATGGCGCAGATGTTAATATTGAGGATTATTTTCATGTGCCTCCTATATACTATGCTGTTACGAAGGGCACCACAGAAATGATAGAGCTTCTAATCGATAAAGGAGCAAGCATTAGTGGTTATTTTTCATATGCTGATAAAAAACGCACTCTTGTAGGTTGGGCTATAGACAAGAATAGTCCGGAAAAAGTGGAGGTCTTACTTAAACATGGTGCTAGCCCAAACGGCAAATTTGATCTTCTTGCTTATTCACAAAATTCATGCCTACATGCTGCTATTGAAAAAAACTACTCAAGAATAGTTGAGCTTCTTATTGAATATCGTGCTGATGTCAATGTTCAAAACGAACAGGGACAAACACCTATATATTTGGCTATTAGTTTAAAACGTCCAAAAATAATGAAGCTGTTATACGATAGTGGTGCTGATATTGATAATGTTAAGGATATAAGGAACGAGACACCATCAGATTATGTTAAGTTATTTTATCCCGGTAAAACGATAAAAGAGATTGTTGCAGAAGCAGAGAGTGCCAATGTAAACCCAGGTGATACTACTCTTGCACCAAGTAGTGCAGTAAGACCTTCTTCTTTTATTAATAGTGTATTTAGTTGGATGGGAACTTCAACAACTGCTGCACTCAGTAGCTTATTTCAGAGTGCCCCTGCTTTACCTCCTGCACAGCAATCTATTGCACATTCAACTGGAAGCTCAATTGGTTCTTCACAAGTTGATTGTAATGGAGCAATTCTGCTAACTGCTATAGCAATCAGTAAATTCACAGGGGAAAGATATTCAATGCCACTGGATAATTCGCTTTTGACATTGGAGCAAATTAAAGAAAGAAAGGTTAGTGCTATAGAAAGAAATGTCAAGATGGCACTTAGTAATTGTGAAAAACTTTATCAATGTCCTCGAAGTTCATTAAGCAATTCAACAATATCTAAAGGTGTATATCATCAAAAGTCCCTTTAAAACAAGCACTCAAATTTGAGTGCTTGTTTTTGTGAAATCTACTCTTTAAACTTAAACTTTTTATTGTTTATTAGCGTTAAATTGTTACAATACAATGAGTTAAGATGACAAAGCTTTAAGTTATGGAAGATGATAGCAAAAAAGAAATAATAGAAGAAAAAGGTATATTAGGTTGGATAGAATATAGACTGCCTATATTTTCTTTTCTAAAACATATTGCTTCTTATCAAGTACCAAAAAATTTAAATTATGCTTGGAATTTTGGTTCTTTGGCTGGTATAGCGCTGATTTTACAAATAATAACAGGTATATTTCTTGCTATGCACTATACTCCGCATGTTGATTACGCGTTTAATAGCGTGGAGCGTATAATGCGTGACGTAAGTTACGGATGGTTAATACGCTATACTCATGCTGTTGGGGCGTCACTCTTCTTTATGGTGGTCTATGTTCATATCATGCGTGGATTATATTACGGATCTTATAAGAGACCGCGAGAAATGGTATGGTTTATTGGCATATTTATATTTTTTGCAATGATGGCAACTGCCTTTATGGGATATGTTCTTCCATGGGGACAAATGAGTTTTTGGGGTGCAACAGTTATAACTACTTTATTCTCGGCTATACCTTTAATTGGTGATAAAATAGTTATATGGCTATGGGGAAGTTTCTCTGTTGATAATCCAACGCTCAATCGTTTTTTTGCGCTGCATTATCTTATGCCTTTCATTATTATCGCTTTAGCTATGTTGCATGTTGTTGCTCTGCATAGGTTTGGCTCTAATAATCCAAGTGGAATAGAAGTCAGGTCAGATAAGGATACCATTCCTTTTTACCCTTACTATATAGCAAAGGACTGCATAACTTTTGGTTTATTTTTTATAATTTTATTTGCATTTGTTTTTTATGCCCCTAATTATCTTGGGCATCCTGATAATTATATAGAGGCTGATCCTATGGTAACTCCAGTACATATAGTGCCAGAGTGGTATTTCTTACCTTTTTATGCGATGCTGCGTTCAATTCCAAATAAACTTATTGGTGTACTTACCATGTTTGGATCTATTTTAGTGTGGTTTCTTTTGCCTTGGCTTGATAAATCAAAGGTTAAAAGTGGTGCTTATCGCCCATTATTTAAGAAATTTTTTTGGGTTTTTGCAATAAATTTTGCATTTCTTGCCTGGCTTGGGGGACAAGAAATTAAGGAGCCTTACATTACTTTAAGTAGGCTCTCAACTCTTTATTATTTTTCATATTTTGTGATAATTTTACCTTTACTTAGTAAGTATGAGAAACCAAAAAAATTACCAAAAACAATAAGCGATTCCGTGCCGGAGATGAAGTGATGCTATTGGTTAAAGTTGCTGTGTTTTGTGTATTATTTTTCGCTAATTCTTTGTCTGCAGAGGAGTTTAAACCTTTACCAAATAAGAAAATCGACTGGAGTTTTGATGGAATTACTGGATCTTTCGATAGAGAGTCAATTCAGCGTGGCTATAAAGTATACAAGGAAGTCTGTGCTGCTTGCCATTCAATGAATAGAATAGCGTTTCGTAATTTGCAAGATGTTGGTTTTTCTGAAGAGGATGTAAAACAAATTGCAGCCTCTTACCAAGTTAAAGATGGTCCGAATGATTTGGGTGAAATGTTTGATAGGCCGGGAGTGTCTTCGGATTATTTTATTGCACCTTTTGATACAAAAGAAGCAGCTGCAGCAAGCAACAATGGAGCAATTCCACCGGACTTATCATTAATTGTCAAAGCAAGACATGATGGTGCAAATTATGTCTATTCACTACTAATTGGTTATCAAAACGGTGAACATGATGAGAACGGTTTATATTTTAATCCATATTTTTCAACAGGCAGGTTAGCTATGGCACCACCACTCTCTGAAGGAATGGTAGAATATGATGGTACAAGGCAAGCCACAGTTGAAAATATGGCATATGATGTGGTAAATTTCTTACAATGGGCAGCAGAGCCAGAACTGGAGCGCCGACATAAACTTGGGCTAAAAATAGTGACATATTTTATAATTTTGACGGTGTTTTTTGTATTAACCAACAACAGGATTTGGAGCAGGCTCTATAAAAAGAAAAAATAGAGTTTTTTATGTTCATTCTTTCATACCTTATTTACACTAGCAAATGTATTGTATAGTAATAAATACATTATGAAAATATAAAGGTATGGAATTTCAAATAGTTACACATTTTCAGCCAGCTGGAGATCAACCACAGGCAATAGACAACTTAGTTGCAGGGTTAAATAGTAATAAAAGAGATCAGGTTTTGCTTGGAGTTACTGGTTCTGGAAAAACCTTCACTATGGCAAATGTTATTGCAAGAACAAACAGGCCTGCATTAATTATGGCACATAATAAAACTTTAGCGGCGCAGCTTTACGAGGAGATGAGAGGATTTTTCCCTCACAATGCTGTTGGATACTTCATTTCTTATTATGATTATTATCAGCCTGAGGCTTATTCGCCACAAACAGACACTTATATTGAAAAAGACTCTTTAATAAATGAAAGAATTGATATGCTACGCTATTCTGCTATATGCTCTCTTTTGGAGCGTAGGGACACGATTGTAGTTGCGAGTGTTTCTTGTATATATGGTCTTGGTTCGCCTGAGAGCTATCTCAGCATGACCTTGACTTTAAGTGCTGGAGATAAGATTCATGTTAATGACTTTCTGAATAATTTAGTTAATCTCCAATATAAACGTTCTGATGTCAGATTTGAGCGAGGATATTTCAGAGTGCGCGGCGATATTATTGATATATTTCCTGCCTATTATGAAAATAAAGCTTGGCGTTTATCATTGTTTGGTGATGAAATAGAGGAAATTTCTGAGATTGATGCCATGAACAGCAATATTATCAGATGCATAGATACAGTCACCATTTTTCCAAATAGCTATTACACTACATCACGTGAGACTCTTTTGCAAGCAGTTCAATTGATTAAAAAAGAACTACATGAACGCCTGGATTATTACTATTCACAGAACAAAATTGTTGAAGCAAAACGCCTTGAGCAGCGTACTAATTTTGATATTGAAATGATGATGGCAACGGGAGTGTGTAAAGGTATTGAAAATTATTCGCGTTATCTTTACGGAATGAAAGCCGGAGATCCACCGCCTACATTGTTTGAGTATTTACCTAAAGATGTAATTTTATTTGTTGATGAAAGCCATGTAACCGTTCCCCAGATAGGTGCAATGTATAGCGGTAATGAAGCACGTAAAAAGAAATTGATAGATTATGGTTTTAGGCTACCTTCTGCTTTTGATAACCGTCCATTAAAATTGGAAGAGTGGGAGGCAATACGGCCACAGACTATTTACGTTTCGGCTACTCCAGGAAAATATGAATTAGAAAAGACTAATCACGCATTTATAGAGCAAGTTATCCGCCCAACAGGACTGACAGATCCCATCTGCACCATAAAACCAACAGAGAGTCAGGTTGATGATGTGATTCACGAGGCGCAAGTAACAATAAAAAAAGGATTTTGTATTCTAATTACCACATTGACAAAAAAAATGGCTGAAAAGCTAGCTGAGCATATGAGTGAGCTCAGTATGAAAGTAACTTACCTACATTCAGATATTGGTGCACTGGAAAGAATTGAAATTATATGCAAATTAAGATCTAAAGAAATAGATGTTCTTGTTGGCGTTAACTTGTTGCGGGAAGGTCTTGATATTCCCGAGTGTGGATTGGTTGCAATTTTAGATGCTGACAAAGAAGGGTTTTTACGATCAGAGACTTCGCTCATTCAAACGATAGGTCGTGCTGCACGAAATGTTGAAGGCAGAGTAATTTTATATGCAGACAAAATTACTAATTCTATGGATCGTGCACTGAAAGAAACTGAAAGGAGAAGAAAGAAACAGACAGAGCATAATACACTGCATAATATTGTACCAAAAACTATAATAAAGCCTATATCAAATACTTTACAGGAAAAAGTGGTGATTGAGAATTTTAGCAAGGATGATCTAAATAGTTTGAAAAAGCAAATGTTGAAGCATGCTGAAAATTTAGAGTTTGAAGAGGCAGCAAAAATAAAAAGTATTATTGAAAGGTTTAATAATAGATCCACTGCATAATTAGAAAAAAGATGAATAATTAATAGCTAAACTGACTTTGATTTATCAACAATTTGAAAAAACATCATCTAAGTGGCAGAAAAATGAGCCAGTTCATGATAATTTCAAATTTTCACCTTTTATCTTATAGGTAATGATTGTTGAACTTATTTCTTTCTTGAGATTATGTACAGACTCTAACAAATTAAATCTCACAACAAATTTGTTGTTTCATAGCTTTTATATCATACTATAATTGCAACTGTTTTAACAATAATCAGAGCCTAAAAGAGGTTTATTATCAATGGACTATTTATAAAAAATCTTATGGAAAATAAAGCTTGGTTCATTTGGCTGATCAGCAACTTAATTGTTATATTCAGCAATATGCAGATAATCTACACCTTTATAAGTGTGAATCTTGAAAAAGAACTTGGGCTCACGATTGCGCAAGTTGCACTAGCTAATTCAGCATATACTTGGACTTTTGCTATCTCACAATTTTTTAGTGGGGCAATGTTTAATGTTTTTTCCAGCAAAAAAATTTATTTTTTCTCGTTGTCAATCATGCTCTTTGGTTTTTTTGTCCTTATCAAGAGTGACAATTTTGCCCATTTAATTTTATCTCAATTTTTGATCGCAATTGGAGCATCGTTTGGTTTTGTTGGCGCTGCTCATGTAAGTAGCACATATTTTCCCCTTACTCAATTTGGACTGATGTTCTCACTAGTGCAGACAATTTCAAGTCTTTCTGCTTTGATGATTCAAATGTGCTTCTCTAGCTTGCTTGCCGAAGGTGCAGATTGGAAAAATCTTATTGTATGCGTAATATTATTTGGCGTATCGATATTCGTACTTATGTTTTTTTATCCGAAAGGACTTTCAAAAAAAAATTTGGGGGAATACACAATAAAGAGCTCTATAAAAACAGTAATATGTTCTGTACTAACAGTGCTAAAATTAAGAGATATCTGGATAACCTCAATAGTGGGTGCTATTACTTTTGGAACATTTTTAGCGCTTAATATGCTGTGGGCACCAAGGTTACTAAGCAACTTAGAACTCAATACAATGGAGTTAGGTGTGGCAACTGCAATATTGTGGCTTGGTCTTGCAGTTGGTGCTCCAATTGCAGATCTAATCTCAAATCTATTTAAAAATAGAAGGCACGTAATCTCTGCTTTTGCCACATTGCAAAGTATTTCAGCTATTATTTTACTATGCGGTAATTTAACAGTTCATATTATATACTTTTGTATGTTAATGTTTGGTTTTTTTGCAGGAGGACATATGCTTAATTTTACTGTTGGTAGTGAGATTGTTGAGCAGAAGTATATTAGCACATCATCATCCATTATCAATGGATTTATGTTTGTTATGAGTGGAATTTTAGTGTCAATTTTAGCACTTTTTTCAGATCATCAAATGGCGCTTTTCACAATATTTGCAATGTTAACATTTGCTAGTATTTTTAATTATGCTACAAAAGAAACATACTATAAAAATAAAGTAGCTGAATCTTGAGTCGATTGTTATATTATATTAACATACTGTAATAAATTATGACAACAAAAGACACAACAGTAACTAAGGCAACAATAGCTGAATGTATAAACCAGGAAATTGGATTATCGAAAGAAGACTCTATTGCAATAATAGATGACATATTGGATGAGATAAAAACGAGCTTAGCAAAGGATGGAATAGTAAAAATATCTTCATTTGGAACATTTTTGGTTAAAAACAAGAAAGAAAGACCAGGAAATATACCAAAGACATCGGAAAGGGTAGTAATTAAAGCGAGAAAATCAATTTCTTTTAGACCTTCAAAAATGATGAAGAAATTAATAAACAACCGATGAATAAGGAAAAATTATTTTACACAATTGGAGAAGTAGCTGAAGAACTACATTTGGAGCAGCATGTTTTAAGATTCTGGGAAAGTCAATTCCATCAAATTAAACCCATAAAACGGAAGGGAAGAAGACTATATGATCATAAGTGTATAGAGGCAATAAAGAAAATAAAATATATGCTATATGACAAAGGATATACAATAAAAGGAGTACAAAAGGAATTTGGGAACGATGTAAGAATTGATCATTATTCAAGAAATTTGTTGAAAGAACTTACCGATTTAAGAGACTATTTGACTGATAAAATAAATGAAGAAAGTAATAAATAGACGAAAAACACTATAAAGTTTTGTGAAAGTTGATATATCTAGAGATAAGTGTATGTGTCGTATAGCCTTGTTCTTTATATTATCAGCAATACTGATAAGCTGTGGCCTGCAAAAACCTGCACCTGTACTACTTAAAGGCGAAGAATTTTATGGGAAAAGAGACCTAGAGTACACAAGGGAGTATCATTTGATTAAAGAAAATGTTGATTCTTCGCTGCGAAAAGAAAGTAGAAAAGCCTTTGTAGATAAGGTATATAACAATAATGCACAAAGCATGTGTAAATTTGTAATACCGGTTAAAGGTGCAGTTACCTCTTCTGATAAAATATGTCAAGATGGCATAAAAATTACTGCTCAAAGTGGAACAAAGGTTATTGCTTCTGCACCTGGCAAAGTAATATACGTAGGCAAAGGCCTGAGGTGGTACGGAAATTTAATTATAGTGGAACATAAAGATAATTACATGACTATGTACTCCTATTTAAAAAACATACAAGTTGAAATTGGTGATAAAGTAAAACAAGGTCAAGTAATTGGATCTGCAGGTAAATCAAGCACACAAGATAAAGATCCGCAGATGTGTTTCACAATAAGACATAATGGTCAAGCAGTCGATCCTTTAGTACATATAAACTGTGATTGAATTTATGAAATATGATTTTAAAAACGTTGAAAAATTCTACCAAAATAAGTGGGATTTTTCTGTAAGCAAAGATAGTAAAAAGAAGAAATGTTACGTGTTGGAAATGTTTCCATATCCATCTGGTAAGATTCATATGGGGCACCTGCGTAACTATGCAATAGGAGATGTTATAGCACGTTACAAGAGAGCTCGTGGATTTGAGGTTTTGCACCCAATTGGCTGGGATGCGTTTGGATTACCAGCTGAAAATGCAGCAAGGGACAATAACATTAACCCTGCAGCATGGACACAAGATAATATAGATAATATGCGCACGCAGCTAAAATCTATAGGTCTTTCATACAATTGGGATCGTGAGCTCTCCACATGTGAGCCTGATTATTACAAACACGAACAGAAATTTTTTCTGGATTTTTTAAAGCATGGTCTTGCCTATCGAAAAGAGTCGTGGGTTAATTGGGATCCAGTGGACCAAACAGTGCTTGCAAATGAGCAAGTGGTTGATGGAAAAGGATGGCGATCAGGTGCAGTTGTTGAAAAACGTAAGTTATTCCAATGGTTTTTAAAGATTACTGATTTTGCTGAAGATTTGCTTCATTGTTTGCAAAGTTTAAAAAATTGGCCAGAAAAAGTCAAAACTATGCAAGAGCGCTGGATAGGAAAATCTGAAGGGGCAACTATAGATTTTGAAATATTTGGCTTGAATAAGAAGTTAAAGATTTTTACAACTTCTCCTCATGCTTTATTTGGAGCTTCTTTTCTTGCAGTAGGAGCAGAGCACCCTATTGTACAAGACCTTAAGGACAAAGAAATAAGAGACTTTATTGGTAATATGAAGGCAAAGGGGGAGAATGATGAAAAAATAGGAATTTACACTGGATTAAACGTAAAACACCCATTTCTTGATAAAGAATTACCACTTTATATAGCGAATTTTGTGTTGATGGAGTATGGAGAAGGTGCGATTTTTGGTTGCCCTGCACATGATCAGCGTGATTTTGAATTTGCACAGAAGTATGGTTTACCGATTATTCCTGTAGTTTGTGAAGAGAGCACAGAGATCTTAAAAGAACCGTACTTCGGTGATGGAGTGATGTTCAATTCTGAATTCTTAAACGGACTAATGATTAATGAGGCAAAAAAAGTAATCATAAAAAAACTTGAAGAAAAAGGAATAGGTAAGAAAACAATAAACTATCGTCTACACGATTGGGGAATTTCAAGGCAACGTTATTGGGGATGTCCTATACCTATTATACATTGTAAAGATTGTGGAATTGTTCCAGTTCCAGAAAAAGACCTCCCTGTTGTTCTACCAACGGATGTAGAATTTACAAGTGGTGGTAATCCCCTGTATAAGCACCCAACCTGGAAATTTGTTGATTGTCCAAAGTGCGGAAAGCAAGCAGAACGTGAAACTGATACATTTGACACTTTTTTTGAATCTTCTTGGTATTTTGCTGCATTTTGCAGTGAAAATAAATCGATTAATAAAGATACTTGTAATCGTTTTATGCCTGTTGATTATTACATAGGTGGAATAGAACATGCAATTCTACATTTGCTTTACTCAAGGTTTTTCTGCCGTGCTTTAACTAAATGTGGCTATTTTGATGTTAAAGAGCCTTTCTCTACTTTAATCACTCAAGGAATGGTCTGCCATATAACTTATAAAGATGAGAATGGCAAATGGCTCTTTCCCGAAGAAGCAAAAGAGTTGATTGCGAAGGGTGCTAAGATCCAAGTTGGAAAAGTCGAAAAGATGAGTAAGTCAAAGAAGAATACAGTTGACCCAAACTTTATCATAGAAAAATACGGTGCTGATACTGCTCGTTTGTTTGTATTATCCGATACCCCCCCAGAAAAAGATATGGAATGGTCTGATGATGGCGTGGAAGGTTGTTTTCGCTACATAAATAAATTGTGGCGTATGGTAGTGCAACTTAGGCCCGTAAACATACACTATGATAATGAAAACATTGTAGGTAAACTCCTAGAGTACAGAAAAAAAATCCATAAACTATTGCAAGTGCTTACAGATGACTTGGAAAACTGCAGATTAAACTGTGTGGTAGCAAAGTTTCGTGAAATGACAAATTTAATAGCTGAAATAGACGTAAAAACTGGAAAATCTCTTATTGATGAAAGTATATGCATACTAATCAGAGTAATTGAGCCATTCATGCCACACCTGGCTGAAAATTTATGGCAAAAAATAGGAGGCGAAGGCATGCTATATATGCAACCTTGGCCAAAAGCTGATGAATCACTACTAATTGATAATATGGTAACTGTGGCAGTACAGATTAATGGAAAGTTGCGTGCGACTATCAAAGTAGAAACTGATTTACCTCAAGAAGAATTGAAGAAAATAGCAACAGGTTCTGTATCTAACAAAATCGATCAAAGCAAAATTCGCACTATATATGCTGTACCAAATAAGGTAGTAAACATAGTTATATAAAAATTTTGAGTAGCATGTCCCTAATTTCGTAGGTATACTTTTTTTGATATGAGGTTATATCTTTTTTAATATAAAGGATATATACTTGTGCATTATATATTTTTTTGTATGGGTAGTTATATGAAAATAAAAGGATTGTGTGTTTTAGCTGTTTTGCTCACTTCATCTCTAGCAGGTGCAGCTAGTAATAAAGCAGCTAGTAATAGTGCAAAAGAGCAGTACTACGCAGGTTTAAACTTTGGTGGTGGATGGGGCACTGGATTAAAAATAAAACCTGGCTTAGTTTTTGGTTATAATTATGATAAAAGCTCTAAGTTTGAACTTGAGATTCTCACTGACGTAAGTGATATGTTTGGAGGTAAGGATGCAGAAGGAAAGGACAAAAACAAGAAAATGGGAGCTAGTTTATTAGCACATTACCGTTATTATCCTGACGTTGACATTGATCCTGTGAAACTATATGTCAGTGGAGGTTTAGGAGGACATCTACAAGTATATCCTTTTGACATTGTTGGCACTGAAACACTAGATAAAATACTGGGTGCTATTTCGTACAAACTGAAGGTTGGTGTTGATTATGAAGTTGCTCCACAGATAGTTGGTACAGCTGCTTTAACCGTAGGCGGGCAACTGAGTGGTTTAAAAGCAAAACAAATACCAGATGCGATGCTGGAAGTAGGAGTACGTTATAGTTTTTAATGCTGGATGGCATTGTGTACATGTTTAATGGTTAGGTGTAACCATAAGCAATGCTCAAAACTTGCTGCTAGCATGTTTGAACACTTATTCCAGTCTGTTTTAAGGAAGTAATGTGTATGAATTATATGAGAACGATGAAAGTGTTCGCTGTGTTGATTGCTTTAGCAAGTACAGCTAGTAATGGTACAAGTGAGTTAGAAGATCAGTACAAAGATCGGTATGAAGACCAGTACAAAGATCAGTATGAAGATCAACACAAAGATCATTGTGAAGATCAATACGAAGATCGATATGAAGACCAGTACGAAGATCATTACTATGTAGGTTATGTAGGTTTAAACTTTGGGACTCGATGGGGTGAAAGCTTTAAATTGAACCCTAACGTTGTCTTTGGTTATCATCATAACAAAAATTCTAAGTTTGAACTTGAGGTTCTTGCTAACATAAGTGATATAACTGATAAACAAAAAAGGAAAGTAGGAGCTAGTTTGTTGGCAAATTACCTTTACTATCCTGATCTTGAAATTGATCCTATTAAATTATATGCTAGTATAGGACTGGGTGGATATATTCGAATATTGCCATCTTTTGGTCTTGGTGAGGATACAAATGCAGTTAACACTCCAAATTCGGCTGCAACTGTAGCTGCAGCCGCAGGTCAAAATGAAACACTAGATAAAATACTGGGTGCTATTTCCTATAAAGTAAAGTTAGGTGTTGATTGTGAAATTATTCCGCAGATAGTTGGCACAGTTGCTATTGCTGCAAGCGGTCAATTAAGTGGCTTTAAACCACCGATGAAAAAACCAGATGCAATCATAGAAGTAGGTATACGTTATAATTTTTAAGCTATGAACACTTTGAATCCCTATACACAGTTGTATGCTTGGTGCTATATATGTGCTATTTGCAAAGGTATTCTGTTTATGCTAACATTAAGCTAAACCTTAAGCAATAAAATCAGAAGGATCAACTCCCTTCTGTAAGCAAGCAGCAACTAAAGTGTTGATCATAAGAAATGCTATTGTCATCGGGCCAACTCCACCAGGCACTGGAGTAATAGCTTTGACTTTTTCTTTTACTCCCTCAAAGTCAACATCACCCACAAGCTTACTTTGATTTCCTATGTTAATGCTATTTATGCCAACATCAATCACTATTGCACCTTTTTTTATCCAATCTGGTTGAACAAAATTTGGCTTTCCAACTGCTGCAACTACTATATCCGCCTTAGAGCAATAATCAGCTAAATCCCTACTTTGTGAATGCAAGATGGTAACAGTGCAATTTTCTTGCAACAATAGGTGAAACATTGGCTTACCCACAATATTTGATCTGCCAATGATTACCGCATTTTTACCGGACAGATTATTTTCAACTGACTTAATTAAATGCAAAGAACCTTTGGGAGTACAAGGTATCAGACAATTTTTTTCACCTTTAACTAACCTGCCAACATTCTCATCATGAAAGCCATCTACATCTTTTTCAACACTTACTGTATTAATTATTCTGCTTGCACTGATGTGCTTTGGTAAAGGTAACTGAACTAAAATTCCATGCACAGATGAATCTTCATTTAATGTATTAACTTTTTCAATCAATTCATCTTCTGAGATACTATCAGGCAAAACAATAGTTTCAGAACTTATGCCTATTGATTCTGCTTTTCTTTGTTTATTACGAACGTAGACCTGACTTGCTGGATTGCTACCCACGAGAATTACTTTAAGACAAGGAAAAACATTATACTCTTTCTTTAAAATATCAATTTTTTTTGATAGCTCCTCACAGAGATCATTTGCTGTTTTTTTACCGTTAATAATAATTGACATTTCCTTGCCACTCCTCGAAGTCAGGTAATGCGATATCAAATAAATTCAATACTTTACCAACAGAATGATTTACAATATCATCCAAAGATTTTGGTTTAATATAAAAAGCAGGCATCGGCGGAGCAATAATTGCTCCCATCTCCGTTAGTTTTAAGATATTTCGTAGATGTCCAAGATGTAGTGGAGATTCTCGCACCATAAGAACTAATTTTCTTCTTTCTTTTAGAGTTACATCTGCAGCCCTTGTTAATAGATTGGAAGTCACCCCCGATGCTATTTCAGACATTGTTTTCATAGAACATGGAGCAATAACCATACCTGAGGTTTTAAATGAGCCGCTTGCTATTTTTTCTCCTATTTTTTCTTCAGAATAGTAAAAATCTGCAAGCGACATAATATCTTCAAGTTTTTCTTTAATCTCATGAGCTATAGTTATTTTTCCAGCACTGCTGATCACTAAATGAGTTTCATGATTGGTATTTTTTAGTGCCTCTAGAATCCGTACACCGTAAATAGAACCAGATGCTCCACTTATTCCAATTACAATCCTACTATTCACCTTCGTAATTCATTCCCAATGCACGTTTGTAGGTATCAAGTAATATTTCCTGTTCCTCCCTGTCATCATCATCCATCTTTCTTAGCCTAATAATCTGTTTCATCACTTTTATATCCCAACCTTCATCTGCAGCTTTTGCATATACATCACGAATGTGATCTTGCACATCCCTCTTTTCTTGTTCAAGTTTTTCTATTCTCTCTATATAGTTCTTCAAATCTTCAGCCGTTATTTTTAATGTATCTTCCATAGAACCCAACTAATTAATTGCTACTACAGTATTATCAGTTTTTACTTGTACTTCAATCATAGTAATAATATTTTTATCTTTTTTTAAAATCTTAAAGTAAAAACCGTACATGGAAAACTCTTCATTTTCTTCAGGAATGCGCTCTATCTCGTTTACAATCATACCTGCTAGAGTTGTAGCTTCTTCATCAGGAAGATCCCAATGTAACTGTCTATTAATATCCCTAATAGTAGATTTTCCTTCTATGTGATACATATTATCGGATATCTTTTTTATAAAATTCTCTGTGATCAAATCATGTTCATCTGAAATTTCTCCAACTATTTCTTCCAGTATATCCTCAAGAGTTACGATTCCCTGTAGTGCTCCATACTCATCAATAACAAATGCAAGGTGTTTCCTGTTTTTACGGAAGTTGTGAAGTTGTACACTGAGTGGCGTACTTTCTGGTATAAACCAAGGCTTTGACATAACTTTGGCAATCTCTATTTTATTATCCTTTTCACGCAAGACATTTATTAGATTTTTCACGTGAACCACTCCAACAATATTATCTGGTTCTTTTTGCCATAAAGGTACTCTGCTATGGCTACTGGTTAAAATCTCTCTTATTAAATCCTCTTTGTTTCGATCTATATCAAGAGAAAATAAGCTTCTCCTGTGAGTCATAATCTGTGATATTTCTGTCTCAGCCAAATCAAGTATACTACTTAGCATATCTAAATCCTGTTGTAACATAGTTCCTTCACTGCGATGAAGAGTAATCATGTTACGCATTGCATCTGCTGCAGATATTACCTCCCTATTCTTATGAAGCCCACATAACTTCAGAATGAGATTGACAATAAACTGAATGCCTAATGTCAATGGAGAAAGAATCTTGACAAAAAACAGCATAAAATAAGAAGAAAGCAATGTAAATTTTTCAGGATTTTGCATGGCGTAAGTTTTTGGTAAAACTTCACAAAATAGCAAAATACAAAACGTCATCATGAATGTTGAAAGAAAGATGCCTTCACTTTCAAAGAAATGTATAAATATTGCTGTAAATAAAGCGGAACAAGTAATGTTAATAATTGTATTGCACAGTAATATTGTTCCTATTGTTAATTCTTTTGTATTCAACAAGCGGTCTATTATCTTAGCTCTTTTATTGCCATCTAGCTTTAGTTTATTAACTCGGGAGCGGCTAATTGAGGTTAACCCTATTTCTGCTCCTGAAAACAAAAACGATAAGATCAACAAGAAGAAAATTGCTGACAATACTGAAATCAATAACCAATCCATTAAAGTATGATGTTATTGCGATATAGAAACAGAGTTGATTTTATATGTTGTAAGAAGCATTTGCAAGTCTATATATCTTTAATATAAAAAAATAAATCATGAAATACATCACACACTGCATTCACATGCATACTCTCAACAACAAGTGGAGGAGTTATTCTTATTACCTTATTATTTAAAATATTAGTCATTATTAAGCCTTTGTCAAGAGATTGTTTAACAATTTTATCAGCCAAAGGTACTCTAAGCTCTATCCCTATCAATAAACCCTCCCCACGAACTTCTGAAATGATCTTCGGAAATTCTTCAGTCAAAGGCAACAACTTTTCTTTTAAATATTTACTGACCTTCTTAACATGGTCAAAAAAGCCTTCCTTTAGCATTATATCGAGTACTGCATTACCAACAGTCATAGCAAGTGGATTACCTCCATAAGTTGACCCATGAGTTCCTGGAGTGATTGCTTCTGCTATATAATCTTTTACTAAACATGCAGCCAGAGGAAATCCATTACCCATAGCCTTCGCACAAGTGAGCATATCAGGTTCAACTCCTATATTTTGATAGTAAAATAGAGAGCCAATTCGTCCATATCCGCATTGCACTTCATCAAAGCATAAAATTATTCCTTGAGCTTTTGTTATCTCTCTTACTTTTTTAAGATACTCTACGTCCAATGGATGTACTCCGCCTTCACTTTGTATGGGCTCTAAAAATATGGCAGCTGTTTCGCTATTGATTTTCTTTTCTAATGCTTCAATGTTATTTCTTGGAACTTTATCAAAACCAGAAAGGAGTGGAGCAAAACCTTCGCGTGATTTTTCATTTCCCCCAGCTGAAATTGCAGCAATACTGCGGCCATGAAAACCTCCTTCAATTGTAATGATGTGACTGCGCTTTTCTTGTCCATTTAAGTAGAAATAGCGGCGAATAAATTTAATTGCAGCTTCTGTTGCTTCAAGTCCACTTGAGCAGAAAAAAACTTTATCGGCAAAGGTAAGTTCTGTTAAACGCTGAGCAAGCCTTTCCTGCTCAGGGATAGTGAAAATATTAGAGCAGTGCCACAATGAGCTTAATTGCTCTTTCAGTTTGTCTGTAATGTATGGATGACAATGGCCTAGGGAGGTTGTAGAAATTCCTGCAGCAAAGTCTAAATATTTTTTACCATCCTTATCGAAGAGATATACTCCTTCTCCTCTAACTATAGAAGCTTCAGATCTATTATAAGCGTTAACAACATGATCCATTTTAAATATTATCTATACTGTGCATGAAAAAGCTTTCCCTTAATATTGCTTAAACTAAAAATTGGGCTAATATTATACAGTTCAACATAAAATTCAGAAATTTAATATGTAAAAAAGTAAAACTACACCAATTCACATTCAGCAAAAAAGAAAGCTATTTCTCTATGAGCATTCTCTAGACTATCAGAACCATGCACTCTATTTTCACTAATATCATCAGCAAAATCACCCCTAATTGTACCTTTATCTGCCTGCTTTGGATCTGTAGCACCCATGATTTGCCTGTATTTACTGACTGCATTTTCACCGATTAAAACTTGAACTATCACAGACCCAGAAGTCATAAATTCCACCAACTCTCCAAAAAAAGGCCTATCCTTATGAATTTCATAAAACAGCTCTGCTTGTTTTTTTGTCAGCATCATCATTCTTTGTGCTATAATTTTTAGTCCAGATTTTTCAATATAAGAATTTATACTGCCTGTAATATTATTTTTTACTGCATCAGGTTTTAATATCGAAAGTGTTCTCTCAATTGCCATATCATTCCCTTATATTAAGATCGTATATTTACTTTATTGTGAATTTTTGTTCCATCAAAGAGATTTTTTATTTATAGTCAAGAATAAAACATCAAGGGGTAGTTTATGGTTTACTGTCGTAAGAAACTAGTGAATAATCTTAAATCATCAATTTTCTGCGGAACAAAAGGTTTTTTAACCTTTAATTTGGCATTTTTAAGTTATTTAGAGTATAGCTTACACAATAATACAAAATTAAAAGAAGGTGCCGCTTTTGGGATGAAAAGGAACGTTGTTCCATTTGGTGAAATGATTGCCATACCGCTGTTTTTTTGCTTTGTATTACCAGCTATGGTAGGCAACATAAGCCTTATCGAGTGCGCACTTATATGTGCTGCACTGATGGTTGCAACATGTTTTGTTGTGAGAACCTTTTACTTGCGTGAAAAGTTATTGAAAAAAATGACTAATAATGAAAATTATACCGAGGAACAAATAGAGCAGGAATTTAAGAAAGACACTATAAAATTTCCTATCTTTGATAAAAACAGACAGCATATTGAATATAATTCTCCTAATCCAGGACAACTAATGAATGAAAGTCCTCCCTCTCTTTTTGTTAAGGTTTTACTTTTCCCCCTTACGATTTTTCTGAAGGCTCTACAAAGCTGCATAATGATATCTTTGGCTGCTGTTGAACTTCTTGAAGCAGTGCCAAGTTTTTGTGTTGATGTGGTTTTCGATAGAGGCTTTGCATCTACACAGAGTAACATGAAGAGATCTGCTCATCTATTGTATGCCAGTGTAAGAAATTTAGTGCCTGTAACTAAACTTGATGAGTGTGTAGCTGATTTTATAGGCAAACCTGAAGAAAGGTGCTGTCAGTGAAGAAGGCAGTAATCTTATTTAACCTAGGCGGACCTGATTCACTAAGTGCGGTCCGTCCTTTCTTATTTAATCTTTTTTACGATAAAAGAATAATAAATCTACCAAATCCTTTTCGCTTCCTTTTAGCAAAGTTTATCTCCAAAAGGCGAGAAAGTACTGCACAAGAAATATACGAGCACATTGGAGGTAAATCGCCAATCTTGGAGAATACGAAAGCACAAGCTGATGCTTTAGAACTAAAATTAAATGAAAATGGAAACCATGTATATAAGATATTCATCTGCATGCGTTATTGGCATCCATTTGCTGATGAAGTTGTTAAAAGCGTAAAGCAATTCGACCCTGACGAAATCATTCTGTTACCACTATATCCGCAATATTCAACCACCACAACTCTATCATCCATCGAGAATTGGCAAAAAAATGCCAAACTGGAATGTAACACAAAAACAATTCACCATTATTATGACAATGAAGACTTTATTGAAGCTCATGTTAATCTGACGTCTAAATATTATAAATTAGCTAGCAAAATCGGTAAGCCAAGAGTCCTATTCTCGGCTCATAGCTTACCTCTTAGTATCATTAAAAAAGGCGACCCTTACGCTTCACAGATAGAAAAAACAGTAAAATTAATAGTAAAAAAATTGAATATTGAAGATCTTGATTGGGGAATATGTTATCAGAGTAAGGTTGGCCCTGTAAAATGGTTGGAGCCTAGCACTGAAAGTGAGCTATCACGCGCGAAAGACGATAATATACCTGTAGTTTTATCACCTATATCTTTTGTTTCTGAGCATTCTGAAACACTGGTTGAACTTGATATAGAGTATAAAGCAATTATCAAAGACGGATATTACTTTCGCGTACCAACTCTCAGTACTGATCTCTTATTTATCAAGTGCTTGGCCGATTTATGTTTAGATCACTCTCAAAGTACTGATTTATAGCACTTTTCTTTTTAGATTTTTATAGTATAATATTAAAAAGTTATTATTTTATTATCTACTTATGCCAAAAGGTAAGCCAAATACATTTATAGAAAGTATACATGATGTTCACAATCATGATATTAGAAAGATGTATTGTATTGCAGTAGGTTTAACAGGCATATTGTGTAAAATTTCATTGCAATTCTGTTGCGAGTTTATTGATAACAACAGATCCAATATTTGTACTATATTAGATATTTCTAAGTTCATAAAACTACCAACATCAATAATATTTGCTCTTCATTTTGGTCTCAATTTAGCTGGATATAAATCTAAGAAACCTGCGAATGGTGAAGAGGAAAATAAACCTGAAAAACCAATACAGGTTGTAGGTAACTCAGCGTACTTGGCAAGCTGTATCATAGGAATATTGATGCAGGCAAAAATCATTCATTTCTTAGCTAGAAACAACAAGGATGTAATAAGTTATATTAGCTTAACATCAGCAGTTCTATTTCTATTTTCAGAATTCGTAAGCTGTTATTATAAGTGCGAAGAATATAAGGAAGTGCATAAAAAATATCAAGAAGCATGTAAAAAATACAAAAAGGGTGATGACGAACTTACGAAATGTGAAGCTGAGCTTGCTAAATGCAAGAAGAATGTTATGTTTAGCACATTCACTTTGTCATTGGGCTTGTTAAGCTTCATATTAAAAAGAATGGAAATTGCAACTATACCGATAGACTTGGGTGGTGGCATAATCTATAATTTCAACTTAACTGTTACGGTTAGTTTGATACTAAGTATAGCATATCTAGTATCAAACATCGATAAGTTTGTCAATCAACCTAATAATGGTACTGATCCTTCTACTGGACTTGATGACGCTCACCATATTCAGCATAATGGCAGCATTGTAGAAATTAATTATTCGAGATGAAAAGACTTAATTTCTACTGCCAATGCTAGCACTGCTAATTTGCTAACAATATTCCAAAGTGGCAAAGTTTTATTTTCTTGGCTGATATCATAAAATTCACAGTCAGTGGAATTCAAGCTAGAATATACATCTTTCCTGCTATTACATCGGTATAAGTAACATGTTGGAGTATCTCCTATATAGTATATTAGCGGTTCTGCAGAACTACTTTTAAATATGTCAATAGTTGGTACACCTTCTTGTATAATAACACTATTGATTGCTATTCCTTCTTTTATCTTTTTCATTTTATGACGCTTTTTTTTATTGAGATTTAATATTTCCTTTCCACTTGTTGCTGTTATAATGCCCATTCCATATGTGCCATTGCTTGCTTTGATAAAAACGTAAGGTTGTGTTTTTATTTCATATTCCTCATATTTTTTTTGCACTAGAGATAATATTTGGTCAACTTTAGTCGCTACTGCTCCTAGTGATGAATCATCATTAAAGTCAACTCCATTACAGCTTTCTGTAAGCACAGAAATAAGCCATGGGTCCATTTTAAATTCGCCACAAAATTCGGACACTAATTTTTGATAGATTTCAAAATATTGAAATTTCTGCCTACTGTGCCAGCCATATAATGGACTTGGCACTATCTCTTGTTTTACGTTTTCTAGCGTGTCTGGAATGTGGCTAGTCATATCACGGTTCAGTATAATCACATCAGGCACAAATCCTGAAGTTGTCTTCAGCAAAGAGTTTTCTTTCACAACAGTTTCATACTGTTCTATTAAATTGTACGTTTCATTATGAAAGAGGCCAATTCTAGTTTCAAAACCTGCGAGTTGCAGTACCTTTTCTATAGCAAATACATTTTCTATATACATTTTATTTCGTGTGTAATTCTCCGGTATTATAAGGGCCTTTTTATATTGTTTTGTTTCGAAGTAGCTTTTTATCAATTTTGCTGCTATCGCTTTTGATACTTCACTTAGGTTATTAAACCCTGCAGGAAATAAATTGGCGTCTACTGGAGCAATTTTGTAGCCTGAATTCCTAAGATCTATGGAGCTATAAAATGGTAATGTAAAACCATTAAATTTTGTTTTGAACCAATTATTTATATCTTTTTCCAGATTTGGATGAATTATGTTTTGCATCTACACTTTAAATGTTATAAGAAAAGTACTATATTATAAGTTATAATCTTAATATAATATAACGAATTAAAATAACAAAAAAATGATTCATCATGACAGCAGTAAAATGTATGGTACTACTATACTGTCAATTAGAAGAGACAAAAATGTAGTAGTAATAGGTGATGGGCAAGTCTCGCTAGGCCATACCGTTATAAAATCTGGAGCAAAAAAAGTTAGGCGTCTTTCTGGTGATTCCGTAATTGCCGGTTTTGCTGGAGCAACAGCTGATGCATTTACTCTCTTCGAAAGGCTAGAATCTAAACTTGATAAGCACCCAGGACAGTTAATGAGGGCATGTGTTGAACTTGCAAAAGACTGGAGAATGGATAAATATCTAAGAAAATTAGAAGCTATGATGATCGTGGCAGACAAGTCCATTTCATTGGTCATTACAGGAACGGGTGATGTTCTTGAACCTGAAGATGGCATTGCAGCCATTGGCTCTGGAGGAAATTTTGCTTTATCTGCAGCAAAAGCTTTGATTGACGTTGAAGGAATATCAATAGAGGAGATTGCAAAAAAGGCTATGAAGATAGCTGCCGATATATGTGTTTATACAAACCATAATCTAATTATCGAAAAAATAGAGGAGTAATATGTCAAGAACTTTGTGTGATAATTTTTCTAGTCAATCTGTAGTAGGTCAATTTGATAATAATGATGACTATAATGAGAAAAATAGCCTCTATGAAAATGAAGGTACAGGAAGTAGCAGCATTCAAAGCTCACAAGCTTTATTAGATGATCTACCACCACAGAAGATAGTTAAAGAATTAGACAGATTTATAATCGGGCAGAATGATGCAAAGCGCGCTGTTGCTATTGCACTCAGAAATCGTTGGCGTCGAAATAAAGTCCCACTTCCACTACGTGAAGAGATTATACCTAAGAATATACTCATGATAGGCCATACGGGAGTTGGTAAAACTGAAATAGCTCGCCGTTTAGCAAAGCTTGCTGGTGCACCTTTTATAAAAGTTGAAGCAACGAAATTTACTGAAATAGGATATGTTGGACGTGATGTTGACTCGATAATACGTGATTTAGTTGACGCAGCAATAGTTTTAGTTAAGGAAAAAGCACGTAAAGCCTTAACTAAAAAAGCTTTAGGTTTGGCTGAAAAGATAATAGTCAACTCCATGGTTGGTGAAGATGCAACCGAGGAAAGCAAAAAAGTTTTCAGAGAAAGACTGAGAAATAAGGAATTTGAAGATGGAGAAGTTTCTATTAACGTCAGGGAGAGCAAGGGTATGCTACCCACTTTTGATATACCTGGTATGCCAGGTGGGCAAATTGGCGTGATGAACGTAACAGAAATAGTGGGTAAGATGTTTAATGGGAACAAAAAAACAAAAACTATTACAGTTAAAGTGAAAGAAGCACGTGAAATATTGATTAATGAAGAAAGCGAAAGGTTAATGGATGAAGACAAGATAATCAAAGAAGCGATTGATCTTGTTAGCAATGAAGGCATAGTGTTTTTAGATGAAATAGATAAAATTGCAGCACGTACAGAAATAAAAGGTGAAGTCAACAGAGAAGGAGTGCAGCGCGATCTGTTACCATTACTTGAGGGAACAACTGTTTCAACTAAGTATGGCCCCGTAAAAACAGACTATATATTATTTATTGCATCTGGTGCTTTTCATTTATCTAAGCCATCTGATCTTTTACCAGAATTACAGGGTAGATTGCCAATTAGAGTGGAACTTAAGGCGCTTACTCAAGAGGATCTAATAAAAATATTAAAGGAACCAGAATCTAGTTTGTTAAAACAGTATATAGCGTTAATGAAAACGGAAAATGTAACACTTGAGTTTACTGATGATGGTATAGAGACTATAGCTGAAATAGCATTTACAGTTAATAGAGAAGTGGAAAATATAGGTGCAAGAAGACTTCATACTGTCATGGAGAAGCTTTTGGATGAAATAAGTTTTATCGCTTCTGAAAAAAATAGTGAAAAATTTGTTATAGATAGCAAATATGTAAGAGATAAACTAGAGTCAATTTCAAAGCAGCTTGATTTATCTAAGTTTATACTTTAATAGAAGCAGTTCAAATTGCTTCTCTAAAGAGACACATTCTTACCACCCAGAAATTTCCACACCATAACCATCTGACAATACGCTTTCATCACATAAACACAGTAAATCATCTAGAAACAAATTTATCATTTCTTTGCTAGCTTTAGTACTTTTTTCACGGATATTAAGAAGTGGGTTGTCTATTTCTATCTCATAAGAGCCATTTTCTTCTTTCTGGACTATAATTTTTTTTGAATTAATAGGGAAGTATCTATCATCATAGTCATTCTTGCCGTAAGAAGTACCTAGAGCAAGTAAATAGCTACAGATTGCGTCTCCGTGTAAAATAGTAGTATTGAGCTTTGCTACCTTGTCTCCAACTTTGCCATTAATTGGATCGTATGTATATACTTCTGCTCTAGATTTCTCACCTATAGCCTCCCCAAATTCTTTAGATGTTGATGGCTTGATAATGAATGATGGGAGCCAGTCTTTCCTTACATACTTGTTCAGTTCTATATCTCCCCCCCCCTACAAGATTACATTTACTTATACTTATTCGTGCTCCATCCTCAGTTTTTTTGAATATAGTACCATCTTTATCACAAAGCTCCAGCCTATGAAACTGTCCTTTCCCGCAAGGCAACACTTTTAAATAATTTGCATTTTTTCCCGTTACACTTGGGTAATTCCCATCGCCTAGCACATCAAAAACAAGCTGTTCTCTACCTCCTTTAAGTTGAAAATACCAAGCTGACTCGTTTACACCGCCAACTTCTTCACCAGTTTTTATTGATTTCACTATCGGTTTATCTCTGAATGTCTTAAAAATCTCACAATCTAATTTGCAACCAGACTCTGTTGCCTCTACTATACAGTGCTTTTCATAGTCCTCTTTTTTTTCCTTTATCAGACCTTCATAACTCAAGAAAAAGATTAACCCACAAAATAAAGTTAAGAAACACATGGCTTTTTTAATTACATTGAATAGGAAATGGGAGTAGAGAAATATACACTAAGAAATTTACTGAGAATCTATGATAAGTATGCTCAAGTTCAAATTTGTTCTTCAGGTAGTCAAAAACTGTTTCAATCATAAATTTCCTTCAGAAAAATTAATGCATTTTTCACACTCTATTTTTTCCTTGCGTATATATTAGCATACAAAAGTAAAGTTTTAATAAAATACTATTTAAGTAATCTCATCAGAGTCTGGTTTTCTGAATTAAGATTTTACACTAGCTTACTTGTACAAGCGAAATTTTTTGAACTTCAGTGTAATATTTTTACTCTATACTATTTTGTCTATCTTATGTTCTCTTCTCTCTTAATTTGCTATCTTTGCCAATCATAGTTAAGCTATTCCTTAATGGCAAAATCTAAGCTTAAATCAATTATTGAGATATTTTCTTCATCAAAATCTATTTCTTTTATTAATATACCAGTTAAAAGATCAGGTGGAGAAAGAACTGTTCTTTTATTACCAGCCCTCATTCCCACAACTCCAAGTTCTATAGCAAGCGGCATTTTTCTGTCACCAACTTTAAACTGCACTGTTTGATCTTTGACTATATACTCACCATTATATCTCTTTATGCTATATTGAGCCGATATCTCATCACCACACTTTACTTGTTTTCTAGTTTTGTTAATTAAGTCATTAAAAATCATTAGGTTATTTACTGAATCAGGATATTTATCTTTTACTTCAATCAGTTTGATGTAATAAGAGTTAAAACTCATTTTGTTGTCATCAGCAGCAATAGTAACTACACGCTCTCCACCTTCTTTCATACCTATTACCCCTAAACTCACTTCTTTTAAGTAATCCTGACCTATTTTCAAATTGACATCAGTCGGAAGTAGCGTTGCTAGGTTGTTGGAGACTTTGTACATTTGTAGCAGGACTTCTTGGCCACAGAAAGCCTTACTGCCGCTGCCTTCAGTAATTTCATAAAATTTTATCGTCTCTTCTTCCTTTTGCTGTGTTATTTCTTCTAAATATTCTGCTAGCCCATGCTTTTCAATATAGCGATCAAGTGCTGATTCAAGTATGGGCTTTACTAGATAACGTGCTATCGTCTGTGTTAAACCATCATGTGTGGCATTTATCTCGTAAAGCTTGTCCTCTTTTTCCGGTTTATCTTTATTTATATAAACAATAGTGATTATAAAAACAGAAGCTAAAGTGAGAATCATTACTACAGAGATAAACATTTGTAATATAATTTTTCTAACCATCTTTTTTTACTTGATTCAATAAATCATATAAGTCACTAGTATTCCCTGAAAGCGTAATTAAATTATCTGAGGCCTGTTTAAAGAGACTATCTATATAGTTTTCCATTTCATTTTTTCCAAGCACGGACATTAAATTGTTTGTTTTATCTTGCTCATAATCTTCGATATCATCCTTGGCTTGAAAAATAAGCCCTAGATTTATTCCATAGTTATATAATGCTTCCCGCTCCTTGTCTGTAGCGCCTCCTATTATAGCCCCTATTTCACATGAAGCTGCAAATAGTTTTGCAGTTTTCATCAAATGAATTTCTTTTATTTTGTCAAAATCTGCACCTATATCTAAAATCTGCCCTCCCACCATTCCCTTCATTCCTATTGCTTGAGAGAGCACTTTTATGATCTCACAATTTAACAAAGATAATACCTCAAAAGCCAGGGTAAGTAATGCATCTCCGGCCAGTACTGCTGTTGCTTCACCAAATTTTTTGTGGCAGCTTGGCTGGCCTCTGCGGGTGTCACTGTTATCCATACATGGCAGATCATCGTGAATGAGGGAGTAAGCATGAATAAATTCAATTGCTGCTGCTGCTGTTATTGCTTTTTCAACCTTTATGTTGAATATCGACGAAGATGCTATAACTAAAAAAGAACGTATATGTTTTGCAGGAGCAAGAAGTACATAACGCATAGCTGATATAAGTTTATTCTCGCTATTTTCAGGTAAGAGCTTATTCACTTCTACAACAAGCAAATTTTTTGTTGTTTCGTCTAGCATTTTTAAATTTATTAACTATCGAGTGCTAAGAGATAGGAAGTTTTTAATAGTTTATATAATCATAAAAGCTATTGCAAACATCAAAATTTCTTATAACATCAGAGAATAGGTTATTTTTTAGTAAGAAATGAACGAATTGGCAAAAAGCACTAGAGAAGATATAGAAGAAAAAGTAAAGAAGATTATACTAGAGCACATCAGTAAGGATGTAGAGGGATTTAGTAGTTCTTCAAAGCTTTCAGACCATGGCACAGATAGTTTAGATGCAGTTGAAATAATCATGGCAGCTGAAGAAGAATTTGGTATAGAGATTCCTGATGAAGATGCGCAAAAAATGGAAACTATGGAACAGATAGTTGAATATGTAGTAAACAAAGCAAACAATTGATGTTGAATGAGCAAAAGAGTAGTAGTTACCGGTGTTGGCTTAATTACTCCACTAGCAGCAGATGTTAATAACACCTGGTTAAAGCTGAAAGAAGGTAAATCTGGCATAAAAGCAATCAGTACAGATAGGTTCAACTCTTCTGATCTTGCTTGCAGGGTTGCAGGACAGGTATCCTACAACGCTGAAAGCTGTTTTAATCCGCTAGATTATATTTCTGAAAAAGACCTAAAAAGAACAGATCGTTTTATTCACTACGGAATTGCAGCAGCTGTTCAGGCAGTAGAAGATTCACTAATTTTGGAAAATAAAAATATTAATAAAGAGCGAATAGGTGTAGCTATTGGTTCTGGTATAGGTGGTCTTCCATCAATTCAGGAAAATGTAATTACCATGCAGGAGAAGGGGCCTAGACGTGTTAGCCCATTTTTTGTTCCTGCAAGTCTAATAAATTTGATATCTGGTCATATTTCTATTAAATACGAATTTATAGGTCCAAATGACTCAGCGGTAACTGCATGTGCAACAGGTGCGCATGCGATTATAAACTCAGCAAGAGCTATAAAACTCGGTGAAGCTGACATTATGATTGCAGGCGGAGCAGAAAGCGCGTTATGCAGAGTTGGAATTGCAGGTTTTGCATCGATGAAGGCGCTATCAACTAAATTCAATGATAAGCCTGAAGAGGCCTCAAGGCCATGGGACGAAGAACGCGATGGATTTGTCATGGGCGAAGGGGCCGGTATATTAGTTCTGGAAGAATATGAACATGCAAAAAAAAGGGAAGCAAAAATATATGCAGAACTCACTGGATATGGACTCACAGGAGATGCGCACCACATTACAGCACCACATCCAGAAGGAAGAGGCGCACTTAAGGCAATGGAACTTGCTTTAAGGAGTGCACAAGTAAGCCCAAGTCAAATTGGGTATATCAATGCACATGGAACTTCAACAAAACTTGGGGATAAAGTTGAAGTAATAGCAATGAAGCAGTTATTCGGTGACTATGCCTATAAAATACCTGTTTCCTCGACTAAATCTTCTATAGGACATTTACTTGGTGCCGCAGGAAGTGTTGAAGCAATATTTAGTATCCTTGCATTAAACAATGGAATTGTTCCACCAACTTTAAACCTACACAAACCTTCAGAAGGGTGTGATTTAAATTTTGTACCACTTAAAGCTCAAGAGCATAAAATTCAATATGCGCTTTCTAATTCATTTGGTTTTGGTGGTACCAACGCGTCTCTCATCTTTGGAAAGGTGTAGTTAATTATGCTATTTTGAATCGACTACGAAAATGTCATTCGAGTAGCTGAAACTGGAATGGCTTTGTTGCATCGCTACCTATGAAAGGCTAACTATACAAGCAACTTATTGAAAATCTTATTTTTTTTGCAGTCAATCTGATCAAATTTAAGAATAGTAATTTATTGTTTGTATTAGTAAATTTAATTCTACTTAAAATAGCTAAAGCATTGAAATTCTTGAATTTTAGCTAGATTAGTGAATGGTAGTAAAATTTCTTTTACTCAAATTTAGATATTCACTGACCGTCCTTACTATAAATGCTAGAATAATAAGCTACTGATATTCTTCATCTTTTTTATCTTTAATCCGCCGTAGATAGCGATGCAACAAAGCCAACTGGAATCCAGTTAAATTGGTCAGCATAAAAGTAATGTTGAAATATAACATTTTGATGATGATGAAGAAATGGATCCCAGTGTCAGCTACTCGAATGACTGAAGAAGAAAAAGCAAAATTTTGCCTTTTACCGCTAACCTATTATACTTACTTGATAAGTTCTATCGCTTGATTAAATGCATAAAATATTAGTAAGAAGTAACCATAAGCCCTTGATTGGAAAAATCAAGATTAATGGTTCAAAGAATGCAGTCTTGCCAATAATGGCGGCAAGCTTGTTTAGTAATTCTTCAATAACTTTGCATAACGTACCTGATTTAATTGACGTGCATTTGATGTCTGAGCTGCTTAAGAGTCTTGGTGCAGAAGTAAATTTTATATGCAATAAAGACTATAAAGCAAATCATACTTTGGAAATTGACTGTAGCAATATCAATAACCATTTAATATCACATGAAATTGCAAGCAGACTGCGAGCATCTTTTTTAATGCTAGGTCCAATGCTCAGCAGATTTGGTAGAGTTTCAACAGTATTTCCTGGTGGATGTAATATTGGAAAACGTCCTGTTGACATTCATATCAAGGCACTTGAAGCAATGGGAGCTAAAATTGAAATTGATAGCTGTAATATAACTGCAACAACAAAGGGAAAATTGCAAGGCAAAGAAATAACATTTGAAAAAGTAAGTGTTGGCGCAACAGAAAACATAATCATGTCAGCAACACTTGCAGAAGGAGTAACAACAATAAACAATGCCGCAACGGAGCCGGAAGTTCTTGATTTAATAGAGTTTCTGAAGATTATGGGTGCCAATATTGAAGTTAATAATACAAAAATCACAATAGAAGGTGTTGAAGCATTAAATGGGTGTGAGCATAAAATAATACCAGATCGCATAGAGGCCGGTACTTATGCTTTGGCTGCTATCATTACCGACGGCGAGCTAAAGTTAGAAGGAGTAAGTTTGTCTGATATAGAATGTATTGCAAATGAATTGAAGACTATAGGAGCCAGAGTTGAGTTACATGATGATGGTATTATTATTTCTAGAAAAAATGGCTCTATTAAATCTGCTCACGTTGCAACAAATCCATATCCCAACTTTCCCAGTGATATGCAACCACAACTAATGTCTGCTATGTCAATTGCAGGTGGAATATCAATCATTGAAGAGAACGTTTTTGAAAGTAGATTTGCACATGCAAATGAGCTAAGAAAATTAGGTGCTAATATCAGCATCGAAAAAAATAAAGCTACTATAAGTGGAATAAAGAGCTTATCTGGAGCTAATCTGCATGCTAATGACTTAAGGTCAACAGCAGCTTTAATTCTCGCTTCTTTGGTAGCTAAAGGAGAAACTACAATAAATAACTCACATCATTTATGGAGAGGATATGAGGCAATGCACGAAAAACTCAATTCATGCGGGGCTGATATTTTCGTTTCATCTTGAGGATATATTATGAATGAGACAACTAAGCGAACTACAGTAAAAGAAATAGATGACATTCTATACGAAGAACATAAGGTATTAGATCATGGATTTGTTCGAGTAATTGATTATATGGGCTCTGATAGCGCCATAGTTCAAGCTGCTCGCGTTTCTTATGGAAAAGGAACGAAACAGATAAATCAAGATGAAGCGCTTATAAAGTATTTGATGAGGCATCATCATACAACTCCATTTGAAATGTGTGAAATTAAGTTTCACGTGAAACTTCCAATTTTTATTGCAAGACAGTGGATAAGACACAGAACTGCAAATGTGAATGAATATTCCGGAAGGTATTCGATACTTGATAATGAATTTTATATACCAGAACAGGTTGCAAAACAATCTGATAATAATAAACAAGGCAGCGGTGAAGCTTTTGACTCAAGTACTTCAAAAGAAATAATAGATTCTCTAATAAATGATTCTAATTTAGTATATTCTCATTATGAGAAATTTATTGAACAGGGCCTTGCAAGGGAAATTGCCCGAACTAATCTAACACTTAATTACTATACTCAGTTTTATTGGAAAATAGATTTACACAACCTTCTTCACTTTTTAAGGCTTAGAGCTGATCAGCACGCCCAATATGAAATTAGAGTCTATGCAGAAGTTATGTTGGACATAGTAAAGAAATGGGTCCCGCTGGCCTATAATGCTTTCATTGAATACTCCTTAAAATCAGCCTGTATTTCAAAAACTGGTCTTGAAATAATTCGCAAGCTAATAAAAGGAGAAAATGTTACGAGAGAAGAAAGTGGCATGGGTAAAAGAGAATGGAATGAGCTGATGTCTATACTTGGTAAATAGCCAAAAAGATCGAGTTATGTCCTTTCACAGACTTGCAGGTGTGAGCAACAATTTATTCATACCTTTATCAACTGATATATCAATTATTTTTGAATTTATTCTTTCCATTGTTTCGTAAAGCTTTTCGGCTTTCTTTAACATTAGTGTTGCATTTCTAAGCATAATATAAACTTGGCAATAATCTGCAAAATTTTCAATATACATATCATATGAATAACGGTTTACAGCAAGTTCCATTACCCTACAAACTTCCTCTAATGTAAAATTGGCAGCTCCTGTATCAGGACAAAAGCCAACCGCTCCTTTATTAGAGTCAAAAAATATGTATTTATCATTCTCTGCTTTATACACCAACATAGAATGTCCAGCACCCTTGACATCTGCTCTATTATGAGTAAAACAAAAAGAATTAAATTCTAAGTAGCATCCTATCTCCACATTATTTAAGACATGTTTGATTTGTTCTTGCTCAGTATCGATCCATACTTTTGTTGAAGATAAATCATCACATAATTGCTCATATATTGTTTCATCAGAATAAAATGTATCTCCTTCTCGCTTTTTAATGCTCTGAACATCAAGAATAGGTAAAAATTGCGATAAAAACTTCATCATCAATAACTTAATCGTTTGTTCTTTTCTTCCATCAATATAATTCATAAAATCTTGTTCAGATATAATATTATCAGACTCGAGAAATCCAACAAAATCTTGCCTATTCTCTAATTTTAGAAAAGTAACAAAGTAATTTAATGAGTGACATAACCCTCTTTCGAGAGAAAAACCTAAAATTTCTTCAAATCTATCTTTTAATTGTACAATTTTAGATATACTATCTGACATAAAAGTATTCAAATTAAATTGAATAGCTTTCTCACTTTCAAATAATTTATTATATTGTTCTTCAGCTGATAAATCCGGTGCTTTGTATACATATCTACCATTTTCTCTATGTATACCTTCTATATCTTTAATTATACCTTGTTCTACATTTTTACTGATAGCAGTTTTATGCTTCCCTCTGTTGGCAAATTGATTTAAAAACTCCGCAATTTGATGCTTTGAAAGTATTTCTTCAACTTGTCCATCTTCTCTATCTTCAGTTTTATAAAACACTCTAATTTTAGCGTTTTTCTTGTCAGTATAGACTTTTAATACAATAGATTCAGCAATGCGATTAACATATTTTGGCACATTAATTATTAAGATATTAACTATATATCTTAATAATAGTATAACCCACGCCACCTGTCAATTAATAAATTAATATTATTTGTTATATAAAAAAGTAAATTGCATAGTAGATTCCAGTGCTTGACACTGGAATCTAGGAATTTTGATTCTAAATTGGGTATTGGTCTAAAATTAAAATAAATGTTTGTGATGAGATTATATGAAAAACTGGATCCCAGACTGGGATGACAGGAGAAGGAAACGCCGGAATGGCAGGGGAAAGAAACACTGGGATGACAGTGAAAGATCTAATTCCTTATATCAATTAATTCTCATCCACCTTTTACATTACATAAACTCATCACTTTTATAGAACATCTCATTAAAATCATTCAAAATTCCAAAATCTTGATTTTTAATAAATAGATGCCCATCTGCAATATAGGACTCAGCAAGAGTAAATGGTTCATCATGATGCTGTGATGCTGGCCTAACAATTTCATTGTACAAAACCATTACTTGCTCATAATTGTATCCACTACCATCATGATATTTACCACGTATAGTGTCATAAAAATTTCTTACATCATCATACGTAACTTGCAGTTCTACCTTATATTTCCCTATTTCAACAGCCTCACCCACTTTGATTTTTAAAGGATGTTGTTTCACATTATCTATAACAATTGTTTCCTCTTGCTTCTCTTCGTCTCCTCTTATCGATCTTTTACTCCTTTCTTCACTCGCAGGTTGATCTGCTGGCATTTGGTCTATATCGTTAGATTCTTCTTCTTGCATAGTAATTTTTTTGAGATAGCTAAGCATATCCTTTCCAGCTTTTTCCCAAGTTGCAGCTTCTTTTGAAAGCTCACGATAATAAGAATCATTACCGCCTTTGCTATCTATTACATCTCTTGCTAGTCCTTTCTCTTCTGCCCATAACTCAGCATGTTCAACAAGTGTCCTGCCATCTTTGCCTACAACGTCAACGTCAGCTTTGTTTTTTATTAGATATTCTATTGTATCTAACTTTCCATGCCTCACTGCATGAACTAAAGGTGTCCAACCATCATTATCCTGAGCATTAATATTCGCACCTTTTTCAACTAACTGCTCTATCATCTTCTTATTCCCAAGATCAACAGCAAGATGCAAAGGTGTTAAGCCGTAGCTATCCTGAATATCAATATCCGCATTATGCTCTATGAGATATTTAACTACTTCCATATTTTTCATGTACATGGCAAAATGTAGTGGAGATTTACCAGAGCTAATATCACGGGTATCAACATCTATACCACGATCTATTAAGTATTTAGCAATTTCCGTATGTTTTAGCTCAATTGCATAGTGCAGCAGTGTTTGAGCTGACGTGTTTTTGATACCAAGATCTGCGCCATGCTCAATTAAACTCTTAACTATTTCCGCATTCCCTAGCTTAATAGCAGCAAGTAACGGAAAAGTATAATAACTTTTACTATTAGGATCTGCGTTATGATCTAATAGATACTTCACTATTTCTGTATTACCTGAATAAATAGCACTGTATAATGGCGTTTTGGAATAAGCATCTTGAATATTAGGATTTGCACCACGATCTATTAAGTATTTAGCTATCTCTATATTTCCAGACTCAATAGCATAGTGTAAAGGTGTCTTATAATACACATATTTAGTATTAGTTTTCTGATAATAATTGTCATGAACATTAAGATTTGCTCCATGATCAATAAGATATTTTGCTACTTCCGTATTTCCTGACTGAATGGCATAATGTAGTGGCGTTTGTCCATTATGGTCTCTTGTATCAGTATATGAATTGTGTTTTAGTAGCATTGCTACTTTGCTTAAATCTCCCAATGAAGCAGCAAAATGTAAACTCGTCGCACCTGTTACCTTATTTATCTCGTTTACTTTTCCTATAGTGTTTTCTACATTATTGTCATCAATATTCACCTTTAAGAAAGGCTGTTTATTATACTTCATAACTTTTGTTGTAACAGCTTTTCGTTGTTCGTCTTCACTCACTTTTTTAGCAGGTTGCATAGAATCTTCTCTACTGACACTTTCTATCTTGGTTTTATCACCACTTACATTATGTACTGGGCTATAACCATATAGACCCTTGCCTGCACTTTGTTGGCTTGTTGAACTTTCAACACTGTTAGATTCAACAACATTATATTCCATATGTTGTTCACCACTCAGCTCAGCCTTAACCCATTGTTTAAATTCTTGATCATAACCTTTCAGCTCAGTCAAAAAATCCTCAACTAATTTCTTACCTTGATCCCTATCATGATATCTCTTATAAGTGGAGAGGCTCTTTAGTAAATTATCAATTAAGTCCGGGTGTTTATTTTCAAGAAACTTTACTACTTGCTCTGCTTCTGAATAGTAGTGATTTCCTTGATAATCATTACGTAATATCTCATCTAGTTTAAGATTCTTATTTTTTATTGCAATTAAAGCTTCTTTATCTCCGTGATCATTAATGTGTTTGCCATTTTCTAAACCAGCAACATAGTTAGCAATAGCTTCGTGCATTGCTTTTGGCAAGATATAGCTTAGACCAAGATTTGCAAAGTGCATTGCATGCCCTATCTCGTGCTCTAACGTATGTTGATTTAAATTCCCTTTACTATCTAGGTAGACATAAACGTCAGCAGCATTTCCCTTATTTAGATCGATCATTCTTGTGTAGCCATTAACACCGTCGCCAGCATCGAATCCAACTTTTTTCAAGTACTCTTTAAACTCATTTTGAGTGTTGAATACATAAGTATTGATCCTTATATCATGGTCAGAGGTATTAAAAGCACCCTTAAAGTCTCGTACAGCATCTTTAATGCTTTTTTCTATTGTATCTAGCTTATTGGCAGCTAAGTCATACTTGATATTTATATTAGTGTTATCAAGGGATACAGTTTTGCTACGTGAAAGGTTTGACATTACACCATCCATGTAATTTACTATTTCCACTTGCCCTTGCTGTTTAGCATAAGTAAGAGGTGTACCATCGCATGCTCTTTTAATATAAAGATCAGCACCATTATCTATCAGACATTTCACCATATCTAAATTTCCACGTGTAATAGCTAGGTGTATCGGAGTGTAGTTATGAGTAAGATTTATATCTGCACCGTTTTTTATTAAATAATCTACTACTTCTGTATGACCTTTATTGACTTTTACATTTGCAGCAACATGAAGAGGAGTATCATTCCATTTATCTAAAACATCAAGCCTAGCACCTTTTTCTACTAAAAATTTCACTGCAGCTAAATTTCCATCTTCAGCAGCTTTATGCAGAAAGGTTCTGCCGATACTGTCTTGTCGGTTTATATCTGCACCTTTGTCTATCAAATATTCTGCTAATTCCATACGTCCAAGTGAAATAGCCATGCCAAGAGGATTATTATATTTACCCAGGTTAACATCGGCATTACCTATTTCGACTAGAAATTTTATCATTTTCTCATCATTATTCATAACAGCATAAAAAAGTGGAGTGAGCTTATGTTTATCTTCCACGTCCACTCTAGCGCCTTTATCTATTAACAGTTTGACCTCATCGAAACGCCTACTAAAAACAGCTTTATGTAGAGCAGCATAGCCTGCAGAGTCTTTAGCATCTAAATCTAAATTTTTTGATTTATCATATTCAGAATTTGTTTTAAATTTCATATTCACCTCTTAAAAATTTTCACTATAAATAAGTCTTGAGAAAAATGCGTTAACTGTAGATTCAGCCTTTACCTTGTTTTTGCATAACTGCTTAGATAGTTGATCATCGCGAAAAAGCAGATTCTTAGTATCGAGATATTTAGCATAGTTGCCAGCAGGTATTGAGTAGAAACCGCTTTCAAGTTCAAGATAAGAGCTGCTATTGAGAACAAAAAATAAATCGCTCTGGTCAAGCAGTATGTCATAACCAGAGCTCGTGCAATGTAAGTATTCATTGCCTTCATACTCTGCTATGTAGTACTTACTTGCATCAAGATCACCATCAAGCTGCAAAATTGCCGCTGAACGTCCATTCCCAATACTATGGCCTTTTATTACTTTAAGTACTTTAATCTCATCATTTTCTATGAGTTCCCTTAACTTTTCATTCTTTTTATTTAATTCTTCCTCTGCTTTTCTTCTGTCTTCTTCTAATTTTGTTTCTTTTTCAACAAGCTCATTTTGTATTTGCAAAAACATATCTTGAACGGTTAAGCCATTTAGAAAGTAATCCAATACAATTGACACAAACGGCTGCAATTCACCATTATCTTCAAAGCTCTTTTCCTGCTTTTTGTCATATTGAGTGGGGTTATAGATTGCATACATAGGATAAAAACCATAATTCACCTCGTCGAATGATAACTCTATCGAAAATCCGCTCTGATCAAGTGGAAGTTTAGTAGCTAAATATCTACCATTATTATCTCTGACATATAGCTCATCTCTACCATAGTGCCCAAAATATTTATTGTAATAAATGTAAAAATTTTCAGGATTAAGATTAAAGTAATCATCTAAATTGTTAAGTTTATCGAGCTTTTCACATAGAAGACTCTTGCTCTTATCTGTAAGTTTGATGCGTGTAGAGAAGTAACACCGATCTATTCGGTCACCTTTTTCTATTTCAAAGTCTAGGACTATTTTATCGCTAAACATACAGAATTTCCTCACATTTCTAATATTTATGATTATAAATTGTGTACTATGAAAAAAGCATTAAGGCTTCTCTATGTATCTAAAAACAGCGCTAACTTATGACAAAAACAGTTGACGTATTACTACCGCTTCCAATTGATCAGTTATTTTCATATGCAATTGAGAAAGATACTGAAACTTCAATTGGAGATTACGTAGTGGTACCATTTGGCAGAAAGCGTTTGATTGGAATAGTTTGGAAATATAGCGGCAAGAGTGATCGAGAATTAAAATGCATTGAACAAAAGATCGAGTTACCGAGTATCAGACCAAAACTGATCGAATTTGCAGAGTGGGTTGCGCAGTATAATGTAATACCTATCGGTATGCTTGCCAAAGTAATAATGGGAGGAGTATTAAAGGTAAATCAGATAGATAAGTTAGTTTTCACTAAGCAAAAGCAGGAAATAAGTGAAATAGATTGCCAATTAAGCCCTGAGCAGCAAGCAGCTCGCAATAAGATAATAAGTAATTTGAATGAGTATTCAGTGACTTTGCTTGACGGTGAAACCGGGTCTGGAAAAACGGAAGTTTATCTCTCTGTGATTGCAAGGTTAATTGAAATCGTAAACGATGCACAAGTCCTGATCCTTCTGCCAGAAATTGTCCTAACTTCACAATTAGTAAATCGTGTTCACAGTCAGATATCTGGAAATATAGCTGAGTGGCATTCAGGACTTACTCCCAAAGCTCGACGAAATAATTGGCTTAATATAGCAAATGGAAGTGCGCAGATAATTATTGGGGCAAGGTCATCACTTTTTTTGCCTTATAAGAACCTAAAATTGATCATCGTTGATGAAGAGCATGACTCATCCTTTAAACAGGAACAAGGAATTATATATAATGCTCGAGATATGGCAATTATCTTAGCCAAACTCGAAAATATTCCGATTATTTTATCATCCGCTACTCCGCTGCTTGAAACAATTTATCATGTTAAAAAAGGGAATTACAACCATGTAAAGCTAACCGAACGATTCGGTGGTGCAGAGTTGCCGCACATAAAAGTAGTAAATAATAAGCAATGGATTTCCAATGAACTTTTCGAAGGAATAAAACAAACCATAGAGAAAAAACAGCAAGTTATGCTCTTTCTAAACCGCCGGGGGTATGCGCAACTTGCAGTTTGTAAAAAATGTGGATATAAAATTTCCTGCTCAAATTGCACTGTATGGCTTACTTACCACAAGAAAAAGAACGTCCTTTTGTGTCACCATTGTTCTTATCAATCAAAACTTCCAGAAAAATGCTCTAATTGTCAAAGCGAAAAGTCATTGTTCCTTTATGGTGTGGGAATTGAAAGGTTAGTTGAAGAAATAGTGAAATTAATACCAAATGCAAAAACTGCGATTACCAGCAGCGATCAGAAGTCGCTTGGTAGCGTCATTGACTCAGTGCTCAAGGAAGAGGTGAATATTATAATCGGTACACAAGTGATTGCCAAAGGGCATAATTTCCCTAAGTTAACTTTGGTTGGAGTGATAAATGCAGATTTAGGCCTTGAAAATTCTGACCTTAGGGCAGCAGAAAAGACGTATCAATTATTGCATCAAGTTGCGGGTAGATCTGGAAGGTTCAACGAAAAAGGAACGGTAATAGTGCAAACCAATAATCCTGAAAGTTTGATAATAAAAGCATTGCAGCAGCAAAAAAGGGATTTGTTTTATGAAATTGAACTTGAGTCAAGACGCAAAGCTAAAATGCCACCATTTAGTAGATTAATAGCGCTTATAGTTTGCGGTAAGGATCAATTTGCCACGCAGAAAGCAGCAAGTGAGATAACAAGCTTTTTACATAATCAATATTCAACTACCTTTCAGCACTTGACGCTGAAAGAATTTGAAATTTTTGGCCCATCACCAGCAGCAATAAATTTCTTAAATAATAAATATCGTTATAGAGTGTTACTGAAAATACACAATAACCATAATCTATTCATAAAGAAAAAGCTGAAACATTGGATTAAAAATAACTATAACTTAAGTTCAAACATTGCAGTAACAATAGATGTTGATCCCGTGAGTTTTTTTTAACAAAATTACGGAATTTATTTGACATTCACAGAATTAATGTATTAACTTTTTAATTAAAAATTTGACTTTTATTAGAATTTATTATATTATTATTATAATAGGTAGATAATATGACTTTACTTAAAATCATCTGTAGGAAAGGGATAAAGCATAACGAAAAAATTAGAGAATTGCAGGAATTCCTTAATAAAAATATCGAAATACCTATTGACAAGGAGTTATTTAAATCAGCTTTATTTACAAAGGATATTGTAGATATAAGAAAAGAGATGGTGTATCTTATTTTGCAACACTGCATTGTATACGATAGTACAAGGTCTAAGAAAGAAGAGATATTGTCATTTAAAAACGTGATGAAGATTTTAGATGAAGCAGTGAATAAATTTGTTACTCCTCAGTATTTCTACAGATTGATCAATTTTCGAGATCAAAGTGGAAATACATTATTACACCAAGCTGTTATAAACAATAACACTGATGCAATAGAAGCCCTTTTGAAATATGGTGCAAGCCCTTTGATAAAGAATAAAGAAGAGAAAATCCCATTAGATTTAGATCAAGAAGAAAAAACAAGAGAAGCACTCATTAAATCTATGAAAGACCAAGCTCAATCGAAAAAAGAAAGTGCTAGATGTAATGGTTTGATTGGCATTATACCTGGAGTTTTTCTTGGCATTGGACTCGGTGTTGGTAGTGCTTTAGTCCCTTCAATGACTATTATATTATGCACACTCGCAGTATCTGCTCTTGTTGCTGGAATAGCAGTTGGAGTGGCTATATATTTCCTAAGTCAAGACTATAAACAGGCTAAATCAATAGAAGAAGCTGTTAATCCTCAACTCTCTTTTGTCAAGCATGAAAAGACTGTAGATAATAAAGCAGTACTAGGATAACTGTGAGTTTTTTAACATTAGATTTCTTGCATAACTGGAATTCGAAAGTTCCAGCGCATTTTTCTTATTGGATCCCAGTGTCAAGCACTGGGATGACATCTTATTATGCAAGAAATCTATTCATTTAAAACTTATTTGAGAAAACGTAGCTATAAAAACCGCAGGTACCAGTTGGTTTTTATTAGCTAAATTAAAGGTCAAGTATCTGGAATTCTGAACATAAGATCCCACTGTATAAAAAAGATTAGAAAAAATGCAGTGAACATACGACAGATATGCTCTGAAGAGGATACGCTACATTTTTTAATGAGTTTAATAAAAAAGTCTGCAGACGGAGATAGATTTTTGAGCTCAATAAATATCTCTAACTGTAATTGTAATCAGATTTAAAATATGCGGAAGTAATTTTTTAGCTATAAAATCTTCTAAAAAATTAACACAGAAGTTAGTTTCATAAGTATTTTTATCAAAAACTATTTTAAAAAAATTTAAATAGAGTTGAAAAATTTTAAAGATGAGATACCCTACCTGAAATGCAACTTCTGTAAAAAAAGAAATATGAAAGGTGAAATAAACACTGCAGCAAATTTTCAAGCAGAAGACCTTGAGTCTAAAAATGCTACAGATCTTGATTGTTTAGCTAACTCTCTAAATTCTTTGAATGCAAAGAGTGCTGAGATTAAAGATAAAAGGAACGATGTGCCTTTTTCCAGTAGAAAAAGCAACTCGCATGTTTTAGAACTTTTTTCTAGTGAAAATGTTGAGATTAACATTCCAGATGAAACACCTTGTGCTGCTCGGAGTGAATCAGGTATAGCTGTAATATTTAGAGGTATAGCTGGGTTGTTTAAAGGTAGGAATAGTATGGACGTAACCCTTTATCAATCTAAAGTGCAACGTAGCTCTGCAATTGATTACAGTACTACAGAAAGTATAGGGTTACGGCTACTAAATATCTGTAAAGGAGAAGAAGATATCTCTTTTGATCAAGAGATTAATTTTTTATATAAAGAGGGTTATTTGTATGATGTCTTATTGTTGCAAGACGAGGAGAATCATGACACACCTTTACATGTAGCTATAAAAAGAAATCGTACTTGTTTTGTAGAAAAACTTTTGTGTATTCTTAAGGAACCATACTGTTCAAGTGAGTTTTACAAACGCAAATATTTTGAACATAAGCAAGAGAATGAAAAGCCGCTTTTCAAAGTTATTAATACTAATAACAAGGATGGAAAAGATGCAATTACTCTGGCTATTGAAAGCAATAATTCAGAATGCATTTCAGCTCTTTTTAACTACTTAACTCGTGAAAATATTAACAGAAGAAAAGATGTTGAAAATGAGTACACACCTCTACACGAAGCTATGCTTCTTAACAAAAATGAAGCAATCAAAGAGCTTCTCAAATCAAAGGATATAGATACTGAACTCATAGATAAGGAATCTTACAAAGCATATAATTATGCTAATAACAAAGAGGCCATAGAATTGTTTATTCAGCACTATAGTAGTAAAATTAGTGAGTTGCGTATAAAATTAGAAGATAATAATAAAAAACTAGCACGAATTAAGTGCGTCCTAAACAAAACAAAACTTACTTGTGTATGCTTAGCAGCCTTCGGCTCTTGTTTTAGAATGTATAGAAATTCCCATGACATAATAAATGAAGAAGTGAGTGAAGATATGTTATATTATTCTCTTGCATTGCTTGCCAACACTACAGGTCTAATATTATTTTTTAATTATTTGATCGATACAATACTTTCCAAGTATGAAGAAAAAAATTCTAGTTTGAATAAAGAGTCAGACAGTTATGTAGAAGAAAGAAATATGTTGAAAAATAAATTACGTCATTTTCAAAAAAGAAGTACCGTAGTAACTACGCAAATGTGTGAGATAATTTCAGTTATACCTGAATCAGAGTTAGGTTACAGTAGATTGTGATTACATTAATTTTTTCAAGACAGTTCTAAAAAAAGTGGGAAATCTTTTTCATAGCCAATCAAACTAAGCTTTCTTTACGAAAGGTTTGATGTTATCATTTTATAAACTATATCCTGAATTTGTTAAATGAACATTAATATAAAGAATTTAGTTCATGCTTTTTCTAAATTGCCAAGTTTAGGTCCATCATCATCACGAAGATTAGTTATACATTTGCTCCAAAATAAAGAGAAAGTCATGCTACCGCTTGCATCTTTGATTAGAGAGCTAGCGGATCTTATAATAGAGTGCAAAATTTGTGGAAACCTAGATACTAAATCGCCGTGTTCTATTTGTACTAACCCAAAGCGTGACACCAAGTTAATGTGTGTAGTAGAAGAATTGGGTGATCTATGGGCATTTGAAAAAGGGAATATATATTCAGGTATGTATCATGTTTTGGGTGGAAGGCTATCAGCAATAAATGGCATAGGTCCAAAAGAACTGAATCTTGATAACATTCCCAAAAGAGTTACAGAATTTAAAATTGAAGAGGTCATTATTGCAATCAATCCGACATTAGAAGGCCAAGTTACTGCGCAATATATAATTGAATTGGTGCGACCTGAAAGTCTTCGGTCATATTGTTTAAAAGGAGAGGAATTCATTCAGAAAGAAACTGAAAGGATTCTAAAACTTATTAAACCAGATGTTTTGCCGTCTGAGTCTACGCATCAGTGCGAATCGGGCAACCGGTTGGTGCCAAGCGATGCGGACAATGAACCTCCTCTTGAAAAAGAAGATGCTCAATCGTGAGAGGGGCATAAACTGCAAGCATCATGTGGTTGGAGGGCTAGGCTAGTGGTATGGTGAACGTAAGTGAAGCTTTATAAGTACCGATACGATGAAAGAGCTAAAGATGCTGATAAGCTCTGACCAAAAGGTAATGTGGATAAGTTACATTTTTCATTTCTAGATGTACGCAAATAATAACTCCACCGGTATAGAGAAGCCACCTAACCCACTGTTGTATGACTGGAGAAACAGGGTAAGCCTGTATTTTCGCCTACATGGCAAGCAAACCGCAAGGAATGCTGATGGAAGTGCAGGTAAAGGAGAATGGAGAAAGCGAATGCCATTTTGTAACGAAATGGATAGAATTTGTAACATTAATTCGCGTGAAAACGAGCAGACTTCCATTTGGTCCCTCGTGACAAGAAACTTTGTTAACCACTTAAGGTAGGAAAGCAGATGATTACAAGTAAACCCGTAAGTGCATCTACCGAAAGCTTTGAAGCATGGAAGCAATTGCCATGGAAGAAATGCCAGAAAGTTATTGTGAGGCTACAAAGACGTATTGTTAAGGCTGTCCAAGAAGGAAGATGGGGTAAGGTAAAAGCTTTACAACATCTTCTCACACGCTCTTTTAGCGGAAAAGCTTTGGCTGTTAAGAGAGTAACTGAAAACCAAGGAAAAACCACAGCAGGTGTAGATCGTCAACTATGGTCAACTTGCAATGCTAAATTTCAAGGAATAAAGCAGTTAAAGCAAAGAGGATATAAACCTTCTCCGCTAAAACGGATTTATATCAGTAAATCTAATGGCAAAAGAAGACCTCTTGGAATACCCACGATAAAAGATAGAGCCATGCAAGCATTATATCTGTTTGCTCTGGAACCGATAGCTGAAACGATCAGTGATCGTCACTCCTATGGCTTTAGACCTAAAAGATCCTGTGCAGATGCTACAGTAGCTTGTCATTTGTTACTGGCAAGTCGTAATCAACTACAATGGATACTTGAAGGTGATATCAAAGGATGCTTTGACAACATTAATCATGAATGGCTTATGAAGCATATTCCTATGGAGAAAAAAATTCTGCATAGTTGGTTAAAAGCTGGCTTCCTAGAATCAAAAACTCTGTATCCCACAACTGCAGGTACCCCGCAAGGTGGTATAATTTCTCCAATACTAGCCAATTTAGCCTTAAACGGACTTGAAAAGTTATTGGAAAGTCGATTTGGTAAACTCGGCAGTAGAAAAAGAAACAAAATCAGAAGTGGAGTGAATGTAATCAGATACGCAGACGACTTTATTATTTCAGGTTTCACACATGAAGTACTGGAAAAGGAAGTTAAGCCTTTAGTATCATCTTTTCTTCATGAGCGAGGTTTAATTCTGTCAGAAGAGAAGACAAAGATTACATCTATCACAACAGGGTTTGACTTTCTTGGTTGTAATGTACGTAGATATAATAAGAAGTTAATTATTAAACCTTCGAAAGAAAGTATTAAAAGACTTCTTAATAAAGCACGTACATTGATAAAAGCAAATATAGCGAACACTCAGGCTATAGTAATTAAGTCACTCAACTCTCTACTGAGAGGATGGGGAAATTACTATCACCATGTGTGTGCTAAAAAAGCGTTTAGAAAGATCGACAATGAAATTTGGCATAGTTTATGGAAATGGGCAAAGAAAAGACATCCTCGTAAAGGATTACGTTGGATAAAGAATCGTTACTTCAAAGTAATGGGTCAACGCCAATGGGTTTTTGCTGCACCCATATGCAAGAACAAACCAAAAGAGATACGGTATTTAAGACTGCTTAAGCTGATTGATATACCTATCAGACGACATGTTAAAATCAGAGCGGATGCAAATCCCCTTGACTTAAAATGGAAAAAGTATTTTGATGAGAGAGTGAAACGAACAAGAATGTTAGCAAGCTCTTTCTCAAGAGAAGGTTCTCTACTGTTGGTGTCACCATTAAGAATGATGTTTCCTGAGGAATCATGAAGGACAAGCCGGTTCTAGAAAAGAAGAACTTAGATAAGGGGCTCAAGCGTAGTGTGGGGAAACCTGCATGCTGCGTTTCTAAGGGAGGGGGTAGTAGTAATACTGCTTCCTTACCTGACCTAAAGAATTCGAATGTAAAAATATCGCGCCTTGCTTGTGGTATACCGATAGGTGGAGAAATTGACTACCTAGATGAAGGGACTCTGAAGATAGCGCTTACTTCAAGACAGGATATTAAATAATATTCCATTTCTTCTGAGCAACATACTTTAAAAATACTGTAACATACTTCAGCCTAGAAACTTGCTTGCTAATTGAAAATATTATACATTTAAATATGGTATTTAAAAATGAGGGGTTATGTTAACTTTTGTACTAGATGGAGTACGTGATACTTATAGTTGGTTAATCAAAAAATCAAGATCAATCGCTCTTGATTTCATTGCGCTATTTAACAAAGAATACGCAGATAGTAAACGAATTGGATACATATTAAAGGATATAAAGATTGACTTAGGACTACAAGTGCCTAATTTAGAAGTGAAAAAATTAAAAGAGTTTGATTTTAAATCAAATGATCTACTCTTAACAAAAAGCGATATTAATTTTCACAATACAGATTTATTAAAGGATATTATTATTAAACCTGATTTCAGCAAAATAATAAGAGAATTAAATCAAGACGAATATGCTCGATATAAGGATCCTGATTTCAGCAAAATAATAAGAGAATTAAATCAAGACGAATATGCTCGATATGAGGATATTATTATTAAGCCTTATTTCAATTTCAGCGAAATAACAAGAAAATTCAATCTAGACGAATACGAATATGCTCGATATAAGGATATTATTATTAAACCTAATTTCAGCAAAATAATAAGAAAATTAAATCAAGACGAATATGTTCGATATATTGATAACCTAAGCTTTATATTTCCATTAATGCTGGTGTATAAAAACTTTGTGCATAGTGACTGGGTATCTGATAAGTATGGTAATTCTGCACTAATAGAATTAATAAAAACTTGTGATAGTAGGAAAATCATGGAGGAAAAAATAGACTTATGGAAGGAAAAAGGAAAGTTAACAATAGATATCAGTTTGGATGCAGGAAGCTTAGCTTATATAAACGGGATGTTTCCTTTAATACAAAAAGCTATTAAAAACAGGAGTTTTATAATTCAAAACTATTCTGGACTCTATGAAAGTGGAATTGAGCAACTAGTAACTGAATTCAAAGATTGTAAAAGTTTAAAGGAAACACAGGAAGTAATAGACGATCTTACACAAAATTACGTGCAATACATGGAAAGATGCATAGAAGAAAAAACAGGAATAAAAACTATCACATATGATCCATGTGGTGTGCTTGATCCTGTAAGTAGCTTGAAAAACATTTCTATTAATGTGTTAGAAAAACATGGATTACTAAGCAAATGATTGTCTGGACCCTTAACTTATAAGATACTATAGTAAAATATAGCATAAGGATCTTATGTGCTTTAAAAAACTTATATCATTAGTAAGATTCAGAAAAAAAGAAGACGAGCAATTACCTAAGGTAATAACTTGGGAGAATGATTGCTTAGGCTATAAACAAGTTGCAAGTAAATTTAGTTCTATAATCAAGACAATTGGTAAGTCTTTTTCTATTGTATCCTTAGAAGGATATGATAAATGGGGTAAGACGTTTTTTTTGAAAGAATGGGTAAAGGATCTAGAGCAGCAAAATGAAATTGCAGCTTATTACAGCGCATGGGATATTAGTGCGCTAGATCAACCATTGCCTTCTTTTTTGCATTTCCTGTTTGAGGATCTATTCGCATCATACAAAGTAAAAAGGAGTGTTATACAGCAGTTCAAAAACATAAACCAAGAACTATTTTCTCTCAATACATTAGGAAAGCTGATCAGTAAATCTCCACTTGCTATGCTTTCAGTATTTCTCGATGCTGCAAAAGAGGCTGATAAGAAAGACATTGGTTTTGTCTTGGGTGAGTTAAATCTTCTCCAAAGGAGAAAAGAGAACATTAGAGATTTTAAAATACAACTAGCAGATGTGGTTAATAAAATCAGGAAAGACAAAAACATTTATATAATGGTGGATGATCTTGATATATGTCGCCCTAAATTCATTGTCGATTTTTTAGAATCCATAAAGTACATGCTTGATGTTGAGGGACTGGTTTTCATTATCTCTGTTAGCCAAGATAAGAGTAATGTGCAAAGAGCAATTAGCACAATACTTGGACCAAATTTTAGCCTAAAATCTTTTACTGATCTCTCTTTGCATTTGCCAAAACAGCCAACAGAGCAGTTTATAAGAAAACTGTTTGAAAGTTCTGAATTACCGAAAAAATCAAAGAGCTTAATTATAGATAGCTTTATATTTTATGCAGAAAGCTTCTCATTATCACTGCAGGCAATACAATACTGTATAAGAAGAATAAAGCTATGTTTTTTGAACCATGCAAAAGAAGAATTACTTGATCCGAATTTATTTACATTTTTAGTAATACTACAGTCAGTAAACACTGATTTGTACGAGGAATTATATTCATCACCTCAGAAAGTACTGGAGAAGATTGAGAGTGATTTAATGCCAAATGGTCAAGAAGAATGGAAAAAGCTTAAAATCTCTCTTGAGACTACTTTTAAAAAAAAAGAATCAAAGACTAACAAATCTTTGAAGCAAATAAGAGATATTATATTCTAGCACTTTCTTCTTAATTTGCATGACACAATGGTTGTACTTATTCCAGTTTAGCATTGGAACCATAAGTTGGCCCACATAAATTTTAGCATGTGTGACCTTGAAAGATCGCAGTGCAATACTTAAATTATTAGAGTAGTAGGCTAATAATGGAGCTCAAAATGCACAACATACAAGAAACTGAAAGTTTAAAATTTGACGCTGAAGTAGGCAAAGTACTAAATATAGTAATTCATTCACTTTATACTAATAAGGATATTTTCTTGCGTGAGTTAATATCAAATGCATCAGATGCATGTGATAAATTGCGCTATGAATCACAATTAAATGCTGATTTATTAGATTCAAGTGATGAGTTGAAGATTACTATTAGCTCCAGTAAAGATAAGAATGAGCTGTATATAACCGACAATGGAATTGGCATGAACAGGCAAGATTTAATAGATAATCTTGGCACGATTGCAAGTTCTGGTACGCAAAAATTCTTGGATGCAATTAAGAATAATAAAGATTCGAGCCAAGCTGTAGAGCTGATTGGAAAGTTTGGTGTTGGTTTTTATTCAAGCTTCATGGTTGCTTCAGAAGTTATAGTAGAATCAAGGAAAGCCGGAGAAGAAGAGTCTTGGGTGTGGAAATCTAAAGGAGATGGAGAGTATTCAATCAGCAAATTAGATGGTCAAATCTCTCGTGGCACAAAAATTACGCTCATCATGCGTCCTGAAGAAAGCGAATTTTTAGACAAATTCCGTATTGAAAACATCGTTACTACTTACTCTGACCACATAAATTTTCCCGTTGAGTTTGTAAATGAAGAAGGAAAAAGTGAAAAATTAAATAGCAAAGCTGCAATTTGGACTAAGCCAAAAAATGACGTTACTCCAGAAGAGCACAACGACTTCTTCCGTGGTGTTGCACATGTGGGCGGTGAGCCTTGGATGATATTTCATAATAAAAATGAAGGTGCAATAGAGTATACGAACTTGCTTTATGTTCCTTCTATCAAGCCTTTTGATTTATTTCATCCAGATAGACGCTGCTCTGTAAAATTGTATGTAAATAAAGTGTTTATCACTGAAGATAATGTGCAGATTATACCGCAGTACTTGCGTTTTTTGAAAGGTGTGGTTGATTCACCGGATTTGCCTCTCAATATCAGCAGAGAAACACTGCAGAACAATCGCGTTGTTGAGCAGATTAGGAAATCTTTAACTAAGCGCATAATATCAGAGCTCGGCAAAAAAGCAAAAGAGAATTTAGAGGAATATACAAAATTCTGGGGCAATTTTGGTGCGGTGTTAAAAGAAGGTCTTTGCGAAGCTATGCCAACTGATGAAAGAGAAGCATTGCTTTCCATTTGCAGATTTCATAGCACCAGTGATGGTAAGCTAGTTAGCATTGATGATTATATAAGCAGAATGAAGCCTGAACAGGAACATATCTACTATCTCACAGGTAATAGTCTCGATTCAGTAAAAAACAGTCCACAACTTGAAGGATTCGTCAGCAAAGGATTGGAAGTGCTTCTATTTGTTGATCCAGTTGATGATTTCTGGACTAGCGTGATTCATGAATATAAAGATCAAAAATTTAAGTCTGTGACCCGCGCTGATGTTGATTTAGAAAAATTTTCTTCAGAAGAAGGCAAGAAAGATGAAGAAAATAAATCAGATGAAAACAAAAGCGAAGAAAACGCGGATTCTATACTCGAATACTTCACCAAGGTTCTTGGAAGCTTAGTAAAAAGTGTAAAGATCTCTAAGAAATTAACCGATAGTCCTGTGTGTCTAGCAGTTGATGAAGGAACTATGGATCTCCGTATGGAGCGTTTTTTACGTGAACAGAAGCAGCTAAATTACCGCACGCCAAAAGTACTTGAAATTAACATTAAGCATCCTTTGATAAGAAACATAATGGAATCTCACGCTAAAAATGGTGAAAATCCAACACTTGGAGATATGATTTACTTATTGTTCTATCAAGCTTGTATAGTGGAAGGTGAAGAGATGGAAGACGTAAGTCTATTTGCTAAAAGGCTCAATAACTTGCTTGGCAAAATTTCTATTTAATGCTATACTTAGTTTAGCTAATAATTAGGGGGTAAAACATGGGGTGGAATTTACTTGGTGGGCTCATGCCGCCAGCAGTAGATACTGCAGAAGAAAGGGAGCGTCGCCATTCCAGAGATTCAGGTGCTGAAGAAGAATTTGAAGTTTTAGAACAAGAAGAAATTAAGGAGCATCGTCATTCTGGAGATTCAGGCAATTGTTCAGAGGTTGAGGAAGGACAAAATACTAACAGAGCAATTGAATTGGAATTTCAGCTAACACAATCTTTGCTAAGTCAAGTAAAGGCAGGTGAGAATAATAGGAATGCAAATTCTGGCAAGCAAGCACAACTTGATTTGGAAAGAATGGATTTTGTAATTAATGGGCAAACAATAAGCAAAGCGTATGTTCACGAGTTATATTGCCAGCACAATCACTTAATTTCGAGTGAAAATGCAAATTACCGCCTGTTTGCTAAGCAAGTTTTCACAGAAATGTTTAAATATGCTAAGGCAGAAACTCCAAATGACAATATATTAGAAGAGTTAATTACTAATTGCAATCAGGCTGGGTATGATGGCTCTTTGTTAATGCAGCTCTCTCCTATATTCTCTAAGCATAAACTAAGCTTGCCTCATGCCAACGATAGAAAGATAAGTATTGTATATAATAGCCAAGGTTCTCTCAATATTCAGTATTGTCCAAGTATGCCTGTTAGAGAACTTGATACAAATAAGGAAATATGCAGGGTTGATGCTATTTTAGAGTTCACCCTTAAGTTTCGAGATAGTAAGGTAGAGTATGAAAACGGCAAAGTAACACTTGCTATTCCTGAACAATTAGAGAATTACAAAGTTGATGGCAAAAGTTTGTTAGATGAAATAAATAGGCATTTCGAAGATGAGGATAATAGAATTACAGAGACTCTTGAGAAAAATATGAATGAAGGACCTAAGTCATTTGCTGCTGAAGACTTGTCTATTACTGAGAGTTCATCTGATAGTAGTGAAGTAGCAAACAAAGTAGTTACTGATCCAGGCATTTTAGGTAATGTTGCGAATGTATTGGTAGGTGTTGCAGAAGTTACAGCAGTTGTAGCAACAGAGTTATTTTGGCCTCAAGATCAGGTTAATATAGAACCAAGGCATAATGAAGAAGAATTTACCATTACCCCTAAAAATTTAACCTTTGATGGATTAATAGACGTTATAAATAAAGCAAAAAATTATGGTGATTATGCAGATTTAGATAAAACTATAAATAATATAGAGGAAAGCGATAGATTTATTACTGATTTAAATTGTGGTAATTTGAAGGATTTTTGCTCTCAACAGCTTAATTTGACTGATCATATGCACAATGTGCTGTTGAATAATAGCTATGATGAAACAAATGGTTATTATAATTATTCAGTAAAAGAGCTTTCACTACTAGCCATTGCAGCTGATGACACACTTGTGGAAAGGTATGCAGAAACGCATAAAAGTATATTATTTACGCAAGATGAAGGTCTCGATAGGCTACTTATTGGTGTTGGTGGACAGCGCTATACTAAGCTTTTATTAGAAGATTTGGAAAAAAATCGAAGTACTATTCTACCTTGGCATAGCATATGTGAAAAACTTCGAAGGGCGTTGTCTATTCGTAATCAAGAATGCGTGAAAGCGGTATTAGATAAATTTAAAGATACTGAAGCCAGGTCTAGAGTTTCTGATATGTCAGAAAAATTTTTGCACTATGCTATACAACAAGATTTTATAGATGTAGCAAAGACTATTATTAATCATAAAATTGCTGATATTAATAGTATAGACAATTCAGGGCATGCACCTTTGCATTGGGCTGTGGCACGTAATAATTTAGAATTAATGGGCTTGCTTATTGGAAATGGCGCTGAGATTGATATTCAAGATGAGAGGCATGGCAGAACAGCTTTACATTGGGCTGCTTACCATGATAAATTTGAAATAGTAAAATTACTTGTAAACAAGGGAGCTGATTGGAACATTCAAGATAGAGATGGCAAAACAGCTTTAGATCTGGTAGGAACGAAAAGTTTATATTTGGTAAGGGAAGAAAACAGGGAAAAATCTTCTAGTGAATCAAAAATCACAAAATTTCTTGAAGGTTTAGATGATAAAACACCTTTGCATTTAAATATTAAAAAAGATCCAGAATCCAAAAATATTGATAATCAACAGCCGCAAAGAAACATTGTTGATAAAGTAGAGAATATTATGAATAATGAAGAGGCTTCAATAGAAGAAGCTATAGGTAATAATTGTGAGGAGGGTAAAATGCCTGGAAATGAAAAATTTATAGGAGAAAAATTGTCTAATGCTGTCGATAGAATCAATCTTACTCGTTTGATACATTTATTAAAGAAATTAGAAGTCAGCACATATGAACCTACTGTACAGAAGCTCTTGGACCAAGCAAATGACAAAATTACAAATTTGGAAGAGGGTGAGCAAAAAGAGGCTCTTGAAAAAATAATACTATTTCTTGAAAATGAGCTCAAGCACACTGCTGCTACATTACCAGTAGACAACAATGTAGAAGCTGCTGCAAGTAGCCAAGAAGCTCCTTTGGTAGAGTCTAAAGAAAGCTCACCATCACTGAGCTCTGAGGAGGATGATTTTTCTAAACTTGAAGGTAATAAAAGTGATTGCTCTGCCGGAACTTCCTCAGACTCTAATAGTAATTCTCCATTTGAAAAAATTAGTGAAGAAGGTCATGAAACAAGAATATCTGTAATTGACACAGTGGAAGCTGAAGCAACAGCTAATGGTACTGTTTCTAGTAATTCTGTTCCTTGTACTTTAAGAGTAGAATTAACAAGTGATGATGAAGATGAATTTCTTTCGATTAAAATTGAAGATGTTAATAATGATATTAACGTTAATCAACCTACTGAGCATGTAGAACAAGTTGCTAACGGAAATGGACAGCCAAAAACAGAATTGCCAAGAATTAATGAGCAAAGCAGCAAAAGTGGCCTCAAAAAAAATCCACAAAATACAAAGAAGTATGTTGTAGCTGCTTCTGCGCTTGCAATAGCCGGTATTGTTTCAGGGGTGGCTGTTGCAGTTTACTTGGAAATGTTAGCGGTAGGAATAGCAGTTGCAGCTTGTTGTCTTATTGCAGCTACAGTTACATACTGCTGTAGACCTAAAAGCTTAATTGAGAATGGTGAGCCTGCAGAGATTGTGTTCAAGGAAAGGTCTGTATACTAAATATAGTAGTCTATTATTTAATAATTTATTATAATTATATTGATTATTAATAGATAAAAACTTGGTAGACTACGAAGAGATGCTTGCTAAGTTGACAAAATTGCCATTTAATGCTACACTTAGCTTAGCTACTAATTAGTGAGGAAAAACATGTTAGGTTCAGATTTTGTATCACAGGAATCAAACAAAATTTTAAAGAAATCAGATTCTAGGGATTCGGGAACTGAAGAAGGGTTTGAAATTTTAGAACGAGAGGAAAAAGAGCGCCGTCGTTCTGAGGATTCAGGTAATGAAAGTCAAGAGGAATCTGGCGTTAATAATTCTGATACTAAATCTAGTGCAGTAACTACGTTAGAATTTCAGCTAACACAATCTCTGCTGGGTCAAGTAAAGGCAGATGAGAATAATGAAGATGTAAAGTCTGGTAACACAGCTTATCAAGACCTATATAGAACGGATTTTTTTGTAATCAATGATCGCACTATAGATAATAGTTTCATTAAAGGGTTATATGATAAATATAATGAGGGAGATGATAAACGTCTGTTTGCAAAGTATGTTTTTACGGAAATTTTTAAACATGCTAAAGCAGAGGTTCCAAATGATTCCCTCATAGAGGAATTAACCACAAGTTGTAATCAAGCGGGGTATATGGCTTTCCTTGCTATCCGAATACATAGTATATTAATAAAATATCAGGTACTTTCTAGCGATTCTTGCAAGAAGATCATGTACATCGATTGTTCTGATGAGAATTATGTACGCATTAACTATAAGTCATCAATGGTGGTACGCAATTCTTATAACCCAGAAAAGAAGATATGTGAATTAGACAGTTTACTTAGATTCACACTTAAATTTCATAACGGTGAAGTAGAGTATGAAAATGGTAAAGTAACACTTATCATTCCTGAGGAATTAAAAGCTGGTAGGGAAAGTTTACTAGACGATATTAATGAACGTTTCACAGATTATGATAATGATGGATTTATTCATTTACACGTTGCAGCACAAGAAGGTAATGTTGAGCTTGGCAGGAGTTTACTAGAATGTGGTGCAAATATTGAGATTAAATCAAAAACAAAAGTAGGTGGTGACACTGCACTTCATTTAGCTGCTAGAAATGGTCATAAAGATTTTGTGAAGCTTTTACTCGATAGCGGTGCAAATGTTAACTCAGTGAGCAGTACAGGCAGCAGAGTAACTCCTTTACATGAAGCAGCGTACGATGGACATTTAGATGTTGCGGAATTGCTAATAGATCGTGGCGCAACAGTTGATGCTAAAGAACGATATAATCTTACTCCTTTGATGTATGCTTCTGCAGAAGGTAATTCGGCAATGGTGGAATTACTTTTAAAAAAAAAGGCAGATCTTTATTTACAACATCATAATGGTGAAACTGCATTGCACTTAGCTGCTGATAATGGTCATTCTGATGTAGTTGCCATTTTGATAGGTGCAGCAAAAGATAAAAAAAAGTATGTTAATACACAAAGTAGGGATATTGGTACTGCGCTACATGTTATAGCTTATAATCGAAAAATAAATGAAGGGCATAAAAAATCTGCAAAATTGCTAATAGACAATGGTACAAGCCCGTATTTAGAAAACGATCCAATTATTAATAAACCATCAGATACTCTTTTGAAAGGAAGCTCTTTAGATATGGCAAAAAAGCGAGGAAATAAGGGATTTTTGGAATTTATGTCATCTTTAGGCTATTCAGCAACCGTACCAAGCAATTCAAAGAATGATCCACAAAACACAAAAAAGTATGTCGTAGCTGCTTCTGCGCTTGCAATAACTGTTATTGCCTTAGGAGCAGCTGTTGCAGTTTACTTGGAAATGTTAGCAATAGGAGTAGCAGTTGCAGTTTGTTGTCTTATTGCAGCTACAATTACGTACTGCTATAGACCTAAAAGCTTAGTTGAGGATAATCAGGTCAAAAAGGTTATGCAGACAGAAGAATGTCAGTCTAAGTAATAAATATAGTAGTCTATCATTTAATAATTTATTATAATTATATTGATTGTTAATAGATAAAAACTTGGTAGACTACGAAAAAATATTCTTAAATAAAATCAAAGATATAAAAGAAGAAGGGCGCTATCGTGAATTTACGCATTTTGCGTCATTACCTGGCAAACTTCCCTATATTATGGATTATGAAAGAAATAGAGAGGTTATTGTCTGGTGCAGTAATAATTATCTGGGAATGTCACAAAACGATAGTGTCATTGCTGCTATTCAAAATTCATCTGTTGGTGCTGGAGGAACAAGAAATATATCAGGTACAACAAAGGAAGTTGTTGAGCTCGAGAAATCTTTGGCTGACTTGCATCAAAAAGAAGCTGCTTTAACTTTTGCTTGTGGCTATCTTGCCAACCAAACTACACTTAGTACTTTATCGTCTGTTATTCCGGGCGTGGTAATTTTTTCAGATGAGAAAAACCATTCTTCAATGATAGAAGGTATAAAATCAGGAAAAAGACCGAAGCACATATTTAGGCATAATGATGTTGATCACTTAGAGCAGTTGCTAAAGTCTATAGATATAAAAACGCCGAAAATAATAGCACTTGAATCTGTATACTCAATGGATGGTGATGTAGCACCGCTTGAAGCGATATGTGATCTAGCAGATCAGTATAATGCAATTACCTATTTGGATGAGGTACACGCAGTTGGCATGTATGGACCGCGCGGTGGCGGAATTGCAGAAAGAGAAGGTTTGATGGATAGAATAACTGTTATTCAGGGTACATTATCAAAGGCTTTTGGAGTGATGGGTGGATATATAGCGTCTTCAAAGAGCTTGGTGGATGTAATAAGAAGTTCAGCCCCAGGATTTATTTTTACTACTGCTATGTCGCCCGTTTTAGCAGCAGCAGCAAAGGCAAGCGTTGAGCATCTAAAATCAAGCAACATTGAAAGAGAAAAGCAGAAGCAGGTGGTTGAGAAAGTAAAAGACTCACTGAGAAATGCAGGAGTGAATTTTATGCAAACAGAAACTCATATAATTCCAATCATAATTGGCGATCCTGAGTTGTCCAAAAAAGCATCAAAATTGTTATTTGATGAGTATGGAATATATGTACAACATATAAATTACCCAACAGTTTCAAAGGGGACTGAGCGCTTCCGTATTACTCCTACGCCTTACCATACAAATGAAATGATAGAGCATTTAACAAAATCTCTTGTAAAAGTTTTTGAGAAATTATCTGTTTGTGTCTGTTGTTGAGTTTAAAGTTGCCAAGAATAAGGTATCTATTTAAAAGCATGGTTAATGTACAAAATCAGTGCTTTATTTCTTGTCATGAAAGTAGCTAACACTGGGATCCAACTAAGTTACTTTACAACATTTTTTGTGCAAAAGGACTAGATGCCATTGTCACACACTGACTATTTGTTCCTATAGTTGTCTTTTCTCGTCTATCTTATTTTGCTACCCTGCTGCAATGAGGGGTAGGTAAGACCATTTATTATTTTCACTACGTGACTTTTGCTCTTTTGAATGAACTTTAGTTTATATCTCCAGCAATGACAAGCGCGTTATCTTCCCTTAATCTCCCACCGCTTTCTTGCAGAAAAAGCCTACCGAGTGAAGTTTTATATTTATTAATTCCAGAGTAAATTATTCCATTGTATCTTCCGGCAGCAAGATATGCAAAACCTAGTACCGTTGAGCCAAGGGAGCGTAGATTATTATTGTCAAGTGGTAATTTATTTAACAAATTACCACTTATGTCTATTATTCCCCCTTCACGAGCTTTCATCCGCATTTTTACATGGCGAGATTTGAAATCTTCAAGAAAAGCTCCTTTCTTTTCCTCTGCCCAGAAAGTTTCTCTAAGCGCTGGAGCATCAATCACAGCTGCTACAACTCTGTTTTTATGAATGAGACAAACTGATACTGCAAAATAAACCATACAACTAAAAAGGTTTTCCTTGCCTTCTATAGGCATAATAAACCAAGTATAACCGCCGTCTTTTAGATCTTGGCCCACATCGTCTTCAAAAATAAAGTCATAGTTCTGGTTGTAGTTTTTCAAGCAATCGTATATAAGTTGCTTGGATTTTGAATAAGTTTTATTGATAAAGTCTGCTGACTTAACGCTTGAAATTTGCAATTCATTAAAATCACGTATAAGCTGCTTGGAGGCACTGCGTACAGAATCAAGCATCACATTGATTCGTGGTGATGAAATTGCCATTTACTCTTTCACTCTTTCGTAATAGCTGTTATCAGGAGTATGTACTACAATTTTATCACCTTCTTTTATAAATTGAGGCACGTTAACGCGTATTCCGTTTTCCAAAATTGCAGGCTTATAAGAAGCAGTAACAGTCTGCCCTTTGATAACAGACTCTGTTTCTTTTACAGTTAGTGTAACGTGATCAGGCACATGTGCAGAAATTATTTTATCTTGATAAGTTACTACTTTAATTTTCATATTATCTTGCAAATAAGACTTCTTTTCTCCTAATAAGTCTAAATTTATAACAATCTGCTCGTAATTACTTGGATGCATAAGATTTACGATATTCCCTTCAGTAAAGAGATAAACATATTCCTCTTCATCTAAAATTGCCCTTCTGATTGTTGCATCAGAGCGAAACCTCTCATAGTACTTTGCTCCTGTTTGGATATTTTTCATTTCAGCTTGTATATATGCACCACCCTTACCAGGTTGAGTATGCATAATACTTATAACCGAAAACAATCCACCGTTATGTTCTAGTACCTGACCTGGCCTGATATCATTAGCCCTTTCTGCCATAATTACACTTTTAATTTGGTCTGATTATTATAAATAACTTTATACAAATATCAAAATTTTTATTGGCCAATGAATTCTGGCATGTTGATTACTATATACCTTTCCTTCATGTTGATGTATGGAAATACTTCTTTAGTAAAAGATAACATAATGTTTTTTTTTGTGCTGATAACCAAAATTTCTAATATATCCCCCGAGCCGAAATTATTCACAGACTTCACATAGCCATATAATTCATTACTCTCTAGTCTTACTTCCATATTCACAAGATCATCTTGGTAAAATTCATCCTCATCATTTAACTGTGGTAGCTTATCTCTTTCTATATATAACTTTTTATTTCTTAAAAGCTCTGCTTCATTACGGGAATTCACACCGCTAATTGTTGCTATTACTAAATTATTACTGACAACAGACACCAAGCTTATTTTATAATTTTCACTTCCGCTTATTAGTTCACCATATAGGAAAATATTTTCGGGCTTTTCAGTAAAGGTTTTTATCTTAACAGCTCCTTTGATTCCATGGGGAGAAGTAATTATTCCGAGGCATATATTCATATTAATATGATAGTTGAAATCAGCTTTTTGTCCATAGAATTGACAATTTACTGAATTAACATACAATTAATATTGTAATAATTATAGCGGGTAATGTGTGAGTTCTATCAGTAATCAAGAAAGGCAAAGTATTATAAGTAGCTTAGAAAAAATCAACTGCAAGCTAAAAGGTGAATCTATAAAACTTGATGATACAAAGGAATCTATAATAGTAGCACGTCGTAAACCTGTTGTTGAAGGGGTATTAGAACATCTACGCAACCCTTCTACTACTAACTGTAATGTTATGATCGATGCAGAAACTGGATTTGGTAAGACTTACGACATTGGAATACTGAGTCATGTACTAACCCAAGCAGGATTTCATCATCTGGTTGCAGTACCAAACAGTGATCTAGTAAACCAAGCTAAAAAAATGATGAGTAGTGCATTTACTGTAAACATTAGGACACCCAAAACTGCTGAGGAAATTAAAAATGCACTGCAGGAAACTGAACCTACAATAATTATAATAACACATGACCTGCTATTACAGCAAGAAAATGATCGGAAATTAAAAGACCAAAATACCAAGTTGTGGATTAGTGTTGATGAAGCAGACAGTATTAATAAGCAGCAGGATTTTGAGAACATGTGCAAGCTTGATGAGAAATATCCTACGACTTACCTCACTGCAACACCAAAGAGAAGGATTTTAAATAGATGCGGAAAAGTTATCAGCCCGACAAGATTGAGTAGACGTTGTATTGCAAACGCCATCGAAACAGCAAGTGTTATTGCAAAAACCAATAGGAGAACAAATTTCACTCTAGCATTTGTAGTGAATATTGCTGTTACTATAATACCTATGATTACATTATTTCCTGTTATAAATAGTAATGTTGCTGCTGTAATTGGTCTAACTTCAGATTATTGGCTGTATTCTGCTTTGATTGGAAACTTATATTATACAATTTCTATGTTTATATTTGGTATAGTAATGTTGCCAATTTGGTGGGTACTAACTAAAGCAACTGGTGTAGAGTCAAAAGAACTGCTTTCTAGATTTCTTGCTAACGTGCGTAGCTTATTTACTAGAGAAAAATCGAGCCCAGCTTATGAATATGTTGAAGAGAGCGAAGAAGTTTTTAATTACAATAAGCTTGTTGATACCGATGATTTATTAACTTCTATAAGATGGAATGTGCAAAGCCCAATTGGAGAAAGTGCTCTGCTTTTAGCTGATGATGTAAATAGTATAGTTAATCTTAACTTTGCGTTGCAGGGTAGAGATAATTTAGTATATGAAGGTAGTACACGTTATGAAGTGTATAATAAATTTCAGCCTGAAGGGATTTCTTATCAAGACTATAGGCTCAAGTTACGCGAAGCGAACTTTATAAGCTGCGTTAAAAAGCAACATCCTAGTCTGACAGAAGAGCAGATATCTGAATTAAAAGAAAAGGTGGATTTCAGTAGTACTGCTGAATATCTAAAATATAGAGTAATGCATTCAATGATCGATCTTACTCTCTCATATTTAATGAAGTGTGATAATATTACTTTAGATAAAAAAAGAAGAGAAGGTTTGAGTGAATTGATAGAAGATGTTAAAAAGAATGTTAGCACCACTAATGATAACAATATTATAAGCTACCTAGAGAGAAAAGGCTTTAGTGAGCAATTTGCTAGAGATGAGCTCTTACTGCAAATAAAGACAGTAATTGAAGCACTGAGTAAAAGTGATAATGAGCAATGCAGCTTAATAGTTGATAATTGGCGCTTAAGCAAAGAGCTCCATGACCTCATGGAAAGAGAGGAAGGTATACTACATAGTCTCATTGATTTCTGCAAACAAAATAAATGTATCTTTGCAGGAATTGGGAAAAATGATCTTGGTATTGGAGAAAATAGACCCTTTTCAGCGATAATACGTAATCAAATAGGTAAATATCGAACTATTTATTGTGATTATGAAAAAAGAGATTTTGATTCATTGGCTAAATATGCGTTGACAACGGTTATAGATGGATCGAAAGGTCGTGGATTTGATAGTGAATATAATCATGTTGCATCAATATTTGCAGATTCGGTTAGTCAGTTCAATAATCCATCTGAAGCCCTACAGAATCTTGGAAGAAATAGAGAGCGTAATGAGAGCAGACAATCATGGTTTTTCGCTGCTGCAGGTGAAGAAGTTGAGCTATTTGTGAATAAGATCTTAGCAAATTTTAAAAAGGAACCACAGAAATTTTGTCAGAAAGTTTTGTTTCCAGCTACTAATAAATACAATAAGTTGCTAAAAAATAGAATGGGAGAAGAACTTGGAAGAAAAATAGAAATCTATATTAGTAAAAATATTGATGCATTAGGAAATATTGATGATTCAGCTCTGAAGAAGTTTTCTAGTGATTTGATAAAAGAAACGTATGAAAAAGTTCATGATATAAATGATTTTGATGTCAAAAAGACAGAACAAGATTTACATAGGATTTTAAAAAGTACAGAGGCATACCTTCGTTCATATGAGAACAGAATTAAAAACAACGGTAAATTATCTTGCACACGCTCAGCTTTATTTTCTGTGGGGAGTGCTATAACAAAGGTAATGTATTATCTTTGGGCAGGGTTTGACTATTTAGTCTTTTTGGCTAAAGCGTACAATATAGATAAATCTGGAGATACCAGTGCAAGAGCGTATGTACACATAATCAGAAACTGTCACTGTGAAAGTAGTGTGAAGGCGCAAAATGTATTGGTTCATGCATTAGAAATTGCCAAAGAACATGACAGCAGTTTCAAAAGAAATAGTTTGTACGAAGGCAATGAGGATAGATGTAAAGAAAAAATCATCTCATATTTTCAATCCAAGCAATATATACGTGCATTAGATAGAACAATTGCTCAAATTGAAAATGAACACTTAGCAGCAATTTTGAAAGCTGTAGGCTACAGAGGTGATACTGATAAAATGGCACAAGAAATTAAAGATTTTTTATCTGATTTAAAGAAATTAGACTGTGTGAAATTTAGAGAAAAGTATTATCAAGGAGATTTATATCAAGAAAGCAAATTATGCAAGATCAATGATCGAATTAGTATGGTAATTAATGAAGTTGTAAGGTGCCATAAGTGGCGTCATGGAATAGAGAACTTGGAGCTCAAATTAAAAAATGGCCATAATATTTTTGACGTAAGAGTCAATAATGATTTTTCTAAGTTACGTGAGAAAAACTTTAACAAACGCTCTAAAGAAAGGACATATCTAGGTAGAGCTATGTTACTTATTGGGTTTATAATTTCAATGGAGCTTATAGGTAGAATACCATCAGGTCAGACCATGCAATTGCCTTTACTTTGCGGTTTTATAGTATTTGGACCACTGGCACTCTTGTGTGGTGCATTGTTATATGAAATAACGACCTATTTAGTGAGAGGAGCATTTTTTATTTTTGGAGTGCCAATTCTTTTAGGAGAACTGTCTAAATGTGTTTTGAGAAACGGCTCAATGAAAAGTTTGTTAGATATGACATTATCGCTTGGTAACTCGGCTTTTCTCAATATTCCGAAAGACATCGTGCAATCGTTTATATTTGAGGATATAACAAAATTTGACTCACTAAGTGATATAAATGAGCTTACACTGATAAGAGAACAGGAAAAGGCAAAGTGTACAAATGAAGTAGCTGATAAAGTTGTATCTACTGCTTTATCTGCAATTTTGATACAGCCAACAACTAGTGAGCAGGAAGGTTTAGTTTTTAACTAGAACTTTTCAGATAAATACTGAGTGAGGATTTCAATGCCTTCATCAATCTCTTTTTCAGTGATAATGAGTGGAGGCAAGATTCTTACAACGTTATCTGATGTTACTCCAACAGTGAGTAAACCACGGTGACTTAGCTCTTCTGCAAATTTTTGGTTATTCATTTTTACTTTTATTCCTAGCATCAACCCTTTTCCTCTCACTTCTTCTATCATTGGAAACTTGCTTGCTAAGTCCTCTAGTTTGTTTTTTAAAGACTTACCTCTAACTTCAACATTTTCTAAGAAGCCAGGGCCGAGCAATTCATCCAATACAGCATTACCTACTGAAGTTGCAAGTGGATTACCACCAAAAGTAGAACCATGCATACCGACCGCCATGTACTTAGCAACCTTTTCAGTTGCAAGACAAGCCCCCAGAGGGAAACCTCCTCCTATTCCTTTTGCAAGAGCACATATGTCAGGCTTAATTCCTATGTGTTCAGATGCAAATAACTTTCCTGTCCTGCCAGCACCGCACTGAACGCAATCAAAAAATAGCAGTATGTCGTTTTCGTTACATAGTTCTCTTAGCTCTTTCATGAAGACTTCACTCATTACTTTAATACCACCTTGTCCCTGTATTGGTTCTATTAATATAACACCTATGCCATTAGAAATTGCTTTCTTTACACTCTCAATATTGGGCTCTATGTTATCACACCAGTCAATATAAGGATTCAGTAATTCAGAAAATTTCTGTCTATCGTTTGTTGCACAAGTTAAAAATGTCCTTCCATGAAATGCACCATGAAATGTTAGAATTCTATAGCGATTTTTATTACCTTTTCCATTTTGATAGGCCCTAGCGATTTTAAGTCCACATTCCACTGCTTCTGATCCAGAATTTGCAAAAAATACAGTATTAGCAAAGCTGTTGTTTATTAAATTTTCTGCAAATTTGTTGGCAGTAGATATATTATAGGTATTTGATATATGCCATAGTTTTTCTCCTTGTAATTTTAGGACATCAGTTAATCGTGGGTTGGCATGACCTAAACTGCTAACAGCTATTCCAGAGTGAAAATCTATATAGCGCTTATTATCGATATCATACAAGTAAATACCTTTGCCATAAGAAAAATTTATGTTAATAGGAGAATAAACTGGCAAGATAGGAGAAATTGTCATAAAAGTATGATATGCTAATTTTTTATTAATACCATAAAAGACGTTATTTCACAATGAGAAGAATATGTATAAATTAAGTAAATTAATTTTTACTACACTAAAAACAAATAGATATACAAAAATTATCTCGCTATTCTTATTAATTTTTGTGGTTTTATTGGGCACAATATACCGCAGTTATTCATTAAAGAATAATTTTCTTTCTTTTTACCGTAATTCAAATGCAAACTTAAAAGATCTATTGGAAAATAGTATAATAAAAAAATATCATTATTTACTAATAGAAAAACATCATATTAAATATAACAGTTTTGATTACATAAACCAGTTGGTAAAATTGCGTGCTGAATTGTTACAATCAGTAAGCAAAGTAAGAAATTTTAGCTTAATACTGTATGATCAAAATGCCAGAGTAATTTTCAGTAATTTTAATACTCAAGGTCATGACTATGAGCAGTTGCTTACAAATGATGAAATTGATAAATTGCTAAGCAATCAAGAAATATTTTACGCTACAGGAAATACATTAACTTCTACTTTCCCTATATTTCATGAAGATGACATTAAGCCTTCATTTTTTTTGAAGATCATTCAAAGCTATAATGACTCTTATATTATGGTATATAGTCTATTTTCAATATTAATGGGCTTATTACTGGTTATCTTAATACTAATAATGCTTTATTTGCACTTTTCCAATACCCAAATGCTAGCCAAGCAGCATAAAACTAATATTGAATTACAAAGGGTTAAAGAGGCATTAGAGCAAGAAAATGCAAATAAGATAAAATTTTTTGCAAGTGTTACACATGAGTTGCGTACACCTCTTAATGCTATTATTGGATTTGCAAAGTTGATCAAAAATGAAACTTTAGGTTCGGTAGATCACTCTAAATACAAGGAATACGTAGACGATATACATAATGCTGGTACACATTTACTTGCTTTGATTAATGATGTGCTCGATTTTTCTAAAGCTGAATCAAGTAGTTTAACAGTAGAGAAAGTGAAGTTTAATCTGAATAAGATAATAGATTCGTGCTTAAAAATGTTATCACCTAAACTAAAAGAAACAGGGATTAGTTTAAAGAAAGAGATATCTGATAAACAATTATTAGTTATCGCCGATCCCAAAAGAATGAAGCAAGTTATAATAAATTTGTTATCAAATGCTATCAAGTTCACTCCTCAAGGTGGTTTAATAAGAATGATTATTAAAGAGAATATAGAAAAAAATTTATTAACTATTGAGTTTCATGATAATGGAATAGGGATAATGCAGCAGGACATATATAAAGTTATGTCCGTTTTTGGCCAAGCAGATTCGGGATATAGAAACGAAGGCACAGGTATCGGATTACCTCTAAGCAAGAAATTAGTAGAGTTAATGGGTGGGACTTTCAACATTCAAAGTGAAGCAAAACTTGGTACTACGATAACATTGAGCTTCTTTTATGAAGAGCAAACATGTGAAAAGTTGATTGATTTTTAGTAAAATATATTTGATATTGCACTTTTATATCTAGTACATTCCTAAGTCATACTGACGTGATACCTCTTGGCTAATAATAAGTAGCGGAATGTAAGTAAATTAAACTTTTTTAGCTATACTTCCTGAAAACACTTTATAATTCTTGAGCATAAAGAAAATTCCTTTAATAATGAAGCATGCTAATCAGGAACTTAATAAAACAAGCAACTCAAGTAGGAAATAGTGAAAACGTAATACAATATGTCAAATATCTCTATCAATTTGAGAAGTTTAGAAATACATTAAACCTCACTTTGTCAATAATAAAGCAAACTAGACTCTCGTTTGAAATATATCAAGAAGGATTAGTGGATATGGAAGAGGGAGTGTGTAAGACAATTCGTTCTTCTGGTTTAAATAAGTATGTTATTGTGCTAAGAAGGTCAAATCCTTACATCATAGTACATGAACTTTCACATATGGTTGAAAATGAACTGAACTTAAGCTTAGAGCAAGAATTTCTCTATAAAGTTTATCAGGATATTGAGCAGAACTTAAAGCAGTCAAATATTCTGGTACAAAAAATTATTGGTCAAATTATATTTAAGGAGATACAAGTTTACCAAACTCCAAAATCACGTGCGTCTGAGTTATTCGCACGCTATTTTGAGCTGTTTGCTTGGGCTCAGGAAGTTTATCCTAAAGATAAAGAATATCTAATTCGCACTCAAGATTTAAACAGAGTATTTCTTGCTACTAACCAATGGAAAAAGAGCTACCTGGATCTACAAATAATGGAGAGAATAGATAAAGAAGTAAAGGAATATAGCGATAAAACTGCTTTTAAAGATATAAACAAAGTACAAAGCAGTTGGACTAATAAATTTTCTCCTGGAAGCAAAAAAATTGGTTCTATATTTGAAGATGATAATTAGCTCAGCAGAACAAAGTTCACTTCTTCAACATTTCAAGTTATAGTTCTCGCAATTTAAAGAGTTCAAATATATATGAAAACCATTTTAGCGATTGAAACAAGTTGCGATGAAACTGCAGTTGCGATTGTAAATAGTGATAAGCAAGTGCTTGCTAACGAAATTCTTTCTCAGGTAGAGCACAAAAAGTGCGGTGGAGTGATTCCTGAAATAGCATCACGTGCTCATATGAAGCATTTAAGTGGTTTAATAAAAAGTGCTATGGAAAAATCTAACCTTAACTTTTGTGATCTAGATGCAATTGCAGCAACATCAGGACCAGGACTCATAGGTGGATTAATAATTGGTACAATGATGGCTAAAGCAATTGCACACGTAACACAAAAACCGTTTATTGCAGTTAATCACTTAGAAGCACATGCGTTAGTTGTTAGGCTACTATATGAGGTTGAATTTCCGTTTTTAGTCCTGCTGATATCAGGTGGTCACTGCCAATTTTTAATTGCACAGGATGTAGGTAAATACATCAAACTTGGAGAAACGCTTGATGACTCATTAGGAGAAGCATTTGACAAAGTCGCTAAAACGCTGGGTCTAAGCTATCCGGGAGGTCCATTAATTGAAGAGTTAGCTAAAAAAGGTGATGGTATGAGATTTAAGCTGCCAAGAGCAATGATAAAACGTTCTGGATGTGACCTTTCATTTTCTGGAATTAAAACAGCGGTAAAAAACTTAGCACGAGAATTTGTAATGAGTGAACAGGATGTGTGTGATATGTGTGCTTCGTTTCAAGAGTGTATTAGCGACATATTACTCGATAGAGTCAGAAATGCTATTGGTATCGCTGTATCTTTAAATATTAAAATCAATGATTTTGTAATTACTGGTGGAGTTGCAGCAAATAATTTCCTGAAAGAGAGATTAAAAAAGCACATAGACTTGAACGTGCTTTCTCCTCCAAGCAATTTATGTACAGACAATGCAGTGATGGTTGGATGGACAGGAATTGAAAGGTTACAGAGAAGCTATGTAGACTCTCTTGACTTTGCACCAAGGCCAAAGTGGGAATTAGAAAAATATTACTAGCACAAAAAATTATCTACTATATAATGCGGCCGCTGGTGAATTTTTGTAGGCTTAAAAATTACAGTGGTATCTACTAAAGCCTTACCGGCATTATTATTTATGAGGTACAGTATGTTCAAAAATAAATTTGACACAGTTATTAGTGTTTTCAAAGCTAAATCTAGTACAAGCGCAAAGACACTCAGTTCAGGTTTATTTGTTGCGGGAAACGTTGTTATGGCCAGAGCAATTAGTGAGATAGACCTCTCTTCATTACAAGGCAATTCAGAAGATAAAGTCAATAAGCAAGACCTAATAATCATATATGATTATATTAATAAAGTAACTCAAGAAGAAAACTATAATATATGTACTAATAATCTTGATTGTATAAAAAGCAGGATTTTAGCAGAAAATATAAGTGATTCATTAGCTGAAAAATTTCGTCAAGATGGATGGAATATAATAAGTAATGATGGTTCTTCGCTATTAACAGTGGCTATTGAAAGAATTAGGAAAGAACAAAAGAAAAATAGGAATTATGATATTCATGTTGAAATAGCTGTATCTCTAATTCTTAGTATGGGCAGAGAATTGATTATAAAATTGGAGAATTTTGCAGATAGTAATGATAAAACACTTCTACATTATTTAGCTGAGTCGGGTAAAGAAGATATTTTATGTTTTGTGATAGAAAATTCTAATTTTGACATTAAAGAAGCAGTAAGGAATAAAGATAGAGATGGTAAAACACCACTACACTATGCGGCTAAATCTGGCAATAAAGAATGCTTGAAAATTCTCATAGAAAATGAAGCAGATTTTAGTTGCACTACCAATAATAAAACCGAGTTACACTATGCTGCCAGAAGCGGAAGTCCTAACCTCCTAGAATATTTAAAAGAAATATTGACAGCAAAAGGAATTTTTGATAGGGAGAAAATTAAAACAGATAAATATGGAAATAACGCATTACACTATGCTGTGCAATCTGGAAATGCTGAGTGCATAAAATTCTTCATTGATAATCAAGTACAATTTTTAAAAAATAAATATAATGAGAATCCTTTTCATAAGATTGTAGGTAACTCAGAAACTCAAGAAAATGCCATAAATTTTCTTATAGAGCATCTAAAATTTTTAGGTAGACTAAAAAGTGAAATTAATCAAGAAAATGTAGATGGTAACACCCCATTGCATATAGCTGCAAAACATGGAAATAACCAGCTAATGAAATTGTTTACTCAATCAGGTGCAAAAATTGTTCAGAATAAACAAGGTAACACCCCCTTACATATTGCTATTATACATGGTAATTCATATTGTATAGACCTATTTTATGAAAATATAGGAAATAGCATACTTCAATCCAAAGGTGATTATGGAAGAGATCTTGTACATTTAGCTGCAATGTACGGGAAGTATGATTGTCTAACATCTTTACTCAAGAAATTTCCTGATTACGATTTAAGCACAGAAACACACAAAGGAAATATGGCCCTACACTTAGCTCTATCGAGTAATACAGAAACAGAACTAAGAAAAAAATGTGTGAGTCTATTAATAGACAGAAGCATGCAAGTAAATAAGAGTAATAATGAAGGAAACACCCCTTTACATTTTGCTGCCCAACTTGATTTATCGTTTTTAAGCATGATAGAAAAAAAGTTGGAAGAGAAGAAATTTGACGTTTATCAAGAGGTTTTGCGTGAGAATAGCAACGGTGACACCGTCTTTCATATGGCAGCACGTGTTGGTAATAAATCATGCCTTGAGCACCTTTTTAAAAAAGAGAGAGTGGGAGAAATATTAAGTAAGAAAAATAAGGATGGACAAACTTTACTACGCTTATCTATCCTCAGTGGAAGAGTAGAATGCGTTAAGTATTTGGTAAAAAAAAGCCCAAAGGGTATTTTTTTAGAACAAAATACACAAAAAAAGTTGTTATTTGCAGCTATTTTGAGCGGCAATAAGGAATGTCTTGAATTTGTGTCAAAAGAACTTGTAGGTAAAAAGGTGGCTGCTAGCATCAAAGTGTTATATGATGAAAATGACAATACACCGTTACACATGGCTGCTCTTGCCAACGACATAGAATTCTCTCAGTATGTTATTGAAAGTATTGCTAAGTCAACTATTAGGAACACAGTACCACTTTTTAACACAAACAGTCAAGGGCTTATACCTCTACATTTAGCTGCCATGAGCCTTAATGCTGAGTTAATAGAATATTTTATGAAAGATAATCATTACCCCTATAATAAGAAAATGTTAAATGTTGTATCTAAATCTGGAAGAACAGCATTACACTATCTTGTAATGAGTGATAATGATTTTGAAAAAACTATAAATGAGGATTTTAAGCAAGGTCAATTTTTGAAAAAGTTAGTTTTAGAAAAGCGTAAACAAAATGAGCACTTAAGGGACAAAGCTATTAAAGCCTTATTCTACCTAACAATCAGCACCGGAGAGAAAACTTTAAATGAAAAGATAAATTTTGATATAAAGGATAATGCAAAAAAAACAGCTTTAGATTATGCTTTTAAACATGGTGACACAAATATCTTGAGGTTATTTTTAGATTTCTTTTATGAAATAAGGGAAAACAAAAAAAGGAAATATGATAAACTTAATATGGAAGATCAAGAAAGAAGCAAAAAGCTTCTAGACTACTATAATCTGGCCATGTCAATATCAAGTGTGATTATTTCTGTTTGCATTAAGTATAATGATGCAGAATCTGAAAAGGAAGAAATTCCTACCTGGATTTCCATTGCATTCTCTTCGATATCATTTTTACTTATCTTATACAACTTAGTGATTGGCCTTCAAAAAGAACCTGTTAAACGTAAGATAGAAAACTATACTGAAAAAATGAACAGAATTGAAGAGGCTACAGGAAAGTTAGCTAAGACAAAAGTAGGGGATCATGATTTGGAGGAATACAACTCAATATTGGAACTATTAATAAAGAATGCAGAAGATATTTCACGATTGGAAAATGAACTTTACAAGTTTACGCATGAAACTAGATTAGAGAGTAAAGACAAACTCAATATTTCTCCTCAGAAAATGAGTAGGGGTGGTAGTGCACTACTATGTTCGAATAAGTCTTTAGAAGGTAAAAAAAGTTCACCTGTTTTGAATGATTTAACAGCAAAACTTAGTCTGTGTTCAAGACGCAACAGTAGAGTACAAAATACAATGGACAAGTTAGATAATCCATCATGTGTAATTACTATAAATGAGAATTCAGAAATTAAACCAAAAGCTCCGAAAAACAAATTCAAGAATGTTGCAACTAAGCTAAAAATAGGCAATATCTTTAGTAAGAAAAAAGAAGATCTTATCGCTTCATCAAGCTTATCAGAAGGTGCTAATCACGAGAATATTACAAAAATGAATGAAGAAAACTGTGGGTTGATAAAACGATTTGGTGATACCAATGGGTATTCAATATTTTCGACTCCTTTTAATCCAAGCAGTTCAACCTCAAGAGAAGAGTGTGGTAACAATCATAGTGCAGCGCGTCATGTGAGTTATGGTAGTGCAAATAATCCTGTGAGTGATAAGGAAGTTAGTAAATCTCCATCTCTAATACTTTCTAACTTTGAGGAGGGGATTACTGTTGACTGTTTTAAATTCGAAAGATATAGACCAAGGGTATATTCAAGTCCATCTTGTGTGAGAAAAAGAGCAATTACAGCTAGATCATTGGAATATGTAATACTTCCTGATCATATAGAAAGAGGAAAATAGATGCAGATTGTAGTCACTGACTCTGATAGCATCAACTTTCAGAGGAGTGATAGTAAGAACTGTCATTGAGTAGTAGATAAGAAAAACGTAGAACAATTGGCAAGGCTATCGTATAAGGTTATAGTAGAGAAGAAATTAGATAGCCTTGCTAAATTTCCATGAAAAAGTTTATATTCGCATATCATTAATATTTTATTACATTAATGATATGGTAAGGCAATAACTGTTAATACTTTTGAAATAAAAACTATATATGGTACATATAATTAAATAAAAGGAAGATTGTGGAAATCACTCCGTCAATAAAAAAGGAATTAAAGCAAAGTATACTATATACTTGTTTAGAGAAGTGCAAGAGTGCGTTTTGGTTCATTTTCTGGTTTAGCTCAGGGATTAATGCGTTAATGTTATTTTTGCCACTTTATACCTCTCAGGTACTTGATCGAGTGATATCGAGCGAGAGTGTGTCAACACTAGTTATGCTGACGATTATTACTTTATCTGCGTTTGCATGTTCTGCAATGCTTGAAACTTGTCGATATTTAGCTATGGCTAAAATTGGTGATTGGATTGATAAAACTGCAACACCAGATCTAATAGTAAGGTCAATCAGGTTAACATCAGTACAAAGCTCAACTTCAAGTGGTGAAGCAATACGAGATCTTGGAGTAATAAAAAATTTCATTACAGGAAATGGTATATTTTCACTGTTCGATACTCCATGGTCGCTAATTTACCTTGTTGTGATCTTTATGATACATACCTCTACAGGGTTTATAGCTATTGCCGGAATTATTATATTAGTTTCAATGGCAGTATGGAATGAACTTGCTACTAAGCGTATATTGAGAGAAACCAATGAAGAAACTATACGTAATATTAATGCTATAGATGTTGCAACACGAAATGCAGAGGTGGTTGAAGCTATGGGTATGTCAGAATTTATAGTTTCTGATTGGTGTAAACGGAATGATCAAAATCGTGCAATGCAAGTTACAGCGCAGAATCGTTCTAATGTGATTACTGGGATTACTAAGTTTTTACGCTCGACTCTCCAAATTTCAGTAATTGGAACAGGTGCATTACTCGCAATCACAGCTCACAAAACTGCCGGTAGCATTATTGCTGCCTCGATTTTGATGGGTAGAGTATTGGCTCCATTTGATGCAGCAGTTCATACTTGGAAATTTTTAAATCAAGCCAAGATGTCATATGGCAGGCTGCAAAGACTTATCCTAACATCCCCAAAAAGAGAGCAAACTATGGCTCTACCAGAGCCTGAAGGGAAGTTGGAATTTGATAGGGTATTTTTTACTCCTTATGGGAGCAATAAGCCAACAGTAAAAGGAATCTCATTTGTAATAGAACCAGGGGATGTTGTTGGTGTTATTGGTGCAAGTGCTTCTGGTAAGTCGACCATTGCAAAACTAACCGTTGGTGTTTGGAAACCCATATCAGGTGTAGTCAGACTAGATGGCGCTGATGTATATACTTGGAATCGAGAGAACTTTGGTAATTATGTTGGTTACTTACCTCAAGATATTGAGTTATTTAACACGAGCGTTAAAGCTAATATTGCCCGCATGAGACCAGATCCAAATCCTGAAGAAATAATCAAAGCAGCAAAAATTGCAGGAATACATGAATTAATACTGAGCTTACCAAATGGGTATGATACAACAATAGGAGGACCTGGAGGAGTAATACTCTCTGGTGGCCAAAAACAGCTTCTTGGACTTGCAAGGGCTTTTTATGGTAATACTAAGCTTTTAGTGCTTGATGAACCGAATGCTAACTTAGACAGTAATGGAGAGGCGCGCTTGATTAATGCAATCAATGTTGCAAGAGAGCAAAATACTACCACTGTTATCATCACTCATAAGCTACAGCTACTATCTGTAGTCAATACAGTGATCGTCATGTCAGATGGGGTTATTTATGCTATGGGACCAAAAGATGAGATTTTGAGTAGATTAGTTGCTCCATCACCAGATGCCACAGAAGATAAACGTTCTTCAGCAAGTGGTTAAGAAAGAGAGAAGTTGTCACACTTCTCTTTCTCTTATAGAGTACTATATGCACAGTTTATAAAATCTTAAGCAATTGTTATTCGAAAAATCCAATAATGATTAGCCGCGGAACCTATTTGCTAATTCTCTCACATTAACCTTAGACATTTCTGATGTAGGCTCTTGTGTATATGAGACATCAGATTTAACGCCTTTTTTGTCATGACCTTTAGTAATAGAACATACTACAGTATCAGCCTTTACATGCTTAACACTTGGATCTGATTGAAACCCATGCTTTCTTTCCATTTGTGCTTCAAGCTTACTGCTATCATGTGTAACCCTACACCTTTCTAGATTACGGTCACGTTTGTCAGGAGCTACATATCCATCTATATCACTACATAAGAACGGGCGCACTTTGAACCTGTCTGAACTAACACCATTTTCAACACTTGCAGAATTATGAGCTTTTCTATTATTGCGCATTTTATCTACAGCTTCCTTTATTTTTTCTTTTGATGGTTTTGGCAGCAGTGCTGGCTTATATGCACATGCTGGTAGTTCTGGAAATGAGTCCTCCTGAAACAGCAAATGACTTTGGTTTCTCTTACTATCTGATTCTTCAATATTCTTTATTGGTGTCTTGAAAGAGTTTTCATTTTTCTTTCTTAGATCCAACTCATTTAATCCGCTTCCAACATTATTTTTTCTTGTTGTAGTGTGAATAACACCTGGAAGTTTCACTTCATACTTAAATTTTTTACCAATGGTATCTATTGACTCATTAGATGAGGAATCTATTTGAAACCTATCGTTTGAAAATTTTGATTTTGTAGCATCAAAAGATATACTACGTTTTTCTATCTTTTTATAAGTCATATTTTACCTCTAAACCTATTAACTAATAAAAGTATAAACTAAGAGGTATTAATTTTATTATAATAATAAAGGCTCAAGAAGCATCACCGTAGGGTTTTCTATATAGTACTTAAAGGCATTTAAAAATTTTGCTCCGAGTGCTCCATCAACTGCTCTGTGGTCAACAGAGAGAGTAACTGTCATTACCTCTGCTATCTCTATTTTTTCACTTATGACAACTGGTTGTTTTTTAGATGCGCCGACAGCCATAATGCAAGACTGTGGTGGATTGATTATAGCACTGAAAGTTTTTATACCAAACATGCCTAAATTAGAAATGGTAAACCCTCCTCCTTGAAATTCTTCAGGCCTTAATTTTCCAGATCTTGCTCTATTTACTAAATCTTTCACTTCTTTTGATATAGATAAAACACTTTTTTCATCAGCATTTTTTACTATAGGAGTAATCAGTCCATCCTCAAGCGCTACAGCAATTGAGATATCTATATTTGAGTATCTTACTATTTTAGTATCTATCCACGATGAGTTTATATCAGGAAATTTTTTCATGCTGAAAGCCACAGCTTTTATAATTAAGTCATTAATTGTTACTTTATTGTTCTCATTTGCTGAATTAACCTCATTTTTGAGCGATATTAGCTTATCAACGTGGCAGTCTACAGTTAAATAAAAGTGTGGAATATTTTGCTTAGATTCAACTAGGCGCTGCGCTATCACTTGGCGCATATTACTTACTTCAACTGTTGTATTTTCCTCAAATCTCTCATAGCTTTTAGTTTGATCTAAAAATTCTAATACATCAGCTTTGATGATACGACCATATGGACCTGTACCTTTTAATCGCTTTATATCAACACCTTCATTTTGAGCTATTTTTTTAGCTAAGGGGCTTACTTTTATTCTATTTTCTGTTGCTCTATCCTCTTTTTTAGATCCCAGTGTCACGCACTGGGATGACATTAAAGAGCTAGATGAAATCGAAGGGTTGGATGATACTGAAAAATCGGCTTCAACCTCCTTCTCAACCTTGGTATTGATGGCAGAAGCTAAATCAAGTGCGCTTTTATCTTCCCCTTCCTCTAACATTAGAGCTATCAGTTGATTTACAGGCACGCCACTTGTTCCTTCCGACACTAAAATTTTTGCCAAAACTCCTTCATCGACAGATTCAAACTCCATTATGGCTTTATCAGTCTCAATTTCAGCGATTACATCACCTATTTCAACTTTATCTTGTTCTTTTTTACACCACTTTACAATTTTTCCTCCAGTTTTACTCATTGTTGGGGAAAGAGCAGGCATCAATATTTCTATAGGCATTTATTCTGTATTAAAAGATCTATTTAACTTTTAATTTACTCTTTACCCTATGTCAATCTAATCGTAAATTATGATACTTATATCATCCTAGTACGTGATGCTGGAATCTTGGTTGACTACTGTTATCCTACTATTTCTATTGCTTAGTCCTAGACAGAGTACAAATAGTAAGATCATCATGAAAATAGACGAATCTGTTATAATGGAAATAGAAAAATGTAGTGCTTACTATCCTCTCACAAACATATAGCTTGGGTACAGAAAAAATTTATATGAGGAGCTGGTTAAATTGATAAAAGATCAGAATTAATAGTAGTTTCCGAATCTTCTGTAGCAGGCTCTTCATGTGAAGCAGAGGACAGACTAACTTCTTTATCCTCTGTTCTCTGTATAGAACTACCACAAAAACTCCTTAACATCTCTTCAGCAGATGAATTTAAAATCTGTATAATAGACTTTTCACTTTGTTCTTTCAGCGATTGATCCATTCTAGAAATCAACTCGGAAAATTCACTACCTTCTTTTCTAGCTTCACTTTCTATCTTATTTTTTATGCTTTCTATATTACTTTGGTTAATTTCTTCTTTCGTTATGTTAAATGAATTAGCAATACCTTGATACTTAATCTCACAATCGCCACAGCCAACTATGCAAAGAGCAATAGAATCGGATATTTCACCTGCAGCCGAATTATGGATAGTGTAAGCTAAGCAATTGTCATGATATTTAATGCCAAGCTGTTGCTCTATCAATTCAGAAATTTCATTTTTTAAAGACATAAAGTACCTCCTTCTTACATTACTGTACCTTCTGATTAAAGTACAACAGCTGCTCCTAAATAGCAATCCATATATGGTTTACTTTAATAAATTATTAAAGTAAGAAGCTTTTACATCCTAAAACATAACTGAGATAAGCCAATGTAAAAAAATTTTTAAACGAGAATTATTGTATATATATTACTTATTTGGTAAAATTATTTTGGCAAAATAGCATATAAAAGTTGAGGCTAATTATGAATATTAAAGAAGGAAAGGATTTACAACAGGAGTTATTAGGAATTGTTTTCAATATACTCATAGAAAGTGAAGATAGCGCCATAGAAGCTATGGAAACAAGAGCAGTAGAGATAATTAAAAAACTAAAGGAACACATTAATGATTATATAGAGTATGGTGGTCAAAAAAAGCCAATTTTAGATTGGGTTATTGTTTGTGATTCTCAGAATAATGTCAGACTAAATAACAAGTCGCTATTAAAATTTGAGAAGGCAATTAAGGATATTGGAGGAAGAGCACCGCTAAATGAAATAAAAAGTACAATAAGGTTATTAGTAGAACAAGCACAGCTAAATCATGTTAGAATTAGAGGTGAGAGAGAAGTACCACTAAACCTCTTTGAGGAAAACATAATAATGAGAGAGCGAAGAAGGGCAAGAGAACAACAAATGCGGCCAAATTTTATTAGAGAAAGAGAAGCGTCATTGAATCTCTTTGGAAACAGGGATGAAAATGTAATAATGAGAGGACAAATGAGGTCACGCTATATTAGGCGTATTAGACGTGAAAGAGAAGTACCACTTAGTTCAAAAATAGGAGAATTAATTGGTGTAGTTTCATCCATAATTGTAGGTGCTTTCATTGGTATAATGGTTGGTATGGTCATTGCTGGTTTATGTATTGAGCTTTGTGTAATCACCACTGCAGAACCGATTCTTCTCATCATGGGTGCTACTGCTGTTATAGGAGCTATTGTAAGCAGGAACTGCTCCTGTATTAAAGCTAATAGAGATGTTTAAAGGTCAAGAACCTAATCTTTCTCCTAGTAGCGGTCTGGAAAGCTCTAATACTGAACATACTTATTTAAATAGGCAAAGAGTTATTTAGAAAAAAATTGGAAGAATGTTCAAAAAAGTCCATTTATAAAATACATCGGCTTAACTATGATCTTATAACTTAAGCTAATTAATTAAAAATTTTTGTTTTAGCGGTTAAATAAAGCCAGATCTTATTAGAGAGAGGATCTTCTTATCTCTTCTTTACCTTCATTTTCATTTCTAACAATTTTTTTTCCACTTAATATGTCTCTTATTTCATCTCCTGTTAAAGTTTCAAACTCCAGTAGATTTTCAGCAATGAGCTCCAAGTCTTTCCTACGCTTGGTTAAAATGTCTTTTGCTTTTTCATAGCAAGAAAATACAACTTTCTTTATTTCCTCATCTATAAGTCTTAACGTATCTTCAGAAATTGTCTCAGAATCATGTGTGATTTGTTCACGATTGTGATATATTGGCCCTATTTTGTCACTCATTCCCCATTTTGTCACCATAGCACGTGATAAATCTGATGCTAGTTTTATATCTGAAGATGCGCCGCTTGTGACTTTATCATAGCCAAAAATTAGCTCTTCTGCCACACGTCCACCCATTGCAACAGTTATATCTGCTAGCATCTTTTCTCTTGTGAGGGACACTCTATCTGTTTCTGGTAGTCTCATAACTAAACCGAGTGCTCTACCACGTGGAATAATTGTTGCTTTGTGTATAGGATCAGAAGCAGGCATATTAACTGCAACTACTGCATGACCAGCTTCATGGTAAGCAGTAAGCTTTTTTTCTTCTTCTGTAATGACTAAGGACCTTCTTTCCATGCCCATCATCACTTTATCACGTGCATACTCAAAATCATCCATGGTAACAATTTTCTTATTTCTTCTTGCAGCAATAAGCGCAGACTCATTCACTAAATTTGCTAGATCAGCCCCTGAAAAACCTGGCGTTCCCCTCGCAACTGTTTTTACGTTTACATCTGGTGCTATCGATATTTTCTTTATATGCGTATTTAATATTCTCTCACGCCCATTTATATCAGGTAAAGAAATAGTAATCTGTCGGTCAAAACGACCAGGTCTAAGTAGTGCTGGATCTAGGACGTCTGGACGGTTAGTTGCAGCAACTATTATCACACCTTCATTAGACTCGAAACCATCCATTTCAACCAGTAATTGATTTAATGTTTGTTCCCTTTCATCATTACCGCCACCAAGACCAATGCCGCGATGCCTACCCACTGCATCTATTTCGTCTATGAAAATTATACAAGGAGCATTTTTCTTACCTTGATCAAACATATCACGAACACGGCTTGCACCAACACCGACAAACATTTCAACGAAATCAGATCCAGAAATACTAAAAAACGGTACATTAGCTTCACCTGCAATTGCACGAGCAAGTAGAGTTTTACCAGTTCCAGGGGAACCAATTAAAAGACATCCTTTTGGTATCTTCCCACCTAACACTTGAAATTTTTGCCTTTGTTTAAGAAAATCAACAATTTCAACCAACTCTTCTTTTGCTTCATCAATCCCAGCAACATCATCAAATGTCACTTTTTTTCCAGTAGTCATAAGCCTAGCTTTTGATTTGCCAAAGCTTATAGTTCTATTACCTCCTGCTTGCGTTTGTTTAAAAAGGAAAAGTAATAAACCGATAAAGATAAGCGTCGGAACCCATTGAATAAGTAATCCACCAATTATACCTATTGCAGAGTCTCCAATTGAAAAGGAGAACTTCACTTTCCTATCATGCAAACTTCTTATTAAGTCACTATATATAACACCACTTGAGTTAAAGGCTGACCCATCCCTAAACTTCCCTTCGATGCTTTGGTTTCTTATTGTAATATTTTCTATATCATTATCTTCTAGTCTAGTTAAAAATTCTGAAAAAGGTATGGTTGTTTTACTCTTACCTATACTTCCGCTAAATTGAATATAAGCAACTGAAATAAGAACAATAATCACTAACCAGATCAATAAGCCTTCTAAAAATTTTTTCATTTACATTTCTAATTAAATACTAATCAAGCTTACCAAATTTTGTTTTATCGTGCTATTAATAATGAATCGAACCTTATCATCATCGGTATTTTTTCCGTTATAATTTACATCAGGATAAGCAAGCATCTTTCCATCTTTTTGTACTGTAGGCAAAGAATAGTAAACTTCAGAGCAATAATCATAATTTTTTAGAAATTCAGGGATTTTTTGTGTTTTCTTTAGTGGAGCAATAGTTACTGAACACTCCTGATCTCCAAATATTGTGCAGCTAAACCTGTTATCCCATTCAATAGAACCATTTAATGGTAAGTGTACAGTAATTTCCTGTATCTTTGACGATTCTCTCATTATCAGAATACTTTCTCCATATTTTCTTATTTTGCATCCATAGAGTGTGCAATTAACATCACTATTTTGTTGCAATATTCTATTAAATATTGCGATAAGGCTACGGTACCTTGGTTTATAGTGCTTGTTGACAATTGCCATTATAGAATAAAGAAGAAGTCTTAAAGCTATTTCCTCTGGCAGTTTATAAAGTTCATCTAGTTTAATTTCAATATAACCAAGATCATGAATATTAACGCAGTCATTAAGTGCAAGGCGTGTGTAGTGCATCAACGCTTTTGCAGCTCTTTTCATATGAAGGGCTGTGAGGCATATTCGCTCTGTTAAAATCTCTTGATTGTCACTTGCTTTAAGTAAGTTACGGTATAAAGTTCGTCTGTATTTTAAGTCATAATTGCTTCTATCTTCGATCCATTTTAACCGGTGAAGATTAGCGTACTTTTCTATTTCACTACGACTAAAATTTAACAACGGCCTAAATATATAAATACCATTTAAGAAAGATTTGTAATCCATTGATGATAATCCATCTACTCCACTACCTCGCTCCAATCTTAATAAGAACGTTTCTGCTTGATCATCTTTGTGATGAGCAACGAGCAAACATTTAACATTATTGTTTTTACACCACTCTGCTAGTAACTTATATCGTGCTTTTCGTGCCTGTAACTGAATATTACCTTTAATATTTTGCTTCTCCCAATTTAATATGAACGATTCCTTTGCTCCAAGTTCTTTTGCATAACTTATAACAAAATCAGCTTCTTTTTGAGACTCTGAACGTAACCCATGATTTACTGTTAATGCTATAGGAAGTGAAAGCTTGTTTTTTTTTGCCCAGTTAGTCATTAAATGCAGTAAGACTATACTATCTACACCACCTGATACTGCAACTGCGATTTGGTTATGGAAAGCAAAACTATTAGCTATATTTTGAAATAATAACTCTAATTTCATTATGTTTCTTGATGGCCAGATAGTCTCTACGTCATACAGCGACTTATTTGTGGTATATATAGATCCCGCTAACAAGCAGCGGAATTGCTCTCTTTTGTCATCCCAGTGCTTGACACTGGGATCCAGGTTTTAATGCAAGAAACTACTTCTTTATTCCAGAAAATGAAAATTCCACTCTACGATTTTTAGCATGCTCTTTTTCATATTTAGAATTTCTAGAATCATCTTTTACATTAACCAAAGGCTCAGTTTCACCTTTAGAAGCAGTTTTTATTCTATTTTCTAGATAAGGTGTACAGCTGACCATAAATTTTTTAGCTGCATCTGCTCTTCTAGCTCCTAGTGCAAGATTATACTCGTGAGAACCACGATTGTCAGTATGACCAGTTAAAGTGACCTTTGCGTCAGGATTATTTTGTAACACTTCCATCACGTCAAGTAATGCATCTGCACTCACTTCACTGATACTAGATTCATCATAACCAAAGAAAACTCTTTTATCACCTATCTGCTTAACAACAGCATTCATTTTATTTGTCGTATTTACTCCTTTTTTAGGGCAAGAACTTACACCAGTAAGCAGTAAACAAAAACAACACATTATAATCAGTCTACTCCACATCACTAAACCTCCATAAATTTAAAATATAGTGCGTAATTTTAATTTTAGTACTAATAATCCCTCTATACTAGAATAGAGTCAAGGGAAATAAAATACTAAATGTTTTCTTTACAATCTTATAATTAATTTTCTGATAAGATGCTCAATTCTTAGCAATGAAGTACAATAAAAGAATAAAAATACAATTTTTTATTGTACTTTAAGCAAATATACTTTTAACTTTATTATTAATCTATTACGATATTAAGCAGATGTTTCAAAGCAATGAATAAAAATGAGATCTTATAAGTTTTTAGAGGAAGTATTACATAAGGTAAGGAATATCGAAAACACACTAAAACTACTAAGCAAAAGCCAATTGAATGTAGAGGACAAAGTTGAACAAATGTGTCTTCTAGAGGAAATCAGACATGAAATTATCTCTCATGATGCAATAAAGGAATCATTAGCGAATGCTCTTAGGAATAAAAAGAGTGCTAATATTCAGCAGCTAAAGTTAATAGAGGGGATACACAAAAGCAGCAGTGCTATTCCTGTTGATTTAGTAAAATCTTTGTCCAAAGCTAAGATTGAATGCCAAAACTTATGGAGGCTAACTAATTCTGAAATTAGTAACTTAGAAAAGCTGAAAGAATGCTTTACTAACCTAATTAAGCTTACTCGTGAAGCAGCTTCTATAAAATCGCAGCAATTAAAGCGCTCAAACTATGAGTCATTGCTTGCTGACTATGACTCTAATATCACAGAAAAGAACATAAAGGAAATATTTCCTAAGCTAGGTAAATTTTTTAGTGAAAATGTAGAGAAAGTAACTCAAAAGCAGAAGAAGGATAAGGTTACTAATATACAAAAAGTTACGGTTCAGAGACAGATTGAACTTGGTTCCTTATTCTTACAGCAAATGAGTGTTACACCAAATGAGATTTCCATTTCTTATTACGATTCTATCGATTATGATGAATCTGACCTTTGTTATGGTTTATTTTTACTTTTACGGCATACTGGTTATGCAATTCATCAAAAATGTTTAGCGCAAAATTCTATAAAGAGCTCAATTACAAAACATATTATGTATGAAACTCAAGGGTTATTCATGGAAAAGATCATTGGAACATCGAGAGAATTTATTGAGTTCATTCAACCACACATAAAGGAGAAACTTTCTACAAAAGGCAAAATTAATAGTAGTGTTGAAAATTTGTATTTGATTTTCAATAAAGTAAATCTTTCATCTTTTTTGAAGAATGCGGATGAATTTAGTTTATTGGCTCACATTATGCTAAGAACTAAATTAGAACAAGATCTAATAAATGGTACGTTAGAAGTTAAAGATCTACACGATAAATGGCTGGAAGGTATGAAGCATTACAAGATTTCAGTAAAAGCTAAAAATGAGCTAGACACTTATTTTCAAGATGAGTATTGGATAAGTGGTGTTATAGGCTACTTTCCTATTAAAGTCATAGCGTTAATCGCTGCTGTGCAGTTTTTTTCTTTCATTAAGAAAAATCATTACGAATTTTTAGATTCTATAGTAAAAGGAGATTTCAGTTTACTTATCGATTGGTTCTCTAAAAATGTATATAGTGCAAATTATGGCTTTTTGGAACAGCTAAAAAAGGTAACAGGTAGGGATTTAGATATTGAGTGCTACACTAGTTACTTATCTGAAAAGTATAATTTGTCTCAATAAATGGTTTTCTTGAGTTGTGTATGAGTTTTGTTCAGAATTTAATCAGAAATTTTTTTACTTTCAAAGGTTTATTTGCTAGCGATATTGCTATAGATCTTGGTACTGCAAATACTTTAGTTTATCAGAAAAGTCAGGGGATAGTGCTTGATGAACCCTCAGTTGTAGCAAGAGTAAAAGAAAAAGGAAGTTACGTTCCTTATGCTTTTGGCAAAAAAGCTAAGATGATGCTCGGAAAAACACCTGGAGAAATAGAAGCGATAAGGCCCTTGAAAGACGGAGTTATTGCTGATTTTAAAAGCGCGGAAGAAATGTTAAAATATTTCATACGCAGCGCAAACACAAGATTCACTGTTAATAAGCCTAGTATTATCATATGTGTTCCATCTGGATCTACCCCAGTTGAAAGGCGTGCTATACAAGATGCAGCAGAAAGTGCTGGTGCAAATGAAGTATTCTTAATTGAAGAACCAATGGCTGCAGCAATTGGGGCTGGACTTCCAGTTACCGAACCTGAAGGTTCTATGATTGTTGACATAGGAGGTGGTACAACTGAAGTTGCAATTATTTCTTTAGGTGGAATTGTTTATTCACGTTCTGCCAGAGTAGGTGGTGATATTATGGATGAGGCAATAAAGTCATACATTCGTGAAAATCATAAGTTATTGATTGGCGAAACAACTGCTGAAAAAATTAAGAAAAACGTCGGTTCAGCCAGTCTGCCAGTTGAAAACAACAAAGAGGGAATGATAATTAAAGGCAGGGATTTAGTGAGTGGTATGCCAAAAGAAATGCTTTTATCAGAATATCAAGTTGCAGAGAGCCTAATAGAGCCTGTACATCAGATAATTTCTGCTATTAGAACTGCACTGGAGAGTACTCCACCCGAACTTTCTTCTGATATAGTTGATAGAGGAATAATTTTATCTGGTGGAGGTGGGTTATTGCGCAACTTGAGTAAAGTTATTAGTGAAACAACAAAATTACCAGTTCGTGTTGCAGATGATCCACTTTGTTGTGTTGCCCTGGGTAGCGGAAAAGTACTTGAAAACATGGACTATTTTGGCCATGTTTTATTCAAGCAAGATTAAATTGTTTTTGAAGATCGAATTGTTTTGATGGAATTATGTAATATAAATGAGATCCCAGTATCACGCACCAAGTAATTTAAAGGCAACTTCCAGCAGGAAGGGGTGTCATCCCAGCGCTTGACACTGGAACTTGACTACAAATAAGTATGCTGTTTCGATGAAATTGTGTAATAGAAACTGGATTCCAGTGCTTGACACAGGTTTGTGTTTATAAATTATATGCTAAAAGAATTTGAAATTGAACCTTTATTAAAAGATAAAGCTCCGCATCAAACTAAGGCTATTGTTGCAATGTCCGGGGGAGTTGATAGCTCCGTTGCTGCAGCACTGCTGTATAACCTTGGGTACGAAGTGATAGGTGTGACTCTTCAGCTCTATGGCAGTGATGGTAATGCGAGAAAGGGTGCATGCTGCGCTGGACAGGATATTTATGATGCCAAATACGTGGCTGAAAGTGTTGGCTTTCCCCACTATATTTTAAACTACGAGGAAATATTCAAAAAGGAAGTAATAGAGGATTTTGCAAATACCTATATGCGTGGAGAAACTCCCATACCGTGCGTAAGGTGTAACCAAACAGTAAAATTTCGCGATCTATTGCAAGTTACAAAAAATCTTGGTGCGGATGTGCTCGTAACAGGACATTACGTAAGAAGATTAGAAGAAAATGGTGAGGTAAAGTTGTGCAGAAGTATTGATAAAAGTAAAGATCAAAGTTATTTTTTGTTTGCAACTACTGAGGAGCAGTTAAAGCTTTTGCGATTTCCACTCGGTGGGTTCTATAAAAGTGATATAAGAAAACTAGCAAAGTATTTTAGTTTGCAAATTTCTGAAAAACCAGACAGCCAAGACATATGTTTCGTTTCCGAAAGCTATAGCAAAACAATAGCTAAACTAGCTCCACGATCTGTACAGAAAGGCAAAATAGTGGACATTAACGGAAGAGTGTTAGGTGAGCACAGTGGCATAGTAAATTTTACAGTGGGCCAAAGAAGAGGCCTCGGTATCGCACACAATGAACCTCTTTATGTGATAAAAATTAATACAGAAAATAATGAGGTTATAGTCGGGCCGATCAATGCTCTAATGCAAAAAAAGATATTGGTCAAAGAGTTAAATTGGTTAGAACAACCAAAAGAAGGCATGGAAGTAACTGTGAAGCTCAGGTCATCACATGCAGGAAGCTCAGCGACAATATATTCAACTGACGAAAAGAACAAAGCCTGTGTAATTTTAAACGACGATTACTTTGGCATCAGTCCAGGTCAAGCCTGTGTAGCATATAAGGGCGAACAAGTTATAGGTGGAGGTTGGATATGCTCCTAACTTGGTGGTTTAATTTTTTAATGCAGAATGTAAACATACAATAAAATTTATTGCTGTTTTATCCTATATTCTTTATACTATAAAGATAATTATTATATTGTGGACTAGAGGGATGGTTAAAGAAGTTGAAGAGTTAATAAAAATTGTTGGTAAGGGCAATTTACTAGAAGCCGCATTTATTCGTTTGGGCAGTTTTCAACATGCTGACTTACATCATTGCATGGATTGCAGAAATCATATAGGTCTATTCGAATTCATTAATAAAAAAGAACAAGAGCCATTAGATAAATATTTTAACTTAAAATTTAGTCTACAAGGATTGTTTTTAATTTATGTTCAAGCTTATAGAGTTCTTGCAGAAAATGCTCAGTTCAATACTCAAGAAGTAATTGATAAAATATATGCTGCAGTTGAAAGTAAAAAAATACCTACTCTTTGTGACACTTCGAAGAAACTGCTAAGGGAAATTGTAGATCAAGTAGAATTGACAGAAGATCAAAAAAAACTAAAGCTTTTTAATATTCTAGCAAATCCGAAAGGTGAAGCTCTATTTAACAATAATGATGACTTTGAGAAACAAGTACTCAATAATATTAAAAAGTTACTCAAAATAAGCTATGCAAATGAATTTGATAAAGAGTTTAGCTTATGTAAAGAGGTAATAAATCATTATTACTCGATTCACAGTATAAAAATAGATAAAGACATAGCATTACTATTTTCTAGTTATAGTATATTTTCTACATGTACTGGAAATGGAGATATTTTATCACTCAATCAATATATTAATGAGAAAGCTAGAGTAATCAACACACCACTGTATTACAGTTACATCTTACAGTTAATAAAGGTATTAAGAAAAATTGAGTTACCGTATAGAAATGGATTCACCAAGTATACACTTAATTATAGAGGTATAAGTGAATTGAACGGGACATTTACAGCTGCAAGAGAGCAAGACAGTCAAGATTCTCTATATCCTAAAAATATCAAACGTACTCTAGAGCAACTACTAAAAAACCAAAATAGTGATGCATTTGAACAATTAGTAACAAACCCTGAGAATACGTATTACTCAGTGCCACAAAGTGAATGCAGACTAAACTCTAGTATCAGTAACAAAAAAAACAAAAATCATAAAAACACATTTTGTAAATTAGCTTTAGGTATGTTTATATTGTCTATTGGATTATATACTGCTGATTATTTCTTTATGGAGCAAAAGTTATTCAACTCAATAACAAATATTTTGCCACAAAATAATCTCATCAATTTCATAGTTGCTGCAGTACTTACTATCGTAATAGTATATGCTTTATTTCAACTACTAAAATCACCTCAAGAACCGCCACATTCAACGATCAATGATACAACTATTAACAGTTTTGCAAATGGTCCTATTCAATCATGAATCTCTACTTATGAATGATAAATGTAGCACTTTTAAAGTGTATGCTATATAATATCTTCTCTTGAATAACGAGGTAATCCATGGATTTAAGCAAAGTAACAACAAAACCAGATGAAATAAATGTAGTAATTGAAATAAGTGCAAATGCTGAGCCTGTAAAGTATGAATTTAATAAAGAGCTTGGGTTGTTACAAGTTGACAGATTTTTGTCTACCTCAATGACTTATCCTTGCAATTATGGGTTTATACCAAATACCTGCGCAGGTGATGGTGACCCTGCGGATGTTTTGGTGCTAACTCAATTTCCTTTAGCGCCTGGAGTTTTGATATCGGTGCGTCCAGTAGGTGCATTACTTACCAAAGACGAGAAAGGAGAGGATGAAAAAATATTAGCTGTACCTATCTCCAGTGTTGATAGCTATTATGACAATATAAAAAACTATTCTGATTTATCTAAAAACTTACTAGATAAAATAGCTCATTTCTTTTCTCATTATAAAGATTTAGAAAAGGGAAAAACGGTGACAGTTGGAGAATGGGCTAATGTGGAAAAAGCAAAAGAAATCATTGAAAAAAGTAGAAATTAGTTTGCGTTGATTTAGCCTTAAATTACAGTTATTCGGAAAAATGTTGTTGTTTTTAATGGGTAAATATTGGTATCCGTTCAGGATAGCGGTAAGGTAGTATAACCATAGAGTAAAAGTGAGTTTACAACAAATGGTGTCATCCCAGTGCTTGACACTGGGATCCAGTCCTTTCGCACAAAAAACGTTGTAAAGTAACTTGGTTGGATCCCAGTGTCAGCTACTCTGATGACAAGACAGGTTTCAATATTTGCATGCATCTGGACAGATACAAATATTGCAATTAAAAGCATTAGACAGGCAGTAAAGGTCTTGATATTATAGTAATAATTTGGAAGGGTGGCCGAGCGGCTGAAGGCGGCGGTTTGCTAAACCGTTATACGATTGAAAAGTCGTATCGAGGGTTCGAATCCCTCTCCTTCCGTATATTATTGTTTAGGTATTCATTACAGTAATTTCACCCTCTTTTTTAATTATTAAAAAGTTAGCTAGCGTTTATTCAGTATTTATTATAGAATTAGTTATTAGCTAAATAATTTTATATGCATAAAATACTAATTTTGATATTAATAATGCTGCCGCTTAGGTTACTTGCAACTGAGATTGAAATTGTTGCAGATGTAAATGGTGAGCCAATTTCAAATTTAGATATCGAAAGACGTATAAACTTCATAAATTCATTGCTTGGCACTCAGAAGATTAATCAAAAAGAGGTAAAATCTCAAATTCTAAGACAGTTAATAGACGAAATTATCATTGTCAGCGAAGCACAGAAGATGAATATAGAATTGAGTAACGAGGAGTTAAATAATGCTGTCACGTTATTCTTAACTCAAAGTTTAAAACTTAAGGCTGATGAAGTTGATCAATACGTAAAAAAGCATAATATAGATCTCAATACCCTAAAAAAACAAATAAAGTGTCAGCTGCTGTGGAACAAGATTATTGAAGTAGGAGTTGTACCGCTTATTAATATCAGCGATCAAGAAGTGGATGATGCAAGAAAGCAAAAAGAGAAGTCTGATTACCTTATTACGTTTCAGGAGTTCATAATTCCCGATCAGAAGATAGCTGAAGACTTAGTAAAAAAATTACGTACCAGTAATAATCCAGAATCTTCAATAAAGATGAGCAAAGCAACCGTTAATTTAAGTCAGCTAAAAGGTAAACTCAAGGACGTTTTGGAAGGATTAGAAATCAGTGATGTAGCAGGTCCGGTTAGTTTAAGCGAAGGTTACTCTGTTATAAAAGTCATAGATAAGGTACAGCTCGATCATACACTGCTGAAAAGTACTTTAAAACTGAAACAGGTTGTAGTTGAAGGTTCAGAAAGTTTACTCTCTAGTTTTAAGGAGCAAAAGGTCAGTTGTTTAAATTTTGACAAGTTAGCAGATGATTTCAAGTTGCCAAGCGTAAAAGAGTTTGAAATAAAAATGCGAAATTTAAATCCTGATTTACAGATTTTATTTAGTAAAACAAATATGAATGAAATAGTAGAATTAAGAGAAAATAGCACTGCAAAGTTGATGATGTTATGTGATATCAAAAATAATGCAATGGATATAGAAGCAATCAAACAGGAAATGTATCAACAAAAGATTATGATACAAAGCAACCTGTTATTGGATAATATGCGTAAAAATGCAGCTGTTAGTTATCAGTTTAATTGAAGTTAGAGAGGTTTTCTACTCCATAAAAAGTTTATGAAGAATATAATGCTCATTGGCGGTGGAGTTGGAAATGCAGTGTTATTTTCGATAGGGAAGGCATGTCTTGAAAACAATCATAAGGTTTTATATTTCGCTGGCTATAAAAAATTAAGTGATGTATTTAAACGAGCACTGATAGAACGTGCATCAAGTGCAGTAATTTGGGCATGTGAAGAAGGATTGATAGAAACAAGCAGAGAACAGGATAAATCCTTTCATGGTAATATAGTTGATGCAATAATCTCATATCAGCAAGGAAAGTTAGGTAAAATTACTATTAATTTAAACACTATAGATAAAATCATCACTATTGGTTCTGATAAAATGATGAAAGCTATAAATGAAGCTAGAAAAACAATTTTAAAGCCATATCTAAAACCAAAACACATAGCAATATCATCAGTTAACTCTCCTATGCAGTGCATGATGAAAGAAATCTGCGCTCAATGTATTCAGCAACACATAAATAAGGAAACAGGAGAAATAAGTTTTGTTTATAGTTGCAGTAATCAAGACCAGGATATGGAGCTTGTTGACTTTGATTTTTTAAGTGAGCGCTTGAAGCAAAATAGTTTACAAGAAAAGCTCACTGCAAAATGGATAGAACATGTTCAAAGACACTAAACAGCACAAAGAGGAACTAAGGAAGCAATATAGAACCATAAGAAAAGATGTTGATGAAAGTTATTCCAGTTATGCAGCAAGTTCCCTTATTAATCTCTTTAATCAGAACTTAAGCTACGTTAAAGGTAAAACAATAGCAGCGTACATTCCAACAGACGGAGAAATTAATGTTGTGCCTTTGATGCATCGTTTACTCGATTTAGATTATAAAGTAGCAGTCCCTAATAAAAACAAGTTATTAAAATTTGAGGAATGGAATAAAGCAGATGAAGATATAATCCCCGATACAATCATTACTCCTGTTATTGCTTTTGATGATCATTTTAATAGGTTAGGTTTTGGCGGTGGTTGGTATGATGAAATGATAAAAAAATTACGGCCACTTGGAAAAATATTTATAGGTGTAGCCTATGAGAAGCAATATTGTAAAAATTTACCTGTGGAAAAACACGATCAAAAATTGGATATTATAATTACTGAGATGTGTGTTAGACTTGAAAGCAGGTTGCTCAAGAAAACGGATAGAAAGGAGTAGCATAGTCTACCTCTTTCTGATAGTAATTGCTTATCTGTTTAGATGCATGCAAATATTGAAACCTGTCTTGTCATCAGAGTAGCTGACACTGGGATCCAACTAAGTTACTTTACAACGTTTTTTGCACAAAAGGACTGGATTCTAGTGTCACGCGCTAGAATGACATCAACTTTTAAATTCCAGTTATGCAAGAAATCTATTCATTTGAAACTTGTTTGAGAAACGTAGCTATAAAAACCGCAGGTACCAGTTGGTTTTTATTAGCTAAAGTAAAGGTCAAATATCTGGAATTCTGAACATAAAATCCCCCTGTGAAAAAAAGATTAGAAAAAATGCAGTGCACATACGACAGAAATTAAGTATGTGTGTGTGCACCCACATACGCTGAAGAGGATACGCTACATTTTTTTGTTGTTTAATAGAAAAAGTCTGCAGACAAAGATAAATTTTTGAGCTCTAAAGATATCTCTAATTGTCATTATAATGAGATTTAAAATATGCGGAAGTAATTTTTTGTGTCCGCTTAGCAGGGTGGCAAAATAAGATAGACAGATACATTAAAACGCTCTTCAAATGTATCAATTCACTCCTTTCCTTTCTTCACTAACTCGTTCAGAACTTGGATTCTTCACTTCAGAATTTGGCTCCATTTGTTTAACTTTATCACCAACTATTTTTTCCACTTTCTCTATTTTATTATTACCACTGTCCATAATTGCAGGTAGAAAATCTTCCATCAAATTTAGCAATTTCTGCATATCTTCCTCATGAGTACTGAGGCCTTTTTCCAGAAGTCTGATCATATCAGCTTCTGAAAAATTTTGAATATTTCCATTCTTTACTAACTCTTGTATAGCAGATCGTTGCTCTTCATTTTTAAGCATTTTTATGATCCTTATTTTATTCTGGGCCTCTTTTGATTTTTCAGCGTTTTCAGGGTATACCATATCATCAATGAACTCTTTCTCTAATCTAGAGAAGTTAATCTTTTCCCAAGTCAATTCATCGATCACATCTTTCACAAAACTTTTCACTGCTTTTCCGCATTCAATTGCACCCTCTTTTACTTTACCAATACTTTTATCTGCATTTTCTTTTATTTCATCTCTATGCTGATATATGGCATAACCAATAGCAGCTATAGCCGCTATTGCTAAAAGCCCTAACAACGCTATTCCACCACCCAACAATGCACCAGCCACTCCCCCTATTGCTAATGTACCTACTAATGCACCTGTCAATGTTGTAAATGCTGCTCCACTTATAACTCCTTGAACTAACAGTTGGTTGCCTAAAGCTTCAAGTTTTTCCTCCATTACTAGATTTTTACCAACTTGCTCAGCTAGTTTTTTGAATTTTTCTCTTCCTGATAATTTTTTTGACACAGCTGTAAAAAATTTTTCGCTTTTCTCATTTTCTAATAAACTGATTATGTCTGCCTTTTTAATTGAATCTAAATTTTTCAGATCTTCATTTTGATCCAAAAACTTTCTTGCTTCTTCCTGTAAAGCTTTATCTCCTTGAATAATTTCAAATATACCTTGAGCAAGGTACTCGCTGTTACCAGTATCTAATGCACCACCTTGTACCATATTCAATTCCCATCAATTATAAATATGCCTAATTATATATACTAATTATTAATTATATTATAATTGACATAAAATAATTACTCCTTTCCAAATATGGAATTTGTATTACAATACCTAGATTATATGAAATCAAGGTATTTTATGGGTGAGAAAAAATTAAGAGCTGCTGTGGTGTTATCAGGATGCGGCCACCTCGACGGCACAGAGGTGAGAGAAGCAGTTTTAAGTTTGCTTGTGCTTGATCAGCAGGAAGTGGATGTTAAATGTTTTGCACCTGATATCAATATCACACAAGTTATGGATCACAAAACAAAAGAGGCGGTAAAAGAAAAAAGGAATGTACTTGTAGAAGCAGCAAGAATCGCAAGAGGTGAGATATATGACCTAAGAGAAGCTAAAGCTGAAAATTTTGACATGCTAGTCGTACCTGGTGGATATGGAGTTGCGAAAAATTTATCTGACTTAGCTGAAAATAAAACAGTAATGCCTGAGTTTGAAAGATTAGTCTCAGAGTTCTTTGTTGCAAAAAAGCCAATAGGAACTATATGTATATCTCCAGCCATTATTGTTTTAATTTTAAGTAGCAAAATAGGTAAAGAAGAAAGTAAGATTAAGGTAACTATAGGAGACGACAAAGACCAGTTGATAGAGAAGCTCGGCGGCGAACATATAACATGCGATACAAAGCTATCAATAGAAGACGAAAAGCATAATATATTTTCCTGCTCTGCTTATATGCGTAGTGATGAAAGTACACACTCTGTATATCAAGGAATAAAACACATGATTGACAGTATGGTGAAAAAAATTAATAAAAAAACCAAACAACCATTTCTCTAAAGTGTAGTTTCTTATACAATTAATTATGTCTGTTGCATTATTGTTGTAGCCAAAGTAATCTGTAATTGCTTATTAATGATAAGCTATATTTAGTATGTAAGTTTAGTTCTTTTTTTTATAGATATAAATATGTCAGATCTTTTTTATATTGAAAGTGAGTGTTGTGTAGATGGTCAGTGTGATACTTATGCAGGAGAAGTGAGTATTAATGATGTCATGTTGGGCAAGTTTAGTCTAAATTCACACAGTGGGAAAAAAGCCATGGTAAATATAGACATCGTTACATTCGATATCCATATTGCTATGGATGGCCAAGATGGAAAGACAATAAAAAGAGACCTCAAGAGTCCCGAATTTGTAATTAAAGATGACGGTTCCTGGTATATTAATAAGAATCTTGGTAATGATAAATTTGAAATTATAGTAAAGCAGTCATGATATGAAACATAGTGAGCGGAGCTTACTTTTTAGCAATGTTTACATACTTACTTAAAAAATGGAGATTATCTTAGCTGAACCACGCGGTTTCTGTGCAGGTGTTAAAAGAGCTGTAGACATATTAGCAATCACTTTAGAGAAATACAAAAATGAACGCCAAGTTTATGTACTACACGAAATCGTTCATAATAAATATATAGTAGAGGGCTTTAAGAAACAAGGAGTGGTTTTTGTAAGCAGCATAGAAGACATTAAAGACAATAGAGGAATATTGATCTTCAGTGCACATGGAGTGTCGAAAAGTATAGAGGATGAGGCAAAAAGAAAGGGTGTTCAAGTGATTGATGCAACATGTCCATTAGTTAGCAAAGTACATAAAGAGGCAAAAAGGTATGAGGATAGTGGTAAAGAATTAATTCTAATTGGACATGAAAATCATCCAGAAGTTAAAGGAATTATAGGAAGAGTAAGTAATCCTATATCTCTAGTGCAAACTATGCAAGACGTATACAATTTACAAATCAAAGATCCAGATAATTTATCTTATGTAACACAAACCACGTTAAGTATTGACGATACCAAAGAAATTATTGCTACACTGAAGCTCAGATTTCCAAGCATTACAGGCCCCGACTTAAAAGATATATGCTATGCAACACAAAATAGGCAGAACGCTGTTAAAAAATTGGCTAAAATTACAGACGTAGTGTTAATTGTAGGAAGCAAAAACAGTTCAAATTCAAACCGTTTATTAGACCTGTGCATTTCCACAGGAAAAAGAGCCTATTTGATTGATAATTATAAATGTATGAACAAAAATTGGTTGCAGGGCGCAGAAAAAATAGGAATTACTGCAGGTGCTTCTGCTCCTGATATATTAGTTGATGAGCTAGTAAATTACTTAAAAATAAATATGAATACAAAAGTTTCAGTCATGCCAGATGGATTCACTGAAAATGTTCAGTTCAAGTATACTAAATGGTAATGTGCAACAACGTGCGTCAAATCAAGTCTTTAGCTTAATTCAATTTTCAGTCTGTTGGAGAATAAAATATCAAGCTGAGATATAATTAATCCTCGTTTGTCAGGTTAAGTTGTGTCTAGCACAAATATAAAAAACCTTCATCATACAAAAGGGTTAATATTACTACTAATTTTATCAAAAACTTATAATATAAGTAATATTGTCATCTAATGTTTAATGAATTTCAATAAATTACCTTTTTAATTCTAGATGAGTATACACTTTGTTAATATGTTTGGGTCAAAACCCAAAAGTAAGTTTATGCTTTCTATAGGAAAAGAAGGCACAATGTTACTATATTTTAAAAATGATACTTTAAATAAAAGATATTTTGCTAAGGACAAAAATAATAAAGCTGTTTCTGACTTAATTTCATGTCTTTCATCAGATAAAAAAGCACCCTTATATCTGGTTCTCAATCACACTGATCAGAACTATTTGCTACAGTCTATCCCAAGAGTAAATAGGATTAGTGCTTATCTATCAGCAAAAACAAAAGTAGAGCATTTTGCTCATAATAACGATATAAATTCTATTCTCTTGGTCGAAAAGCCGAATAAATTTAATCAAAACTGGTGGTATCTATTTGTTTCATCAAAAGCAAATCATTTAATAGAATATTGGTTGGACGTGTTTGTTGAAATAGGCTCTAACTTTAAAGGAATATTAATGTTTCCTATAGAACTAGTCAGTATAGCAAAAAAGATTCTACACAAAGATCCTAGTAACTGGAAAATTATAGTTGCTGCAACTAAAACAGGTGGCTATAGACAAGTGGTTCTTAAAGAGAACAAAATGATATTTACACGTTTAATACCATTTACTAATGATAATTTACCAGGAATCATTGCTGGTGAAATATATCAGGAAGTGAAAAATACAATTCAATCTTTAACTAAGTTTGGATTTGAAAAAAATGACCCTGTCGACCTCTGCATTATAGTATCAGAAGCTATTAAATCTAGTTTATCAGTTATAAATTTTTCAGAGAATAGTGTGAACATATTGACTCCATATGAGCTGGGTAAACTATTGGGGGCAGAATTAGCTATAAGCGAAAAAGATAGCTTTTGTGATACTACAATTTTGTTTCACAGCTTTAAGAATAAGCCAACAGATGTTTTTAATACAAAAGAAACTAAAGAATTTTATCTATTCAATTACCTTTATTTAAACTCTCCTCGGATTTTTCTATACCTCCTTTTGACTTTAATTGTAATTAACACCTTTTGTTTGCGGAATTTGTATTCGAATTTTAATATTGCTGATAATTTATCTGCAAAGCGGAGTGCTTTAAATAACAAACTAATAAAACTTAGCCAAAGCTATAATGTAAAAAAGATAGATGAAGTTTACGATTTTATTAATATCAATAATATTTTATCAAAAATAGAGTACTCTCCTCTCACACAAGTTAAGTATGTAGAAAAGCTAAAAGTACCAGATGTAGAGCTTCAATTATTTGAGTGGAATTATAATGAGGCAAAAAGTTATATTACCACAACTTTAAGGTTTAATTTTCAATCTGGTAAAGACATTTCTTATCAATACGAGAAACTACAGAAAAATTTAAACGATAATTTCCGTACTCATGATATTAGTATTTCTAGCTTACCTACTACTAAAGAGAAAAATCTATCTATTGATGTTGAAATAGGAGAGGCAATGTAGATTGATGACTATCTCTCAACTAAAAAGAAAAGCTACAATTCAGTGCATATATTACTTATTGTTATCTGTTGTATTAATAGGGTTATCAACGTGTTTTATTATCTATAACAAAAAGGTTTATAATAAAAATCAAACTGCAGCTGAAGAAATACGCTCTATTAATTTACAGATCATTGAAATTCAAAAGAAAGAAGTCGTTCTAAATAAAAACCTAGATTTATGGAAAAGAATTTCTTCTTCAAATTTACATAGTAGCAGATACATTACAAATTTAAATTTTGAGCTTAACAAGCTATATAAAAAACACTACATGTTAGAACCTGAAATATCAATTTCTATACCTGAAGAAGCTGAACTCCACAATAAAAGTGAACATACAAAAGTAATAAGAAGTGAAGTGGTTCTAAGTTTAAGCTCAATTAGCGATAAGCATATTTTTTTATTTCTACAGTCTATTCCAAATCTTCCTGGTTATGTTATGATCAGATCTCTTACCTTGAATAAGCAGAGAAATATAGATGCTAAAGTTATAAACCAGATTTTAAGTGGTAATATGATAGAGATAGTGAGAGCTAGTATAGTTTTTGATTGGTATACCATATTAAGTAGATGAATATAAAGTTGTTTTTTATTTTTACGCTGCTGTTTTTTAATGTTAGTGCATATTGCAATTGCGAAGATCTTGTAGAAAATATAGGGATTTGTAAAAAATATTCTTGCCAACAGCATATTAGTAATGAAGATTTTATTGAGCATAAAATATTAGGGTTAAATAGTGAAAATTTATGTGTATATATAGAAAGACAAGGCAATGATGAAATGGTCTGTCATCATTCTAATGATGGAATGATTATAGAAAAGAAGTACTTAAAAAGTATTTTAAAAGTTGGAAATCAAGAAATAAATGACTTCATTGATATAGCAAATTTGCGTGCGAAGGAGTGTTTTTTTATCAACAATTATTATATAGATCGAGACGATATAATAAAAGAGGCAGCAGAGAGTACTTTATCGCAATATGGTAGCATAAAAAGCATTTTTTTTGATGAAGAGCAGGTTAATAGAATAGTTAGTGAGATGGAAAAGTTTAACTTACAGTCTTCAGGAGTTACAGAGGAAGAAAATTTCAATTGTAAAGTAGTCAGTTTAGATTCAATTTTATACTTTTCCCCCGATACATGGAAAATATGGGTAAATGGAAAGTTGTTTATAAATACTAAGGATTTAAAAGTGCACTCAGTAACTGAAAATTATGTAACTTTTTCATGGGCTGTAAACCAAAAGATAACAAAAGAACGGATAAGCAATTCTAAAAATGTACATTTTGGACATGGAGGTATTATGTTTACGCTTTATCCAGAACAAAAATTTGATTTAGATAGTTTATCTATTAAATAATCTAATACATCTGCGCTTGTAGCTCAGTTGGATAGAGCGTTGCCCTCCGGAGGCAAAGGTCGCGGGTTCGAATCCCTCCAAGCGCGTTTTTAATTAAATTTGACAATAATACTCTCACATAAGATAATAAAGAGATTTATTTTAAAGCATAATTATGTCTAGTGGTACTATAAATAAAGTCATATTAGTTGGTAATCTAGGAAAAGATCCTGAAATTAGGACTACACAAAATGGAAAAGAGATGGCAAGTTTTTCAATAGCCACGTCTGAAAGTTGGACTGACAAATTTTCTGGTACGCGCTCTGAAAAGACAGAATGGCATAATATTGTAATTTTTAGTGAAGGATTAGTAAAAATTGTTAAGGATTTTGCGCGCAAAGGTAGTAAAGTTTACGTTGAAGGTTCTCTGAGAACTAGAAAATGGACTGACCAAAATGGTAGCGAAAGGTATACGACAGAGGTGGTGCTATATAACTTTAATAGTGTCCTTACCCTTTTAGATTCACGAAACAGTATGTCAAACTCTGATTACAAGCCAAGTGAATACAAACAAAATGAAACAGAACAAAAAGATAAACACGGAAGTTTTGACAACGATATAAAAGACGAACTAATCGATGATGAAATACCATTTTAATAACTTCAATTGAAATCTACATTTTTATGGACTGCTTGTGTTACTCCTTTTAATTGCAGTGGAGATAGTATAGATTACCAAAGCTTGCAGCGTTTACTAACAATGCAAGCTGAAACTGAAAATGGTGTAGTGTTGCTAGGTAGCACAGGTGAAAGCTTATCACTTACTGATTCTGAAAAGCGCACATTAGTTGAATTTGTATGTGAGCTAAAATTAAATACGAAAATTATAATTGGTGTACCAGGAGTGAATCTATATCAGACTCTTGAATGGCTTGATTTTTGCAAGGGTATGCCTATTCATGGCTATCTAATGACAACTCCCATTTATGCAAAGCCTGGAATCATGGGGCAAACTTTATGGTTTGAAAAGCTGCTTGAAAAAGCACATGTGCCAGCCATGCTTTACAATATTCCATCAAGAGCAGGAGTGAGTCTTCACGCTGAAACTGTACGCAACTTATCCAGCCACGAAAAATTTTGGGCTATCAAAGATTCAAGTGGCACCGTTGATACTTTAACTCAGTATAAGAAAGTTGCACCAAATATTGAGGTCTTTTGCGGAGATGATAATATGATACCCGATATGGCTGCTAAGGGTGCGGCTGGTCTGGTTTCTGTTGCTGCCAATGTTTGGCCAAGTGTAGTACATGAATATGTTAAGCAATGCATGAGTGGCGAGAACCCTCAGGCAGACAGTTGGCAACAAGCTTGCAAAACTCTATTTACTGCCAGCAATCCAATACCTACTAAAGCACTCTTGCATGACATTGGGCTTATAGAACACAAAACTGTTCGTCTACCACTAAGCACAGAAGACTTGCCTTCTATTGAAACATTGAGGCAAGCTAATAAAATGATTCTTGGATGGAAAGAATTGACTAATAGCTAAAGCTAGGAACACACATCATCAACTTCTACACCTGCATCAAATAAACTAACTTGTTATAAGAAAACTAACCATGTGAAATTCTTGTTGATATGACTTAATGAATAATTATTTTAGGTTACTAAGTTATTTAAGAAACTTTGATAATATTTAGCCCACTTACTTTTCTATTTTCCATGTCACGATGAGCCTCTATTATTTCATCAAATTTATATTTTTTATTAATTCGTACAATTAAAAGTTTTTTTCTTATCATTTCAAAAATTTCCATTGCAGTAAGCACTAACGTAAGTCTATTGTGCTTGTAGTGATATATCGAAGTTCCAGCTGCAAATAACGAACGCGAACTAAGTAAAGAGAAATTAATAGGAGCATTACCTGATATCTGCCCATAGGAAACATATATGCCAAACTTACCTAAAGATTCAAAAGAGAGCTTGCTTGTAGCGTAACCTATAGGGTCATACACTGCACCTACTCCTCTATTTTTCGTAATCTCCATGATTTTAGAAACGAAGTCTTTATCATTGTAGTTTATTGCGTATGTGCAGCCACTTTGTAAAGCTATCTTCATTTTTTCGTCAGAGCTTATAGAACCTATCACTATACCTTTTTTATCCTTTGCCCATTGGCATATTATTTGCCCCAAACCACCATTAGCTCCATGAACTAGTACAAAAGCACCAGGCCTGATTTTATAAGATTGATTAACTAAATAGTGAGCTGTCATACCTTTAAACAATACTGCAGCAGCAACTTCATCAGGTATATCATTCGGAATTTTTATCAAATATTTCTGGTGTACAATGCGCTTTTCACAATATGCCCCTGGAGGAGCTGTGCAATATCCAACTCTATCTCCAACCTTAAGTCCATCACTAATTTTTTTACCAAGCTTTTCAACAACTCCTACTGCCTCTACTCCAAGTACTGATGGCAGATCTTTAATTTTGCGTGTACCTTTTCTGTGTTCTAAATCATAACGATTTAAGCCGATAGTTGTATGACGTATTAAGACTTCCTCATCTTTTGGCTCACCTATGCTCTTATCTACAAATTCTAATACTTCTGGCCCCCCAGTTTTTTTAATTTGTATAGCTCTAACCATGATAAATGTAAGACAAAAACTTTAATTATGTTATCTAGCAATTAATATTTTTGCAAAATGTTATTTAGAGTTTATACACTACATAAGCGTATTGTTAATAGTTTTGAGGCACAAATTATCATGAACAGAGAAATTTGGCTTTATGGTGTTTTATTCAATGTGTTGTGCAAAGTGGATGAAGATAATGATTTGGATGTTAACAATGTAATAAAAAAAATAAAAGAAAGGTTAGAATATAGAATACAAAAATCAGATAAAAAAAGAGATTATTGTAAATATTTATATACTTCTTGGGAAAAAAAAGGATTTGATATTAATCACCAATTTGACTTGAAAGATTATGATGGCTTTCCAATAGATAGTCTTTTTTCTATTGCCATTAATTATAAATTATACACTTTAACAAATTTAGCGCAAGTTTTAATAAAAGCAGGAGCTAATGTGCAAAATGAAAAAGGATATTTACATGCCTGCGTTTTGGCTCGTTCTCCAGATATATTAAAAGCTCTCATAAAAGCGGGAGTAAATGATAACCCAAATGAAAACTATGGTGGAAATACCGCTTTAGACTATGTTGCTAAATTATATGGTAGAGATAAGTCAACGAAATCCAAGGATTGCTGTAAAATTCTAATTGAGCATACATTAGAAAAAAAACCCAACATAGAAATACCAGATTCTGTAAAAAATAATAAGGAGTTGGCTCAATGTTGGAATGCTTGTGAAGCAAATAATGAAGGATGGGAATTAGCAACAACGAACACTGAAACACAAGTAGTCAGTGTGCAAAAAGCAAATAAGAGCTCCTGCTCAATTCAATAGATGTATCGTACAACCTTGTTCGGATTACAATAGGAAAAGGTTTGTTATTTAAGCTTAAAAAACGTATATGATAGTGTTATTTCACTTAAATCTTTTGTACTATTGTCACGCATTATTTCAGGGTCTACGTAAAAGGATACGGGCATAGCCGCTTTTTGTTTTGGTAGCAGCATTTGCTCTTCAAAACAAAAGCATGCAACTTTATTGAAATATTTACCTGCTTTAAAAGGTGTGACATTATACACTGCCATTCCAAAAGAAGGCTGATCAGATAAATTTTTTGCATAATAAAATACTAAACTTTGTTGCCCTATATTTGTATCGATGTAGTTAGTTTCTGATTTAAATTCCCAAGGCAGACCTGATATTATATCAGCATTAAGGTGAACCCTGATTTTTTGGTCAGTTGCATTTATTGTTGCATTAGTTACTTTTCTCGTTGTGCCACCATATCCAGTAGCTTTACAAAAGATGCTATACAACGGTACTGAAGCATATGCAAGACACAGCATCAATACCACTAAAGATATTAGGAGGAAAACTATAGAACTTTTATTGTTTCCCCTTAAAAAGGAAATCATCTAATCCTTATTGTTGAACAAGTTAAGTAACCTGAGTAAATTGAGGAATATATTGATGAAGTCAAAGTAAAGATTAGTTGCACCAAGTATTGCCAGCTTAGTAGTTGCAACTTCTGAGCCATCATTATATCTATAATAAACATCTTTGATTCTCTGAGCATCGTATGCGGTCATTAAAGTAAACACTATCACTGATACAAACGATATTGCAAAATAGAGAGGACTGCTTCCAAGAAACAGATTAACTATAGATGCAATGATTAACCCCCAGATTCCCATAATCAAAAAAGAACCCATGCTGGTAAGATCTTTTTTTGTAGTATTACCATATAAAGCCATAGAACCAAACATGATCGATGTAATGAAAAATGCTCTCGCTATATTTTCTGCAGTATAAATTATAAAAATATGAGATAAAGAAATTCCCATTAAAACTGAGAATAGAAAAAATACAGTAAGTGTTGACTGAGCACTTAGGTGTTGAAGCCTAAAAGACATATAAAACACCAATGCAACTGGAGATAGCATTACCACAAGCGATAGAACAGGATTGGAATAAATCACCTGGAAAAGACCAGAAAACACTGTTAAAAACGCAACAAGCCCTGTAACACCTAAAGCTAAAGCCATATAATTGTATACTTTAGTTAGGTAACTCCTGAGTCCAGCACTATAATAAACGCCCTGAGAGCGAATATCCTGTTCGTTTTTCATATAAGACATATGTAACTCCTTATTATCTCTTGATGATATATTATAATACAATACAGCGTTTTTATCAAGTATAAAATGACATACTACAATTGAATGGTGTGGTATGCAATTAGAGAATTTCTTCCATAACTATAAGCAAATCGGTTTTCAGCAGCATTTAACTATTATAACAACCTCTGGCAATAGAAATTACTTTCACCATTCCCTCTATCATGATTTAAGGGGAATGGTGAAAGTAGTTTTTGCATTTACTAAAGCATTCTTCTTATAGATACTATACCAACAATCCACTATTTTTTCTATGTCTCGCGGTTTAACCTCCGGACCTATACTGATTCTAATTGAACATTCTGCTTGCTCTTTTGTTGCTCCCATTGCAAGCAAAACATGAGAAGGCCCAACTTTTCCAGAAGAGCATGCAGAACCATTGCTGACTGCAATATTATTTAAGTCAAAATGCATGAGCTGCAGATCATTCTTTACCCTCGGCATATAAATAAAACTTGTATTTGGCAATCTTTCAGAATTTCTGCCAAAGATCTTGATATCACTGACAAGACTTAATAATTCACACTCCAATTGATCACGCAGCTTCTCCACTTCATTCATTTTTGATAGAAGATCTGGAATGTTTTGCAATGCAGCAGAAAGACCTGCAATTGCAACAATGTTTTCTGTACCACCACGCAATCCTCTTTCTTGCCCACCACCTATTATAGTAGGTTCTATTACAAGCTTTTTGTCAAATATTAAAACTCCACTACCTGCTATACCACCAAATTTGTGAGCAGATAAAGTAAGTAAATCCACTCCTAAATCTTCCATATTTACTTTGATTTTCCCAACACTTTGAGCAGCGTCAGTGTGACAGATTGCCCCGAATTTATGTGCTATTTTAGCTATTTCCTTAACAGGCTGGATAACTCCAGTTTCGTTATTAGCCATCATCACTGAAATTATTACTTTATTCCCTTCAAGTTCGCTTAGAATTTTCTCTAGCTCTAAAAAGTCAACAATACCCTCTTGATTAACGGGTATTATATGTGGATTACATGCAGAATTAAGAATTGAAGGATGCTCTGTAGCTGAAATTACATGCAGATAGCCTTTCATTCCTCTCATGACGAGGTTGTTTGCTTCAGTTGCACCAGACGTAAAAACTATTTCTTTATCATCTGGAATGCTAAGAGCATCACGTACGTTATCTCTTACCTCTTTAAGAATCTTCCTCGCTTCTTGTCCTCTTTTATGCAGAGATGATGGATTTAGTGTTTGTTTTGACAAAATCTCAAGTATACTTTTTTTTACATTTTTACTCACTGGAGCAGTTGCATTATAATCAGCATACACGCAACTACTTTCTTCCAGAGAGAATAAACTCACAGGCTTATTTGTCACTTACCATTAACCAATTATGTATGTTAACTTTAACACGATAAAAAATTTATTGCAAAAACAGTGAAATTAATACATAATTAATAAATAATTTACATTATCAAGCCCTGTCAAAACAGGTTTTTATTAGGAGCAATCATGGTAGAAGTCTTTTTAAATAATGCAACAAAAAAGATAGAAGGTAGATATCATCAAAGCAAAGATACCAATGCACCAGTTGTGCTAATTTTACATCATCACCCTCAATATGGTGGTAGTATGGATAGTAAGATTATACATACTATATATGAATCTTTTATCGATAATAACTTTTCTGCATTGACAATTAATTTTCGTGGTGTCGGAAAATCTACCGGAACTTTTGATAAGGGTATAGGAGAATTAACTGATGCTGCAGTAGCTATTGATTGGCTTCAGGAGCATAACTCTAACAACGTTCCAATTTGGATAGTCGGTTTTTCTTTTGGAGCATGGGTAGCTATGCAGTTGACAATGCGCCGTCCAGAGATAGTAAGTTTTGTTGCCCTTTCTCTTCCAGCAACTAAGTACGATTTCTCTTTTCTCTCTCCTTGCCCAGTTCCTGGACTTATAATACAAAGTAATAATGATACAATTTCAGAAGAAAGCGATGTAACAGAATTAGCACAAAGGTTAATAAATTCGGTAAAAAATAACCATATGGAATACCATATAGTAGACGATACTAACCACTTTTTAAGGGATAAAGAAGAGGAAGTAGCTCAAATTATAGATAATTATATAAAACTACGCTTAAACAGTGCAGTCACTTCCTCCAAAAAAGTTAAAAAAGAGATAAGGGTAAAAGAATATGCCTAACTTTACAAATGAGAGAAATGAACGTATTAATATAAATAAAAAAAGTCTTGTTATGTTTAGGCAATTATTATTTCTCGTTTTAGCAATGTTTATGCTGTCAGGATGCTTTCTAAGTAAACAGCGTAAGTTAAAGAGTCCGTGTATAAAAAATAATGAAAGCATTTCATGCGAATTATACTCCGTTAATGACCATTGGTTAAATAAGTACAAGTTATAGGTAGCTTTGTATTGTACTTGTTTCTTCCATTTACAGCTTTACTAATGATCGGTTTTTTAACTGAAAAATGTGATCTGCTTTTTCTGCAAGGATATAGTTGTGTGTTACTATAAGCATAGAGCTGTTATTTTCCTTTACATATGAATGTAACAGCAAAAATACATTCAAAGAATTTGTTGGGTCTAAATTTCCCGTTGGCTCATCTGCAAGTAAAAGCTTTGGAGAGTTTACAATGCTTCTTGCAATTGCAACCCTCTGCCTTTCTCCACCAGAAATTTCAGATACCATACTACTTGCTTTACTTTCCAAACCAAATTTTTCCAATATTGCTTGCGATTTTTTTTTTGCTTCAGCTTTGCTTCTTCTTGCAATAAGCTGAGGAAGCATAACGTTTTCCAACACTGATAACTCTTGTAATAAATAGTGAAATTGATAAACAAAGCTAAGAAAATTTCTTCTTACATGAGTTTTATATTTATTGCTGGCTTGCGTACAATTTACTCCATCTATTGTCACTACACCTAAAGTTGGCTTATCCAATAGGCCTGCAATTTGCAATATAGTTGTTTTTCCTGATCCTGAACTGCCGATCAATGCAACTACTTGCCCTCTTGTAAGACTCAGATTGATATCTTCTACAATAGCAGGACTTTTTTTGAAGCTCTTACTCACAGAAGCTAGCTCTAGTGCTACATCACTGTCCATATTATAAAAAGATCCAGGAGGGAGAATTAGACCGAGAAACTGTTACCACACCCACATCGAGACTTAGCGAGAGCATTCTTGATTTGAAAACCAGAACCACTTAGATCTTCAGTATAATCTATAGTTGAATTATTTAAAAATTTCGCTGAACAATTATCAACCATTAACACAGGGTTTCCATTCTCATCATTAATTACTATATCTTTACCTTTTTCACTAAAACTGGAGTGGCTTCTATAATCCTCGCTATCTTCGTCATCGTCAAAATCGTCGTCTTCATCATCGTCAAAATCGTCACCCAAAGACATCTTCTTATTTATTTGATCCATAAGAAAATTATACTTGAAGCCAGAGCATCCACCACCTGAAACTGCAACCCGCAAAACAGAACTCTCATCTCCTTCCTGTTCTACAAGGGAGTGGATTTTCCTTAATGCATTGTCAGTTAAGCTAATATTGTAATCTGTTGACATAACAACCACCGTTCATTATTGATAACCTATTATAGTAGAAATTTTACATGTCAAACAATAATTTTCTATTAAGTTACGCGTGCTTTCCAAATAAAACAAAAGGAAGAAATTTCAAAGAGCCAGAAGACAAAAATCGCAGCTGCTTTCAGCGTGATAGGGACCGCATTATTCACTCTAATGCGTTTAGGAAATTGGGGTACAAAACACAAGTTTTTATCAATTATGAGCATGACTACTATCGCACTCGGCTAACTCATAGCCTTGAAGTTGCACAAATTGCAAGATCCATTGCTCGTAGACTTGGCTTAGATGAGGACATCACTGAATGCATAGCGCTTGCACATGACCTTGGTCATCCTCCATTTGGTCACACAGGTGAGGATGCTCTAGTTCAAGTTGATAAGGAGAAGTATAAGTTTGATCATAATGTTCAAGCTATAAGGATTTTAACTTATCTTGAACAAAAACATGCTGACTTTAATGGCATGAATCTAAGTTGGGAAGTGATTGAAGGTGTTGCAAAGCATAACGGTCCCTTGCTTGGTCAAAACGCGGAGTCTTCTACAAATAATCAGCTGCTATTAAAATATAATGAAAAATATGATCTAAAACTTGAAGAATTTTCAAGCATTGAAGCACAAGTTGCTTCGATTGCTGATGACATCGCTTATAGTGTTCATGATCTTGATGATGCACTCAGGGCAAATTTAGTAATAACCGAAGATTTGCTCGATGTTCCTTTAATTGGCAAAATGTTCAAAGAAGTAAAAAGCGAACATTCAGAATTGGCTCAAAGCAAACTCATACATGAATCACTGAGTAGAACTATAGGAATTATGATAAATGATGTCGTTTTTCAGACTGAAAGAAATATTAAAGACTACAAAATAAAAAGCGTAGAAGATGTAAGGAGCTTAAATAATATGCTAGTCACATTTTCACCAGAAGTTGCAAATGCCACAAAAGAGATGAAAAATTTCAACATGGAAAAAATATACAGAAGTTATAAACTGACCAGAACAATGAACAAAGCAAAACGTATAGTACAGGAGCTTTTTCAATGCTTTTATGAAAACCCAGGGTTATTACCTATAGAGTGGAACAAACTTGCTTGTGAATCTCAGCGTTCAGTAATAATATGTGATTATATCTCAGGTATGACAGATAGATTTGCCATACACGAGCACAGAAGAATTTTTGATACCTCATACGAAATGACTTCTTTCTAATGACTGATGATTATTTCATGTCGATCGCATTAAAACTTGCAGAAAAAAGTCTTGGAAGTGTTGCACCAAATCCCGCTGTTGGATGTATCATTGTAAAAAACGGTATGGTGATCGGTGAAGGCTACACAGGAATCGGTGGACGTCCACATGCAGAAGTAGTTGCTTTGCAAAATGCTAAAGATTTAACTCATGGTGCAACTATGTACGTCACTCTTGAACCATGCTGCCACTTTGGAGTTACAGAACCTTGCACTGCAGAAATCATAAAATCAGGAATAAAAAGAGTAGTAATTGCAGCAATTGATCCAGATAGTAGAGTTTCAGGTGGAGGAATTAAAGCTCTGAAAGAAGCAGGAATTGAAGTTGAGCAAGGTATTATGCAAAAAGAGGCAGAAGTATTGAATGTCGGTTTTTTCACCACTAAAGAATTTCATAGACCATTCATAGCTTGCAAAATCGCAACAACTCTTGACGGAAAAATCGCAACATTTACAGGTGATAGCAAATGGATAACAAGTGAAGATACGAGAAATTGGGTACATGAGCTCAGAGCAAAATATGATGCAATTATGATTGGCAGTAGTACCCTTATCAATGACGATCCTCTCTTAACTTGCAGATTACCAGGACTCGAAGACAGGTCGCCAATAAGGCTAATTATCGATAGCCAAGGGAAATTGAAGGAAGAGCATAATATTGCAAAAACTGCAGACAAAATAACAACTTGGGTGATTACAAACAGAGAAATAGAGAAAAAAATAAAAAACATTAATTATTTGATAGTCAATTCAAATCACAAACCTCCTGTTATTCCAGATGTTACCCCAACACACTCTCCTGTCATTCCAATACCTTCTCCTGTCATCCCAGTGCCCAGACACTGGGATCCAGAAAACTTCAAGCAATTGCATAATGAAAACTGGTCACGCGCTGGAATGACATCGGAGCCTGACATTATCGATAAAGTCTGCCTAAAAGACATGGCATCAAAACTTGTTTCAGAAATTGGCATAACAAGGTTATTAGTTGAAGGTGGAGGAATATTAATTACAGAGCTATTAAAGCATAATTTGATTGATAGATTAATAATCTGTCGCAGTGGTAAAATTCTAGGCAATGATGCCACTCCTTTTATAGGAGATCTAGGGATTCAATCCATAAACAACTGCCATAAATTCAAAAAAGTAAAGATAATAGAGTTCAGTGAGGATGTAGTTGAGGTGTGGGATAGATCTTACGTACCTAAATGATAGAGAAAAGAAGTAGAGATAACTCTACCTCTTTTTTTCTCGATTTAAAACTGCTTACTTCTGAGCAATTTTTGATAGAGCTGCATTTACTGCAACCTCTCCTAATTTAGCTTGAACTTCATTCTTTAAAGCTTCAGGATCTTTATCACCTACCGCAACTGTTAATGACTTAGAATCAGGAGCCATAGCTAACCTTTCTTTCATTTCAGCAAGCTGACCTTCACCATCTACGCTAATTAATTCCAATTTATAGTTATCATTATCGTTAGCAACAGCAACGTGTTTAAATTTAACTTCAACTGATTTATTTTTTAGCAACACATTCAGAGTTACTTCATCACCAACATTTTTACCATTTGTTAATGCTTCATAATCATCTTTTGAAAGTTTCAGATTTAATTTCTGATTTTCTTCAACAACTTCACCACTCTTTACCATATCACCAAGAAGAACAAAGAAATCTGTATCTTTAACATTCACTCCTATTTCTTCATTCTTATGCATTTGCTGATATGAAGCATAAGCTGCTGCGGCAAAATATACAGCGACAATAAACAGAACTGCAATTCCAGCAGGGCTAGCAATAAGTGCTAAAGACGCAGGTCCAGCAATTACTTTAGTAGCAATCAATAATGTTGTTATTGCTGCTGCTAAAGATGCAGTTGCAACTGTACTTTCAATACTCATTTTTGTTATGGGTGCTATATTTTTCAATTTCCATATAGTAGTCATAATTACTTCCTCCTTAATTAAGGTTAATAAAAAGTTAATTGTATATTAACAATGCACACTAGTCAAGCATTTTTATTAACAACTTAATATTTTATCTACTTTCTAAATTGTTACTAATTATGTAAGATTGATACATGGTAAATGGCTGGCTGAATCTTGATAAACCAACAGGAATGAGTTCTGCACAAGCTGTAACTCAAATTAAAAGGATTTTTGGAATAAAAAAAGCCGGACATTTGGGAACACTTGATCCTTTGGCTTCAGGTATATTACCGATCGCTCTTGGTGAAGCAACAAAAACTATACCGTATTTATCTTGTGACTTAAAGGCATACAATTTCACAATAAAATGGGGAAAACAAACAACTACGGATGATTTGGGTGGTGATACCATTAGAACTAGCGATATAAAACCCGAATATAACCAAATAAACTGTGCGATTAAGGATTTTATTGGTGAGATAACACAAACTCCTCCTCAATTTTCAGCAGTGAAAATCAAGGGAGCAAGAGCATATAAATTAGCAAGAAGTGGGCAAAAGGTAAATATAAAGCCCCGGCAAGTCAAAATACATGAACTGAAGCTGATATTCTTGGACACTATAAATAATAGTGCTGATTTTTCTATGATCTGCGGTAGCGGCGTATATGTAAGATCAATTGCAAGAGATCTTGGAGTCACATTAAATTGCTTTGGACACATTACAAAATTAAGAAGAACGATGGTAGGTGATTTTAAGGAAGATGAATCAGTGACAATTGAGCAACTTACTAAAAAAAACACAACAACTTACTCTCCCCAGTGCTTGACACTGGATACAAATACTTACAAATCATGTAATGGACAAAAGATTCTAGGAGCATATGTCAAAAACAATGTTCGTGATGCAATAAGCTTGATCCCAGTGCTTGACACTGGGATGACATCGGAGGGTGGGATGACAGAAGATGATGGAGGTAATAGAAAAGGCTTCATCATTCCCATTGAATCGGCTTTAAAATCGATGTTCAAAGTTGAAATTTCCTTAGAGGAAGCGGAGAAAATCAGAAAAGGTCAAGAAATTATATTAAATAACTTGCGTAATTTAAAGAATTATGATACTTTTTGTACGATAGTGGGTAATGTACCTATTGCAATTTGCAGTTTTACTCATGGTTGTGTGAAGCCTATTCGTGTTTTTAATATTTTGAAATGAGGTTTAGATGTCAATAACATCCCAAAAGAAAAAAAGTTTGATTAGTACATATGCAATTAAAGAAGATGATACAGGTTCATCTTTTGTACAGTGTGCAATTTTAACCGAGAGGATCAGTAATTTAACTGAGCATTTTAAAGCGCATAAGCATGACCATAATTCTAAGCGCGGTTTACTTATATTGATAGGTAGAAGGCGCAAGCACTTAAATTATATAAAACGTAAATTTGGTAATGAAGCCTATCAAGAGTTAATAGAGAAGTTAGGCATTAGAAAATAATCGAGGAATTTTGTATGTTTGAAATTATAAAAAAATCTATAGATTGGGAGGGGCGTACCTTATCTTTAGAAACTGGGAAAATAGCACGTCAAGCTGATGGTTCAGTAGTTGTAAATTATGGAGATACTTCTATCTTAGTCACTGTTGTACGAAAAAAGAAGGAAGAAAGTGTTGATTTTCTCCCTTTAAATGTGCAGTTTATTGCAAAAAGTTATGCCATGGGTAAGATTCCTGGTGGTTTTTTTAAAAGAGAAGGAAAACCATCTGATAGAGAAACTTTAATTTCAAGAGTAATAGATAGAAGTATAAGGCCGTTATTTCCTGAAGGTTTTCATGATGAAATTAGTGTAGTATGTAATCTGTTAACTTACGATACGGTCAATTCTCCTGAAGTACCAGCATTGATAGGTACCGTCGCAGCTCTTGCAATTTCTGGTGTTCCTTTCCACTTTACTATAGCTGGAGTCATGGTCGGTTGTGATGAAAATAACAATTATATACTCAATCCTTCCGTTCAAGAGATGAAAGCGAGCAACTTGGATCTGTTTTTGTCTGGTGATGAAAATTCGATCTTAATGGTCGAATCGGAAGTCAAAGAGCTCTCTGAAGAAAATGTTTTAAACGCAATAAAATTTGGTCATGAACACCTTCAACCTGTTATTAAGCTCATAAAAGAATTTGCTGATACAGTTGGCAATAAACCTGAAAGCTTTGCTCCTGTTGATATATCAGATATAACTCAAGAACTTGAAAAATATCGAAAAGACTTTGAAGAAGCATATTCAAAAACAGTAAAACAAGAGCGAGTCCAAGCTCTAGAAGTAGTCAGGAATAATATATTGAATACTCTTAAAGAGGCTGGAAAAGACGAAAAGTTAATTACTTATGCAGTAAAAAGCTTTGAAAGATCTTTAGTGCGTGAAATGATTAGAAGGAAAAGTGTGAGAATAGACAGCCGTAAGTATGATGAAATACGCCAGATAGAAATTGAGGCTGACATTCTACCCAAGACTCACGGTTCTGCGCTATTTACAAGGGGTAGCACTCAGGCACTAGTTGTTACTGCTCTTGGTACTACACAAGATGAGCAAATTGTGGATGACATTGAAGGGGATAGACGTGAACATTTTATGTTGCATTATAATTTTCCTCCATTTGCTGTTGGAGAGGCTTCTGCTATACGCGCACCAGGAAGGAGAGAAATTGGTCATGGTAAACTTGCTTGGAAAGCAATTCATCCTGTTTTACCTGATAAATCTGAATTTCCTTATACAATAAGGGTAGTATCTGAGATTATGGAATCTGATGGTTCTTCTTCTATGGCAACAGTTTGTGGAACTTCCATTGCATTAATGGATACAGGTGTGCCAATAAAGGCTCCCGTTGCAGGAATTGCTATGGGTCTCATCAAAGACAAAAATGAGCATATAATACTTTCTGATATACTGGGCGATGAAGACTATCTTGGTGATATGGACTTCAAAGTAGCAGGAACTAGCGAAGGGATTACAGCACTGCAGATGGATATGAAAATTCCTGGTATAAGCTTTGAAATTGTTGAAAAATCTTTAGAACAAGCAAAAGTCGGAAGATTACATATCTTAGAAAAAATGAATGCAGTAATTTCAGAACATCGTAAGGATATAAAAGATCATGTACCAAGAGTGTTATCGTTTTATATAGATAAAGATAAAATTTCTGCAGCTATTGGTACTAAAGGAAAAAATATACGCAGTGTATGTAAAAGAAGTAATGCAAAAATTGAAATAGGGGATGACGGTAAAGTTTCTGTTTTTGCCATTAGTAGTACTGAAGCTGAAGCTGCAAAGAATATGATGATTGATTCAATAACAGAGCTAGAACAAGGTTCTATAATTGATGCTAAAGTTGTAAAGATAGAGAAGTCTATTGTAGAGCTAGAACTTCTTAATGGAAGAAAAGGAAAAATGCATATAAGCGAGGTAGCTAATCAACATGTAGAGTCCATTGAGGATATACTTAAACAGGGTGATACCTTCAAAGCTTTGATAATTGACTTTGAAAAAGGTGGATGTCCAAAATTATCAAGACGTCGTGTTGATCAAGAAACAGGTGAATTTTTTGAAGGTAAGCTTTACAATGAAGAAAGGAGAGATGGTTTAAATAATAGGGATAATTATTATAACAACTCGTTTAATAAAAAACCTGAAGATAATTATCATAGTAATAGACCTACTCGTCCTCGTTCTGGTTTTAGTAATAGAAGCAGACCAAAATTTGGTAATAATGACTCGTCATCAGGTTTCTATTGAGGTTGAACTTACTTTCTATTATCTCAGTGTCGAAACACTGGGATAATAGGAATTTTTAAAACTGACAAGATAACAAAAATGGTTTGTGTTATCTGTAGGGTTATAACGAAAGATTTTTAAGATCGTTTACAGCCTTTTTCATGTCTTCAGCTTTAAATATTGCTGATCCAGCAACTAATATATTTGCACCTGCTTTTATTATATCAGCTGCGTTAGAAAAGTTAACTCCACCATCTACTGAAACTTGTGTTTTAAGATTACGGTCCTGTATCATTTTCCTCACAGTAGATATCTTACTCAACTGCGAATGAATAAACTCCTGTCCTCCAAATCCAGGATTGACTGTCATAATTAGCACAATATCTAGCTCATCTATTATATACTCAAGCACGCTTGGAGAAGTTGAAGGAACAATTGAAGCTCCAACTTGTATTATTTTTTTTGTATTGTTTTTATATGATTTTATCTTTCTTACTAGCCTCTCAAGATGTATCTCTGCTTCTGCATGTATAGTGATAATATCAGCACCAGCATTTATAAAACTTTCAATATGGTCACCAGGAGATTTAATCATTAAGTGCACATCAAAAGGAAGGTTGCTATATTTACGTATCGCATAGATAACATTCGGACCTATTGTAATATTTGGAACAAAATTTCCATCCATAACGTCTATGTGTATATAATCTACATTCAAGTCGCTAATTCTTTTTACTTCCTCCCCTAATTTTGCAAAGTCTGCTGAAAGTATAGAAGGTGCAATTTTAATACCCATAGAATACTTTTTACCAAAAATAAAAAAAGTAACTTATTTTTTAAACTCTGTCATCCCAATACTATATTAATCTCATTTAGAAATTTTTGTATACTTCCAGATGCATGTGCCTTTATTTTTCTCTGCCCATGCATCTGGTCATTGTAATACTCATTAGACTTCTTTCTTCGCCTTTTCTAAATATTCCAACACAGTTTCATGTAGCGCAGTCCAAGACATTTGCCTTTCCATATTCGGTATAAATTTTTGTTTCCAAGTGTCCTTAAATTCTTGAAACCATTGCTTTTCAAAATTTTGGAAATCAGATAAAATTTTCGACCTAAACTCATTAATCAAATTCGAGACTTCTATAGCCTTTTCAGGGCTTATAGACTTAAAAGATAATATTTCATTCTTTAAAATATCTAGCTTTTCAAATGAATTAAGTCTAAATGGAATATAAAGTGAAGATCTTATATTGTATCTTAGATAAGAGTCATAATATAGCTTAATCTTGTACATGAGCATAGCAAATGCATCAGAAGAAATATTATTTTCATATTCTGCAAGAGAAGATAATAAATGCTTATAATCCTCTTCATTCAAAAATGGTGGCTTTAAGCTTAATTGAGTTTTATCACTTAAAGATAAGAATTCACTAAAAATAAGATTTCTATACTTAACTAAAAATTCAGGCAAAATATCTTCTTGTTCTAATTTTAGAGGCAAGTCTTTTCTAATCTCTTTCGGCAAGTGGTGCATTGAAAACTGATTGATAACCCACGCAAAATTTTCATCAAACTCATTTGAGTAATTAGCATTATTGTCAGGAAAAATCATATTACCTTCCCTATCATTCCAAGGCAGTATTTTATAAAAAAAACCGTTTAACCTTTTTTTTAATTTCAAAATATTTTCACTCTTATCACCTACCTTATACAAAACCTCATTTACTTTTTGTTCTGCGTCTTGAGGACTGATTCTATCACCTATATGCAATCCAATACCACTTTTCTCTAATAACTCCCAATCAAATAACTTATGTGGATCAGGCTTACGCATTGCGTAACCTTCAATTGCTGAGTTGTACACTATAGTGCCTATCTCAGCGTGACTAAATATCATATCTTTTCTAATCTTAAAGCGCTTCATGAGGTACAAAATCAGATCTTTGACAGATTTCATTTGCTCTTCTGGAAAAGGCTCAAGCCCTGTGTTTACAATCTCTATACCTATAGAATAATCATTCAGTTTTCGTAGCTCTTCAACCACATTATCTACTTGAACTTTCGCATAACTTATACCAGCATGCCATGCTCGTTTTTCAAGTGGAACCATCAGAGTAATGCTACCATCTCTATCAACAATAAGCTGTACTGATATCCCTGAAGAATTTAATGCGTATTTTGTACTTTTTAATGTTGGTGATTCGGTATGGTGCACCACCACCATCAACACTTTTTTGCCTTCTCTATCATCATAATTTAAACTCGGTGCAGGATCTAAAAATATTGGATTTTTTAATGATGTTTTCAAATCTTGAAAATCGTTCTCAATATCACTTAAACAAGATTGTTGTCCATATAAAAGAGGCGCTACAAGCAGCAACAGAAATAAAACAGACAAACATTTTTTTACTATAAGTTTCATGTAGCTCTACAAATTGCCCTTAATATAACTAAATTAGCATAACACACATAAAATGTTTACTTTTTTTCAGCCAATCAAGACTTGCTACAGCTACAATTAATACTCTTATCATTACATTTTGGTGTTAAGTCAGGATAGAATGTGAGTATAGCGTCTTTCTTTCTCACAAACACTGATTGATAATTGTCATCTTCCATTTTATACAGACACATTCCATCTTTTCCCAGCTCCTTAAACGCCTTAGTTGCAGAAACTAAAATATCATCAGCATGAAGGTTATACGCGTACCCACTTGGGCACTTAACTTTCACTTCTCCATCCTTACCTAGATATTTCATTCCAAATGTGTAAACAGGTGGCTTAATATCTAATTTATTGCACAGAGATTCATTATCCCAAATCGCACCCGCCCACTTATTTTCTTGAGCCTCAACATATCTACCTACAAAATGCATACCACCTAGCCCCAATCTATCTGGTTCACCACAAAAAATATGCCCAAACCCTATAGTTTCTTTTTCAGTTCCGCTATTTGTAAACCAAATCTTAGTCAATTCATCTTTAAACAACCCCAAGTCTGCACTAGGTGTAATCACCTGATGATCAAGCTTATCGTATATCCTTTTCACCACTTCTTGATGCTGCGGACAATCAAGCAAAATTCTGAAATCTTCTTCATCAGGCTGTGTTCCCCAATCTCCACAAACCCTTAACACTCCTCTATCAAAATCAGTCAACTCTGGAAGTGGTGGAATATAGTCTGGATCTGAAGAATCTGTTTTGAAAAACGGCTCAAAGCCAATTTGTGAATTTGCATCATTGAGATAATGCTCCTTAATGTAAAAAACAAATCCTATTACTGGTATTATTAAGCACAAGATTAACTTAGCTATTTTCGACATAATCATATTCATAAAGAAGCTAGGGTATAAGCAACAACTTAAAAAAGTTTTAATCTAATGTTGATCGCAGTCCTGGCATCTCATCACCACTTAGCCAACTTAAAAACGCTCCCCCACCAGTTGAAATATATGTAAAATCTTTATCGGCAAGACCTGCAGTATTTATTGCAGATAGACTATCTCCTCCTCCTATTACACTGGTTAATTTTCCTTCGTGTGTCAAATCACTTACTACTCTCATCACCTCTACTGTACCATTTGCAAAAGCTGAATGTTCAAAAACACCAATAGGTCCGTTCCACAGCAGAGTTTTACTGCTTGCTATTATACCGCTTATTGTGCTTAAAGTTTGAGGTCCGATATCTAAAATTATATCACCGTCCAAAATGGATTCAATTTTTCTTAAAACGCCAGTGCTATAATCAGAATTTACTGCAACCAAAACGTCTTCTGGCACAACTATTTTGCAATTGTTTTTATTTGCCGTCTCAACAATATCGTGCAGAAGATCATCAACGCCATTTTGAAAAAAAGACTTGCCTATATTAACTTTATTAAATAACAAAAAATTATTAGCAATTGCGCCGCCCAGAATAAGGTAATCAACCTTTTCTGCTAGCTTTATAAGCATTTTTATTTTAGTTGATATTTTAGCTCCACCAACTATCGCAGTAATAGGTTTAGCGTCAAACGATATAGCTTGCTCAAGATACTTTAGCTCATCTTGCAAGCAAAATCCTGCATAAGAAGGTAAAAATTCCGTAATGCGTGAAATAGAAGCGTGAGCTCTGTGAGAGCAAGAAAACGCATCATTTATATATATATCTGCTAGAGATGCTAATTGTTTAGCAAAATTTGAATCATTCTGCTCTTCTTCTTTATAAAACCTCAGATTCTCTAGTAATATTATATCTCCTCCATCCATCGCATTTATTGCTCTTTGTACTCTCTCACCAATACAATCATCAATAAATTTCACTTCTTTGCTTAGCAGCCGCGATAAAGTTTCAACTACGTTTTTTAGCGATAAGTTACTGTCTTTGGCTTTTGGACGCCCAAAATGTGAGATAACAATAACTTTTGCACCCGCATTTGCCAAATACTGAATGGTAGGTAGCGCTCTCAAAATACGAGTGGCATCACAAATTCTTCCATTTTTTATAGGAACATTGAAGTCAACCCTGAGCAGAACATTTTTATTGTGAAAATCACAACTCTCTATGCTAGGTACATTTATCATAAAATTAAAGAGGTATAAAATCACTATACAATAGTTTAATCCAAAGTAAAGGAAGGAAATTCCAATGCTAAATAAATTAATAAATAGGAAAATTACTACAAATACTTTCAACTTTATTTTTCACTGCTTTTTCAACATCAGGGCTATTTCCATCAATTAATCCCTGAATTATTTCATTTATCAGATCAGCTATCTCTTTAAAATCTTTTTTCTCAAGTCCGCGTGTTGTCTCAGCAGCGGTACCAAAACGGAGCCCTGAAGTAATGGTTGGTTTTTTTGTGTCAAACGGCACGGAGTTTTTATTGCAGGTAATGCCAGCTCTCTCAAGGCTATTTACAACGTCTTTTCCCTTCAACTTCTGTGATCTTAAATCAACTAGCACTATATGAGAGTCAGTGCCACCGGTTATAATGTTCAGCCCATGCCCTTGCAGCGCTTGAGCTAACACTTTCGCATTTTCCACAACTTTTTTACTATAAGTTTTAAACTCTGGCGCTAATGCTTCCTTAAATGCAACAGCTTTTGCAGCTATCACATGCATAAGTGGCCCACCTTGCAATCCTGGAAAAACTGCAGACTGAATTTTTTTATGTAACGCTTCATCATTTGTCATTACCACTCCACCACGAGGACCACGTAGAGTCTTGTGAGTTGTAGAAGTTATAATATGCGCATATTCAGCAGGTGATGGGTAACAACCTGCAGCAATAAGCCCTGAATAGTGAGCAATATCTGCAAGCAGATATGCACCAACTTTATTCGCAATTTCACGAAAGCGCTCGAAATCTATTTTTCTTGGATAAGCAGAAGCACCAGCAATGATTAGCTTCGGTTTATGCTCTAGCGCTAGCCTTTCCACCTCATCCATATCAAGCAGGTAAGTGTCTCTATTAACTGTATACTGGATCGACTTAAACCACTTACCAGAAAGGTTTGGTGCTGCACCATGAGTTAAATGTCCACCACAATTCAGTGACAATCCAAGTATTGTATCACCCGGAGTAAGTAGTGAAGCAAACACTGCTTGATTTGCCTGAGAACCAGAGTGAGGTTGAACATTTGCAAATTTAACATTAAACAGCTTACAAAGCCTTTCTATAGCCAGATTTTCAACTTCATCTACATACTCACAGCCACAGTAATATCTTTTACCAGGATAACCTTCTGCATATTTATTAGTCAGAAAAGAACCCTGTGCTTCCATCACTGCTTTACTTGCAAAATTCTCCGATGCAATCAATTGCAACTGCGATCTTTGACGCTGCAGTTCCTTCTCTATAGAGAGATAAACTTCATTATCACAAGACTTTAAATTATTTTCAGAGTTACAAATCCTTTCTGAAGCAATTGTCATAAGACCTTTTCCTTAACCACATAAATCCAAAAACAGCCAAAAGCAAACATACAGGAATAATTGATATTGCTTTTACTAGTAACTCAGTACCATACACAGGATTTCCTTGTATTACCGTTCCATTCCAACATAAGTCTATTATTTTTGCAATTCCAGTATGAAAAAAATAGCCAAAAACCATAACTATCATGTTTGATACAGCTGTGGCTAAGCCTACCAAGTTATTGTTTACATAACTTATTGCCTTGTAAATAGTAATTACCTGATACCCAGATGCAAAGCCGATAACAAGAAGTGTAGGTAATGCAATATATAAACCGCCAAATTGTGTAAAAAGCAAGAGGAAGCTAGCGATCATTGCAAAAGAACACGCAATAATCACCTCGTAATGTTTGTCTGGATACTTCTCCAGTAAATAAGCGAGAAAGAATGATCCAGCTCCCATACCTATAAACATGAGAGAGGAAAGTGAAGATGCCAAATCTCCGGTCATTTGATATGCTTCACATAAGAACGCTTTTGCCCAACCATCAGCAAAACCTTCTAGTGGCCCAACCATCAAGCCCCCAAAAAAGCTGATTAGAATGATATGTTTATTGAAAAGTACAGTTTTTAAATCTTGAAGTATGTTGTCATTTCTACTCTCCTCTATGTTAGAATTTGGCGTTATTAAGAATAAAAGTAGGGCGAGCAAGCAACCAAACGCTGAGAAAGTGTATATAACATAATTCCAACCAAATTTATTGAGCAAGAAGTCTAGAGGTAATCCACCATAAATAGCTCCCAGTAACCCTATTATTATAGATAAGCTAGCCATCCTTGCTGATTTTTCTTGTGAAAAATACATGCTTGCAACTTTGAAAAGCCCAATTGCTGAAGCAGATGACCCAACTCCAACAATCATTCTACCAAGTATTGAGTAATACCACTGATCAAAGCATATTAGCGGCAATGTTCCAGCAAATGTTAAGACAATACACGCAGGTAAAACAAACTTTGGCCCAAATCTATCAAGGGCAAGACCAACAGGTATGTGAGCAAGCGTATAGCCTATATAATATAGCCCACCAAATTGACCAACATCTGTAATACTTATGTTAAATTTTGTTATTAATTCAGGCGCGATTATATTTGGAATTACACGCAATATATACTGGTATGCATAAAATAGTGATGCTAGCAACCATATGAAAAAGTTTCTCTGCAATCCTAATATTACCTAAAAAACAGAATTATAGGTATTTTATCAGCAAGGAGCAACACTTTTGTAAATAGCTACTCTAATCCGAGTATCTTTCTTAAAAGAGACCTTTTAGCATATCTATAACTGGTTCATGGATAAGGTATATGAAAAAAATTATACCACAGATGATAAGGATTTTTATAATTTTACCCTTGTTCATCTTAAGCTTTATTTTTTTTACTATAAGTTTTAGTTTTGTTACAAAATTCATTTTACTTACGCTTTTATTTCGTGATACCGATTATACTTTAAATAATATAATTTTTAATGAAATTCAGTATCAGAAACGCTGTAGTTAACTAAATATTAACCTTTTTGTGTGTAAAATATAATATAAAAGCAAGGTGAGTGAATGAACATAGGTACAATAGACAATACGCTACAAAACTACATAACAAAATACATTGAACAAACATTTGCCGCACACACAGGCAATAGATACAACAAGTTATACAGGGAACTTTTAAGTAGCACAGAAGAAATAATAAAACTTACTGTAAACGAAGCAAAACAATATGATAAAAGCCTAGAAGAACTACATAACAATTCAATATTTCACGATAAGAAATTTATTCAAGCTGTTGCTAAACACCAGATATTAGAATTTCTGAATACTCATCCAAAGAAGAAAGAAATCGTTGCAGAATTTAAAAATGAACATCATATCAACGAAAGCGATTTAAAAATTTTAAAGGAAGGAAAAGATTTAATGAATAAAATAAACGATATTAACTTAATTCAACAAAATGAGAAAAATGAAACATTGAACATCAGAAAGGTACTTGCTAAATCAATAGGAATGCCCTCTTCAAGAACCGAAAAATCCAAGGCAACTTTAGTAGAAAGTCCTGAGATGGTAAAATAGACGTACTTAACTTTTCCTAATTGGAAAATACTTTTAATCCTATAATACCCAGCACTACCAAAGCAAGGGAAAATAAACGCCCAAAATTTACTGGGTCATTAAAAAACATTATTCCTATTATCGCTGCACCTATAGAGCCTATACCAGTCCAAACTGCATAAGATGTTCCAAGGGGGATAGACTTCATTGCTAACGATAGCCAGTAAAGACTTACAGAACCGCTAACTAAAATAATTACTACAGGTATAACACGAGTAAAGCCATTGCTATATTTCAGTGCTGTGGTCCATATTATTTCAACCAAACCAGCTAATAGCAAATATACCCACGCCATAAATCAACTCTATCTTACTGAAATATTATACATAAGAATATTAAAAAGTTAACTTAGCATTTCACATGCTTTAATAATACTATTACATCCAATTTCTAATTGTTCCTGAGAGGTTGCATAAGAAATTCTGATAAAATTTTTCAGACCAAACGCAATTCCTGGAACAACAGCAACTAAATGGTCTTCCAACAAATATTCAGCAAAATCAAGATCACTATTTATTACTTTACCACTTTTCGTGCTCTTACCCAATAAACCTTCACATGCGACAAACAAATAGAATGCACCTTGTGGAATAGATGCTGACAATCCTGAAGCAGAATTTAGCTTTTTTACTACAAAATCTCTACGATCCTTAAAGATTTTTGTTCTTTCTTTCAAAAAACTATGATCACCGTTTAACGCTTCAACTGCTGCTGCTTGTGCTATCGAGTTTGGGTTAGAAGTACTTTGAGACTGCAGTGTAGAAATAGCTTTTATCACATCACTCCTGCCTGCAATATAGCCTATTCTCCAGCCCGTCATTGCATAGGCTTTTGATACTCCATTGACCACAAAAACTCTATCATAAAGTTTTGGCTCAACCTGAGCAATGGTAAAAAACTTTTCGTCGTATACTATGTGCTCATAAATATCATCTGTAACAACATTCACATGTGGATGTTTAAGCAATACTTGCGCTATGCTTTTCAATTCATCATATGTATAGACAATTCCTGCTGGATTATTTGGTGAGTTGAGAATTAACCACTTAGTTTTCTCAGTTATATTGCTTTCCAGTAACTCCGGTATCAGCTTAAAGTTTTGTTTGCACTCTACAACAACTGGCAGTCCGCCAAAAAGACTTACCATATCAACATATGAAACCCAATAAGGAGCTGGTATTATAGCTTCATCCCCAGGGTTAATTGTTGCCATGAACAAATTGAATAACACCTGCTTAGCACCAGCACCAACACAGATTTGGCTAAGTGTGTATTCTAGAATGTTATCCCTTTTTAACTTATTGATTATCGCCTCTTTAAGCTCACGCGTTCCATCAACAGCAGTATATTTAGTTTTGCCTTCATTTATCGATTGAATAGCTGCCTTTTTTATATGATCTGGAGTGTCAAAATCCGGCTCTCCCGCAGCTAAAACGCAAATTTTCTTTCCTTCGCTTTTTAATCTGTTTGCCTTATCGGTCACAGCGATTGTAGGCGATGGTTTTATCAGAGACATCCTCTTTGCAAGGTCTGACATAATCTCACTAAAGTTAAATAAAAATGATAAACTCTACACAACAAAAAAGCTAGAAGTTTTATTATTTTACATAAAGGTTGGTATTTTTGTACTCTTAAATATATTAACTATAGATATTAAAAAGCTTAATAAATTTAAAAAGGCAAATAAATCCCCGTATAGCGAGTTTTGACCCTATAATAATGTAAATTGGCATTGTAATAATGTGCTAACGCTTAAAATAAGCGCGATTTGGCTGAATGTAGAAAAAATAAAAAAGACATGCAGCCGCTATAATTTTTTGTAACCTGCCAATAGATATCTGAGTTTTTTTACTGAATTTTGTCGTTGAGCCCAAAAACAAGGATAAATACTCTTATTGCCGTAATAAGGAAAGTGTAAAGATTTGTCAAGTAAGGTTTTCATTCCACCCTCATAAAGGCTTTTCATACAAGAGTTTTAGTAGTTTCTTACTAGGTCCACTAATGCAGCAATATTTTCAACCGGAGTATCAGGAAGCACTCCATGTCCAAGATTAAATATAAAAGGTAACCCTCTAAAACAATCTATTATACGCTTTGCTTCTTCAATTGCTTCTGCCTTATTGTAGGCCAAAAGACTAGGATTAAGGTTCCCTTGCAGAGGAATTTTTAGATTTGCTTTCGCCCATTCTATTGGAACATTATAATCTATACTTACTGCAGATACACCTGTTTTCTCATAGTAATCCTTATAAAGATTTCCAGCAGAGCGTGGAAAACCTATTATAGGAAAATCAGGAAACTTATTCTTTATTGCTGAAACAATTTCCTTTGTTGGCTTGATTACATACCTTTCAAACAGTTCTCCCTGCAATATACCAGCATTGCTGTCGAATAACTGAATAACATCTGCTCCAAACTCTATCTGTTTGATTAGATAAATAATTGTCGCTTCTGTTATTTTTTTAATTACTTCTTCTAGTTCTAGGGAACAGAAATGTAATACTTTAGAAAAAGTTTTACTACTACCACCCTCTATGATGTAGGAAGCTACCGTCCACGGCCCTCCAGCAAAGCCTATAAGGGACTTTTCCTCTGATAATTGGCTTCTTACTTTCCTGATGGCATTTAAGATTGGAAAGGTTTTAGTTTCAAATTCTTGTGAATTTTTTAACTCCTCAGAGCTTTTCACAGGTTTTATTATTGGACCCACACCGCGAACAAAATTCACATCACAACCTAAAACGTCAGCTATTATTAAAATGTCTGAAAAAATTATGGCTGCGTCCATATCAAATCTTTTTATTGGCTGTAGTGTCAGCTCTACCACTAAATCTATGCTATAGCATATCTCCATGAAATTACTCGTTTTTTCTACGGCTTTGCGATACTCAGGAAGAGATCTACCAGCCTGGCGCATTAACCAAATAGGTACTTTTTCATTTGGCTTATTCTGCTTAATAATTCTTACTATCGCTGGTTTGTTGCTTTCCAATCTATTTTATCTACTTTTTTCTATACTAAAGTATAGTAGTAATAATAGTTCTATCAATAAATTGTTATTAACTTAAAATTCAGTAAAAATTATTGTTACTTAACTTGTGGATAAATATGTTAATAACTTCTATATACTATTGATTTTGCCTTGTAATTTATGTGTATAAGTAAGATATTTATAATGTTAGTAATTTTCTTTTACGGAAAATACTTTACTATCATGTATTGTTACACAATTATGTATATGTCGTTGAGAAAGTTGTTGATCAATTGTTAGTATTTTATATTAACAAATAATTCACAAATTAATTTGACATTATTCACATGCTTATTAAACATTTAATAACAGTTTTCTTGATAGACCTTATCTAAAGATATTTTCACCATTAAAGGGAATAAATTGAATAAGAAAAGAACTTTAGTAGAAAAAATAGCATACAAAATTTTTTTCTTTCTCTTCAACAAAACTTCTGTGTTAAAAAAATGTGCGACTGAGGCATTAATGGGTGATCTGTCAGGTCTTGACATACTTAATAGTCTATTAAAATTCCGTGATTGTAGTATCATGGATATAATGACTCCACGTAAGGAGATATGTGCAATAGACATTGAATCGAGCAAGGATGAGGTAATAAAGAAGGTGAAAAACACTTACCATGCTAAGATACCAACTTATAAGAATAACTTTGACAACGTAATAGGCTTTTTTTACGTAAAAGATATCATTTTCAATAAGAATAAAGATTTTAATCTGAGAAATATTATACAAAATGTAATATTTGTCCCAGCCTCAATGAAAGCAACAAATCTTTTTGTTAGAATGAAATCTTCCAAGTCATATTTAGCTATTGTACTGGATGAATATGGCGGAACTGATGGTTTAATTTCGATAAATGATCTTATAGAAGAATTGATACCAAATATTGATAACGAGAATGAGGTAAATTCAGAACACACCATTACTGAATTATCTCAAAATAAGTTTGAAATATCGGCAAGGGCCCTTATAAAGGATATAGAGGAAAATCTAAAAATAGAGTTGTGTGACTCTGAAGAGCATTATGCCACACTTAGTGGTTTGGTTCTTTCAATTGCTGGTAAGGTACCTTCTGTAGATGAAGTTATAAGATATAAAAATGGTATAAAATTTATCATCAAGGATGCAAATGAACGATACATTAACAAAATAATACTAGACTTAAGTGATTACAAAAATTAAATTCAATATTTTTTAGTGAAAGGTACTTTATCTTGGAAGTAGGAGACATAGTAGCCAGGTATGCAATTTAAACAATTTCTTAATATACAAAAGTTTGTAGTTCTATACGTTACTGTTTGATAATTAAGGTGGGAATAGTTTTTTTGGTATAAAGTTATAAAAATTAGTTGTTTAAATATTTTTAGCGATCTGTAACTTTCAAAAAGGGAGTGTTAAATAAACTGTGTCAAGCCGCATTTTTAATTCAACTCTACAAGAAAAAAAGATATCAAGTTGAGACATAGTCAAAGCCCAATCATGTATAGGCATAGCCCATTTTTCTCCTAACTTTTTTATAGCACAATATACCTGTTCATAGAAGGCATTTGTGCTAGTAAATGAGCCCTTAGTTTTAGTAAATTTTCTGATCTGTCTATGTAACCCTTCAATAGGATTTGTGGTATAAATTAATTTTCTTACAGGGCCGGAATATTTAAAATAACTAGACAGATTTTCCCAATTATTTTCCCAAAACTAAAGTATAGCTGTTCTCATAATAGTGGAAACAAATGAAGAAAAGCAGAATCGACAGCTTGACGAAAAGATTTAAAAAGAGGAATGTTTTTCCTGGCTCTGTTTTTTATAGCAAACCAATGATGCTCAATTTTATTGAAATCTGGAGAATATGGAGGCAGATACAGAATGTCTGCACCAACCCTTTTGGCAAATTCGACAATCTTTTTAGACTTATGAAAAGTTGCATTATCTAAAATCACTGTTTGTCCAGGCTATAAAGTTGGTGCCAGAAATTGCTCGAACCAGCCATTAAAAACCTCTGTATCACAATAGCCTTCAAACGTCATAGGTGCAACGATTTTTCCCTTATTTAAAGATGCAATCATGCTAACTCTCTGAGTTTTCTTGCCTGATTTTAGTGCATGAAACCTCTCTCCCTTTCTGCAATATCCGTATGGGTAATCTTCTGTATTGTCTATACCAGATTCATCAATATATACCAAATTTTTAGGGGACTCTGCCGATATGACTTTCAGAAATTCAGCTCGTTTTTCTTCGTTTCTTTCTTCATATCCATAAATCTTTTTTTGCGTGTAAATCCAAATTTTTTTAGAGCTCTATGAATCGTTTGACGACTTATATTGCCCCAGAGTTTGGCCACCTCTGATTGTGTTTTACCGCCGTGCTTTTTTATAAATTCTACAAACGCATTCCAATCGGTGATTTTATGATTATAGCCTCTATTTCCCAGTTTCTTCGATTCCTGTTTCTTTCCGCCTTTTCTCCCATTTGTACAATGTCACTCTACCGATTTTGAACCTCTTTGCTACTGCTGTTTTACTCTCTCCTTCATGGCTTTTTTCCCTAAGTCATAACTGTATGCTGCTGGCACTTTTACCTTCTTATTACCCTAAGTCTCTATTTTATCCTGTTTCCACTATTATGAGAAGAGCTATATATTTTTCTCACCATTTTTCCTCTAGCTCAAGCAAATAATTTTCGGCAGTTTCTCTACTTGCAGCACGGTATATTTTTTTCAAATCATTCATGAAAATTTTCACATCTTTGCTCGATGCATATTTCAGTGAATTTCTTATCTGATGTACAATACATAGTTGTATTTCTGCTTTAGGAAATACACTGTTTATTGCTGTAGGAAAGCTTTTAGCCCATCTACACATACAATCAGGATATCTTCTACTCCTTTCTCTTTTAAGTCATTTAACATCCCTAGCCAAAAGTTAGCTCCCTCACTTTCTGCTATATAAAAACCTAAAACTTCTTTCCTTTCATTCTGCTAATATATTCTACATGTATTTACTTACGCAATGCCTGTCTTCTTTGACCTTAAAAAACATAAACACTATTGGATACACTGATTGCAGTGGACGACTACGCCACTCATTGATTACAGGCAATAATTTATCAGTAATACTTGATATCTCTGCTACAGATATTTTATATCTTTTCTACATGCGACGCTATATCTCTATATACCATGCCACTGGCATATACTTAAAACCTTTGCTTCAAGTTCGGTTGTTTGCCTTTTTCTGACTACTTGTGGCTCAAAGCTTCCTTCCCTATCCCTTGGTGTCAATAACTCAAATGAACCTACACTTGTCCGTAAAGTCTTTGAATTTCTTCAATTTCTTCGGTTATTTTCTTCGCTTTTAGCCGACAAGTGATTTTTTATTTCACCTTCCAGACTCGATTCCAGTAGCCTTTTTACAAACGGTGTTAATGCACCATCTCTTTCCGTCAATGGTCTTCCTTCTCGTATAGACGATAAGATATTTGTTTCTAATTCTTTATAGTCTACCAAACCGGTAGTTCTGTTTGCTTGACTCATTGTCAAACCTCCATTTTTTGTTTCTATTTTATTATTACTTCTCGGTTTGATACAGTTTATTTAACACTTCCCTAAGTACGTAAAAAAAACACTCCTATACTGAAAGTACAAGCATTTGTTGAGATTATTAGGAATGTAAAACCTAGCAGAAATCTTGATAATTCAAACGCTGAACAACTTCAAGCTATTGATAGAAAAATCCCTTAATTGTACATAGGCCAAGTTGGCTTATGTGTTCTTATTCTCACTTTGTAAACATGCCAATAATTTTATCCACTATTCCACCCATATTTGCTTCAGCTTGAGTATGCGCTATTTTACCACCGTGTGAAATTAATTTAGGATCTGCACCAGGTAATATATTAACAAATTTACTACCAACAACTCCACTACTAGCGATTAGAGCTGAGCTATCAATTGGCAACTTTATGTCTCTGCTTATGCACATATCGATTCGTGCTATGTAGGTAGCTTTGTCAAGTGATACACCAGTTATGCTTCCGATTTCTACACCAGAGATCTTGACACTATCACCAACCCCTACACCGTTAGCATCAGTAAAAAGGCCATGTATTTTATAGCAATCCTTATAATTTCTCTTTATGTAAGATAGCTTATTAATAGCGAAGAAGACAAGAAAAATAGTGAAAATTAATACAAATGATCCAGCAATTATTTCAAGTATATTTGACCTTCGCATCTTTAATTATTAGGATTCCAGCTTTCATAGTAGTTTTTCACCTTTTGATTTGGGTAGTATGCACCTTTCGTACCTGTTAAATTAGGAGTTTTTCTTTTGTTATTATTAACTGGTACTTCATTATTAGTATAATGCAGCCATATATGCCATTCTGGAGGAATTGTTGTGGGCTCAGAAACATTACCATATATTACCCATCTTTTCCCTTTACTTGACTCATAGTAAGAATTTACGTTTTCATCCCTACCTATAAGTTTACCTTTTCTCCTTAATAAGTTTGTTACTGCATTATAAATTTTAGATAACATAAAGGTATTAAAACAAAAAGTATTATATATACTAATACTTTAACGATGTATTAACAACAGTTTAATGCAATTACCAATTCTACAAGTTATTATACCAATAATTGCATCGATGTTCTGCTTTCTTACCAGGAAACATAAGGTGTCCTGGTTTATCTCTTTTTTTACAACGGCAGCTACTTTCTTTATTTCATTAATGTTGCTAGTGAAAACATACAATGGTGAAATTATAACTTATTATCTTGGAGATTGGGCTCCTCCATACGGAATAGAGTTGAGAATCGACATATTGAACTCCTTGATTCTAACTTTGGTGAATTTTATAGCGCTGATTAGTGTGCTTTATAGCTTTCATATTAATGAAAAAGAGATTAGCAAAAACAAAATCATTGGTTTTTATTCTCTATTTTTACTGTGCTTGAGTGGATTACTTGGAATTTTAGTAACAAACGATATATTCAACCTTTATGTCTTTTTAGAAATTTCATCTCTTTCTTCTTATGTTTTAGTTTCAATGGGAAGGGATAAGAAAGCTTTAGTTGCAGCATTTGAATACCTCATTAGTGGTACTGTAGGAGCAACATTTTACTTGTTTGGCATCGGCCTTTTATACTCTATGACCGGAACGCTCAACATGTCTGACATGGCTGAAAGAATAGTACCATTATACGATAATAACATCATAAGACTTGGTACATTATTCATTTTTGTTGGTCTCTCAATCAAAATGGCACTGTTTCCACTCAGCAGATGGCTGGTTAACGCATATAGTGAAGCACCTAGCTTCATTAGCATATTTTTTTCAGGTACAGTAACCAAAGTGATGATATATGTTTTTATTAGAATCTTTTACACTGTTTTTCAGCAAAATTTTTTCTTACCACTAAGCAACGTGATGATCATCCTTGCGCTTTGTGCTGTTGTATTTGGATCAATATCTGCAATGATCGAAAAAGATATAAAAAGACTGTTTGCTCACTCCAGTATCAGTCAGATTGGCTATATAATTTTAATGCTGGGTTTAAATTCAAAAGCAGGTTTGTTTTCAGTAGTTCTTCACATAGTAAATCATAGCATGATAAAAACGTCTTTATTCATGACTGCAGGGTGTATTTCTTATAAGTTTGGTATGACAAAAATAGAAAATTTATCAGGACTAAAAAAGTCAATGCCCTATACAACACTTGCATTTACTCTACTTAGTTTCGCATTAATCGGTGTACCTTTGACAAATGGCTTTGTAAGTAAGTGGTATATGATGAAAGCAATTATCGAATCTCATGCATGGATTTCCCTTGCAGTTTTTGCTGCTGGCTCTTTTCTTGCACTAATATATATGTGGAGAATGGTTGAGAAAATATATTTTGAAAACAGTACAGCATCAAACGCTGGAATGACACTTAATGAGGTACCATTGCTTATGCTCTTTTGTCTATTATTTATGGCAATTTTAACGGTAATAACTGGGATATATAGTAGTCCAATTCGGTTGGTAATTAATAAATTTGCTTTTTGATTTTCTTATGTTTTATTGTATCTCAAAGTCTGTAAAGTTTTTGCTGTGGATAAGCTGAAGAAGATTCACTTATTATTAGTCATTAACGTAATAGCTCTGTTTTGCGTTGGCATTGTTGTGCAATATTCTTCTGCTGGAGGAAAGTGGGCTCCATTTGCAATTCACCAATTGGTCATATTCTCTTTCTTCTTTTTGCTTGCTATAGCTATGTCATTTATAGAGCTAGATTTTTATTTGAAGCACGCTTATTTTTTTTACATAGCAGCAGTAATTGCGCTGTTAGCAGTAAATTTTTTTGGCTCGCATATAATGGGTGCAACGAGATGGATAAGAATTGGGTCAATTAGTTTACAACCATCAGAATTTGTAAAAGTGGGCTTAATACTTGCACTTGCTCGTTATTTTAATAAACAAAGTGTGTATAAAATGATGAAATTTCAAAGTTTATTTAAGCCACTTATAATTATTTTCTTACCTGTATTCCTTGTATTGAAGCAACCTAATTTAGGAACAGCTGTAATAATATTGTTTATAGGAGCATCAATTATATTCACAGCAATAATGGAAAGACCTCATTTAATAATTTTTGGAGCGCTTGGCATTTTCGCAATACCAGCTATTTGGCCTTTTTTGCGCCCTTATCACAAGCAAAGGATATTATCATTTTTGGATTCATCAGTAGATCCACTTGGAATAGGTTATAATGCACAGCAATCTCAAATAGCTATTGGTTCAGGAGGTTTATTTGGTAAGGGATTTGTTAATGGGAGTCAAACTCAACTTGGATTTTTGCCAGAGAAACGCACAGATTTTGCTTTTGCGGTACTGAGTGAGGAATGGGGTTTTTTAGGCAGCATAACTTTGATTTTACTCTATACCACATTCCTCGCTATAATATTCTCTATCGCTTACAGGTCAAAAAATTATTTTTCTAAGTTAATATCTATCGGGGTTTTCGCCTTTTTTGGTGCTCATTTCTTTATAAACATTGGAATGACAATAGGCCTTTTACCTATAATAGGTGACCCACTTCCATTTCTATCCTATGGCGGAAGCACAACTGCTGCGAGCTTAATATGTATAGGATTGCTACTTAGTTCCGTGGCATCTACAAAGAACTTAAAGCTAAGTTTCCGATTTCACCCATAGAAAGAGCTTAGACAACCATCACTCTGCTAATGGTTAACGTCTTATTCTTCAATGAGAATCCCATTTTACGGTGCTTAAATCTATTCCCTCTTGTACCATTTCCAAAAGTGGGCTCATTTCTCTTAGCCGTCCAACATTTTTAGTAACAAGATCTGCTGCATATAGAACTTCATCTTTAGTTGTAAATCGGCCAAGGCCAAATCTAATTGATGAATGCTCAAGATCGTGGCCATTGTTTAGTGATCTTATGACATAAGAAGGTTCAAGAGATGCAGATGTGCATGCAGAACCAGAGCTTACTGCTAAATCCTTGATTGCCATGATAAGAGACTCACCCTCAACATAAGGAAAACTTAAGTTAAGGTTACCTGGAATCCTATTTTCGTAGTCACCATTTAAAACAACATCAGGAAATGCCTCTTTTATTTTGTTGTACAAAATATCTCTCAACTCTTCTAATTTGCTTGCTTCTATTTCCATTTCTTCTTTAGCGATACGTGCCGCTTCACCAAAACCAACTGCAAGGGGAGTAGGAACTGTTCCAGAGCGCATGCCTCTCTCCTGTCCACCACCACTAATTAGTGGCGTCAACCTAACACGAGGATTTTTTCTACGGACATATAATGCACCTATTCCCATAGGTCCATAAATTTTATGGCTAGAAAGGCTCATAAGATCAATGTTCATTTCATTTACGTCTATTGGAACTTTTCCAAAGCTTTGAGCAGCGTCTGTATGAAAAAATATATTATGCTTTCTACACATTGCACCAATTTCTTTGACAGGTTGCATTACTCCGATCTCATTATTTGCCATCATCACTGAAATCAGAATTGTTTTATCAGTGATTGCCTCCTCAAGTTTCAACAAATCTATAATTCCGTTTTGCTTAACGGACAAATATGTAACTTTAAAGCCTTCATTTTCCAGATGTCGACAAGAATCTAAAACGCACTTATGCTCCGTGCAGACAGTTATTATATGATTTCCCTTATTCTTATAAAAATGAGCAACACCTTTGATAGCCATGTTATTTGATTCGGTTGCACCCGAGGTAAAGACGATTTCTTTGCTGTCTGCATTCACTAAATCAGCAATGTGCTTCCTTGCTTTTTCTACTGCTTCCTCAGCTGTCCAACCAAATGAATGACTACGAGAGTGTGCATTACTAAACTCACCAAAATAAGGTATCATCACCTCCAAAACACGAGGATCTACTTTAGTAGTAGATTGATAATCGAGAAATATTGGTAATTTTATTTTAGCATTGCGTATTTTTTCCATATTCATAGTCAGGTTTCAGCATAGAAGTTACAATATTTAGTAGCACTAAAGCTTAATTTTTTCAAGATATAATCTTGCCTAAACGAAAGTTGTCAGCGCTCTCTCCTACGTTATTCCAGTGTCCCTGTAATGTCATTTTCTATGATCAGTAGTTTATGCAGCTAGGTCGAATACGTGCTAGGTAACCCTACTAGTGCTAGCAGCTTCTTGACGCCCATCCATTAAGACTGCTACTCCATCAACTTTAGTACTGGGCTTTAACATCATATATGTAGCACCACCAACTGCTAGTCCTGTTGCTATAACTGCAACCACTGCTATTGGTGTAGAGGGTTTTGACTCAGCTGTAACTATTCCAGTTGCAGAAAGTGCTTTCGCTATTAAAACACCTGATAATGCAGTTGCACTACCGGCAAAAAAACCTTTCGCAATTGCTGATGTGCGTTGTTTTTCCTCTTTAGCTAAATTCCTAGAAGCAGTTCTAGCATGATTTTTCACATTAACATAGGAGCCTTCACGTTTTTTTGGCGGAGTAAATACATAATCTCTTTGAATAGCCAAAGATGAAGGTGTCACTCTATAGTCATCTTTTATATTAACATCCGCACCGTTTCTTACGAGAGAGTATACCACGTCTGCATGGCCAATTATAAGAGCTAAATGTAAAGGAGTCCATCCCTCCTTATCTTCTTGTTCATTAATCCTGATTTCATCTTTTTCCAACAGAGCATCTACTACCTCTTTATAACCATTTTCAGCAGCTAAATGTAAAGGTGTCTTTTTATTTTTATCTTTTATATTAACATCTATCCCTTTTGTTACTATTAAAGCCTTTGTCAAGCTCGTATAGCCTAACTTAGCAGTTAAATGTAATAATATGAATTCATTATCTCCAACTTCAAATTTATAATTTACATAAAAATTACTCTCTTCCCACTGTTTAAATACCTCTTCATTGCTTGCCTTTAGCTCTTCTTTTACTTTTTCAATTACGTTCCTTTTATCTAATTTATTATCACTATTAACCGTACTTAATATTTCCCGCCACTGCTGATAATTTATTGTCATAATTTTTACCCTAATCTTAAATAATTTATTTTAATTTTTAAATAATTAAAATAAGAAATCAATATTTATTTTAAATGAGCTTATAATCGAAATTGTGGGTAGCAAATTATTGCCTCTTGAATCACAATGTTCGTATAGCTGCAACCCTGAAGCTACTATCTCTCATCCACTGAAGGTATTGCACAGTGCTGTCTACTTGATCGTCGTGGCGGGTTTCTGGGAACATTAAAATTTCATACTCAAAATCGCTGAGCCATATTGCTTGATGCGGCAGAAAAACCTTGCCGGATTCTATTATCGGAACAATCTGGTGGAATCGAGCGATTTTACTGTTATGCGGCACTATCTCAATAACAGGTATTGTCTTTAGCTCTTGAATCAATTGTTGACCGCTTGTTTTTGCTTCGATTAAAATTGCGTGTGGCTTCCACCTTGCAGCTAGTGATAGAACTTGTTCTTTAAGTTTTGGATACTCAAGCTTCGCACGGTATACATCGAGTAAATAAAACTTATTATTCACCTTTGTCCAGGTGGTGCAGACACTAAAGCCGCTAGAATCGTTTGTTGAAACTGCAGTATCCCAGCTCTGAGTTATATGTGAGAGATTGTCAGGAAAATTTCTATAGCGTTTCAACCATTCTTGCTTAATTATACCACTTGAAAGCGGCAGAGGATTTTGTTGATATTGAGCAGCAAAAGCGTAACTCCCAAGTTCAGCCTTTATCATTTCAATTTCTCCTACATCTAGGGGATATAGCAGCTGACCTTCCTTTTTTAAGTATAAAATCCTTGAAGATGTAGCGCCTGTTGAGCTTTTGCACTCATTTGTAGTTACTTGAATAATAGGAACAGGAGAAGGGAGAATGGATCTTTTGATTGAATAGATAATTTCCTTATTTTCAGAAATCATTGGCAAACAAACATGATGCCATATATTTCTTGGTTTGGAGAGAAGATGCCCAGTCAAATCCTCTTGATGTAGTCTGTGCATTACAACAACGATAACTCCTTTTTTCCTGTCATTAAGCCTGGTTATTAGAGTCTGATCGAACCAGTTTGTGGCACGTTTTCTAAACGTCTCGCTCAAAGCTTGAGAGGAACTCAGTGGATCATCCACGACGATAAAATCTCCACCTTCACCAGTCAGTGTTCCACCAACAGATGTTGCAATCCTACATCCTCTCTGCACTGTTTGAAATTTATATTTAGTGTTCTGGTCTTTGCATAGTTCTACCTCTGGAAATAGCACTCTATACCAACTAGACTGCATCACGCACCTGGTGTCAAGCGAATGCTTTTCGCTAAGCCGCTGAGAATAGCTTGCAACTATTATTCTTGCGGTTGGCTGATTACCAAGTATCCATGCGGGCCATGCAACACTCACGCACATAGACTTCATCGAGCGCGGAGGCATATTGAATATTATTCGCTTCACTTCACCAACACTTGCTGCTTCAAGCCTGTCTGCTATGATTTTTATATACTGATAATTGTTATACTCACATCCCGGCATCACCGTTTGAAAGCATAGTTCGATAAATTTTAAAAAGTTCATGTTAGTCTCCTATAGTGTTAGTGGAATTTACTTTATGGTGGTGTCAGCCTCTTTGGTGTCATATCAGCGTCCTTTTTCTTGTCATCCAAGTAGCCCTTTCCTTGTCATTCCAGTGCTTGACACTGGTTCACCTTATGATGGTGTTATTCAAGTAGCCTCTATCCAAGTGCCCCTTTGGTGTCATCCGAGTAGCTGACACTGGTTTCTTACCAACAAAACCTAGCATAACTTTTGTGCTCAAAAGATTTCTGGATTCCAGCATCAAGTGCTGGCCTGAAGCTTTAGTTACAAGTATTAAGAAATTCACCAAATGAAGAAAAAAGGCAAAAGAATCCCCGTGTAACGAGTTTTGACCCTATAATAATGTAAATTGGCATTGTAATAATGTGCTAACGCTTATTTAAAGCGCATTTTGGCTGAATGTAGAAAAAATAAAAAAGACATGCAGCCGCTATAATTTTATGTAATCTGCCAATATATACCTGAGTTTTTTACTGAATTTTGTTGTTAAATCTGCAGAGATTAAAAACAAGGATAAATACTCTTATTGATATGATAAGTATAACAATGTTACAAAAAATAATATCATAGAATTCAGTAGGATAATTCCTAGAAAACCCCTACATACTAAAAAAAGCAAAATGCTGTTAAAATGAGCTTAAGAATAAATAGCAAACATCTAACATAACGAGTCTATTTGTAAATCAGGTGAGGCTTATCCTATAGAAAGCTTTCGAACTACGCAAGCGTATCTTTTGCCTTTAGTATTTCTTTATTGTTTAAGATAACTGTCTGAGCTCCTCTGCCTTAGCATTATATCTCCACTTTCTGCAAGTTATTCCATTAAGTAGTAAAAATATTAGACTTGCCGCAAAACTAAGAAAAAAAGACCAAAGATAGAGCAGATTGAACTTACAGTAAAAATAGAACAAAAAAACTCCAACAATAAATTATACAAACTTCATCAGGTTAACTTTAACTTAAGAAAACATAAATCAAATTTTCTTGCTCAAAGACCTTGCTTTTTCTCCAACCTTACTCAACCGTACTCTAGCTTAATGCATAATTTTACCCATAAACAACCTTATCTTTGGTACTTTTATTAGTTACAAGTCATCTAGAAAACCCAGATGCTCTACGAAGCCCACCAATCAATATCAGATCCTGCTCTTGTCCTACAGCATTTAATATAGCGTATAACAAAACCATCGCATCTCCCCCAGTAATACGCTTGCATCCTCCACAAAATTCGTATTCACTTAACTGTCGATTTGCCTCCACCCTTTTTCGTTCAACTTGTTCTGCGGTGTTAGCATACTTCAACTCTATTCCAATTGGATGAGTATCATCATTTTCCGCAGATTTTGATAATACTAGGTCTATTTTCCTTCCTCTCTGTAGCTGGAACTCAATAATTACCTTGGCAGGATTATCGCAACTTTGAAATATCCCACGCAACAAAGCCTGAAATTTAGCTTCATTGTTCACGAGTAGACGGTTTCCATTTAATAACGGAGACAACAGACGAGAAATCTCATTAAATAAAACTTCATACCTAGCCCTGTACTCACCATTAACATTACTATCATTACTAAAATTAGGCTCAGCACTCATCAACTGATCTGCAAGTTGATGTAAATTCCTAACATTACCCATTTGTTCTGAAAACCTTCCCTCGAAATAACCTTCACTATGAGAACGTGAGTAAGCACGTAGTGATTCGAATTTCTTTGCAGAAGCCACTTCCAGATGACCCTGGACATCTACTTCACAAAGTACTTGACGCACCTTAGCATCATCTGTGGCTTGAGGCAGTAACGACAGGTTCAATGCCTTGTCTGGTAAAGTCTGCCACTTTAAACGACGAAAAATGTGAAGCACAAAAAAACCAATATTTGATAAAAATAGAGCTAAAGTTAACGCATGGCTTACAATATCTGCTGCATCTCCCCTACCACCTGTACGTTTCATTTTCTCTCCCTGAGAGTGGTTAAATAGATACTTGGTAACCCTTACCTCCCGCCCATCATTTGTTTCTAAGTCCCTCCTTGTAGATAAAACATTTCCAAAAACAAACGATGATGTACAGGAAAAAGTGTTACAATGAGGCGATTGAGTGAACTCTGATGCTATGGGTTGTAAAAAACGTTTTACATTTCCCCTAACTCCATTTCCATGAGGATGTAGTAAACCCGGTATTAAGGAAAGACCACCTTCTGAAAAGGCCTGCACAGAAGTTCGGAGACCAGCACCTCCACGTAATTGAAAATTTAACGCTACACAAACAGCACTTGGTGATGAGGTATGAATAGGCAAAGACGAAACAGAACAACTTTTAGCATAATCTTTAGCTTGCTCTAATCCTTCCTCATCACCAACCTTCAACTCAATTATAATTGGAACCGAATCATTTGTCTGATCAACACCACGAACAAGCAAAACAACATCTGCATAACCTTTTCCTATAAGTAGCTCTGGGTAGAAATCAGCCACAGCTCGGTATCTAAAATTTACTAAAAACCCACACAGAAAACCGTGGTAATCAGACTCTGCACGAAACACTAGGCTATCTTCATGTTCATCATGGATATCAATAACATATTCCAAAATTCTTTTAACATTAGTACGCACTTCTCCTGTATCGTCATTTGCCAACTCACTCATCAGGTCTAACAATTCACCTTGTTCTCTGATTGGGTTAATTTCATGAAAAATTGGAGCTCCAGGTTCATCACGTTGAGGAAATCTATCTATTTCATGAATAAACCTACATTCTTCTCCAAACCGAAATATTTTATACTCTTCCCAATCCAGATCCTCATCTTCCTGTAATTCTTGTGGAAGATTCTCTTCTACCTGCTGCTTCTCTTCTGCACTAAACCTTGACCCAGGGCTGTTCTCATTATCAGCAATAGTATAACACCTTACTATTCTTCTATCTTCTTCATTAGTAAGAACTGCAACTTTCAGATTTCCACAACCGTCAAAACGAAAATAGACTCTTTCATCTTCACCTAAAATACCTGCATCATGTACAGTAGAAAACATACCAAAAAAGAATGCAGGAAAAAAGCCAGGCTTATTAGCTGAATGCAAAAAGGATGGACAATTGTTTAAAAAACCTACAAATTGTCTACTAAACTCATCACAACCTCCACTTAATAAAGCCCTAACTAATTCACGATCTTCATTATTACCATGCATAAATACTCCTATTTGTTAACAACTGCAGCAGGCGAAATACTAACATTAGTACCCACTAACGTAGATTGAGGACCTTCAGTGCTAGCAGAGAATAAATTCAAATTTCTCGCTGACTTACACAACTCTTCTATTAAATTGCAGGAGCTAGTTGCATCTATCATCTTAGAATTCCTTGTTTTATCTAAACTATTTGCTATCCTCTCTTTTAATGATTTAAAGCTTTTGTCTGAACAACAATCTTTAGCAAACTTTAAAATACTCAAGACCAAATCAACTTTTTCACCATCGCCAGCACTTTGAGTATCCTTGCTGTTCTCCTGATCTACAATCAAATTTGAAATTGCATTTTCCATTGCAACAAAAGCAATCCTATCTTTAAAAGGATCGACAACATTTATTTTATTTTGGTTAAATACACTAGATTCCCAAAGACTGCTAATAGCTGACCTTGCTTCATTCCTGTTATCCAAGTCATAATCTTTAGAAACTACAACAAATGAAAGCGATGAGAGAAGATGTGCATATCCTCTAGGTGAAAGCATTTTCTCTACTTCAGATCTTGAACATCCCTCGCTCAAGTACTGGATAACATACTTAGTTGTGCAAAGAAAACCGTGCTCTACTAAGTAACTAAGAGGACGATAGATCACACCCCTATCTTTCTTATTCGGTAGCCCAAGTAGTGACTTATGATCTACTTTTGCGCTTATGACTTTACCTAGAAGGGAATTTAAGGTAGAAGCAAGTTTATAGCTAGATTGCAATGGAGATAATTTTGCAATAGCAGAAACTAGCAATTTTTCTCTCTCTTCTTTCACTAATTTTTCTTCAGAACACAGACGATTATAGAAGTGTTCCACTCCCTTACTCCACTTGAAATCTACAGCCTTATTAAATCCATCTTCTGCTTCTATATTTTCTCTAAGGTTACCTGATTCTTGATCAATCCAGAAATTGAAAACAGGATCACGTCTTCCCATGGAACTTAACAATTCAACTCTTGCAAGCTTATCACTGCAAGCTAAATTCCTATCTTCCTCACATGCACCTTTATGAGATAAGTCAGATCTAAAAGACTCTAACGCCTTGTCAAATAATTGCTTAATTTCACTCTCTACACACTCAATACATGCTATTTTATATATAGCAAATGGATTCAACACACCTGATTTAGCTAATTCTCCTACCAATTTAGCAACATCTAGTGTCGCACCTGACCAACAGGATTCATCACGAAACGCATTACATAAGAGGTCCGATTGCTCAACGGTTAGACCCTCTACTGTTACAGGGTGAGACTTGACCCATTCCTCAATAGCTGAAGTTCTATCACCTTTAACAACATCCTTCAGCTTACTTATTACTTTGCTAGAGATAATCTCTTTATTTTTTTTAGGATCAGAACTGAGACGAGATCTTTTGCTTGGGCCTGCATTACCCTTCAAATCTTCCGTTCCACGTTTAGTTTTACTTTTTGGCATCTAATTACCTCAAAATCAAATATTCAATGAAGGTATTATACAAGCATTAGAATAATATATAAATCGAAAAATTAGTGTGCACCTAAATTTAAGCAGTAATTATAGACCTGCTGCAAAAGAGGAGATATTTAAAGAGAGATGTAGCAAGAGGGAATGAGCTTAAATTATCAAATCAACGTTATTCTACTTTACCTCACTAGCATTTTCCTTACCTTGAGCCTTACTATTACTCACAAATATAAACGTTCGTTACATAGCTCTTAATATGTCTAAAGAGACGAAATTTCCCGAATTATTTATAATGAACCCTTACGATCACATTCTGGGGACGTACATCAGAAAACTTTTATATTATTAGTTTTGTAGTAAAATTATATGAGTACATCGTATCTATTAAATCAGAAGCTTTATGGATTACAGATTGAGAGCTTATTTGTTTGGGGTTATCTGGTTTATACTTAGCTTACTTAGTAGTGTAGCTAATGATACTATATCAAAATATCTAAGTTTACATCTTCAGAGTTTTGAAATAATTTTTTTCCGCTTTCTGTTTACCACTATTACCCTTGTACCTTTTATGTTTTACTATGGAATAGAAACTTTTAAAACAAGTCAAATATCTACTCAAATAACCAGGGGTGGGTTGTTGTTTTGTGGAATGACCTTATGGACTTACGGGTTGACTGTTTTCCCCATAGTAACTGCAACGATTATAAGTTTTTCTATACCATTATTTGTTATACTTCTTGCAATCCCTTTGCTAAACGAAAATATAATTTGGCAAAGATGGATAGTAACTGTTATTGGCTTTGTTGGTATTGCTATTACTACCAAAGCTCATAGTGAAGATTTTAATCCTAAAATTCTTATTTTTATTGTATCTGCATTAATCTTTGCTATATTAGACATACTTAATAAGAAACTTGTAATAAAAGAGTCAGTAATAAGTATGTTATTTTATTCAGCTCTAACGACAACTATTTTTTCTACTCCACCTTTGTTATTTTATTGGCATATGCCTTCCTTGTTGGAGTTAGTATTACTGCTGATTTTAGGAATAAGTTCAAACCTAATTCTGTTCTTCATGTTAAAAGCTTTTGCTCTTACTGATGCTACTGCACTTGCACCGTATAGATACATAGAGCTAATAATTTCTGCAATAGTAACATACGTTATATTTAATGAATTACCTGATAAAAGTGCTTTATATGGTACTTTGATATTAATACCATCAACCTTATTTATAGCTTATTCGGAAGGTAAGGCAATTAAGAAAAATAATCTAACAACAAAAGTTTATAATTGTTAATGGTATTTATTTTAGATGCTAAGCTATATTTTTAAGGTGATAATAAAATGCACGTAACTATTATAGGAGTAGGGTATGTAGGATTAGTATCTGGTACAATGTTATCGGAGCAGGGCCATAAAGTTGATTGCATTGACATAAATACTGAGAAGATTGAACTTTTGAAATCAGGGAAAATTCCTCTATATGAACCTGGATTAGCAGATTATTTAGAGAATAATATAAAGTCACAAAGAATAAGATTTTTCGATTCGTATTTTCAAATAAATCCCAATACAGAAGTAGTATTTATAACTGTAGATACTCCATCAGACTCCCTAGGAAATGCAAATTTAAAGAATGTATATAATGCAGTAAGTGAAGTTTATGAGAGAGTTAATCAAGATTGCTTAATAGTGATAAAGTCAACTGTTCCTCCTGGTACTGCAGAAAATATACATAATTATTTATCTAATAAGGGCTATAACTTTGATTTAGGAGTTAATCCAGAGTTTCTCAAGCAAGGCTCTGCAGTATCAGATTTTTTATACCCAGATAGGATAATAATAGGAGTAAAAACTAAGCTAGCTAGGGCAAAACTAGAAGTTATATATAGATCATTTATAGATAAGAATATTCCGTTAATAGTCACTGATACAGTTACTGCTGAAATGATTAAATATGCTTCTAATGCCTTTCTAGCAACAAAGGTTGCTTTTATCAATGAGATGGCAGGTTTATGTGAGCTATTAGGAGCAGACATTGACCTTTTAGCTAACAGTATGGGAATGGACCATAGAATAGGTAAGGAATTTCTCAAAGCTGGTCCAGGATTTGGAGGATCATGTTTTCCTAAAGATTTGTCAGCTTTAATAAGGCTTGCTGAAGACCACAATGTTAAGCTACAAATTTTAAATTCAGTTAAGGAATCTAACTATAATCATATAACAAACATTGCTAAAAAGGTAGAATATGTATTAAATGGAGTCCAAAATAAAAAAATAGCAATATGGGGGCTAACTTTTAAGTCTGGTACTGATGATGTAAGAAATAGCCCAGCTATAGATATTGCAAAATTGTTAGTGAATAACAAGGCTAAAATTACTGCATATGATCCAATGGGGATGGATAATGCTAGGCAAGTTCTAAAGGATATAGAGTACGCAGACAATGCTATAGGGGCTGCAAGAGACGCGGAAGCCTTATTATTATTAACGGAGTGGAAAGAATTTAAAAATCAAGATTTTGCAAGTTTAAAGAGTATTATGGCTGCACCTAATGTTTTTGATTTCCGTAATTTATTAGATAGCGAGCTATTACTAAGATATGGTTACCATGTTTATTCCTTGGGTAAAAAATCTATCTACAAAGTTTAACTGTTGAGAAATTTTTTTTACACCGCTTTACTTAGTTTTTTTAGATCTTTGCTTGATAGTATGGAAAAGCAAACGAGTGCAACAACAGAGCAAATGGAAAAAAATGAAAACATAATACTGTTACCATAGTGCTTAACAAGTACTCCTAAAACCACGCATGAAAATATTGAACTTGCAATATACCCAAATAATCCTGTTAAGCTTACAATTGCACATACATTATTTTGTGGAGCAATTTCTATAGCTATAACACCTGTCAGTACTTGCACTCCAAATATAAAGAATCCTGATAAGATTGCACCAAGGTTCATAAGAATTATGTTTTGACCAAAGTTCATTGCAATAAAAGTGAGTGCTATACCCAACATGTAAAGTAATGCCAGCAAGCTTCTATTTTGAAAGAAGTACATATCACTAATTCTTCCTGTGATTAAAGTTCCAAGGATTCCACCTAAATCATATACACCTGTTATTAGTGAGGATTGTACAAGAGAAATTTGTAATTTATCCCTTAAAATTATAGGAAACCAAAAGAAGATTCCCATTTTTATAATATAAGCACAAAAAGTAGCACAACATAGAAACCATATGGAACTTGTTACCTTGATACCTATTTGAGATTTATGCACCTTATAATAGGTAGTAAAGTTGGCACTTTCTTTGTAATATGCTTTTAATATTATATAAATTCCAAAAAGTAAGCATAAGAGACCAGAGTACAAAAATGCACTTTTTGCATCATATATTTTAATTATACTTGGTAATACAATTAAAGTAATACAAGAACCAAGTTGCTGAGATGAGCTCATAACTCCCCATGATGATGCAATTGAAGAGATGCTAGAGTTTGTAACCATAAACTTGGTAATAGCTGGCCAACCTAACCCTTGTGTCCAAGCTAATAATATTAATGTTAACAGTAATAAAGTTAGATTATTATATGATAAAGTTATACTAATGGTTAATAATCCAGTTGCAATATTGCATAGCCCAAACATAAATAATGGATTATTTTTGGAGTCCATTATTATTCCATTAACAAATTTTGATACTCCATAAAAAAAAGAAAAGCAGGCAAAAAAATAGCTTAATTTTACATGGTCAGTATCTATTAACAGTGGTAGAGCAATTGGTATACTTTGTCTTGATAAATAAAGCAGCATATATCCACAGAAGAATAGTAAATATTGAAAGAAGACAAAGTTCACACCTATTCCCAAATAGCTCTATGCAGATGCTAGCATAATACTATATTGGTATAATATTGTTTGACAAGAAGTTTGCAAACAATTAGTGCAAAAAATTACTTACTTAGTATCTTTCTTATAGCAGATACAGTAGTATTAATATCTTCATAGCTTATATCTCTATGTGTTATAGCTCTGATTTTACCTTTGATGTTAGCCATTCTAATTCCATAATTTGTCATTAGTACGTTTATTAATTCTTGAGTAGATATACAATTAGTACGTAATGAAAAATACGCTATATTAGTTTTATACAGGTCGATATCAATTATAACTTGATCTATGGAGTCTAGGCCTTCTATAAGGTGCTGCATTTTTTTATGATCCTCTTCTAAAGAATTTACATTATTATGTAGAGCATATAAACATGCAGCTGAAATAATGCCAGCTTGGTGCATACCTCCGCCAATTTGAAACTTATAGTACCAAGCTTTTTCAATAAACTCTTCACTTCCAAGCAATATTGCGCCCATTGGAGCACCTAATCCTTTACTAAAATCAATGAATACCGAATCAAAATAACTTGCATACTCCTTTGGAGATATTTTAGTATGAGCACAAGCGTTGAACAGTCTTGCTCCATCTAAATGAGTGAATACGTCATTCTCTTTGCAGAGACTTGAGATCTCTTGAATATATTCTAAAGGCCACACAGCTCCACCACCAAAATTTGTCGTTTGTTCGATAGAAACAAGCCCAACTCTCGGAATATTTCTTAAACTAGGACGAGTAATAAACTCAACAATTTGTTCTCCAGTAAATATTCCTCTCGTACCTTTGATGGGCAAAGGAGTAGCATGTGCCTGGGCCGCAATCAAGCCAGATTGTACTATGAGCGGATGTGAAGTTTCATCAAGCAGCAAGTAATCACCAGGTCTTTGAATGTGTACTTTATAAGCAATTACATTGGACATCGTTCCTGAAATCAAAAAGATTCCTGCAGGTTTACCTAATATTTTACATGCGGTTGCCACTAATTCGTTCACAGTTGGATCTTCACATGCAGCTTCGTTTCCAACTTTTGCTTTAGCCATCGCTTCCCTCATTTTAGCTGAAGGGTCAGTGTTTGAATCGCTAAAGAAATCTATTTTTATTCTCATATTAAATTTAACACAACCTCCTTTATAATTTCAGCAGCTTTCATGATGTCTGTTTTCTTTGTGCCAAGATGGGTAACTGCTCTTATATGAGACTCGAGCCAAGGAAAAAGCAATAAACCATAAGCTTGGCACTTACTCAAGAAAACCTCATTAGTTACATTTAGTGCTTTTATACTAAAGCTTACTATATTAGTTTCCGGATAAGGTAGTACCAGTTTTATGTGTGGAATTTCTTTAATCTTATCTGCAAGTAATTTAGCGAGCTTATTATCTTCTTTAAGCCTAGAGATATTATTCTGTAGTACGTATTTTGCTGCATTAGCACAATACCCTATCTGATGATAACCACTACCTAGCCAAACCTGTAGCTTTTTAGCCCTTTCAATTATCTCTCTTTTACCCATAAGCATTGAACCAAAAGGAGCTCCAAGTCCTTTAGTAAAAGAAAAGCTCATTGTATCCACGTATTTAGCATAATCTGCTAAAGCAATATTCGTTTCGATATGAGCATTAAATATTCTTGCACCGTCTAAATGAAGATTTACATTGTGAGCTTTTAAAAAGTTATATAACTCAACTTGTTTTTCAAAAGGATAAATTTTACCATTAAACCCATTTATACTATTTTCTATAGAAACAAGACTCACCTGAGCAAAAATTTTATACCTCGGCTTAGAATTAATAGCATATTCTACTTCATCAACATCTAAGATTCCGCTATTATTTCTAATGCAATTAAATACGATATTATTTACTTTTGCATTGCCTGCGCTATCGAAAAAATTAACGTGATAATTATAATGAGTTATGAGTTCATCACCAGGACTTGTTTGACTGGCAATGGCTAATCTATTTGCAAGCATACCGCTGGTTACAAATAATGCTTCTTCTACTTTGAATAGTTGTTTGCAATATTCTGATAAGTCATTACAGCTTTTGTCTTCACCATAAGCAAAATCTCCAACAGTTGCATTACTTATTGCATGTATAACGTTGAAGCTCTGCAGAGTTGTAGTGTCACTTCTCAGATCAATAATTTTTTCCATCTTATTTCTTGCCATTCAAACAACCAATTTGAGCATTCCAAAGTTCTTTATAAAGACCGTGCTTAGAAACTAGTTCAGCGTGTTTACCATCTTGGACAATTTTTCCTTTGTTAAATACTAGAATTCGGTCCATGTGTAAAAGTGTAGAAATACGGTGTGCTATAGTAATCGTAGTTTTATTTTGCATCAGTTTAAATAAACTCATTTGAATTGTTTTTTCTGTTATAGAATCTAATTGACTAGTTGGTTCATCAAGAAATAATATTGGAGCGTTTTTTAAAAATGCCCTTGCTATTATTATTCTTTGTCTTTCTCCTCCAGATAGCTTGATACCTTTTTCTCCAACTATAGTTCCATATTGATCTGGTAGAGTCATAATGAAATCGTGAATACCAGCCAGCTTTGCAGCTCTCATTATTTCTTCGATAGTAGATTGAAGTTTACCATATATGATGTTTGCTAAAATAGTATCATGAAATAACAATGGGTCTTGAGGTATTACAGATATTTGTTGCCTCAAAGAACTCTGTGTAACTTCTGATACTATTTGATTATCAATCTGTATATTACCTTTTTTAACATCAAATAGCCTTAGAATTAAGTTTATAAAAGTAGATTTACCACCTCCAGAATAACCAACTAGACCTACCTTTTCGCAAGGATTAATGGTAACTGAGAAATCTTGAAATAATGGCTCCTGACCTTCATAAGAAAAAGAAACATTATTAAACGTTATTCTTCCACTTAATAAATTTAATTCTTTAGCATTTTCCTTATCTTGAATTTCTGGTACGGTAGTCAAGATTGGCAATGCATCTGAAACTTTGCCGAAATGAGTAGAAAATTGGGTAAGATTCCTAGTTAGATGGTTAAGAAACTCTATAATCGATATATTAATTCCAAGTACAAGAGCAATATCTCCTATTGCAACCTTGTTCAATTGATAATCATGAATTAAAAAATACAAGTTTACTGCTTGAAGTATATCGAATGAATATCCATATATAAACCAAAGACAAAAGTATGCCCATTGTAATTTTCTCTCTGCAATAGTTCTTTTCTTGCATATTTGAAAAAATTTGTGTCTCTCATGTGCTTGCTGAGAAAATAACCTTACTGATATAACATTTAAAATACTATCTGCTATACTAGCTATTACTTGTGAGTTTTGTTTAGAGTAATTATCAGCTAGTTCAGTAAGTACACGAAAGCTGAAAATCGATACTAAAATAAAAATGCTTACCCAAGTGAATGTGGCGATTGCAAATTTTATGTTTACTAATGATAAGGTATAAATAGCTAAGACTAATGCTATGCTGTAACCGAAAAAACAATCTATAAGCAATCTTATTAACTCTATCACACTATCCATTAAGTTACTGACCTTATGTACTAAGCTTCCAGATAAATTTTTCTGATAATAGGAATGGTCTTGCTGGAGTAGCCTACAAAAAGACATATCAGCTATCTTTTGACGCATTAAGGTAAACATTCGAATGTCAACAAAATAGCCATAGAATCTAAAAGCAGTAGTGATAAGTAATGCCATACCAAGATAAGCGCTTACAGGTAATAAAAGATTCTCAATTACATTACCTTCCTGATATTTTACAGCTGTATCTAGAATATTTTTTACTAAATACTTTCTAAAAGACAAATCAACAGCTACCACCAGGGCAACTAAAGACATTACAAGCACATTAAGCTTGAATTTAGATACTATATTCAAGATGAACATCAATACACATTTGAAGCTATCAACTCTACTTCTGTTCATTTACAATGCTAGCTCCACTACGTTGACTTTTTTATTGAGAAATACAAGTAGTGAAAACCATAAATTTTTGTATATTTTTCCTGAGATGTCTCCAGCATCATGTAGTGCTGATGCTTGATTCAGAATAAGTAGCTTATATAAATCTCGCTTAGCCTCAGTAGTGTCGATCTCAGAAATATTTGTAGTTGTGTCTGTAATAAAGGCTAACCAGCTCTTAATAAGTTCTTTCATGTTTTTTGCTTTTATACTTTCTTGGTAGCCAAATAATGACAAGCATTCTCTCAGTATAGATTCTGTTAACTCACCACAATTGAGTATACCAAAAACTGAAGGCTGAGGTTTTGGCACATAGGGAAGGTCTTGATCTTTTACAATCCACCTTGTTACATAAGCAAATCTATCTTTAGCATCTGTATTCTTATCACTACCATGCCATAACCGTGAATCAAAAACTATCGCATCTCCTGCTGAAATAGGTAGTGACTTAATTTTATAATTTTCTCGGTTATTTGAGTACTGATCAAAAAAATATGGGTACCAAAAATCAACTAAAGGCTGTATTTCCCATTTATGACTGTTTTCTATAATTTGCAGTGCACCTGAAGTTTCACTTACATTATTCAAAGCTAACCAAACGGAAAAGTGGTAAGGATCATTGAAACTATAGGAGATGTCTTGATGGAAGGGAACTGCATCTATTAAATCAGCAGTTTTACATATAACATTTGATTTTTTCTGCAGTATCTGACACTGAAGTGACTTTTCAAGGTAATTTTTAATAATTTTATCTAATGCTTGAGATATAATTCTAGTTACTTGAGATAACATGCCCCATCTGCCGGTACAGTTTAAGTAGTCAGAAGTTGAAACACTTAGTTCTTGGGATAGCTCTGATATCTTATTTGTTATATCACTTAAAGACTGAGTTATTAGCTTTAAAGGAACCAGATCTTTGATAATAAAAAAACCATTTTTTTGTAGTATTTCCATATGATTAACACCTGACATCAATGACTGATAAGTAATCTGTTAAAGGTACAACAGAAGAAATTTTGAATCCTTTTACTTGTTTGAGTATTTTTTCCCAATCGCTTAATGTTCTTAGTTTACCTCCTGTTTCAACCATTACATTAATATCTACAGAGCCTCCAGCTGGAGAGCGGTAATCTAAAATAGTTTCTATCAATAAAATACGAGATATTCCTTTGACCAATTTTAAATAAGACAATACTTTATCATCATCATAATGCTGTAGAAAGCGGCAAAAGACACCTAATTCATAATTTGTAGCTGATAGTTTTTCCTGAGTTATAAGTTTGACTTTTAAATTTTCTACTAACTGTCTTGGCACTTTATGTTCGTTATATAGGCCTATAGAACCTTTATTGTGTATATCAGAATAAGCAAGAAATAAAGAGTGTACACCAAATAGCAATATATTCTTAGCACCATCTATATTAATCCTAGAATTAAACTCTTTAGTATCAAATCTAGAATATCCTAGCAATGCTTGGTAAAACGCTATTTTCTTATCTTCTGATGCTTCTCTTTCCTTAAAAGATTCAAATGAAGAGATTGACTTCTGTTTTAGTATATCGGCAATCTTTAACCAATTCTTTTCAGCGGCAACTCTTGCCCACATTGTTGCTGCTTTTGGCAAAAATGGTATTTCCTTAAAACACTTACCTTTTGATGATAGTTTCCATAAGTCCTCGTCCTTATCGTAATCAATAAACCCTATTTCCCACAACGCCCTTAACAGCCTTTCTAGATTTGGTACGATAATGTTTAACTTTTTAGATAAAAACGGCACAGTTGCAGGTAAAATATTTAACAAATCAAGTTCAATAGCAACGCTTGTTAGGTAAGTTTTCCAAAAGGCTGAAAGTTCTGCAGAAATCCTATGCACTTGAGATTCTTTACCTAAATCAAAAATACTAAACTTTACATTTCCGGTAATATCGATTTGTCCTAACACACCTTCAAAAGTTTCAACTTTTGCCATGCCATTATAGAATGCTTCTACCATTTTAAATCTCTGCTGGTAAACAGGATCACCATTAATATCTATATGAAACCAACCATGTTGATCTTCTGCAATAGAATACCCTTTATGAAAAACATTAAGTTTTTTATGCCATTTATTATGTACTAACTTTCCATGATGATTAATATGTGTAGCTTTGCCATCCTTATAGACTACAGCGATACCATCCTTAAAATCTCCAACATAATCATATTCCTCCTGATAAATCCTGTTGCCATTTAAATTAATATGAAAACATTTATCATGTCTTCTAACTACACAAGCATCTTCCTGATAATTTCCAATCCATTGATACGACTGTTTGTATACTCTACATCCAGATGAATCAATATGGTAACACCCTGTATCATCTTCTACGGCTGCTCTATTGAAGTAGAATCCAAAAGTTTTTAGAAATCTATGATGATAAACTGCTTCTCCTCTCACATTGATATGATAAGCACCTGTCTGATCATAAACCGGTGCAAGACCGGGCTCATGAAATTTACCAACCTTTATAAACCTATTTTCATACAAAGGATTTCCTAGTAATTCGTGAAAACTCTCACACGGTGAAATTTTAATAGATTTAAGATTATCTTTGATTAATTGATCAAAGGTTTTCTCATGTTGCATGTTTTGCATAATTTGTAATTTAAATAATTCTTTTGTAAGCTTAGGTACTCACTACTCTGCCATATTTCCTCGAGTTTAACCTCATTAACATTACCAAAATTTCCTAATGTCTTACGGAGTTCATCTGGAGCACAGCAAGGACTAAACTTTCCTTCATTGTTTATCCATGCTTCTTTACCTAAAAATGGGCATTGACCACCTGGAGCCAAATCCTTAATACCTTCTTGAGAAAGGATTGTGAAATTTTCTAATTTTATCTTTTTACCATTTAGCAATAGCATATTATCTCTAAGTTCGTATAACCTTCTCACCTCCGTGTTCCATCTACTAATTGCTAACTCATCTCTTCTCATAGATAGATCCTTAATTTCCTCAAAATGTGCCCAAAGATGATGTCCTTTAACTCTATCTATGCCGTTTTTTATGGCCATCTTAACTATGTCATAGAGTTCATGTAAATTACTTTCCAAAAATGTTAATTGTAAAGTAACGGTACACCTTTCACCTGTATCGCTAAAGTATTTATCTCTAACTTCAAGGAAAGTTTTTAAATTTTCTGTCACTACTTCCCATTTTGAACCTTTCATGATTCTTTCATGAGTTTCTTTAGTTGCCCCATTCCAGGAAATCTTAACATCAGATAAAATTGGTACCAATAGTTCAGCCCATTTTCTAGCTCCTTTAATAGGAAAAGAACCATTGGTTGTGAGGTTAAGCTTAAGGTTGAACTCATGGCACAAATTGATTATTTCATCAAAGCTTTTATACATTAAAGGCTCACCCATAGTAGAAGGAATGATTTCCCTTAAAGGTGTGCCAGCTGCTTCCTTAATTACTTTTCTGATAGTTTCTATCGACAGTATCTTAGGTTTTATTCCTTTAGCTTTCTTTTCTTCTTTAACTTTGCTGTATGGTGAAAAACATTCGCACATTATACAAGCAAAATTGCAGTAATCTGGATTAGTATCAAAAGTAATTCTCCAAGGACCGGGTTTCAAAGCTACTGATTTGCCTTTCTTTTCAATAGCATTACGGTAAATCTTGTTAAGTTTTTCAGTATGCTCACTTATAGAAGGTATATTTCCATTTTCAGTATAAGGATAGCCTTTTTGGGTAAGTTTATTGTATAACTCCTGATTTGTAGATAGGACTTGCATTTTTTCTGATAAACTACTTGCATCTCTGTGCTTAAACAATAGTCCATCTCTTACATATTCTGCCATACCACCATAATCGGCTGTTATAAGTGGTATTCTAAGTTGCTGTGCTTCATGTATTACTAATGGTGAATTTTCACCCCAAATTGAAGGAACGACTATTGCATCAACTTTATTAAATACGTCAGTAACTATATTCTTATTATCATAACTTCCCATCCACTCTATTCTTTCTTTAACAACAGGTGAAAACTGATCGGCAATCGCTTTTAAAGCTTTAGTTTCTTCTCTTGCTGCTCCCCAAATTCTAAGTTTTGCTTTAGATGATAAGTGAGAAAAAGCCTTTAGTAATAGGTCAACACCTTTTTCGGGAGTATGAGTACCAATATAACCGAAAATAAACTCTTTTTCTTGTGCTCTATTTCTATTCTTAAGACGATTGAGATCAAAACCATAATCAAGATAAGAAATTTTGTTTATCGGAACATTGAAATCCTGAGTAAATTTATCCATCAAGAATTTTGATGGGGAAATAAAGTAATCTATATAGTCTATTATTTTCCTTGTGTGCTTCATTCTAGTTGCAACCCATTGTTCCCAATAATTTATGTCTAAATTCAGGAATTCTTCATCTCCTGTAAAATATCCTTTGTAACATTGGGTTGCACACTTTTGATCCTTTTGTCCATCACAAAGCCGCAACAAATCTTCAGAATTGCGTTGAATAAACCTTCCTCTTGGACACATTAACCAAAAGTCATGTAGCGTAAAAATTGTAGGTATATTTTCTTTAAAAGCAATTTCTGGTAAAGTAATTGATAGATGATTAAGATGACCAAAATGTATAAGATCTGGCTGAAAGTTATCTATTACTCTTTTAAATTTTATATCTACTTCTTCATTAATAAATTTATAACGATATTTAGTTATGGGTATATTAATTAAATGCAGTAAGATTCGTGAATCACTACGATCTAGGACTGTAGTATAATAAAAATCAGGTAAAAAGCTATTTTCATACCTAGTAAATACTTGTACCTCATTGTTATTTGCTAGTTCATGAGCAAGAGTTTGGCTATAAACCTCTGAACCAGCACTATAATAAGGAGGGTAACCATGAATAACTTTTAATATTTTCATATATTACCATATCTATATTGTCAGGATATTCTTGTGTATTGTTTTGTAGACTTTTTATAAAATTACTTAATCCTACTTCTAATGAATGTTTTGGAGACCAACCAAGTAGCTCTTTAGCTCTAGTAAAATCACCATGGAACTTAGTTACATCAAAATTTCTTGGAGGATAAAAATCAATTCTAGAATCACTTTTCGTGACTTTTAATATTGTTTTTGCTAAGTTTTCTAAAGTACATGGGCTATTAGTAGTAAGATGAATAGCAGGAAGAGAAGATTTTTCGCTTTGTAAATATTTAACAGTTAAGCATATACCCTCTATAACATCATCCAAATAGGTAAAATCAAAAACACATTCTTTACCTTCTATTTTAATTGGATCACCTCTTAATGCATTAATACAGAGTGCAGGAATTACTCTACTGTTATGATCTAGTAAACCACCGTATACATTTGAAAAGCGTAATATTGCTACATTAAAATCTTTTAAGCTTGTTATTTGTTTCTCAATAAATGCTTTACCTTTGGCATAATTATTTATTGGATTGATACTAGCAGATTCTGTAACCGGCAGTTCCTTCTGCTCTCCATAGACTTCCCTACTACTTGCATATATAAACCATGGTTTATTTGAAAGTGACTTACATAACCCTAAAAACTGCATTGTACCATCAACATTAATTTTTTTACACAGTTCAGGATAAAGTTCACCATGTATAACCCGAGAAATTGCAGCCAGATGAATAATTCCTGTACACTTAGCAAGTAGTGGTACTATATCTTCTGAAAAAAAACTGAGTGGATTGTTGTGAAACCTAATATCACAGCTTATTACTTCATGGCCCTGGTTTTCTAACTTTTTCACCAAGGTTGACCCTATCAAACCTGCAGCACCTGTTATTAATATCCCCATGTATACCCTCTCACTACAACTAGGAAAATTTGTCGTACCAATTATCTTACAAGTAAGAATCAAAAGGTATTATAAAACCAGTATAAAATAAATGTCAACTTAAATTAGTGAATAAAAAATGTGATTATGAAAGAAGAGTTGTTGCTTGAAAATAGTGTTCAGCTTTAACCAAATCCTCTTTATTATTTACTCCCATTGCTTCTCTTTCATCAGTAACTACATAACCTACACTCAAGTTATTGGTTGCTGCAATGGGTACTATATCATTAAGACAATATTCATTGGTCGAATTATTAAATTTTATTTCTTTTACTAAGGTAGAGAGATCTTTAGCATATGAAGCTATTATTCCAGAGTTTGCAAGAAGCATTTTATCTCCATTTTTTAGGATTTTTTGAACATTGCCGTAATTATCAATTACTAATCTTCCATATTGTTCATCTTGACTATTGAATCCAAGAAGAACTAAATTATTATACTTTAAACAATCAGTCATTTTCATAACTGTATCACTAGATATAAAAGGAGTGTCTCCATACTGTATTAAAACTATGTCTTGATCAGATAACTCCTCCAGATTTTCTAGAGCAATTTTAACTGCAGTGCCAGTACCTGTAATATCTTCTTGAATTATTAGTTTTATATTGTATTGATCGATTATACTTTTTAGAGTATCAAAGTTTTCTAAATCTTTTAGAAGGGAGTTGTTAACAACAATTGATAAGCTTTTTAGACTCAGCAATTTTGCATTAGAAATTATATGTTCTAAAAGAGTAAGATTTCCCACTTGGTGCAACGCTTTTGAATATTCAGAATTCATTCTACTGCTCTTTCCTGCTGCTAATATTATCAAAATGTTACTCATACATGACTTAGGGATTGATTAGATAGTAAGTTAATTTATAATTAATAAGATGTAAAGCCCACTATAATTTTCTAAATGATCTAGATCTTGGCACCCTCATTAGAGTTTCATTTAAGAGAACTATAACTTTAAACTCTTTACTCGATTTTCTACGCTGACATCTTGTAAACTCTGATCTGGACTTTTTAATATTTCTAATAATCTACTTGCAAGGTTTGAGTGTTTATTGATTACTGCAACCTGGACTAATGACTTGCCTTGATCATCACGAGCATTTGTTACAGCTACGCGCTCATCGGGTTTTATTGCTCTCAGCTTACTGATAATTTCAACATTACCATTTTTTGCATTTTCAAATAGCTCTTCTACTAATTTCAATAGGTTAGTAATATTCTGGTCTCGAGAAAGATCAAGTGGTGTTTTACCTTCTTTATTCTTGATGTTATAAATTGCACCATGTTTCAACAAAGATTTTACAGCTTCGAAAAAGCTATTTTCAGTAGCAACATGCAACGATGTAGTGCCTTTAACTATTGTTTTAGCATTAATAAAATCACTCAATTTATTGTGGCTTACACGTTGTAACAAAGCTTCAATAATTTCTTTATGACCTTTGGAAGCAGCAGTGTGTAATGGTGTATTACCCTTGTTAGTAACTTGAGTAGCATCAGCTCCATTTGCTAGCAAGATATTTACAACTTTTATGTGCCCATTATTAACAGCATAATGTAATGGCGTTCTTCCATCCACGTTCTTCGAATCAATGATTGCTCCATCTCTAATGGAACTCTCAATTCCTAAATAATTATTATCTTCTATAGCCTTAAATAACTTCTCAACCAATTTTAGTAATTTTATTACTTCTGGGTTTCCTCTTCTTTCCGCAAAGTGTAATGGTAAAACATATCTACCTCCTTCAGCTCTAGCATTAAAGTATGCTCCGCTCATAAGTAGAGACCTAACTATATCTAAATTACCAATTTGTGCCCCTAAGTGTAAAGGCGTAGCATTTTTATCCATTTTTGCATTAACATCCGCTCCATTTATAATAAGAGTTTTCACTACCTTAGGATGACCATATTGAGCTGCAAGATGTAGGGCTGTGCCTTTATTTTGATTTTCTTTTACATTTACATCAGCACCATGTTTCAATAGAACGGTTGCTATCTGATCATAACCTTTTTCTGCTGCAAAATGTAAAGGAGTCCAATTTGTGTGATCTAAAGCATTAATATCTGCTTCCTTTTCTAAGAGCAATTCAACCACCTCTAAATGATCATGGTCTACTGCAAAGTGTAGAGGTGTAGTACTTTTAACTGTTTTAGCATTAATGTCTGCTCCTTTATCAAGCAAAGATTTAGCAACTTCTAAATTACCATCATATGCTGCACAATGTAGAGGAGTCCAACTTCTGTTATCTAGAGCATTAATATCTGCTCCATTTTCAATCAAGAAATTCATTATTTCCAAGTGATTATGTTCTGCTGCCAAATGTAGAGCTCTTCTACCATCATCCATCTTTGCATTTATATTTGCTCCTTTTGCAATTAAGCTCTCTACTATTTTTAAAGAAAAACCATTATATGCTGCATTATGTAAAGGAGTCCAATTCTGATCATCCACGGTGTTAATGTTTGCTCCATTTTTAATTAAAAAATCACTCACCTCGAAATGACTTTGCTGAATTGCTAGATGCAAAGGTGTAAAACCTTCGTTTTTTTTAGCATTAACATTGGCTTTTTTCTCTATTAGTAGCTTCACTACTTCTAGGTGACCATTCTGAGATCCTATATGTAAAGCTGTGGAATTATCGTGGCCTTTAGCATTAACATCAATTCCCTTTACGAGAAGAAGAGACTTAACTACTCCAAAGTGATTACGTTCTGCTGCTAAATGTAGTGGTGTAAGATTCTCATAATCCTTAGCATTAACATTAGATTTTGCTTTTAGTAAAATGTCTACTAACTCTAAAAAGCCATTTTGAGACGCTAAATGTAGAGGTGTAATCTTATCATCTGTTTTTGCATTAACGTTTGCTCCCGCTTCAAGCAGAACCTTAACTATATCTAACCTACCAGTTTGTGTTCCCAGATGTAAGGGTGTAATGTTTGCATCAACTTTATGATTACCTATGCCTGAAGATCCAGCGTTAATATCAGACCCTTGTGAAATAAGAGCTTTAACTACTTCGAGGTTACCATTTTGTACTGCAGAATGTAAAGGTCTTGCTCGATCATTATTTACAGCATTAACATCTAATCCCTTTTCAATAAAAACATTTACTGTATCTAGATGACCATTCTCTGCTGCTAGGTGTAAAGGTGTATTAAGTTTATCTGTTTTAGTACTAAGATCTGCTCCATTTGCAATCAAGGTGTTGACTATATCTAAATATCCTTGCTAGGATGCAAAACTTAAAGGTGTAAAGCCTAGAATGGTCTTATGGTTTACATCTGCTCCATGAGCAATAAGAAAATTAACCATCTCTAAGCGATTTTTTGCAATTGAAAAATACAGTGGCGTAAAGCCATCGTACTTAATCTCTGAATTAATATCTAAACCTTCTTCTAATAAAGTGTTGACTAAATCCAATTGACCATTTCCTGCTGCTAAATGTAGTGGTGTAAGACTAAGATGTTTCTGAGTTTCATAATTTTCATTTAAAAACTCTACAAAAAATTGTAGCTGATCCAGATTATTAGATATTCTATTAGTAAACATAAAGGCCTCGCATGAAGAATTTATGTAAAATATAGTATCTACAAGTTTTTAAGCAAGATAAATCTTCTTCTTAAAAAAGATACTGTATCCAATCTGTGTACTTATAACTTTTTTATTTGATCATGGGTGATCAGCTGTCTCAGCTGCAATAGAGACACCTACCTTAAGTAGCTACATCAAATTTCTCTGTTTTTTGCCCCTTTTTTCTCTGATGAAGATGTCTTCATTCTTCTCAGTAGCCAATATTCTTTTTAAAGAATAATCGTTACGTGCACCAAGGAACTTAGAAAGAACAATAGGAAATCCACTTAAAAAGCATTAATAATTATACATAATTCTAATGATCTTCATGAAAGGGCTTAGAATAGAATTTAATAGACAATCTGATTTTAATTGATATTAAACTGATCAGACTGAGAGTTGAAAATATGGCAATAATTCTTTTAGATACAAAAACAATAAATCGTATAGCAGCGGGAGAGGTAATAGAGAGGCCAGCAAGTGTAGTAAAGGAATTAGTAGAAAATGCAATAGATGCTGGAAGTTCAGAGATAGAGATCAAAATAGAAAGTGGTGGACGTAACCTTATAACTGTGACAGATGATGGAAATGGAATAGAAAAGGACGACTTAGAACTAGCATTTATGAGGCATGCCACTTCAAAATTAAGCGATAGTGAGTTAATAGAAATCAAGCACCTTGGGTTTAGGGGAGAAGCTTTACCTTCAATTGCAGCAGTAAGCAGAATGAAATTATCGTCTAAGGCAAGTGGAGCAAAGGAAGCATGGTCTATAAGGTATGAGGGAGGAGAAAAAATAAGAGAGATTACCCCTTGTTCTTTGTTGCAAGGTACATATATTGAAGTTCGTGACTTATTTTTTGCTACACCAAATAGACTAAAGTTTCTAAAAACCGAAAGGGCAGAAACACAAAGTATTGTTGATATTGTGAATAACTTAGCGATGATTAATTATAGTATTGGGTTTACTCTCACTTCTGGTAATAAAAAGCTCTTAAAATATGTTAAGCAAACTTCGCTGTTCAACAGATTATGTGAAATAGAAGAAGAATTTCAAAGCAATTTACTGGAAGTTAAAGAGGAAGAAGAAGGCATCAAACTTAAGGGACACATCTGTAAACCTAATGTCAATCGTGGCAACTCAACTCAGATTTATACGTTTGTTAATGGAAGGCCAATAAAAGACAATCTACTTATTGGTGCAATTCGATATGCGTATCAGGACTTTATTCCAAGTGGGAGGTATCCTTTTGCAGTGTTGCATTTAGAAGTACCATATGACCAAGTAGATGTAAATGTGCATCCAAATAAATCGGAAGTAAGATTTCAGAATAAAAGGCTAATATATGAAATAGTGAGAAGAGGGATAATAAAAACACTATCAACGAGATTTGCAGTGGGTGATCAAGGTATTGAAGAGGAGCTAATTTTTAATGATAGTAAAAGCCAAGAGCAGGTTGATAGTCAAGAGAAAAAAGATCAAAAAGAGTTTTATGAAAAGAGACCAAGTCTTTTAGAAAATCGTCTAATGAAAGAATTCAATGCACCAGATGAAAGAAGGCAAAGCTTACCAGAAACGTTTAAATATGGAGAATCTCCACCCCAAAAGGGAACGATGGTTTTAGAAAGGAAGCAAATTGATTTAATAGAGGATTATCCTCTGGGATATGCACGCTGTCAGGTCTACAATACTTACATTATTGCTGAGGCTAAAGGCAAATTAATTATAGTAGACCAGCACGCAGCTCATGAGAGGTTGATCTATGAGTGCTTAAAACAAAAATCAAGCATAAAAAGACAAAAACTTCTTCCTGAAACAGTTGAAATTAAAAACCAAGCTGGAATGGGGATGGTTAAAACTTATAAAGATGAGCTTTTTGAAATGGGTTTTGATATTGAAATACAATCAGAAGATAAAGTAACGATAAAAGAAATACCTGCAATCTTGGGAACAATAGATATAAAAGAGATGCTAGTTGATATAGTAGATAAGTTAACGGAAATGGAAGATACGTTGTCAATAGAGGATAAGGTGAATAAAATATCAGCCACAATCGCTTGCCATGGAGCAGGAAGAAAAATGAAATTGGAAGAGATGAATGAGATACTAAGACAAATTGAGAAAACTCCATATTCTGGTCATGAAAGACCAACGTATATAGAAATGAAACTAAGTGATATAGAAAAATTGTTTGAAAGGAGATGAGTTCAGTTTGTCAAAAAGGTTCCCAATTAGGTATACGTGATAGCTCTTCTGGTTATGGAGTATAAAATGTGAAAAAAGAGAATAAATGCTCTAATTTTTTAGATTACAAAGTAATAGGACAGGAAGTAAGAAATCGTAGATTAGCAAAGGGATATACTCAAAAAGATTTAGCAAAAAAAATCGGAACAACATATCAGGTAATACTGCAATATGAAAAAGGAACACGCAGAATTTCAATTAAGAAGTTATATGAATTAGCAGAAGCATTATCAACAACTGCTAGAGATCTAGCTTGCGGACAAGAAGTATCAAATGAGGGAAGGTATGAGGAAGAGGAGGTACTGAATCTAGTAAGAAGACATAAAGAGATTAAGGATCAAGAATTACGTGAAACGTTTTATTTATTAACTAAATTCATCCGTATTAGTGAAGAAGAAAGTGGAAAGGCAGTAAAAATAGAGGTGGCAAAGGGTTTAGTTAAGGAAGGAGTTTCTATCTCTCAAACGACCAGTTTATCTATTGATGAATATGATAATGATGAGAAAAAAATTTCCATTCCGTATAAAGTAGGTCAAAGAATAAAAGAATGGAGGTTGAGAAGAGGATACACTCAAGAAGATTTAGCAAGTAAAGTGGGCATAATAAATCAAAGAATATATGAATATGAACAAGGACGAGCTGCTGTTTCACTTGAAATGTTAGATGAAATAGCAAAGGTACTATTAATTAATATTACAGATCTGCTTCCAGAAACAAGAGAAAATGAGAATAGTGAAGCAGAGCTATCAAAGTTAATAGAAGAATACAAAAAGATCAAGAGCCAAGAACTACGGCATGTACTAATAAAATCTCTGTTTGAAAGCATACAAGATATTGTAACAGATTATCTGCCATGGACAACAAGCAAAGCAGGAAAAGATAGAGATTGGTCTCCACCAGATATCGATGAACAGGTATTAGTATTGTCACCATTGGGAGAGTTATCATTAGGAATAGTATTACCAGGAATATATCAGGAAAAGTACCCTGCACCAGAGAATAAAAAAGAAATAAATAGTATAAAATTTCAAGATGGGACGAAGTTTACATATGATAAAGGTAAGCATCATTTAGAGATTGAAGTAGCAGACAAAATAACACTGAAGGCTGGGAAATCGAGTATAGAAATGACAAAAGGTAGTATTAAATTAAAAGCAAGAAGAATAGACTTGAATTAATATATATGAGTAAAGCAGTTGTTTGCATAGGAGATCATTGTACAGGTATGCCGATTCATGTCTGTGTGAGTGGGAGTGAAGATGTATTTGTTAATGGTAGACCTGCTTGTCGTAAGGGTGACATCTTGACTATTGGGGAAATAGTAACGCAAGGATCAAACAGCGTATTTGTGAATGGTATTGGTATTGCACGAGTAGGAGATACAGTTTCCTGTGGATTTAAGGTAATAGGAGGAAGTAGCAGCGTTTTTTCTGGATAAAGATATGAAGGGAATGAATGCTAAAACAGGAAAAGCATTAGAAGGAATAGAGCACTTAAAGCAGTCGATAATTGATATATTAACCACTCCTATTAAAAGTAGAATAATGAGGAGAGATTATGGCTCAAGATTATTTGAATTAGTAGATAAGCCAATAAATAGAGATTTAACACTTGAGATATATGCAGCAACAGCAGAAGCACTGGGGAAATTTGAGAAGAGATTTAAGTTAGAAAAAGTAAAAGTTGAAGGAGTAAAAGAAGGGAGAGTAACATTGAATTTAGAAGGTGTCTATCTTCCAGAAGGCAAGTTCATAAATATTAATGGAGTAGTTGTTTAAAAATGCAGCAGCCAAATATTATCGAACCACTGAACTTTGAAGAGATTTTTTCTCGGATGAAGGAAGAGTTAGTAAAAAGTTTTACAGCATTAGTAGAAAGTGACCCAGCGATAAAGGTATTAGAAGTAGCAGCATGGAGGGAATTGTTACTAAGACAAAGAATAAATGAATCAGTAAAGAGCAATTTACTAAAATTTGCAACGGGAGAAGATCTTGATAATTTAGCTGAGTTTTATGGAGTAGAGAGGCAGAAAGAAGAAGAGGATGAACGATTTAGAAGAAGAATTAAAGCAAAGATAGTAGGCTCAAGCAAGGGAGGAAGCAAAGAGTATTATCGTTATCATGCACTTTCGGCAGATAGAAGAGTAAAAGATGCATTAGTAGAATCACCTATACCAGGGAAAGTACAGATCTCGATTTTATCAACACAATTATCCACAACTGACATAGCTTCAGAAGAGCTACTTGAAATTGTAAAAAAGCAGGTTACTAGAGATGATATAAGGGTTTTAACCGATACAGTAACAGTAATTGGTTGCAATATTACGGAAATAGATATTCACAGCAGAATGAGCATAAGTCCTGTAATATCAGAGGAAGAAATCAAGAAGCAGTTTATTAAGAAGTTTGAACTAGCAAAAAGATTAGGGTGGAGTGTGACAAGATCGTGGATAATAGCAAACCTATTTGTAGATGGTGTAGAAAATGTGGAATTAATCGAGCCAAAAGAGGATGTTGTGGTGCTAGGTAACGAGTGTGCAAATTTGCGAAATTTAAAGATTGAGTAATGCTGTTACCCCCAAACGCAACAAAGCAAGAGCAAGCATTAGTAAAGGCTATTGATTATAAAGTTGATCCAAACTGTATCAGAGGGTTTAAATTTAGTCCAGGGGAAAAAGTATTACCATGGATAATAGAAGAATATGGTTTAGAAGAGATACTGCGTTGGGCAAAAGAGAAAAGAAGAGCGATAAAAGAAGGGGTAGAATTTCAGCGTTTAAGAGGAACACCTGCATCACTAAAAATAGCACTAAAATGGGCAAATATAGAAGATATTACAATTATCGAAGAACCACCTGGTAAGCACTTTTTTGAATTGCAGATAGGGATAAGGGATGTTCCAAATGACTTTTTTGTAGATGCAGTAGTAGAGCTAGCAAAGCTATCATTGCCCGTAAGATCTCGACTAATGAGGATTTTCAATGATCACTATAATATTAGCAGATTTATTTTAGATGAAAGTTTATTTGGAAGTTTGCTATCGGATTACTCAGGGATAAAAATTGAAAAAGACGGACCAGTATTATCGTTTGGAAGAGTAAATTTTTTCAGGTTTAGTGGTACATCAATTAAGGTTATAGAGAGTTATCTACGTAACCATTATGAACAAGCATTTAGTAATGATATATATCGGTTAGATGTAGCAGTACTTGGGGAAACAGAGCCTCACACGAAGGATTACAAAGGCATCTATGAAAGAAATCATCAGTGGTATAACTCAAAAGCACTACATCCACTACCACAGAGCTTATTGCCAGAAATAAAGTTTGCAAAAGCACAGATAGTATTATCGGATAGTTGGAGATTAGGAGAAATAAATGCGTGCTTTCCAGTTGGTAGTGTAGAGGAAAGAGGGAATAAATTTGTATTGGGAAACGATAAACTTTCAGGGCAACGTTGGAATTTAAAACACAAACCAATTTTAGAAAGATTTGGCGTTACTCATTTTTATCAAACAAAGAACTTCATTGACCAAAAAATAGTAGGATACGTTATAGCAGAACACAATATTAGGTATGAGAACGATTTAGATTCAGAGCAGAAAGACTCAATACACGAATTAGAAAATTACATTTTAGTGTTTTACCCAGGAGTACTGAAATGGCACGAACATCGACATTTGCACAGAAGTTGGAAAAATAGTCAAGTAATATGTGTAATAAGTTAAGTACTTATACTTAGATCCTCATATATTATATTAATATAAGGTTAAAGTATATGAAATAAAAAGAAAAGGACTTGCTTTTTTATGCTAAAACAGACATGACTTGAATAGCAGCAGGTAAATATAAGAAATTTATCTAACGCTAGAAAAGCTAGTTTTGTGAGGTAAGTATGAAGTTTAGCAAAGAAAAGAGAGAATCTTTTAGTAAGTTTTTTAAAGAAGTATCAAGTAAAAACATTAATAAAAGAAATGAAGAAGGAGAGACGATATTACATCAAGCAGTAGAAATCTCCGATTACAAAACAGTGAGGTTATGTGTGCCGCAGTGACACAGGGAATGTTCAAAGATGAACACACGAGTGTTAAGCTGTGCAATAGATGAAGGTAGGTCCTTCAAAGCCGGTTTGTAAGAGCAGGCTTTAAACTACCATAAGCTGCTTTGGTAAAGAGCTAAGGTGGTGAGCGTTATGGAAAAGTCGTAATTATACGGCATGTGTGAAATAGAGAGATGAACGAAAGTGAACCACTGATGAAGTGTCGAAAACTGTAAATAGATGACGTTAAAACCAGGGGCAATAGCCTCTCCTGGGACAAATCTACCAGAAACTTGCTTACTGGGTAGGTAGCGTTCGGCATAAAGGTGGCATGAATCTATTTTAGGCTATTGTATGGAACTGCGGGAACCTGTCGTTTCGATGATAAGGGAGAAATCCAAGGAGCTAAACTCCAAGGATGAGAGTACCGATGCGAAGAACAGGGGCGGATCAGCTTGTAGTAGTAAAGAAGTTTCTGTAATGGAAATGGAGCGAAGGAGCTGAGTTATTCAGTTTTAATTATGTATCAACCGAAAGGGAGGAGTTAATGAATAAAACAAAGTCTTTTGATATACCAAAGCAACTTATTTGGAGGGCTTATAAACAAGTATCGAAAAATAAAGGTGCGGCTGGTGTGGATGAGGTATCGATAACAAAGTTTGAAGAGAACCTGAAGGATAATCTGTACAAACTATGGAATCGGATGTCATCAGGAAGTTATTTTCCAGAGCCTGTAAAAGCTGTAGCAATACCGAAAGATACGGTAGGGGGACAAAGAATTTTAGGTGTTCCTTCAGTATTCGACAGGATAGGGCAAACGGCTGCGTCTATGTATCTTGAGCCGCTAGTAGAGCCAAAATTCCATGAAGATTCATATGGTTATAGACCGAATAAATCAGCACTGGATGCGGTAGATACGGCAAGGAAAAGATGCTGGAGGTATGATTGGACGATAGATCTAGATATATCCGGGTTTTTCGACAATTTGGATCACGAGTTGGCATTGCAAGCTATCAAGAAGCATACAAATTGCAAATGGGTCATACTGTATGTTGAAAGGTGGATGAAAGCCGCTATTCAGCTAGAAGATGGCAGTAAGGTAGTTAGGGATAAAGGAGTTCCGCAAGGAGGTTCAGTTAGCCCAATCATCTCTAATATATTCATGCATCATGTGTTTGATATATGGATGAAAAAGAACTACCCGACGGTACCATTTGAGAGGTATGTGGATGATGCGATAGTGCACTGCAGAACAGAGAAACAGGCAGAGTTTGTGAAAGTAATGATCGAAGAAAGATTGGCTGAGTATAAGTTGAAATTACATCCTGAAAAGACACAGATAGTGTACTGTAAGGATGACAATAGGAGTGGTGGATTTCCTAAACAAAGTTTTGATTTTCTGGGTTACACATTCAGACCCAGGTTAGCAAGAAATAAAATAGGGAAATATTTTGTCTCATTTCTCCCAGCAATTAGCAACAAGGCCAAGAAAAAGATTACTACAACCATAAGGTCATGGAAAATGCTACGAAATACGCATATAACATTAGAGGAGATATCAGGAAAAGTAAATCCAATAGTCAGAGGCTGGTATCAGTACTATGGCAAATTTTACAGAACTGAAGTATACAAATCTCTAAAGAATATAGAGCGGCATCTAGAAAAGTGGGTGAAAAGGAAATATAAGAGACTCAGGAGTCACGGAAGACTAGCAAGACAATTTCTAGGAAAGGTGAGAAAGAGGTCTCCGGATATTTTCTATCACTGGACACTAGGGTTAGGCCAAAAGGCTGAATAATGGAAGCTGGATAAATCGAGAGGTTTACGTACAGTTTTGCGAGAGACTGGTGGGGAAGTTCCACTGGTCTACTCTCCTAGTTGAAAAAGGAGTGAATGTAAATGCAGCAGATGTAGGAGGATATACAGCACTGCACCTAGCGGTAACGGAGAAACGTCTAGAAATCGTGAGAGAATTGATAAAATCAGGAGCAGAAGTAAATGCTGAGGAATATGGAAATAAATGCATACCTCTACACCTTGCGTGTATGGTAGGTGAAAAAGAAATAGTCGAGGAGCTAGTGAAAGCTGGAGGAGAAATAGAGCAAGAGGATGAATGTGGGATGACAGCAATAGATTATGCGAAAAATAGTAAAGAAGTAACTGAAGTATTGAAGGAAGAAACAGAGAAAATGGAAAGTTTGTTAAAAAAATAAGAGTCGTATCAGAAAGCGCAACAGCAGTTGGCAAAGGAAGGGCTAGACCAAATTTGAAGGCTGTAGCTGATAAAAGCTGGTCTTTTTCATAAGAGTAAATGGATTGATGGAAAAAAGGAGTGGTAAGGCTCCTTGCACTACAAAAACATTTGCAGGAGAAACTATGAGAAAAAGAACATTAACTTGCCGATACGAGCCAGATGAATTAGCGGAACAACATCTAGCAGACGCCTATGAGCTGTTACTAAGGTATGCGGTAAAAAGAAACAATGAAAAGGAGATAAAGAAAAATGATAACAGTGGCCTTATATGCAAGAGTTTCATCGAAGAGTCAAGCGCAGAACAATACAATAGAGAGTCAAATTGCCGAGCTCAAGCATAGAATTGCTGCAGATAAGCATGAGTTATTGAATGAGTATGAATTTAAGGATGATGGGCTTAGTGGGTGGAGTTTAGAACGTGAAGGTTTAGATGCATTACGTGATAAAGTAGGAGAAGATCAAATTGATAAAATTTATATTCATTCACCTGACCGACTATCAAGAAAATCTGCACATCAAATGATATTACTTGATGAATTTGAAAAAGCAGGAGTAGAAGTAATATTCTTAAATCATAAGACTGAAAATAATCCAGAGTCTAAATTGTTATTGGGAATGCAAGGATTAGTGGCAGAATATGAGTGTACAAAGATTATGGAACGTAGTCGTAGGGGAAAACTCCATAGAGCAAAAAAAGGCTGTGTAAGTGTAATTGGCATTGCACCTTTTGGTTATAATCGTATAAAGCATGTAGATAGAGAAAAGACAAAGTTTGAAATAAATGAAGAAGAAGCAAAAATAGTAAAGCAGATATTCATGTGGGTAGGGCAAGAGAGAATAAGTATAAGGGAAGTGATACGTAGACTAAGAGATAAGTCAATTAGAACAAGAACTGGAAAGAAGGTGTGGTGTCCAATAATAATTTGGAAGGTGTTAAGAAATCCAGCATATAAAGGACAAGCAGCGTTTGGTAAATTAAAGAGGGTTGAAAAAAGAGAAAGAAATAAACAAAAGGTTTCTATCTGTCGCACAGATGAGGACAGCTGGATTTATATACCAGTACCAAAAATAGTTGATGAAGGGTTATTTAATAAAGTACAAAAGCAACTGGATGAAAATAGAAAAAGAGCAAGGATGCAGAGAGAGGGAGGAAAAAAGAAATATCTATTACAAGGTCTAGTTGTGTGTCAAAACTGTGGATATGCGTATAGTGGTGCACAATGTGGAGTTGAAGGAAAAAAGTTTAGCTATTATCGCTGTAGTAGTACTATACGTATTACTGATGGTAGGGAGAAGTGTACTAATAAATTGGTCCGTACAGATATGTTAGAAACAGCTATATGGGAAAAGGTGAAAAATTTACTAAAAAACCCAGAGATAATAAAAAATGAGTATCACCGTAGAATTGCAGAAAATAAAAATGATGAATCATCAGATAAGAAGTTTGCAAGAAGGGAAAATCAAATAAAACAAGGCATCGAAAAGTTAATGGAAGACTATTATAGTCAAGAAAATGTAGGAGATAAAGGATATATAAGTGAGGAAGAATTTAAACAGACGATGAAAAGAATGAGGGAACGCTTAAGAGGGATAGAAGAAGAGAAGAAAAAGGTAGTTGATCAAAAAGCAATAGAGAAGGGAATGAACCTTATCATCAACAGTATAAAGAGTCTTTATTCCAGTGTAAAATCTAATTTGGAACAGCTAGATTGGCAAACTAAGCGTGGCATCATTAAAGCATTAGTAGAACGAATTCAGATTGGTTATGATCAGGTAGAAGTGGCGTTTAGAATCGAAGAACCAGCACAGGATGGAGAGATTTTTAATTTGCAACATTGTACTGGACGTCATGATAAGGGAGTTGGGGAAATTTGTAAAGTAATCTTTTTCGTTTGTATTCCCTTATGCTTGAGATAACTGCATGCAGGTTCATGGATCTCTTTACTCTTTAATTTCGATGAATTCCCTTTGAAGTTGAATATTGAAAATTAACTGGAGAATTGTGAATTACTTTGTATATGTGATAACAAGCCATGGCGCTCTCAGCAAAACCATTTAGTATCAATTTTAGTTTGTCTGGATAAGTAGCTATATCTCCGATTGCATATATTCTATCTCTACTGGTTCTAAGTGTAGCTGGGTCGACAATTATGCGGCCATGTTCTAACTCTATACCCCAATTGTTTATTGGACCAAGATTCATTGATAATCCAAAAAATGGCAGCAAAAAATCAGCGGATATTTCTCTTTCTTCCTTAGAGGCAATGTTTTTTACTATCACTGCTCTCAACTGCCCATTACCTCCTGCTAGTTCGTGTAATTGATATGGCACTACCAGTTCTATCTTTCCGTCATTTTCAAGTGATTCTAATTTATTTCTAGTTTCAGGAGTGCAGCGAAATTCCTTTCTCCTATGTATCACATAAATTTTCTTCGCAACTTTAGAAAGTTCTACAGTCCAATCAGCCGCAGAATCACCCCCCCCTGCAATGACTATAGTTTTGTCCTGAAAATCAGAAATTTTATTTACACTATAAAATACAGATTTATTTTCATATTCTAATATACCACTTAAGGGTGGACGGTTAGGTTCAAACATTCCGTTACCTGCAGCAATGATAACGGCTTTGCATTTTACCTCTGTACCTATGTTCGTTATGATAGTAAAGTTTTCACCTTCGTTATTTGAAATCTTTTCCACTTTTTGACTTAAATGGTAAACAGGCTCAAACGGTGAAGCTTGCTCCATTAACTGCTCAATTAATTTTTGGGCAGTAATTACAGGATAACCAGGTATATCATATATTGGCTTTTCTGAGTAAAGAGCTGTGCATTGTCCTCCTGCTTGATCCAAAACATCTATTACATGACATCTCATATCAAGCATTCCCGCTTGAAAAGCAGTGAATATTCCAATAGGCCCTGCACCTATTATTACTATATCGGTTTCCATATTCAGATGGTGATCTATTTATAGATATTAGCTTTCTTTGCTAACAAGGTCAATTTACAAAGGGATGTATTTTTAAAAGATGTGGCTAGATTAGATAAGATTTCCAGCGTTATGAACCATCTAAATAAGCTCTAAAAATTAACTAACATTTTAAATCTGAGAAGTAAGTGCGGACGGAATGGGATTCGAACCCATGGTACGTTTCCGTACGTCAGTTTTCAAGACTGGTGCCTTAAACCGCTCGGCCATCCGTCCACCTCTTTTTTACCACAATATTTAATTTCAAGCAATCTATAAAAATCTTACTTGCCTACACAAAAGCTACTAAACACACTATCCAATATTTCCTCAACATTAATAATTCCAATCACTGCACCAAGTTCAAATGCAGCAAGCCTCAAGTCTTCAGATATCAACTCAATTGGATTATCGATTTTAAAACGTTGTAAATGTTCCAGTGCTTTCTGCATGTGACTCCTATGTCTTTGCCGAGTAATCACAGGAGTGTCTCTATCATGCCCAAATTTTTCCTCTGCCTTCTTTTTTATGAGAGAGATCAACTTGTTTGTACCTATTCCCTTTAAAATAGAAATAGGTAGAAAATCTACACCGCCAATCAGTATATTTCTGTCATTAATTGCATCGTCAGCTTTGCTCAATACATAAATAGTATCGCTATTTACAACGTTGCAATTGATATTATGACGCTGTTCAAAAGGAAATAGTTCTATTCTTAAATCAGCTTCAAAAGACCTTTTTTTCGCTCGACTTATACCTTCTGATTCTATTGGATCTGAACTCTCACGAATTCCAGCAGTATCAGAGAGAATGATTGGGTATCCCCCAATGTCAATATGAGCTTCAAGTATATCTCTTGTTGTGCCTGCATATTCAGAAACAATAGCAATATCACGCTTGGCTAAGAAATTAAACAGAGTTGATTTACCGACATTTGGTTCACCAGTTATTACAATATGTAAACCCTCACGCAACCTTTCGCCCCGTCTATTATCATTTAAATGCTCTTGTATCAACTGCACGAGAGATTGCACTTCATTATTAATTTTTTCCAATTCACTTTTTTCTGCCCAAATGTCCTCTGGAAAGTCTATATATGCTTCGATTTTGGATTGTATCGTTATTAATCTTTGCCTCCAATTGCTGTATAGTCTCTCCAATTCTCCTGATATCTGCTTAATCGCTTGTTTAGCTTGCATTTTCGTTTCAGCATCAATTAAGTCTGCAATTCCTTCTATTTGCGTTAAGTCAAATTTACCATTTAGAAAAGCCCTAAGTGAGAATTCTCCAGGCCTGGCCATAACGAAAATTTTTGATAATTTCTCCAAGATGATTTTTATGACGGCCTTGCTTCCATGCACTTGTAACTCTATAACATCCTCGCCAGTGAAACTGTTTGGAGCAGGGAAATAGATGATTATTCCATTATCTATCAATTGATTGGAATCATCATATAGATCAACTAAAGTAGCAAATCTTGGTTTGATTTTTTTCTTAATATGAAAATGATTTAAAGCTTTAAGGGTGTAGTTGCCTGAAATTCTGATTACTGCAACTCCTGACTTACCAAATACGGTCGACAAAGCAAAAATAGTTTCATTTGTGTTTGTCATTATTTATATAAACTACTTAGCAATTTAAGAAATCGAAATACCTAATCTAAAAAATTTTTGCTTATATTACTTATTCATATTAATGCAGTATTAGTAAATATATTGTATAGAAAAACTACAAAAGTCATCCAGATGAAAATATTTATTTTGAAAACTGATAATATGATTTATAATGACTGACACAAGTTTTAAATATTATGCTCAAGAAATTAGCTTGGTATTGGTCTTCTGTAGAGTTAATTAAAGGGTTTGTTATTACATTAAAATATATGTTCAAACCAAAGGTTACTTTGAGGTATCCTATGGAGAAGGGCCCTTTAAGTCCAAGGTTTCGTGGTGAGCATGCGCTGCGTAGGTATCCAAATGGTGAAGAACGATGCATAGCTTGTAAGTTATGCGAAGTTATCTGCCCTGCTCAAGCAATAGTTATTGAAGCAGAGGAAAGAGAAGACGGTAGTCGCCGCACCACACGCTATGATATTGACATGACAAAATGCATATATTGCGGACTTTGCCAAGAAGCATGTCCAGTTGATGCAATTGTGGAGGGTCCTAACTTTGAATTTGCTACTGAAACAAGAGAGGAGCTAATGTACAATAAAGAAAAGCTATTGCGTAATGGTGAAGTTTGGGAAGAAGCAATTGCACTCAGGTTAAAAAAGAATAGGCCGTATTATTAACTAGGTATGTCAACAATTAAAATTTCTTACAGCAAGTATGTAATAGATCTCTTGTACAACTGTTATTTAACTGAAAGATCAGTAGCTCACCTTTTGGTGTCATTCCAGCGCGTGGCGCTGGAATCTAGAAAAGAAAGAAACATGGATCCCAGTGTCAAGCACTGGGATGATAAAAGGTCTAATGAATGATAAAAGTTACCTTTTTAGCCGAACAAAAAGTAAAAGAATACAGTGGTAGAGTCACTGGCTTTGATATATTACAACCGGATGCTTTGAGAGAAGCAATTGCCTTTAAGGTAAATGGTGAGTTGTATGATCTCTCACGTGAAATTGAATCTGATACAGAGATAGAGGTAATACAACTGAGTGACGAAGCGGGTTTAGATATAATAAGGCATGATGCTGCTCATATAATGGCGCAGGCAGTAAAAGAGCTCTTTCCTAATACTCAGATTACTATCGGGCCAACAATTCAAGATGGTTTCTACTATGATTTTGCTACAGATCGTACCTTTACCACGGACGATCTTGCTGCAATAGAAAAAAAAATGAAGGAAATTATAAAAAGTAACCACAGATTCGTCCGAGAAGTTTGGACTCGTAAGCAGGCAATTGATTTCTTTAGTGATATAGGTGAAAGATACAAGGTTGATATTGTCTCATCAATACCAGAAAACGAAAACCTAACTGTTTATAAACAAGGCAACTTTGTAGACCTATGTCGTGGTCCGCACTCACCATCAACTGGCAGAGTTAAAGCGTTTAAACTTATGAAAGTGGCAGGTGCATACTGGCGTGGCGATTCTAAGGGGCCAATGTTGCAAAGAATATATGGCACCGTGTGGAGAAATAAGGATGAATTAAATACTTATCTTAAACGTCTGGAGGAAGCAGAAAAACGCGACCACCGCAAAATTGCTAAGGATATGGACTTATTTCACATTCAAGAGGAAGCTGTTGGGCAGATTTTTTGGCATGAACAGGGATATACTTTATATAATGTTCTTGAGTCTTACATCAGAAAAAAGTTAATGAACAATGGCTACTTTGAGGTGAAAACCCCTATTTTAGTAAGCAAAGAGCTGTGGGAAAAATCGGGACATTGGGATAAGTTTCGTGAAAATATGTTCATTATTGATGAATCTGAAAGTAAAAAGCTAGCAATAAAACCCATGAATTGCCCTTGTCATGTGCAGATTTTTAATTCTCACATCAGAAGCTATCGTGATTTACCGATACGTATGGCAGAGTTTGGCACATGCCATAGAAATGAAAGCTCAGGCTCATTGCATGGACTGATGCGAGTGCGTGGTTTTACGCAAGACGATGCACATATTTTTTGTATGGAAAAACAAGTGAATTCTGAAACTGTAAAGTTTTGTGACCTTTTAAAAGAAGTATATTCAGAACTTGGGTTCAATGAAATTTCTGTGAAATTTTCAGACCGTCCAGATACTAGATCAGGTAATGATGAAGTGTGGGATAGAGCTGAAAGAGCACTGCTTGAAGCAGTTAAAGAAGCAGGGCTTAGTTATGAACTTAATCCTGGTGAAGGTGCATTTTATGGTCCAAAGTTAGAGTTTATTTTGAAAGATGCAATAGGTAGAAATTGGCAATGTGGAACGTTGCAAGTTGATTTTATTTTACCGGAGCGGCTTGGAGCTTTTTATATAGGAACAGACGGGCACAAGCATCACCCTGTCATGTTACATAGGGCAATTCTTGGAACTTTTGAGCGTTTTATTGGAATTTTAATAGAAAATTATGCAGGAAAATTTCCAGTTTGGCTTGCTCCAACACAGCTTGCTATTCTGACCATTACAAATGAGTCTGACGGTTATGCTACAGAAATCAGCAACGTTTTAAAAGAACAAGGTGTGAGAATCAAAACTGATTTGACCAATGAAAAAATTAGCTATAAGATACGTTTGCATAGTTCAAGTAAGGTACCTATATTATGGATCATAGGCAAAAATGAAGTTACAAATAAAACTGTGTCAGTGAGAAATTTAGGATCGGAAAAACAGGAGTCTTTTTCTTTGGAGAATGCTACTGAATTGCTGTTAAAGATTATTAATTTGAATTAATGGAGCTAAAATTTGCAAGTCAAAAAGAACAATAAAAACAGAATTAATGAACTCATCACAGCTAAGGAGGTACGCTTAGTTGATCATAGTGGTGAAATGGTCGGAATTGTTCCAATAGAAAAAGCTTTGGAAGTTGCACAAAGTGTTAATTTAGACTTGGTAGAAATCGCACCTGATTCAACTCCTCCAGTATGTAAAATTCTGGACTATAGCAAACAAAAGTATGATATAAAAAAGAAGGCAAGTGAAGCAAAAAAGAAACAAAAAACATTAACTATAAAAGAAATTAAACTGGGTCCTAATATTGGTGATCACGACTACGAAACAAAATTGCGTCAAGCAAGGGATTTTCTTGTGCATGGACATAGAATTAAAGTCACAATGAGATTTAGAGGGAGAGAGCTTGTAAACACTGAAGTTGGACTGAAAAAATTAGAACGGCTAATTAGAGACGCTGAAGATATTGCAAAAGTAGAATTAGCACCTAAAAGGGAAGGAAATCAATATTCTTTAACTTTAGCTGCTAAGTAGTAAAATCATTTAAAAGTATAAGTTAAGTTACTATCCTCTCTTCAATTATATGACGAAAATGTCTGATTAATCCTTGAACTGGCCAAGCTGCAGCATCGCCAAGTGCACAAATTGTATGCCCTTCTATTTGAGTTGTAAGGTCAAGTAGCTTATCTACTTCACCAGGTTTAATATTTCCTGCTACCATTCTTCTCATAATCCTCCACATCCATCCAGTGCCTTCACGGCATGGTGTACATTGTCCGCAGGACTCATGCATATAGAAATGTGATAATCTTTCTATTGCAGCTATTATGTCAGTTGATTTATCCATCACTATTACAGCAGCAGTACCAAGCCCTGATTGTGCAGCCCTTAATGAATCAAAATCCATTTCAATAGTATCACATATAGATTTTGGAATTAGTGGGACTGAAGACCCACCAGGTATTACAGCAAGTAAATTATCCCAACCTCCTCTCACTCCACCTGCGTATTTTTCAATTAATTCACGCAGTGAAATTCCGAGCTCTTCTTCAACATTACATGGATTATTTACATGCCCTGAAATGCAAAAGACCTTAGTGCCAGTATTATTTGGTTTACCAAGAGATGCAAACCACTCTCCTCCGCGATTTAGAATATCTGGAACCATGGCTATAGTTTCAACATTGTTTATTGTAGTTGGACAACCAAAAAGTCCAACACCTGCAGGAAATGGAGGTTTCATGCGAGGAAAGCCCTTTTTTCCTTCAATGGATTCGAGTTGAGCTGTTTCTTCCCCACATATGTAAGCTCCTGCACCCCTATGGATAAACACATCAAGATCATAACCTGATTTGCAGGCATTTTTTCCAATTAAGTTTTCTTTATAGGCTTCCTCAAGTGCCTTTTTTAGAACTAAATATTCATTATAAAATTCACCCCTGATATAAATATATGCAACTGATGCGCTGATCGCTCTGCCAGCTAGAAGAATTCCCTCAAGTAACTTATGTGGCTCATATCGTAATATATCTCTATCTTTACACGTACCAGGTTCTGACTCATCTGCATTGACTACTAAATACGCTTTTAAAGGATTTTTAGGCATAAAGCTCCACTTAAGGCCAGTAGAAAATCCTGCACCCCCTCGACCTCTCAAGCCAGATTTCTTTACTTCATCAATGATTTTTTCTGATCCTAAATCCAGTAATTCCTTTGTTTTTTGCCAACTACCACGTTTTTTTGCACCTTCAAGTAGTGGTGTTTCTTTACCATTTAAGTTTATGAATATTTTATCCTGTTCTTTTAGCATGCTTTTAAGATTCTAAGTGATCCCGACGCGATTCGAACGCGTGACCCACTGATTAAAAGTCAGTTGCTCTACCGGCTGAGCTACGGGATCATTTTATTTTTCAGCTACACTAAACAGTAATATAGTTTTTATCCGTTTTAATCAAACTAAAATTTTCATGTGTGGTTAAATAAATTACATAATGTACTGCATTAGTGATAATTTAATTAAAAATTTTTGAAGGAAAACTTCTTGTTAATTCAAAGATTCATTTTGGTAAAGCTGACGTACAACTCTAAAAAGATAGAGAATTATACATAAATGCAGAATTTGTGCACTATTTAGCAATAGCCTCACAAATAAATATTTCTTGCATTTCAGCGTGAGTGATTTATGCTTTAAGCAAGAATTGGGGGCATAGCTCAGCTGGTAGAGCATCTGTTTTGCACGCAGAAGGTCAGCGGTTCGATCCCGCTTGCCTCCACCAATATAGGTTCTAGCGTATCATAAAGTCAGCTTATTTTAATCTAGGAGTGTTTTATACTAGTTTCCTAAAAAATCCCTCTTTCTATAACTTTTCTTTATGCAAGTAATGTGTGTTATTATAATTCTGATATATACTAACTTAACAATAAATTAATCAATAAATGTTAGAATAGCTATAATTAAGTTGATTAGGAAATACTTATGAGTAGCAAGAAACGCGTTTTTAAGATGGTACCCGGAGAGGAATTATCAAAAGGATTTGGTAACAACGTCTATTGGCCTGAATTTTCTCTTTTTCAATCGGTTAAAAAAGTTAAGCTTGTGCAACTGGGAAAAGAAGATGAAACGATAGAATTACCAATAAGATTATGCGGCAATAACATCCTTGGAGATACCTTTTATTGCATAAGGAACGAAGAGGGAAATACTTTGAAAGGTAGTTTTTCTAGAGATAAACCATGTTATACAAAAAACAGTTGTGCATTTGTATATTATAATGATATGTTAGTCAAGCTATCAATGAAATCGTACTTTGTAGACTGCGAAGAAGGTTGTTCTGGTACTTTGCGTAATGATATTAAATCTGAGAGATCTAAGTACATTTATGTAACACAGGAAGAATTGTCTGATACTTATAAATATTATTTCTCAGATTATCAAGGAAATATTGTTAATTCACCTGACAATCAGGCATTACAATATATTGGGCTGGACGTCAGTGAAGAAACAGTAAAAAATATATTATCTAAAATACCAGAGAATATAATACTATCAAAGGTGTTTGCTAAAATTTTTGTTGGGGGACTAACAGAAGATCAGTTAGAAACTCTTACCCATACTCTTAGTGAAGTCCAAATAGAGAACTTAGTAAAGCACTTAACAGATAATCAATGGAAAACTTTGGTGAGTCATTTAACCAATCACCAATTACATATTCTTGCTTATGAACTAAATCCAGAAAAATTACAAATAATTATTCCTATTTTAAATGATGATCAGCTTGGAGCCCTAGTGAGAGAATTAAATCCAGAGCAAGTAAGAGAAATTTTACCTCATTTAAAAGTCGATCAGTTCAAGGCACTTATCAATAATATAGACGATTATCAGCTTGTAGAATTAGCAAAAGATTTAGATGAGCACCATTTGACCATTCTTTCCAAGGAATTGTGGTCTGAGCAACTTCCAGCCCTAGTACACACTTTAGAAGGAGATAGGTTACATAATTTAATTAATAAACTAGACCACGATAAACTTGCAATAGTAGCTCGAGATTTAACTGATTCTAATAAGATTCAGATTATCATTAAGTCTTTAGCTGACAACCCAGACAAACTTCAAGCTTTTGCTCGCAATATGTCTAATGAGCAGTTTAAAGAACTTTTGGATAATTTAGGTGCAGGAGAGCTGAAAGATATTATTCACAAATTGCCTCACGAGAAAGTCATGTCTGTGATTGGTGATCTTAGCAGTAAAGATCAGTCCAATGCTATTATTGATGCATTGAAAGAGAAACTTGAAGAACAGAATAAACATAACGAGGAAATCAAGGAGATGCTCAAGCAAATCAAGGATGATATGCCAGAAATTGGACAGGCCCCAGACTTCACAATAGTAGACATTAATAATGACTCACTGTTATTTGTATAGTAGTGATTTATAAAGATAAGTAGTTTTTTTATAGGAGGTAACTATTATGAGTAAAAGTACAAAATTATATTCTAGTGAAGGAGTTGAATTAAATAGTACATTACAACTTCAGAAGCCGGCGTTTAATAAACCAGATTTTGTAACACCAGAAATAAAGAAGATTACTACTAAAAGCAAACCGGATGGGATTGATATAACCAAGGTCATGAAAGAAGAAGAGATTAATGCTATACCGGCAATCACGATAAGCGTTAAGAATCTTAAAAATTTTTATGATGGTCTGATGAAAAGTATTAATAAATATAACGGCGATATAAGTGAGGCGATTACAAATGGCGTAGTAACACCACTGTCATTAACTATAGAAAACATAGGCGCAAAGACAAGCGAGATAGACGATAAACTTAAAGATCTTCAGACTAGACTTGATGATATACCAGAGATTGGAGGAGCTCCTGCATTTACTGGCGAAGAGAACGGATTGCTTTAATAAAAAAGGTAGCAGCTTGCTAGCAGGCTGTTACCTCTTTTCACATACCATTTCAATGTAGCTGAGTTGATTTTAAAATTTTATAGGAGTTAGCATGAATAATAGTAAACAAGAAAGCGAAAATAACTTTGAAGCAATAAACCAAATGAGCGATTTCAACTTTAAAGAAATAGACAATATAGAAGTTGAAGTTAAGCCCACAAACTTTGAGGACATTGAAGATAAAATTGCAACAATTCATTACGTCTATCAAGTTATGGATAAGTTAGTCTGCGATTTAAACGAGAAGTTTGTTTCGGGCTTGCGTGTCTCAATTATGGAGAACATAGCACAACTTAGAGGAGAGTTTATTGATATGAACCAACACTTGGCCGAAGGTTTATCTCATTTGAATAAGTTAATTCAGCAGGATGGATTTATTGATAATAATCAAAACTATAGAACATGGGCAGAAGAACTTGATCACCTAAGGGGCGAAGTTGAAGGATTAAAAGCAGCAATAATTGACCATAATGACGTAGAATGGGAAGCACCAACTCACTCTGATATATTGTGGTAGTTAGGAAAGTAACAGCTTGCTAGCAGGCTGTTGCTTTCTTTCACATACCATTTCAATACAACTGAATTAGGAAATCTATTTTAGGACTTTCGGCTTATAGTTCTCATCATGTTTTGCAAACACCGTATCTGCAAGAAAGGTACCATTATCAAACATTTTACCTTGTACAACAACACCACTTTTTTCTGAAAACATTGGTGGAAGTATTCCCTGATATTTCACCATAACGCTCTTATTAAAATCTGTCATCTGAAAAATTACTTCGCTTTCGCTCCGTATCACGCTATTTTCAACAATCATTCCACCAACACGGATTGGCTTTTGATTATTTGGTAAAACTATTGCCTCACTTACTGTATAGAAAAATGAGATATTTTCTTTGAGCGTTGTTAAAATAAAAAAAACTGCACAACTTAAAAAGCAGAAAATTCCTGAAGTTATAAGTAATCGCTTATGTTTCTTCTTCATTATTATCTTTCAGGCTTTCTAGAATTTTTTTACTTTTAGTATAGCAAGAAACGGTAAAAATCAAATTTCCACCAATCAGTATGAAACTAATAAGGTAAGCAAAAATTACATATGTATTCATAATGCACTGCCAATAAATAACTCACCTGCATCAAAATAAATTAAGCTTCCATCCTTTTGCTGCAACACCAATTTACCACTTTTATCTATATCAGCAAAAATTCCTTCATACAATTTGTCAGCTAACTTTACACTGATTTGCTCATTCATTTTGAATGCTTTTTTTAACCACATTTCTCTTATAGCATAAAACCCATCAAATAGCCATTGCTTTCTTAGCTTATTAAAATTTATTATTAATTCCTTTAATAGATCCATGTTAGACACAGATTCACCGTAATTGCTAATGCACGTTGTGCCTGGAAGTGGCGCATGATTGACATTAATTCCAATTCCTATAATGAGCCAATTTGAATTGGATTTTTTTTCAAGCAATATTCCGCTTATTTTCTTGCCATCGATTAGAACATCATTTGGCCATTTATATTGAAGATTGAGATCGTTTATGAATGGATCTCTTGTCATCCCAGTGCTTTGACACTGGGATCCAGAAGAAAAAGTATGGATTCCAGTGTCACGCACTGGAATGACACCGCAGTGGGTTTGATTATTCAAGAAATTTAACGATAATAAAGTATTCCCTACAGCAAGAGCAGTAACAAAAGTCAATTCTGTTAATTTGCTTAAATTTTCTCTGTCATTCCAGTGTGTGACGCTGGAATCCAGTAATTGAATATTACACCGTGGAGCTTGCAAAAGATTTATCACCAAACTCGCATAAAAATTACCCTCTGGAGAAATCCAGCTTTTTCCAGTGCGTCCCCTGCCTTCTGTTTGTTTATCAGCAATAATGACAGTTTCATTTGATATCCCTTTCTCAATTAAACCCAATGCTTCTTTATTAGTACTTGGAACTTCTTTGTAATGATGAATATGAAAACCCTCAAATGTTTCAGGGATCATTTTCTTAATTCTATCAAAAAACTCTCTTATCCAGAAAAACTGTTGCCACGGCTAGCAGAACTTGATAATACAGGTGATTGCATACTGCTATATGAAGGCCTATTTTCATTTACGTCATAGGGCATTGCTTCAGGACCGCTGTTAACATTTGTTTCAGTAAGTGGAAATTCCCGTTCGTAATTAGGAGCTTCCCCTGCATTCTCAGAAAGTCTAGTACAATTTACTTCATAATCAACGCTATCAAAAATTTTTTTATTTACATCATATAAAAGCTCCTTCTTTGGTTGAAAAGACTGCACTGATGGATTGTCACTTCCTAAACTTGCTTGTAGCCTATCTGGTTCTTGTATTGATGAAAGCATAGAAGAACAATAACTGTTAGAGTAATTATTCATAAGAGATAGCTGTCTTCGATATTCGAGTATATTATGAACATTATTTAGTTCAGAAAAACACCTAACTCCTCCTGACCGTTCTTCTAATTCTTGGGTGATACTAACACTAGGAAGGCTATTGTTGGCAATTATTGAGTCTTCAAAGTCACTGCTCCAGGAAACGTCAATACCTATTGTACTAGCCTGATTAGGTTGTTGCCTTCTTTCATTTAATGCATAACTAAGCCCCAAGGCCAGTTTTGCATTATGTAAAGTCTGAGATTGTTGGGGCAAGTATATTGGAAGTGACATATTTTCTTGATAATTTTTGATGGAATTACTACCATCTCCCAAATTGTTGTGTGCATCCACAACAATTGAAAGCAATTCAGGAAACGATTTGAGTTGATCCATGCTATTTAGAGGCGAGGTGGGTTCTGGATATGGTGGCAACGATTCCTCTGTTTGGTTAGCTTGCTGATCAGCACCATTAGCAATAACGTTTCCAGGTTGCGGTGTTTCTGTTTCTTTCACTGGATCATCAACTGGTGGTTGTTGTGGAATATGAACAACCGACTTTTCAGGCTCTTGCGAAAGCAACGGTGGCGTAGGAGTAGGTGCATCTTTTTCTTGTACTAGACTTTGTCCTTTTTCTTCATTTTTACTTCTTGGTTCGCTACTAACCTTATTAGATTTACCCTTACTGCGTATGGCGGAAATAGTAAATGCTGCTAATGTAATTACTGAAACTAATGCAGCAACTACAGAAATGGCAAAAATTGCCAGAGGAGCTATAGAGATTACAATACCAAATTTAATTGCTAAAGCAACATAAGGAAAATATAAAACAGCTACAGTGCTCGATCCTCCTAGCAAGAGAGCGGCAATTGAAAATTTCAAAACAGTTTTTCTTTTACTCATTTTTCACCACAAAATATTAATTAATCACTAATTATAAACACTAAATTGTTAATTTGTCAATGAATTAATCAATGAGTAAAGATCTTCTGCGTACAAGAAAAGAACGAGATTGATCAGTGAAGCCACTGAAGTGATAATGAATAGACTCTTAGAATAATCAACCTTATTACCACTAGCTTTATCAAAATACATAACTTTCATGATATTTAAATAATAGTAGCATGATATCACACTCGATATTACAAGGATCAAAGACAGGCTGATAAAGCCAGAATTTATTAAACTTTTGAATATAAAAAATTTAGCGATAAAACCTGCAAGTGGAGGTATTCCCGACATCGAGAGTAACAGTACAGAAAGATGAAATGCTACAATTGGGCGTTTCTTCCCTATACCAGATAAATTTGCAATATCACAATCGTCATCGTCAATTTGTACGAGATATGAGAATAGCCCTATGCTTGTGATGATATATATCACCAGATACATTAAGGCACTATCTGTTCCTGCTTGTGTAAAAATAGAAAGTGAAGCAAATATAAAACCAATGTGACCAATTGAACTGTAAGCAAGCAGCCTTTTTAAGTTTTGCTGACGCAAGGCCCCAAAAGCTGAGATAAGCACAGACAATGCTGAAAAGTATAAGAAAATAGGCTGAACATAACTTTTTACATTTACTAACTCTTCATTCATCAATCGAATTAAAAATGTTACAAGTGCAGCTTTTGGGGCCGTAGAAAAAAACGCAGTTACTATGGTAGGTGCACCTTGATAGACATCTGGAGCCCACATATGAAAAGGAGCAATAGCAAGCTTGAAACACAAACCAATAAGGATAAAAACTAACCCAAAAACTATTCCATAAGTTATCTGATGGTTTTGCAAGAATGAACCGAGCTCAGAGAAATTGACTTGTCCTGTATATCCATAAAGCAGCGACATTCCATATAGCATAATGCAGGAAGATAGTGCACTAAGTGTAAAATATTTCACTCCTGCTTCACATGAATAAGCTGAATTTTTATTAAAGCTCGCAAGAACATATAAAGATATACTCATCAACTCAAAAGCTAAGTAAAAAGAAATCAGACTATTTGCTGAAACTAAAGTTATCATGCCAAATAGCGCAAAAAGAATCAGTATTGAAAATTCATATTTATAGTCATATTTTGATAAATTCAGCATCAAAAGTATTAAAATTCCTGTGCTGAGAATTAACCCTTGGGCTGGCCTGATGTATAAATTGAGTTTTAACAACGCATTAAAGAGAAAAATTTCATTGTTTTCTGCCGAAATAATTAAAATAATCAAAGTTACCACTGTGCAGCCAAGTGCTAATAAGTTGATAGTTCGGCGGTTAAATATAATTCCAAGCAGTAGCAACACTAACGAGGAGATAATAGAGAACGTTTCCGGCAATATCTGTATATAATTCATAGCGCATTATATTTTACTAACAAATTTGCCATACATGGCTTCAAATAATTCAGTGCAAGGGTTGGGTAGAATCCAAGCAAAATAACAAACACTGCAAGCAGAATTAAGACAGAAAATTCTATGCTATCCAAGCGATTATTTAATAATTTAGAATAGCTAACCCCCCATATTATTTGCTTACATAAATTCAGTATATAAACTGCGCTTAAAATAGTGCCAAGTGCGATAAATCCTGTAAAAAACCCTATGCTCTTAAACATTCCAACCATAGCCAAAAACTCACCTATGAATCCAGATGTTCCAGGTAGCCCTATTGAAGCCATTGAAAATAAAATGAACATAAAACCAAATTTTGGCATTGTGTTTACTATGCCAAAATACTTTGCAGTCTCCAAAGTTCCGGTTCGAGTATATAGCATCCCAACACACAAAAATAAAGCAGCAGAAATAAGGCCATGACTAATCATTTGAAATATGCTACCCAGTACTCCTTCCTCACAAAATGAAAAGAGGCCAGCGGTAACGATCCCCATGTGTGCTATTGAAGAATAAGCTATTAACTTCTTTATATCACCTTGAGCAAACGCAACTAGAGAAGCATATATCACCGCAATAATGCTCAGCATAACAACGAAATTTGAAAAATACAAACTTGCCTGAGGAAGCATTGGAATAGAAAACCTTAAAAATCCATATCCCCCCATTTTAATAAGCAAGCCAGCTAAAATCACAGATCCAGAAGTTGGTGATTGCACATGCGCATCAGGAAGCCAAGTGTGAAATGGAAACATAGGTACTTTTATTGCAAGAGAAATAAAAAATGCAATCCACAGCAATGACTGCACTTCAAGATCAAGGCTTGGCACTAATGTAGCTAATTTTTGTATACTAAACGTTCCAAAAATGCTATAGATGTAAACCAGTCCAAGTAGAAATAATAATGAGCCAGTTAATGTATAAAGAAATAACTTAAACGTCGCATATATCCTTTGCTTCCCTCCCCAAATGCCAATAATAAAGAACATTGGTATTAAGACAGCTTCAAAAAACACATAAAAGCTTATAGCATTCAGTGAAACGAAAAAACCGACTACAAAACTCTCAAGCAGTAGAAATAATGCCATATAGGCTTTTAGGGTCGTATAACTCATTTTGCAATTATAGAGCATACAAATAACAAACAAGAAGGTCGTAAGTAGAAGGAAAAGCAACGATATTCCATCCACCCCTATTCCAATATCTCTTACTGGATAGCTGACAAACTGAAAGTCCGCATTGTTATAATCAAATTCTATACAAGCTACAATGCTAAGCAAGAATGGAAGTACAGCAAAAAATAGGGCAAGGAATCTTAGGTGTATAGATTGATGATTAATCCTGATTAAGGATAAAATCAACGCTCCTATCAGTGGAAGCAAGAATATACTAAGTAACAACACCTTCTATTTAATTCCAATAATATATAAAGTACCGATTATTAAAGTAACAAACATAATAAATGCATAATCAAATATATAACCAGTTTGTAACTTTATAGAACTTTTTGAACATTCATTAACCAACCTTACAACACCATTTGGTCCAAATGAATCAATAGCCTTAACATCAAACTTCCATAGAAGCCTAGATATAAACCTTATCGGTGCAATTATAACAAACTCATACACCTCATCAAAGTACCATTTATTCTGCAAAAACTTAAGTAAAAATTTACTCTTAATTTGCCTAATTACTTGATATTGGTAAATCAGGTACGCAAGAGCTATTCCACTTAGGCTCGCTAAGGTTGGCAGCAGTTTTATAAAGAAATTATGAACTCCATGCTCATCAATTACCATTAAACTTGATTTCCAAAACGCATTACTAGTTATGTTCAAAATATTTGCTCCCCACACTCCAGAAAATACCGATCCAAAAGCAAGTATCAGTAATGGTATAAGCATAATCTTTGGTGCTTCATGTATATTAATTTTACTTTGTTTTTGGCTATGGAACACAAGAAGCAATAACCTCCAAGAGTAAAACGCTGTGAAGAATGCAACAACTAAGCTTATTACAAAAGCAAAGCTATCCGTGCTATAAGCATATTCAATTATCAAATCCTTTGAGTAAAAACCTGCAAATGGAAATATTCCAGAAAGCGCAAGAGAACCAATCCACATGAGAGCGTAAGTACAAGGGATTTTCTTCCAGCAATTTCCCATTTTCTGAATGTTTTGCTTATGATGCATTGCATGAATTACATTGCCAGCACCAAGAAATAGTAGAGCTTTAAAAAAAGCGTGTGTCATTAAATGAAAAATAGCAACATTGTAAGCAGAAAGCCCACATGCCATGAACATATAACCAAGTTGACTGCAGGTTGAATAAGCAATTATTTTTTTTATATCGTTCTGAGTAATCGCAACCGTAGCTGCAAAGAAAGCAGTAAGTGCCCCAACAATAACTATTAATTCTCGTGCCACATTTGATAGCTCAAATAATGGAGAACATTTTGCTACTAAAAATATACCTGCTGTTACCATCGTTGCTGCGTGAATAAGTGCAGAAACAGGGGTTGGCCCTTCCATTGCATCTGGCAACCAAACATGTAAACCAAGCTGTGCAGATTTACCCATACAGCCAATAAAAAGTAATATGCATATTATATGAGTTACTTTGAATTCACAGCAGAATGCCCTAATGTTCTGCGTGCCAAGAAGATCAGTTGTGTCAAAAACTTCAGTAAAATTCAAAGAGTGAAATGTATAATAAATAAGAAAGGTTCCAATCAATAGTGCAAAGTCTCCTACCCTATTCACAACAAATGCTTTAATTGCTGCATTATTTGCAGAATATTTTTGGAACCAAAATCCTATGAGTAAATAAGAACATAGGCCAACCCCTTCCCAGCCAAAAAAAAGCTGCACGAAATTATCGCTTACAACCAGCACAATCATGCAAAACGTAAATAGCGATAGGTAAGAAAAAAACCTCGACTTCCCCTTATCATGCTCCATATAACCGATAGAGTAGAGATGTACTACCAGTGAAACGGTGGTAATAACAATAAGCATTAAGGATGAGAGAGCATCCACACTAATTGCCCAATTTACTTTTAATACACTTAATGAAAATAAAGGAAATAAACTCAAGTGATAATTTTCAGAGAAGGTGAGAAAAACATACCAAGATAAAACTGCAGATATTCCAATCCCTGCCGTTGTAACTAACTGACTAAAAACACCTCTTCTAAAAAGTGCTGCAAACAGCGAACCAAAGAGTGGCAAAAATACTATTAATTTCAGTATATCCATCATTCTTTCATTAAATTTGCTTGTTCAACATCTATATTGCCACGGCTTCTATAATATACAACCAATATTGCAAGCCCAACTCCTGACTCTGCTGCCGCAACAGTCAACACAAACATCACAAAAATTTGCCCAACTATATCATTCATAAAGGCAGAAAAAGCAACTAAGTTGATATTAATTGCCAGCAATAATATTTCTATTGATAACAATATATTGATTATGCTCTTACGGTTGATGAAAATACCGCACACTCCAATAGTGAACAAAACAGCAGCAACTATCAAAAAGTGATTTAATCCTATTTCCATTCTACTCCTTTTCCAAATTTAGCCTTAACTAATTTTACAGATGAAGATTGTGTCAATTGCTTTAATACATTCTGTTTTTTAACTCCTTTTTTCTTGTCCTGCAAAGTAAGAGCAATTGCACCGACAATTGCAACAAGCAGCAGAATACCAGAAAGATGAAAAGCGTACATGTAGTCGGTATACAGCAAATTACCAATAGCTTTCACATTATTGGTATTATAGTTTATAACATTGCTTATATTCGGTGCTGAGCTGCGGATTACAAAGCTGATGACTAGAAAAAACACAACACACAACATAGCACCAAGAGTGCAATGCTTTGCAAAACCCTGGCGCAACCTTATGTAGTCAATATCGAGCATCATAACTACAAAGAGGAACAACACCGCAACCGCACCGATGTATACTATCATCACCATCATAGCAATGAACTCAGCTCCAAGGAGAATGAAAAGAACTGCAGAGTTAACGAAGGTGAAAATTAAAAATAATACTGCATGCACAGGATTTCTTACACTAATTACGCATACAGCAGATAAAATGCTGAGAATTGCAAAAAAATAAAAGAAAAAAGGCATCGATACTTTAACTGCAACAATAGTTACTAACTTAAGGTAATTGTTGCTGTAAAGTCAATACTATATTAAAGATTTGAAAATATCGTACTACAAGCTTCAACTCCTCAGTAATGCAATAAACACTCTTGACAATCTTGATTTATTAATATATAATGTATGTATATTAATAGTCAGCGGTAGCTCAAAATGTACAACATATTTGGTTACTTCAAAAGCAACAATAGTTCTAACGCACAAAATAGCAGATTAAATGGAGAAGGTTATCAATACACCACAAGAGACTATATGACAATTTACTTTAATAACACATTAGCAAGTTTCAGTAGATCATTGATAGAATTTAAAGAAAAAGCATATGGTTTTATATATGATATTGGAGCTTGGTTGAAAGCAACATATGAAAATTTCACTGAACGAGCTGAAATTCATAACTTCTATGTTCCAGAAAAACTTCCTATTAAAGCTGAGGAAATAAAGATGAAGGAACCGAATCGTAAGCCTAAGCCATTTCAAACTCCACCTATTCATCAAACAAGCAGAAGTTTTGATGCCAATATCTCAAATCAAGTTGTTGTTACTCACCATACACTTGAAGCTACCCCAACAAGATAGATCTACGCTTAAATATCTAGTACTTGAATGAGTTGAATGTTATGTTCAATAAGACCTTTACAATATTTGGATCATAGGTTTAACTTTATAAAGTTATAATCTATAGAGCTTCAATGAACGATTATCTCTCACTGTTAAATCCAGAACAGCAATTAGCTGTAACTAACATAAATGGGCCAGTTTTGATACTGGCAGGAGCCGGAACCGGAAAAACAAGAACGATTACTTCAAGAATAGCACACATAATTAGAAACGGTCACGCTTATTCTGATGAGATATTAGCAGTTACATTTACAAATAAAGCAGCAAATGAGATGGTATCAAGGGTACTTGAGCTAACGGGCACAAACATACCATGGCTTGGCACTTTCCATGCAATTGCAGCAAAAATTTTGCGCATGCACGCAGAAATTGTGGGCTTAAACCCCAATTTTACAATCATTGGTGTGGATGACCAATTACAGGTAATAAAAAATATTATCAATGAAATAAATCCTGATTACCTATCAGAAAAATATAAGACCATTATGAATATTATTCAGCAATGGAAAGAGAAGTGCTTATTGCCGTCTGAAGTGGAAGATGTTCAATCATTTAGGCCAGTTTACGTAACTGTACTTAAAGTCTATTACCAGTATCAGGAAAGGTTAAAATTCCTTAACTCTGTTGATTTTGGTGACTTATTGTTATATAACATACAACTTTTTAATAAAAAGACCGAGGTTCTGTCCTACTACCAAAACAAGTTTAAGTATGTCATGGTAGATGAGTATCAAGATACAAATGCAATACAATATCTTTGGCTAAAATACCTTGCAAAAGAGCATTCAAATATTTGCTGTGTAGGAGATGATGACCAGTCGATATACAGTTGGCGTGGTGCAGAAGTTGAAAATATTTTGAAATTTTCCGATGATTTTAAAAATGCAAAAACCGTTAAACTGGAGTGTAACTACAGGTCAACATCCCACATAATTGCAACTGCATCATATGTGATCAATCACAATAAGACTCGCTTAGAAAAAAAATTGTGGACAACAAACATTGAAGGCGAAAAGGTAAATCTAATCAAATTGTGGGACGGAAAGGCTGAAGCAAGGTTCATAAGCGAACAGATATTAAAACTCAATAAATACAGATTTAGTGATATTGCAGTGCTCGTCAGGGCTACTTTTCAAACTAGAGTTCTCGAAGAGTATTTTATAAAATATTCAATTCCCTATAAGATTATAAGTGGCGTAAAATTCTACGAACGTCAAGAAGTAAGGGATATAATTGCATATTTGAGGCTTGTTACAAATAATAATGATGATCTCGCTTTTGAAAGGATCGTAAATCGTCCAAAAAGAAGCATAGGAGCTACAACTCTAAAGAAAATATACACGACTGCTCAGGATAACAAAATTTCTTTTTTTGAGGCAGCAAAAATATTGGTTAATAGTGATCAAGTAACCGAAAGAATTAAACTCTCACTAAATGATTTTTTAAATAAAATTAAAGCTTGGGAAGAAATAGTAAGCGTAAAACCACTGCATGAATTTGTTAAAATCGTAGCAAATCAATCAGGATATATGGAAATGCTTGAGAATGAAGGAGTGACGGGTTTGGCGCGAATAGAAAATGTTAAAGAGCTCATTTCATCTTTGAAGAATTTTGACAGCACTATAACCTTCTTGGAGCATATTAGTTTGGTGATGGAAGTGGATAATATGAATAGCGATGACACTGTATATGTTATGACTCTTCATGCGGCTAAAGGGCTTGAATTCCCGTGCGTGTTTTTACCTGGTTGGGAAGAAGGATTATTTCCTCATCAAAGATCTTTTGAAGATAAAAGTGGTAAAGCTTTGGAAGAAGAGAGAAGACTTGCATATGTTGGCATAACTAGAGCAAAAGAAAGGTTGATCATTTCATGTGCAGATAGGAGGGAAATTAATAATCAGTGGCAACCAATGAGCACTTCTCGATTTATTAAAGAATTGCCAAGAGAAAATGTTGAGGTGATCAAGAATAGTGCCTACTGTTGAAGCTATAACTGCAGCTCTTACGACAAACACATCTGAATTACTTCAATTATATATTTCTCCTGGCAAAAATTCTCTGATGGTCTTAAATAAAATTTTCAGTGAATGATTATCAGACATGTTGTGTTCTGCTGATTTTATTAAGTGTACTTCAACGTCTGTTGACTTAATTTTTTCAGCTAAATTCAATGAAGTTTGATAAGGAACATCTTTATCATTAATGCTATGCAATAAGCGCACAGGACAGTTTATATCTATTGCTTCTCTGTTTAAAAGAAGGTTCTTTCTACCGTCTTCGATCAGATTTTTAGTTATTTTGTATGCACAATGCTCCGAAGTAAAATCTATTACACCTTTAGAACCTAGTTCTTCTTTTTGCTTGCCTGACAATTGCTTGAATATCAAATCTTCAGTAAAATCAGGAGCAGACGATATGCCGATTAATGCTGCAATTTTTTCTGGAAATTGAAGAGCAGTGAGCAGCATCAGCCATCCTCCCATACTTGAACCTATAATTATTTGTTTATTGCTAGTTAATTCACTTATCACTTTAGCACAATTTTTTTGCCAATCACTTATTGTATAATCAGCAAAATCACCGCTTGAATTACCATGGCCAAAATAATCAAAGAGCACAAGTGCTATATCATTTTCTTGGCAAAATTTGTAAACGGCAGTTGCTTTAGTTCCATCCATATTGGATGCAAAACCACTAAAAAAAACTATAGAAGCCTTCTTTCCTTGTAGCTTTCGATATGCTATATGGCCATTACTTCCATCGAGTAATTTACAATAATTCATACTACTTTGGCAAGGCAACCGGACTATCGCTCATCGAACGCAAATAGCTGACTAGATCTGCAATCTCTTGTGGATTGGAAATGCCTGCAAATGCCATACGTGTACCTTTTATGTAGGCTTTTGGATTTTTTAAAAAAGCAAATAACTCCTCATACTCCCATTTCCCACCTTTTTCAAGTAGTGCTTTTGAGTAATTGAATGAGCTGCCAAGATGGGCCTTTTTATTTCCAACCACGTTCCATAAGTTTGGCCCCACTTTATTCATTCCACCTTTCTCAAAACTATGACAAGCTATACATTTTTTTGCTGCTGACTTGCCTTTTTCAAAGCTAGCATTCTGCATGAGCTCTCCAATATCAAGTGCCACTTGTTCAATCTTTTGTTGAGGCTCATTGCTGGCTGCTACTATTGTTTGGTGTTCAATTTTATAATCCTCTGGGTTGTAGAGCATATCAACTACATTACTAACTATCATAATTATTAATCCAGAAAGTAAAATCGATGCTGCAATCTTATTAAGCTCCATAGTTAATTCTTATCAAGTAATGTTACTTAAATTATGCAAATATTTTCGCAAACAGTAAACAATTACCTTTATTTCATCAAAGATAGAAATTTCTATTACTTAGCTAAGTTAGGAGACTGCAATTCTATTTCTATCGGAGTAACTTGTGGTTCAATTACATAATGATCTGGAATAACATATTAAAATAGATTTCCTGCAAACTTGTCTGCAATGATTGAAACTGGAACTACTTCTATAATGTTCGTTTGCTTGACCTAAGATTCAGGAGCATTTAAACTGAATTTTATAAAGTACTAGAAATGATAGGAAATCTAAGAGGAATAGTTGATGAGGTGTGTAGCGATCACATAATCCTGAATGTGAATGATGTTGGCTACATAGTATATCTTTCAGCCAAAACTTTAAGTGCTTGTTCGATTGGAAGTAGAGTAAAATTACTTATCGACACTTATGCAAATAGCAGAGAAAACGTTACTCAGCTATATGGCTTTATAAGTAAAGAAGAACAGCAGTGTCTGCGTTTATTAGTTAAAGTGAGCGGTGTCAGCTATAAAACCGCAATGTCAATTTTGAGCAAATTAACTCCAGAGCAACTGTTTTTGGCAATTATAAATGAGGATAAACTAGCACTTAAGGTGAGTGGACTTGGCCTGAAACTCATAAATCGAATTATTACTGAGCTGAATGGCAAAGTAAGTAAATTAGAGATAAATAACAATCATTTTCACTCAATTAGTGAAGATGCTCTTTCAGCTTTGATCAATCTTGGATATGAAAGAACAAAAGCTTATGATACAATAAAAAAAATAGAAGATGAATCACCAAACTTGGACACTAAAGATATTATTCGTATGGCGCTTAAAACAATATGAAGTCAATATCATGTAGTAAGGAATACTCTGAAGATGTACGTAATTTAAATATCCGGCCTGAGCAACTTGATGATTTTGTCGGGCAAAAAGACTTAATACAAAATTTAAAAGTGTTTATAAATGCTGCACAGACGAGAGCTGAAGCTTTGGATCACGTATTGCTCTATGGTCCTCCAGGGCTTGGTAAAACAACTTTAGCACAAATTGTCTCTAAGGAGTTAAGGGTTAACTTTCGTGCAACTTCTGGTCCATTGCTTAGTAAAGCTGGGGACTTAGCTGCAGTGCTCACTACTCTAAATGCAAAAGATGTTCTATTTATCGATGAGATTCATAGATTAAATCGTAGCATTGAGGAAGTTTTATATACTGCTATGGAAGATTTTTGCCTAGATATACTAGTAGGTGAGGGCCCATCTACCAGAACTTTAAGAATAGATTTACCACCATTTACACTGATTGGGGCAACAACACGGCTTGGACTGCTTTCTGCACCGCTGAGGGATCGTTTTGGTATTCCCCTGCATCTTGAGTTTTATTCTTTTGAGGAACTGGTTGATATTATAAAAAGAGGTGCAAGAGTTCTTTGTGCTGAAATCGAAAAGGATGCTGTGCAGGAAATTGCCTGCCGCGCCCGTGGTACTCCAAGAATTGCTTTGAGATTACTCAGAAGAATAAGAGATTTTGTTGAAGTAAAAGATGATAAAAAAATTACCTGTGAAATTGCCGGTTCTGCACTATCAAAATTGGGTATAGATAAAATGGGACTAAATAAATTAGATATGGATTATCTGAGATTTTTGTTTAACACCTCAGGACCTGTTGGAATTGACACCATATCTATTGCACTATCTGAAGATGTTGGCAATATTGAAGAAACAGTAGAACCTTATTTAATCAAGGTCAGTTTTGTAAAGCGCACACCAAGAGGACGTGTTTTAACTGATCAAGCAAGGGAATATCTCAGCATTAATTCAGTGGTATGCTAGTATTATACTATATTTTATAACATTGTATAGTATTACATTAAACATTATAATATTCTTTTATTATATGATTTGCAGGTGTTTTAGAGGCAAATAAGAAAGTCTTCTGTTATAGTGAATATGTTCTTGAAAAATTACGTAATATATACTAGGCTGTATATAGTATGAATGTAAAAATATCAATAATTTATTGATATTTTTTAAGATTAATACTTATTAAATACTTCATATTATAAGATTGAGTTATTGTATTTTATAGACTTAAGGTAAAATGGTAAAAAGCCTTCTAAACAATTATAGAAACAGTAATTCAATTAATGGAGAAAAAGCAATGAAAAATTTTTTAATCAATAACAACGAAGAGGACGGTAGCTCAATCTACATTAATCGAATCAGAGAGCAAGATCTCTCTGCAGAGCAGAAGCTCAATGAATTAAAAGGATTCATGGAGGAGCTTGCTAGGAAAGCTGAGCTCAAGAGAATAGAGCTTGAGCGTCAGGCTGCGAGTTGCATTGATGAAACATTATCTCAAGTAGAGCTACATATACAAGATAATGAGGATTACTTTACTGATGATAATCAAGGGGTATTCGCAAATTTCTTTGAATCCCTCTTTAATCTTTTTGAAGTAAATGTAGATCCGAAAGTCTACAAAATGCTCAAGGAGAAGAAAGAGAAAAATCTGCTTCTTTCGATAATTAAGTTTTTGCGTGATAAGCTTAAGGAATTAGTTAAAAAGATCTTCAAAAAAGATTTAGATTTAAGTTGGGATAAAAGGCTAGACAAAGAGATAAAAGAATTGCAGGAGAAATTACTCAGCGGTGAGTTATCTCCTGAAGAAGAAATAGCAATACTCGAACGTTTGCAAGCGTTGCAAAATTTAAAATTGAAGCTTCAAACTTTTCTCGTGGGCTCAGTCATTGCAATGTTTGCAGAAATTTTTGCAGTTGATTTAGCAGCAGTAGTAGAGCAAGATGTAACTGAGGAAAAAAGAGACAAAAAAGCAGAAAAAACAGAATCAAAAGAAGTTCGTCAAGAAATAGAAACAAAAGTGAATGAAATCACACCAATTTCCCTATTTAATTTTTCATCTCAAGTTCCAATGCCAATTGTTCTAGACAAGCAAGAACGTGCTATTTTACCAAAGCCTATAGAAAAATTAGTAGACACTCTACCTAAACCTGTTATAAGTCACAAAAATAGTGAAGTACCAAAACTGGAAAAAATGAATAAAGAAAAGAAAGAAGCAAAAGAAGAGAAAACTGAAAAACCAAAATTAGCTGTCTGTCCACCTGCTCCACACCAAAAGGAACGCAGGAGAGTTAAGCGCTTTAAATGCGATGCAAGGGGATTAGATAAAGAAGGAGCTAAATATAGACGCAATAGTAATCAGCGAGAAGCTACTAAGTCTAATGCTTCTGTTGAACTGCCAGGAGGATTAACTGATAATGTAAGAGTTGAAAACCATGTTTCTTCAGTTAGCAAAGAGAGAAGTGTGTAAAGGTTCTCTCTCTTTTTTTCATTCCAGACTGGTTTTTTATCTGGATTCCAGCATCAAGTGCTGGAATGACATGGCGGACAAGTAGCTCTCTCTCTTGTCATCCAAGTAGCTGACACTGGGATCCAGAAAACTTAATTTAAAAAGTTGTTATTCCAGCACTTCTTCTCTTGTCATCCCAGTCTGGAATCCAGGAGTATAAAAATGGTGAATAAAATTTATGTTAAAAAACTGCTTGTGCTGACAATTGATTCTTAATATACTCGTTACATAATAATTTAATTTAGAGGTTGATATGCATGGTAACAATGATTCAGGCAAAAGAGTATTTGATAATACTGCTCCAGGAGGAGGAAAGATTAATCTGAGAAATTTGAGGGGTGAAAATGTTACAATAGATGATTTTAGAGACAGGATTAAACGTGAAGAGGAAAGAAAGAAAAATCAATCTAGTGGTCAAGGTAGTAGTAAGTAATTATGTTAATTTAATTTAGGGGGTGGCGTTATGCCTAATAAAAGTGAAATAAATCGAGAATTAGTAAGAGCGTTTAATGTTATTCTTAATTATCATGAGATTATTGCTACTAATCTGGTCGTAGAAAAAGGTTCTTACAAGGATCATATAGTTATCTCATTTGATGAAAACATGGATAAAGAGCAATGCATGGACTACCTGAGTAAGTTGAAAGAAAGTATAGTAGATAAGTATTATGGAGAATATGAAATAGATGAGAGACATGATATGGCTGGATTGTCTTTTGATATGAATTCTTTTCCTTTTAAATGTGATAAAAAGCTTCTAAAAAAAGATAAAGAAAAATATAAATTTTCAATACCAATAGATAATAAGGTGGTTTTTAATTTAAAATGTTCGCTAGCCAATTATTGTGTATATAGTAAAAAGAACTATTTAGTAGAAAAAGATCCAGATTCTATGGACAAGTATTGGGGGGAGGAGTTAGAAGTTAAGGATAGAAAAAATTACCTATATGCTATACGTTTTGATTCCAATGGTAGAGAATTACAAGACAGGTTTAAAGGTTTATTGTTATCAAAGATAAGAGAGTATAGGAAGTCTCCTGAGGAAGCTTTAGAAATTAAGGGTAATGAGATATATATAAAGTCAAACGTTTTTGATGAGATTGAGTTCATTAACAATATTGTAAAAGAAACCTCAATGATTGAGTATCGTGCTTTTGAAGTTTCAAATATTGATGATCCACTTTCTGTAGACAGAAAATTTTTGCCAGTTGATTTATTTTGCAAAGCAGGCACGTCAGTTAATAATATAATGCGTGTCCCTTGCTCTGATAAAAGACGCCCTGACTATCTGAAAAAAGGAGAAAAGTCGATTTTAATCCCTGTTTTTAAGTGTAGTAATGATCATCTTATACTTTTAAAAAGAGAAGAGGCTGAGCATCTTAATAAGATATTTGGCATGGATGTATTAAATAATATGGAAGATTGTGTTGACGAGATTGTGCTATTAAAGCTAGGGCTTAGTGGTAAAGGAATATATGCAATAGATTGTGCTAACCCAGACATTACTTACTGTGTGATGAATAAAGTCATAGAAAGCTCTGTAATCAATGAGGATTATAAACTGTCCATTGATCCTGCGCGTGTGCCAGCTATGAAACCACAAACTCTTGCCCCTTCTGAAGAAAAAGTAGGGACGGATGGACCAAGTGCAGATACAAGTGCAGATAGTGGTTTTGGTGATTCACCTAAGAATTCAGTTATAGGTAAATCACATGCTAAAAACTCAAGCAAATTCCTTAGGCCCGACTACTATGGTGAAGGTAAAGGTGGGGATGATGCTTCGGCTAAAGATAGTGGCTTTGTCCCTTCTTCAGCACGATCTTCTTTTAATAAGCCCAAAACAACATTTAACCAACCTTCTATATCACAGCCTGACCAATGTTCTGCAAAAAAGCAGACATCAACTAGTAAAAAATCATCTTGCTGTATTTTATAGCTAAAGGAAATTAGGCTATTCAAAGATGAATTGTGAATGAAAGTTTATTTGCCAAGGTAGAGCTGCCTTGGCCTACAAATCTTGGTTTCTTTATCGTTTACCATTTCATACCACTGGGCAACCCAACCAGTGGTTCTTGCAAGTGCAAAAATGGGTGTAAACATACTTGAAGGGATACCGATAGCATTCATTATTATACCTGAATAAAAATCAACATTTGGATACAACTTACGTGTAATAAAATACTCATCCTTTAAAGCTATTTCTTCAAGTTTTTTCGCAATTTCAAGTAATTCATTGTTTTGCTCTAGTTTGCTTAAAATCTCATGACAAGCATCCTTTAATATAAGCGCGCGCGGATCATAGTTTTTATAAACACGATGTCCAAATCCCATTAGCTTAAATGGATCTTTATCATCTTTAGCTTTCTCAATGAATCTATCTACATCTCCACTTTGCTCTATCTCTTTTAGCATATTTATAACTGCCTCATTAGCTCCACCGTGTGCTGGACCCCAAAGTGTAGCAACTCCTGCAGACAGGCTTGCAAATAGATTAGAACCAGCTGACCCTACCAATCTGACAGCTGCTGTAGAAGCATTCTGTTCATGATCAGCATGGAGAGTAAATATTTTATCCAGAGCTTTTACAAAAAGGGTATTATTAACAGCACTGCCAAATATCATATTTAAGAAATTCTCACTATAACTTAATTTATTATTAGCATTTGTGAATTCCTGATTGTTGATATGTCTATAAATCATTGCAACAATTGCAGGAACTTGTGCTATTGCAGAAATTCCAAAATCTAAATCTTCACCATTGACATTGTTGCCATGTGTTTCATGGTAAGATGCTGACAAATTTGCAAAACATGCAACTAAAATCGACATAGGGTGAGCAGTTTTTGGAAATGCTTTGATTACATTTGTAACTTGCTCTGATACTTTGGATGATTCTTGTATTTTGAGAAGAAATTTTTTGTGTTGCTCTGAACTGGGTAGTTCACCATAGAGCAATAAATAAATCACAGCAGTAAAACTATTATTCTCTGCCAAATCAGCTATATCATGTCCCCTATACTTAAGAACTCCTTCATCTCCATCAATGAATGTAATTGTGGAAGAGCATGAAGCTGTGGAAACAAACCCCGGATCATAAGTGAATAATCCTGTCGTCTTATATAAATCCTTAATATTTAACACGTCAGGACCTACTGTTCCACTTAATACGGGCAGATCAATTTTTGACCCATTACTTAGTTCCAATAATGCTTTTTTATCCATCACTTGAGCTACTTAATTTTATACAGAATATACAAACTGAAAAGTATATATTAATACAGTTAACTTTACATTAACCGTATTAAGCGGTCATCAATGCTTTTACTTTTGCATTTAAGCGACTTATTTTACGTGCAGCAGTATTCCTATGAATGACACCTTTATTTACACATTTGTGTAAATTGGATTCAGCATTCCGAAATGCCAAGACAACATTCTCTTTGTCACCAGACTTGATTATATCAACTAATCTTCTAATAGCAGTACGAGTTTTGCTTTTTCGCATCTTATTTACTAAAGTACGCTTTGCTATTACCTTCATCATTTTTTTAGCACTCTTATGATTTGCCATATATTAATACCTGTACTTTTCTTTTAATTATAAAGTTTTTTTGTTAATTTGCAATATCAGTTTTTTCTGCAATTAATCTACTACTTCTTTCTTCAATGATTTTTTCTAAACTTTGCAAGAATTCATTTTTGTTTAACCCAGGATATATGGGAGGTAATATTTCTATTACCGCCTTTCCGGGATTCTTTCTCAGAGAAAGTATGCTTTTTGGCCAAAACAAACCAGTGTTTAAAGCAATCGGTAACACAGGAACAGATAATACGCTATATAAAGCAGCAATACCCGATTGATATTTTATATTTTGGTTTATAGTCGTTCTTGTGCCTTCAGGAAATATTATTATGCTTCTATTTTCTTTTATATGCATTTTTGCTAGTTTAATTATATGGCGTATAGAACTGATACCATCTGAACGGTTAATAAAAATCATTTTCAGCGCTATAAGATGTAAACCAATGAATGGAATCCATTTCAATTCACGTTTTAAAATAAAAACTGCTTTTCTAAAGAGTAGTATAAAAATAAATGTTTCAAATGGAGATTGGTGTTTAGATGCAATTATAAAAGGTTGCTTAGGAATGTTTTCCATTCCCCTCACTTCATATTTAATGCCACATAATAAACGCAACATGAATAATACAACTCTCACCGAGCAAACAAGGAAAATGGTTATTACACACTCAGGAAAGAAAATTACAGGGAGAGTAATTAAAGTATAGAATACTTCCCATAATATAAGGAGTAAATTAAACAATAAACTTGCAATCACAAACACACGTAAACTTATTTGAATTTAACTTTACTACAAAACTAAAAGCAATAAGTTTAATTATTGATCATCTGAGTAATAGGATGAGAATCAGCTAATTTGTCCTTTAACTTTTCATTAGCAATATGAGTATATATTTGTGTTGTAGAAAGATTAGTATGGCCAAGAATTTTTTGTATCAGCACAATATTTGCTCCGCTATTCAGTAGATGGGTAGCAAGAGAATGCCTAATCACATGTGGAGAGATTTTATTTTCATCAATATCGCACTTTCTTGCTAATTCCTTTATTAATTGACCAACTCTTTGCCTTGTAATGGGTTTATTAGGTTTATCACCTGGGAATAGCCAATCAGATTTTTTGTTGTTAGGAAGCAGATTGTCACGAATTGATAAATAATTTTTAAGACTTTGCAATGCTTGCTCATTAAAAAGGATTTGCCTTTCTCTGCTACTTTTTCCCTTTATTATTATATAGCCTTCTTTACCATTACCGTTTACTAAATGTAATACTTCACATAACTTCATATTAATTAGTTCAGAAACACGCATCCCGGAAGAGTAAAGAATATCTAAAATTGCACATAGCCTTTTACTGCTTATCTCTTTATTCGATCCGCTTGCTGATTTTTTTACTGTTTCCATGAGCAAAAATATTTCTTGAACACTTAAATACTTAGGCAAAGGACGGGAAACCTTTGGATTTCTTAATTCATTATCATTAGCCGGTGCTGGATTAAAATCTATTATTCCATCATTAAATAGGCACTTATAGAAATTTTTGATAGCAGATATTTTTCTTGATATAGAACTAGTTTTATATTTCTTTTGTGTACGTAAAAAGTTTACATAATCTTTAATATTAGCTTTACTTGCACCAACTAAGGTAGTGCCTCCTTCTAATAAAAATTTTTCAAGTTGGTGTAAATCTGAACGATAACTTTCCAAAGTATTTTGTGTAGAGGATTTTTCAGAAACCAAAGCATCTATGTAATACGTGATGTAAAGATTCTCTTTTTTATTTTGTGGTTGTTTATTTTTCATTATCAGCTCCTATATTTATTTCTTTGACTATAATTTGATTGAAAGTATTTTTTGTGTTTTTTATAAGAAAATATGAGATAAACAAAGCATTTATCAATAAAGTAAGTACTACAAACCTTTGTTTTAACCTTTTTTTTAAATTTGATCTTATTTTTACCATATTTCAATTATCACATTGAGTCTATAAAAAACATCCTGTAAAGTAAGTTTTACTATCGTATAAAATTTCCCTTAGCTATGTCTGTTTATTCTTATTATATCATAGTATTTATTATAATTTTAACATAAAGAAATAGTGATTTCAACTTCATTATTGTATGAGTATTAATAAATTTTTAATATATGTAATAAATACCTTACAAAAAAAGGAATCAATTTGCACTTTTTTTTAATAAAGTGTTAATAAAAGGAATGGTTACATTTGATCCTATAGATTCATTATCTATTTTTTCTATAACTTTATTAATGCTGTGGAAAGAACGTTCTATTCTTGCTAGAATATAATCAATTACCTTTAGATCAATTTTTAACTGTTTATCTGAAAATTGTTTTATTAGCATAATTCTTAATAATTCTTCGCTTGCAGGTAAAATTTTTACGCTGATAGTTGATAATATTCGCGAGCTTAAATCTTTTAGTTTGAAGTTAAGCTTTTTCGGTAAAATCGAAGAAGTAATTAGCAGTCTCTTATCATTTTCTTTCATGTAATTATAACAATGTAACAACATTTCCTCATCTTTAATGTTTTGTACATCTTCTAAAATAAACGCATCGCTGTACCTCATTTCGCTTACAAAATTATTTACATCAATGAAAATAGCATCGTTTTTTGATTGCCAGATATGAGCAAGGTGAGTTTTCCCAGAGCTGTTAGGTCCAAAAAGAATCAGGCATTTCCAAGATAAATCATTAACTATTGAGTTATATACGTGCTTATTTTCATCTAAGGTGATATAATTTTGCCAACAATAATCAACTTGATTATTGTTAAATAAATTTAATTGCACGTAAAGCCTCTTACATTACTACTTTTTGATAATAATTTTTGCATAAAAATTTACTTGGTCAGGTAAGGAAGCAGTATTACTACTACCCCCTCCCTTAGAAACGCAGCATGCAGGTTTCCCCACACTACGCTTGAGCCCCTTATCTAAGTTCTTCTTTTCTAGAACCGGCTTGTCCTTCATGATTCCTCAGGAAACATCATTCTTAATGGTGACACCAACAGTAGAGAACCTTCTCTTGAAAAGGAGCTTGCTAACATTCTTGTTCGTTTCACTCTCTCATCAAAATACTTTTTCCATTTTAAGTCAAGGGGATTTGCATCCGCTCTGATTTTAACATGTCGTCTGATAGGTATATCAATCAGCTTAAGCAGTCTTAAATACCGTATCTCTTTTGGTTTGTTCTTGCATATGGGTGCAGCAAAAACCCATTGGCGTTGACCCATTACTTTGAAGTAACGATTCTTTATCCAACGTAATCCTTTACGAGGATGTCTTTTCTTTGCCCATTTCCATAAACTATGCCAAATTTCATTGTCGATCTTTCTAAACGCTTTTTTAGCACACACATGGTGATAGTAATTTCCCCATCCTCTCAGTAGAGAGTTGAGTGACTTAATTACTATAGCCTGAGTGTTCGCTATATTTGCTTTTATCAATGTACGTGCTTTATTAAGAAGTCTTTTAATACTTTCTTTCGAAGGTTTAATAATTAACTTCTTATTATATCTACGTACATTACAACCAAGAAAGTCAAACCCTGTTGTAATAGATGTAATCTTTGTCTTCTCTTCTGACAGAATTAAACCTCGCTCATGAAGAAAAGATGATACTAAAGGCTTAACTTCCTTTTCCAGTACTTCATGTGTGAAACCTGAAATAATAAAGTCGTCTGCGTACCTGATTACATTCACTCCACTTCTGATTTTTCCTCTTCTTTTGCTACCTAATTTACCAAAGCGACTTTCTAATAACTGTTCAAGACCATCTAAGGTAAAGTTAGCTAGTATTGGAGAAATTATACTTCCTTGCGGAGTGCCAGCAGTTGTGGGATACAGAGTTTTCGATTCTAGGAAACCAGCTTTTAACCATCTATGAAGAATTTTCTTTTCCATAGGAATATGCTTCATAAGCCATTCATGGTTAATGTTGTCAAAGCACCCTTTGATATCACCTTCTAGTATCCATTGTGGTCGATTGCGTCTTGCCAGTAATAAGTGACAAGCAGCAATAGCATCCGCGCAGGATCTTTTAGGTCTAAAGCCATAGGAGTGACGATCACTGATCGTTTCAGCTATCGGTTCCAGAGCAAACAGATATAATGCTTGCATCGCTCTATCTTTTATCGTGGGTATACCGAGAGGCCTTCTTTTGCCATTAGATTTACTGATATAAATTCGTTTGAGCGGAGAAGGTTTATATCCTCTTTGTTTTAACAGCTTTATTCCTTGAAATTTAGCATTGCAAGTTGACCATAGTTGACGATCTACACCTGCTGTGGTTTTTCCTTGGTTTTCAGTTACTCTCTTAACAGCCAAAGCTTTTCCGCTAAAAGAGCGTGTGAGAAGATGTTGTAAAGCTTTTACCTTACCCCATCTTCCTTCTTGGACAGCCTTAACAATACGTCTTTGTAGCCTCACAATAACTTTCTGGCATTTCTTCCATGGCAATTGCTTCCATGCTTCAAAGCTTTCGGTAGATGCACTTACAGGTTTACTTGTAATCATCTGCTTTCCTACCTTAAGTGGTTAACAAAGTTTCTTGTCACGAGGGACCAAATGGAAGTCTGCTCGTTTTCACGCGAATTAATGTTACAAATTCTATCCATTTCGTTACAAAATGGCATTCGCTTTCTCCATTCTCCTTTACCTGCACTTCCATCAGCATTCCTTGCGGTTTGCTTGCCATGTAGGCGAAAATACAGGCTTACCCTGTTTCTCCAGTCATACAACAGTGGGTTAGGTGGCTTCTCTATACCGGTGGAGTTATTATTTGCGTACATCTAGAAATGAAAAATGTAACTTATCCACATTACCTTTTGGTCAGAGCTTATCAGCATCTTTAGCTCTTTCATCGTATCGGTACTTATAAAGCTTCACTTACGTTCACCATACCACTAGCCTAGCCCTCCAACCACATGATGCTTGCAGTTTATGCCCCTCTCACGATTGAGCATCTTCTTTTTCAAGAGGAGGTTCATTGTCCGCATCGCTTGGCACCAACCGGTTGCCCGATTCGCACTGATGCGTAGACTCAGACGGCAAAACATCTGGTTTAATAAGTTTTAGAATCCTTTCAGTTTCTTTCTGAATGAATTCCTCTCCTTTTAAACAATATGACCGAAGACTTTCAGGTCGCACCATCTCTCAAATGTATCAGAGATCCTTTTTTTATCGTGAACTAATTAGCCATTTTTATAAAGCTCACTTTCAAAATATTTATTGACTGCATATTCTACTAATACACTGAACATTGCTATTATTGGAATAAAAAATAATATACCTATAAACCCAAAATATGAGGTGCATATGACAACTCCTAAAATAATGATAGTTGGATGTATATGAACTTTTTTTCCTATTAATAAAGGCACTAATATGCTTGAGTCTATTAATTGACCAACACTAAATAATAGCAAGACAGCAGTACTTTCAAACCATCCACTAAATTGAGTAATGGCGCTCAAAAATCCGATAATAGTGTATAATAATGGCCCTATATAGGGTATAAATGTTAATGTTCCTGATAAAATTCCAATAGCTACAGAATGCTTCAGCCCAATTATGCTAAGGCCCACGGAGTAAAAGATCATCATGACTATACATACGTTTAACTGTCCCTTTAGGTAATTAGATATAATGAAATCTACTTTAGAAAAATAACCTGCAGCTTTTTCTCTGTAAAGAATGGGAATTAGTTTATTAGCCTTTTCTACAATTGCAGGCCAATCACGTAATACATAAAAAAACACCACAAGCGTAATAGCTATTAATGATACCATGTAAATCAAATTAAAGCTTGAATTTAGCACTTGAATTATAAGATTACTGCCCATGCTAAGAGCATTTATAAAATAAGATATATAATCACTGTAATTTTCTACTAGATTTTTAGACAAATGATCAAATAAACTATCTTCAGTTTTTATATTAAGAAATTCTAGCACAGAAGGAATCACTTTAAGCTTTAATGAAGGTATCTTATTTACTAAGAAATTTAATATTAAAGTAATTTGAAAATATATAATAGGTAAAACAAATGTAATAACTAATATAAAAGCTATCAATAAGGCAAGTGTTATAAAAACTACAGAACATGAACGCGGTATTCTATATTTTTCAAACTTGGTTACTAGCGGGTTAAATAGATGTGCAACAAAAACAGATATTAGACACGGAACAATCATAGGACGCATCAAAAATAATGCCCCTATTATGAAAAGCAGTACACAACAAATAGTTATATGACGTTTTTGCATGTGTTTAGAATAGTTAATTTACCGAAAAATATAAAGTTTTTTGTAAGTACTATCTATTCATTATTTTATTAGGCATGAGATCAGCCAAATTTTCACTCAATTGCCAACTAGATAAAACTCCGTTATGCGGGTTATCTGTAAAGCCTCTCAGATTAACGATCTTAATCGAATTTCTATTTAACAATAGATCATCTACTGCCTTTGCCAATTGTGCAGGATATGGTATTAAGGTGTCTCTTTCATGATTAATGACTACTATTGGTATATTATCATTTTGTAGCTTTTGTATATTGCTTATTATATCAAAATCTAAATTTAGGACCTTAAGCATCTTTTTCAATAAGCATGAGGGCAGTACACTTAAAATTTTTGCTTGAGGAATTGGAAAATGCTTTATTGCATTATGAAAAGAGCTGAAAGTGCTAGTAAAAATAACGCCTCCAAGTTTAATATTTTTGTCTGTAAAATATTTTAATACTTCTGATGCAACTGCTCCCCCAAAAGAATGGCCGAAAAGTATTATATTTTCCGATTTCACACCCTTCTCCATTAATTCATTGATTTTTTCTATTGAAGACTTAGATAAGCTTTGATTCTTATTTATAAATGGAATCATGAGTGGTGGTACAGATAAAAAGGTACAAGTTAAAGCTGCTAAGATGGCTAAACTTGCTGTACTAGATGTCATTGGATTAGTAAGTAATATTAAAGTTGGTAATAGTATTGATGTTCCTAAAAACAAGAAACTAGCTATTGCGTAAGTTATATAGTTTTGAAATGCAATTGGGTATTTATGTGCATGAGTGTGAAAATTAGACCTATGGAGATATGTAGATCTATCTTGTATATACCTGGCCGCATTCTTATAATTATCACCTATTCCATGAAAAAATATAAGATGTATCTCATTTTCTTTATTATACTTAGCAACGTGTATTATTTTCCTCTAGCATATATTACACCTAGTAAAAGAATATTCTTTTTTGAGAATTGGATCAACTTTTTTAAAATGCTAGATAACTTGTATTAACACCGAAAATGGTAAGCATGTACACTAACAGACTTGAGGAATACAAGATAGCAGCATTAATAGTTGCAGCAGGAGTAGGCAGTAGATGCAATGCCAAAATCCCTAAACAGTATATAAAATTGGCAGGTAAGTCTGTTTTATTTCACACAATTAGGAAATTCTTAGCTAATCAGTACATAAGTTACATAAGAGTGGTAGTGAATGAAAGTCAAAAAGATTTCTATAAAGAAGTTACGTCATCAACTATAGATACTAAATTGCTGAGTCCAGTATGTGGAGGAAAAAGCAGGCAGAGTTCAGTTAAACTTGGACTAGAGAGTTTGCAAAAGATCAATCCAGATTTTGTTATTATACATGACGCTTGTAGGCCTTTTGTATCAAATATTCTAATAAACAACTTGATTGAATCTATGATTAATGGTCAATATACAGGAGTAGTTCCAGCAATAGAAGTCGAGGATACTATATCGTTGGTGAGTAATAATTTCATTGAATCTACGATTTCAAGAGAAAAACTTAGAGCCATGCAAACTCCTCAAATTTTTAATTTCAGAGAATTATTATCGTGCCATCAATCAGTCAAAGAATTTACTGATGATTCATCACTAATGGTAGAGCATAAAAAACATGTTGCGATTATTGAAGGTGAGAAAAAGAATTTTAAGTTAACTACAAAAGAGGATATCAATATGGCAAAACTTCTCTTTGGAGAGCCAAAATTCCGTGTCGGAACCGGTTATGATATACATAAATTTGTTAAAATTCAAAATGATGCTAAGAGCTTTATAAAAATTTGCGGTGTGGAAATTGAGCATAATATGGCAATAGAGGCACATTCCGATGGTGATGTTGCAATACATGCAATCGTTGATGCAATACTCGGAGCACTAGGATGTGGCGATATAGGAGAACATTTTCCTCCTAATTCCTCTAAATGGAAGGATTGCAATTCATCTCATTTTCTTGATTTTGCTGCTAAAAAAGCACAGGAAAAAGGATATAGCGTGTCTAATTTAGATATTACTATAGTTTGTGAAGAGCCTAAAATATCGCCTTACAAAGCAGGAATGAAGGAATTCATATCAAAAATATTAGAAATTAATGGTGAATTCCTAAGTATCAAAGCAACCACAGCGGAAAAATTAGGTTCTATTGGCAGAAATGAGGGAATAGCAACGTATGCTTCTGTGCTATTGCGTGCAAATTTTTATTGAAGGTAGGAACGAAATAACTTACTTGACAAACTCCACCATTTCACTTCCATTGCAAGGAAAGTGGGAAGGTTTGTCAAGAAATTTCTATGGGCTACTTTCGACATTAATAGCTGATTCAAGTCTTCTATTCAAAATTTTCAATATAAAATCCAATTCATTTGAGTTGTTATAACGTATCATGACTTTACCCTTAGAATTACTGTCATTAATTTTGACCTTTAAACCAAGCTGAGAAGATATAGCTCCTTCTAATACTGCCATATCTTGATTTTTAGTAAACTTATGCTCTTTTCGGTCGTTATTTTGTTGTAAGTCTTTTATCAATTTTTCAGTTCGCCTAACGCTCAGGCCCTGAGAAACTATTCTTTCTGCAATACTTTCCGCATTTTCAACATTAATCAATGCTCTTGCATGACCCATAGACAATTTTTTCTCGTTGATCATTGTTTTTACTCCATTAGGGAGTGACAGCATTCGTATCATATTGGTTATGTGACTGCGGCTTTTACCTAAAGTTAAGGCTAATTCTTCGTGTGTATAGGAGAATTCATCTATTAGTTTTCTGTACGCCTCACCTTCTTCTATTGGATTAATATCTTGCCTCTGTATGTTTTCAATTATCGATACTTCTAAGCATTCCTTGTCATTTAAATCTTTTATGATAACCGGCACACTATCAAGATTTATGACCTTACTTGCTCGCCAACGACGTTCCCCTGCTACTATTTCATAACCTTCATTACTTGGATCTTTGCGCACCACAACAGGTTGTATTATACCATTTTTCTCTATCGAACCTGCAAGTTCTTTTAATGACTCCTCATCAAAATATTTTCTCGGCTGAAATTTGCTCGGGTGTAGTAATGAAATAGGTAACCGATCTTCTTTATTACCATAATTATCGCCTATGAGGCCAGCAAGACCTCTACCTAAGCGCCTATTGTCCTTCACGCTGCACCCTCACTTATCAGCTTTTTCTCTTTACAGATGCTCATGTGTTTCTTTAAAATTTCTTTTGCCAAACTTATATATGCTTGTGCACCAGGACACTTAAGATCATATACAATAGCAGGTTTTCCATGAGAAGGCGCTTCTGATAACCGTACATTACGTGGAATAATGGTCTCATACAAGGGGATAATAGTTTTATATACTTTATCATTTAAATATTGGCAAATATCATTTTTAATCTGCTCACTAAGTTTGTTGCGTCTGTCATACATTGTGAGCAATATTCCTTCTATTAACAGGAAAGGGTTTAGGTTATTTCTTTTTATCAGCTCTACAGTCTTAACTAAATGGCTCAATCCTTCCAGAGCGAAAAATTCACACTGAAGAGGAACAATAATCGAGTCAGCAGCGGTCAGAGCATTGATAGTAAGCAGACCAAGTGATGGAGGACAATCGATAATTATGTACTCATAATTATTACGTACTTTCTCTAGCGTATCTTTTAGTACGAATTTTCCCTGCTCAAGTTGTGATAGCTCAATTTCTGCAGCTGATAAGTCAACCACTGATGAAATCAGCGATAGATTTGGAATTTCCTTTATATTGAAAATTGCCGATTCCACCAATTCACTTTCGCTGCTCAGCAGTATTTTATATATATTTTTTTCTTCCCTGCTACGATAAGAAATCCCAAGTCCTGTACTAGCATTTCCTTGAGGGTCAAGATCTACCAGTAAAGTACTTTTTCCCACAGCAGCAAAGGCTGTTGATAAATTTATACTAGTTGTAGTTTTACCAACTCCACCCTTTTGATTTACTATTGCAATGATCTTGCTCACGCCTTTTATCTTATGTATAAAATAACTCTATTGTATATATGCAAGAAATTTTTGCATTAGAAAATTTTTTTTGTTGCCAATCATGCTCAAAGTAAACTGCCTTTTTTTGTCTTGTGTAACACACTTTGAACCTTATTTCCTAACTCATTCAGAGTAAATGGTTTTGGTAAAAAATGGAAGTCTTCTATATTGATTTCATCGCTCTTTAAAAAAGCATCCTCTGTATACCCAGAAATAAAAATAACTTTGATGTTTGGCCTATGTATCAATGTTTCTTTAACTATTTCTGGACCACTCACCTCTGGCATGATTACATCAGTGATTATTAGATCTATGTGTTGATTTTTTTTTCTAATGATCTCTAGTGCCTCGCTGCCTATGCTCGCTTCTATGACATTAAATCCTTTTCTTGTAAGAGCCTTAGCAGTAAATTCCCTTACTGAATCTTCATCTTCAATTAATAAAATTATACCATTACCTTTAATCTCTACCGGTTTCTCTATTTCTTTACTATCTTCCTCTTTATCATTTTCATCCGATATGTAAACTATGGGCAAAAATATGCTAAATTTAGTTCCATGATTCACTTTGCTAGCAACATAGATGTATCCTTCGGTTTGTTTAATAATGCCATATACAGTAGAGAGGCCAAGACCTGTACCAAAAGTAATATCTTTGGTAGAAAAAAATGGATCAAATGCCTTTTCAATTATATCACTCGTCATTCCACATCCAGTATCAATCACTTCAATCACAACATAATTCCCATGTTCAATCGTTTCCTTATCTGGAGAAAACATATCCTGAGGTGTAGAATTTAATGAATCAACCTTTTGATTAAAGGTTCGTATAGTTAACTCTCCCCCCTTTTCCATAGCAGCACCAGCATTAACTGCTAAGTTAAGCATAACTTGCTCTAATTGTCCTTGGTCAGCCCTAACAGCACCCAAATCGCTACCATAATAAATATTAAATTTTATATTTTCACCTATTAATCTTTTGATCATTTCATAAAGATTAGCTATCGTACCATTTACATTAATAATCTTTGGCTGCAAAGTCTGTCTTCTTGAAAAAGCAAGCAGTTGTCTTACTAAATTTGACCCACGTTTTGCATTTTGCTGTATCTGTATTATATCTCCAAAAGATGGATCGCTAGCTGAGTGCTGGAGTAAAAGCAAATCACAAAATCCTATTATTCCGGTTAATATATTATTGAAATCATGTGCAATACCACCTGCTAATTGCCCTATAGCTTGCACCTTTTGATAATGCTCAAGTTTTATCTCTAGTTTTTTACGTTCAGTATTATCAATAAAATAACAAAGTATGAACATCACTTTATTATGAAGAAACTTATTAAAATATATTTTCATGTTATTACCGCCATTGAGCTGCACATCAAAGGACGCATTATTTATCCTGTTACTTGAAAAATATTCACGCACTTTCATATGATAACCATCTGATATCAATGCAAAGATAGAATCATTACTTGACCCCGCAAGTTTTACTAATGCTATATTTTTCTTTATAAAATTGCCATTTATATCGCATTGTGCAATAGCAATTGACGAATTTGTAAAACAAGGGTGTAGTTGATAATCAACAATATTTGATTCAGTTGGTGTTATAAAGCCGTGTATATAGCTATGATTGTATTTATCACAAAATATAGCAGTACTCATATAAGCCTTAAATGGAGCACCGCTTATAGTAAAAAACATAATTTCATTTTTGGTTATTGTATCGTCATACTTAGATTGAGATATAAAATCATTGATTGAGCTACCTTTTTCCAATTTTTTTAGTTCAAACATGTCTAAAAATCTTTTATTTACAGATAAGATACCTCCTTTTGTATTTGCAACGTAAGTTGCTATATTGTGTTTCTCTATCAACTCTTCATATACCTGCTCTTTGTTTACCTGTGTTGCCTTCAGTACAAAATACCCATTCGGTCTTGCTATTGGGGCTAATGATAAATTTAAAGTCTTATTACTATTTATAGCAATTTGTGGATTATCCGGTATTGGTTCAGAGAGCAAAAGAAAGTTAGATATTCTACTCTTCTTGCTTAAGGAAATGCATACTTTTACAGAAGTGTTATTTCTTAACGCATGATAGAGTGATTTTCTGTCTTTTTCTGACACATCTCCTGCTTCAAGAATTTTATCTAGCGTAACATCATCGTTTATGTGATCTTTGAACCTTTCGTAGAACCTCGCATCAGCATAAATAATACCCTCATCTTTATGTAAAATGAGACAAAACTCTGTATTATGATTCAGCGCATTTGCAAATATTGCATTTTGAAACTCTATGATATTAAGTAGATACTTGTAACGTTTTATATTATATACCACAAAGAGAGTCATTAGAATGCTAATTAATAAATTAATCTCTATATTAACATGCTGACTATATACATTAGAAAAATAGAGTACTGATATTGCTATTGGAGGTAAGAACATAATGACTGCCATCACAATAATTGACATCCCATAATTTCTTAGTATGAAGTCAACTCTGTTCTCTTTTTTGTTATCTATGTATCTTTTACTCATTATTATTGCTTGGCATCCTTGCACATATAAAAATATTCTACTATATTGATTTAATTATTATAGATTTATTAACATCCTTGATGAGTAGTTACTATCCCAATCTAATTAAGTCCTGTAAATATAGAGTACAATAATATTAATAAGCCAACAGAAGGCATTATGGAAAAACAAAAGACACAAGCATTTGAATGGTTCTGCGCACTGAGAAACAAGATCACCGAATCTTTCTTATCAATTGAGGTACAGTCATTCACACAACCAAAAATCGAAAAAAGAAAGTGGAACCGACCAGGTGGAGGAAGTGGTGAATCTACAATTATCTTTGGTAATATTTTTGAAAAAGTTGGAATAAACGTTTCAAGAGTATACGGAAAGCTCGAAGACTCAGCCATTAATGAAATTTCTGGTGCAAGTGAAAGCAATGGAGAGTTTTGGGCAAGCGGTATATCTTTAGTGTCTCACATGCAATCTCCCCTTATCCCTGCAGCACATATGAACACAAGATTGATATATACCTCAAAACAATGGTTTGGTGGAGGAATGGACTTTACTCCAATTTATAAGGATGAGGGAGATTGCAAGTATATTCACGAATCAATTAAAGCAACTTGCGATGAGTTCAACATCGAATATTATCCGAAATTTAAAAAGCAATGTGATGATTACTTTTTTTTACAACATAGAAAAGAGCCACGTGGTATTGGTGGAATTTTTTATGACAATCTAACTTCTGGCAACTGGAAAAACGATTTTGAGTTCACAAAAGCAGTAGGTGAAGCCTTTTTAGAAATTTACTTACACATCATACACAAACATATGCAAAAATCTTGGACAAAAGAACAACGAGAAGAACAATTGATAAAACGTGGCAGATATGTGGAGTTCAATCTTCTTTATGATCGTGGTACAAGGTTTGGTTTAATGACTAATGGTAACCCCGATGCAATTATGATGTCGATGCCTCCTCTTGTTAAGTGGGTGTGAAAAGCGATTATTAATATAAAATAAATCGTTATAGTTTAAGATTGTACCACATATGGTGAGCTTTTGTATAGAGGGGTACAATCATGGGTATAAGTAGATAGTTTTTTAATTAAATCCGCTAGAAATAGCAATATAAGAGGCGTGAGGCTAGCTTTAAGTCTTCATAATATAGTAAACAGCTTTGAAAAACTCTTTTCTAGAATTAATCCTTTTAGGAACAAGGGGTCATTTGACTTGAATAATGATCAAACTTTAAATCGAGCTTTAGAGTATGCAGTAACAAATCTTGATCATAATGTAATGACGTTACTTATTAGTGCTGGAGCAAATATTAATGAGATAAATAATAGTATAGGAAATGTAATCCTTCAATACAAAATAGCATCATAAGCTATGCAGTACGGAGATAAGGACAGTCTCAAAGATCATAAAGAAAAATGTTGTTTAGTGCTTGGTGAGCTAATAAAAAAAGAAAGAAAAGAAATATTGGAGATTTTGAAACAAACGGAAAGTTGTGACAAGCTTAAAGAGGAAGTAGAGATAAAATTTAAGGCCAACTCACCTAAAAAACCTCCTAGGATTTTTGAGCATGATGATATTTTACTTTTAAAAGAGCCCATTTATGATGAGGTATATGACGCTAAGGTTAGTAACTCATTAGAAGAGTTGAGCGTATCGGAAGAATCCATTTATGCTGAAGTATATGATTTGCATAAAAGATCTACTGAAAATTTATCATTGAAAGATAGTGGTTATTCTAGTATATCAGGAGAACCTATTTATGAAGATGTAGATGATTTCTCAGAGCAAAAAAAGCCCACTAGCTTAAATCATAAAGAGCAACCAGAGCCTATTTATGCTAAAGTAGATTTATCGAAAAAGAGATCAGAAAGACAAGCAAAACATATAAAAGATAATTCTGGGACTTATCATGGATTAGTGAAGGATAAAGTGAATAATTTGCAAGTAAAACTAAATGAGCAAAGTGCTAATAAGCCAGCGAGTCAGCAAATCAAGACCAAGGCTGGCTTTAACGTAAAAGAAATAAGGCAAAATTTTGAGCGTAGAGATTCTGGATACGATTCTGGCTATGATTCAGATACAAAAGTTGAACAAAAATTAGAATTAGGATCTAAAGCTCCTAAATCTGAGATAGGTTCAGTAAGCATTGAACATGGGGTAATAGGAGGCTGTCGATATAAAATCACTACTCTAACTGTGTGATTCAAAATAATTGAATTGACTTTATATGTATAATCGATATAACTCAGTTAGATTCAAGTCGACTCTTTCGTCTAGTGGTTAGGACACCACCCTTTCACGGTGGTAACACGGGTTCAAATCCCGTAAGAGTCACTCAAACAGAATGCAAATAACTAAAGTTTTGAATGAAAAAAATTAGGCTTTATGTTGAAGAAGCTTTATCACAAAATGTAAGTTTGGCGCTTCATCCACGACAAAGTCACTATATTTACAATGTAATGCGGCTTAAGAAGCATGATAACATCTATCTTTTTAATGGAAAGGATGGAGAATGGTTAGGAGAAGTAGTGAATATATCAAGTAAATCGACAAAAATTATAATAAAAGAACGCACTAAACAACAACAACATGAAAAAAATCTATATTTGTATTGTGCTCTGGTAAAAAGCGGCGCCTTAAGCAACATAGTAAGACAAGCAACTGAAATGGGAGTAACCTGCATTCAATTTATTTCAACAGAACGTACAGTAGTAAAAAACATTAACCTAAGTAGAGCGAAATTACAGGCAATTGAAGCTGCGGAACAATCCGGTAGGACAAGTATACCACAGATTTTTCTTCCTATTAATTTTTGTGAATTATCCGATTCCCAGAATAAAAATTTTGTTTTGTGTGATGAAACAGGTGAAGGACAACCTCCTAATAAAGTTCTAAAAGGCAAGAAAAACGTTGCTATTATTGTTGGCCCCGAAGGTGGTTTTTCATCTTGCGAACTTGATTCTGCCAATAAATTTTGTCAGAAACTGAGTCTAGGAAAAAGAATTTTGAGAGTTGATACTGCTGTAGTTGCTGCATTAACCTTCACCAATTGGTATAGCTAGATTTTTTAATATGGCTAGTGCAACTTGACACTCTATATAAAGAAATCTGCATTATATTTTTCCTAAAAGAAATAAATGAAACTTGCATTTTTCCGAACTATCGATACTCTTAGTAAAGAAGTCGGGGCGTAGCGCAGCCTGGTAGCGCATTTGGTTTGGGACCAAAGGGTCGGGAGTTCAAATCTCTCCGCCCCGAGATTAGAAAAATTACAAGAGCACTGTAACCTAAGAGCAATTTTTATCAGCAAGTAAATGATTGACAGCAGAATGAAGCTTTTTTCATATAAATCACTGCATATCATATTCTATCGCTCAAGTTTATAAAATAATTGACAATGTTAATTTTCTAATTTATAAATGGATTTTGAAGTGATTACCGAAGGAGGTATAGAGTTTGATTGAAGTATCAGTCCATTATGGTGATGTAGATAGAGCTCTTCCAGTGTTGAGAAAAATAATTCAAAAGGAAGGAAGAGGGCTCAAAATGAAAAAAAAATATCACGAAAAGAAATCAGAGAAAACAGCTAAAAAAAAAGCTGAAGCAAGGAAAAAGAGGTATCAGCAAGAATGCAGAAGACAGCGTTATGGTTGGTAGTTTTTACTAAGGTTAATAATTAGTTATCTTATGAATATTCATGAATATCAAGCAAAGGAAATTTTACACAAGTTTAATGTCCCGGTACCAAAGGGTTTTGTTGCTACATCTGCAGAAGGAGTAGAAACTCAAATAAATCAACTAAAATCTGACGTGTTTGTGGTTAAAGCTCAGATTCATGCAGGTGGTAGGGGTAAGGCTGGTGGTGTAAAGCTAGCAAAGTCAGTTGAAGAAGCTCAACAGTTTGTAAAGAACATGCTCGGCATAACTTTAGTTACTCATCAAACAGGGCCTAGTGGACAGCAGGTAAGAAGAATATACATTGAGGAAGGTTCAAGCATTAAAAAAGAGTACTATTTGAGTCTAGTAGTTGATCCAAAGCTCAGTAGGTTAGTATTTATATTTTCCTCAGAAGGTGGTATGGATATTGAAGAGGTAGCAAAAAATTCTCCTACAAAAATTGTGAAATTTGATATTGACCCTGCTACTGGTTTTACAAATCTTGATAACAGTAAACTTGCCAATAATTTTAATTTGAATTCAGAACAAATAGAAAGAATAACAAATATTGCAAAAAATATATATGATGCGTTTATTACAACTGATGCAAGCCAAATAGAAATTAACCCACTAGTTGAAACAAATTCTGGGGATTTTGTTGCACTTGATGCTAAAATTAATTTTGATGACAACGCTTTATATCGTCATCCAGAAATCGTGCAGCTTCGTGATTATGATGAAGAAGTTAAAGAAGAGATAGAAGCTTCAAAACATGGACTTAGTTACATCAAAATGGATGGCAATATTGGTTGCATGGTGAACGGTGCAGGTCTTGCTATGGCAACAATGGATATAATAAAGTACTATGGAGCAGAGCCTGCTAACTTTTTGGATGTTGGTGGTGGAGCGAGTAAAGAAACTGTAACTGAAGCATTTAAAATCATATTGTCTGATAGCAACGTAAAAGGAATTCTGGTTAACATATTTGGTGGTATAATGCGTTGCGATATTATCGCAAGTGGAATTGTTGCGGCTGCAAAAGAAATGAGCATTAAAGTTCCTCTAGTGGTTAGATTATCAGGTACTAATTTTGAAGAAGGAAAAAAAATCTTAGAAGAGTCAGGATTAAATATTATTGCTGCAGATGAACTGGGTGATGCTGCGCAAAAGATAGTAAAAGAGGTAAAATAAAGCATGTCCGTTTTAGTAAACAAAGATACAAGATTAATATGCCAGGGTTTTACTGGTGCACAAGGCACATTTCATTCAGAGCAAGCAATTGATTACGGAACGAAAATGGTGGGAGGTGTAACTCCTGGAAAGGGTGGTAGCACTCACCTTAATTTACCGGTTTTTAATACTGTAGCAGAAGCCAAAGAAAAAACCTGTGCAAATGCTACAGTTATATATGTACCTGCTAAATTTGCTGCTGCTGCAATACTTGAAGCAATAGATGCAAAAATAGAATTGATAATTTGTATTACAGAGGGCATTCCTATACTTGACATGGTAAAGGTAAAGCATGCTCTCGCTGGTTCAAACAGTCGATTGATTGGCCCAAACTGTCCAGGGGTTATTACACCTGAAGAATGCAAAATAGGAATTATGCCAGGACATATTCACAAACGTGGACATATAGGAATTATGTCTCGCTCTGGAACTTTAACTTATGAAGCGGTAGCACAAACAACTGCTGTTGGTCTTGGTCAATCCACGTGTATCGGAATTGGGGGGGATCCAGTTCATGGTATGACATTTGTTGACTGTATGGAGCTCTTTTTAAAAGATGACGATACTCATGGTATTGTAGTTATTGGTGAAATAGGTGGAAACGAAGAAGAAGATGTATCACATTTTGTGAAAACAGAAAAAACTAAAAAGCCAATCGTTGGTTTTGTAGCAGGCCAAACGGCACCTCCAGGAAGACGTATGGGACACGCTGGAGCAATCATCTCTTCCAGCGGTGGAAGTGCTGGTGCAAAGTTAGAGGTTATGCGCAGTGCTGGGATTGCGATTGCAGAAACCCCTGCTGTGATTGGTAAAAAGGTGTTAGAAGTAATGAGTGTCAGTGCCTAGCCTAGGTCATAAAAACCCTATATCCCCAGTCATCAGTATATTTTTTGACCACTCAATCAGTAAATGACCTCCTGGTAAATGTACTGAAGTTTGTTTAGTAGCCAAACACTTACGAAGTATAGATGCAACAAATGCTGCACAAGCCGCACTACCACATGAAGCAGTAATACCTGTTCCTCTTTCCCAAACTCTTAAGTTTATTTCTCCAGATTTTTCTATTTGTGCAATACTAACATTTGTTTTCTGAGGAAATAATTCGTGATTTTCTAGCTTTGGTCCTAAATTCTGCAATGGTATTTCGCTTATGTTATCAACAAAAAAAACTATATGAGGGTTACCAATATTTACTGCAACTGGCTCTTTCAGCATTTCAAGCTCTATAGGTAGATAAAGGGGATCGCATTCACAAGAAAGAGGAATTTCATTCCATTTAAGCAGTGGTTTACCCATATTGACCTTTATTGATTTATCACCTACTTTAAAACATTCTAAGATACGATTATTCATCAGCTCAATAGTGATATATTCAGTACCTTTTTCTAACATTATCAAATACCCAACACAGCGTGCTGCGTTTCCACACATTTCAGCTCGACTACCGTCAGCATTGTAGATATGCATAAAGCAGTTTGCAGCATTAGACATTGTTATAATTATCACTTGATCACAACTGCCTTGATCAGCAATTTGTCTATAATTCCAGTCTAAATTATTTGCTGAACGTGAGTCTATGATAACAAAACTATTGCCAGTACCATGCATCTTTACAAACGGGATCTTGTCTGTTAGGTTACTTACCATTATAGCAAAATTATATAAGTGAAAATTTTTCTTCTAATTACAGCTGTTTTGTATTCTATAGTTTTCTGTAATGTGAGTGCTAAGTCAATACCGGAGAACAGCAAAATGCTCTTTTGGCAAACTGGAGTTAGAAAGGGAGCAAATGTTTTCAATAGAAAAGTTGATAGTGACTTAATCAAAGCAGCAAAGGAATACAAAATTGGTTTTATTCGTCTTGCTCCTGACAAATTTGAAACTACGCAACGTGACTTCCTCTTAGGTAATGCAGACAGTTATCAGGGCCTAATTCCCAAAGACCTGAAAGTTCTGAAAGATGTTTTAGATGCTTTTCATCAACAAAAAATACCAGTAGTGTTAACGATGCTTAGCTTACCTGGATCTAGATGGAAGCAAAATAATAACGATAAAGATGATTTACGTTTATGGTCAGATCAAGCTTTTCAAAAACAAGCAGCAAAATTTTGGCAAGATCTTGCGAAAGAGCTTAAAGATCATCCTGCTATTGTTGGATATAATATCTTAAATGAACCACATCCAGAAAGGCTTTATAATACTGCAGATTCGGCTATTTATAACGTAGAACAAAGCAAAGTTCAGAAGAATCTATTTGGCTTTTATAGCAGCGTGGTAAACAGTGTCCGCCAAGTTGACTCAGAGACCCCAATAATACTTGATAGCAGCAGTTATGCTGACTCTAATACTTTTGATAAATTCAAACCAGTTGATGATTCTAATATTCTTTATTCTTTTCACATGTATGAGCCCTTTGCTTATACAAATTTAAAATTAAACCAGGATAACTTTGCCTACCCTGGACATGTTCAATCTTTTGATGGAAAAAAAGTAGAGTATTGGAATAAAGATAAGTTAAAATTATATATAGAACCTGTAAAAATTTTCCAAGAGAAGTATAATATACAAGATTATCAGATCCTTGCTGGAGAGTTTGGCGTACATCGCTGTTCAAAAGGATTAGAGCACTATTTTCGAGATCTTACTTCTATTTTTAATGAATATAATTGGCACTTTGCTGTTTATGGCTTTCGAGAAGATATGTGGGATGGAATGGATTATGAATTGGGAAGTAAAAAGCTTTCATGGAAAGATTGGCAAGCAATTGAAGAGGGTAGGATGAAAAAAAATTATTTGCCAGATAATCCAATTTTTAAGATATTAAAAAAAGAATGGTCAAGTCAGCTCGCTGGCCATTCGTCATAAAAAAATATTTCTTCTATTGGCTTTCTGTTCTTTTCTTTAACTTCGGCACCTTCTTCCTCGTAACCAACCGCTATCACTGACATTACATTAAAATCATCAGGTACATTAAACCTCTCTATTATTTTGTCTTTGTCAAATCCGCCCATCTGATGAGCCATTAAGCCTATAGCTGTAGCCTGTAGCATAAGTGCGTAATTTGCTGCACCAGTATCATGCTTAGCCCAAAAATTTCCCCCTTTGTCTGGCTTTCGGAAGTTTTTAGCACTTAAAGATATGATTAACACTTGTGCATCTTTTGCCCACTTTTGATTAGATTCATCAAGGCAATCGAACAATTTTTTCCATGCGCTTTGATTGTTCTGTTTGTTGCATATCACATATCGCCAAGGTTCATCACCAAAACACGAGGGTGTTAGCCTTACAGCTTCTATTAAAATATCCATTTCTTTTTGAGATATTGCTTTTGTAGGATCGTATGAACGTCCACTGTGTCTTGCTTTCATCAACGATAATAGATCTTGTTTACTCATCATTTTTAAATAGTGCATAAATAATTCATTGTAGCGCAATATGAGCAAAATTTAAATTGCAAAACCTCTTATACACATATATTACATTTAGTAAGTTATTTCTATTGGGAAGATATGTTTATAACACAATCAAGCAGTAGGTCAACACTGGTTGAAATATTGTCTTGCGTTTTACTTTTATTCTTGATGGCTCAAATAAGCGTACCGTTGCAGCCTGTGCCTATCACATTGCAAACTTTAGGAGTAATGCTCATTGGGCTTAAATTTAACCGCAGAACAGCATTCTATTCTGTGCTTACATATCTATCACTTGGTGCAGCAGGATTTCCTGTTTTTGCGAATTTTTCTAGTGGTTGTCACATTTTTCTTGGACCAACAGGTGGATATTTAATTGGCTGTTTAGCTGCTGTTATGGTAATGAACAAAGTAAATGAATTACTGAACTCTAAATATAAATCATTTGTGTGTAATTCTTTAAGTTGTCTGGCCGGTACAGCTGTAATCTTTATTTGTGGTGTTAGTTGGCTTTCTGTTTACTTTGGTCTGGAACGAGCAATAATGGTAGGTGTTTTACCATTTATCCTTCCTGGTTTGGTAAAAATTTTTCTACTTGTAGCAGCTTTGCAATATTTGAAAAAATGATAAAATTTCGTCCTCATCATTTCATGTGCACTCTTGCATTTCAAGGATATGGGTATTCTCAGGGTTTTGTAGAAAATTACAAAAAGATAGCAAGTAAAGTAATTAATGATCCTAATACTAAAATCGAAGTAGTTGATAATCTTGACACTATTTGCAGTGTTTGCCCAAACCAGACTAAACAAGGTAAATGTACCACACAAGCTAAAGTTTTAGAGCTAGATAGAAGGCATATGGAAATTTTAGGAATGAAAATAGGAGAGATTTTAACCTGGAATGAAGCAGTAAAAAGAATTAGAAAGAAAATGTCTTTAGAGAAATTTGACTACGCATGTGAGGAGTGTAATTGGCAACCATATGGAATGTGTAGAAGTGCTCTTTTAACTCATTCTAAATAGTATCTGCCAATTAATAATATCTTTATTATTATATTAGATAAGTAATTTAGCATTTATGAATTTGTAATGTGTTGCGTATAGTTCAAAGAAATAAGATTTACTGGTTACGCGCTGCAGCCAATGCCACAACACTAGGATCTATGTTTGTCTGCATGTTAATTTGCGTTGTGATTTTATGGAGGTCTTCTGTTACTTATGCTAGTGAAAATTTGGAGATACAGAAGGTCTTTGATAGTGTTGTCAAGCATATAAAAGCTGATAAAAAATATAAAGATCTTGATGTTATCGAGAGAAAAAGTGACAAATTTAATATCAAAATTTCGCAGAATTCTGGCAAGAATTTTGACATATACTCTATTTTAAAAAAAGCAAAAGATTCCTTTGAGTTAGGAGATAGTGAAACAGCTACTTCTCTCCTCAATCAGATTATCGCAAAATTTCCTTATCATGAAAGTGCTTTAATTGGACTAGGGAATATCTATTACGCTAACAAAGAATTTAAAAAAGCTGTAGAGATTTACACAAGACTGTTAAAAGAATATCCTAGCAACCCTTATGTATTAAAGAATTTTCTGACGATAATTTCACAATATGATCCTAATTTAGCATTGAGTGAAATGTTGAAATTGTATGATACACTCAGAAATAGCGCCCCTTTATCAGCAAATTTAGGTTTGATCTATATGAAAAAAGGGGATTACATAAAAGCTAAAGAATATATGAAAGCAGCAATTTCTTTAGATCAAAACAATATTTTTTATACCTATAATTTAGCTGTTATTCTAGATAAGCTCTCAGATTTTAAAAATGCCACAGCATGTTATTCAAAGTTGTTGAACATGTCAAAAAATGCAAGTGAAAGAATACCTTTATACAAGGTAGCAGCAAGGCTAAAATTTATACAACTCCATAGTGCGCACTCAGCGATTCCATAAGAGTTGCTTGTATCGCTATTTTTGTTTACAACAACAACATTGAACTATAGAATTATATCTAGAGGGGCAATTAGCTCAGCTGGTAGAGCATCTCGTTTACACCGAGGAGGTCGGCAGTTCAAGTCTGTCATTGCCCATTAGCCTAGTTGAATATTAATATTACAATTATTTCAATCAAAGTATAGAAAATGCAAGACAACATAGTACCAGTTTCAATAGTGAAAGAGCTAGAGGATTCTTATCTCTCCTACGCAATGAGTGTGATCATAAGTCGAGCTATACCTGATGTGCGAGATGGATTTAAACCTGTTCATAGGCGCATATTATACGCAATGTCGAGGGCTGGGTTCGATGCCGGTAAACCGTATAAAAAAGCAGCTCGTATAGTCGGGGATGTAATGGGAAAATATCACCCACATGGTGACATGGCTATCTATGACTCCTTGGTCAGGATGGCTCAAGATTTTTCTCTTCTTTTACCACTGATTGATGGGCAAGGTAACTTTGGTTCGATAGATGGAGATCCGCCAGCTTCAATGCGATATACAGAAGCAAGGCTCCACAGAGTGTCGCATTTTTTACTAAATGATATTGACGAAGATACAGTTGATTTTAGGCCAAACTATGATGGAAATGAAACAGAGCCTGTTGTACTGCCTGCAGAATTTCCGAATCTATTGGTAAATGGTGCAAGCGGTGTTGCAGTTGGTATGGCAACCAATATTCCTTCTCACAACCTTGGAGAAATAATAGATGCTTGTATGTTATATATAGATAATCCTGAAGTTACTTTGGATGAGTTACTTGAAGTGATGCCAGGGCCGGATTTCCCAACTGGGGGAATGATTCTTGGAAGGTCTGGAATAAGATCAGCATTTGCAACTGGTCGTGGCTCAATTGTTGTGCAAGGCAAGACTCACATAGAAGACCTGCCACAAGATAGGCAAGCAATAGTGATTAATGAAATACCTTACCAGGTAAATAAAGTAAAATTAATTGAGAAGATAGGTGAGCTTGTAAAAGAAAAAAGAATTGATGGCATAACAGAAATTAGGGATGAGTCTGATAAGTCTGGTATTAGGGTAGTAATTGACCTCAGAAGAAATGCTGAAGCAAGTTTTATACTTAATCAAATATTAGGACTAACTCCACTAAGAAGTAGTTTTAGTGTTAACACTCTAGTCCTCAACAATAACAGGCCTGCTTTGATGTCATTAAAAGAAATCATAGCTGCTTTTGTTGATTTTAGAAAAGAAGTATTAATCAGGAGAACAGAATTTCGTCTAAGAAAAACGAGGGAAAAAGCTCATATATATATAGGGCTCTACATTGCGGTCTTGAGCATAGGTGAAGTGATAAAAATCATCCGTGGTGCAAAAGATCCTGCGGAAGCAAGTAGAGAACTTTTAAATAAAGAATGGAAAACTTCAGCTGAGATAAACACAATTATTGGATTAATCTCAGACAGCATGAGCTTTTTGAAAGACGGAGTGTATAGATTAACTGAGCTGCAAACGAAAGCTATTCTTGACATGAAATTGCAACGTTTAACAGGCCTTGAAAAAGACAAATTAGAAGCTGAGCTAAGTTCAATGATCAACCTGATAAAAGAATATATCGCTTTTCTTGGCTCAGGAGAGAAGTTGATGAAAGAAATAAAAAACAATCTACAAGAAATAAAGAACAGATTTGCTGTGCCGCGAAAAACTTCAATAGAGGAATCAGATACGGACATTGAAGCTGAAGATCTAATTCCACAAGAAGATATGGTAGTGACCGTAACTATGAATGGTTACATCAAACGTGTGAAGCTCTCTCACTATAGAACCCAGCATCGTGGTGGAAAAGGAAAGCTAGGACAGGGGTTAAAAGAGGAGGACGTAATCACAAAATTATTTGTTGGAAATACTCATACTAGCCTTTTATTCTTTTCTAATACTGGTCGAGTTTACAGATTAAAGGTTTATAAACTGCCTCTTGCAGAGCCAACTGCACGTGGAAGAGCGCTTGTTAATATATTCCCGCTTAGCGATGGTGAAACTATAACTAACATCATGCCGCTTCCAAGTGAGAATGACGAAAATCAAAATATAGTTTTTGTTACTGCTCATGGGAACATAAGGCGTAACTCCTTAGCAGATTTTCACTATATTCCAAGCAATGGAAAAATAGCAATAAAGCTCGACGAAGGGGATAGGTTAATATCAGTTAAAGTATGTAGCGAAATTGATCATGTTCTACTTTCAACAACACTTGGAAAAAGCATCAGATTTGTTGTAAGTGATGTGCGTCAATTTAAAAGTCGCAATTCAGATGGCGTAAGAGGTATCAAACTTGCAAAGAATGACAGCGTGATATCTATGACCATATTAAATGGGATAGGTGTAGCAACAGAAACAAAAGAACTTTACTTAAAAGTTCCACTTGCAAAAAGACTGGGGACTGCAATTAATAACTTCATTGATTCTAAATTGGAAAAGACTTTGAATGATTTAGGAATAGATAACAAACTGTTCTTAAAACTTGCAATGAATGAGGAGTTCATATTAACTATTACTGAAAATGGCTTTGGTAAAAGAACTTCTGCGTACGAGTATAGGGTAACAAATAGAGGTGGTGTTGGTATTACAAATATCCTGACTACCGACAGAAACGGTAATGTTGTTGCTAGCTTTCCAGTTGAACAGGGTGATAATATCATGCTTATTACAGATAAAGGAAAGTTAATTCGTATTTCAGTAAATGATATCAGAATTGCAGGACGTAGCACTCAAGGAGTCACTCTGTTTAAAACAGAGAGTAGAGAAAAGGTGGTGTCAGTAGCGAAAATTGAGGATCCCGATTCCACTGAAGATAGTATTTCCGAAATTGACAACTCTGTTTCTTCTTAACTGTATAGCAAAGGTTAAACAAATAGTGCAAATTTCTATTGATTAATCTATAATATTTAAATTAAAATATGTGTCTATGTTCAAGTAGAGATTGATGGATAAGAAGTTAACTAAAAATAAAAAATCATTGACGAATGAGAAGAATAAAAAAACATCTCTTGTTAAAGATTTTGCCAAAAATAAGAGTAGAAGAGATTTTATCACATTAACTACGTGTGCCATGGCAGGTATAGGAGCTGCAAGCGGTCTTTGGCCATTGGTTAAGTCTATGAATCCTTCTGCTGAGGTTTTAGCGATGTCTATGGTTGAAGTTAATCTATCTGATATTCAAGAAGGACAAGGAAAAAAGGTAAAATGGCAAGGTAAGCCAGTATTTATCCGCAAGCGCACAAAACAAGAGATTGAGGCTGCAAGAGCCATAAATGCAGAAAATTTGAGAGATCCTGAATCAGATGAAAAAAGAGTATACAAAGGAAAAGATGAATGGTTAATTATGATTGGAATATGCACCCATCTTGGATGTGTACCAGTTGATCACGCTACAAAAGACGGCAACGGTTGGTTCTGCCCTTGTCACGGTTCATATTATGACACATCAGGCCGAGTAATTGGCGGTCCTGCACCAAAGAACATGGCTATACCTGACTACTTTTTTCCAAGTGAAAATATTGTAGTAATTGGCAAGAAGGCTTAACGGATTTTCATAATTAAAGTAATAAAAGTATATTGCATTTCAAGAAGCACACTGACTTCATAGGCAAAGCTCTTGAAGTCTATCAAGCTAATTTTATACTATGCACATATTCGGGTGATAATTAAGAAACTTGCCTGCCAAATTTTCAGAGTTGACAGCTAAATTTAAAACTTGTTCCTTTGCGTCAGAAAAATTCTGACTAACTTGCTTAAAGTTATTTTCTAACTCTTCGAGGATGGAGCTGAAATTAAAAAAACTTTTCTGCATTTTATCAAGATTTTGAGTTATATAGCTTAATACATAAAGATAGAGACAAGAGGGGAAGAGATATGGTAAAGCAAGAAAAAGCTGAAAGTGAGGGAATAAATGGAGTCACCATATCAATATGAATTAAGGGAAAGAGTGATTTCAGTGGAATTGGGAGTCGCAATAGTAAAAGTGAAAGAAATCTTCAAAGTAGAACTATCCCCCAAAGCTGCACATGGACATAGAATATCCTTTGTCAGGGATGGACGTAAACATTGAAGATCTTCCCCTAGAGCTGGATATAGATATAAAGTCATTTATGCCATTACCTATATTCGAGAAAAATATCACATGCCAAGAACCTTGTCAAAATTATATAATCTATCTCTAGAGCAGGTTATTGAGAATGTCAATCCACATAAAAGAGCCAGGTATTCCTAACACCACTAAACTCACAAATTCATTTGCTAGAGTTTATAAGTTCTTGTTTATAATAATTTTATTATATCGTAAAACCATCTATATCGGCCTATTTAAACAGATTTTACTTTCCTTAAGGATTTTTTAAAGACCACCTATTGAATTCTATGATATTATTTTCTGTGAGATTGTTATACACGTTATGGCAAGGAAGGCAGAGAGATTTGTTAAGTAGTTTTTGCATCTATATGAGCTACTTGAATAATGGTTACAATATTTGTACAATTGTACAGCATGAGCTGAGTTCGCTTAGCCCTTATCTACATATTCAGTTCCACCAACAGTTATTGCATCGACCTTGAGTGTTGGCTGACCAACTCCAACAGGCACATTTTGCCCGTCTTTTGAGCACGTACCAACACCAGGATCTAACTTTAGATCATTACCAATCATTGATACTTTTTTTAGCACTGTTGGCCCATCACCAATTAGTGTTGCTCCTTTCACTGGCTGTGTAATTTTACCATTTTCTATTAGGTAAGCTTCTGAAGATGAGAAAACAAATTTTCCTGATGTTATATCAACTTGTCCACCACCAAAATTTACTGCATATAGGCCTCTTTTTACACTGGATATTATTTCTTCTGGTGCATATTTTCCTGCCAACATATAGGTGTTTGTCATGCGTGGCATAGTAACTTCTTTGTAACTTTCTCTTCTACCATTACCAGTTGGATTTACACCCATAAGTTTAGCGTTCATATGATCTTGCATATATCCTTTTAGAATTCCATCTTCTATAAGCACATTATAGCCAGGTAAAGTACCCTCATCGTCTATGCTAATAGAACCACGCAAATTAGGTAGAGTTCCATCATCAATTACAGTAATGTTACTGGCTGCCACTTGTTTACCCATAGAATTTGAAAATGCCGAGATTCCTTTACGGTTAAAATCACCTTCAAGTCCATGACCTACAGCTTCATGCAATAATATTCCTGGCCAACCTGAACCTAAAACAACTGTCATCTCTCCAGCCGGAGCTGGAATTGCCTCAAGATTTACTAGCGCTTGTTCTAACGCTTGGTTTGCAACTTTTTTCCACTTCTTCTCAGAAACAAATTTACTATAAGAGTCTCTTCCACCGTGCCCTGCAGAACCTCTCTCTGCTCGGCCATTTTTCTCTACGATGACTAGTACATTAAAACGTACCAAAGGCCTGATATCGCTTAACCTGTGATCATCTTTTATTATTTGTACAACTTGCCATTCTCCATTTAGAGTTATTTTTACCTGCTTCACGCAGTTATTCTTCGACCTTACATACTCATTAATCTCATTGAGTAGTTTAATTTTTGAGCTCAGATCCATTTCATTTATGGGATTAATCTTTGAATACAGGCTTTTTGCCTCCTCATTTAAGTTTACTGAATTTGTTTTGCTTAAAGATGCTGAACTTTTTACCATAGAAGCAGCTTTACTAATTTCTTTTTCGCTAATCTCAGAAGAGCAAACAAAAGACGTACTATCTTCACAAAAAGACCTGAGACCAAATCCTCTTCTGATATTTAAATCCATATGTTTTAATATATTATCATCAAAAATCAGGGATTCTGATTGGCAAAACTCTAAAAATAGCTCACCACCATCACTATTGCTCAAAGCGTTGTTGACTATTTTATATACATTATTAATATTAACATTGTTCTGAGCAAAAAATATTTGATCTAGATTTGGCATTACCTTTGAGCTAAAAATTGTTTAAGTATATTATTTAATTTTAACATAGTAAATCACAAAAAGCCCGGGTGGCGGAATTGGTAGACGCGCTAGCTTCAGGTGCTAGTAACTTTTCAAGTTGTGGAAGTTCAAGTCTTCTCCCGGGCACTCTGTATTGATTTTTGAGTCAATTAATGCTATGATATAATGTATTTACTACTAAGTTTATGAGTTATGAAGAAAAAAAGCTTGTTTACAGAAAGAAAATAAGAACTTATTCAAAACGCTTGGTTACTGCACTATCTATTGCTTCTTTGAGTGGGTACATAGCAGCATTAGCCCTAAATATTTCTTCCTTAAGCTTGTATTTTACTATTGTCAGCACTATACTAAGTGCACTTTCGCTTGCTTTAAATATATGGTCATTAACTGATCATTTTAGGCAGTGTGGCCTTAATAAGCAACTCGATACCTCTCGGCAAGAGAAATTAATGAAGATCTGCCTCGACATTGCATCTAACGTTTCATTTTTAATAGGAGGAATTACATCTATATTACCTCTTGAATTTCCTATTATCCCCTTTATTTCCGTTGCTTTTTTTATTCTAGGTTGTACCTTTATGGCAACCAATTTCACTCGAACTATGATTAGTCAGCCGCAAATAGATGAAACCAAAACCTCAAAGTTAGTGATCATTTGAACATTCAATCTGCAATAGCTGCCTAATTATTACATGTTAATAACTTAGCTTATTTAACTTGACAAATTACGCCATCTCCCTTACTATGATAGCAAGAGTATTTACCCTTGTTTTTAATCTCCGCGGATTTAACAGCAAAATTCAGTAAAAAACTCAAATATTTATTGGCAAATTACATAAAAATTATAGCGGCTGCATGTCTTTTTTATTTTTTCTACATTCAGCCAAATCGCGCTTGTTAGTACATTATCAATTTAAATTATTAAAACTCGCTATACGGGGGTTCTTTTGTCTTTTTTTACTTAGTAAATTTCTTAATATTTGTAGCTAAAGTAATTTTAGAGAGCCAGCGTGGGACACACAACCGCACTAACGTTTATTTTTGAAGGTACTATTTATATAGATGAAATGTTCAAAAGTAAAGCATTTAAATATCTAATTCTTACTTCCCAAATTTCAAATTATCTTCCTCCTATTTTATTAATAGCAGGTTTGGTGTTGCAGTACCAATCTAGTTGCGTAGACAGTAAAGTACTCATTGGATTTGCTATAGTACTAGGTTGTACTTTATTATTACAATTAGCAAGTGAGATCTACGAGAGAAAAGTTGTAAATCTTGTAAAAACTGAAGGAAGAGGTGATGAACAAAATGTACCTATAGGAGCATTAACCGAAAAGCCAAGCAGCATTGTAAATCCCGATAGTGTTCACGCTCATGGAAGAGAGCAAGTTGTGTAGTGCATTTATTGTTCTTGGATTAATTGATAGCTATTCTCCATACTCAAATCTCTGGCTAAAAATAGCGAGCCACAGATTAGTATGGTTTTGACGTTTTGTATAGAAGCTTTTAGTATGTGATTTGATATAGCATCTCTGATTGATTCACATTCGATAGCATTGATTCCTATATTATGAGCTCCTTCTCTAATTAAATCTGTACTTGTTGCTTTAGGTTCAGATTTAACACAAACGGCGCATAGTAGTTTGATGTATGGCTTTAAGTGCTCTAAGAACTCTGCGACGTTTCTGTTACGAGTAACACCAAAGATCATATAGATACCTTCAGCAAAATTGTCTCTTACCCACTTAGCTAACACTCTGGCACCATCATTGTTGTGCGCGCCATCTAGAAATAATTGCCAATCTTTTGGTAATAAAGAAATTAAATTACCTTCTTTTATAGACTCTAGCCGCGCAGGCCAATAAGTGCTCTGTAAACCTGAAGCAATGTCCTCTTCTCCAATATTAAATCCATACTTCCCACTCAAAATGCTACATGCTGCAATTGCGTTTCCTGAATTGATTATTTGATGATCTCCTTTTAAAGATGGCAAAGAAAATTCTATTGATTGAATAGTCGATTGAAAGACCATCCTGTTATTCTGTTTTTCGCAATTCCACTCAAATCCTCCTCTATATAAGGGAGATTTTTTGTTTATTGCGTGTTGTTCTAGCGTGTTCATTATAGATTTTTCTTGTGGTGCTATTACGCAAGGAACATTAGGTTTCATTATTCCAGCCTTTTCACCTGCTATGGTTTCTACGGTAGGACCAAGATATTCTGTATGGTCAAGTGCAATGGAAGTGATGATCGTTAGAATCGGATTATCTATAACATTTGTTGCATCAAGCCTTCCACCCAGACCCACTTCAACTAAAGTAATATCAGCTTTATGACGAGAAAAAGCTAAGAAGGCTGCAGTCGTTGCGGCTTCAAATAGAGTGATGGGTTGTTCTGCGACTGCTATACGGCATTCTTCCAGTGAGTTATGTAATTCACTATCATCGATATCATTGCCTGCAACAACTATTCTCTCATTAAAATTCACTAAATGTGGAGAAGTGTACGTATGAACTTTATACCCTGCTGCTTGCATTATATATCTTATAAAGGATAGTGTTGATCCTTTGCCATTAGTGCCAGCTATGTGAATTATTGGCGGTATTTTTTTCTCGGGATTACCCAGTTTATTTAGAAAACTTTTTATGCGATCAAGAGAAAAATCCTTTGGCCTACTGCCAATCGGCTTAGGCCAATGAGGCATGTATATCATAAATTATTGTTACGTTTTAATTCATCTATTACACTTGCCATGCCGTGCGTGTCGATTTTTTCACTAAATTGAGAACGTTGATTAATAGCAATACTTATCCCACTCATTACAACATCGTTTATTAAGAAAGAATTGTCATTTTTAGTCACTTTAAAGTCAATGTTTGTAAATTCCTCATCACCATAAGAAAATCTTGTTCCTATCAGACAAGTTTCATCGTCAACTGCTTTTGTACTCATTATGATCATTTCACTATTATTTATGTATTTATACAAAATTTTAGCGCACAAGCGCGCGAGATATACTTCATATTCTTTTAGAAACTCTTCTTTTTCTTTCTGAGTAGATAAATTCCAATATTTCCCTATGACAAATCGAGATATTCCTTTGAGGTCAACATTATTCTGAATAATTTTCAGAAGTTCTTCTTGTACATGTTCTAGATTTTTTCTATTCCCTTTCATAGACGTGTTGTCTACTTGCTGCTTCATGGCAAGCACAAAAGTTTTGTGCCCTATACAATTCGCGTAAGCACTTGAGGAGATTACAATAAAAATGGTTAAGAACTTAATAAGATTCATAAGATATATTTATTAGCTATGATACTTAAAATGCAAAATTTAACAAAGGCAAAATAATGATCGCTAGTTTTAATATATCTATAGACATACTCTATATAAATAATCTATAATTAATTTAGGGGTCTGTGCTATGCGTTATGAGTTAAGTTAAATTTCCCGAGCGATAATTTCTGATCAAGGGAATTGCCTCTGTTAATTTCATTGAAATTAGTACGTGATGCCCACCTTAACTTTAGGTCTCAGGAATCTACTAAGACTGACGGTAGATATGGATCCCTTTTCCATTATTTAGGTTTATGTTACACCAATATAAAGAACAAGGTGTTTTTTTCTGTTCATCTCATGAGATATTTCAAGTTGTAATTGACGTTGAGAAGTATCCTGATTTTGTTCCTTGGTGCAAAGCTGTTTATATAAAAGAAAAAACTGATAGCCAAATGATTGTGGACCTCCTTGCAGCTTTTCATGGCATTAAAGGAAGTTACACATCAGAAGTGACCTTTCTTTCTCCAAATGGAGCAAATAAAAGTTGGATAAAAGCTGTGTCGTCAAATGGAATATTTAAACATTTATACAACGAATGGAAATTCACTCCTATAGATGAAAGTAAAACTATGGTAGAGTTCTATATAAAGTTTGAATTTAAATCCAATTTGTTTTCTGCCTTATTAAACTCAGTTTATAAATACACACAAAGTAAAATAATTGCTGCATTTAAAGACAGAGTAGAAAGTGTTGCCGAGAAAAAGTTATCTTGACATCATTTATATAAATGCATAAATTCTTTAATAAGTTAAGTATTTCCATTGTAATGATTTTTAGATTATTGTTCTTACTTATTTTTATAAGTGTTAGTTCTTATGCAGCTATTGAACAAAACTTACCCAACACTCAAAAAACTGATGAAATAACATCAAAAGAACTACTGTCACTACTGCCTGATGATAAATTATTAGGTGATCCAAAAGCACCAATTTTAATGATAGAATATGCTTCGCTCACTTGTTATCACTGTTCTCTTTTTCATAAGAAAGTTTTTCCTAAAATCAAAGAAAAGTACATAGATACAGGTAAGATGTTATACATATTCCGTCATTTTCCTCTAGATTACAGAGGATTAAAAGCTGCAATGCTAAGTTATTGCTATGAAAAAGAAGAAGACTATTTTAATTTTAACAAAGCTGTGTTTAATGCAATAGACTCGTGGAACTACTCTAATTTTAGTGATTTAACTATACTACAAAAAATTGCTGCACTAAGCAATTTGAAGCAAGATGTATTTAACCAATGCATTAATGATAAAAAGATGATGGACAAAATTATAAATGATAAATCACTTGCAATTAATAAACTTGATATCACAGCTACTCCTGTATTCATCATCAAGATTAACGATGACAAATCATATGTAGAGAATGGTAAAATCAAACATGAAGGGTATAGAGAGCTGGAATACTTCACTAATGTAATAGATGAGTTATATGGAAAAGCTATAGTGAAGTAATAACACTGTAGCTTACCATATAAAAACCCTATGCTGAATCATTATTTTTTGATACTGTTTGTTGCTTTTTACGCTCAAACTCTCTTTTTTTACTGTGCCAAGCATAATAATACATAGCAATTTTATTCTCTATTAATACTATCGTTCCATCATAAAATTGGACCATATCCATAACTTTTTTCTGAGCTTCGTTAAAGCGTTCTTTGTACTTCTCGCGATAAGCTGGATTGTGCAGTAATTTCACTCCTTCATTATTATTAGATTTCTTGCTTAACGTTTCAACTTCGTTAGCAATGTTATAAGACATATAACCCCCTCTAATTGATTATAAAAATTACATTTTAAGAGAGATGTAAAATAAACGATCCCTTAATTCTAGTATAACAATTGGTTATTATACTAGTTAACCATAGTAAAATATATAATAATCTTTGTCACTTAAAATTTTACTTTATAAAATAACAACTTAAAATAAAAATTTTTATTATTCTTAACTCTATTGTTATATCTATAAATCTTATATAGATTAAACCTCCTTAGTTTATATTATAAAACTTAATGCGTCATAACTTTAGCAGAAAATCGTTGTACATAAGAAGCTTATTTGCAAAAGAGTATAAAAAAATAGAAGAACATTGTACTCTTGATAAGAAACAACGTATTCAAATCACTCCTGAAGAAGGAAAATTATTAAATTTATTTATCAAAATCCATAAAGTTAAAAGCATAGTTGAAATTGGCACTTTATATGGTTATTCGTCAATTTGTATGGTAAAAGCTTTACCGAAAGATGGTCATATATATACAATAGAAAATAATCCTCAACACTCAAGAATAGCAAAAAAAAATTTTAGTGCTTTTAATCTAAGTGATAAAATTACTCTAATAGAAGGTGATGCACTGGAAAAAATTAATGAATTATCAGCAAAGGCACCATTTGACATGATATTCATCGATGCTGACAAAAGTAGTTATCCTAAGTATTTAGATTGGGCAGAGTCATACATTAAACAAGATGGGCTAATCGTTGCAGATAATACACCTACGACAATGTTGCAAATTTTTATTTTCCTTTCCATTATGTCCAGAAGAGTTCGGTAGCTCTTTTACGCGAAATACCACATTTACGTCCTCAAGGTTAATTTCAATTCTCTTGACCAATGTTCTGATAATATCACGTTTAGTTAACCAGTCTGCGTTATCAAGGTTTAACGTAATATTGGAAGAAAAGTCTTCTAAATTGGCCACAACCAGAGTTACCTCCTGTTCTAATTCCTTTTGATAAAATATCTTTTTCTTCTCTTCTTTAATTGTTTTTAAGCTTTGTTTCATTGCTTTAATTCGTGGTTCAAATTCCTCTTGATTGATATATTCTTGAGCATAACTATCGATAAGTCTAGCAATACCACGTTTTAATTTATTTTCTTGTTTCTCTAGCAGGTCACTTTTTTGATCCAATGATGATTTTTTTAGTTCTGAAAGCCTACGCTTGTATTCTTCTAAAATCCTGTTTGGATTTTTCAATAACTGCTTAACCTCTTCCCACACAGCTGTTTCTAATGCATCTGAGCGAATGGGTTTATTGTCACAAATCTTATTACCACCAAAACGGTAAGAATCTTTACCACTACAACGGTAATATGCATAATGACCACCTTCTTCTTCTCGTCTACTTCTCATGCAAGTTCCGTAACATCCGTAATTACAACGCTTACATATGACTAAACCTTGTAGTAAGTACTTTGCTCCTCTTTTTCTTGTCCTTGCTACTTTTCTATTTTCAGCTAATTGTTCTTGAACAATATCAAATATATCTTCATCTACTATATTTGGCACTTTAATATAAATCCAATTTGCTTTTTCAACAGGATAGACAGAGTGGTTACTTTTTGGCTGCTCACAAGAGCCTTTCTGTGGTCTTACTTGCTTTAATCTTACTCCTAACCTTCTTCTACCAAAAGCTGCTTGTCCTTTGTAAGCAGGGTTTTTCAACATACTCCAAATTGTACCTTTATTCCAGCGTTCTTTTCCTTTTTGTGTCTTAATGGACATAGTATTTAGCCGACGACATACTTCCCCAATACTTGTTCTTTCTCTGCCTATCCACAAAAATACTTTACGAACGACATCAGCTTCTTTTTCGTTAATCTCAAATAAAGCTTGTCCTCCTCCCATATGCTTATCTATATAACGATAACCATAAGGAGCTCCTCCCATTACATTTACATAGCCTTTGTTAGCTGCATAGATTTTACCACGACGACTTCGTTCCATAATTTTCGCACGTTCATATTCTGCTATCATACCTTGCATTTGTAACAGTAATTGAGATTCTGGGTTACCGTTAATCTCATAATTTAAAAAAACCACTTTTGCTCCTGCTTTTTCAAATTCTTCAATCAGCACCATTTGATATGCATATTTTCTAGATAAACGATCAGGAGAATGAATGTAAATCTTATCAATTTTACCTTCTGTTACTTTATCACGTAATTTTTCTAAATCAGGGCGGACTAAATGAGATCCACTGTAGCCGTTATCAATAAATTTATACTCACTTAACAATCTGTATCCGTCCAGATTAATTTGCTTCTCTAAAGCTGCAATTTGACTTTCTATCGTATTTCCTTCTACTTGTTTCCCCGAAGAAACTCTCGCATATAAACATACTGTTACCATTTGACCCTCCTTGAATCCCATTTTTATGTTTTAAGTTTTTTTGACTTATTTCCTTTGACACTACCTTTTCATAAGCATCTGATAAGCATTGTTCTGCTAACCGATTAGGTTCATAGCTACAGCTAATTTGGATAGCTAATCTCTTGTTTCTCATGACTTTTCCTTGAAATAATATGTTCATATCATTCCTTAAAGCCGATGGTTAATTGATTATTAGCGCTATAAGTAAATCGGACTCTTGGTTCTGGACACAGAAGTTTTCGAGAAATGGTTTTCTCTAGTTTTATTTTTATGTTTTTTGCAACATTGTCGGTAGTGTAAACACTCTATTATTTGATACAGTATTTTTAGAATCTCCTCCAAAAGAAGTATCAGAAAAGTCATGGCATGCTATGAGAGAGTTTAACGATAGATTGTCAGATGAAAAAAAATATTTCTCCATATTGATTCCTACTGACGAAGGAATGACTGTAGCTTTAAAACTAACGCAAGTTAAAAATCAAGGTCAGCGTAATGTCTAGGGGGAGTTAAGCCAAAAACTCTCTCTAATAATATTTCGCGAAAACAAGGCCTTGATTTAACAATGGAGTACCATTCTTTTAAAATCTTACTTTTTTCCCAGGGAAAACTATTTACGTAGTCTATTATAGAAATATGTGATGCTAAAGTAATATCGGCTAAAGTGAACTTATCGGTTGCAAGCCAAACGTTCTTGTTAATTAAGTGTTCGATGTATTCCATATGGTAAGGCAGGTTATGCTGAGCTGCATGAAGAAATCTAGAGTCAGGGCTGCGGTTAGTAATTACTTTTTCATTCATAATATACTTAGTAACTTCATTGTAAAATTTGCTATCGAACCAATTGATTAAAGCGCGTATTTTAGACTTAATAATAGTTGATGAACCAAGTAATTTGACGTTACTATTGTAAATCTCTTCTATATATTCACAAATGGCATTACTATCCGCTATTACAAAGTTATTATCTATTAATACTGGTACTTGTCCGATTGGATTGATCTCCATGAATTCATTCCGCTTTTCCCATGGATTTTCATATACCAAATCACAACTCAGCTTTTTTTCCTTGAGAAGAGCTCTAACTTTTCGTGAAAATGGACAAAGAGGAAAATGATATAAAATCATAATATTCCTCTTTTGTTATTCCAATACCTATATGTTGTCATTCCAGTACGTGACATTGGAATCCAGCTTATTTCATTATGGACATTACTTTTAACATATATTCCTAGAATCCATTGTCCATTGTATAATTTCCAAATATTTTTATACTTGAATCCCAGTACAACTGTACGAACATTGTAGTTTGAGAGCAATCCCCACCGGAAGGGTGTCATTTCAGTGATTGACACTGGAATCCAGTTCTTATTATACAACAGCCTAATGTATTCATTTAAAATTAAGTTTTCTGGATCCCAGTGTCTGGACACTGGGATGACAGAAGAAGAGTATTTTAGGTAACGGCTGTTTACTCCAAAGTAATGTTGCAAAAGGTCTAACATATAAATTATAAGACTAATATAGAATATACCTTGCTAAAAAAAAAAAAAAGTATAACCTTTGATAAGGTATGCAGGCAAAAATTCTGTAACTTGGTCAGGTCAGAAATGAAGCAACCATATCAGAATCTTTTTGGGTTGCATACCTATTTGTACTATTTGTTTTATTCTAGGCTATGAACATAGCATTAAAATATCGTCCTAGTAGCTTTAAAGATTTAGTAGGTCAAGATATATTGGTGCGTATACTAGAAAATGCTTTTACTCTCAACAAAATTCCACAATCTATACTGCTTTCTGGTAGCAGTGGAATTGGTAAAACCACCACTGCAAGAATAATAGCTTTATGTTTGAACTGCTCATTGGGGCCAACTTTTGAACCTTGTGGATCATGTACAAGTTGTCTGGCAATAAAAAATTCAAGCCATCCAGATGTAGTTGAAATCGATGCGGCAAGTCACACTAGTGTTGAGGATGTTAGAGCGATCTTGGGAGATATTTGCTATTTACCAATAAGTTCTAAATTTAAAGTTTACATTATAGATGAAGTACACATGTTATCCAGTAATGCATTTAATGCATTACTTAAAACTCTAGAAGAACCACCATCTAGCGTAAAGTTTATTCTAGCAACTACAGAAATAAAAAAGATACCAATAACTGTTATTGCACGTTGTCAAAGGTTTGACTTACATAACATTCCTTCAGCTAAGATAATGGAGCGTTTAAATGATATTGCACAAAAAGAAAATTATTTTATTGAAAAAGAAGCATCGGAATTAATTGCTCACCACTGTAGCAATTCAATGCGTAACGCTTTATTTTTGATGAATCAAGCATTGCTATATAGCAAAGATGGTACAATATCCACTCAAAGTGTTACAGACATACTTGGTCTAGTAGATAGAAACGTTATATTTGATCTACTGGAAGCAGTATTAGATAGTGATTTACAGAAGGCTTTGTTAGTATTCGACAATGTGGTAAAAACAGCAAATCCGCTCAATATTTTTGAAGATCTGCTGCAAACAATCCAGTTAATATGCCGTTTTTTAATTACAAAAGAGATTGATACAGAATATGAGAAGAGCAAAGTAAAAGATTTGAGTACAAAAAAGTCTTTAATATTTTTTTCGAGATTGTGGAAGGTGCTGCTTAAGGGTATTCAAGATATAAAGGTTTCAACATGCAATGAAATTGCCGCTGAAATGATATTAATTAGCCTTTGTTATCTTTCTGATTTGCCTTCTCCGGAACAGGTGATCAAAAAAATTCTTTCACAGAATGTAGAGCAAGGAAATAGACAGGGCAGACCTGTTGCACCTTCCCCCCCTGTCATCCAAGTAGCTGACTACTCGGATCCAAAAAAATATGTGGAAAAACCCCACTCTATCATCCCAGTGCGTGACACTGGGATCCATGTGAAAAATAAACAACAAAATTACGATTTTGATAAGATTTTGCAACTATTAAGGCGGAGTAACCAAATTTATCTTTACAAACAACTGTGTAGTAATCTAAAATTAATAGATTGTAAATTTGGGTATTTAAAATTAAAAGCTGTATCTAACTTGAACAGTAATTTTTGTAATGACTTGAAAAGTTACTTAAATCAAGCCACTAATCAGGAGTGGGTTATTATAGTTGATACGAGTTATATGAATAGGGAAGTGAGTAATTTAAATTATGCACCTGTAGTTAAGGATATATTAAATACGTTTAAAGGTGCAAAGGTAGTTAATATAGAAAATAAGGAGTAGGTTGTGGATTTCAGTCAAATAATGAAGCAAGCGCAAGAAATGCAAAAAAAGCTTGCGGAAGCCCAAGAAAAATATATTGGAAAAGAGTTTCAAGGTATTTCTGGTGGTGGCAAAGTTTCTGTATTAGTGGAAGTTATAAAAATAGGTGGCTATAAAGCTAAAAAGGTAAACATAGACTTAGAGCTTATGAGAAATGAAGAAAAAGACATAGTAGAAGATTTAGTGACAGCAGCGTTTAATGATGCCATCAAAAAAGCAGAAGAAGATATGGCAAATGCAACCTCTGATCTTGCAGGTATGATGGGGTTACCACCTGGATTTAAACTTCCTTTTTAAATTTACTACTGAAGTTTGCCTTAATGCAGTAACTAAATGTTTTCCTTTTGTACTAGTACTTCCATGAAGTACATTCATATTACTGCATGAATATGCAGCAATTCACAATGATGAATGCAGATCAGAAGATAAAAAGACATTAGTGAAATAGGTGTCAGAAGATCAAGAGTAAAAAAAGTAGAGTAACTCTATTTATTAATTAATAAAATCTTTGTATTTTTCTAAAAGTTAGTTAAGATACAGAAGGTTTTGTGTTATTAAGTTAGCACTTGACTTAACTTTAGTTATTATTTAGACTGCTAAAGTGGAATTTTAATTTTTTTAACGAGGGCAATTATGCATTATAAAAAGTTTTTTTCGGCAGCTGCTTTAGTGACGTTGCTAAGCCTATCAAACTCTGCTTTTTCATCAGACCCTATTGGTCCAATAAGTGATGAAGAAACTAGCTACTACGTTCGTTTACAATACAACGGTGAAATTTTACCTTTTTATACAAAAGTTGATGGTATTAAAAATGTAACAGGTAAAGAAAAGGATAGTCCCTTAACAAGATCTTTTATAGCTGGTGGTGGTGCATTTGGTTATAAAATGGATGACATTAGAGTTGATGTTGAAGGGCTTTACTCACAATTGGCTAAAGATACAGCTGTAGTAAATGCTTCTGAAACAAATGTTGCAGACAGTTTAACAGCATTTTCAGGATTGGTTAACGTTTATTACGATATAGCGATTGAAGATATGCCTATCACTCCATACGTTGGTGTTGGTGTTGGTGCAGCATATATCAGCAATCCTTCAAAAGCTGATTCAGTTAAAGATCAAAAAGGATTTGGTTTTGCTTATCAAGCAAAGGCTGGTGTTAGCTATGATGTAACTCCAGAAATCAAACTCTTTGCTGGAGCTCGTTACTTCGGTTCTTATGGTGCTAGTTTTGATAAGGCAGATAAGGATGATACTGGTATCAAAAATGTTGTTTACAGCACTTTTGGTGCAGAAGCTGGACTAGCGTTTAATTTCTAGTCTATCTTTGTCTTATTATCCCAGTGGGTTTTTCTTGTCATTCAAGTAGCATGACACTGGGATCTAGAAAAAAGAAATGTGAATTCCAGTGTTTGAGCACTGGAATAACACATTATTTATCTAATGTAGCTTTTATCGTTACACGCTGGCAATTTTAATTCTACATTTAGGTAGCTGTTGTTAAGATCTCAACTAGATATAAAGTTATGCTTTTTTAATTAAAGCTTGAATTTTTCACTGAAAATCAATATATTATATGTATAGAGTTTTAATTTAAGTTATTATGTTGACCCCAGTAGCAAATTTATGTGTTAATAGTAGCACTAATCTCATGCAATATATTGCTGAAGTGCGAAAATTTCCTATGCTTTCCCAAGAAGAGGAAGTGCGATTAGCAAAAAATTGGCAAGAATACCAGGATATTTCTTCTGCTCACAGGTTGATTACTAGCCATTTGAATTTGGTAGTAAAAATTGCAATGAAATTTAAGAATTACGGTCTATTGTTGATGGACCTGGTCATGGAAGGAAATATGGGTTTAATGCATGCAGTGAAAAAGTTCAATCCTGACTTGGGATTTCGTTTTTCAACTTATGCAGTATGGTGGATTGAAGCTTCAATGAAAGACTTTATATTAAAATCTTGGTCACTTGTGAAAATAGGTACAACGCAAGCACAAAGGAGATTGTTTTTTAGTTTACGTAAAATAAAAAAAAGAATTTTACAATACACAAACAGAGAAACTTTGAGTAAAGAAGAAATAAAAGCAATATCAAATGAGCTTTCTGTATCTGAAGAAGATGTTGTACAGATGAGCTATCGTCTGGCTTGTAAGGATCAGTCGTTAAATAATTGTATAAAAATAGGTGATGACTCTAAAAAGGAGTTACAAGATATGATTCCGTGTAATTTAGTTAGTCAAGAAGTAGCTTACCAGAATCATGAAGAAAAGGCATTAAAAGAAACAATTTTAAGCAATGCGCTGGCAAGTCTTAATGAAAGATCAAGAGACATTTTCATTAGCAGATATTTATCTGAGAATACTCAGACTTTGGATGAGCTTAGCAAAAAATATTGTGTTTCAAGAGAAAGAATAAGACAGCTGGCTGAGCAAGCGATGAGTAAGGTAAAACAACATATAAAATCAGAGAGTTTGAAATTCGGTTTACATGCGTAGTCTTTTCGTATTTCTAATATTTCTTTCAATAGACACTCTTGCATCGGTTAGTAATGTACAACTGAGCGAAAAATATAAAGACTGGTTTGTGTATACTGCATTGGAAGATGGTGAAAAAGTGTGTTATATTGTATCTCATCCTAAGAAAAAAAGTGAACATTATACAGCCGATCGCAAGCCGTATGTAATGGTCAGTTACGTTGATAAAAAAGCAGATGAGGTGAGCGTCACTTCTGGCTTTCAGTATAATAATGAGCCTGTAGTTCTCAATATCGATAAAAAAATTAAATATCAATTGCCAATAATACAGGGAAGTCTTGCGTGGACAGATGATACAAAAATGGACCAAGATTTGATTCTAAAAATGAAGCAGGGATTATCAATGGTAGTTAATGGAAAAGTAAAAACAGCAAATGTTGATGATACTTATTCCTTGCTTGGCTTTCAAAAAGCGTACCAAAAAATGCATGACTTATGCCATACAAAGTAAATTATTGATCACTAAAGTATAAGATAGGCTGTTTTGTCTCTCAGACAAAAATATGGATATCACTTTACATAGAATATGAATATCATTTAAAATATATTTTTGAGAATTAATATGTCAAAAATTGTAGATATAGGAATCAAAGAACAAAGTTCTGTGTGTGAACAAATGCGTTTTAGTGTAAGTCGTGCAAGCCTTTTAAATACGCTATCCAGGGTAAGTGGAGTGGTTGAAAGGCGCAACGCGATAGATGTTTTAGCGTGTATAAATATCAAAGCACAATATGGTAGCATAAAATTGAAGGCTACTGATCTTGACATTTCAATATTTGCCTCACTTACTGCAAATGTATCAGCAGAAGGAGAAGTGAAAATCTCAGCACATACTTTACATGATATAGTGAAAAAATTGCCAACTAATTTGGATGTCAATTTCGAAATGAATAATCAAGGAAAATTATTGATATCCTGTGGAAATGCAAATTTTTCTTTACCGAACGTAGTTTCAAATAACTTCCCTGTTCTTGAAGAAGGTGATCATCAATACGATTTCACTCTACTAAGTGCAGATTTGGTAGACTTGTTGACTAAAACGAAGTTTGCTGTGTCGCTAGATGATACAAGGTATAATTTGAATGGGATATATCTGCATACAGATGAGCAATTTCTGTACTGCGTTGCAACTGATGGCCACCGTTTATCATGTATAAAAAGGCCTAAACCTGAAGATATCAACGGAGAATTTGGGGTGATCATTCCACGTAAAACTATCATGGAACTGTTGAAAGTATTGGATGATTGTAATGAGATAAATATAAAACTTTCAGATAGAAAAATCAAATTTACATGTGGTGAGTATATTCTAATATCAAAATTGATAGATGGAACTTTTCCAGATTACAAAGCCGTTATTCCAACGTCTCAAGATAAACAAATGATTGTTGAGAGTAGCAAACTTGCTAGTGTTATAGACCGAGTTTCCGTTGTTGTGTCCGATAAAATAAAATCAATTAAATTTTCATTGCAAGAGAATTTATTAACTCTACATTCAAATTCCCAAGAGTGTAGTGATGCAACTGAGTCTATAGAAGTGGATTACGATGGAGCTCTTATGGAAGTAGGATTTAATTCTCGTTATTTGCTTGATGTTTTATCCTGTATAGAAAACAAGTGTAAATTTAGCTTATCAGATGGTAATAGCGCTACAATTATCACTGATGAAGATGATCCAAGTGCACTATATATAGTAATGCCAATGAGGACTTAAGCTAGTAATCTATCTTTACTAAGTATAAGCCGTGAGGCGGTGCAGTGATTCCAGCAGCGTTTCTTTTACATTGACTTAATATGTTTAGCATTTCTTGTGGATTAGTTCTATTTTTTCCAAATTCAACTAAAGTACCAACAATAATCCTCACCTGGTTATGTAAAAAGGAAATCGCAGATATTTTGATGTATATGTGACTTCCGTTTTGTACTATATCAATATCATCGATTGTTCTGACCGGATTTGTAGCTTGACAATCTTTTGAGCGAAAGCTTGAAAGATTATGTTTTCCAAGCAGGTGTCTAGCAGCTTCACGCATGATGTTTACGTCAAGTGGGTTAAATACTTGCCACACATAACCGATTTCCAGAGCTGCAGGAGCGTAGCGATTAATTATTCTATATTCATAATATCTTTTTTTTGCTGAAAATCGCGCATGAAATGCATCATCTACGGCTTCTGCACTAAGCACAACTATAGGAATCGCTTTTAAGTGATAGTTTATTCCATTTCTTATTCTGTAAAGCTCAAATTGCCTTTCCATATTGAAATGAGCAACTTGCCCTAAAGCATGAACCCCTGTGTCAGTTCTGCCACCACAATGCAAAGAGACTCTCTCGCCACTGAAATTAAATATAGCGTTTTCTATGGTTTCCTGAATTGAGTTAGCAGAGTGTTGTTGCTTTTGCCAGCCAGAGAAACTACTACCATTGTATTCTATCGTTATTTTGTATCGCACTACAAAGTCTATCTATCTAATTTTAGGTAACTAACGTTCTTCGTTATTAAAAAACCCTTGGCAGATTGGTTGCGTTCAATTACCATGGAGACTATACAAGTTAATAAATGATCCATGGCACATAATCCAGAAGAAAGAAATAATGATAAGCAAAAAGCACTAGATAATGCAATAAGTCAAATTGAAAAAGCATTCGGTAAAGGTGCAATAATGAAACTAAAGCAAAATCCTGTAGAAAAAATAGACACGATATCTACAGGGTCGATTGCACTTGATTCAGCTCTGGGTGTTGGGGGATTGCCAAAAGGACGTATAATTGAGATATTTGGCCCTGAGAGTTCTGGTAAAACTACCCTTGCTTTGCATGTAATTGCTGAAGCACAGAAAAAAGGAGGTTTATGTGCATTTATCGATGCGGAACACGCACTGGATGTTATATATGCTCGTAAACTTGGAGTGAAAACTGATGATTTGGTAATTTCACAACCAGACACTGGAGAGCAGGCGTTGCATATTGTTGAGTATTTAGTGTGTTCTAGTGCAGTTGATGTAATAGTTATTGATTCTGTTGCAGCACTAACTCCAAGAGCTGAAATTGAAGGGGATATGGGCGATCAGCACATGGGACTACAAGCAAGACTTCTAAGCCATGGACTCAGGAAACTAACTTCTGTAGTTTCAAAAGCAAACTGTATATTGATATTTATCAACCAAATTCGTATGAAAATAGGAGTAGTATATGGAAATCCTGAAACTACCACTGGTGGAAATGCGTTAAAATTCTATACTTCTATAAGACTTGATATAAGAAAAGTTGGTGCGATAAAGGATAAGGAGAATATTACGGGTAATGAAACGAGAGTTAAAGTTGTAAAAAATAAAGTTGCTCCTCCGTTTAGAGAGGCAAAATTTGATATAATGTACAATGAAGGCATATCAAAACTTGGAGAAATAATAGATATAGGAGCAAAACTTGGTGTACTTGAAAAGGCAGGTGCTTATTATTCATATAACAATACGCGTCTTGGCCAAGGAAGAGAAAATGTAAAAAGTTACCTCAAGGCAAACAAAGAAATTGCAAGTGAAATAGAAACAAAAATCAGAGATTTATTTAAAAATCATGATAATTCCATTGCAATAGAAGAGGAACGCGAACAACTTCTAGAAGAATCAGTATTCTAATCTAAATTAGTTTGTATTGGGCAGTATTCGTTTGCTATACTAAAGTTTCACTCTCAACCGAGTTGATAAAAGCTGTGGTATCTCCTTGCAGCATTAGGTGTATATTTTTTGCTATTTTTTCCGCTAAGAGGATAACGTTATCAAAATTTTCAAATTTTGATAACACATAGTCTGCTAAGCTTTTCTGACCTTCAGGCCTGCCTACTCCAAATCTTAAACGCCAATAATCATTACCAATAAAGCTATCTATAGACTTAAGTCCATTATGTCCAGCAGAACTACCACCTTTTTTTACTTTTATTCTTCCAAATTTCAAGTCAGCATCATCATGTATGACAACAATATTGTCTAGCGATAATTTGTAAAAATTTTTTATTTTTGCAACAGGAATACCTGAATTATTCATAAACGAATAAGGCTTTATTAGCATAACTTTATTATTGTTAATTATGCCAGAGGTTATCAAGTAATCGGCTTTCTTAGAAAATGACTGAAAATTCCAATATTTGTAGATTGCGTCAATAACGATAAAACCAATATTATGATGAGTTAACTCATATTGACTACCAGGATTACCAAGCCCAGCTATTAAATGCACTACTCCTCTGTTTTTGTTTGAGTCTCTTCAACATCACTATCGGCAGCAGAGATTGTTACAATGGTGAAATTTTCTTCCTCATGAGCTACAAATTTAACACCTTCTGGCAATTTTACATCATTGATATGTATAGACTGACCAATCATTTTGCCAGACAAATCAATTTCTATGACTTGAGGTATTTTCTCAGGAGAGCATTTGACAGTAATAGAACGACACAGAACATTAAGCACTCCACCTAATTTGATTCCTGGTGATTTACTTTCATTGATGAATGATAAAGGTATATCTATTTTAATTTCACTACCTTTATCAACAAACTGAAAATCAACATGTTGCACAGTATCCTTTACTACATGCCATTGAATATCACGAACAAGAGCATATTCTTTTTTCCCTGAAATATCTAGTTCTATTAAATGTGCAGAAAGAGCACCTGATTTATATTGTTTAGTAAATTCCTTTGCAGACAATGTCAAATTTACGTTATCATGCCCTTTACCATATATAACTGCAGGTATACTTCCCTTCTCCCTCAGAGCCTGCATCGCTTTCTTTTTTTTTACATCACGTAACTCTGCATTAATTGTTACCATTTCTTGCTGTGCCATCGATTACTCCTATTCAGCTAATCCTTTTTATATAATTTAATAATATAACATAAAAATATTTATTTCAAACTTCATTCTTTCACACTAATTCTTTGTGGAAAAATTTATTTAGATATATACTTAAGATTACGTAGTAAGGACTATGAGTATTAACGATCAAGTAGTTTTTAAGATTTATAAGCCAACAAAAACTGCAACACAATCTGGCTTAGGTAATACAAAATTCTGGTACCTAAAAATTGAGCCTTGTTCTTACTATATTGAACCTTTGATGGGATGGGTTGGCTCAAAAGATCCCCAAAAACAGATTGTATTAAAGTTTGATTCTCTTGAAAAAGCAATATCTTACGCAAAGAAACACAACACAAAGTACACAATTGAAATGCCAAAAGATGTTAAAAGACTGCCAAAATCTTATGCAAATAATTTTATACTAAAGTAAATTTTATTGTAGTATGTTTACCTAAAAGCTTAAATCTAAGAACATATCTTGAAAGGACTTAAGTGGTTAAGCATATATTAAAGAGTTCTTGCAGTAAGGAGAGCACGCTCATACGTCAAGCAAATAATGTTTACCTAAAATTCTTTGACATTCGCAGCTTTCTTGGCAATCGTATCCCATTTTCAGTAAACAGTGATTCTTCTATATATTAGAAAAATTTTTATTTTAATTAGCGTTAAACAATAGGCGCCTATTGGTTTTTAGCTAAAGTAAAAGTCAAATATCTGGAATTCTGGACATAAAATCCTCCTGTGTAAAAAAGATTAGAAAAAAATGCAGTGCACATACGACAGAGATTAAGTATACGTGTATACACTGAAGAAGACACACTACATTTAATGAGTTTGATTGTTTAATAGAAAAAGTCTGCAGACAAAGATAGATTTTGAGCTCTTAAAATATCTCTAATTGTAATTATAATCAGATTTGAAATATGCGCAAGCAATTTTTCATGTTAATATTTCAAATTAGGCCTCTTGCATAACTATATTAAACTCCCTCATTATATATTTCATTGCATTAATAATTGTTATCGCCCCTTGTGCAACATTTGGCCTTATCACTCGTTACCCTCCTATTTTTTGCTTACCTCATCTTATTTTTTTCCCTTTCAAGATAGGTTCTAATTGTTATTCTGGGTTTTAAGTTGTGCTAACACACTACAGAGAGTCGAATCTGGCTAGCTAGTATCAAAGGGTTATTTTTTAGGTATTTCTCCGTAAGACTGCAAGTTTTTTTAGATTACTCAAATAACTCCATTCTGCTTGCAGGACTTTTATGTCGCTTTGCACTAAATTAATTTTATGCTTTATTCATGCTAGTTCTCTATTTAGTGATTGAACGTGTAATTTTACCTTAAATAACCCTACAATAAAAATATAATTATTGAAATGGCATGAAAGGTCCTCATGATAACCTTTGTATAGCTCTCAGTTTTGCTGAACGCGCGCGTGGATTTACATTTATTTCTTCTGAACTTGCTTTGATCACTTTTTTATTTAAAAGGGAGAATGTTTTAGTAGATCCTGGTTCACATAAATCTTTAAAAACAGTTTTGACTATACGATCTTCTAAAGAATGAAAAGTAACTACAATTAATTTGCCGTTCTCACTTAAAATCTCAGATGCAGCTTTAATACCCTTTTCAAGCTCTCCTAGCTCATCATTTACCCATATTCTGATTGCCTGAAATGTCCTAGTTGCAGGGTCAATCTTGCTTTTTCCACGAAACACTACAGAACGTACAATATCCGCAAGTTCAAATGTAGTTTTGATAATTTTCTTCTTCCGCGCATTTACTATCGCTCTTGCGATTCTGCGGGAATGACGCTCACCCCCATAATTATATATAGTGTTCGCAATCTCTTCTTCACGTAAAGCGTTAACAAACGTCGAAGCATTCATATGAGAATAGTTATCCATGCTCATGTTAAGTGGGCCATCACGTAGAAATGAGAATCCTCTATCTCCATTATCAAGCTGCATAGATGAAACTCCAACGTCGAAAACTATTCCATTGATACCTTTAATATTATTACTATCTAATAAATTTTTGATATTACTAAACTTTTCAATAAATAACTTTATTCTATTAGGGTATTTAACATTTAGATCATCATAAAATTTAGTAACTGTTTCATCTCTATCAACTGCATACACTTTGCAATCAGCGGATTCCAATATTGCTTTGCTATATCCTCCAGCTCCAAACGTGGCATCCACATATATACCACCACTGTGTGGTGACAATTGCAGTAGCATCTCTTTCAACAAAACTGGAATATGTGTCATATCAAGAGACTTTGTGCACTTAAATTAAAATAACTTTCTCGCCAAAAAATATATGGAAATATATAGGTATAGTATAAGAATATTTAAATATAATCAACGATATAAAAATTTAATAAGATAATATTATTAATATAACATTTACATAATTCACGTTTGAAAAAGTAAGTAATATTACTATAATATCAAACAAATTACGGAAGATTTCGTGCAACAAATAACAAAAGTAATACTATCAAGTTTAATTTGTAACACTTTGTTGTGGTATGATCACATGCTTTTCAGCCATCTAATAAGCATAATCGGAGATGTGTTTTTTCCATCAGACGACAAATTAGTCAGCATACTTAAAGCTTTTGGAGTGTTTGCAGTGGGTTTCTTAATAAGACCAATTGGTGCTGCTATATTTGGCCACATTGGCGATAAATATGGAAGAAGGATTGCTCTATTTCTCTCTATCATATTGATGACTCTATCAACCGTACTTATTGCATTTGTTCCAGGCTATCAGAACATTGGGGTACTCGCATCAGTACTGGTGGTATGTTTAAGATTATTGCAGGGTATATCTCTTGGAGGAGAGGCAGGAAATGCCCCATTTTTAATAGAGCATGCTCCTAAAAATAAAAGAGGATTCTTTGGCAGTATTGAAGTATTGAGCGCAATTCTTGGCTCAATATTAAGTCTTATAGTGGTGCTTATATGCAAAAAAGTATCCGATTTTGAATCTTGGGGATGGAGATTGCCTTTTATTTTCAGTTTTGTAATAGGATTAATCAGTATATATATGAGATATATACTCGATGAAAGCCCAGAATATAAAAAGCAGGAAAAGCCACATGAATTACCGTTAAAAGAACTGTTAAATGGCTATAAAAAACCTTTTCTAATATCAATTGGAGTTGACATAGTTGAGAATGCATCTCTTTACATATATTTAGTGTTTTTTAATCTACTTGCATCAACAATAAACACTCACTTTAATCACGCAGTAGAAATATTGAATCAGGTTGCACTTGGAGGATTGACTATACTATTTGCAATACTTTCTGATAAGGTAGGGAGAGAAAGAGTCATGAAATTTGCATTTGTGACTTTTATAGTAGTAAGTTATCCAGTTTTTTCAATGATACTAAGTGGTAATAATTTGCTCACCATAATGGCGCACGTTCTTTTTATAATCCCAATAGCTGCTTCTCTTGGTCCTGTTAGCGCGTTTATGTGTGAATTATTCCCAATAAAGGTACGATACAGTGGATTTGGTTTATCAAGAAATATAGCTTCGGGATTTTTTGGTGGTCTTGCACCATTTATATGCACAACTATTATCAAAGTTACAGGACAAGGAACTTTAGCAAGTTTTTACATGATTTTCTGTGCATTAATTGGGTTAGTTGCTATATCACAAGTTAAGAGTTAGATTTTTTCAAAAACCAAGTGTTTAAAAAATCTAATCATAAGGTGGAAAATGCCAATTTTTAGGTGATAGTGTAAATATTTCAACTCCATCTTTTGTGACTCCAAGCGTATGCTCAAACTGTGCAGAAAGTGAAAGATCACGTGTTGTCACTGTCCAGCCATCTAGCTTGCTGAGCAGAGTTTCATGTTTTCCAGCATTGATCATTGGTTCTACCGTAAAAAACATGCCTTCTTTTAAGATAAGATCCTCACCTTCATCATAAAAATGTACAACATTTGGTGGAGCATGAAAAACCTTTCCTATGCCATGTCCACAATAATTGCGTACGATAGAATATCCAAAATCTTCAATATATTTTTCTATAGTAAGTCCTATTTTATTTAACTTATTGCCTGGCCTGACTTGTTTTATTGCTTCCATTAGCGCATTATAAGTAGCATTACACAAACGCTTTGCTTTTATTGAGGGTTTACCAGCCCAAAACATGCGACTTGTGTCACCATACCAGCCATTTAAAATCACTGTAACGTCAATATTTAAAATATCTCCATCTTTAAGAGGTTTATCATCAGGAATACCATGACATACAACAGCATTTTTCGAAGTACAAATTGATTTCGGATATCCCTTATAATTCAGTGGTGCTGGAATTGCACCTGCATTGATTATAAAATCATGACATAGATCATTTAATTCATTAGTTGTTACGCCTACTTTGACGTGTGGTGCAATAAAATCAAGGGTTTCAGCTGCAAGCCTGCCAGCTTTACGCATAAAGTCAAAATCTTCTTGTGAATGTATAGTTATGTTCATGTTTCTTACGTTTTATTGTAATTTTCTGCTTCTCTTACGGATACATCAGTGTAATAATACTATAAAAATAAGCTCTTAGATCAAGCCATTTGTATATTAAGAGATAAAGACAAAAATCTAGACTGTGACTTTTGATTTAACCCAATGGTATAACTTACTTATTTTGCCATCGTGACCAAGCATTCCAGAATTATTTCTATAAAAGGTGTCAACTATTAGCTTTATAGAGCCTAAAGCAGCAGAAAATACAGGATTTTTGTCGTATTCGCCATCAAGACCGCTACAAGATTCAGGGCATCCGATACGGACTTGTTTATTGAATATATAGCTTGCAATTTCTTTCATGCTTGTGAGTTGACTGGTTCCACCTGTGATCACTACTTTATTAATTGGATCTTTCTGTTCTTGAAATTGTTCTCTTATCAGCTCAAGTATTTCCTCAACCCTTGGTCTTATGATGTTAACAAGTTCAGACTTAAACACTTGAGTTGGTTCATCGCTTTCATTACTTTGCACTGCAATACATTCATTCTCATCTATTGAAGTTACAATAGTGCTACCGTATAGTATTTTTATGCGTTCAGCATGCTCTATACTTGTGCATAGTCCATAAGCTATATCTCGGGTAATGTGAATGCCACCAATTGGAATGCTGCTTGTGTACACAAGTTTTCCTCTCTTAAAAATTCCAATTGCAGTGCATCCACCTCCTATGTCAACAACGGCAGTTCCTAGCTCTTTTTCATCTTTACTTAGACAGGCAAGGCCTGCAGAATATGCAGAAGCAACACAACCAGACATACTTATCCCACTATTATTAGTTATACAATTTTCGATATTGGTAAGCGCTGGACGCGAAGCAGTGACAACATTAACATCAGCAGATAATCTTTTTCCATATAATCCACTGACTTCCTTTATGTCAGTCATATCATCTAAGTGATATTTCAGTGGTATATTGTGAATGATGACATTTTCTTCGATATATTTCTCAAATGTCTGAAAGACTACACGTTTTATGTCTCGGTCTGAAATTTCGTGATTAGCTGCAATAATTTCGTTATATACGTTAAAAGATGAGACTCCACATCCGGCTACATTCACATATATCTGGTCTATAGTCTCTTCTGATACTTGCTCAGCTAAACCTATAGTTGATGAAATAGAGTAACTTGCATGCTTTGCATCAGTTATTGATCCACCGCTTATACCTTCTGCACTTTTATAACCCGTTCCTATTATTTTATAGCTGAAGTTGCTATTGATCTTAACAATGAGACAGATAATTTTTGTTGTACCTACGTCTAAAACGGCAAAAACATTTCGCTTTGGTTTTATTATTACTGCAGAGTACATTAGTTGACCTTATGACACAATTCCATTCAAATTGTAGCTTCCTTTAATAATTTATATTTCTATTAAAAATACAGCAACATTTTAATATACCCAAAATACTGTACAAAGGAAAAAATAAAACATAAAATTTTAATTTTATGTCTAAATTGCCAATTGTAATTGCCCCTGATGAAAGGTTAACTACACGTGCCAGTGAAGTAATAGATATAACCGATAAAATTAAAGAATTAGTAAACGACATGTTCGAAACTATGTACTATGCAGAAGGTCTTGGTCTTGCTGCAGTACAAGTTGGAGTGCTGAAGAGAATTTTTATCATGGACGTTCAGCCAGAGAAGGCTGAAGATGGGCCAGCAGGATATGAATCAACTGGCAAATTTTGCATGATTAACCCTGAAATTACAGAATTATCGGGTGAACAAGTAATTCTCAAAGAAGGGTGCCTTTCAATTCCAGAGCAAAGCCATGAAATTAAGCGTCCAAAATATTTAACTGTGAAATATAAAAATTTAAATAACGAAGAACAGACGCTAAAAGCTAGTGGTTGGCTTGCAAGGTGTATTCAGCATGAGTTAGATCATTTAAATGGTATATTATACGTTAGACATTTGTCTAAATTGAAGTACGATATGGCTATGAAAAAAGCTCAAAAGGTTAAGAGGCACTATGAACAATGAAGATCTAGAATTGTTGAAGTTCTATCATGAAGTGGGTGTTGACTGCACGCTAACTGAAGGTGAAGAGGAAAAAAAAGTGGAAAATGAGAGAGCTGCACAGTCTTCTGTCATCGAGCAGAAAAAAGCCATGTTCCCAAGTGATTGGATCATTGAAGCAAGGAAGCTTGCAAGTGAATGTGGTAGTGTAGATGAACTAAGAAGTGCAGTTAAGTCATTTGAGGGTTGTGAAATAAAAAAAACTGCAACTAATACTGTTTTTTCCGATGGTAATCCAAATGCAAAAATCATGCTTGTTGGTGAAGCACCAGGAGCAAATGAAGACCTGAAAGGCATACCATTTTGTGGTGCAAGCGGAATGCTGCTCGATAAGATGCTCGGTGCAATTAATCTGGACCGCACTAAGGTATATATAAGCAACACCGTGTTTTGGCGTCCACCAGGTAATAGAAAACCAACTGATCTAGAGCTTGATATGTGCAGACCATTTGTTGAGAAGCATATTGCTCTTGTTTTACCGCAGATTCTGATTTTTGTTGGAGGAATCGCATGTTATAGCCTTCTTGATAACACAAAGACTATATCGAACTTGCGTGGCAAATTTCATACTTATACTAACCAATATTTATCTCATGCAATTACCACAGCCGCTATATTTCATCCAGCCTATCTACTTCGTCAACCAGCACAAAAACGCTTAGCTTGGGAAGATTTAAAGAAGATTAGAGAATATCTTGATAATACCAATAACCACACGGACGTTTAGCTTACTACTTGTTGTCATCGCAGTACCTTCTCCTATCATTCCAGACTAGAATGACACCCTATTGACACACTGCCTAGTTCATGTTAGTTATAGATATTAAGAAATTTACTAAACAAAAAAAAGGCAAAAGAATCCCCCAGTAGTGAGTTTTGACCCTATAATAATGTAAATTGGCATTGTAATAATGTGCTAACGCTTATTTAAAGCGTGTTTTGGCTGAATGTAGAAAAAATAAAAAAGACATGCAGCCGCTATAATTTTATGTAATCTGCCAATATATACCTGAGTTTTTTACTGAATTTTGTTGTTAAATCTGCAGAGATTAAAAACAAGGATAAATACTCTTATTGATATGATAAGGGAAAGTGGGAGAGTCTGTCAAGTAACTTTTGCTATTGCTACTTGAGTTCCTGTAATCACAATGTTGGTGCAATGTATGCATGGAATTTTATTTACTCTATAATATGTTGGTTTATAGTAGTACTAATGCAGAAATAAATGGAGGAAACATTGGAAAGCAATATAAAAAAATTGAAAGGAAATTTTTTAGAACAAGCAATTAGAGTAAATCATGCTGGCGAATATGGAGCCATTTGCATTTATTCTGGTCAAAAATTTATTCTTAAAAAATCTTCCATAATTGACAAAATAATTGAAATGGAGGAGCAGGAAAAAAAACATTTCCACTATTTTAATGAGAAAATCAAGGAGCAAAGAGTTCGTCCTACTGTTTTGTTGCCAGTTTGGGGTGCTTTAGGGGTATCACTTGGTGTTGTAACTGCCATGATGGGTAAAAAAGCCGCTATGGCTTGCACTGCTGCAGTTGAAGAAGTGATCGGAGAGCACTACAAGGAGCAAGTCTTACATTTAGAAGATGGGGAATTAAGAGAAACTATAAGTAAATTTCGCGATGAGGAATTAGAGCACAGAGATATTGCAATTCAGCACAATGCCGAAAGCGCACTTGGCTACAACGTTTTATCTTTGTTCATAAAAACAAGCTGCAAAGCTGCTATTTACCTCTCTAAATTGATTTAATCAATCACTATTTGACAACCAACCACATTTGCCTTTAGTTCTTGTGCTAATTGCTGCCTCATATCCTCTACTACAATCGAATGCGTATGAATGTTTATAATTAATTTCTTAATTATTATCCTAAAAATACATTAATTTAATTCCCTATTAGAGTTTTCTTGTTGTTGTAAACATGTTTGCATAAGACTAGTAGATGGAACGTTTTTAATAGTCTGAGTTAACTCCTCAGGAATATTTTCAAAACTCTTGCCCATAACTTCTAAAACACTTTTTCCCTGTATAAGACAATTCCCTCCAAAGCTTGATTTGTTTTCTAACTTGCTAAACCTTATTTTGCTTTTCTCATCAATTTCTACTACCATTTTGTTACCATCTTTCCGTAGATAAATACTAATCTCTCCTATTTTAGTAGTAAAAAATATTTCAATACCACCTTTTAAGATATCTGTGTAATTTCTTTTTCCATCTTCTGTAATTTCAACTTTTACTATATTTTCCTCAATCTGAAATATGCCAACTTCTAAATCCTTAGCTTTTTCATTATTTAAAGTTCTCGCAATTTCAACAATACTACCTTGTGGATACTTAATATAAAAATATTTATTATCTACTTCTACTTCAAGATCATATTTATCAATTTGCTTGTTATTTTCTTTCACAATACCTTCATATGCTAGACCCTCTAGCATTTTTTTCTTACTCTTACATTGTTCGTTAAGATCATTTAAATAATTAGAGCCGTAATATCCGCCTTCAATATCGCTATAAAAAGATAATCCTTTTTCTACCCCACCTTTTAACACTAAATTACGAGTGATCTTTTGTATGATATTTTTTGTAGTTGAATTGTGTGGATTTGCATGAAAGCGATTAATTAATTCTTCCATTTTTTCAAATATAAAATTTGTTACAGTCTTATTATCCTTACCGTAATATGAGTTTAATCTTATTCCTTGATTTAAATAACCCTCTATTATGCGTTCCATGTACTTTAAAACGCTTTCTTGCTCATCGTGTTCTGTTATACCTTTTATCATCTCATCACAAAATTTTTTAACTAGAATTTGTTCATCTGTAGTCAATGGTATTTGCAATTTCGTAGAAGATGAGTCTCGCTCAAAAAGATAAATTATTGACAATTCTTCTGCTCTTTTAATAAAGTCATAACTTCTTAGATATTCTGCAACATCTTTGTTTTTTGCGTACCTTTTCTTGATTAAATCCATATGCCTATCTTTACGACTTATAGTCGGTAATTTTGGATTTGATGAACTACTCTGTTGACTATTGAAGAAGCTGTTAGAGAACTGTTCAGGCTCTAAAATAAGATTACTTTCACCTTGTTTACCTACTTGCTTAGACATATTATATACCATAACCAATAAAACTTTTTAGTGATTACTTCAATACATAGATAAGTCAATAAAAATATCTTTTTCTCTTCAGTGCTAAAAAATTGTCAAAAATCTCAAAATTGGTTAATTGCATATAATCTACTTTCTGGTATACACCAAAACTACCGTAGAAAGCTTCAACTTTGAAAGGGATTAACAAATAAAATTCTTGTACTTTACCTCTACTAAAGTACAATCAGGCTTTATTTAATATTTTTCATGCTTGATGAAGTACATGAGGAGTGTGGGGTATTTGGCATAAGTTGCAACCAAAGTGCTGCTTTTAACTCTATACTTGCTCTCCACGCTTTGCAGCATAGAGGTCAAGAGTCTTTTGGTGTAGTAACCAGTAACAACGATAAGCTGCTCTCTTATCACTTTCAAGGTCAAGTGAGCAGCGTATTTGATGATATAGATGAAATAAAGAAATCCTTACCTGGAGACTGTGCAATAGGTCATGTTCGATACTCAACCAGTGGTAGTAAATTTGGAGTGCAGCCCATGTTTGGCAAAAGTGGCAAATTTGGAGATTTCGCCATAGCACATAATGGTAATTTAATTAATATTTCTCCGATACGCGAACAATTAATTAAACAAGAGTGTGTTTTTCAGTCAGATATTGATACAGAAGTAGTAGTGCATCTGACAGCAAGCGGTGAAAAAGATAGCTTTTTAGAGAGTTTTATATATGCATTAAAGCAAATACAAGGTGCTTATTCTTTTGTGGCAATCAATCAAGAAGTAGTTATTGGAGTACGTGATCCATCTGGAATCAGGCCTCTTGTTTTAGGAAAGTTAAACGGTTCTTACGTTCTTGCATCTGAAACTTGTGCTCTTGATATAATAAATGCAGAGTTTATTAGAGAAATAGAACCAGGCGAATTAGTTACCATCAGTTCGGATAGTAAGCTAGCCTCAATGTTTCCTTTCCCAAAGCAAAAATCAAGTTTTTGTATTTTTGAATACGTTTATTTTTCAAGACCAGACAGCATAATGGAGAATAGGTCTATATACGATACAAGAAAAGAAATAGGAAGAATACTTGCAAAGGAAAGTCCACCAAAGAACAATGTAGATATGATTGTACCAATACCTGATTCTGGAATACCTGCAGCTATTGGATATGCAAAGCATTCAGGATTACCTATGGAACTGGGGATAATTCGTAATCATTATATAGGAAGAACATTTATACAGCCAATCCCTGAAATACGTAAGGTTAGAATAAAATTAAAGTTCAATGCTAATAAGCATATTTTAAAGGGTAAAAACATAATTTTAATAGACGATAGTATAGTGCGTGGTAGCACGCTCAGAAGTATAATAGTTATGTTAAAAGATGCAGGAGTAAAAGAAATTCACCTAAAGATTTCATGTCCACCAATTAAGCACTCTTGTTTTTATGGAATAGATACGCCAGAGTGCAAAGATTTAATTGCTGCAAATAAATCTGTAGAGGAAATTAAGGAAGTTATAGGAATAGATAGCTTAGCCTTCTTGAGTATTGATGGCCTATACAGGGCTGTTAAAGGAGAGGTGCGTAACAATGCTACACCGCAATATTGTGATGCTTGCTTCACTGGTGATTACCCAATTGGTAAGTAATCTATTATTAATGAAGGTGAGGTTTTTTCTATGTTATATTAACAATTTTAAAAATAGATTTTTTGCATAACCATATAGTTTTTGCCTGGGTGTCATTTGAGTAAAAGCTACTTTACAAATTTCGTCATTTCCTTTACTATGGCACCAAGAGTATTTATCCTTGTTTTTAACCTGCAGGCTCAATCACAAAGTTCAGTAAAAAAACTCACATATTTATTGGCAAATTACACAAAAATTATAGCGGCTGCATGTCTTTTTTATTTTTTCTACATTCAGCCAAAACGCGCTTGTTAGGACATTATTACAACGCCAATTTAAATTATTAAAACTCTTCACACGGGGATTCTTTTGCCTTTTTTTTGCTTGGTAAATTTTTTAATATTTGTAGCTAAAGTAATTTTAGAGAGGTGTTATGTAAGTAGTTGACACCATCATAAATACACCTACGACAATGTTGCAAATTTTTATTTTCCTTTCCATTATGTCCAGAAGAGTTCGGTAGCTCTTTTACGCGAAATACCACATTTACGTCCTCAAGGTTAATTTCAATTCTCTTGACCAATGTTCTGATAATATCACGTTTAGTTAACCAGTCTGCGTTATCAAGGTTTAACGTAATATTGGAAGAAAAGTCTTCTAAATTGGCCACAACCAGAGTTACCTCCTGTTCTAATTCCTTTTGATAAAATATCTTTTTCTTCTCTTCTTTAATTGTTTTTAAGCTTTGTTTCATTGCTTTAATTCGTGGTTCAAATTCCTCTTGATTGATATATTCTTGAGCATAACTATCGATAAGTCTAGCAATACCACGTTTTAATTTATTTTCTTGTTTCTCTAGCAGGTCACTTTTTTGATCCAATGATGATTTTTTTAGTTCTGAAAGCCTACGCTTGTATTCTTCTAAAATCCTGTTTGGATTTTTCAATAACTGCTTAACCTCTTCCCACACAGCTGTTTCTAATGCATCTGAGCGAATGGGTTTATTGTCACAAATCTTATTACCACCAAAACGGTAAGAATCTTTACCACTACAACGGTAATATGCATAATGACCACCTTCTTCTTCTCGTCTACTTCTCATGCAAGTTCCGTAACATCCGTAATTACAACGCTTACATATGACTAAACCTTGTAGTAAGTACTTTGCTCCTCTTTTTCTTGTCCTTGCTACTTTTCTATTTTCAGCTAATTGTTCTTGAACAATATCAAATATATCTTCATCTACTATATTTGGCACTTTAATATAAATCCAATTTGCTTTTTCAACAGGATAGACAGAGTGGTTACTTTTTGGCTGCTCACAAGAGCCTTTCTGTGGTCTTACTTGCTTTAATCTTACTCCTAACCTTCTTCTACCAAAAGCTGCTTGTCCTTTGTAAGCAGGGTTTTTCAACATACTCCAAATTGTACCTTTATTCCAGCGTTCTTTTCCTTTTTGTGTCTTAATGGACATAGTATTTAGCCGACGACATACTTCCCCAATACTTGTTCTTTCTCTGCCTATCCACAAAAATACTTTACGAACGACATCAGCTTCTTTTTCGTTAATCTCAAATAAAGCTTGTCCTCCTCCCATATGCTTATCTATATAACGATAACCATAAGGAGCTCCTCCCATTACATTTACATAGCCTTTGTTAGCTGCATAGATTTTACCACGACGACTTCGTTCCATAATTTTCGCACGTTCATATTCTGCTATCATACCTTGCATTTGTAACAGTAATTGAGATTCTGGGTTACCGTTAATCTCATAATTTAAAAAAACCACTTTTGCTCCTGCTTTTTCAAATTCTTCAATCAGCACCATTTGATATGCATATTTTCTAGATAAACGATCAGGAGAATGAATGTAAATCTTATCAATTTTACCTTCTGTTACTTTATCACGTAATTTTTCTAAATCAGGGCGGACTAAATGAGATCCACTGTAGCCGTTATCAATAAATTTATACTCACTTAACAATCTGTATCCGTCCAGATTAATTTGCTTCTCTAAAGCTGCAATTTGACTTTCTATCGTATTTCCTTCTACTTGTTTCCCCGAAGAAACTCTCGCATATAAACATACTGTTACCATTTGACCCTCCTTGAATCCCATTTTTATGTTTTAAGTTTTTTTGACTTATTTCCTTTGACACTACCTTTTCATAAGCATCTGATAAGCATTGTTCTGCTAACCGATTAGGTTCATAGCTACAGCTAATTTGGATAGCTAATCTCTTGTTTCTCATGACTTTTCCTTGAAATAATATGTTCATATCATTCCTTAAAGCCGATGGTTAATTGATTATTAGCGCTATAAGTAAATCGGACTCTTGGTTCTGGACACAGAAGTTTTCGAGAAATGGTTTTCTCTAGTTTTATTTTTATGTTTTTTGCAACATTGTCGGTAGTGTAAAGGAATCAGTGTCAGCTACTTGAATAACAAAGAAAGAGGGCACTTGGATAACATCGAAGGAGCTACTCGAATAACACCTTCATGGTGGCTTAAATCACAAGTTCGTGCAATGATGGTGCTCCTTAAAGAAGCACCATTTGCTAATGTTTTGAAGCTTTAATGCTTATTATGCGCATTTATTTGTTGTTGTATTCCATGTTTTACCATCAGGGCAAGCAGTTGCACCATCTTTACAAATCACACCACCTGGTACTATTTTTGAAACAACTACAGGTGCACCAAAAAACACAGCAGTAAATGCACCGAGTGCAAAAAGCGCTGGCCATGGCATTCTGCCAAATATTGCAAGCAACGCTGCACCTATTATCACTATTGTAATCATAGGCCCGCCTATACCGTGAGTATAGCCTACTATTTTGCATATTGTATTGGTTGTTGCATCATCAGTAACAGCAGCAGCAAAAGTATTATCAAATGCAAAAGAGAGAATTAAAGCTACAAGTAGAAGAAAATTTTTCATTATGCCTCCGTATTTAACGCTGGATTATCTATCATTTTGATTAAATTTAAGTAAACGGTGAGGATTTTTTGCTTAAAAGTATGCTTTATTTCATTTAGAATACTTTTCTTAGTTTATTTATATTACAAGTGCTACAGCAATTTTATAGTATCGTTTATTGCCTTTATCGTGCTTTAATTGACACAATTTATAATGATGGAGTGGAGCATGCAGGGTATCTATCATTTTTAATCCTGTTATCAATATTTCCTTTTCTTATTGTTTTAATAGCCATGGCATCAACGTTCGCAAATTTCTTAGATCAATACAATGTCGGCTGGGCATTTATTATTGATAACATGCCACAGGATATTTTATCATCTTTGATGCCACGTATTAGGGAGATAATATCAGGTCCGCCACAAAGTTTGTTAACTTTAGCAGTTGTAGGTGCTGTTTGGACTGCCTCATCAACAATTGAAGGATTTAGAACGATACTCAATAAGGCCTATAAAGTTCCAGTTTCATCGCCTTATATATGGAGAAGGGTGCTCAGTATATTACAATTTTTAGTAATTACGCTTGTTACAACTCTGACTATAGTATTTTTTACATTAGTGCCAATGTTAATTGATTTTTCTTACCAAGGGCTAAGTTATACTAGATATTTACTTATCGAGTTTGTGCTTTTTACTATAGTATCTTGGATGTATTTTACATTGCCAAACATAAAACAAAGCTTATCAGACGTATTTCCCGGATCTTGTGTGGCTGTTATTCTTTGGACGATCTCTGCTTCAGCTTTCAAGCAATACTTAAAAGCTTCCTTTGACCAACTGAATTTGATATATGGAAGCTTAGGTGGTGTGGTAGTATCGTTACTATTTTTTTATGTGTTAAGTTTGATTTTTATATATGGAGCAAAATTTAATTTTCAGCTAAAATATTTCAATAAATCTTGCTAAAGAGAAAGAAATGGGTAAGTTAGAAGGTAAAATAGCTTTAATTACCGGAGCTTCAGGTGGAATAGGCTCTTCTGTTGCAAAAAGATTTGTAAAAGAAGGTGCATGTGTAATTCTGATTTCCAGATCTCTTGATAATCTCAAGCCACTATATAATGAAATTGAAGAGCTTGAAGAATTTAAAGAAGGCTCTGTGAAACTAATTCAGCTTGATCTTTTAGACTTTGAAAACGTAGAAAAATTGGCAAATATGATAGAAAGCCCAAAATTATCAGAATCTGGAACACTTGATATACTGATTACATGCACTGAAATTTTAGGTAAGTTGAGCTCTGTTCATGATTGTGAGCTTGAAGATCTACAGAACGTAATGAATACAAATTTTACTGCCAGTTGGTACTTGCTAAAAAATTTGGGTCCAATACTAAAAAAGTCTAATGCTGGAAGAGCGATATTCATGACCTCAGAGATAACACTTTCTCCTTCCTCTTATCCATATTGGGTACCATATGCTGCAAGTAAGGCTGCACTAGAAGCAATGGTGAAGATATATGCATCTGAGACAAAGCATACGAACTTATGCATAAATGCCGTGTATTCGGAAGGGCCTATCGATAGTGAAATGTATAAGCAAGCATTTTCAGGGAAAGATATATCTGAATTAGTATCGCCTGAGAAGTTAACAAATAAATTCGTAGAGTTGGCTTCTGATGACTGCAGTATATCAGGACAAATCTTGCCATTAAGTAAATCTCTTGAATAAGTTTGTACACTTTTTAATTACCTATAGTTCTTAGTCTGAACTCAATAAAAATTCACATATACAGGAAAGACTGGTAACATTACTTTGAATAGAAACTGTTATTGTAATTATGCCAAAACGCACAGATATAGAATCTATATTAGTAATAGGAGCAGGCCCAATAGTTATAGGTCAGGCATGCGAGTTTGATTATTCCGGAACGCAAAGCTGTAAAGTATTAAAAAGTGAAGGTTATAAAGTCATTTTGGTTAACTCCAACCCTGCAACTATAATGACAGATCCTGAATTCTCTGATGCAACTTATATTGAGCCGGTACTGCCTGAAATCATAGAGAAAATTATAATTAAGGAGAGGCCAGACGCAATATTGCCAACAATGGGCGGGCAAACAGCGCTCAATTGTGCAATAAAACTTGCAGATGATGGAGTGTTAGACAAATACAACGTAGAATTAATAGGGGTAAATAGAGAAGCAATAAAAAAAGCAGAGGATAGAGAGTTATTCCGTAAATCCATGGATAGAATAGGACTGAAATACCCCAAAAGTATCATTATAAAAAATCAAGAACAAATAAAAAAGGCTTTGGACTACGTTGGATTACCAGCAATTATCCGCTCATCATTCACTCTTGGTGGAGCAGGTAGTGGCATAGCATATAATAAAGAGGAGTTTTTTAATATTGCAGAAAGTGCTCTCAAAATTTCGCCGATAAATGAAGTTCAGATAGATGAATCAATTATCGGCTGGAAAGAATATGAAATGGAAGTTATCCGCGATTGTAAAGATAACTGCATAATAGTCTGTTCGATAGAAAATGTTGATCCGATGGGAGTGCACACTGGGGATAGCATAACTGTTGCTCCTGCTTTGACTCTGCGTGACGTAGAATACCAACAGATGAGAAATGCATCTATAGCAGTGCTGAGAGAAATTGATGTTAGTGCAGGAGGTGCAAATGTTCAGTTTGCAGTGAATCCTAAAGAAGATGGAAGCCTCGTTGTAATTGAAATGAATCCAAGGGTTTCTCGCTCTTCTGCACTTGCTTCGAAAGCAACAGGCTATCCTATTGCAAAAGTTGTAACTAAACTGGCTATTGGCTATTCGCTCGATGAAATACGTAACGACTGCGCTCCAATAATACCAGCGGCATTCGAACCAGTGATTGATTATATCGTCACTAAAATTCCTCGATTTGAGTTTGAGAAATTTAAGGGGACGAATTGTGAACTATCAACTTCCATGAAATCAGTGGGGGAAGTAATGTCGATCGGCCGCACTTTTAATGAGTCACTGCAGAAAGCTTTTCGTTCACTTGAAACTGATCTTACAGGACTTGATGAAGTATTTCCTGAAAATACTGATATTGATCACATCAGATCTCAATTAGCAAAATTGCTGCCAAACAGATTACTGATTGCTGCTGACGCAATGCGCCACGGAATTAGCATAGAAGAAATAAATTCGATTACAGGATATGACTTATGGTTTTTGCAGAATATACAGCAAATTATATTAGCTGAACAAAAAATCAAGGAAAATGGCCTTCCTGGAACTGCATATGAAATGTTAGAGCTGAAAAAAATGGGATTTTCAGATGCAAGGTTGGCAAAGTTAAGCAATAAGAAAGTAGAGCAAATTGAAGCAATAAGGAAAAGGTTTGGTACTAAACAAGTTTATAAACGTGTAGACACCTGTGCAGCTGAATTTGAATCGAGCACTGCTTATATGTATGGCTGCTATGAGGGTGATGTTGAAAATAAAACGGAATGTGAGGCGAATATTTCGGATCGAAAAAAAGTTGTCATTTTAGGAAGTGGTCCAAACCGCATTGGTCAGGGTATTGAGTTTGATTATGCATGCGTACATGCAGCTTCTGCCGCCAAAGAAATGGGATATGAAACAATAATGATTAACTGTAATCCAGAAACCGTCTCAACTGACTACGATACCGCTGATCGTTTATATTTCGCCCCACTGATTGCAGAGGATGTGCTTGAAATACTAAGCAAAGAGCAAGAAAATGGCACACTGGTTGGTGTAATAGTTCAAATCGGCGGGCAAACGCCTTTAAAGTTAGCCAAAGTGCTTAACGAGAGAGGTTTCAAAATTATGGGAACTTCGTTTGATTCTATTGACCTTGCAGAAGATCGCATGAGATTTAAAAATCTTGCTTTGCAACTTAATTTAAAACAACCTGAAAATTCTATCTGCCATTCAGTAGAAGAAGCGTTAACCAACGCAGAAAAGGTGGGGTTTCCACTAGTAGTCAGGCCATCATATGTCCTCGGCGGTCAGTCTATGTCGATTAGACACGATACTCAGAGCTTTAAAGAGTATGTCTTGAATCAAACCAAAATTTTTGAACACGGATCGCTGCTTCTTGATAAATTTTTAGTGAATGCAGTTGAGGTTGACGTTGATGCTGTATGTGATGGGAAAAAAGTTTTCATTGCAGCGGTCATGGAGCACATTGAAGAAGCTGGTATCCACTCTGGCGATTCAACATGCTCAATACCGACAAATACATTGAGTGACGAAGTAATAAAAGAGATCGAGCTCCAAACTGAAAGAATAGCATTAGCATTAAAAGTGAAAGGTCTGATAAACATTCAGTTTGCTGTTCAAGAGAGTGATGTATACATACTTGAAGTGAATTTAAGGGCTAGCCGTACAGTTCCTTTTATTTCCAAGGTAATCAACATTCCTGTTGCAAAGCTTGCCACTCAGGTTATTTTGGGTAAAAATTTGAATCAGGAAAACAAGCCTTTCAATCATTTTGCAGTTAAAGCTGCTGTTTTTCCATTTACCCGCTTTGCAGGAGTTGATACTTTACTTGGTCCTGAAATGAAATCAACAGGAGAAGTGATGGGAATTGACTTATCTTTCGAAGCTGCACTTGCAAAAGTGCACATGGCTGCAGGATACAAGTTACCAACAGAAGGAGCAGCTCTGGTTTCAGTAAAAGATGATGATAAAGAGTGTATATTGCCTGTTGCACGAATGTTGAAAGAACTGAGTTTTGAAATATATGCCACCAAAGGCACAGCTTCGTATCTGAACAATAACGGCATTGCTGCAAAAGCTGTAAATAAAGTGAGAGAAGGCAGACCCCACATAGTTGATATGCTCAAAGATGGAAAAATAAATCTAGTGATCAATACCTCAAAAGGTGTGAAATCAGTTTCAGATAGCAAAGATATCAGGAGAACTGCTATTTTGCAAAATATAGCTTATAGCACCACAGCTTCTGGGAGTAAAGCGTTAGCGCTTGCAATTCAATATGTAAAGAATAGCAAATTGGAAGTGAAATCATTACAGCAGATACAAAATGTTTAAATATCAAGACTATAATAAATTATTACTTATTTCAAAATGAGGATCGTGTAAGCTAAGGCGAGAGAAATTTAATTAAAGGATTTTTGTGTCAGTATCAATATATATAGCACTTCTCATAATAGTCCAAAAAAGGTAAGATATGGATTTATAGTAGTGATGGTAAGCATGCCAGCAGCATATAGTTATGACTTAAGAAAAAAGGTAATGGAAGCATTGGATGAAGGAGAGAGTGGAGAAACTGTTGCCAAGAGATTTAAGATTGGAGAAACAACTTTATATGAGTGGAAGAAAAGACGTGAGAAAACGGGAGATTTTCAATCAAAAAAGCTTGGAAGCGTGGCATAAAATTACCGACTGGAATGCATTTGCCGAATTTGCAAATGAGCAAGGTGGCAAAACTCAGTCAGAGATGCTGGGGCAATATTAGTAGACAAACAATTCATCGAGCACTTAAAAATATAGGATTCACAAGAAAAAAAAGACCTACGGATATAAAGAAAGAAATGAAGAAAAGCGAGCTCAATTTTCAAAGGTTATAGCAACAAAAGAACCTAAAGAATTAGTGTATATAGATGAGTCTGGCATTGATAACACTGAACCTATGGGTATTGCCAGAAAGGACAGCGGTTTTATGCCCTAAAATCTGGAAAGAAAACTCAACGAATTAGCATGGTTACAGCCTTAAGTGGAAGAAAAATAATTGCTCCGTTAACCTTTAAAGGCCACTGCAATATGGATATCTTTAATAAATGGTTTGAGCAGTTTCTGACACCGATTTTGGAACCTGGACAAACTGTTATCCTTGATAATGCTACTTTTCATAAGTCTAATAAGATTTGCTAAAGGAGTTGGTGCAGAAATTTTATATCTTCCTCCATATTCTCCAGATTTCAACAAAATTGAGCATTATTGGTTTGCTATAAAAAACAGAGCCAGGAAAAACATTCCTCTATTCGAATCCTTTCGTCGTGCTGTTGATTCTGCCTTCCTATGACCTGTTCGGACTATTATGAGAAATGCTATAACTGCCTTGAGCGTCTGTTGAAAGGCTTTGTACTAATTTTCTTGATTCAAACAATATGCTAGACTTTAACTTAAAAATCTTTGTAAGTGATCACGACTGAAAGGTATTTTCATGCATTTTTTACCTGAGTGCAATAAGTGTAATTCATTGAGTTTCCAAAATTGATAATGAAGAAAAGCATTACTCGTCTAATAAAAGCAATTCAATACTCCTGTGAAGGAATAAAATCAGCTTTTGTATCAGAAGTTGCGTTTAGACAGGAGTTACTGCTTTTTATAATATGTGTTTCAACTTTGTTTGTTTTAGATGTAAGTAATTTAGAACGTGCAGTAATGGTAAGTAGCCTATTTTTGGTGTTAATTGTAGAAATTATTAACACTGCTTTTGAAACAACAATTGAGCGTATTTCCAGTGAACAACATATACTTTCAAAAAAAGTGAAAGATCTAGGTAGTGCAGCAGTTTTTCTCTCATTAATTAATTTCTTGATAACATGGATGATAATATTGATATGAATGTTGTTAAGATATATTTTCAAATTCACCGATTAAGACTTGCATGTCTTGTGGTAAATCAGAAACAAATTCTATATATTCTTTACTTTTTGGATGATATAAGCCTAGCGTGTGAGCATGTAGTGCCTGTCTATTGAAATTACGGATAAAGTCAGAGTTTTTAGCATGTTTTTCACTTTTACTACTATTTTTTCCGTAAACTTGATCACCAACTACAGAATGTCCTATGTGGCTCATGTGTACTCGAATTTGGTGTGTTCTGCCTGTCTCTAAAGTACATTTAACCAGGCTTGCTTGCCCTATAATTTTCTTCACTGAATAATGAGTGATTGCTAATTTACCTGCTGTTTTTGTGACACACATCATTTCTTTATTACTGCGTTTTGGAGCAATATGGGTTTTTACTGTTCCTTGCAGATTAGGTAATGCTCCCCAAATTACTGCTAAGTATTCCCGTTTTATTTTACGATTTGATAGCAGTTCAGACAAGAAGCTGTGGGATTGTTCATTTTTTGCAATTACCATGAGTCCACTAGTATCTTTATCAAGCCTGTGAACAATTCCTGGTCTTGTATTTGTATATGGAATTTTGCAAAGGTGAGCGATCACTGCATTCAGGAGTGTATCATTGTTTGTTCCAGCACCTGGGTGTACTGTTAATCTACTTTGTTTACTCAGAACTATAATGTCATCATCTTCATAGACGATATCAAGTTTTATGTCATAATTAGGCTCAATTGATGTGGATATGTCAGGTTGAATGAGATGCACCACATACTCTTCACCTGGTTTTACTATGTGATCATTATTAATTATCGGTATACCAAGTAATTTCACCTGCTCATTCTGTATCAATCTTTGCGCTTTACTGCGAGATATGTTGCATTTTTTAGCTACATAAGTATCTAATCTTAATTTTTTCTCTTCACTACTAATATTTAAAGTCCTGAACATGCTACTTCAAATGCTGCATGAACATCTGGATTCACAAAATCAACTTTTGTACTAGGTTGAATTTGAAGGCCGTCTTGTTTTTTAATGTGGCAAATTGTTTGAGAGCCATCTTTCCAGTAAATTATTATTTTATTATCAAAATTCCGTAGCGTTAACTCCCTCTTTTCTTCTTTTTTATCTTTTTCTTCTAGCTTAATAGACTCTAATAAATAATATAGAAAGCCACTTGCTTTACCGTTAACTTTTTTTCTCCATTCATCCATTTTTTCTTGTTCAGATAATTCTTTTTCCAATTTTGCATTTTCTTGCTCCAGCTCTTTCATCCTTTTTTTTGATTTTAATAATCTATTTTTTTCTATTGCTTTTTTCTCTTCATCTCGCTGTTTTTCAAGAGAAGTAGCAGTAATACTGCCTTCACTGCTATTAGGTTCGGTTGATTGAGTTTGTTTATTCTTTAATTCTTCTAGTTCATCTTTTACGTTTTTTAGCTCTTCCTCTAATTTCTTCCTTATCTTTTCCGCCTCTTTTTTTTGCTTTTCCAACATATCTATAAACAAAGGATCATCACTAACTGTGCTTTCCCCAGATTTAAAAAAGCCAACAAATCTGCTTGGTTCAAATCGCTCAACCTTATCTTCAGCGATTTTAATAGCATTATCTAAACTAGAAAAAATACTTTCAATGTTTAGTGAACTTGCTCTTTTTACCAGCCCTTTAGCTTCACTTAAAATGGGCGAGATTTCCTTGTGCAACTCATCCAAATCTTCTTTGATGTCTTCTCTGACTCTTCGTAGATGAACAAGTGTTTCTTTAATTTCATCATTTGCAGGCTTTAGAAGCTTATTATCGAGTAGACCTTTAACTTCATCTAACTGCTTATCAAGTGAGTCAACAATTTTATCTGTAAAATCAGTCAAGTGCTTATCAAGTAATTTTATCAATCGAGATGTAGAATCATTTTCTTCTTCATCTTTTGTCTTTTTTTCCATTACTGATACAACCCCACCTCTTCTGAATGGAAAGAGAATATCCAAATTGTTAAACTTTTTAACAATATTATGATTATTGTTTATCTCATTGTTTTTTAGCTTGCTGAATGTTATACATATCCCAACAATAGCAATGATACTAGCCAGTGCAACTATGGCCCATTCCAAATCCTGAATATTGGCAAAGCTCAGTCTATTTTGTATTAACGCACCAACTATAATTACAGCACTAATTACATATGGTATGGTAAGAAAAATTGCCTTATTCTTATTCTCTTGTCTTTGATCATCTAATATTTTTTTTTGATTTTCAGAGATTGGCAAAATTATTGAAAAGCTTGCTTTTTTGTGACTTGTAAAACTTAAATTTGGTTTTATCTCTATTTTTAGAGCATTTTCAGCAAGTTCACTTATCTCGTTGTCTTTGCCACCTCTAATTTTATCATTTATTAATTCCTCTATCGGCTTTTTTCCTTCTTTTATCTTCTGCTTATGCATATATCTCATAGCAGAAGAGGCTGCAAAAGTTGTTAAAAGAATAATAGAAACCAAAGTGTAAATTGGCATGAATGTTGGGTTAAAAATATCTGTAATAAAGCTTAAATTATTACTAGTTATTATTATTGCAGCTACATAAGCCAAAGAAAATTGAAGCCAAGTATTTACAGCTGCTATAGGTAGAGTGTTACTTACGGAATATTTCTTTGCTGCATGCCATAATCTAGGGAAAAAACCAATAGCATCATCTATTTTGGCAAAATTATGATCTACTTTAACACTTAAAGGATTTATTATATCTAAAGGCATAAACTCCCTAGCACCTAATTAATTATATACTAATAACACTTTTAAAACAAGTTTTTTGGCTTATGCCAAGGACGATTAGAACGGACTTTGCTAACCTTTATGCCACTATTTGCTAGCCAAACAGAGTGTGTGCCATATGCCTCTAAGTCAGAGTATTTGATGATTTTAGTATTGCAAGCTGGATAGTTAAACTTGCTTAACTGAATTACTAGATCGACATTGTTACAATTTTCTAAAATATCTTCTCTTTTATGAGCTAGCAACACTGACTTATTATTTCCTTTATTATATGTACAGTCATAATCATTACATTTTAGCCTTTTGTTTGAATTACTGAATTTAGTGTGATTCAAAATTTGATTCTGCCCGTTTTGTTTAGCCCATGTTTTGACAACAAAGTTCCTATTTTTCCTAGTAAGAGAATATAGTAAACTGTCATCTTCTTTTACAGCAAGATTATCAATACTGACCAGGATGTCAGGGGTTCTATACATAGCGCTAGAGAAAATACCCAGCACAATAAAGAAAATTCCAAAAAAACGCCAATTCCTTTCCCACAAGCATAGCCACAATAACCCAAGTGTTATTATAATAATTGATGAGCCAGGAAAAGTGCGAGTGGGAATAACCAAATACTGAAGACTAGCGATTGCATTTGTTATACACAAGATACTGTCAATTGGGCGCTCTATAAATGGCGCTATAATCCATTCAATACCTAAAGGAATCAATAAAACATAAATTATTCCAAGTGGAATAATAATGAGTGTAACTATTGGTATAGCAATCAAATTTGTGATAATGCCACTGATTGAAAAATAGTTAAAATTGTATATTGTGTACGGAACAGTTGCTAAACTTGCTATGACTGAGCTGATCATTATCGACACAAAATATTTTATTATTTTTATTTTGAATAACTTATTAGCATTGATCTGATAGCTGGCAACTAGTGCCAAAACAGCAGAAAATGACATTTGAAAACCTGGCTTTAAGATTGCTTCTGGCTCCACTATGAGTATCACCGAAGCAGCAAACGCAATTGCTATTAATCCTCGATATTTCCTTTCTATGATTATTGCAACAAGTACCAAGATCACCATGATGTAGGCACGCTGAGCAGAAATTTGCATACCGGTAATCAACAAATAAAAGGTAGTTGGCAAGATAGTAAAGAATGCAGATATTTTTTTAGTGTTATATTTAAGAGTCAAAGTTTCAGATATTGCAAATAAATTACGGAATACTATAAAAAATAGACCAGCAACAAACGATAAATGTAAACCAGATATAGCGAATAAATGTGCTATACCTGAATCTCGTATCGCATTCATAGTTTTTTGATCTATCCCGTCTTTTTTGCCAATTAATAATGCAGAGATTATGTCCGCGTGTGGCTTTTTGGTATTTTGCTGTAGGTTTTCATAGATATATTGACGGAAAGATTCTATATACTCTTGAAATTTTCTTGCTTCAGCCTTTTTGTACAGGACTATTTTGCTTGTTGCAAAGCCTGTTGCACTTATTTTCTGATAATATGCTATTCTTGCAAAATCATATGCATATTCCGAAGGCGCAATTTTTGGACGAAAGAGTTTTGCTGATAATTTTACTTGATCCCCTATTTTAATGCCTTCTTCCGCTTTTGTTTTAACTGATATTCTTATGTTATCCAGCTTGAACTTCGTGTTTTTTATTTCATAAAGCAAAAATTGTTTATATGAGCCCCTATCGTTAATATCCTTCACTGTAGCAACAATATCTTTCACATACCTTTCCTTATCAAGAATATGAGTATTAACTGAATCTGTTCTGAATTTGCTGGCTGTAAATCCTATGAGCACTGCAATTAAAGAAATGCATAATATTGCGTATTTCCTGTATAATATTGCAATCAGAATTAGTATAGGTGAAAGCAAGAGAAAAATAGATATAGTGAAAGCACAGCTTGGTTCAAAATTTAATGAGAAATAGGTTAAAATTCCTGCACACTGAAAAATAGGGAACCACAATATCAAGTTATATTTTTCATTGCACAGATTGTTATGTATATAATTTACTATCATGTTAAGAAAGGTTAATAGATATATAAATATATGTAATAGTGTGATTTTATTCTTTTATTTATTATTATTACGCATATAATAATAAATAAGCAACGACGCGGGATGGAGCAGCTCGGTAGCTCGTCAGGCTCATAACCTGAAGGTCGTAGGTTCAAATCCTACTCCCGCAACCATCTTTCAATTGTACAAATATTGCGATTTCTTTTATTATAATAGCAATGTTATTTCTAACTCAAAGCTTGTTTTTGACCTGTAGGCTCAATCGTAACATTCAGTAAAAAACTCAGGGTATTTATTGACAAAATTATAGCGGCTGCATGCCTTTTTTCTTTTTTCTTATTACATCAATAATTTCACTATACACTTTATTGTTGTCTTTATCTGCAATTCCAGTAATAACATTACATCTATTAGATTCTTTTATAGCTATTTCTTGAAATCCTTTTCGAATTTTATGATAGAAATCAATGCTCATTTCTTCATACTTATTTTTATCCTTTGCTCTGCTGAGTCCAACTTGAACATCAATATCTAAAATAAATGTGATATCTGGATATTTAATTTCCACTAATTTGTGTAAGTCTCTTATTAGACTCAAGTCAACACCTAGTCCATACCCTTGATACGCAATAGTTGAATCGATAAATCGATCACAAATAACTGTCTTTCCCTCTTTAAGAGCTGGTAGTATTAATTCTTTCATATGTTCATATCTCATTGAGGTAAATAATAAAAGTTCAGAGATGGGATCAATATTATCCTTAAGTAGTGATCCTCTTATTTTTTCTGCAAAATCAGTACCACCTGGTTCTCTAGTCAATACGACATTATTTTCACCGTGAATTTGCTTGAAATAATTTGCAAGTAACTCAGACTGTGTTGTTTTACCAGAACCATCTATTCCTTCGAAGGTTATGAACATAAATTTTATAATTACAATGCTAAATGCAAATAGTGTACATAGAAACCATTTGACATTTAAGCAATAAGATCATAAATTATATACGGTATACAATTCTCTATGAGCTATGGTTACGCTAGACACTCCTAAGATAGATTTAGACTTTACTGCAAAGAATTTCAATCTCTTGGGAGTGGATAACAAATATTATACATTAAGTGACTGCTATGGGGAAAATGGTCTTATTGTAATGTTTATATGCAATCACTGTCCTTACGTTCAATCAATTATTAGCAATCTAGTAAGCGATGTTAATTTGTTGAAAAAAGATTATCAGGTAAACACCGTTGCAATCATGCCAAATGATGTGAATAAGTACCCAGAAGACTCCTTTGAAAACATGATTAATTTTGCAGAGAAAAATAAGTTTACATTTCCATATTTAATTGACAGTAACCAAGAAGTAGCTAAAGAGTATGGTGCTGTTTGTACCCCTGATTTCTTTGGGTTTAACGCTGATTTAAAACTTCGTTATCGTGGACGTTTTAACAATGCAAAAAAAGAGAAAGTTCAAAATTATGAAATAGGAAGTAGTGATTTATTTCAAGCGATGAAATTTATTGCAAAAACTAGCAATCCTCCAATTGACCAAAAATCAAGTATTGGTTGTTCAATAAAATGGTCTAATTCTACAGGTTAAATATTATGCACAGCGGCTCTCAGCATTTGTTTGATATTATAATCTTGCTTTCCGCTGCTGTGTTTATAGTCATAGCGTTTTGGAAAATGAATATTAGTCCAGTGCTTGGTTACTTTGTTGCAGGTGCATTGATTGGTTCTCATGGATTTAATCTGATACATTCAGTTGAAGTAATGGATAACTTTGCAGAGTTTGGCGTAGTTTTCCTATTGTTCATTATAGGTCTTGAATTGACATTTGAACGCCTTATCGCTATGCGTAGGCATGTGTTTGGGTTTGGTTCCCTTCAAGTTATAGTTACCATGATAGCAATATGGTGCATTGCTCTTGCCTTTGGAGTAAATACAAACATGGCAGCAGTTATTGGTGGTGGACTTGCACTATCCTCAACAGCAATAGTGTTGCAGGTTCTGCAAGAAAAGGGTTCTCAAGCAAGCCAAGTTGGTAGATTGTCAATAGCAGTGCTACTAATGCAGGACTTTGCAGTGGTACCTCTAATAGTACTAGTGCCCCTGCTTACTGGCAATTCTGAACACAGCTTAATAAGCTCGTTGGCAGGCTCATTAGTGCAAGCAGCTATTGCATTGGTGTTGATATTTGTAACTGGTAGGTTATTACTGAGGCCGTTGTTTTCGGTTATTGCCAAAATGGAGAGTAATGAAATCTTTATATCAACAACACTTCTGATAATATTAGGATCAGCATTTATTACTGAACAATTTCATTTATCAATGGCATTAGGCGCATTTGTTGCTGGGTTACTAGTTGCAGAAACAGAACACAGGAATTCGGTAGAACATGCAGTATTGCCATTTAAAGACTTATTTCTTGGTTTATTCTTTATGACTGTTGGTATGTCTATTGATATTGACCTTTTACTCGATAAGTTACCACTCGTTACTTTATTATCAATTATCCTTATCGTTTTAAAGACGTCCATTATATATACATTGTGTAGATTTTTTGGATTTAGAAGTGCACCTGCAATACAAGCTGGATTACTGCTTGCACAAGGCGGTGAATTTGCATTTATTTTATTCCGTTTAGCAGATGAATTAGATGTACTATCAAGTGAAATCGCTCAAGTGCTTATGATGGTAACTACAGTAACTATGGCTTTTACTCCTCTTTTATCGGGAATTGGAGACTGGATAGCAAATTCATTTAGCACTGAAAAAATAATACTAGACGATGAAGCAATCGAAACAGACACACAAGATCTTTATAACCACGTAATAGTTGCCGGGTTTGGTAGAGTGGGATATATGGTAACGAAAATGCTTACTGCAGAGCATTTAAGTTATGTTGTTGTAGATATTCAATCAAAAATAGTGAAAGAAGGAAAAAATGACAGTTTCCCTATATATCTTGGAGATGCTACAAGATATGAAATTTTAAAATCAGTAGGAATAGAAAGAGCTCAAGCTCTTGTGGTTTCAATAAAGAACGAAGTCACTATAAAGAAAATAGTTTCTCTAGTTGCAACAAACTTCCCACATGTAAATATTATAATACGTTTACCAGATTTGAATAATGTGGAGGTTTATAAAGATCTAGGGGCTAGTAAAATTATTCCCGAGACGTCTGAGATTGGATTGCAGCTAGGTGGAGCAGCATTAAGCTTAAGTGGAATTAGCGAAAGCGGAGTTACATCTTTAAAAGGTAAATTTAGAAAAGGCAACTACAGTATGTTAAAAGACCTTGGTAGTGATAAAGATGAATAATCCTCTATCACTTTAATTAGTGATCAGAAAAACACATTTAATTAAGCAACTATACTCTCTAGAAAGGTGAAATTGACCTTATTGTAACTATGAACAAAATAATAATAAAAAAATTTGGTGGTACTTCGCTAACTGACTTAAATCGAGTTGCAAATCTAATAAAAAACGATATTGAAAAAGGTTATAATGTAATTGCTGTTGTGTCTGCTGCTGCAGGATTCACTGACCAAATGGCTTTTCAAGCCAGGCAAATTTCAAATTTAAATTGTAGACAAGAGTTATCAGAGTATGATGTCCTGCTTTCAGCAGGAGAACAAATCTCTTGCGGGTTATTAGCTATCACTCTTCTGTCTGTTGGAGTTAATGCTAAATCATGGCTCGCCTGGCAGTTACCAATTGTAACGGATAATTTTTATTCTGAGTCTAAAATAAAAAAGATAAAAATTGACCATGTAAAAAGATCTTTTGCTGAGGGTTATACTGCTGCAATCATTGCTGGTTTTCAGGGTATACACGATGATAGAATCACTACTTTTGGTAGAGGAGGATCTGATATCTCAGCAATTGCCTTTGCTGTAGTCTTTGGTATTAGGACTTGTGAAATTTTTACTGATATTGACGGAATATATACAGCAGACCCAAAAATTGTTCCAAGGGCACGCAAGCTTAAATCTATCTCTTACAATGAAATATTGGAGATGTCGTCATCTGGTGCTAAAATATTGCATAATCGTTCAGTACAACTTGCAATGAAGCATAATATTAAGGTGCAAGTGTTATCCACTTTTGAGGAAGTAGAAGGCACTACAGTACTACACGAAAAAGATGTACTGGAAAGATACTTAATTACTGGAATAACTTATAGCACTCACGAAGCTCTTGTAACTTTTACTAACTTTGCAAATACTCTGGATACTTTAAGAGATATAGCAGGAGCAAACGTTAAAGTTGACATGATACATGGGTCAAGCTTTTTGATTTCTAAATTTGATGTTGATTTAATGACAAAGTTATTGAACAAAAATGAAAATTATGTCGTAAACAATAATATAGCTAAAATTTCAATAATTGGTATTGGTGTTATGTCTAACACTGAAGTGATGTATCGCACACTCAAGGTTTTAAGCGAAAAAAAGATAGAAATACTTGCTGTCACAATGTCCGAAATCAAGATCAGTATAGTTGTTCAAAAAAAACACGCTGAGGCTTTAATTAGAGATTTACATACCGAATATGAGCTTGATGTATGACAGCACGCTTGAAATTTATTTACTTGATAATTCAAAAAACTTGAAAGAGCAAAGATAGTTATTGAAATTATCTTGATTTACATCGGTTATCCAAGTTTGACATTGAATGCTTAACACCTCCTCCATTAACACCTTTCTGTAATCTTTATCCAGATGCGACATTATATCGTCAAGCAGAAGAAGAGGTGCTTTATTGTAATGAATACACCTTGCTTTTACACTAGATAAGATGATAGAAAGCAGTAATAGCTTTTGCTCTCCAGTAGAACAAAGATTTATTGGCATGTCCCCTTTTTGGCAAAAAACCCAAAAATTATCATTATGTACAGAAAAGGTTACTCTACCAGTTAATGAGTCTTTTTCTCTGTTTTCCTTTAGACGATTCTGAAAATATTCTGCAGTATCGTTCAAAGTTAGCTGACTGCTAAATTTCAAACTTGCCTTTGGAAAAAACTCACAAGAATGGTTATCAATTGTGTCTTGTAATATCTTTAAAACAGATGATCGCATACGTAAAATATCAATTGCATTGGTAGCCATGACGTTTTCAAGACTAGAGAGCCAACTTTCGTCCAAAATATTCTCTCTAAGCAATTTACTTCGCTCATGCTTAGCTTTTCTATATTTCATGTAGCAATAGGTGTAATTTTCTTCAAATAGTGAAACTATACGGTCTAAAAATTTTAACCTGTCACTTGGAGAATTAAGAAGAATATAGTCCATTTGTGGAATTAGCCATATTACATTAGATATTCTATACAAAGATGAGTAGCTTGACTGCGTTTTCCCATCAATTTGTATTAATTTCTTATTAAGATTCTTTCCTATACCAATTGAGTTAAGCTCTGCTCCATTGAAAAAATCATAATACACTACCCAACTTTCATTACTGCGCCTATTTTGCATCTCATTGATTTTTGCTTTTTTCATTCCGTTGCTTTTAGCAAGCAATGAGATTGCTTCAAGTATATTAGTTTTTCCAATACCATTTTTGCCAGTTACTACAACTGGTCTATCATCTAAATCCAGTTCAAAGTTTGAATGACTACGAAAGTTATATAATTTCAGTTTTTTTATATAGCAATGGGTAGTCATTCTTTAATTTATATTCTCCTTACTTCTTCTAGAACCTCATCAACATGTCCACTAACTTTTACGTTTTTCCAGATCTTCACTACTTTACCTTTTTTATCGATTAAAAAAGTAGTGCGCTCTATTCCCATATACTTTTTGCCAAACATGCTTTTTTCTACCCAAACACCATATTTTTCCAACATTTCAGCATTTTCATCAGAAACTAAAGAAAATGGCAAAGAATATTTTGCTTTGAAGTTAGCGTGGCACTTAACGCTATCTTTTGATACACCAATTATCACTGTGTCAAAAGAAGAGAAATTTTCTATATTGTCTCTAAAGCCTTTTGCCTCCATTGTGCAGCCCGGAGTATCGTCTTTAGGATAAAAATAAAGGACTACATTTTTTTTATCAAAAAATTCACTCAGCGATAAAATTTCGCCAGAATCTGTTGGCAAACTAAAATCAGGTGCATTATTTCCTACTGTTAATTCCATACTTTGCTCCATTATTAACACTTTTATGGTACTATAGTATATTGTAATAGGAAGGGAGGATAAATGAAAGTAGCTTTTCAAATGGATGAAAATATAAATTTTGAAACTGATACTACATTTGCATTAATAAAAGAAGCGCAGAGGAGAAAGCACGAAATTTTTGTCTATGTTCCTAATAATCTAGCACTCAAGTTAAATCAGTCAATTGCTCTTGCTCAGAAAGTCAGCGTTGATGATTTTGGTTTTACTTCTAAAGAAGATGTAACTATAGATTTGAATGAAATGGATATCATACTTATCAGGCAGGACCCACCTTTTGATATGCGGTACATTACAACAACCTATATCTTAGAAAAGACTACTGCGTTAGTAATAAATAATCCAACAGAAATAAGAAACTGTCCTGAAAAATTAATTACTTCACTATTTCTAGAGCTAATTCCTCCAACTTTGATCACTGAAAATATATCGATGATTAGAAATTTTTGTCACGACTATCAAGATATCATCTTGAAACCACTATATAGCTATGGAGGAAATGACGTAATAAGAATACAAGACCAAAATAGCATTCAAGTGGTAGTCGATCTCATGATTGCAAAATATGAATGTCCTGTAATTGCACAAGCATTTTGTAAAAAGATAAATACAGATAAAAGAATACTGCTACTGGATGGAAAGCCAATAGGAGTAATGAAGCGAGTTCCAAAGTCTAGCGGAGAAATCAGAACAAATATGAGGCTTGGAGCAAGTTTTGAATCTATTGAAATGAATGATAGAGACACTGAAATATGTAATAAAATCGGTCCTGAGCTAAAGAAAAGAGGGCTAATATTTGTTGGTATTGATATTATAGATGACTTCCTTCTTGAAATTAACACAACTTCGCCTACGGGAGTAGTTTATATCAATAAGTTGTATAGTAAATCACTAGAAAAAGAACTATGGGATGCATTTGAAGAAAAAGCAATTCGTCAACTAAGTTCTTGAGCTATTGCCTTAATAAATTCAGTAACTCCATTCCTTATTCTTGTTTTCTTAGTATTATTAGCCATATCACGCAATTTTTGACAATTTTGCAATAAATCAACTAGCAACTCTCCTAGATTCTTTTTCGCGTTACTATTTTGCTCAACCATTACAGCTGCTCCCGAATCTTCAATATGTTTTGCATTATAAAATTGATGGTTATCTTTTGAGTGAGGATAAGGAATATATACAGCAGGACGCTCAGCAAGAGTGATCTCTGCTATTGAAGTTGCTCCCGCTCTGCTAATTACCAAATGAGCATTGGCCAGTTTATTTTCCATATCATCGAAAAACTCACTTAATTCACAATCAATTCCTTCACTTTTGTATAGACTCTTGACTTTGTTTATATTTTTCTTCGTACATTGCTGCGTTACTCTAATCCTCTCTTTTACTTCAGCAGGTAGATCACAAATTACGCTGCTCACTACATCATCAAAAAAATTTGCACCCTGACTGCCTGCTATTATTAACACGTTTAAAACTGTTTCAGCTTTAGAATAGCCTTGTGCTTCTATATCGACAAAATTTCCTGTAAAAACGCATTTACTACCTTCTGCATACTTAGTCTCTGGAAAGCTAGTTGCAATTAATTTTGCACTCTTGAAAAAGAATCTATTTACTCTCCCTAAAACTATATTTTGTTCATGTAAAATTATAGGTATAGAAAAAATCTTTGCTGCAAAAAGAGTTGGAAAAGAGGCGTAGCTACCAAAACCAATGATTAGCTTTGGTTTTAATTTTCTTGTTTGATACAGTGCTAATACACAACTATACATTAACAAAAAGAGAAACTTCAATTTGTTGCCACTTGGCTTGCACAATGGTAAAATATAACTTTCTATATTGATGATTTTTTGATCAGTGAATAATATACAATTGTGCCCTTGTACCTTTAGCGCTTTTGCTAAGGTTATAGCTGGAAAAACATGCCCACCTGTACCGCCTGTTGCTAGAATAATATCCATCTGTAAATAGCAATTTGATAATAGATTATTAATCATTTTTTAATAATCTGCATGTAAAATTTTATTAAGCTTTATGATAGTTGAGTTAAAAATGCCTGAAAGCAGCAACAGTAAAAACGTGAAAAACAAGCCTCAAGAGCAAAGAGAAGGCGGAAGTGGAGGTTTTATAGGATTGTTAAAAAGCACAAAAAAGCTCTTTGTTAACTCAGTTGATGGTCTACCTCAGCAAGAACAACTCAATAAAAATATTGATAGACAACAAGGTTTAGACAGTAAAAGAAAAAGCCCAGAGGATCTTAATCAGGAAAAAAAGCTTGAAGTGAAAGAAGCAGCTGAAGGGTTAAAAGAAAAGTTAGAAAAATCTGATATTGGTAATCAATCTATTAGAATTGAATCGCCTAATCAGGATAATTGTAGCTCTAAAACGATAGAACGTTAGTTCAACTATTCAGCGATTCACCATCTGCAGCAAGTACTGACTCATGTATCATCTCTGAAATGGTTGGATGAGGAAAAATCGTAGATTTTATGTCGAAGTCTGTTCCTTCTAGTTGCTTTGCAAGAGCAAAATTGCTAATTAACTCTGTTACTTCCGCACCTATCATGTGGCTACCCAGAAGTTCGCCTGTTTTTTTGTCTATAATTGTTTTCACTAAACCTTCAGTTTCACTTAGTGCAATAGATTTACCATTAAAGTTGGAGTGAAATTTTCCTACTTTTATATCGTATCCACTTTTTATTGCCTGTTCCTCAGTAAGGCCAACGCTTGCTACTTGCGGATGAGAGTAAGTGCAATTTGGTATGCACTCTTTTTTTAACTTATGAGCATTTTTACCGGCAATTTTCTCAACACAGATTACAGCTTCATGACTTGCTTTATGCGCTAAACATGGGGGACCAGCTACATCACCTATTGCATACACACTTGATTCACTTGTTTCATACCACTCATTCGTTTCAATGAAACCAGAAGAACTCAACTTAATTTTTGTATTTTCTAAACCTATATTTTCAGTGTTTGCTTGAACGCCAACTGCAACAATCACCCTATCAAATTCTTTGCTCTCACCACTACTTAGTAACACTTGAGCAAAGTCTTTATTTTTAGTCAAAGCTTTTACGCTACTGTTTGTATATATTTTTATCCTTTGTTTTGTGAATATTTCTTGTGCTAAATTTGAAATATCTTTATCTTCCAGCGGCAAAATAGTGTCTTTTACTTCTATAATTGTTACATCAACTCCCAAAGTACTATAAAAACTTGCAAACTCTATTCCTATCGCACCAGAACCTATGATTAGTAGAGATTTTGGTAACTTCTTTGGAGTCATAGCGTGCTGCGCATTCCATATTAAATCTCCATCTACTTCGATTCCAGGAAGATTTCTTGCCCTTACACCTGTTGCTAAAATGATATGCTTGGAAGAAATTTCCTCCTCCTTTTTGTCATTAAGAATTTTTATAGTACGATTACCTGCAAGTTTACCGAAGCCTTGATGGACTTTGATGTTATTTTTTTTCATCAAATACTCAACACCACTTGATAGCTTGCCAACAACGTTCCTTGAATATTTCACCATTGATTGTATATTAAAACTTGCATCCTTTACTTTTATGCCAAATTCTTCTGATCTTCTTATTAATCTATAAACTTCAGACGCTCTAAGTAGCGATTTTGTTGGTATACATCCCCAATTTAAGCATATACCACCCAAATTTTCCTCCTTTTCAACAATTGCAGTTTTAAGTCCAAGCTGCGCCGCCCTAATTGCTGCTATATAACCACCAGGACCGCTGCCTATAACTGTAATATCATACTCATTCATCAGTTTTTTTCGTGTGCAAAAGACTATATATAACAGATGGAACCCGTATGATCAATGCTCAGGTGTATAGAAGCGACTTGACAAACCTTCCCACGTTCCTTATCATATCAATAAGAGTATTTATCCTTGTTTTTAATCTCTGCAGATTTAACAACAAAATTCAGTAAAAAACTCAGATATTTATTGGCAAATTACAAAAAATTATAGCGGCTGCATGTCTTTTTTTATTTTTTCTACATTCAGCCAAAACGCGCTTTAAATAAGCGTTAGCACATTATTACAACGCCAATTTACATTATTATAGGGTCAAAACTCACTACTGGGGGATTCTTTTGCCTTTTTTCTATTTGGTAAATTTCTTAATATTTGTAGCTAAAATTTCAGGATGTCATTCCAGCACTTCTTATTACCTGTTCTGGATCCCAGTATCTGGGCACTGGGATGACAAAAACATAAGATGACACCGAAGGGGCTACTCGCATCTTTTTAGCCCAAATCACAATGTTCGTACAGCTGTGACTAGTATGACACCTTCCTTATACAAAAAATTTTTTGATAAAAAAACTGGATTTCAATACTGAGATTACATCCTTTCTAGTGGAGATTGCTCTCAAATCACAATGTTCATACAAATATACTTTATGAATTGCGTTTATAATCTCTAAACACTTCATTAATAGTGTGCCAAGCTTCGACAGCGTTCGTGTTTGTGGTAATATCAGCAAGAGCCTTCCATAAAGCCCAGGCACGGCCACGAGTCCAAGTGCTAGCATCCAACGGAAGCATTGCACGGAAGATTTTTCGGCTTTCTCCTCTAAGCAGCGTCCAAGCAATCATTAGATCGCAAGCGGGATCGCCGATCCCCAATCCTCCAAAATCAATGACGGCACTCAATTTTCCTTCTTGCACCAATAGGTTGCCAGCGCTAACGTCACCATGGACCCACACTGGCAAATCTTTCCAAGCGCTTGCTAGCGCTGCTTCCCAGAGCTCGATTGCAGCATTGGCATCTATTCTATCTTTTAGAACGGCAATTGCTTGCTTTGTCTCAGCATTATAGGTTGTTAGTACCCCTCCACGATAGAAATTATGTGGTCCGGGAAGAGGCCCATCTGTAGTATCTATGCGTTGTAAAGCAGCGAGAAATTGAGCAAGGCTGGTTGCAAAGTTATTCAGATCTGCTATGTGCACAGATGCAGCGGTGTTGCCATCAATCCATTGGTAAATAGACCATTGCCATGGGTAACCCTCACACGACTCTCCCATTGCCAAAGGCTTTGGAATTGAAAGTGGCAGTAAAGGTGCCAACCTGGGTAACCACTTTTGTTCCTTTTCCACCTGCATTGCATACTTTGCAGCGCTTGGCATACGCACAAGCATGTGATCACCCAGACGAAATGTTCTATTGTCCCATCCACCGGGCACGATTTGGCAGATAGACAGATCTTTAAATTGCGGAAACTGGGTGACAACTAAGCGGTGTACAAATGCAGCATCTACTCTTGCTACTTTTTGCACCAATTGTGCCTTAAATTTCTTTCTTTACAATATATCCTACCTGATACAAACAGGGCTACTATAAGATAAATAAGATTCCATGTTGCTAATGAAACACCAAAAATATAATGAGGCCTGTCACAAGACGGAGAGTAATTGGGGTTTAATAGATTATTTCTCAACTCTTCTATGCTAACGTTACCACTTGCTTGCTCTGTACAGCCTAAAACATCATGAAATAAGTGGAGTTCAAGACCTACATGATAAAAAGATATTATTGCACCAATGAGATAGCTGCAAAACATCGCATAGATTAGGATTTTGTTGTCTTTGAACATGTACGCAACTGCAAGTAGCCCTGTAACATAGTAAACTACTCGCTCGTATATGCATAACTTGCATGGTAGCATATTGAAGAAATACTCTAGCACATATGCAAAAATCAGAGCAGCGGCACTTGACAGCAAAAAGATTGTAGAACTGTTATTTATATCTGACATAATTAACGAATTACCACAACAACCGAAAAAGTCAACTTTTGTTTAATAATGTTCTATATAATTATAAAGCGACACATATCACTCTATAACTTTTTTATCTAGCCTCTATGCATGTATTCACAGCTAGATACTGATTTAGTTTGCATACTAGTTACAACCCTAGTATCACTATCTATTTTTGCAATTTCTTCTTTGGTATACAATTCATCCTTGTTTTTCGTCCAGCTATTGTCATATTGAATATCAACTTCTCCTCCATTGGTTTTAAACCCAAATGTTTCTTGCATAAGCAATCTTGCTTCTTCCAAACGTCTGTTGTAACGTTTGTTAGAATCTTGATAGCTAGATATAAGAAGAAGAACGTCATTAGAAAGAGTGAAATATACTATCTCTTCCATAATTTTGTAAATCTCATGTTCTGATAACTTAAACAAAGGATAATCTTTTTGAAACTTATTCTTTACTTCATTGTAAATTTCCATAATTTTTACTCTACCAGCATCGCTTAGAGCAATGATAGCATTTTCAATACTTGCTATACCATCATAGTCATAACCTTTTCTGTCATTTTCAGCAACCAAAAAGCCATGCACAGCCTGAATCTCACCAACTTTCTTATCTTCTTTAGGTAAGATATCAAAATCAAAATAGATCATAGGAGATTTCAATACCAACAACATAAATATACGCATACTGTCTATCTCAACACCAAAATTTTACTTTCTGGAATAGAGTATAGATCTTTGAAATATTGAGATACAGTGTATAAAGGACATTTAGATAGTTCTGTTTTCTTATCTGTTTGTAAGTGAAAGCTAAATTCATACTCTCCTAAATCCAGCTCATTAAAGTCTATAAGCTCTATGTTTTTGTTTGGGTTAAACTCTCTGTTTGATATTTTATTCTCCAACTCTTTACGTTGCGTAGGAGTAAAACCAGATCCATTTATTACTAATTTCACTACACGCGTATCTTCCCTTTTTGCCCAATTGCTCAATCTTTCCAAATATTTTTCTGGAATCGGGTATCCATATCTTTTTGGAAGCCACTGAAATACTAAAGGTGTATCAACCGTGAAAGTATGTGGAGATCCAGGCCTTAAATCTTGTCCTTTATAATTCATAGCAAAAGTACTAAACAAGTTAATACTTTGCTATATAATATTAATTTATCAACTGCTTATTTAAGTAATATTATTTACTTATTAATAATATTACTAAGATAAAAAAGTATATTATTAGTAAAACAAGATTATCTACTTTACATAGGGGTTTTTATTCTTTTTCAAAAGCAATCTAACTGGTACACCTTCAACAAAGAAGTTTTTTCTAAGACCATTAGTCAAATAACGTTTATAACTCTCATCAACACTTTCCGGGACGTTGCATACCAAAGAAAAAGCTGGAGGTTTGGTGCCAATTTGAGCAATATACTTCATTTTAATCTCTCTACCTTTTATAAGTGGGTGAGAATGTTTTTCCACAGCATCTATTAGCCAATTATTCAGTTTTGCAGTGCTGATCTTCTTGTTTAAGGATTCACTCACTTCAAGACACTTATCTATCACATCACCACAGCGCATACCTTTCAATGCAGAAATTGTTACAGTTGGCACTTCCAAAAATAACCGAGTCACTTCCTGTTGTTTGACAAATTTTATTAACTTACTTCTGTCATCCTTACCTATTAAATCCCACTTATTTAAAACAATGATAATTCCCTTCCCCCCTTTAATTGCAGCTTCAGCAATTGATAAATCCTGCTGCTCAATGCCAAGCAAGGAATCTAACATTAAAATCACTACATGAGAGCGCTTTATTGACTCTATACTTTTTTCAACAAATCTTGATTCTAAGTTATCAACAACATTTGCCTTTCTGCGGATTCCCGCAGTGTCGATGAGAGTGATTAATTTCCCATTATGTTCGTATGAAATATCCACAGAGTCACGCGTGGTACCGGGTTCTGAGCTTACTATTAGTCTATTTTCTGCAAGTAAACTGTTTAAAAAAGTTGATTTTCCAACGTTTGGGCGACCGATGATTGCAATCCTCAGTCTAATGGACTCACTTTCAGGCAGCTCAGTGCCTTCGCTAAGACCTTCAATAACACTAGCTAATGCATCATAAAGATCAATCATACCAAGATTATGTTCGGCTGAGATGTATACCGGACCTATGAAATTGAAAAACTGCAAATAATCAACATTTTCCGATTTATGACTTTCACATTTGTTTGCTATTAGTATTACAGGTTTATTTGTTTTTCTCTTCAGCCACTTTGCAAACTCTTTGTTCTGCTCGTTTTGCACTTTTGCATCAATAAGAAAGAAAACTACATCTGCACTCGACAAAGAAAACTCTATTTGTTCAATAACTTGTAGTGAAAAACTGGTTTGGTCATTCCATCCTCCTGTATCTATGACTTTAAACTCTAAATCACTAATTCTTCCAATTCCTTCACGCCTATCTCTCGTTACTCCTGGAATGTCACTAACTACCGCTGCTTTTCTTCCCACCAGCCTATTAAATAGAGTTGACTTGCCTGCATTTGGAAGGCCTATTATGACTATTTTCAGCATAGTTTAAGAGCGTATTTTATAAATAGTAAATTATAATCAAAATTTTTTAATTTAACTATTGACTTGATAGATTATATACCTATCCTAAAAGTGTAATTCGAAAAGGAATTGCTGAATATACAGGTAATGATTCTATAGATGTGAGGTTGAGAGGAAAAGAAGATAAATCATTTACTGCATGGGTATCGTTAAAAGAAGGCAGAGGTGAGTTAAAATTTGATAACTCATTTCCTGGTAAAGCCTTAAAGGATAGTAATCCAAAAATTGGAGCTTTTACATTGGTATCTCCAGAAGATAAAAGGTTGGTGCGTGTTTCACAAAGTGATGATGGTGTAAGGCTTTATCAAATACTAAATGAGTCTTGTATAATTAAATTTGACTGGAAAGTGGGTGATAGAGATTGCAGTATTGCTTTAAATATTAGTGGAAATGGTAACGTATTTTGTACTGATTTAAGTGATAATATAAGTCCTGAGGACTTCGAGGAAAACAAAGCTGTAAAAATAAAAATTGGCTATTATGAGAATAAGAAGATGGATAAATATAATGACATGACTCTAGCAAAATTGGTCTCATTGGCTTCAAACTTACAAGGAATTGAAAGAGAAGTTATAACAATTAATCCATCAACAGGTGTAACAAGTGCAAGTGCACAGAATGTTAGTGAGTCTCAGCATTCTCAAAATATTAAATAGAAATTGCTAGCGCATTAATTATCGTACACATACACCGTTGCATGCAGTAACGGTGTATGTGTATAATCAATAGGATTTGTAAGCTCAATAAAGTTTACAACCAATTTGAAAGTTATTTTACTACATGCAAGACTCTGAAATACTAGAAACTCTAAAGATCAAAACATTAGAAGCCGAAAAAGGAGGAGGTCCTGATAGAGTTAACAAGCAACATGAAAAAGGAAAGCTAACCGCTAGAGAAAGGCTGAGTATATTGCTCGATGAAAATTCATTTCAAGAGTATGATAAGTTTGTGAAGCATCACGCAACTGATTTTGGCATGCAAAATGCTGATTTTTTAGGTGATGGAGTTGTAATTGGCCATGGTACTATTCATGGCAGAAAAGTTTTTGTTTATTCTCAGGATTTCACTGTCTTTGGTGGATCACTTGGTGCATCACATGCAAAAAAAATATGCAAAATTATGGATATGGCAATTAATGCCAGGATTCCAATTATCGGACTAAACGACTCTGGTGGAGCTAGAATTCAAGAGGGAGTAAATTCCCTTGCTGGTTACGGAGAAATTTTTCAAAGGAATGTAAATGCATCAGGCGTTATACCACAAATCTCTCTAATCATGGGCCCATGTGCTGGCGGTGCAGTTTACTCTCCAGCGCTAACCGATTTTATTTTCATGGTAAAAAATAGCTCATACATGTTTATAACCGGACCAGATGTAGTGAAAAAAGTTACCTATGAAGATGTAAGCCACGAAGATCTTGGTGGAGCAAAAATTCATACAAGCAAAACAGGAGTAGCAGATTTTGCGTTCAATAACGATGTTGAAATGCTGCTGAGAATCCGTGAATTCCTTACCTTTTTACCAGTAAATAATCAAGAGTCAACGAAATCTGTACCAATCTGCAACTTAATTGATGATGTTGATGAATCTTTGAACACTCTAGTTCCTAGTAATCCTAATACTCCTTATGATATGTATGAACTTATTGAAAAGGTGTGTGATGAAAGGAAATTTTTTGCACTAAAACCCGATTTTGCCCGTAACATCATAATTGGCTTTGGCAGAATTGGAGGAAATACTATTGGTGTTGTTGCAAATCAACCTATGCACCTTGCAGGATGCTTGGATATTGACTCTTCAAGAAAAGCTGCGAGGTTTGTAAGATTTTGTGACGCATTTAACATTCCCATCATCACACTTATTGATGTTCCAGGTTTCCTGCCAGGTACAAATCAAGAATACAATAATATAATACAACACGGAGCGAAACTGCTTTACGCTTATGCTGAAGCGACCGTGCCGAAAATTAGCCTTATCACTAGAAAAGCGTATGGTGGTGCATATATTGTTATGAACTCAAAGCATTTAAAAGGTGATATAAATTATGCTTGGCCAACTGCTGAAATAGCTGTAATGGGCCCTGAAAGTGCAGTTGAAATTATATTTAGGCATGAAAAAGACCAGCAAACGTTAATCAAAGAATATAAAGAGAAATTTGCTAATCCATTTTTTGCTGCATCACATGGATACATTGATGACATTATAGTGCCAAGTAAAACAAGGCATCACTTTCACAAAGCACTAGAGCTACTTAAAAACAAGAAAGTAGAAAGAATATGGAAGAAGCATGATAATCTTCCTTTGTAACTTTCCTCTCAGTCTTTATTGTAAGGTCTACAGTGCCGTTACACCAAGTTGGATTACCAATAACGCTAACTTTTGGGTTCCTTTTTTCTATAATATATTCTTATAGCTAAAAAATTACTTCCGCATATTCTAAATCTGATTATAATGACAATTAGAGATACTTTTAGAGCTCAAAAATTTATCTTTGTCTGCAGACTTTTTTTTATTAAACAATCAAACTCATAAAAAAATGTAGTGTATCCTCTTCAGCGTATGTGGGTGCATACACACATACTTAATTTCTGTCGTATGTGCATTGCATTTTTTTCTAATCTTTTTTTTCAAAGGAGGATTTTATGTCCAGAATTCCAGATATTTGACGTTTACTTTAGCTAATAAAAACCAACTGGTACCTACGGTTTTTATAGCCTCAAAATTTCAATCAAAATTCAACTATCATTCAAAGAAACTTATAGTTATTCTTAGTGTTATTACTGTAGTAAAAGCGCTATGATGATAAGAATATACAATCCTTTGTAACTTTCTTCTCAGTCTTTATTATAAGGTGTTCAATAATATGGGAAGAGTAAAGTTTTAAAGAGATAATTAAAATTATCCTTATCACCTACTTAGCAATAAATTATATTTGCTTAATCGTAATTACTTACACTTCTCAATGTCCTGTTTTATTTATGGCAAACATTAAGCTTAAAAATGTACACAGTCTATTAAATTATATTATTTGTTTTTTCCTTATATACATTCAGTATATGCATTCTGCTATTGCTTTAGATAACTCTTCATCACATTTAAAAAACTCACCTGATTTTTTACCTTTTAGAAAACCTTTTGATAATATAGAAAAAATTATTAGAACTGACAATTTTAGAAGTTTTGATCTTGATAAAAGAAATAAGCTTTATACCAATGCTCATAATAGTATCAGTCTTGTAAATATTATTAATAAAATTATCTTAGCTCAAGATAACTTATTCATACTAGAAAGTAAGCCGTATAATATAGTACTTGTTGATAATCCCAATCTTAGTAGAACTACAGGTGCTGCAGGAAAGGACTATGTAATTATTGAGGGAAGCTTAAAAAAAAATATCAAAGATTATACTAGAGTGATATCACATGAATTAATTCACAGATATATAGGACATATAATAGAGCAAGACAACGATAAGAAAAATGAAATAAAATATAAGTGGTTTTTTGAAGGATTTACGGAATTTTATGGAGTGAAAACCTTACTTGACACGAAACTTATTGATAAAGATGAGTACTTAAAAATAATTAATATTACTTTAAAAGAGTATTTTAATTCTTTAATACCTAATATTGATTTCGAAAAAACAAATCAAAAGCATTTACTTGATCAAAACATAAGCATGTTGAGTTATAACAAAGGTTTTATTCTTGCAATGATAATAGATGAGAAATTAAATGAGGTTAGTAATGGAAGGTATAACTTATTGACTACTATAAATAATATAATAAGTGAAATAACTTCAAAGAAAGTTAATTTTAATGTTGACTTATTTGCAAGTCATTTAAAACATTACTTACCAGAGTCCCTTATAAAAGACATCATAGCCTCTATAAGAGATTCTAGCATACTTCTCAGTCTATTACCCAGTAGATTACTAAATAAAAATTTAACTTTCCAAGATACTGATAAGTATAGTGATATATGCTTTAACTTAACCAGAAGTCTAGAGCTACAAAAGATACGTGGGGTTAAATTAGGTAGTGATTGCCATAATATGGGACTCAAGGATGGTCAAGAACTAAAGTGTTATAGTATTGACTTTAATAGTGGTAATATTAAGTTAAAAGTCCTTGAAAACAAGATACCGAAAGTTATACATTTGAAAGCAAATAAAATGACGAGTAGCATTCCAATATATAAATAGCTCAGATAAATGCTTGACAAAAGCTATAGTAAACCTAGACTTTGCTATTTTAAGGCAAAATAATTATGGTAAACAATAAAGAAAAACAAGTGGATTTATTATTAGAGCTTCTTAGCGCTAATATCGGTCAAGTTAGTAGTAGTGTCATACTTAAAAGAATAGAAAAGCTTTCAGATAATTTTCATGGTAGAAATAATCACAATAGCCATTGTCAGTTTGATAGAGATGGTGGAGGGCATGGTAATATATGCTGGGCAGATAAGATAAAAGAAGACCTGACTGAGAACTATCATAAAAAGGATAGAGAAATTTCTATATAACTTTTCATTAGAGCTATTTTACGGTAATTATTCAAGAGTTGAAGGATTTGGCAAAAGAAGTCCTTTTGTATTACCGTTAATATGTGTTTCCAATAATGGTAATCTCGGCCCACTAGATGATTTGAGAACATGTGTCCCTCATAAGTTTGTTGAATATAACATAAGCAATACTAGTTGGGCTAAGTTCTCATCAGATAAATTTTTTAATAACTTTTTGAGTGATATGGAAAACAGGCCTGACGATTGTAAGCAGTGTTGTTATGAAAATATTTGTGGTGGGGGAAGTTATGGTAACAGGTTTAACCCTGCCAACGTAAGTTTTAATAATCCTTCAGTATATTGTGAGGGATTTTTGGCAAAGGATTATACAATTTCTTTTAATGCATGGATTTTCTAAAGAAAAATTACGGCAGGTATTATTGAATAGTAATACTGAAAAAGCAGCTTAATGGTAGTGTATAAAAGGTATTTACTAGACGTTTTTCTATAATCTAATTAGCATCTAGAGGATTGACTTTATGAATATCGTCCTCTAAACTGCCGTTACCAAGATTCGAACTTGGGACCTCGTCATTACCAATGACGTACTCTACCACCTGAGCTACAACGGCAAGTTCACGTATTATGATAATGAATAACATGAAAAAAAATAAGGAAAAAGAAGAAGAGAGAAAAAGATTGGCAAAAGCTTTAAAGCAAAATATTCTAAAAAGAAAAAAACAGCAACAGAGTAGACAAAGCAGACCCCTTCCAAAATTTGTTTGTGGTGAGGAATTTTTAGGAGAAAGCGCTGCAGAATACCCAAACGTATTTGAGGAAGCTTTAACAACAAAATTACCATCAGAAACTTAAGTTTTGAAGGAGGTATCATGCCAGAACTCCCAGAAGTGGAAGTCATCTCTAACTTCTTATTTGATAAAATCAAAAATAAGAAAATAAGCAATGTTACAGTCAATAATTGGAATTTGCGTGTACCAATAACGAAGAATATTGATGATTTGCTAAAGGGCAAAGTTATAAATGATATCAAGCGTAGAGGTAAATATATAATCTCGAATATAGATGCTAGTATGGCTGTAATCATACACCTCGGCATGAGCGGAAAGCTTATATATGTTGAAGACAATCAAGCACAGAACAAACATGATCATGTGATATTCTTATTTTCTGACAACACTTCACTAATCTTTAATGACCCAAGAAGGTTTGGATTAGTGATTGTTTTAAACAGAGAGCAAGAACTAAATTTTTTTAATAACCTAGGAATAGAACCCCTCACAGATGAATTTAATGGAAATTATTTACAGAAGTTGCTACAGAGCAGAAAAGCAAATATCAAATCAGTATTAATGAATAATAAGCTAATAGTTGGCGTAGGTAACATATATGCTTCTGAGAGCTTATTTAGAGCTCGCATATCACCACTTAGGCTAGCACAAGATTTAACATATATAGAGTGCGAAAAACTTGCTATCGAAATAAAAAATACTCTGAGTGATGCAATTGCTGCTGGTGGTTCAACACTGAAAGATTATGCACAACCATCTGGATCTGCTGGATACTTTCAAAATAACTTTTACGTATATGGTAAAGTGCAAAAACCTTGCAGAATCTGCAACAATATCATAACACTTATACGACAAAATGGTCGTAGCACTTATTTTTGCAATGCATGTCAGAATTAAATTTTATTTTTGCATATGACACTCTTACCTGAAAAAGATCCTTTTGATTTGTTCTCAAAGTGGTATCAAGAAGTACTTAATTTTCCGTGTAAAGAGTCAACTGCAATGACGCTAGCAACGTGTAGCAAAGACTGCATTCCATCTGCAAGAGTGGTATTACTAAAGGAGTATAGTAAAGAAGGTTTTGTGTTCTTTACTAACGTAAACAGTAGAAAAGGAAAAGAATTGACTGAGAACCCCAAAGCTGCACTCGTATTTCATTGGACAGAATTTTCTAGACAAGTACGAATTGAAGGAGAAGTTAGGCTTCTAAGCGGCAAAAAGGCTGACGAATATTTCTCCTCTCGAGCACGCGATAGTCAAATTAGCGCGTGGTGCTCAAAACAATCAAGAGTTCTGAAAAATTGGCAAGATTTTGAGCAGGCTATAGAATTGAAAGAGAAAGAATTTCACAATACACAAGTTTCTCGTCCTGACTTTTGGGTGGGATTTTGCGTAATCCCAAAGGTAATTGAATTTTGGCAAGAAGGTGAATATAGGAGACACACTAGATTTAGATATACTCTTGTTGAGAAAAGCAATTGGAAAGTGGAACAATTATATCCCTAACGTTAGAGAAAGCTACTCTGCAGATCAAAAATAAAGATTTATTGTCATCCTGATCAAGTAACTTTTTATGGTTTAAAAACTTGTTGTATGTAATGTATTGTAATACTTACGCAAAATATTTTAGTGCATTCTCAAATATGAGCATTCCATCACCATATTTTGGCATAGCCACTCCTGAACGTTTACATTTTTCTTTTTCAAGAGGCCAGTTGTCCTGCTGAGTAAAAAATATTCCTCTCTCTGGGTGAGGCATTAAAGCTAAAACTCTACCACTTTTGTCTGACAAAGCTGCCAGGTCGTATATAGATCCGTTTGGATTGTAAGGAAATTGTAAATTTGCATAGTCACCATTTTCATCAACGTAACGCAGTGCAACGGAATTATTTTCAATCAATTGATTCAAAGTATCTTGATCCATAAAAAATTTGCCTTCCCCATGAGCAATAGGGAGATATAGTTCACTCAGGCCCCGTAGCCAAACAGAATTACTCTGCGGATTAACTCTCACTCTAATCCAACGACATTGGTAATTACCTATATCATTAGAGGTTAAAGCTAGATTAGAGAATTCTGGAACTAACTTTACTAATATCTGGCAACCATTACATATCCCTATAATAAGCTTATCCTGAGATAAGAAATTTTGAAATTCGTCTAACAAGTTGTTTTTTATACGCAAAGCAAACGCATTACCAGCACCAGTGTCATCACCATAGGAAAAACCTCCTGGAATTGCAAGTATATTGCTTAATTTCAGTTCACTTGGATTATCTATAATATCATTAATGTGAACGATTTTTACTTCAATATTATTAATACCAAGCTTTCTGCTACATTCCATAAATGCAAATGCAGTTTCTTTTTCGCAATTTAAGCCATAACCAGATAGGATTGTAATTTTCATGAATCAAAAAACTCGAACTTTCTTTTTACAAAATTTGCTATTAAATTCAAAGCAAATAGCATTAACAATAAAGCTATAATTGCAATGGCAGCAAGCTCAATAAATGCAATTTCAGGACTACTTGACCATATGTATATTTGTACAGGTAAAACAGTTGCCGGATCGAAGAAGGATGTAGGTGTATCAGCAATAAATGCTACCATGCCTATCATAAGTAAAGGGGAAGATTCGCCTAAAATCCTTGCAATTGCAAGCACTGCACCATGTATTATCCGTGGCAACGCAATCGGTAAAGAGTGATCCAATATCACCTTGATGTGAGGTGCACCTAGCGCAAACGCTGCATCTTTTATTGCAATAGGAACGTTTGTAAAGGCATTTTTTGTTGCAATAATAATATTAGGCAGCATCATAAATGAAAGAGTCATCCCGCCAACAAGCGGTGAAGAACGGGGTAAACCAAATATGCCCAAGTAGAGAGTCAGTCCTACCACACCAAATATTATCGAAGGCACTGCAGCAAGGTTATTCATGCTAATTTCTACAATACTGGTTATTAGCCTATTTCTAGGCATAAATTCATAAAGACAGATACCTGACATAATTCCTATTGGCAATGCCAACGCTAAGCATACTATAATTGTCATTAATGAACCGATAAATGCCCCTAAAATCCCTGCATTCTCAGGCTCACAAGAATCAGACTTAAGAAACAGAGACTTATTAAAAAATTTTCTTACTCTTCCCTTCTCTTTTAACCAATCAAGTAATTTAGCATAATGATCATTCAAATGTTTATATTTATTTATTGAATTAATTATACTTGACGCGGTAAACCAGATCTCATATTCACCACTATCTTTTACTTTCTTATGAAAAAATTTCTCTAGTTCTTTGTAAGAATTACGACTTAAAATTTCGTCACCGTCTTTAAAATCAGTTCCTTCAAACACCTTACGTAAAGAATTGTTGAGTAAGCCAATGGACTTATATCGTAAATCACCAGGATTATTAGTTAAAATAAGATCAGCATTTATTTCAACTGGTAATAAAATTTTCGTTACTGTTAAAGCACTGTAAGAGTTAACTAATATACTTAGTAATATACATATAGGACACCCAATTGAGACAATCAGTGCTGTAAAAGAGCAAAAGCATAAAATGTTGTTCTTTTTATTTTTTCTTTTTACACGAGCATGTACGCGCTTAGATTGAAGTAACTTAAGAAAGTTTTTCTTTATTATACCCATTTACTTTTCTTTACATGAGGATTTGAAAAGACTTTCCCCTTTTTCCAGTGCTTGAACTGAGATCTAACAGGCTTTGCCTGCAAATAATTTTTATATTTTCCATGAAAGCACAAACCAAAAGGAGAATCTGGATCCCAGTGTCAAACATTGGGATGACACCACAGCAGGAGGGAAAGTACAGTTGTGCGTCACACACTGGGATAATAAGAGAGAGTTTTGAGATGATACAATTGACATCACTCCCTATTGTATCTACTTAGATTTTTTTTTAACATAAGTAGTACGTTCTTTGATCCTTGCAGCTTTCCCAAATAGCTTGCACAGATAATATAATTTTGCTCTACGGACCTTTCCCTTTCTCATCACTTGTACTGAAATTAATGCAGGAGAGTAAACAAAAAATTGTGATACTATACTTTCTCCATGACTTACCTTTCTAACTGAAAAAGAAGAGTGTAATCCACGATTTCTTTTTGATATACATACGCCCTCAAATATCTGTATACGCTCACCCGTACTATCAACTACCTTAAAAGTGACCTTCAAATCATCGCCAGGACAAAAAGCTGGCATCTCTTTGGCTAACCTTTGTATTTGTTGTTCGTTAAATTTTTCAAGTAAGTTTGTCATTTATCATCTCCATTCAACAATTCAGGTCGACGTTCCTTTGTTCTAACATATGACTGTTCCCTTCTCCAATCACTTATTTTTCTGTGATTGCCAGACAACAGAACCTCAGGAACTTTGTACCTACTCCACTGCTCAGGTCTAGTATATTGAGGATATTCAAGTATACCACCACTATAACTAAAACTTTCTTCAGCAACGCTATCGAAATTATTTACTACACCTGGAAGAAGCCTAATACATGCATCAAGAACCACCATCGCAGCTGGCTCACCTCCCGAAAGTATATAATCTCCAATACTTAACTCATAAGGAGTATACACATCAATTACTCTTTGGTCAACACCTTCAAATCGACCACACAATATTGTTACATGAGGAATTTCTGTTAACTCCTTCGCAATTCTCTGATTAAATTTTGTACCAGATGGAGTCATATAAATAAATCTAGTATTTTTATGAGCAGAAAGCACATTATCAACTGCATTACCAATCACATCTGGGCGCATAACCATCCCTGCTCCACCTCCATATGGAATATCATCCACAGTTGAATGTTTATCTTTAGCAAAAGAACGAATATTTACTATTTCAAGATTCCATATTTTTTTTTCCAACGCTCTTCCAGCAAGAGAATAGTTCAAAAATCCGGGGAACATTTCTGGAAATATGGTTAATATTGTAACACTAAACGTCATTAGCAAATTTGTAGTAAACTAAGCAGCAATTTGATATTATCTTATAGTATACAGCTAAATTAATCATGTCACTGAATAAAACGATATACGAAGGTAAAGCCAAAGTCATTATTGAAACTGAAGACTCATCAACTGTTATACAGTACTTTAAAGATGATGTTACAGCGTTCAACAAGGAAAAATATGAAATTATTGAGGGCAAAGGAATAATTAATAATCATGTTAGTGCTTTTATCATGGAAAAGCTTGAAGAAGCAGGAATTAGCACGCACTTTATAAACACTCTAAACGAAAGAGAACAGCTAGTCAAAAAGCTCAAGATAATACCTCTTGAGGTAGTGGTTAGAAACATTGCAGCTGGCAGCTTTTGCAAACGTTTTAATATCAAAGAAGGTGAGGCACTTACATCTCCTATAATCGAGTTTTTTTACAAAAATGATGACCTAGCCGACCCAATGGTGAATGAAAATCACATATTATATTTTGGTTGGTTATCCCATAAAGAAATGGAAGAAGTTAAAACTACAACTTTAAAGATCAACAAAATCTTAGTCGACCTATTTTCAAATGCAAATATATATTTAGTTGATCTCAAGTTAGAATTTGGCAAATTGATAAACAACAGCACTAAAATCATTTTAGCCGATGAAATCAGCCCTGATAATTGTAGGCTATGGGATAAAAATACTCATAAAAAGCTAGACAAAGATGTTTTCCGTTTAAATCTAGGAAACTTAAAGGAAGCATACTCAGAAGTTGCAAAAAGACTGTCGGTAAAGTTAGACTAACTAAATACTACTCTATCAAGTGGAGGCTGACATGCTTCATCAAGTTTTCCAATAATCTCAATTTTTTCTCCACGCTTTTGGAAATGGCTTTCCACATCCTTCATATTATCGGGATCTACAATCAGTACTATACCTATGCCGCAATTAAATGTTTTTAACATTTCTCTCTTTTCTATTTTACCTTCTTCTTTCAGCCATAAAAATATATCTGGCCATTTCCAAGAATTAATATTTATGTCTACAAATAAATTTCCTGAGAGAATTCTTGGAATATTGTCTATTAACCCGCCACCTGTTATATGCGCAATGCCTTTTACCTTTGGCATAATAGGCAACAAAGAATCAACATATATCTTTGTTGGCTTAAGTAATATTTCACCCCAAGATTTATTATTCCATGGAGATATATCATTATAATTTATACCTAAGCTTTTAAAAATATGGCGCACCAAAGAAAATCCATTTGAGTGAATTCCATTTGATTCTAAACCAACTACACAGTCACCTGCTTTCATTATACTACAATTTGGAAGAATTTGCTTTCGATCAACAACACCAACCACAAACCCTGCAAGGTCATAGTGATTGTTACCATACATTCCAGGCATTTCTGCAGTTTCTCCACCAACTAATGCTATTTTAGATTCCTTGCACCCTTCTGCAATGCCCTGGATTACAGACAATAAAACGTTTTTGTTTAAAACGCCTGTTGCAAAGTAATCAAGGAAAAATAAAGGTGTTGCTCCTTGTGCAAGTAAATCATTTACACACATTGCAACTAAGTCTATACCTATAGTATCATGCTTATTCACCTCTTGAGCTATTAATAGTTTTGTGCCCACTCCATCAGTTGAGGAAACAAGTACTGGATGGTCGTATTTCTTACTCAGCGAAGAAAAGTCAAACAATGCGGAAAATGATCCTACTTCACTAATTACTTCTTCTCCTTTAGTCTTTTCAATAATAGGTTTAACTTTTTTTATTAGTTCATTATATAGTTTAAGGTCTATTCCAGATTTAGCATAAGTATTCATAACGCCTTCACAAATCTTATAATTATTAATACTACATTAATGCTTTGACACAAAAAGCGCAACGAAACTTTCTCTTAAATTGACTACTACATGCCTACCAATATAGGGTTAACTTAAATCATTTATACTTTTATCCAATGAATAAAAACATAATGTTAATAACAGAGTGCCTATCAGGACGAATTCTTCATGATTTTGCTAGTTCTATGCAAGGAATAGTGGGTGGATTGGAAGAGCTTGAAGAAAACAACCCTAATATGCAAAACGAAGCATTGTCATTGCTTAAAGAAAGCTCCGATGATTTAATATATAAATATAAAGTTATGAAGCAAGCGTATTCTCATTCATCAGATAATTGCAGCTTTGTTAAGACTAAATCCAATATAGAAAATTATTTATTAAAAAAAAAGTAAAGCTTCAGTGGAGAGTAAGTGAATGTCCTACAGAAAACTTAATTGAAAAAATAAATAAGATAATTTCCAATATGGTGATAACTATAATCAGTGCAGTGGCACAAATTGAATTAGTGTCTATTTTACTGACTAAAACAGAAGATAAAACACTACTCACTATAAAAGTAGTAAATGAACATAAATCAATAAGTACATTATTAGTGAGCAAATTAACAAAAAAAAATGATATTCGTTTGGATACAAAAGACATTATTATCTATATGACTTCTTTACTGTTAGAACAGTATAACACTAAAATCAATTGCACTTGTGAAAGTAATTCACTGAATATAGGCTTAACTATAACTTGAGATGGCTTCATATTTCATAAAAGGGAATCGATACTATAAATTTGAATCTTGGATAAGGAAAGGAAAAATTTTGTGGAGTAACTTAGACATAAAATCTGTAGTTAATTTCTTTGCAGGGAGTGTTAAATAAACTGTGTCAAACCGAGAAGTAAAAATAAAATAGAAACAAAAAATGGAGGTTTGACACAGTTTATTTAACACTCCCCTTTTTCCTGCAGTAATGAATTATTATGAAGCTTGCATTTTCTGTCGCTTACTACTGGGATAGCTTAACAGTTGCAGTGCATGTCTATCAATGATAAAATGAAGATCAGTTTATTTTGATACTATGATTAGGGTACTCTTTGTTGCACTATTATTTTTTTGTGGTGGTTATGCACTTGCAAAACAGGAACCAAGACCAATAGCTGGTGATAACCACATAAAGGTAATGAATTATAATCCACAGGCTATACATAAGTACACGGGCTTTTATGGTTATCAATCCAGCATATTGTTTGAGCCAGGGGAGGTAATAGAGAGTCTTTCAATGGGTGATGCAACCGGTTGGCAACTCCTTCCTCAAGGTAATAGATTATTTATTAAGCCTATAGATGATATTGCCGATACTAATGCAACTATAATTACCAACAAAAGAGTTTATTATTTCGAGTTTCATGCTGAAGAAGCAAACGGGCTAGATGATCCAAGGTTAGCATATGAAGTAAGGTTTCTTTATCCACTGTTCAACAGTGATGAAATTTATTCAACGAGTAACGGTGATATTCTAGAGCAAGCTAGTCATACCACTATCCCTGATATAAGTGATATTGAGGTTATAAAGAAAGGCTTGAATTTTAACTATTCCATCTCGCACGTTAAAGGCAGTCAATCAATAATACCAATTAAGGTTTTTGATGACGGAAAATTTACATATCTACAATTTAATAAAATAAACTCTGATTTCCCGGCAGTTTTTATGGTTGATTCTGCAGGATATGAATCCTTGATAAATTTTCGTACAGTTGATGACTACCTGATAATTGAAAGAGTAAGCTCGGTATTTACCTTAAGAAACGGATCAAGCACAGTCTGCCTGTTTAATGAAAACATACCTTTCAAAAAAGGTAAGTGATTAAAGGCTATAGTATTCTTATAGGTGCAAAATTCTTTCTATGGTGCTTCGTAATTCCATGAAGGCCAATAGCGCTGAGGTGTTCTTTTGTTCCATATCCCTTATTTTTATACCAATTATATTGAGGATGTTTATTATGCAATTCTTCCATAAGCCGATCTCTTGTAACTTTTGCAACGATTGAAGCAGCTGCGATTGATATACTTAAGCTATCACCATTCACTATAGATTTTACTTGCCATTTTACTTCAGGTGGTTGATTACCATCAACTAGCACATAATCTAGTTCTAGATTCAAGTTTGCCAACGCACGTTTCATTGAAAGCTTTGTTGCTTGCAAAATATTGTATGAGTTTATTTCTTCTACGCTTGCCATTCCTATACCAAATTTTGCAACAGACGTTATTTTTTCGTATAGAACTTGCCTACACTTAGGGGTTAGCTTTTTTGAGTCGTTTATTCCATCAATAACCGTATCTCTATCAGTAAATATTACAGCTGCAGATATCACTGGACCGGCAAGCGGACCTCTTCCAACTTCATCTACTCCTGCTATAATTCCTGATAATGTATTTTCTAATGAAAAGTCTGGATATTTCATAATTCCTATAATAAGAAAGTTAAAGCAAAAATCGAACAAGCAATAGAAATTATCCAAAATTTTATAACTATTGTATTTTCTGACCACCCTTTCTTTTCAAAGTGATGATGTATTGGTGTCATAAGGAAAATTCTTCTTCCTGCTCCATATCTAAATTTTGTATATTTAAAATATGATACCTGAATAATCACAGATAAAGTCTCTATTACAAAGATTATTCCAATAACGGCAAAAAGCATTTCTTTTTTAATTAGAACACTAGTGAGTCCTAAAGCTGCACCGATTGATAGGCTTCCAACATCACCCATAAATATTTTTGCTGGATGTGTGTTAAACCACAAGAAACTTAAAATAGCTCCTATAAATGCAATGCAGAATAAAGTAATGTTTACATCTGTCTGAGTGATGTATGCAATTAGCCCCAAAAAAGCAAAGGAAGTAATGGCTTGAGTTGCAGCAAGGCCATCTAGGCCATCTGTAAGATTCACAGCATTAGAAGAGCCAACAATAACAAATGCAGCAAACGGAAGATATAGATAGCCAAGGTCGATTGCTACTTCTCTAAATAGAGAAATTTTTGTAAAACCTTCAGCAGATTGTAGCTTAAGTATAAACATACAGACCAGAGTAACGACAAACTGAATAAGTATTTTGGTTTTTGCACTTAAACCTCGGTGGTGATTTGTCTTCAATTTTAAATAGTCATCAATAAATCCAAGTAGAGCAAAAAATAGAGTTATAAATACCAGCAATGAAATTTCTGGTGTTAATTGAGTCCAAAGCAGGATTGGTAATAAAGCAGAAGTTAGTATTATTATTCCACCCATAGGTGGTATATTCTTTTTTGTTATTAAATGACTTTCTGGTCCATATGATCTGATTGGTTGTCCATCTTTACTTATCTTTTTTAGAAGTTTTATAAAATAGGGAAAGAGAATAAACCCAAAAATAAATGAGATAAAAAACGTCTTTGTAGCTGAGATCACCTGCCTATTCAAAATTAACTAGATATTATACCAAAAGCTTTACCTAATCTCAATTTATACCTTTTTATCAGCTTATTTTATTTGGAGTAAATTTAGTTATTGATTAGTTATAGCAAAGTTTGCATACTGATATTTAGTTAATGGTAAGAGGTGGCATATGTTAGATTATATTAAAAAGCTTTTGTGGGCTAATACAGTACCTGATAATGAGAGTCGAGTTAAAAGTTCTTACACGCATATAGTAGAGAAACCTTCTTTTGGTGATGCAGCTTCAAAGTTGAGTAAGGAAGAAAGGTCAGAAGAGCATCTTGTTCTTCTAAAAGGTAAAGGCAATAGCTCTGGTACAACTGTAACAGAAGGATCGTCTAGTATTCAGAATGCAGTATCAGGCAAGGACAAGCGTGGATATATCAAATTAGACAGTGATGAAGAATGGGATAAATTCTTTGAGTTACAGAATGATTCTGACACTAATATTACGAACAAAGAACCTTTTTCTCCGAAGAAAGGAGAATCTCACTATCATGGTAAAGAGATTGTAGGCAAGATTGCTGACCAAATTAAGGCAGAGATATCGAAGGTATATACCATAGAGTCCATAATGATAAAAGAAGGCAAAAGGGAAGGTAATATTGTTTATCCTACCGTAAGAGTTGTGCTACATGCCAATAAAGAAGGAGTAGATATAGCTAAACTTCTAGGCGGTAGTATATGTAAAGAGTATGGTGTAAGAACAATTACATTTTGTCATCCTAATCAAGAAAAAAAGAGAGGGGCATGTTGCTATATTAATAATGATAGTGATAATGAGGAAAGAGTTTATGAAATAATTAGTGGGTTATATGAAATGACTTTAAAGTGGTATGTTGATGGAAGAGAATGCAAAATTAAAGTTAACATTGATGGTAATAATGGTGTAACTCTCCTTGAAGGCAACGGTGTTACTGCAGAGCAGTTGCGTGCAAATAAAGAAGTCAAAATAGGTAAGAGACGTGAACCAAAATCTTTATATGAAGCGTTAGTACCGCAATTGCAACAAAAGAGCTCTGAATCAGTCAAGGTTTTACAGCAGCCTTCAACAGATGTAACAAATGTGACAACAACACCAACTTCTACTTCTCAGAGATGTAGGTATCCTCTTATCTAAATAAGGAAAAGCGAAAATAGTATGAGTTGCTTGCAAATGTAAGTAACTTGTACTTCTATGATGAATAACACAATATTACCAAGAAATTTCTATGAACGGCCAACTTTAACCGTAGCTGGGGAGCTGCTAGGCAAGATGCTGAAATTTTCTAATTTTAGTGGAATAATAACTGAAGTTGAAGCGTATATAGGAATGGATGACCCAGCTTGTCATGCAGCAAGAGGCTATACTAATCGAACCTCAGTAATGTTTGGTACGCCAGGGTTTTCGTACGTATATTTTATATATGGAATGTACTATTGTCTAAATATTGTAACAGAAGCAGAAGGATTCCCAGCAGCAGTGTTAATACGAGGATTAAAGCTCACTGAACCGCTTGAAGCAAATTTAGGCGGGCCAGGCATACTGTGCAAAAAATTAAACATTACAAAAGAACATAATAAACAAGACCTGACTATAAGTCATGAATTTTGTCTCTATGAATATCACCTCAAACCAGATTATGTGTGCACTCCAAGAATCGGAATTAGTAAAGGCAAGGAGAAATTTTGGCGATTTAAAAGTTGCGTTTTAGCAGACATGCCTAAAATCACACTCAACAATAAATATTAGACCTCCTGCATAAACTAGATAAAAAGGCAAATAGCCTTTTATGTTTACCAACAATAGACTTCTTGGATAACCTAAGGATATTTTTTGATCTTCTGTGGGGGAGTTGAACATTCCCTTTTTATAAAACTTTTGCATACTCCTATTTAACTTTAATAGCTCTTTATCTTCCTGAAATCTGGATGTTTTATCAATGCATCTTCTATTCAGCCGTTAGCAAGAACTTTCACTTATTCCATAGCTTTGCACTATATGGAAATATGTACGGTATTTACACAAATATTCGAGTGCTATTAATAAATATATTTGGTTTTCCTCCTCTTGCCTTTTTCTTGGCCTCTTCCTCTATTAAAATTTCTATTATTTTTCCAATGTTTTTCTTTTTACTCCTCTTAGTCTTCGAAGCTTCTCTTCATCAAGTTTACTTATCTGCTCAAAATTTATACCTTCCCTAATATTGCTTCTACTACTTGTTTCTTAAGTTATCCAAGAAGTCTATTGTCTGTTCAGATACGAGGTAGCTGCTGCCATTTGAAATATTTTATTCACCTAAAATTACATTCTACCTATTTTAAAGTAGTTTAAAAAAACTTTATAGACTGCATACAAAAGACCTAACATCTTTAGCAATGCCTTCATAAATCCTTACTAAATCCTCACTTAGTATTGAAGGATTTCCACAATCAGAAGCACTACATATTTGCGGATCTAGAGGAACTCTGCTCAAGAGTTTGACTCCCAGCTCTTCAGACATTTTTTTTGCACCACCTTTTCCAAATATGTGTATTTTTGAATTATCTTGAACAAAATAGCTCATATTTTCCACAATGCCGATAATTGGCACGCTGAGCTTTGTGAACATATCATAAATTTTTTGTGCATCGATTAAAGCAAGCTCCTGTGGAGTTGAAACTATTATTGCTCCAGTTAAACTAAAATTCTCCATCAGACTTAAATGTACATCGCCAGTGCCAGGCGGTGTATCAATGATTAAATATTCTATATCAGACCACCTTGTTCCCATTAGCAAATTGTAAAGTGCTTTTGTGATCATAGGTCCACGCCATATTACTGCGCGGTCCTTATCAATAAAATAGCCAATTGAAATAGTATAGAGACCATGTTTCTCTATAGGCATTGCTTTACCACTCTGTATTTCTGGTTTTAATTTCTCAGTGCCCAACATTTTAGGAATCGAAGGACCATATATATCTGCATCAACTAGCGCAACTTTATGTTTTAATTCTGCTAACGAAAGAGCTAGATTTAGTGCAACTGTCGACTTACCCACACCTCCTTTACCAGAAGCAACGACAATTATATTTTTCACTCCTTCGATATGAAGTTTAGCTTTTTGTTGCCTAGCTTGTTTTTGACCAGTAGCAACTACAGTAACCTTTCCTACTCCCGGTATCGCCTTAACAGCTTGCTCACAATTTTTTCTTAATTCTTCATTTGGCTCAGTAACTTCAAGAGCAAAAGCAACATCTTTACCCTTAATAACAATTGAGGATACTACACCAACATTCTTACCACTTTTCTTCTCTATAACCTTTTTTAGGCTCTCTCTTACGATTTCCTCATTAACCTGTGTAAAATTTTTCCAGAACATATGATGAAATTTTTTCTATTGGTGTATACTAACATAGAATAATTAAACTGCACTGACTTTAAAACGAGGTTACAAGAATATGCTAAATCATCAAAATTTAACACGAAAACAAAAAGATTTGTATTTTTAGCTAAAAAGATCTATATGGAATGGAAGGAGCATCAGCGATATCTTGGAAGCAGTTTCAGGAAATGATTTACTAAAGTTCTTATCACTTGATATACTACACAATTTCCAAGAGGTGGGGAACGCACTTTAACACTACTTAGCCTAGCTATACATAGAGACAATAATGAATGTGTTAATTCTATTTAGAACAAGCTCAAAACAATGGTATACTACAAGATATTCTTACTGCTCCAAATATTATAAACTATCAAAATGGTTTGATGTACACCTTAACATCGCTTGGCTTTGCCATACATCATAATAAGGGAAGGTATATTAATGTTATTTTAACAACAGCCCAAGAAAATGGTATATTACAAGATATTCTTTCTTCTAGAAATATTGTACAGTATTTAAGTATTATAGCGTGTACTTTAACGCCACTTAACTTTGCTATATATAAAGGCAATAACGAATGTATCAATTCTATTTTAATACGAGTTCAAAACAGTGATACACTACGAAATATCCTTACTTCTAAAGATATTGTGCAGTTTCCAGGCGTGACGTATGTCATTAAACCATTTGCCTTTGCTATATATAAAGGTAATAATGAATGTGTCAATTCTACTTTAATACGAGCTAAAAATAGTAGCATGCTACAAGATGCATTTACTGAAGTAAGTACTGTACTGTTTCCATATGGTAGATATACTTTGAATGCTTGTGAGCTAGCTGTAGTTGTTAATGAGAACAATGCTAGTATTAGGACTGCATTAGATAATGTATCTATTTCTTCTAGGTATGTTAGAGAAAATAGCAAAGTTAATTAATTTCTTAAGTAACTCTTTCTTGCAAGTACTACTTTTTTATGTATCTGTTCAGGCAATGGCGTTAACTTAAGAGAATGAATTAGCAAGCTCTCCTAAAGACATTATGGCGTTTAGGCTTATCTACTTTATTGCGGCTATACAATCTTCAAGTTAACTTTAGTGCGTATTTTAAAAAGGGCTTGAAAGTTTTTTGGTGCTAATAAGCACCTGATAAAGTTTCTGTCTCATTACACCAAATAAAACTGAAAAATTTAAACGATACTCAGCAATTTGATCTGGGTTCCAAGGCTCTTGTGCATTACACATATGAAGTATTGCACATGACCAAGTTTGCACAAAATTCTTGTTTCTAAATTTATCCCAGAAAAATTCTCTAATTCTGCTTCTACTTTGAGTCGTTTATAGCACTCCTCTATGTGACACTTAATAGATAAGCTTTACTGATATCTTCTTTATTGAAATAAAATAGAAACCAAAGGTCCTATTTTTTACAGTATTTTATTCCTTAACATCTTTTCTTAAGTTGACGCTATTGGGCTTTGTTGCATCGCTATCTACGATGAATAAAAGATAAAATGTAGAATATCAGTAGCTTATTATTCTAGCATTTATAGTAAGGACAATCAGTAAATATCTAAATTTAAGTAAAAGAAGTTTTACTATCATTCACTAATCTAGCTAGAATTCAAGAATTTCAATGCTTTAGCTATTTTAAGTAGAATTAAATTTACTAGTACAAACAATAAATTACTATTCTTAAATTTAATCAGATAGATTGCAAAAAATAAGATTTTCAATAAGCTGCTTGTATAGTTAGCCTTTCATAGATAGTGATGCAACAAAGCCCGCTGGAATCTAGTTCATATTATATATTTATCTGATAAGTTCCATGTATGTGTAATTTATTTAAATTGACTTCTTATCATATAATTAAATACATTATTGAAAATTAAAGGTAAGGTTATAGCAATGGAAATTTCAAATTGGCACGAATTATTGAGTTTAGTTAATGTTGACAAAGATTTAAGCAAAGATAACGTAATTGAAAAAATACAAAATGAGCTGAAAAGATATTCAAAGGAATATGAAGAGTGGGAAAAGTCTGGCTTTGATATAAATTATGTGTTTAAAGATGGTGAAAAAGCGACTCTTTTGCACTTGGTGGCTTCCTTTAACCTAGAAAATATAGCGAAGGCTCTCATGGAAAAAAGGGCAAATGTTAATGAAAAAGATGTAAAAGGAGATACTCCTTTACATAATACTACTTATCTTGATAGTATAAACATAGCAAACGCTCTCATAGAAAAAGGTGCAGATGTTAATGCAATAAATATATGGAGAAGGACTCCTTTACACTATGCTGCTTTATTTCGCAGTATGGCCATAATAGATGCTCTTGTAGAAAGAGGTGTCAATGTTAATGCAGTAGATATGTGGGGAGAGACTCCTTTATACTATCTTAATTGTCCAGCAATTAAGAAAGGGTGGATTGCCGGTGGAGTAACTGCATTATTAGGTACTGCTATATCTATAGCACTTTTTACAGCCGGAGCAATTACAGCTGAGTTAATACCTATAGTTATAGCAGTAGTTGCAATTACAGCAACAGCATTAATAGTTGGCAATGCTATATATAAATTGTCAAAGCCTGACACTCAAGTTGATAAACCAATCTCAGCAAATCGACAGCAAGAAACTGCTAGCGATAGTAGGGTTGCCTAGCGATTCTGCCACAGTGTCAGCTGCTTTAATGATATCCATTTGTTCCTATAATTGTCTTTTCTTGGCTACCTTATTTTGCTATTCTGCTGAACAGAGACAAATTTACTTTCTTACTTCACTCACTAAAATTTTAATATGTCGTTTCTTTCCTGCAGATAATTTTATAAATGGCTGACCTTTAAAGCTTTCAGAGTTTATTGTATAGTTAACATCGTTTATAGTATTATCATTAACTTTGCATCCATTGCCTTGTATTAAACGCTTTGCTGCACCTTTTGAAGGTTCAAAACCGGTGTCATACAGCAGGTCTATCAAGGGTATACCATTTGCAATTTGTTCTTTTGTAATAGTGTAACCAGAAAGCAATGAACTGTCTTCATTTTCAAAAGCAGAGATTGCAGCAGATCGTGCAAGTTCGGCTTCTTTGCAACCGTGACATATTTTCGTCACTTCTGTTGCCAAAACCTTTTTTGCTTCGTTTGTTTCTTGATCCTTCAAGGACTCTAGTTTTTTAATTTCATCAATTGGTAAATCAGTGAAAAGCCTCAAAAAACGACCAACATCTTGATCATCAACATTGCGAAAATATTGCCAGTAATCATAAGAATTTAGCATGCTGCCATCAAGCCATACTGCCCCACTTTCAGTTTTGCCCATCTTTTTTCCTTGTGCGTTTAATAAAAGAGGTGTGGTAAGACCAAACAGCTCAGGTAAATTTAACTTTTTGCTAAGTTCAATTCCGTTTACTATATTTCCCCATTGGTCTGACCCTCCAATCTGGAAACGACAGCCATACTTTTTATTCAACTCGACAAAATCATAGGCTTGTAACAACATGTAATTAAACTCGAGAAAGCTTAGATTTTGCTCCCTATCTAGCCTAATTTTCACACTATCAAAGCCTAACATGCGATTTACAGAAAAATGTGTCCCTATATCACGCAAAAAGTCTATATATTTTATGTTATCTAACCAATCTGCGTTGTTTACTATGATTGCACCAGTTTTTCCATAATCGAAAGATATCATCTTCTCGAGGGTTTTCTTTATACCAAGTATATTTTGATTGATATCTTCTATCGGCAAGACGCTTCTTGCTTTGTCTTTACCAGATGGGTCACCAATTTTTGTTGTGCCACCTCCAAGTAGAACTATTGGCTTATAACCGAATTTTTGTAGGTGACGGAGCATCATGATTTGAATGAGACTGCCAATATGCAAACTTGGTGCCGTACAATCAAACCCAATGTATGCAATTATATAATTATCTTGTGATAATAGCTGGTCTAACCTATCAATGTTTGTACATTGATATAGGTATCCTCTTTCTTGAATGAAGTTTAAAAACTCGGATTTATGTTTCATAATATGTTATTTTGTGTGTAAACGGTGTTGTTAACGATGGTGTCATTCCAGTGCTTGACGCTGGAATCCAGTTTATTATGAAATTTCATCAAAAATGTTGTATAGTGTGCTCGTTTATGATTAAGTTTTCTAGATTCCAGCGTCAAGCACTGGAATGACACCACCAACTTCATAAGGGTTGCCTTCAAAATTACAACATTTGAAAGTGTATACCAGCTACCTGGATAATCAATTCCATAACTCTTCTATCTTATAATATTCTCTTACTTCTGGCCTGAATAGGTGAACCATTATACCTTGAAAATTCACAATCACCCAGTTACCTTCATCCATACCTTCTACATCTATTTTATCATATTGCTTGAGATTTTTCATCACGTGCTCAGCTAATGCTTTTACATGGCGGCTCGAATCACCGGATGCAATGATCATATATTTTGCAATGACAGTTTTATTCTGTACATCAAAAGTAACTATATCTTGACCTTTGTTTTGATCTATTACATCTACAATTGTATTTTTTATTGATTCTGTATCACCATTCATTATTCTAAATTATATAATTTATCTGTAATGATACACTCAAAATTTCTGAATATGAACTATTTTTGATATGTTTCTAGTGTGACGTTTATAATACATATATTTGTAATATATGATAGTTTTCTGATGGTATGATCATTTACTTAATCGGATTTCCGGGTAGTGGCAAACTTACGATTGCAAAAGAGCTGTGTAATATTATTGATGGGGTGATAGTAGACAATAACCTGTTTAATAATATTATATTTGGTATGATTGACTTCAGAAATGCTGAGGTTACAAGTGAAATATGGGAAAAAATTTTTGTGATTAGAGAGAATATGTTAGCAATATTGGAAAAATACCATATAGAATCAAAGCATTATATATTTACAAACGAATTGATAAAAGGTGATTCCTATGATCAAAAAGTATACAACTCAGTGGTGAATTTAAGTAAAAAAATGAACGTGGAGATTCTCCCTGTGGTGTTATATTGTAATAGTGGAGAACTAGTAAAGCGCGTTCAATTAAAGGAAAGAGAGCAGGAGAGAAAAATTACTGATTCAGATTTTGCTATGAGAAGAATTAAAGGAAAGAAACTATTTGTCCCTCAAGGTTCACTTGAAATTGATAGCTCAAACTTAAGCGCAAAAGAAGTTGCAAAAAAAATTGTTGAAAAAATGAATAGTAAAAAAGTAGTTGGAACTTCTATGATAGATAATTTAGCAACAGAGAGTATTTGTGATTAGTGAGGAGAAAGAGTATCGCCCTTGTGTTGGCATAATGTTATTTAACAAACAGGGAAATATTTTTATTGGAAAACGTTTTGATAGTGACTCTTATTGGCAGATGCCACAAGGAGGAGTTGATGAAGGTGAAGAGCTAGAGCAGGCAGCGCTACGTGAGCTATTGGAGGAAGTTGGTACTGATGAAGCAGAAGTTGTGGCTCAAAATAAAGAGTGGATATATTACAACTTACCCGAGGAAGTTATACCGATATGCTGGAATGGGAGATATTCTGGCCAAAAGCAAAGGTGGTTCTTAATGAAATTTTGTGGGAAGGATAAGGATATTAATATTAACTATACTGATCATCCAGAGTTCAAAGAGTGGCGTTGGCAAAATGTGGATGATTTGGTAGCCAGTGCTATACCGTTCAAAAAAGAAGTTTATAAAAAAGTGATAGAAGAGTTTTCTTCTATCATAAAAGGATCTATTTATGATAGTTGATTCTCATTGTCATCTAATTTATTTTTCTGATGATGAAATACCAAAGGTAATTTCAAGAGCAGAGCAAAATGGTGTGAGAATTTTGCATAACATATGTATAAGCATTAATGATATCCCTAAATTATTAAAAATCTCTTCATCCTATGATCAAGTCTACTGCTCCGTTGGTATACATCCGCTTGATACTACTGTGGAAAAAGGTGAGTGTATAAATGCTGATGAATTGATTGAATTTACTAAGGGCAAAAAGGTAATTAGTATCGGTGAAACCGGATTAGATTTTTATAAATCTGATAACAAAAGCAATCAAAAAAAAAGTTTTGCATCACACATAGAAGCGGCAAAAGTAACAGGATTACCTTTAGTTATTCACACTAGAAGTGCTGATAGTGAGATGATTGATATGTTAAATTCAGAAATGAAGAAGGACGCTTTTAGTGGAGTAATGCATTGCTTTGCTTCTTCTAAAGAGCTTGCTTATAAGGCTATGGACTTGGGATTATACATTTCATTTTCTGGAATTATTACTTTTAAAAATGCGAACTTACTAAGAGAAATTGCACAAAATGTGCCACGTGAGCGTGTTTTAGTTGAAACTGATGCACCTTACCTGTCACCTGAGCCTTACAGAGGAAAAAAAAATGAACCAGCAATGGTGAAATACGTTGTGAATTGTTTAGCGAAATTATGGAATGAATCGCCAGAAGAAGTAGCAAAAATAACTACAAATAATTTTTTTAGACTGTTTTCGAAGCTTGAGCTCAAAGAAATTCTATAGGGCAATTAATTTAGCTGACAGAGCTCTTTTACTGCACTTACAGATTTATAAAACATCTCTTGTTCACTATCGTTCATTTTAACTTCTAGAACTTTCTCAACTCCATTTTTGCCAATAATAGTAGGAACACCAATGAATAAGTCTTTCACACCATATTCACCATTAAGATAAGCAGCGCATGGTAATATACGCCTTTTATCTTTTAAGTATGATTCTAGCATGCTTATGGCTGAAGATGCAGGAGCATAGTATGCAGATCCAGATTTAAGTAGATCAACTATTTCTTTTCCACCATTACGAGTGCGCTCAACTATTTCATCAACTTTTCCTCGCGTAATCACACCCATCTCAATGATTTGGGTAAGTGGAATGCCAGCAATTGAAGCATAATTGATTAGTGGTACCATAGTGTCACCATGTCCTCCAAGCACAAAAGCAGATACATCTTCGACAGAAATATTTAACTCACTTGCAAGAAAATAACGAAAACGAGCAGAGTCAAGCACTCCTGCCATACCAACAATCATATTAGTTGGCAGGCTTGAAGATTTGTATACTACTGAAACCATAGCATCTAAAGGATTGGTAACCACTATTACAAATGCGTTTGGAGAATGTTTTTTAATATTTTCCCCAACCTCTTTCATTACTGCAGCATTAGTTTGCAGAAGGTCATCTCTGCTCATTCCAGGTTTTCTGGCAATGCCAGCAGTTATTATAATTGCGTCAGAGTTTTTTATATCTTCATACCTATTTGTACCAGTAATATTGACATTAGATCGATCAATAGGAGATGATTCTGTAATGTCAAGTGCTTTACCTTGTGGTATTCCATCGCTTACATCAAGCAAAATAACATCTCCTAGCTCTCTTAGTGCAATCATATGGGCAAGAGTCCCACCGATATTTCCTGCACCAATCAAAGATATTTTTTTTCTTTGTGCTGTCATTTTCTACTCCTTTATATTTACTTTTGTGGCTTTACTAACTTCCCAAGGGGATAAGCTGTCAAACATACGAAAATCTTGTGGTAAGTCTATAGGATTATATACAACCTTTTTTGCCTCTATATCGTATCTTACTTCCTCGTAGCCAGTGAGAGGAAAATCTTTTAACATTGGATGACCTTTGAATCCATAATCCGTTAAAATCCTACGTAAATCTGGGTGATCAGAAAACTCTATTCCATACATATCAAATACTTCACGCTCAAACCACGAAGCTGCGTTAAATATCTTTGCTACACTTAGAGGTATATCACCTTCACATAACTGAAGCTTTATGTGCACTCTGATATTGTGTACAACGCTGAGCAAATTGTATATTAGCTCGAAACGTTTTTCTCTATCTGGGTAATCAACTCCAAAAACGTCAACTAATAATTCAAGCCTACACTTTTCATCATCACGTAGAAAGAGTAAGTGATTTTCAATGTCATTCAAAGCTGAATATATTACAATAGTGCCATCATTTTTCTGAATACATTCACATTTAGTCTTTTTTTGTATGTATTTTGCAGTTTTATCCATGCTATATATTTTTAGTTCGTTTTATTTTATTTTGTAGACATAGCATTCCATATAGCAACGCCTCAGCAGTTGGAGGGCATCCAGGAACATACACATCAACTGGCACAATTCTATCGCAACCACGGACTACTGAGTAAGAATAATGATAATAGCCACCGCCATTTGCACAACTTCCCATAGAGACGACGTATTTGGGATCTGCCATTTGATCATAAACTTTACGCAATGCTGCTGCCATTTTATTAGTTAACGTGCCAGCAACAATCATAACATCTGCTTGCCTTGGGCTTGCACGAAAGATTATGCCATATCTATCAAGATCATAACGACTGGATGCAGTGTGCATCATCTCTACTGCGCAACATGCAAGACCAAATGTCATTGGCCACAATGAACCAGACCTTGCCCAGTTCATTATATAATCTATTAAATCGCCAAATTTAGTGATAAGAAAACCTTCTTTTTTGTAACGATTCCAGTCGCCATTAGATAAATTTATTCCCATTCCAACGCACCTTTACACCACTCATAAAGAAAGCCTATAGTAAGTATTGCAAGGAATATCATCATAGACCAAAATCCGCAATAGCTTATTTTAGATAAAGAAACGGCCCAAGGGAAAAGAAAAGCAATTTCTAAATCGAATATTATGAACAATATTGCAACTAAGTAAAATTTTATGTCGAAACTTTTTCTGGCTCTTGATAAAGGATTAAAGCCACACTCATATGTAGAAAGCTTTTCACCATCTGGGTTACTGACTGCAAGAAACATAGGTAATACACCTAAAGTAAAGGATACTACAATTGATACACAGATAAAAATTAATATGGTTAAATATTCACTCATTTAAAAAACATATAACACTATGAATTTACATGCTTTCCTAATCTTTTACCACCTAAAATATGTATGTGAAAGTGCGGTATAACTTGCTCTCCATCTTTACCGTGATTAGTAACTAATCTATATCCTGTTTTTTCTAAGTTATATTTATGTGCTATTTCTCTAACAGTTTTAAAAAAACTTACTATTTCCTCTTCGGAAGCTTTCAGAACAAAATCATCGTATGAAACGTATTGAGCTTTTGGTATAACTAGAATATGAACTGGTGCATCAGGATACTTATCACGAAAAGCCAGCACATTTTCATTTTTATGTATTTCCTCATAAGACAACTCACCTCTTAATATCTTAGCAAAGATATTAGTGTCATCATAAGCTGTACTACCCATACTTTATTAAATTCCTGGTCCTCTTCTATTTTGCTTATGATTTGGTGTAGAAGGTGGGCTTATTGCTGCTTCGCTAGAAGCATCTTCAAGACTTGAAACGTCGTCTTTTAGCTGTATATCTTGTCCACGCAAAATTGACCCATAGTCCATTTGGTGTCTTTTTGAAAAAGTTTCTATTCTATTTGCCCTTCTTGCAGCAATAACTTCTGGTTGTAAATGATACATATCTCCAGGAACAGTTAGGCTATGATACCTTTCCTCTATTTGAACTTCTTTCATAACACTCTCCATAATTTATTTCCCCCTACCTCTTATGCTTTCGCAACTTTCAAAATCTTGTTTAATAGCTTTTTGCCAATTATTTAAAATTTTCTCTGATGACTTTTCTTTATCCATAGGCCTTACAACTTCCTGTGACTTCTGCTTTTTACTATCATATCCACTATACAACTTTTCTGCAATACCATACAGCAATTTCCGATCTGTGTGAACTTTAAACTCTCCACCAGTAATTTTTGCCAAATTTTTAAGATCACAATCAATCTTATTATAAATTCCTTCAAGAGCGTACTTTTTCATTACTTTTTCATCCATACCTAGATTTTTATCTTTTATTTCTTGGATAATTTTTTCAACATCAACTTCAATTACAATTTTGTTTTCTTCTCTAAAAATAGTTATATTGGGCAGATCTTCCCTTACTTCATCTAATTTCTCTGGACTCAAGTAAGGTATATCCCCCGTTAAAGTTCTTGACGCTAAAAAACTTACCTTACCTTTTTCTTGTTTTGTTATTTGTATGCCGAGGTACTTACTAGCTTCTGTGGTTTTTATAGGTGGGTCATATTTCTCTTCTTCTTTAGGCAAATCACTCACAGCGTTTTTTAATGAAACTTTAGCATCATGCTTCATTTCATCAATTGAAGCAAACGGTTTCTTCATAGGATAAATAAGTGCTTTAGGCACAAGAAAAAACACGCCTTTTATCTTAGCCAAAATAGACTTTTTATTTGACTCATCTTTTGCCATACATACCTCCAAGTCACTTTCTACAATCAGATAGTAAAACACACTCAATTATAGACGAAAATATTTAAGCTTGTATATCTATTATAAGATGGAATTATAGAAATAGCAATCATTATTTGTACATTACCAAAGTATGTAGTATTTTTGCTGCTTTTCTTGTTCAAATTACCTTTAAAGATAAATTATGTTAAAATGGAACGCAAATAATATTATAGATGCTACTGGCGGAAGAGGGGAGGGTGTTTGTAATTCGGTGTATAGCTCAAATATTTCAACGGATACAAGAAGCATAAAAAAAGGTGATTTATTTATTGCTCTCAAGGGAAAGAAATTTGATGGGCATGATTTTCTACATGAAGCATTTTTAAAAGGAGCTGTTGCTGCGGTAGTAAGCGAAGATAAATATAGAAATTTTCCTCTAATTATTGTGCAAGATACTCTAAAAGCTTTGCATAATATGGCATCATATTACATTAGAAATATTCTTGTTAATGCTAAAGTTATCACAATTACAGGTAGTGTTGGGAAAACCACTACAAAAGATATGCTTAACACTGTTTTGTTGCATTATGGAGTATCTCATGTAAATGAAGGTAACTTGAATAATAATATAGGATTGCCTTTTACGATTCTAAAAGCGCCAGAAGACTGCCAGTATTTAATCCTTGAAATAGGAATGAGTAGAGCTGGTGAAATAAAAGAGTTATCGAAGATTAGCAATCCGGATATTGCAGTTATTACCAACATTGAACCTGCGCATGTTGAAAACTTTTCATCTCTACTTGATATTGCGCAAGCGAAATTAGAAATTCTACATGGTATGAAAAATAATGGTACTTTGGTTTTGAATAAGGATAATGAACATTATGATTATCTCTTATCAAATGCTAACAGAAATGTAGTAAGCTTTGGTAAGAATGAAAGTGCTACTGTTTGTTTGTTAGAACTAATAAGAGACGATAACGGTCTAAATTTAAAAATCAAACTGAACAGTGGTCAAATTATGAACTGTAATTTACCTGTAAAAGGCGAACATTTTGCATACTCTGCATTAGTTGTTACAGCAGTTTTGCAAAGTCTCGAACTTGATTTATCTAAATTACCACTAGCACTTGAGAATTTTACTGTAACAGAAGGTAGAGGTAATGTTCATCAAGCTAAATACAATGGAAAATTAGTACATTTGATTAACGACTCCTATAATGCTAACCCTACTTCAATGAAGGCTGCAATAAGAACTTTAGGTACATATTCTAATTTAAGAAAAGTGGCACTACTTGGCGATATGTTAGGACTTGGTAATGAAAGCATAGTATTTCATACAGAATTGCTTGACTCTATAGTAGAACAAAATGTGAATAAAGTTCATACAGTTGGTAAATTTATGTTAGAATTGAATAAACTTTTACCGGAGAATATAAAAGGCATGCATTTCGATGATTCTAACCAATTGAAAAGTAATTTAGCTAATATTGTTCAAGGTAATGATGTAATTTTAGTTAAAGGTTCTCATGGAATGAGAATGGACCTTATAGTGCAGGAATTCACAATAGAATATTAAATAAAACTATTGTATTAATTTAAAGTTAAGTTATTGGAAGTTTTAACTGTGATAAAACGTATAATTATTTTTGGTGGAACGGGATTTATAGGAAAACACATCGTAAGACGCTTGGCAGCGGCGGGGTATTTAATAAGAATATTTACTCGTGATCAGGAAAAAGCTGCTTGTCTGAAGTTATGTGGAAATTTAGGACAAATATCAATAATTGAAGGAGATTTTTTTAATGAAAGATCAATTTTAGAAAGTATGGAGGGGTGTGATGTTGTTATAAATTTAGTAGGAATATTATATGAAAAAAGAAAATACGATTTCTATGACGTTCATGTTAGAGTAGCTGAAAGAGTAGCAAAAGCTGCGCAAATAAAAAGTGTATACATGATGATACATTTTTCTGCCATGGGAATAGAAAATAGTAAGCTGTCAAGATACGCCCACAGTAAATTAGAAGGTGAAAAAGCTGTAACTTCAGCATTTCAGGGAGCAATAATAATTAAGCCAAGTCTTGTATTCGGTAAAGAAGATAGTTTCTTCAATAAATTTGCAAGATTAGCAACAATTCTTCCTTTTTTGCCGTTAATCGGTAGTGGAATAACGAAGTTTCAGCCGATATGTGTAACAAACTTAGCTGAAGTGGTATACCGTATTATCAGCTTTAATAAGCAAGATAAAAAAATTTATAATATAGGTGGACCAAAAGTTTACTCTTTTAAAAGCTTATTAAAGTTTATTCTGAATGTGACTAACAGAAAGTGTCTACTGATCAATGTACCTTTTCCAATGGCAAGATTGATAGCCTTTTTCTTAGAAAGTAAAGTTGTTTCTGTACTGTTAAAACCTATAACCGGAGATGCAAGCCCTATACTTACTCGAGATCAGGTGAAAGTTATGATGAGTAGTTCAATCGAAAAGTCAGATGATCTCGGAACAATGAAAATTAGACCACTAGCAATTGAAAATGTGGTACCAGAATACTTGAAAATTTATAGAAAGCATTGATAGAAGAATGTGCCCGGTAGGATTCGAACCTACGACCCACAGCTTAGAAGGCTGTTGCTCTATCCAACTGAGCTACGGGCACACATCATATATAAAATGCTTCTTAGTACACGTGAAGTCAAGTATTTCTTGTGAATATAATGTTTGTGATAATATCTCAAAACTTTGTCAGTACAGCATGTAACGATAAAACTGAGAAAAAAGAAGCGTGGGTAATAGGAAGTCTAATAGCGCAGTAACACAGAACCCCAGGTCAGGCCTGCACCTATTGAAATCAGCAGTACCAGATTTCCTGATTTTATTTTTGATTCTTGTATTGCATAGTCTAAGGCCAGTGGAATTGATGCTGCTGAGGTGTTTGCATGCTTATCAACTGTATTAATCACTTTCTCTATAGGAAAATCTAATTTCTTTACTACTGCTTCAATAATACGAATGTTTGCTTGATGGGGAATTAACCAGTCAATATCAATGATTTTCAAATTATTGCATTTCAGAGTTTCCTCTACTGAGGCTGTTAACTTATCCACTGCATGTTTAAACACTTCTCTTCCATTCATAAGTATCTTTCCAGAATCACGAGTAGAGGATACCCCTCCGTTCGTACATAGTATGTCCACATTGCCATCAGAGTGTAAGTTTGTTGATATGATGCCGCTGCTACCCATTTCTGATTTTATTATCACTGCACCAGCACTATCACCAAAGAGTACACAAGTTGACCTATCTTCCCAGTCAACAATCCTAGACATTATTTCAGCACCAATAACGAGCGCATATTTTATTCTATTGTGAGATTTTATGAGCGAATCAGCAACTGTAACTGCATATATAAAACCAGAGCATGCTGCTTGTACATCAAAAGAAAATGCATTTTTACATTTTAACTTACTTTGTACAATCGTTGCACAGCTAGGCAAAGTTTTGTCAGGTGTTGTTGTTGCAACTATGATCAAACCAATTTCATCTATTGAAATTTTCGCTTTTTCTATAGCATTTTTTGCTGCATTAACAGCTAAATCTGACGTTAGTTCTCCTTCATCTGCTATATGTCTTTGAACTATTCCTGTTCTTTGCCGTATCCATTCATCGTTTGTTTCAACTATCAATGCAATTTCGTTATTACTCAAAATTTTTTTTGGTAGGTAAGAACCAGTGCTCAATATGAAACTTTTACTCAATATGACTTACCCCGTTAATTATCTTCTGGTTCAAATTTTCACTGATTGCATTTACTGCAAATTTTATAGCGTGAGCAAAAGAAATAGCATCAGAATTTCCGTGGCTCTTTATAATGATACCATTTAGCCCTAAAAACATAGCTCCACTTCTAATTTTAGGATTAAAACGCTCTAATGCTTTATTTAGCTTGGGTTTTAACAATATGCCGACAAGCATTTTTGTCATCCATGAATTAAATACTTCCTGTTTTATTAGACTGATAAAAGTACCAGCAGTTGCCTCAGCTGTCTTGAGCATTACATTACCAACAAAACCATCAGCAACAATTACGTCTATATTACCATCTAAAAATTCACTTGCCTCTATATATCCTTTGAAGTTAATACTTGGAGCATTTTTGAGTAACTCAAAAGCTCCTCTTACTGAGTCAGTACCTTTCACTTCCTCTGTACCAATGTTTAGCAAAGCGACTTCAGGATTTTCAACTTTTAATGCTATTTTTGCAAATATACTCCCCATTAATGCAAATTGAAATAATGAGTCAGTATTACAGTCAACATTTGCACCAAGATCAAGCAATGCAAAGCTTTTTGTCTTAGTTGGACAGACAGATGCAATAGCAGGACGATAGATATTGGGTAATGTTCCTAAAATAAATCTGGAGATAGCCATCAATGCTCCAGTGTTGCCTGAAGACACCATCCCAAAAGCTTTACCTTTTTTCACTGCTTCAACAGCTGCCTTCATACTTGAATCTTTGCGATGTCTAAGTGCAAAAGAGGGTTTATCATTTGGAAGAACATTATCAGAGCAATGGGTAAATTCGGAGTTATCGCTTACTTTTTTGTATTTTGAAAGCAAAGGAGATATTTCTTTCTGATCTCCATAAATATGAAAAAAAACTTCAACACCTGGGTCAACAAGATTATCCAAGAAAAAACTAGCACCTTGAATTACGGAAAGAGGTGCAAAATCCCCTCCCATAGCATCAAGTGCGATAACTATGTTGTTGTTGACCGTGGGTAACATATCATGAGTTACTCCGCCTTTTGTTTAATGAAAACACGTTTTCCTTTGTAACTATTGTCAACTGCTATGTTGTGAGGCAACATGAATTCTCCAGTTGTTGCACATACTACAATATTCTTAGGCTTAATAGCATGATGAGAACGATGCATATTACGCCTTGACTTTGACTTTTTTCTCTTCGGAACTGCCAAAACTTACTCCAATTCAATTATATAACACAATTTATTAGTAGCATGTTTTTTACAAGGAGTAAATAGCAAAATAAATAAGGTTTTCTTATACAATTCAGTCTTATAAACTTAAACTCAAGCATTTTGATCAAAGTATATTGAACTTAAGACATATCTTGACTATACTCTGGCGAAGTTAATAAAAATTTTAATAAAATCAGTAAAACTAATTTTAGCTAAGATAAATGTAAAGTGAGTTCCTTTAATATAGACAGCGTTAGAATAATCGGTAGATGCTTTATGAACTTTCTGTTGAGGATTGGTAACGCATTTGTATTTTTTATTCAATCTCTATACCACTGCTTTATTCCTCCATATTATTTTAGCAATGTGGCAAGACAAATTATAGAGATAGGCTTTTTCTCTTTGCCAATTGTTGGGCTCACTGGAGTTTTTATAGGAGCAGTGATAGTTTTACAGAGTAGCTTAAGTGGTATATTGATTAATCAAGAACAAGTAGTACCTAAACTTGTTACGATCACTATCATTAAAGAGTTAGGGCCAGTTTTGATCAGCTTAATAATGGTAGGAAAGGTTGGGTCCTCAATTGCAGCAGAAATTGGCACGATGCGCATCACTGAACAAATAGATGCACTTACAACTTTGGACATCAATCCTTTCAAATATTTAATTGTACCAAGAATTCTAGCGTCAGTTATAGTATTTCCAATACTTACAGTATGTGCAGATCTAATAGGAATATTTGGAGGGTATGTCACCGCAGTCTTTGAATTTAACCACAATTTAAATATATACATAAAATATACAGCTCAATTCTTTAATATGTACGATTTTATTGTTGGGCTAATGAAAGCGACTGCTTTTGGAGCCATAATTTCTGTTTCAAGTTGTTATTACGGTTACCATTGTAGGGAAGGTGCACGAGGAGTAGGTATTGCAACAACATCAACTGTTGTTATATCCTCTATATTGATAATTTTAGCAAATTACTTAATTACTTTAATACATGCATAGCCCCATAATATCAATATTGAATATAAGCTTATCCTTTGATGATAGAACGATATTAAACAACATAACTTTCAATATATCGAAAGGAGAATCATTAGTCATACTTGGCGGCTCAGGAAGTGGTAAATCTGTATTAACAAAAATAATTATTGGATTACTGACACCAGACTCAGGGTCTATTAAAATAAATAGTAAAAGCAAAAATAAATTTGGAGTCTTATTTCAAAATTCCGCTTTGTTTGACTACGTTACAGTGTGGGAAAATATATCTTTTAATTATAAAAAACGCTTTAATATCAGCATAAAGGAGGCAAAACGCCTAGCAATTGAGAAGTTAAATGATGTTGGGCTGGAAGAAAACATAGCAGAAATGTTTCCAGTAGAACTATCAGGTGGAATGAAGAAAAGAGTGGCACTTGCAAGAGCAATTGCACACAACCCAGAAATTATTGTATTGGATGAGCCAACTTCAGGATTAGACCCAATCATGTCAGATGTAGTAAACGAGATAATAATAAAATTATCTCAAGATCTTCGTCCTACAATTATCACGATTACACATGATATTCATAGTGCATTTAAAATAGCTGACAAAATAGCAGTATTATATGAAGGGGAGATCATTTCTCACGGAACTGTTCAGGAAATACAAAATACTAACAACGAATATATAAAAAAGTTCATTTATTGTATATAGCTACAGGTTTACAAACGATATTATGGATGCTGTAACTAGCCTAACTTGAGATATCGATAACCTTCGGTCTGTTACTAGTGTAGTGCTACGGTGGTATAGTGTGTTAGCTATAAAACAGCGCATTAAATATAGATAAAGTAACTTGTATCAATTTTGATTATCATGCCAATTCCAACTGAAGAAATTTATTGAATTTATTACTTCACGCTAAAATAATATACTTTACTATTCAACAGCAATTACAACTGATGATTTTATTTCATTCCACTACCTGCTGACTTACTTTCTGCTTAGCATATCCATCAAATCAGATTCTTTGAGTTTACTATGGTCAATTTTACTGAACTTATTCACCATAGAGCTCATTTGATTATACTGCTTAATTAGAAGATTAACGTCAGTTACACTTGTTCCGGACCCCTTAGAAATTCTAAGTCTTCTTTTGCCATTTAAAATATCTGGATTTTGCCTTTCTTTTTCGGTCATTGAGTTTATGATGGCTATATATTTTTTCACTTTATTGTCATCGGGCACACTGCTACTTAGCTTTTTTGTGAATGAACTAGGAATGAATTTCATTATGTTGCTAATGCCATCCATTTTACTCAGAGTCTTTAACATTCCCACTAGGTCGTTTAGGTCGAATTTACCCTTTTTTACTTTCTTTTGTAACTTATCAATTTCTTCCTGACCAACAATCTCAGCAGCTTTTTCAACCAATGATACAACATCACCCATGCTAAGTATCCTTTTTGCAATTCTATCGGGATAAAAATCATCGAGATCACTTAATTTTTCACCACAAGCAATAAATTTAATTGGACAATCGGTGATCATTTTCATAGAAAGAGCAGCACCACCACGTGCATCACCATCAACACGGGTGAGAATAATGCCGGTTACACCTATTATCTCATTGAATGATTTGGCAATATTGACCGAATCCTGGCCTATCATTGCGTCGGCTACTAAAATAACTTCTGCAGGTGAAGCTATTTCCTTTACGGCTTTCAACTCATTCATCATATTATTATCAATATGAAGCCTGCCTGCGGTGTCTAGTATTAATACATCATAATTTTCGTTCTTTGCTGCTGCCAGTGCCCTTTTTGTAATTGTAACGGGCTTCTCGTCTATTACTACAGGTAAAGTTTGCACATCTATTTGTTTACCTAGCACTTCAAGTTGTTTTTGGGCAGCCGGTCTATAAATGTCTAAAGAAGCGAGCATCACTTTTTTCTTTTGTTTTTTTAACTTTAAAGCAAGCTTCCCTGAGGTGGTTGTTTTACCCGCACCTTGTAGGCCCACCATCATAATCACAGCAGGGGGTTTAGCTGCTAGGTTTAAGTCGCTTTTCTCTGATCCGAGAACTGCAACTAAATTATCCTGCACAATTTTGATTATCATTTGCGATGGAGAAACGCTTTTTATGACTTTTTCCCCAATCACTTTATCTTTAATGTCATTGATGAATTTTTTCGCAACTTCAAGTGAAACGTCAGCTTCAATTAAAGCTATACGTATTTCACGCATGGCAAGGTTAAAATCATCTTCAGAAATGATTGACTTTCCTCTCAGTTTACTAAATACAGAATTTAAACTTTCGGTTAACGATTTAAACATAATAGCGCTAGTAGAATACTCATTAAAAAGAGAGAAGAAGCTGAAACAAAACTCACTGAGCTATAACTCAGCACTTCTTTAAGTTTAGTAATATTATTAAAGTATAAACTAGCAAGTGAATTAGTCAAGTTTTGCAGTACGGTGGCAGACATTTCTCTCACTTTAAAGACCAGTTGATTGAACAGCAAGACAGTATAAGGTATGAAAGCTCTAAAAATCCAATCAACATCCATTTTAAAATTTATTCTTGGCAAAAATAACTTGCGTAAAGGAATAAACAATAAAGTGGTACATAGTAATAAATAAAACTGAGACCAAATGTTTTGTGTATTGTACACCAGATCAAAAATTGAAGGTTTATTGTAAATAGGTAAGTAAGGGTTGCCAGCGATTACGCATATAAATGCTAAAATAATCATAGTCATTTTGCCTCCCTTATCTGCTAAAGGTTTCGACTTACTTTTTGCAATAAATATGTAGTAAAGAAACTTGAGCCCCACGCTTAAATAAAGCAGTAAATTTAGAGTCTTGTATAAGTTTTTATACACTTCTAAATTAGCACTACTTGCTTCAATCTCGGCTGTAATGTATGATTTACTAATAAATCCAGCGGTTCCAGGAAATGCAGCCATTGTAAGTATTGCAATTATAGCACACATGCCTTCCACTGACATCAGTTTACCTACTCCATTAAAACTAATTGTTCTTGTTCGTGAAATAATCGAATTACTGACCACAAACAATAATGATTGATAAACAAGAGAGAAGATTATATGCAGTATCAAAATTGGTATTGCTTTTTCCGAAGGACTGAGCAAACTTCCTGCAATAATCAGCAAGCCCATTTGTCCTACAACGTTATAGCATAAAAATCTGCGAATATTTTGCTCAAGAGAAGCAAATATAATACTGTAAATTGCAGTGATGGCGCCTACAAGCGCTAATATTTCAGTACAATCTTGCCATAGGTTATAAGTGTGTAAAAGCATCACTAAAAAAGAGACTTTAGTGGTAAATAAAGAGAGATATGTGGTGCCATGTAGCGATGCAGCAGGATATGCATCAACAACCCAAAATGAAAAAGGAAAACAAGCGCAGTTTATCAACAAACCCCAAATTATCAGGTTAGTGCTTTGAAGTGCCAATCCTGCTATTAATATAACTCCAACGAAAAAGTGTACACAAGCGTACCTTATTGCAGGTCCACTATCTCTACAGCCAGCTGCGATAGTAAAAAATGCACTGACGGTCATTAATTCACAGAATATTATAACCAATATCATCTGCTTGGATAAAATTGCACAGAGTGAACAGGTAGTGTAAGCAGCAAAAGATAGCATCTCTGAAAAAGTCAAATTTTGTGTTGGTAGAACAGCTAAAAATGCAACTGATAAAAAAGATATTAGTACGATACGAAAAGATAAATCAAAATTTAGAACTGGATGAGAGCAATTCAGTGTAGTACCTAAATTTTCAGGTAATATTAGGACTATCACTATTAATGTAGTCAACAGAAATAGCAATAAAAATTTATAAAGTTGCACAATGATGTAAAACAGTATGGTTTATGCTACCTCAACATACAAATAAAATCAATTTGCATATTAACCACTAGTTAAGCTAATTACCATATAATTATATCAGGGTTTAGAAGGTTATAGAGAAACCGGTCAGATTAGGTTTTTAATCTAATCTGACCGATAGCTTTAATAGTGAGGTAAGCTTTAATATAGCACTCCTAATTCACAGTGCTACACTCGTGCATAATTTATTTTTAATTTGTGCACGAGCGTTAGTAAATTATTTACTTTTTGAAATAAAATTTGGCATCACTTTAATATCCAGACTTAGTAAACCTCAGTAGGGCTGCCAGTTGGACCCATAAGAATTACTTGTTCACCTTCTTTAAAACATTTACATAAATTAGTGGAACCGCCAGTTTCAAGCACAATAGTGGAAATAATTCCTTTTTTTTTGTCTACTTCAGTGCCGGTTACAGCTATACCTTCCATAGCAAGGGTTGTATTATTGACTTTTCTGCTATTGATTGCAAAATTTTGCAACCTAAAGAATTGTCCGGGTTTAAAATTTTTTGCCGCAAGTGGTGCTTTGATCACTATTTCCACAACTTTGTCAGTTAAATATTGAATTTTTATAATCTTTGCGGTGAATTGCTCTTTGATTCTATTAAAAAATTTTTCGTTAGCCAGGTGTTCTGATATTATTCCAGCGCGTGACGCTTTAGTGTACAAATGCTGCAATTTGTAGGTAATTCGCATAGTAGGTGGTGTTATGCAAGTAGCTGACACTGGAATCCAGTTCTGACTATACAACCATCTGATGTACTCATTTAAAATTAAGTTTTCTGGATCCCAGTGTCTGGGCACTGGAATGACATCTTTTTTGGTGAAAGTTACTCTTACATTACAACATTCATACAAGTGTGCATATGACTCCGAGATTCTAGCTGGAGTGGGAGAAATGAAGCTAACTCTATTCAAAAGCTGAGAAATGATAGGGTAGCCGTTCTTAGCACTTGCCATAGCTTTCACGACGCTGCCGCTATACGAAGGGTGAAGATCACCAAAAAAGCTAATTGTTTTATTGTCTTGCTTATATACCAATATCCTGTCTTTATCCTGCATCTTAGGAGAAAATACTGGATCTATTTCTTTTCCTAATGAGTTTAAATGAATAAAATATCCATTACTTAGTTGAAAATGCTTTTTATCTTCTGTTGCAATAGCCGTGTTTGGTTCAGTGCCTGCTGCTATGAGAATAGAGCGTGCTTTGATACATTTAATTTCGTGGGATTTTGTATCAATCAGTTTTATCAACTCAGTATGATTATATTTGTCTGTAACAATTTCAATAGGCTCTAAGTTTTCAATGAAGTAGATTCCTTCTGACAATGCATTTTGCACCTCTTCGCTATTTAATCGATAGCTCGGTGAATCTTTTAGCTCTTTTCTGTATATAATTTTCACTCCCCCGAAGCTCTTAGTTAGTTCCAATATTTTTGCTTCTCTATTCTCTTTTTTTGCTAACTCTTGCTCTGCTTGGATCAATTTTGCGTGCGATATAAGCTCATTTGCAATTTCATATTCTTCTTCCGTCCAATCTTTTTCAACATATTTCTTTCCATACTTATCAACTAATATCTCATAACGAAGAAGAAATTTTTCTACTTGAATTGGATAATATGCTAAAGCTTCAGTGGCAGTATCAATTGCAGTGAGTCCTGCACCTATGACAACTATCGGCATGCGAACTTGCAGATTTGCTATGGAGTCGAACTTAAGAGCACCGGTAAGTTGTAATGACATCAGAAAATCAGATGCCATGCGCACTCCGCGAGCCAGCATATTCTTTATTTTGATCATTCGTGGCTTGCCAGAGCCAAGTGCTAGTGCGATGTGATCAAAACCCAAGTTGAAGGCATCATCAACATTAATCGTGCCATCAAAACGAATGCCTCCATAAAGTGCGAAATTCTCACGCCTTTCCAGTAGTAATCTAATAATCTTTAAGTAATTTTTATCCCATCGGGAAGTAATGCCATATTCTGCCACCCCACCAAACCCATCTGCCATGCGTTCACTCAATTTTTCGTGTTTGAAATCTTTAATTAGCTGAAAATTATCGATCAAAGGTTCAATCTTTAGTCCATCAATGGCGATAACGTTATGCCCATCGTTTAATAAATGATGAGCTAAATTAAAACCCGCAGGACCAAGTCCTACAACTAGAACGTTTTTTCCAGTATTTTCTTTTGGCAATGGACGCTGAAAATTTAAAGGATTCCAACGGCTAAGCAGAGAATATATTTCAAATCCGTACGGCAAATTGAGTACGTCGTCCAAAATCCTTGTTTCAACCACTGGCACATTTACAGGCTCTTGTTTCTGATATATGCATGAGTTTATGCAATCATTGCATATTCTATTCCCAGTAGCTGCACATAATGGGTTATCTATCATCACAATTGCAAGACTTGCTATGCTATATCCTTCGCTTTTTACCAAATTCATTTCTGATATTTTCTGCTCTAGTGGGCAGCCGTGCAGCTCAACTCTAAGTGGAGACTTTTTGAAAGTGTTGTCATCATTGATTAGCCCCTTTGAGCAGCTGTCCTTACTTTGCTTATGACAAAATATGCAGTAGTGAGCATTATCTAGTGCTTTATTCAAACTCACCTTTTTGCTTGTTAGATCAAAACCATATCTTCTTTTCACCTCATTTGAATACAGAACCTCAACCTCGTCTACTTCTTTTTTCAAGAATGATACGAGATTTTCGTAATCAATTTTCTTATGTATGCTAAATAGTATACTCTGTTTATTTTTTACTCTCCAAACTGCATATTGAGCCGCAAGTTCTATTTCTTCTTTGTGATCCTCTTTATTTTCAAGCCAACTCATTACCTGCTCAGAAAAGTTTTTTTCTGTTGTCGGTAAAGTAATGAAACTATTTAATTTGTTAGTGACATAATCAATATTTGCTACATCAGTGTATTTCTTCAATGCATAACGCTGAACAAATAATCTTTTGCATCTGTATATTACAGCAAAGTCATTGTGTTTTTCCTTTAACTCTTCTACTTCTTTTTCAATATTGAAAAATTTTGCAATAAATTCATCAAGTAAATGTGAGAGATCCATTATTAACTGGCTATTACAACCATCTTTCATCCAAGCTGGAATCCATCCTTCTTGTTTTCTGGATTCCAGTGTCAAGCACTGGGATGAACACTGGGATGACATCGAAGAAGAAGCTGCTTTTTCTCTTGCTTCAACTAATGAATAAAACAAGCTTTCATCGCACGATTTTATGTAATCCAAAAACGCCTTATCTAACTTTATTAATTCATTACGAGTGTATAAGTTTGAAAATGAGACTTTGAAATTCAGTTGCATCTTTATACTATACAGTGTACATACTGTTTCTTATAGATGAAGATTTTATTTATCTTGCAGTTTTGCTAAGATTGTTGCTCCTGCAACCTCTTCTTTTCCAACAGATGCAACACACTTAAATTTGTATACACCTAAACGCAAACCTTCAAAGTTAGATTGAAGAATTAAGGTATCTCCTGGAGTGACTGGCTTTCTGAATTTTGCGTTTTCAATGGACATAAAGTATACAACTTTATTTTCTACTGTTTTTTTACCGAGAACACATATAGCAGATGCTTGAGCTAAAGACTCAATTATCAAAACTCCTGGCATTATCGGATGGCCAGGAAAATGACCAATAAAAAATTGCTCGTTGAAAGTCACGTTTTTAATTGCTTTTATACTCATACCAGGATCGCATTCTATGACCCTATCTACTAAGAGAAAAGGATAAGAATGTGGTAGTATTTTTATAATATCATTGATATTACATTGCATAAGTCTATTCAATGTTTTGCAAAGCAAATTCGGGTATTTCCTTGTTTACATTTTTTAATACTACATCCGATAAATCTACTTCATCCATAGAGTATAAAACTTGATTCTTTTTTGAAATAAATAGTACCAAATCTATGTTGTTTTTTTCTGCTGTTCTTTTAGCAACTTCTTTTATCTTGTTAAAGACACTTTCTACTGCTTCTCTATAATTTTCTTCTAAATGTGACATTTTCTTAGCGTAATTATCCCTAACACTTACAGTATGCTTACTAAATTGTTCTGTCTTTTCTTTTTTTGCTTCTTCTGACAAAAGGTCAAATTCTTCTTTCGATGGCTTAAATTTTTCTAACTCATTTTCAAATTCCTTCTGTAATCTAGAATTCTGCTCCTTTATTTGTTGTTGTATATTTTGCAGAGCCAGAGATTCATTGATAACCTTATCACTATCAATAATGGCAGCCTTTGTATTAAGCGTGCTCTGAGGTTGATACCCTACAAACTTATACCCCACAAATAAGGAAATAATTAAGGCAATAACTGATGTAAATAACTGTATATATTTCATTTAAATCCCCGCTTCAATAGAAATTTTAACGTTTGTCGATGGTATTATGTCATAAGCTTCCTTTACTAAAGGAAACCCAAAATCTAATCTAATTCTACCAAAAGGAGAAGGCATTGAAAAGCCAAAACCTGGTGATACTCTTATAAGCTTACTATCGTAATATTTCCCACTATATCCCTTCTTTTCATCTAAACCAAAAAGTGTTGCATAGTCAACAAATAGTGAGCCTTTGATACCAGCATAGTCGTATAATTTAGATAGTGGAAAATCTACTTGCTGTGTTAAATTAAAATAAGTTTTGCCTCCCAATGAGCTTTGATTTTTGTCTTCTGCTCTTGGTCCAATGCCGGAAAGGTCAAATCCTCTAATCTCATTGCCACCTTTAAAGAAGTGCTGGCCAATGTTTAGATCTTCATCGGTATAAGAAAAAATATGACCTGCTGCTACTTTAAAGCGCAGTGTTATATCATCATCAATTTTGCTTAATATAGGATGTGTATAAAAAGATAAGAATTCAGATTTTAGGAAATTTACATTTCCTCCCAATCCTGAAATATCCTGATTTAAGCGCAATAAATATCCCTCTTTAGGAGTATAGAGGTTATCCAGTTTATTGTACGCTAACGTGTATCCCACTGATGAAACCTGATACTCACCTTCTTGATCTCTTATTATCTCAGAGATATCCTCATCTTTTCCACCCTTATTGTCCATGTGTATGTGATTATACTTATAAGAATATTGAAAGGAATTGGTTAGATTTTCTGAGATTTTATATGATACTTTTGCTATTCCTCCCCAGTTGCAGGTATCGAAAGTAGTGTTTGGTTTGTCTTGTTTTTCATAAAAAACACCCATGCCTAGTGAAGTATCAGAGTCGTTAAAATTATTTTCAACAGCGTCTATACTAGTAGAAAGAACATATTGACTTTTTTCAAGAGCAAAAGATACTTCTTTACCACTACCAAATAAATTACGATCTGTGAAATCGGTTTTAACAAATACTCCACCAGGAAGAGACATACCACCTGTTAAAGATAACGAGGCAGTTCTTTTTTCTTTAACATTTAAATCAAGATTCACTGCATTGTCATCCACTATATAACTATTTATTTTTACTGTTTCAAAAAAATCGCTATATATAAGTTTTCTACGTGATTTTTGAATCTCAGATGTGTTATATGCGTCGCCTTCTGCCATGCTAAGTTTTCTTCTAATTACTTTATCTAAAGTGCGGTCATTGCCATCAATAGTAATTTGGTTTATATAAATCTTTTTACCTGGTAGCACTTTGTAAGTTACATCTACAATATTGTTATGTTGTGTATATTCTGGATTAACTTTTGCAAATATATATCCTTTTTCGTTTAAATGTTTACTTATTTTTTCTGCTGTATTGTTAATTTTAACTCTATTAAATATTTGATTATTTTCCTCTTTGATAAATTCTAATATTTCTTCCCTTAAACTTAAATCCTTAATCTCAGTTTCAATATCAACTTCATTATTTCCAAATAAGTATTGCTGCTTTTCATCAATCAAAAAAGTTAACTCTATTTGGTTATTATTATCAACCTCAACAATTGGTTGGATATTATTTTGAATATATCCCTTAGATGAATAGAAGCGATCAAGCAGTTCTGTGTTAATCAGTAGATATTGAGGTGAATAATGAGTTCCGCTTTTAAAAATGGCTCTAAATAACTTACTAAATATATCATTGCTATGCCTTTTGATAACTTGCTCTAACTCATTTGCTGAAAAGTTTTTATTACCTATAAATCGTAAACCCTTAATTTTAGAAGTTCTTCCTTCTTTTATCTTAAAAATTAGGTTTATCCTATTGCTACCAAGCTTATCTAGCTCATATGCAATTTTAACACCAATTTTACCACTGTTCCTATAAAGAGTAGCTAGATTTATTAAATCGTTTTGTAATTTTGTTTCAGTGAAAATAGTTAGTGATTTTGACTGGATAACGTTATTTAGCAACTCTTTACTGTTAAATAACTTATTGCCTTTCAATATTACTTTGTTAATCAATGGATTCTCATGAATTTTTACTACTAAGTTTTTTTTATCATCGATATAGGCGTTAATACTAGCAAATAACTTTGTTTTATATAAATCTTTTATAACTGAATCTACATCATCATCATTTATATGATTACCTGGTTCTAATTTTGTATAAAACCTTATTGTTTGATCACTTACTCGCTCATTGCCAATATACTTAATATTTTTTATCTGTACTTTTTCCTTATTTTCTAGAGCAACAAGTAGAGTGGGAAAAGAAATAAATATTATTATTAGTATGTGAAATAACTTTTTCATATGTATCTTAAAAAAGATGCCTAATATCATTTGTGATTGCAACTGCCATCAACAAAAACAGTATGGTAGCACCAAAAGTGGCTGCATATTTTTGATATTTCAAACTCAAATCTCTACGTATAACTGCTTCTATAATATAATGAAATAAATGCCCACCATCTAGTAGTGGTATTGGCAGCAAGTTAATTGCAGCTAAATTCGCTGAAATAATTGCCATAAAATATAGAACCATAATAAGTCCCTTTTTAGCTGATTGCCCTGAATATTTTGCAATTTTTATTGGCCCACCTATTTCATTTATACTCCTTTTACCAACAACAATTTGAAAGAGTGCTTTGATTGTTAAACACATAGTGTGGTAGGTTTCATTCACTGATAGGCTAGCAGCTCCAAGAAAAGATGACTGTTTTAACCCTATCATATTAATTGAGGTAATTCCTATAGTTTTTCTTTCTATTATGTTACCAAAGACATCTCTATCCTCAACTGTAAACGGAGTTAGAATAGTTCTGTACTCTTCGTTATTTCTGCTATACTTAATTTCTATTCTTGTTTCAGGGTTGGACATTATCACGCGTGAAATATCTTCAAAGTATTTTATTTTGTACTCATTGATCTGTGTAATAGTGTCACCTGGTAATAGGCCAGCTTGCTTTGCTGCACTTTCTTCAATTACATTACCAATTACTGGTGGAGTACGATAATAACCTGCCACGCTGAAAAATATTGTGAAGGCTATAACGGTAAATATCATGTTTGCAAAAGGCCCTGCAAAAACTATTGCTGCTTTTTGATATCGAGGTTTTGTATGGAATGAGTATAATTTTTCTTCTTCAGTTAATTTTTGTTGATCAACAGGAACGCTTGCTGCATTAGTATCCCCTAACATTTTAACGTAACCACCCAATGGAAAGGCACTTAATTTCCATCTAGTTCCAGACTTGTCGTTAAAACCAAAAATTTCAGGACCAAAGCCTATAGAAAAAGATTCAACTTTAACCTTGCATGCTTTAGCGACAATATAATGCCCACATTCATGCACGAATACCATGATAGAAATTATTAAAGAAAACGATAAAAAATAATATATTCCAGCGCTAAGTTGATGAGAAATTAATTCCACCTATGTTTTAAATCTTAATCAAACGTTGAGTATATTAAAATGCGCCTTGCTTGACAAGTATTTAGTTTAGTCTTTAAATTAAAAAAAAGTTTAATGACAATGATAGATATCTCCTTATTAAGAAGAAAACTGATGTATAGGAGTTGGCATAGGGGTTGTAAAGAAACTGATATACTTTTAGGGCATTTTGCATTGAAATATCTTGATAAATTTTCCTTAAGTGAACTAATTGAATACGAAAAAATAGTTGATCTTGATGATTGCGAATTATATTGTTACATAACTCGTAAGAGACTTCTCCCCCCTGATTTGAGTAGTGAGGTAGTCGATTTGATTGCTTCCTTTAATCACTTATGCACCCAATAATCTTGTTTACCCTATCTAATACTTCAGCATATTCTACTCTTTTTTCCTCCTTATACTTTTTGCATTCTTGATTTATTTCGTCTAATCGCTTTGTTAATTCTAAAATTTTGTCTTCGAGAGTCAATGCTGCAAGTAAGAAATTTAATGCATCTGAGCCCTTACCTCCAGTTCTTTGAGATATGGAGCTAACTAGCTTGTTGAAGCTATTAGCAAGTTGTAATAAATGGTCCTTCTTTTTACTTTCGCAAGATATTTTATATGTGTTATTATGTATAACTATTTCTACTACTTGCATATGATGCTATATTGTACAACTTTCAAATTTACAATATAGATTTTCATTCATTTATCAAGAGGGATAACTTTTTACTGCTACGAAAATAAGTTTTAAAGTATTGATGTTTTGCAACCTTCTGTGACGTCAAATTACTTGCTTCTTTCAAGTTATAGCTTCTAATTGAAAAAGAACCAAACCCCCTGATTTCAACTCTATTATGATATTTTAACGTGTTTGAAAACACTCGAAAAAAACTATCAACTATGGCTGCTATAATAACCTTATCTAACAAAAGGTTTTTTTTTGCCACTTTTGCTATTATATCAGATTTCGTTGCCATTTATATGAAGCACAAGAAGTTATTTGGCAGATAATATTATATTATATTTTTCAACACCTACTACTTCAACTTGTATTTTTTCTGATATAGAAAACTTTTTATTTTCTGGTAAATGCTCTTGATCTACTAAAAGGGTTACATTGTTCTCAATTTCAACGATTAGACCATTTTCCTCTCTCTTACTTACAGTAACCTGAATTTTATCCCCTACTTTAACTTTCTCTATCAGTTCTTCAAGAGGATCATACTCTATTTGTTTTACTCCAAGATAAATTCTTGTCCGATCTACGTTAGCCCTTATCACTTTTGCTTCTATTTCATCACCTACATTATACTTTTTTATCTCATCTGAATTGTTTTTCGACCAACTTAGATTTTGCATATAAATTGTTCCTTCTACGTCCTCAGATATCTCAGAATTATCAAAAGTCACAGATATTTGTGAACCATTGTTGCTTTTAACTTTACCAGAAACAATAGAACCAAGAGGATATTTATCAATAAATACTTGCCAAGGATTCTCTACGCACCTTTTTGTGCTTAAACTCATCTTATTTTTAATAATGTCAATACCGAGAATTTTTACATCCACTTCTTGTCCTATTGTTACAAAACTACTAATTGGTAAATTACTCTTGCTCCAAGTTATTTCTGATGAGTGTACCAAACCCGCAATCCCAGGTTTAATCTCAACAATGAATCCACAATCTTTTATACCCGTTACACATCCTTTGTGTACGCTGTTAATTGGACATTTTGACTCTAGATCTTGCCAAGGATTGTCTCCTAATTGTTTTACACCCAGGGAGATTTTTCCATTTTCTCTATCTATTTTTATAATTTTAGTTTTTATATGCTGACCATAAGAAAAAATTGCAGATGGATGACTTACATTACTCCAAGAGATATCTGTAATATGTAGCAGCCCATCTATAACTCCCACTGTATCTGATTCATGAATGCCAACAAATGCACCGTAGTGAGTGATGCTTTTTATTTTGCCTTCTACTACATCACCTTCATTTAAAGATTCTAAAAACTTAATTTTTTCACCAGCATGCAATTTCTCTAATACCAGCTTTCTTGATACTACAATATTCCCCTGCTTCTTATCCATTTTAAGCACGATGAATTTTTGTTCAGTTTCAATAAGGTGATTAGCATCTTTTATTTGCTTCAAATCCACATGACTCAGCGGTAAAAACGCACTTATTCCATCACCAAGATCAACAATAAAACCGCATTTAATTGAGCGTTTAATGATTCCTGTTACTTCATCTTTTGTAACTGCGCTTTCTTCCAATTTATTCCATTTTTCGTCTCTGATTGCTTTCTCACGACTAAGAACAACATTACCATGGTAATCTTCAATTCTTTCAACATAAACTCTAATTTTCGAGCCAACAGTGATATCATCATTACAACTGAGCTCCTTAATCAGAATTCTTCCGTCTGACTTTAAACCAACATCAACCACAATATCATTAGAATTTCTTCTTGTGATTATACCTTCTACCACATCTCCTTCTTTGATTTTGTTAGCAAAAGAATCTTCACAAAAGTCATTGTCTTGATTATCAAATTGATCTTGAAATATCTCTTCTATGAACCTATTTGATGATAGCCTCTTGATAGCAACTGTACTTTCCATACCTTTTAATTTTAACTTCATTAGAACTCATATATTATATAATATTAATAATTAGTGACAAGTAAATTCTCATTAATTCATTTCGAGAATTGTTTAAGCTATAAAAGATTAAGTTATGTAAGATATGTTATCTAGGAATAATAATTGGATTAGGTCATTTTCCAGAAGATCTAGGTTGAAGTTGAATGTTTTGGAGAAGTATTCTATTAAAAACAGCAAGGAATCTATAAAAAAGATCGTAGACTTACAAAAAAGAATACGAGTAGAAATAGGTTTCGGTAATGGTGAAAATATGCTCCATCAGGCATTCAATGAATCTGATCTATTATTTATAGGATGTGAGCCTTATTTAAAGGGGGTCTCTTCCTTGCTAAAAAGCATAGAAGCACACAGCATAAAAAATATTTTAATATGGACAGAAGATGCAAGAGAATTAATTGCCAATTTTCCTGACAACAGTGTTGAAAAATTCTTTATTCTCTTTCCAGATCCATGGCCAAAAAGAAGTCACAACAAAAGACGGTTAATTAATACGGAATTTTTAAATTTATTAGCAAAAAAAATACTTGTCACAGGTGAAATATTTATTGCAACTGATCATCAGGATTATGCAGAGTGGATAGAGTTACATATAAAGCAGTGTAATTTTTTAACCTATAAGGAAGATAGTTTTGCAAATTATACCCCAACAAAATACCACAGAAAAGCGCTAGAATATCAGCGTAAAATAAAGTTTTTTAAAGTAAATGTTATATCTAAACTGACTTAGATTTACCTCTGCTTGTTAGTACAGATGTGTACATGACACTCTATAGTGCAAGTAGCCTACCATATACTGGGAATAACAGTTTACTGAATTCTTTAATCTCACAAATAGAAAGATCAATAAACTTGATAAACATCAACATTATCAGCCAGCATTGCTTTTGCAACTTCAATTCTACCTTTTTTATGATCGGTTTGGATAATTTTATAACCTATAGCATTTTGTCTAGCAACCAATCTGGTGCTTCTCTACCTTTTTCCCACTTAGCAAATCTCATCTTTTCTTTTAGGTAATATTCTCTATATGCTTCTATTGGGTTATTACATTTATATCGATCAGGTAACGCTTGTGTAAAAGCTTGTATATCAGCTGATCGAAATATTAGCAAATCCTTGTTATTATCGCACCAATCTATAACTTCTTCGGATTTATGCGTTCTTTTGTATCGCAAGCTATATTCTATACACAATTCTTTTCCATGTTTTATTAACCAATCAAAGTTTCCTTTTGATTGTCTAGCCCATAAAGAACAAGGATGGTTTTTGTGAGTAAGTTTATATGGAACTTCTATATTCTGGTTTGTAATGCTGACTAAAGGATTTGGCTCTTTTAATGCTATTGAAAAAACACTGCTAAGCAATTGAGCAGTTTCTAGCGGCATTTTTACTATGTGCTTATCGCATAACATTTGTGCTGCAGTTACAGGATTTTCGTCTAATATAAAGATATTCATCTAAGCACCCAGAGATAGAATTTTTGCGTAGTATTTATTTCAATAAACCCTAAAATATCATTCAGAAAATGGATAAAACTCAGTTAAAAAAATTATACACAATTCCGAGGAACCTTTTCAAGCTACAATGAACGTATCGCTACCACTCTAGCAATATTATTTCTCACCCACTGAAGATATTGCACGGTACTGTCTACTTGATCGTCGTGACGGATTTCTGGAAACATTAAAATCTCATACTCAAAGTCGCTAAGCCATACTGCTTGGTTAGGGAGAAAAACCCGCTCAGATTCTATAATTGGGACAATTCGGTGAAATCGAGTTAATTTGTCATCATGTGGTACTATTTGAATAATAGGTAAATCACTGTTTTTCCTGAGCTCCTGAACCAATTGCTGACCGCTTGCTTTTGCTTCGATTAAAATTGCGTGTGGCTTCCACCTTGCAGCCAGCGACAGAACTTTCTCTTTAAGTTTTGGATATTCAAGTTTTGCGCGATATACATCGAGTAAATAGAATGTATTATCTACTTTTGTCCAGGTAGTGCAGACACTAAAGTCACTTGTATTGTTTGTTGAAATTGCAGTATCCCAACTTTGTGTTACATGCAAGAGGCTATCAGGAAAATTTTTATAGCGCTTCAACCACTCTCGTTTAATTATAGCACTTGAAAGTGGTAGAGGGTTTTGTTGGTATTGAGCAGCAAAACCATAACTCCCAAGTTCAGCTTTTATCATCTCAATTTCTTCTTTTCCTTCAGTTAGGGAATACAACAATTGACCTTCTTTTCTTGAGTATATTTCCTGTTCATGCTCTGGAATATGATTATTAACTGAATAAATAATCTCCTTATCTTCAGCTATTATTGGTAAACAGACATGATGCCATATGTTTCTTGGTTTACAGAGGAGGTGACCAGTTAAATCTTCTAAATGGAGTCTGTGCATCACAAGAACGATAACTCCTTTTTTTCTGTCGTTGAGCCTGGTTACTAAAGCCTGATCAAACCAGTTTGCAGCACGCTTTCTAAATGTTTCGCTCAAAGCTTGTGCGGGACTTAGTGGATCATCCACGATAATGAAATCTCCACCTTCACCGGTTAATGTTCCCCCAACTGATGTTGCAATCCTACATCCTCTTTGCACTGTTTGAAATTTATATTTAGTGTTTTGATCTTTGCATAATTCTACTTTCGGAAATAGCTCTCTATACCAATCAGATTGCATTATGCACCTGGTATCGAGTGAGTGCTTTTCGCTGAGGAGCCGAGAATAACTTGCAACTATTATTCTTGCAGTTGGCTGATTTCCGAGTATCCATGCGGGCCATGCAACACTTACACAAATAGACTTCATTGAACGCGGAGGCATATTGAATATTATTCTTTTCACTTCACCTGAACTTGCCGCTTCAAGCCTATCCGCTATGACTTTTATATATTGATAATCATTATACTCACACCCCGGTACTACCGTTTGAAAGCATAATTCAATGAATTTTAAAAAGTTTATATTGTTCATAAAATTGAGATTTTGTTGATTTTTTAAGATTTTTTTGTATAATTATAGTGAGAGTTAAAATATGAAAGAAACAAGAGAGCAAACTGAGAGAGAATTTATAAAAACTCAAAACGGGATAAAAATAGAGACAATTACGCTTCTTGGTAAAAATCAAAACAATAATCGAGGTGAAAAACATCTGATATACTTTATTGGTGGAAATAGAGCGTTAAGCCCTGGTAAAGATTATTCCCAAAATTGGAATTGGGCCACAGAGCAATGTACATCTTTTTAATTATCCTGGACTTGGTTTAAGTAAAAACAGTTCATTGATACGTAGCAATAGAGTTAAATCTGGTATAGCAGTTGTAACTAACTTATTGGAAAAAGGTATAAAGCCAGATGATATCATATTGTTTGGAGACTGCCTAGGTGGACATGTGGCTGCAGAGGTTCATAAAAATTTTAAGGGTAAGGATATACATTTAAGATGTATCGTTAGCAATGCCGCTAGTTCACTTAAACAAGCGTCTCTTTATTACTTTGGTTTTATGGCAAAGTTAAAAATTTTTCTTGCTCCGATAATCAGATTGGTACTGAAGATTTTTGGCTGCCACTGGAAGACATATAAAATCGTAAATTCAATTACTCCTTATACAATGTACTTTAATCGAGAGGGAGATAAAACGATAAAACAGCCAGCGCAACTTGCAACAGAAATAGAAAAAATAGATCAAAGCGGTAGAAGAAAAGATTACCAAAAAAAAGAAGTATTTGAAGGATTTGAGGAATATGAAGAATTTTTCAAGCAGCATACAACATTAAGAAAGAATGATAAATGTATTGATTCTAAAAAAGCTGATAAAGATATACATAAATTGCCAATTACGTGTTTAAAGTCTTCCAACAAAACTGATTACACTTTTCCTGAGTTGATTAGTTTATATATTCACATTACAGATGAATATTTTTCTAAATATGGCTCATTAAATAATGAAGAGAAGATTAAAGCATTTAAAGAAAGTAAATTTTATAAAGATTTTTCAAGCTGCAAAAATTCAAAGGGCTTTTTGCATAATCACATGAAGAAGCAAGAGATGTCATTTCAGCATGTGATAATAGAATCTGGGGAAAAAAGACCTTTCTTGACAAGTCAAAGAAGGTAGTTGCTCTTAACTTGACGCGTATGCTTTCTTCAATATTTTAGCCATCTGTATCTGTTCAGATGCATGCAAATATTGAAACCAGTGTTTCTTTTCTTGTCATCCGAGTACTGGGATCCAGAAGAATTAATTGTGAACAAATAGCTATACGATATTTTCAATGAAGTTACAAAAAAGCTGGATTCCACACTGGAATGACACCGTCATAAACTGCTAGGCATTCATAATGTCATTCCAGTCCTCATAGTGTTTATCCCGGCCTTCATAATTTCATCCCAGTGTCCTCTTTCTCTTGTCATCCCAGTACTTGATACTGGGATCCAGATGCATGGCTAATGCTGAAACCAATACTCCCTTTTCTTGTCATACGAGTACTGGGACCCAGAAGACTCAGGTAATAAGAACTAGATTCCAGCGCCACGCGCTGGAATGACACCGTCATAAACTGCTAGGTCTTCATAATATCATACCAGTACTGGTATCCAACTAAATTGGTGAACACTTTACAGCATTTTTGATAGAAAGAACTAGATGCCAGTGTCAAGCACTGACCCATTTTTTCCTTAAGTTTTTGCAGCTTGTGTTCTATTACAAAACCACTGCGTTACTAACGAGCGGCAAAATGGTAGCGAATCTAAACTAAAAAAATACATTTTTACACTGCTTGAAAGTCTACTCGATTCAATTTTAAAAACAATTATTGAAACAATTATAATATACTTTGTGCGTGGTTAAGATAGCTCTGGAATAGTATAAAGAACTATGTCATCATTGAAGAGAAATTCATCTGTTGTTTTGTACTCTTTATTAATTTTATAAGAATCATAAACATCGTAATCTGCTTTTGTATGGTAATCACAATATTGAAACTTACCCTCTTTATTGAAAAAGCCAAATTGATCAATTAATGTAGCCATTTTCTCACTTTTTGTTAATTCAAATACATCAGCTGGGCAGTGGCCTGAAGAATCTTGATTAGTAGTTCCTTTTGCAATAAAAAAAGATGGTTTATCGTTAAGTAACTTGCAGAAATTTGGCTTATATCCCTTTTTCATATAGTTTAAACTTGTATACTGGTATTCATCTGGAACATTTGAGTATTGAGAATCATACTTTTTATGTTCAAAAAACTCATTACCTAAGAAATTACAAAATGTTAATTTATAATCATCATTATTACTAGACTTAACGACTTTAAGATAATGAAAGTTTCTAGGAATTTTTATCTCTTCTTCTGTAACGTGATTATGTATGACCAATTGGTCATCAAGCATGCAGTAACCTATTTTTGGTAAAGTAGCTACAAGCTTACCGTTTAACATGATATCTGCTTGATAGATATTATCCGATAATTCTTTTCCCTTTTGCAAAGTAAAATTCTGCCCTGCCTTAGCTGGTGCACTGCATTGCTCAGTTTTAGTTAAGTTTTTTATTATTGTTGATATCTCACTAATTTCTAATATATCATGCTCATTTTTTGTGTATTGATACTTATAGCAACTACCATCTTCACATACTGGAAGACATTTTCCTTCTTCATCTGATATATAGATATAATCACCTTCTATTGTAAAATAAAGTCCACCTTTTTCTTCTTGAATTTTTTGTAGTACTGGGTCATTTTCATCGTTAAAATTGATAAAATTGAGTACTCCAGTTATATCTCTACCAGACAATTTGAGGCCAAAGTTAGGACTATCTTTTATGTTGTAAAGCGAAATCAAGATAGGTTTTGATTCAAGCTTTTCTATAATATTGTTTCTATTTGTACTTATTATAGCTTCTTGTTCTACAATAAGATCCTCTTTAATAGAGTTTCCACTTTCATCAGATCTTTCTGCCTGCAGGGGTAAGTTTCCTTCATATAAAGATATTTTATCTCCCTGCTTCTTTAACTTCAAACCATTAATATCCTCTACTTTAATTGTACCAATATGTAAATTGATAACCTTACTATTTTTGTTTAATATATAATATTCAGCAGGAAGTTTAATCAATTTTTTATAGAGCGGATTTTTATCCTCTATTTTAAATATATGTTTTTCCATGATATTACCTTAAATAACCAACAACTTGCTGATTAATGGCACTTAGGCTACTAGGAGGAGAGACATAACTCATAAAACTCCTTGGCTGCTCATTATCTGCCACTATTTTTTCAGTATTAACGAAAGCTCTTTGCTGCTCATTTAATCTTTTTTCCATATGATCTTTGAAAGTAGCCAAACATTTACTAGTTTGTTTGTAATCAGGTAATGATTTTTTCGCAGCTACACACAAGAACTTCAACAACTCATTATGATTTTCATCATTAAGTAATGACTTATTGATAATGGTTGACTGCAGTTCTACTGGATTAAAATTTAGACTTTTCTTTGAAATGCCGCATTTCACAGCTGTTTCTCCTAATACTTCTTCAAATTTTTTTACAATATCTACTGCATCTATTATTTTTGTCACTCGATTAAGCTCCTCTATTTCATTTTTTACTTTATATTTGTCCTGTCCTACCGCAGGGTAAAAGAAATTTATTACTTGAGATATAAATGAAGTTGGTCTGCTTGCTCCGCTTGTCACTGATGATTTTTTAGTTTCCCTCCTTCTTCTGCGTGCACTACAAACTTGATCTGCAGGATTTGTTGTACAAAACATATCTCTTACGCTACTATGCAATGCTTCCGCATTTTCTGCGGATTGAAGTGCTTGATCAGCAGAATCTTCAGCTTCTCCTGTAAGATTCACTGTTTGATTGTGTAGTATTTTAACCTTATCTTCCGTATCTTTAGCTTGTTTGGCAAAACCTTCTGAAGCATTTTTAGCTGCCTCTGCTGCTTTTTTAGCATCCAGAGTTTCATTTTTTGCTTTTCTTATCTCACGTAAAAACTGATCAGCTAATGTAGCACCTATTCCATCTTCTCCCTTGGAACCTGGCAATCCATTCGCACCTGGAGCTCCGGTATCTCCTTTTGGACCTTGTGGACCTGGCATACCCTTAAGACCAGATCTACCAACTTGACCTTTAGGTCCTTGCAAACCTATCTCTCCCTTAGGTCCTTGCAACCCATTCGCACCTGGTTCTCCTTTGTCACCTTTAGAACCTATCTCTCCTTTCTCACCCATATCACCTTTTATTCCCATGGCTCCGTCTAATCCTTTAGGACCAATATCTCCCTTTGTTCCATTTATACCTGGCTCACCTTTTATACCTTGAGGTCCTATATCTCCTTTTAATCCTTCTATACCCGGCTCACCCTTGTTACCTGTAAGACCTTGCGTACCATTGAAGCCCCTCAGACCTGGCTCTCCCTTAGGACCTTCTGGACCTTGCAATCCATTTGCACCTGGTTCTCCTTTCTCACCCATATCACCTTTTATTCCCATGGCTCCGTCTAATCCTTTAGGACCTATATCTCCCTTTGTTCCATTTATACCTGGCTCACCTTTTATACCTTGAGGTCCTATATCTCCTTTTAATCCTTCTATACCGGGCTCACCCTTGTTGCCTGTAAGACCTTGTGTACCATTGAAGCCCCTCATACCTGGCTCTCCCTTAGGACCTTCTGGACCTTGCAACCCATTCGTGCCTGGTTTTCCTTTGTCACCTTTAGAACCTATCTCTCCTTTCTCACCCATATCACCTTTTATTCCCATGGCTCCGTCTAATCCTTTAGGACCAATATCTCCCTTTGTTCCATTTATACCTGGCTCACCTTTTATACCTTGAGGTCCTATATCTCCTTTTAATCCTTCTATACCCGGCTCACCCTTGTTACCTGTAAGACCTTGTGTACCATTGAAGCCCCTCATACCTGGCTCTCCCTTAGGACCTTCTGGACCTTGCAATCCATTCGTGCCTGGTTTTCCTTTGTCACCTTTGGAACCTATCTCTCCTTTCTCACCCATATCACCTTTTATTCCCATGGCTCCGTCTAATCCTTTAGGACCTATATCTCCTTTTTCTCCCTTTGGACCTTGGACTTCTCCTGGATTTTTCCTTAGTTCTTCTGCAATGCTTTGTGTTAGCTCGGTATTATTTGCAAGGTTTTCTACTAATGTATGATTAGAATCACTTAGTAACACATCTGCTAGCTCTTCCATTCTGTTATCAGCTAATGCAATGGCTATTCCTGTTTGAATATCTTGATTACTAATAATTCTTCCTGCAACTTGCTTCTCTAATACTAAATCTCCGCCTTGGTCACGATATTCAAGCACCTGATTAGCAATAGTGCCATTATTAATTAATTTTTGTGCAACTTCTTCAGGACTTGCATCTCTACCTTTATCACCTTTAGACCCAGTATCTCCTTTGTCACCTTTAGAACCTATCTTTCCTTTCTCACCCATATCACCTTTTATTCCCATGGCTCCGTCTAATCCTTTAGGACCAATATCTCCCTTTGTTCCATTTATACCTGGCTCACCTTTTATGCCTGGCTCTCCCTTAGGACCTTGTGCACCTGGCAATCCATCTGTTCCGGTATCTCCTTTATCACCTTTAGAACCAGTATCTCCTTTGGGACCTTTTATCTTTCCTGGATTTTGTCTCAATTCTTCTGCTATTCCTTCACGTAAGACTGGATCATTTACCAGCACTTTTTTATCTTGATCATCTTTTGCTTCTAGTACTGCTCTTCCTAATTCACCTACTTTTTGAGTGTCAAAGAACTGATGAACAATATTTTCAACTATTGTTTTTGCTGCATTCACATCGCCTTTTAATTTGGCATACTCAAGCAAATACTCAACTAATTTTTCCTTGTCTATTTCTTGCTTCACGATTTCTAGAGCCTTTGGCTGATTATTTAAATCACTATGAAGCAGAAGATACTTAGCAAGTGCCCAATCGCTCACCTTACCTTTTATAAGATTGTGAGCTTCTATCTCGCTCATACTGCTTCTATCAACAAGTAGTTTAGCAAGCTTTTCTGCAAATTTTTCATATTTTTGGAAGGCTATAGGATCGGGATTATTTTTCTTTGTGGCATCGCTTGTTATCTTACTCACAGTATCTTTTATAATGTTTTTTGCTTCCTCTAAAGAAAGTTTACTTACTACTCCTTCAGTAAGTTTTGCTACATCAATTTTATTCACAAGTTCCTGCGAATTAAGATTAATTTTACCGGCAATCTGAGTTGCAAGATTTTCACCTTTGATACCATTTGCGTTAAGAACTGCTTCTCCTAGCTCAGCTTTTTTACTGGTAACTAATTCAGTTGCAATTTCTATAGCACTTGAGGCATCTCCCTTCTCACCTTTTGAGCCAGTATTTCCTTTAGAACCTTCTGGACCAGGAAAACCTCGGTCACCCTTATTACCTTTGGGACCTTGTTCGCCCTTTAACCCCCGTTGACCGTTACGACCTGGTTCGCCCTTTTGGCCTGGAGGACCTTGTACGCCTTTAACTAACGCTTTTAAAGAATCTTCTCGCTTTACACGCTCACCAAAAAGATGTGCTATTCTTTCTGAAAATCCCATGGAATTACTCTGATCTTCTTCCATTATAGCTGCTGCTAAAGGATATAGATGGGCTCTGTTAGAAGAAAATTCGGTAACAACTTGACTAATACTTGGAGTTATTCCATTAGTGCCTTGATTCCCTTTTTCTCCTTTAGGTCCTTGATCACCTTTTGATCCATGCGCACCTGACGATCCAGTATCCCCCTTGTTACCTTGAGGACCAGGCGCTCCATCGAAGCCTCTATCACCTTTTTGTCCCCTTTCACCTGGCTCACCTTTAGGACCTTGTACACCAGTACGTTCTAATCTGTCTATTCTGCGTTTTAAAAGTTCAATTTCTGTTTCTAAATTTATATGTTCTTGAATATTCACATCAACCTCCAAAAAGTTATCAAAATTTTCTAAGTTATAATAATAAGGATATGGACCTGGTCTATTGTCGTGCTCATACCCAAAAGAATTAGGGTTAAAATTATAAAAATTTTTGCATGTGCTATTTTCATACGATATGCAACCAACATAACTATTGCCTAACTTTTTTACTGCAAAATAGGTATCTTGTGCGTTCAAGCTCTCCATTTCATGAAAAGGGAATAACTCGAATGTATTGCTTATACGAGTAAATGCTGAATTGATATCATTCAATATGCCAACTTTTCTACCAATTGAATCATATACCTGAGCGCTCCTATATAATTTGTATATATTTCTTGATTCTTTAAACAAATAGTCTCCTATTTTTATTTTGAGTCTTTTATCAGGTGAACTTTTAAGATCTTCCAAAATAAGACTGACATTTTCGCTACTAATTATGTCTTTTGGATCTATTAAAACTTTCCTGTTTTCTAGCAGTTCATAATAAATACTACAGCTTTCACGATTATATGCCTTAACATGTAAACCATTTGTGTAACCATGAGGTATACGATCAATAGTAGCTATGATAGTATTTTTGCCATCATAGTAATAATAATAAGGTTGATCAGAGTTAGTAACTAAAGCGAATTTGTAATCATTTCCTACCCTTTCTAGCTTTAATTGTGGCCATTCAGATAAGTTGTTTAGTATACTTCCCACGTCATGCTTCAAATCCCAAATTTGAAAACTCAGGCCAATATTGTTGTCGATGATAATGTAAGATACACTAGGCAGGCTAAATGTTGTTTTGTTATTTAATCTTATTTGTGCAGGTATCCTACGACCAGTTCTATTATTACAATCGTTTTGTAGGATACCTTCCTTTTCTAGTTTAAAACGCATCTCCACCTCCCTTTGCGATTAGATATAATTAATTTATGGGTATTAATTATTGATTAATAATGATGATAAGTAAATATGATTATGCTTTATACTAATTTAATTATAAATTAATTTGTGAAAGAAAGTTATCCTTTTTAAACTGATTATCAAAAGGCTTTATATCATCCAGTTTCTTACCACTACAGCTCTTTCATCTTATGGATGATATCGTTCCAGTGCTTGATACTGAAGTCTAGTTCTTTCATAACCTCGTTGGAAAGGTTTTCAGTATAGGGACAAATTTTATTAATCTACAGAAACACCCTTACCCTCAGGGTAAAGAAGCTAGTTAAATTTGTCAAGCAATTTTTTCATGACCAGCTAGATAAATAGCTACTTCTTCAATTTGATTGAGGTGAAAAATTGATTGCCGTTGCGGTAAATAAGCAGCATTACTGAATCTTTGCCGTCTTTTTTTACTGCTGAATCAATTTGTTTTTGAAAATCATTAGTATTTTCAATATCGATTCCATCTAGTTGAATAATTATATCACCTTTCTTAATAACACGTAGTGTAGAATTACTACTACTATCTACACTAGTAACTACTACACCCTTTGTGGGTGCATTGTTTTTTAGTTCTTTTGGCAAATTTGAAACGGTTAAACCACTTATATAACTAGATGTTGATTTATTTTCTTCTTGATTATTACCTGAATCATCATTTGTAGATTCCTCGATTGCAACCTTGATATTGACTTCTTTACCTTTTCTAAGTAACTTAACCTGTACTTTCTTTCCGGGCTCAGTTCGTGAAACCATATGAGGTAATTGCGTCATTCTATCAATTTTTTTGCCGTCAAACTCTAATAGTATATCACCTACTTTGATTCCTCCTTTCTCTGCAGGACTGCCCTTTACTACGCTTGCAACTAATGCACCTTTGATATCTTTTAAACCCAAGGATTCAGCAAATTCTTTTGTTATAGGCTGAACTTGCACGCCAAGCCAACCATGTTTTATTTTTTTACCACTTTTTAATGTGTCAATAATTGAAATAGCTAGATTAGATGGTATAGCAAAGCCTATACCCACGTTACCGCCAGATTCAGATGGGGAATAAATAGCAGTATTAATGCCTATAACTTTTCCATTTAGATGAAATAGTGGTCCCCCTGAGTTACCTCTATTAATTGCAGCATCAGTTTGAATAAATTCATTCATAGTACCAATACTAATGTCTCTAGATCTTGCAGACACAATTCCTGTACTTACAGAGCCACCTAAACCAAAAGGGTTGCCTATTGCAATAACTGTATCACCAACTCTTGCTTTATCAGAATTACCAAATTCAACAAAAGGAAGATCTTTATCAGAATTAATCTTAAGCACAGCAAGATCAGTTTTTGCATCATAGCCTAAAACTTCTGCTTTGAAATAAGTATTATCGTTCATAGTAACTGTAATATCTTGGGCATTTTTAATAACGTGATAGTTGGTTACTATGGTTCCACTTTTATCTATAATAAATCCAGACCCAAGTAACGTCACTTCTCTATTAATGCTAGGAGCTCTATCGAAAAATTGATCAAAATGCTCGAAAAATTCTCTAAAGTCATCAAAGAAATTATTTCTTGGCGTAAAGGGAATTTTAGTTCTACTGTTATTTTCTTGCTTAACTATTTGCTCACTTGAAATATTTACAACTGCGGGAATAAGTTCTTCCACTATATCAGCAAGCCCTTTATTACAACTACATACAGGATCTGCAACTGTTTTTGCAAACAGATTAGCATATGAAGCAAATGAAATTAAAAAATATGCAAATATAGATAAAATAAATGCTTTACTTTTCATAAACTATTTCCATCCCTTGTTCAAAATATCTAAGAAATTATTATTTGGTGAAAGCACAAATTTAGTATTACCCTCAGCAAATGATTTACTGTAAGCTTTCATAGAGCGATAAAAGTTAAAAAACTCTTCATCAACCTTGAATGCCTCATTATAGATTCTAGTTGCTTCAGCATAACCACGGCCTCTTATTTCATGTGATTCTTTTACTGCACTAGAGACAATTCCCCTTTTTAATTTATCAGCTTTTGATCTAATTTCTTGTCCAGCTTGTTCTCCTTCTGCTCTAATTTCTTTTGCTTCCTTTTCTCTTTCAGTTTGCATGCGGCGGAATATTGCAGAACTATTTTCTTCTGGTAGATCTGCTCTCTTAATTCTTACATCTATTATCTCTATGCCAAATTTTCCAGCTTCAGAATAAACTCCACGTTGAATTAATTGCATAACTTCTGATCTCTTTTCATTCAATAAACTAATTAATGAAAATCTTCCTATATTCTCCCTTATGTGAGCTTCTATGACAGGATATAATCTTCTAACTAGCCCTGATTCATTTTTCACAGTCTGATAAAAAGTGATAGGATCTATTATTTTATATTTTGCATAAGCATCTACTATAATACGCTTTTGATCTGCAGTTATCACTTCCCTTGGAGTTTTATCAGGACTTAGATCTAAAATTCTCTTATCAAGAAATTCTACGTTATTTATAAATGGCAATTTAAAATATAAACCACTGTCCCTAACATCTTTTACGACTTTACCGAGTTGTATAACTATTGCTTGTTTTGTTTCTTGAACAACAAAGATTGAATTAGATAATGCAATCAATAATGCAACAAATACAAAAGCAAAAACAATTTTAATATTACTACTCATGACTATTTTCCTAGATTTGTAAGAGGTAAATAAGAGAACATACCTTTCAGATCGTCTGTTATAACAAATTTATCTACCTTGCTAAAAATATTTTCCATAGTTTCAAGATAAATACGATTCTTAACAAGAGAAGGATTTTGTCTATATTCTTCATAAAGAGATAAAAAGCGATTTGCATTACCTTTCGCTTCATTTATTATTTCGTTCTCATATGCTTCTGCATCTAATTTTATCTTTATTGCTTCACCTTTTGCACGAGGTATAATATCATTACTGTAAGCATATGCTTCGTTTATAGTACGCTCCTTATCTGCACGAGCACTTTGTACATCCCTAAATGAGCTAATCACTTTTTCTGGTGGGTCAATTTTTTTCATTTGAACAGATAAAATTTCTATACCCATTTGATATCCATCAAGAATCTGTTGCAATAAAATTCTAGTATCTCTGGAGATTTCAGCCCTACCTTGACCTTCGAGTGCAAAAGAGATCGTATTTTTACCTATTATTTCTCTCATAGCACTTTCAGCAGCATTTTTAACGCTGAAACCAGGTTTATAATCCCGCACTTTGAATAAATAATCTTTGGCATCTCTAACTCGCCACTGGACCTCAAAGTTAACGTTGACTATATTCTCATCTCCGGTAAGCATCACTCCTTCACCACGATCTGTATCTCGCCCATAAGAGCTGCTTATCCCAATTTCTTCACGATTTACTTCTTTAACATTCACTTTAAAAACCTTACCAATAGGGTAGGGAAAGTGATAACGCAAACCAGATGTTTCTGTATTGGAATATTTGCCAAAAGTAAGTTCTATACCTTCCTCACTCGGATGGACAATATAGAAACCAGTACAAAGATAAAACAACAAAACAATAAAAATGATGAAATAAGGTTTTTTCCCTCTATTTCTGGTTAAGCCATTAAAAAAGCATCTTATATCAGACACAGCTTTACTTAAAATATCTTCATTACTTGAACCTGACGGTTTCTTTCCAAGATTCCAAGGATTACGCTCATCCATAAAAATTATTAATTGTATAACTAATACGCTGATATTACTTAATCTTATCAAAAAATGCAAAACTATTTTGTTTGCAGATTAATGATCGGAGTGAAGGATGTGATCATACACTTCCTTTTTCTCTATATTATATGGTCAATTCTACAGAATTTCTGGCTTTTTTTGAATTCTTTATTGTCGTTTTTGATAAGTATCTTTAGTTGTATATTAATTATTAACATAAAAGACAATGCCTGGGATTTAGGAAACTTAATTTTAATCAAGTAGCTGCATAATAAATCATCGTCAAGTAATAGAATGACATTATCTACTATACAAATTACCTGCAAATTGCAATGTTCGAACAATTGTGTATCTGAGTTTTGAGATGACGAAACTAGGGTTGTATAATCTATACACATTTGTGACAATTTCTTACCTTCGCTCAAATAACTTTTCAATATCGCTTAATTTCATTTCTATATAGGTTGGTCTTCCGTGATTGCATTGTCCAGAATATGGTGTTTTTTCTATTTGCCTCAACAACTCATTCATCTCCTCTAATTTCATCTTTCTACCTGCTCTAATTGATCCATGACAAGCAATTGTAGCTAGTATTTTATTTATTTTATCCTCTATAGGTAGAGTATCTTCTATTTCTATTAATCTATCCACTATATCAATTAGCATTTTCTTCACATCTATTGACCCTAAGATTGCAGGTATTTCTTTTACTATGATCGCATTTTCTGATTTAATTTCGATATCAAAGCCCATTTCGAAAAGCTTATCCTTATAAACTTCTATCATTTCCATACCGGCTTGACTTTTGATTTCAACCATTTCAGGCAAAAGAAGTTTTTGTCTTTTTATACTTGATTTCTCCTTTAAGCACTCGTATACTAGTCTTTCATGGGCTGCATGCTGATCTACTATAATTAGTTTGTCTCTTACCTCGGCAATAATATAAGTATTGTAGATTTGACAGTGTGCAAACCCAAGTGGATAATCCCTTATTAGATCGGTTTGTTTCCTTTCCAAAATTGTAGTTTCTGCTCGTGGAGGAGATTTTTGCATACCAGTATAATCAAACGATTTTGAATGTTCTGATAAGCTTTTTGTCTCTATATTTGGAGAAGTAAACTCTCTCATTAACTGGTTTTCAAAAGGATCCGACCTTCTTCCATAAAATTCATTTTTAAGACTAGACCTACTAAAAGGATCTGATGATAGATGATTCGTTGTTGTTCCATTCTGGGCCAATACAGTTTCTGCAAGATCTATTCTCTTTGATAGCACTTTTATTAGCCCTCTTCTCACTATTTCATATATTAGCCTCTTGTTCTGAAACCTTACCTCTGATTTATTTGGATGCACATTTACATCAACTTGATCATACGGTATCTCTAAGTGCAGCGCTGCAAAAGGATATCTATTGCTTGGAATAAGGTCGTGATACGCATAACGAATTGCACCAATAAGTAGATTATCTTTAATTGGTCTACCATTAACAAATGTATAGATCTGAGTTGAATTGCTACGATTGACAGTAGGTTTACAGATGTATCCTGTAAGTCTAATGCCATCTTCTTCTTCACTAATTTGCAAAGAGTTTTCATGAAATTCTTCTTCTACTTCGCATAGCCTGCTAAATAATGAGTTCTGCTTAGCATACTTAAGAAGCTTCTTATTATCGGAGATAAGAGTAAACTCAATTCCATAATTGATCATTGCTAAGTTGTTTACAATATCAACAATGCTTTGTGTTTCTGCCCTTTCGGTTTTGAGAAATTTTAGTCTATTTGGTGTGGCAAAAAATAAATCTCGTACTTCAATATATGTTCCTATCGATAAAGGATAAGGAACAAGCTCTCCTATTTTTTCTCCCCCCTCATACCTTATAGACCATGCTTGATCTGCTTTGCTTGCCTTAGATGATAATTTTATTCTGCTTACTGCTGCAATTGAAGGCAAAGCTTCTCCTCTAAAGCCAAGATGCTTGATCTCTATCAATTCACTGTCACTCAATTTTGAAGTAGCATGGCGCATAAACGCAAGTTCTAAATCATCCTTTTTTACTCCGCTACCATCATCGATTACAGTAATGAGGTTACGCCCACCACTTTCTATCTTAATTTCTATCTCTGAGCTTCTGGCATCTATTGCATTTTCCACTAATTCCTTTACCACACTTGCAGGCCTTTCTATTACCTCTCCTGCTGCTATACGATTTATGGTTTTTGTATCTAAAAGAACTATTGCCATTATAATGTTGGTTTTTCTTTTACTGCTTTAGTTTGCCCCTCTCTCCATTTTTTTAATCTATCTGCAATTTCACTATTAGAAATCGACAATATAGATGCAGCAGTAATAGCGGCATTGCATGCTCCACTCTCTCCTATAGACATTGTTGCAACTGGAACACCTTTTGGCATCTGCACTATAGATAATAGACTATCTAGCCCATTTAATTGCTTGCTATGCACAGGAATACCGATAACAGGTAAATAAGTAAGCGATGCAGTCATACCAGGTAAATGAGCCGCTCCTCCTGCACCAGCTATAATAACCTTAAAGCCTTTTTCTTGAGCAGACTTAGTAAAATTAAAGAGTCTCTCTGGTGTTCTGTGTGCGGATATTATAAATACATCATGTGAAATTTCCAATTCTTTTAATAGGTTAATAGCATGCACCATAGTGCCATAATCCGACTCGCTTCCCATAATTACAGCAACATCCTTTTTCATTTTTTCTGTATTAGACATGATTTTATTTACTAACCAAATAGTATTTCAGAAGCAACAGATATTTAAATTAAATTACGAATATGATATAGCATTCTTATTAAATAGAAACTTTAAAAATTGAAATGAATCCCTATATTAAAATATAGAGGTATAAATTTCGGATATAAGGGTCTATTCATAATCTTTTTAGAAGCAAAGCGGTGGAAGCAAGAAGACGATTTGTAAGCTAGTATTGAATTTTGCTTATCACAATTGTCTACACTTTTCTATAAGAGTATTAGAGACTTACCTTTTGACAATACGGCAAAGATTTCTACAGTTACATCCTTTTATTTGTTTCTTTGCAATTACTTTTTTATATATATTTCAAAACACTTTCTTTACTTCCGCTATGTTTTTTACTTCATTTATTAAAATAATCTTGCCATTTTGAAAACATTGTTGATTCACTGAAGCCACTTTTTAGGACCTGTAACACTATGTAAAATATATCCTAAATCTTCTTGATTTTGTTTCTTTCTACAGAACTCTACTCAGTTTTTCTCCTACTCATCTTGCTCTGTTTTCATAATTTACATACTCTATCTCCGGTTTATTCCTTTCTTGAGATCATGTACAGTCTCTAAAACGAGTTTGTAAAATGATTATTTCTGTATTTTAAACTTTGCAATTTCAACTTATTCTCTTTAATAGTAAGTTTTTTACAAAATAATAGTTTGAAATTACTAGTATTTTGATAAAAATTATAGTCAATTTAAAATTTTGAGTATCAGATAGTTATTGACAAGTTATATACTATTAATATATTGGTATATTAAATATTATGATATAATATTTAATAAAGCTAGTTGGTATGTGAGAGTAAAAATTATGGAAACAATATCATTAAACAATCTGGATAGTGAAGCAATAAAAAAAAAATTGCTGAGCATAATAAGTAAAATTATAGGAAAAAATACTTGGACTCAAGCTTGTGCGGCTGAGAAACTTGGTATTGATCAACCAAAGGTGTCACAAATTAAAAGTGGTAAGACAAGTGGTTTTTCTTTAGAGAGACTGTTAGGTTTTTTGAAAAAGCTTGATCATGAAATAACAATTACAATAACAGAAAATCAATCAGTAAAAGCTAAAGAAGAAAAAGTAGAATGTAGAATTGGATCTCAATAGATCTGAAGTTGACATCTTATTTTTTGTGATATAGTATAAAGCTTATCAAGGTGGTATTTTATGGTTGAGTCTATTGTAGAAAAGTGTGTAGAACAGGTACACAACCGTTTTAAATTGGTTCTGCTAGCAAGTCAAAGAACGCATGATTTGAGTACAGGGGCAAGCGATCCCGTTGAAATGGTTAAGTTTAAAGATCATAAGGATACGATAGTTTCTTTATATGAAATAGCAGAAAAGAAGGTGAATACTCATGAGTTGTTTAACCTTTTGGTGAAAAGGTGCAAGGAGCACATGAAAGGAAACACAGATAATACTTATATTAATAGTCCAAGTAAGCTAGCAAATTTGTTAAATTTTTCTGATCATCAACTTAACACAAGTCTGGATGTAAGTCAAGAAAGCCACGATGATGAAATAGATGATCAAGATAGTGGTGAAGAAGTACCGATTTAGAAATCTACAGAGGTTATAATAGTTTATAAATGATTAGTATTGCTATCTATGTGCTTTTGTTCTGTATGAGTGTAATGTTATGTTGTATAGTATTTAGGTCAAGTGACGTTTACAATAAGATTTTAGCATTCAATAATTTATCAACACAATTAGTTTTACTCATAACAGCAATATCGATTGTTCTGAATGATTTTTTTTTAATTGATATAGCATTACTATATGCTAGCATCAGCTTTATATCAACTATAGCGCTAATGAGATTAATGTTGTTTTGATAATTTATGGTAGCATCCATTCTCATATTTTTAGGTGTTTGTTTAATAGTCATTTCAAGCGTAGGAGTAGTAGTATTTCCTGATTTCTATACTAGACTACATGCTGCAGGTATTGCAGATTCTAGTGGCGCAATGTTGTTGTTGATTGGTTTTGCTTGGCAAAATGAATTTTCAATCAATACTATTAAAGTTATATTATTGATTTTTATAATATGGATAGCCAATTCAACTAACAGTTATATTTTAGCGCGTACTTATTATAAAAGTAAAGACTATTAAAGAAGGTTAAGATGCTAGAAATACTGAATCTAATATTACTTTTGCTGTTACTCACGGTTACAGTTTTTATAGTTCTTTCGAAACATTTGGTTGTAAGTGCTGTTCTAATGTGTGTATTTAGTTCACTTATTGCACTTATGTACTTGATTATGAATGCGCCAGATGTTGCAATTACTGAAGCTTCTGTTGGTGCAGGATTGAGCACAGTCTTTACGTTTGCAGCACTCTCTTTGGTAAAGAATTACAAAGCAAATTTATCTCATAGCCCCACAACACTTTTTTTTATGTTATTTTTGACTGCATGTTTATCATACTTTGTGATTCAATTACCAGATTTTGGCAGTCATAATGCTCCAGTTCACTTGCACGTTGCTCCTTATTATGTAGAAAATACTGAAAAAGCTATTGGTATTCCTAATATAGTGACAGCTGTTTTAGCAAGCTTTCGTGGCTATGACACATTTGGAGAAACTATAGTAGTTTTTACTGCTGCACTTTGTATAATGTTAATATTAGAAGAGAAAGAAAGTGATTAAAGATCCGGTATTAAGTGCAGTAACATTTTTGATGATACCTTTTATCATTTTTTTTGGTTTATACATACAGTTTCATGGTGACTATACTCCAGGTGGAGGTTTTCAGGCGGGAATAATTATTGCTTCTGGGATAATATTATATTCTATGTTATTTGATATACCTACAACTTTAAAAGCAATACCTTACTCTATTATCAAATTTACTAACGTACTAGGTATTTTAACCTATGGAGGAGCTGGTATTATAACAGTTTTATTTGGCCAAAATTTTTTATCCTATAGTATATTGTCAGCTGATAGTAGAACAGGTCAAAAATTGGGTATTTTCTTAGTGGAGCTGGGTGTATTGCTTACCGTCTCTTCTTCCATGTTAATCATATATATAAATTTTGCTCGCAAGAAAAAACAATGACTCTATATAATTATGTAGGCATTACTATATTAATGGTGCTAGGTTTCTATATCATTGTAAATGATAAAAACTTAATCAAAAAAATGATGGGATTAAGTGTCTTACAATCATCTGTTTTGTTGTTTTACATATCTTTAGGGTATGTAAAAAATTCTTTACCTCCTATATTGACTTCAAATTTTCACTTATATACCAATCCTATACCTCACGTCTTAATGCTTACTGCTATAGTGGTTGGAATTGCAACATTTTCAGTTGGATTGTCCATATTAGTAAGAATAGAGAGATTAGTTGATTAAGAAGAATGTGAATAAATTGATAGTATCTTAAACTATATGAAGTAGCAAGTAACTATAAATTAAGAATAAAACTATAAGCTTGCTAATTGTAAGTTTATTTGATAAATAAGAAATAAAATTATAAACTGTAAAGGTAATGATGTCAACTATTAATGGTACGGAAGATAGGAAAAAGATCATCAAAGATCTTGTAACCAAAAGTATAAGAAAGGGCGGTTTTATCACTTTTGATGATATAAATGATAAGTTGTCAGATGAAAATTTTTCAACTGATTTTATAGATGATACTATAGCTTTATTGCAAGACTCTGGAATTAACATACTCGAAAGTAGTGAAGATGAGGAAGAAGCTCCTTCTAATAATGATGGTAATAAGCTTGATGATGATGAGACATCGTTGAATACTACTACAACTTTAGTGCAAAACGATGATCCAGTAAGGATTTATTTACAGGATATGAGCTCTGTAAAGCTTTTGTCACGAGCAGATGAAATTAAGATAGCAAAAAAAATTGAATCTGAAAAGCATAACATGTTACGTGCAATAATTGAAACATCAGTGGCATTCAAAATAATCAAAACATGGCGTGATGATTTAAGTGGTGGAACTTTTTTACTGAGAGAAATTATAAATCTGGATGCAATTTATAACTCTGATTTCAATATGGTAGACAAAGAAGAAAGTGAAGCTGAAGATGTTAGAGATTGTGTTAATGATGAGGAAAAAGGTAATGATGAAAAGGGAAATGAGAGTGAAGACATAAGTTCAGCTAACTTAAATATTTCTGTTCTTGAAATGGAAAGTGATTTATTGCCAAAGGTTATCACGGCATTGGATGAGATCATTGCTTTAACAAATGAAGCATTGGTATTGAAAAAAAATTCTAAAGATTTCTCTAATGAGCTAGAAAATTTATATAATCAAATATGGTCTGTAGCATTACAAATTCAGTTTAGTGATGCTGCTATTACCAGAATTACACAAAAACTTTACGAAATAAATAGACTAATCACGTTTGAAGAAGCTAATCTTATTACTGAAGCTAGAAAGTACGATATTGATAGAGAAAGTTTTTATAATGTTTATGATGATGTGCTTTTAGAGCACGAGTTTAGTGAAATAAGTTTTCTCAAGATTAATGAAAATCAATCTCTTTTTACAGGTGAATTAAAAAATAAATTCTTAAGGTTTATAAACGATAGCTATGAGTATATAGCTAGTGCCTTAAGCAATATTAAGAGTTATGTACAAGGAGATAGAGTTCAGGAGTTTAAGAAGGTAATCAAGAGAATACAGAAACATGAACAAGAAGTCTCTCAAGCAAAGCAAGAAATGATTAAGGCTAATTTAAGGCTGGTGGTTTCGATTGCTAAAAAGTATTCAAAAAGAGGCCTTGATCTGCTTGATTTGATACAAGAAGGTAATATTGGTCTTATGAAGGCTGTGGATAAGTTTGATTACAAACGTGGGTATAAATTTTCGACTTATGGTACTTGGTGGGTAAAACAATCAATCACTAGGGCAATACCTGAACAGTCTAAAGTAGTTAGAATACCAGTACATATGGTGGAAATTATCAGTAAAATCAACAAAGCATTAAGAAAGATGACTCATGAAATGGGTAGAGAGCCTACATTAGAGGAATTGAGTATAGAATTGGCGATGCCGCTAGAAAGAATACGCAAAGTTATGAAGATAGCAAGAGATCCGGTAAGTCTTGAAGCTCCAACAGGAAAGGATGATAGTAGTACCTTCGGTGATTGTATAGAAGATAAGCGAGTTTCTAAACCAGAGGATGCTGCAATACTTGCCGACTTGCGTGGTATTACGACCAATGTTCTTGCAACTTTAACACCAAAAGAAGAAAGAATTCTAAGGATGCGCTTTGGCCTTGGTAAAGATGGAAAGGAGCATACCTTAGAAGAAGTAGGAAAAATTTTTAATGTTACACGTGAAAGAATTAGGCAAATAGAGGCAAAAGCACTACGTAAGTTGAAACATCCAAGCCGTGCTAAAAAACTTAGAGGTTTCTTTTAAGGCAGAAGGGCTGCTCAAAAAATAGGTAAAATTCAGCCAAAGTTCTATAATTTCACCCTATTTTTCTTTTTTTATAGGCTTTATAGAGCAGTATGATTAGATATTGAATGTTATGGCAAATAAAAATAATAACTCTAATTCAAAGTGTAAAAATTTTTGTGTTCTGGGTGATAGTTTATCTGATAATGGTGTAATTATTGAAATTTTAATAACTTATCCTTTGTAAGAAACGTGAAACTTAATGCCCCTTTTTATTAAGGAGGATTTTTAGCAATGGCCTTACTGTTGTTGAATATGTATCAAAGTATTTAGGTTTAGAAGAATTTAAGTCATCATGGAGATGCTCATTTTTTGATCGATACTATGAACAGCAAGGTCATAACTATGCGATTTTATATGCAACAGCATCTGAAATTCTTAACCCTATTTTTTCTTATTTCCTCAATAAATTTCGTTTAGTTAATCAGCTAAACGCAGTAATTAAACATCATCCAGACGTAGGTAAAGGAGATTTTATTTTTCATTATAATCGAGGAAATAATATTATGGGTGCCACTGCTTATAACAATGTTAAAGCAGAAAAAGTATTGAAATAAAGCGGTTAGTGAAATATGTAATGCATTTGGTTCTAAATGAATATGGTGTAAAGCATGTGATTGTTGCAAATGTGACTGAGGTTGGTTTGATACTAGCTTTAATAAAGACGAAAAGCAAGAGAGCTGGCTGCAACAGCTTACACAGAGTTTTAATACAAAATTAGCTAATAATTTAGATTATATGAAGAAAGGTGCAGATCTTGAAATAAAAGCATTCGATCTTAACTCTAAAATGAAAAGTATGCTTGGTAAATATAAGAGCAAAGGGTTAAATGATCGAGATGCATACCTATCAAACATCGTAGACCAGTTTAGGGTAGGGTGATTTGGAAAAAGTATAAAGATACTCTTGTTGATATTTAAAGGAAGGCTTGATACTTACTATAATTCTGGATGCAGCACAGAAATACTAAAGGATTATTTCTTTTTTGATTATTTTTATCCAACTGCAGAACCTTGTTGTGAAGTTGGTAATGAAATGTATGAGTTGATAAAAAATTAGATTTCTTTTAAACATCTTTACGGTTTGTAGTAACTATCTGCGTAGCTGAATGGTAAAGGGAGGGGGGTAAACAAAATAATCTAAAATATAGAGAAAATACAACGGTGCTTGATACATACTATTGCGATTTTATCCTCTTTTTGTCATTTTAGTGCTAGAATGACATTCTGCTAGTGAAGTTTATTCTTTGATATATTAACTATAAATATAGAGAAGTCTTACTAAATAAAAAGGTAAAAGGAACCTCTGAGTAGTGAAATTTTGACTCTATATTGCTGTAAGTGGTGCTGTAATAATGTTCTAACAAGCGCGACTTGGCTGAATATAGAAAATTTAAAAAACCGCTATAATTTTATGTAATCTACCAATAAACACCTAAGTTTTTACTAGATTTTGTGATTGATCCTACAGTCAAAAACAAATTTTGAGTCATAAATACTTTTAGTGCCATAATAAAATAGGGAGGTTTGTCAAGTAAAGTTCTTTATTTCATTAGATGCGCTGCCAAATTGTTATGCAAGCAAGTTTTTTAGTTTTCGTATATCCCAAGTAATTCTTGTGCATTGGCCTTGATTAGAGTCGGACATTCTCTATCATTTAATAATGAATGCAATATTTCAATTGCACCTTTAATGTCGTTACTGTGTATCTTTACTATAGCGATAGCTTCTTGGCTTGAATAAGGGTACACTGCATTTGATTCTAAATTACTAATTTTATCTCTATTTGTTTTTTCACCGCTGGAGTGAAGTAAGCTCATTACTTCTAAGTATTGTGCTAACTCACGTAAAACATCAGGAGCATCTTTATCGTCTGCCAAATCATTATAAATAATAGATGCTGTGTCTGTTGGCATTGAATCTGAGATATGATTGAATGCGCGTTCAAAATTTGCTAAATACTCCCAATGTGAATCTATTTCTTCTAGCAGCGACTTATTATCTTTTTTTAAGAATAATACTTCGTAAAACTTGTCACCTGCAGTTATAGATTGTTTTGTGTTATCAATGTTGCGCAATAAGTATAATGTGATGCCAACTAACATTGGCGCAAGTGTAAGCAGAAAGATGTATTTTTTCATGTTAATATTCCAAATAGTTATATATTTATACATTAATGCTTTTGATTTGCAAAAACATATTGACATAGTGATTATATCACATAATAATATCCTTAAAGTTGTTTGAATAGTTGGAGATTAAAATATTTCTAAAGTAGAAATAAAGACAGCAGTATTAAGCTAAATTATTTTTTGTCGGGTTTATCCGATGTACCCTCAACCTTTTATAGGTTGAAGTCTAAATTTGAGAGTTTGATCCTGGCTCAGAATGAACGCTGGCGGCAGGCCTAACACATGCAAGTCGAACGGAGTTATATTGTAGCTTGCTATGGTATAACTTAGTGGCAGACGGGTGAGTAATGTATAGGAATCTACCTAGTAGTACGGAATAATTGTTGGAAACGACAACTAATACCGTATACGCCCTATGGGGGAAAAATTTATTGCTATTAGATGAGCCTATATTAGATTAGCTAGTTGGTGGGGTAATAGCCTACCAAGGTAATGATCTATAGTTGATCTGAGAGGATGATCAGCCACACTGGAACTGAGATACGGTCCAGACTCCTACGGGAGGCAGCAGTGGGGAATATTGGACAATGGGCGAAAGCCTGATCCAGCCATGCCGCATGAGTGAAGAAGGCCTTTGGGTTGTAAAGCTCTTTTAGTGAGGAAGATAATGACGGTACTCACAGAAGAAGTCCTGGCTAACTCCGTGCCAGCAGCCGCGGTAATACGGAGAGGGCTAGCGTTATTCGGAATTATTGGGCGTAAAGGGCGCGTAGGCTGGTTAATAAGTTAAAAGTGAAATCCCGAGGCTTAACCTTGGAATTGCTTTTAAAACTATTAATCTAGAGATTGAAAGAGGATAGAGGAATTCCTGATGTAGAGGTAAAATTCGTAAATATTAGGAGGAACACCAGTGGCGAAGGCGTCTATCTGGTTCAAATCTGACGCTGAAGCGCGAAGGCGTGGGGAGCAAACAGGATTAGATACCCTGGTAGTCCACGCTGTAAACGATGAATGTTAAATATGGGGAGTTTACTTTCTGTATTACAGCTAACGCGTTAAACATTCCGCCTGGGGACTACGGTCGCAAGATTAAAACTCAAAGGAATTGACGGGGACCCGCACAAGCGGTGGAGCATGTGGTTTAATTCGATGCAACGCGAAAAACCTTACCACTTCTTGACATGAAAATCATACCTATTCGAAGGGATAGGGTCGGTTCGGCCGGATTTTACACAAGTGTTGCATGGCTGTCGTCAGCTCGTGTCGTGAGATGTTGGGTTAAGTCCCGCAACGAGCGCAACCCTCATCCTTAGTTGCCATCAGGTAATGCTGAGTACTTTAAGGAAACTGCCAGTGATAAGCTGGAGGAAGGTGGGGATGATGTCAAGTCATCATGGCCTTTATGGAGTGGGCTACACACGTGCTACAATGGTGTCTACAATGGGCTGCAAGGTGCGCAAGCCTAAGCTAATCCCTAAAAGACATCTCAGTTCGGATTGTACTCTGCAACTCGAGTACATGAAGTTGGAATCGCTAGTAATCGTGGATCAGCATGCCACGGTGAATACGTTCTCGGGTCTTGTACACACTGCCCGTCACGCCATGGGAATTGGTTTCACTCGAAGCTAATGGCCTAACCGCAAGGAAGGAGTTATTTAAAGTGGGATCAGTGACTGGGGTGAAGTCGTAACAAGGTAGCAGTAGGGGAATCTGCAGCTGGATTACCTCCTTAGGCTTTGTACGTAATTCACCATTTCAAATAATAGTGTCATTATGTACTATACTGCTGTCTTTACTTCTACTTTATTTTTTAATTTCTCGATAACGAAATTTTATGAGTAACAGGCCTCTTTCCCCACATTTACAAATATATAAAGTACAAGTTACTAGTTTTTTTTCTATTATGCATAGATTGACTGGTATCTTGCTATTTCTTTTATTAATCATACTTTCTTGGTATTTTATATTATATGTTTACTCCCCTAAGTTAATTATAGTAAGGTGCTTAAATGCATTATTGTTCACTCCTGTTGCTAAATTAGCTTATATCTTATGCTTTGTAAGCTTTATGTATCATTTTCTCAATGGTATTCGTCATTTATTGTGGGATGCTGGGCTTAATTTAGAAATTGCTAGTGTTTTAAAAAGTGCTATATTACTAACAATAATGCTATTTCTTTCTACTATGGCTTTTATATTTATATGAGTCAATCTGTAAATTCAGTACATCATTGGTGGGTTCAGCGTGTTTCTGCGGTAATTTTACTGTTCCTGTTTCCTTGGTTTATCTATTCATTTTCTTGCACATTTTATACTGATAGCTCTTTGTCTTTTAGTGAAAAATTTATTAATCACCCTCTAGAGCTTTTATTTTTTGTTGTATTGTTGTTTTGCATTTTTTGGCACGCAGTTCTTGGAATGCAGGTAGTATGCGAAGATTATATACACAGCGTACCTTTGAGGATTTTTACAATTACATGCATAAAGTACTTATCAAGCATTACTTATATAACCCTCGCTTTTACAATCTTTATCTTCTACAGGCATATTTTCTTGTAAAATCACCGGTGCTGTGTTAATATATTATTAGTGTACTAGTTTTATTATTGAACTATAGCATTATAGCGATTTTGGTTTGACAATATGTTTGAAGCATTAAAAAAGGGAGCAATAGATCTTACACTTAAAGCAAAAGGTCTGCTTACTTCACCTGAATCTCAAGTTTACGTCGAAGACCTTAGAAAGGTAATGATGTATGATGGAAGGAAATGCCAGTATCCAAAAAATTATGATCAAATTGTACAGTCTGCTAAAATCATAGAAAACAGGGATATGCATGGAAATGCTATACTAGATAAAGATAAAAATCCAACCTATAAACTTTTGTATGGTCAAAAAGATGAGAATGGAGAACAACCAAGTTTCAGATTATCTTTAGTTACCAAAGATAAAGATAATGATAGATCTTATTTTACTATCAATTATATAGACAATCAGGGTAAGCAAATTCCGATAAATGAGTTGCATAAGTCATATTTTGAGCCATTAGGCTTTTCGAGAATAGATTTGAAAAAACACGTGCCAATTTTTGAAGCTGAAAAAACTAAGGATCCTCAATATCCATTTGAATTAACTAATTCTTCTGTGCTAACTAAAGAGGTAAAAAATAAAGAAGGTAAAGTTCAGGAAGTTGTTGATGAAAAAGGAAGAAATGGAGAATTATTATACACTAGTGATTACAAGAAGCTAAGCACCCATTTTTCAGAAATTAGAGATCAGAATGGTAATCTAGAGCTAGATAAAAGTCTTATATCTGTTCCTATCGTTTTTGCTACAAGTTTAGCTAAAGTTTGTACTAAATTGTTGACTTCTCTTCCTATAAAGTTAGGGGAGCATTTAATAAGCGAACAAAACCCAATTGCAAAGTCTTTTGGTTATCTTTTATTTACTCCTGCAATGGCAGTAAAAAATTTAGTGGATATGGGAGCTACCATACTTAAGGCTCCAATTTTATTGTTTGTAGCAAATGAGAAAAAATATGGTGATGCTTACTACACCATGTGGAAACACCAACTGAAAGGATGTTTGGAAGAAGCAAAAAGTGACTTTAATGTTATTAAAGGTGAAGAAAGGCTAAAGCCGGATCATGGGAATCGTGATTCACTAGTGGGCACATGGGATGAGCTTAACGCTAGAAGGCCAAAGAAACAAGGGGATGATAAAGAAGTTAGCAAGAGTAATGAAATACTAAAGAGTCCTGAGGAAGAACAAAATAAGGGTAATGAAATATTAAGTGATAAAAGAAAAGGTCATGTTGAGGAATTACAAAATAGAAGAAATTCACAGCAAGGGCAAGGCGCTACACATGATCACTCTCATTAGCAATTACTTTAAATCAACATTTACTTTCTTTATTAACTATTCCACAACAAAAACTTGCATGTATTTTGCCCTCAGTATAAGATATTATTTAATTAATATCTTAACTAAATGCGCCCTGTAATATTGTGTGGTGGTAGTGGTAGCAGACTTTGGCCTTTATCTAAGCCAAAGCAATTTCAGAAAATATTTAGTCAGAATACTATGTTTCACAACACTTTGTTGAGGCTAAAAGGCGATTATATGCCACCCATCATTACCACAAATATACAATATGAGTCATTATTGATGCAGGAATTACATGCATTACAGGAATGTAAAGTAGTTTTTGAACCAGTTAAAATTGGGACAGCGGCAGCAATACTAATTGCTGTGCTTCTCTGCGATAGGAACGAGACAATCTTAGTTCTGCCTTCAGACCATTTTATAGGTGATTTGAATAGTTTTTATGTTTCTATTGAGAAAGCGTCTAAGCTAGCCTCTGAAACTGACTCTATAGTCACTTTTGGGGTAAAGCCTCATGAATTCAATTCTGAATACGGCTATATAAATGCAGTATATGGTCAGAAAGAAAAATGTCATATAGTAAAAGATTTTACAGAAAAACCCGAGCGTAAGGTAAGTAACGATCATTATTGGAACTCTGGAATATTTGTGTTTAGAGCAAAACGCTATATAGATGAGATAAAAAAAATTGCTCCGACTCTCTATAATTTATGTTGTGAAAGTATGAAGCATTTTGTATCACGAGAGAGATTTCTGTATTTAGAACAGCAAAATTGTGCAGGAATGGGTGATACATCTATTGATCACCTAGTGATAGAAAAAGCAGAAAATATTGTAATGATAGAAGCCAATTTCGATTGGATGGATGTTGGCACTTGGGGTTCAGTTTTAGAGTTAAGTAAGAGATTTAATAAGAATTTTGAGTCGTTTCAAGCTGTAATCAAAGGAAGAGAGCCAGTTTTGATGACAGAAAATGATGCAAAAAATTTACTAGATAGAGTTTATAAACGGCCAAGTAAGAGCCTAATGTTGTTCATTAATAAAGTTAAGGAAGTAAAGCCAATAAGGAAAGAGGTTAAGCCATGGGGATTTTATAGTGTAGTTTTAATGGGCAAGGATTTTCTTATAAAATACCTTTTTATAAATCCACTGAGCTGCACTTCTAAGCAATTTCACCACTATAGAGATGAGTACCATATAATACTATCAGGGGTTGGATGCGTGAGTTTAGATGACAAAACATATGCTATAACAAAAAATCATGTAGTAGAGATTCCAAGGAAGGTGTTTCATAAAATTGAGAATAAAAGTACAAGATTTCCTCTTGAGATAGTTGAGTTTCAGGTAGGAAAGTTTTTATCTGATAATGATATAGTAAGATTGGACGATATATATGGAAGGTCTTAATATAGAACATTGAATATATTCTATAAGCTTGCTAAATTTAGACAACCTCATTTGAGGTAAAGGAAAAATTACAGTTATATGAAGCATAAAAAGTATGATATTTAAATCTTAGTATAATGTCTATTGCCTTTGAATTTACTATGGCTATTCGCTATTTGCGAGCAAAGAATTCTAGATTTTGCTCTATAATGGCCTTGTTTTCTATTATTGGTATTGCTCTTGGAGTTGCAACGCTAATAGTAGTAATGTCTGTAATGAATGGGTTCAGAGCAAAGCTGCTCGACTCTGTACTTGGCATTAATGGTCATATTAATGTTTACTTTGATAGAAGCATAAATTCAGATTACCACGCAGTGTTAAAATCTATTGAGAAAATCCCAGGTGTATTAAAAGCTACTTCTATGACCAATGATCAAGTGATCGTTGCAGCAAATAGTGGAATTGTGGGTAGCGTAGTCCGTGGTGTGTCAACTAAAGACTTACTTAATAATACTATCGTTAAGAATAATGTAATTATGGGTAACGTGGAAAAATTCGATGAAGGTATCATAATAGGGGCAAGATTAGCAGAAGCTTTGAATATTGATTATGGTGATAACATTATGCTTATATCACCTGAAGGATTTGATGCACTGTCTGGTGAAATACCAAAAATGAAAGAATATAAAGTTGTAGCAATATTTGATATGGGTATGTTTGAGTACGACAATACCTTAATGTATATGCCCATAAAGTCAGCTAAAGCTTTTTTTAATTATAAAGATAATGTGAGAAATATAGAAGTGTTTGTAGATGATATTGCTATGGCTAATAAGCTAGCAAACGCTATAGCAAAAGAAACAGGAATGAGAGCTGAAAGTTGGCAGTCTCAGCAAAGCCATTATGTTAATGCTTTAAAGACTGAAAGAAATGTGATGTTTTTAATTCTCACTTTAATTATAGTTGTAGCAGCATTTAATATTGTTTCAAATTTGATGATGATAGTGCAAGAAAAGAAATCTGCAATTGCAATTATGCGTACGTTTGGTGCAACAAGCGGAAGCATTATGCGCATATTTTGTGCTTGTGGATTGCTGATTGGTTTTACAGGAACTTGTCTTGGCTCTATTATAGGGGTTGTTTTTTCTCTCAATATTGAAAGTATTAGAGTGTTTTTAGAAAACATTACCAACATCAAACTGTTTGATCCTATGATATACTTTTTTTCAAGTTTGCCAGTGATATTAGTCTCTCAAGATGTGATTAACATTTCTGCACTTGCATTGTTCTTATCATTTTTAGCGACAATTCCTCCTGCATTACAAGCAGCTGCTCAAGATCCTGTGGAGATATTACGTTATGAATGATACTTGGAGAAAATGCATAGGTTGGTTCTTAATTATATTGTTGTTTGTTAGCTATATTACAATAAATAACATAATATTTTTTAAAATAAATCAGCAAGAGAGTGAAAATAGTATAAGTATTGTAACGGAAAAGATAGATGAACTTAAAATGTTGCTTGAAGTTAATCAAATTAAGGTAGAGAAAAAGATATTTGATTTAAAGAGAAATCTGCACACTCAATGTGAGCAAGGTGACGGTAGTTCAAGACATAAGAACCTCGCAAAGTTGCTGCTACTTGTGATTAAGATGAAGAATTCGTTATTGCAAGAAGCCAAGTTTGATAATCATATAAATTCAATAAAGCCTTTGATATCAGAGCTTGACGATCCAGAAATAGAAAATGCAGTCAATGAATTGGAAAATTTGAAAGAGGTAGATACTTTATGCGGGTTGAAATTGTCTTTTGAGAAGAACATGACTGTTATTAACTACAATAAAAGTAACTTGTTTAAAAAAATCATTTCAAATTGGATCAAGATAGATGATCGTAGTGATCCACTCAGGTTAAAGCTTGCGGAAATTGAAGAATTAATAAGCGATAATGATTGGCAGAGCATAGCCACCGCAATAAGTGACTTAACATACCCAGAATTCAAACCATGGCTTAATAAATTGAATGATTTTATTGTAGCTTTCAAGAATACTTCAATAATATATCGTCACTTATTACAATACATCTCATGATTTATTTTATAATTTTTGCTTTTTCGTTTTTATTTGGCATATGGATCAAGGTAAGTGGTGAAGTAATAAAATTGGAATTAGGCAATTACACTATAAGTATTGATCTATATTTCGTTATTCTTGCTTGCGTAGTCTTATTATTTTTATTGATTGCAGTTGCACGTTTTTGTTCTTCTATTTCATCAACATTTGCTAACATAAAAAATAGAAGAAGAAGTAGGGAAGAATTGCTTCTCTTTGAAGCTTTCTTTAGCTTAGATTTAGGTAATATAGAGAACACCAATAAGCTAATTAAAAATCTAAATGAAGAAAGTGATAAATTATCTTTAGTAAAGCTCTTTAATTCAGGTAAAACGGGAAATTACAGCTTTTTCAGCCATAATTTAACGAGTATTGCAAGTAAAAATCGCAACTTAGCTCTACTTCTGATCAATAAACTGATTATTCACCTAAAGAAAGAAAGGTTAGTCTTTCAAAAATTTATAGAATATTGCTCTAGTTCAATTAATGATAAAATTTTGTCTATTCCCTTTCAAATAGAGCATTGTATATTGCAAGAAGATTGGATAAATGCAATTTCAAAGTTAAAGGAAGCTATCAAATTCAATATTTTTCTTCCCTTTGATCGTAAAAAGATGTTAGCGGTTTTTTATTGCGCTTTAGCAAAGCAATACGAAAGTAAAGGAAGTTTTTGCAAAGCTATAGATTATTTAGCTAAAGCACAAAGTTATTATGCAACTTTTCAGCCCATCAATTATTTAAAGGCAGAATTATATATCAAGCTTGAAAAAATCAGAAAAGCTTCCACAGTATTAGAGGAAGAGTATAGAGTAAATCCTACTCCTCAATCAGCTAGAATGTATATCAAGTTAAATAATAAAGGCGCTGAAAGACTATATAACTTACGCCCTGATTATTATTTTAGTTATTGCTTGCTTGCTTTGTCTTCAATTAGCTTAGGGAAATATGATCTTGCAAGTCAGCATTTAGATATTGCTATGAAAAAAGCTAATTACATATCAATCTACCTTGTTATGGTACAGCTCAAGATTATGCTACAAGAGTATGATCAAGCAATTTACTGGCTAAATAAGATGAACTCAGAAGCTGTGCCTGATCCAGGTTGGAAATGTGTTGATTGTAATAAAGAGCTAAAGCAATGGGATTATAAGTGCTCAAGTTGCAATAGTCTTAATTGTATTTACCTTATATTATAAGACTCCATAAGGTGTGATACTTTTACATCGAGATTGCTTTAATATAATCTTTATCTCAAAACAGTAAATCTGTGAGTTTCTTAGTTAGGTTTGATTCCAATGTCAAAAAAACTTGTTTTTAGACATTACCAGTTATATATTTTAATAAATTAGAATTATATATAAAATGAAGAGCTTAAAGGAATTATCCTTAAGAATTAAAAATATTAAGTCTGTGCAGAAAATCACGAAAATAATGCAAATGGTTTCTGCAGCAAAATTATTACAAAGCCAAAAGAAATTATCAAATTCAAAATTGCATATATCTAAGCTGCATAGCATTATTTCTTCACTAGCGCTATCAGCGGATCAAGAGTTACTAGCAAGAATTCTAAATATCAATAATGAAGATTCTTTCCTAGTATTTATTATTGCATCTGATCGTGGTTTATGTGGCAGCTTCAACTCCTCTGTTGTTAAATTTAGTCAGGAGCATATAAACAAATTAATTGCAAATGATAAGAAAGTAGACATTGTTTTTTTTGGTAAGAAAGCTTTTGAGACAGGCAAAAATAGATTTAATTCTAAAAATATCTTGAAGGTTGAAAATAGTAAGGGAATCACACTAAAGCGTGTGGAAGCCTTGGTTAGTGATATAGATCTAAGTAAATACAATAAAGTTAAGGTTTTTTACAGTAAATTCTATAATACCTTCATGCAAAAGCCAATATTAGAAACAATAAAACCATGGAGTAAAGACTCATTATTAATTGATAATTCTGTAGTTAGTCCTCTAACAGATTACAGCTATGAGTATGAACCACAAAATATTGAGTTTATTTTAAAATCTTTGACTCAAGATTATGTTACAGCTTCTCTTTATTCTGCTTTACTTGAAAGTGCAGCAAGTGAAAATAGTGCTAGGATGGTTGCTATGGAATCAGCAAACAGAAATACAAAAGAAATGCTAAATAAACTAGCATTACTTTATAATCGTTCTCGTCAAGCAGCAATTACAACTGATTTGATTGAAGTTATAGGTGGTGCAGAATCTTTATAGAAACTCAAGGAATGAAAAATGAATATATTAAATATTGCAGCAGATATCACTAAACTAATAAAAAAGCAGAATCAAGACGCAGAAGTTACAATATATGAAACTAATAAGACCTCGGTTTCTCAGCGTCTATCAAAAATTGAACAAATATCACAATCTAAAAACTGTACTGTCGGAATTAGAGCTATAGCAGGTAAGAACAAAGCTGCGTATATTTCCACAAACGATTTGAATAATCTTAGTAGTGCAGTGAGCCAAGTGGTGGAAATGGCAAAGAATGCCCAGGAAGATCCTTATATTAGTTTTGCTGTAGATGGCAGTAATTATATCTCTTCTGCAGATTTAAATATCTCAGATAATAATGTTGTAACAATTGATAACTTAAAAGAAATTACTGAAGCTACAGAAAATTCAGCTCTTGCACATAAAAATATTATTAATTCCGAAGGAGCTTCATCTTCACATACTTCAGTAAATACAGTATTATCAACCGTTTCTGGTTTTGTTGGTTCATTTAGTAAGTCAACTTTTGTTAATCAGGTTTCTGTTGTTGCTGGAGAAAAGAATGAAATGAAAATAGGCTACGATTACGATGTAGCATGCAACTTCAGTGATTTAAAAACACCGGAGTCAATAGGGAAAGAAGCAGCAAAAAGAGCAATAGATCAATTGGGTTCATGTACAATCAGGACAGGCAAATTTCCGGTTGTTTTTGAAAAAAGAGCAGCAAAAGAGCTAGTAAAGAGCTTTGCTTCTGCCATAAATGGTAGCAATATTGTAAATAATAGCTCTTTTTTGAGAAATAGTTTAAATAATCAAATTTTTAATACTGAGATTAGCATTATTGATGACCCATTGTTACCAAGGGGTATAACATCAAGACCGTTTGACGGGGAAGGAATAATGAGCAGAAGAAATGAATTTGTAAAAAATGGAGTACTGCAGAACTGGATTTTAGATCTATATTCGGCTAGGAAATTAAACTTGGAAACGACCGCAAATGCAACTCGTGCAAGTAATGCTGCAATTATTCCTTCAGCTAGTAATTTCTATTTCAAAAATGGTAATAGATCGTTTAAGGAATTAATTGAGGAAGTAAAAGAAGGAATATATGTAACTGATTTATTTGGTTTTGGTGTTAATTTAATCAATGGCGATTATAGTCAAGGTGCATGCGGATTTTTTATAGAAAATGGTAAAATAACGTATCCAATACACGAGATTACTGTTGCCGACAATTTGAAAAATATGTTTAGCAATTTAGTTGTTGCAAATGACCTAACTTTCTGTGGGCAGTTTAATTCACCAACGATTAAAGTTAGCGAAATGACAGTAGCAGGTTCACTTAGTGATTAAAAATTTTAGTTGCATTAAGTACAATAATTGTGTACTATTACTATGTAATGTTAAGAATAGACTATGGAGTATAGAAGTTTAGTTGCAGTAACTAAGCTTAAAGCATTCTAAATCGTAATTTCAAAGTTTTTCATCACATTAATAATGTTAGTTAGTAGTTTAGGAGTTATCCATATGGAATTTGGTAATATAAAATGGTTTAATGTTGAAAAAGGCTATGGTTTCATCAAGCCAGAAGGTAAAGGTGAGGACGTTTTTGTACATGTTAGTACATTAGAACGTTCAGGAATAAGACCTGATGAACTTCGAGGAGAGGATAAAAAGAGAGGAATGAAAGGGGAAAGAGTAAGTTATGAGCTTAAAGAAGAGCGTGGTAGGAACGGAGAAGATAAAAAGTCTGCAATAAATTTAAGATTGGAAGATTAGTCTATCGTGAAGCTTTTTAATAGGGTAATGTATTGTGAGTAATTTTCATGAAATGGGGCTTCCAACTTTGCTTAGGCAAGCTCTAAGTAAAAATAATCTTTGTGTTCCAACCCCGATTCAGGTGCAAGCGATTCCTCTAGCTCTTCAGGGCAAAGATATTCTTGGGTCTGCTCAAACGGGAACTGGAAAAACCTTAGCGTTTGCTATTCCACTGGTTGCTAAATTGATGAATGAGCCAAGCATTGGTTCAGCTTTAGTCATCGTGCCAACCAGAGAGCTTGCTCATCAGGTAACAAGTGAGATAAGAAAACTCTTATCTCAAAGTTCTTTACTAAGAGTTGCTTTGTTGATCGGAGGCGAGCCTATTTTTAGGCAGCTAAATCAGCTTCAGAAAAAACCACAAATTATAATAGGTACTCCTGGTCGTATTATAGACCATATTGAGCGTAAAACTTTAGTTACTCGGAATGTTGGTATTCTTGTGCTTGATGAGACGGATCGTATGTTTGATATGGGCTTTGGAATTCAGATTGAAGAAATTATGAAGCATTTGCCTAAAATAAGGCAAACTCTTATGTTTTCTGCAACTCTTCCTGGAGAAATAGTAAAACTTACTGAAAAATATCTTAATCAACCAGAGCGTGTTTCTGTCGATTGCCAGGCTACAACTTCTGTAAAAATTAAACAAGAAGTTGTTTATGCATCAGAATCAGAAAAATATGGCAAGCTTGTTACACAATTATGTCAGCGCAAAGGATCAATCATTATTTTTGTCAAAACAAAGCGAGGAGCGGATCAGCTAGCTGACAAATTGCACAAAGATGACTATAGCGCTTTGGCAATTCATGGTGATTTAAGGCAGCACAAGCGTGAAAGAGTCATTGATTCTTTTCGTCGTGGCCGCAATCAAATCATGGTTGCAACAGATGTTGCTTCTCGCGGTCTTGATATTCCGCACATTCAACATGTTATCAATTATGATGTACCACAATCGCAAGCTGATTATGTTCATCGTATAGGTAGAACTGCACGTGCGGGAGCTGAAGGATTTGCATTATCTTTTGTTACACCTCAAGATAAGAGAAGACTGCCTGCACTAGCAGATAAAGAAGGAGAGCCAAATTTTGATTGTAGTATGCAATCTCAAAAACGTAACAGCAAAAAGATCTTTAAAAGGCCAAGTACGTTAAAGGCTAAATACGGTAGAAAAAAGATCAATGTATTTAAGAAGAAAAGCAGAGTACTAGAAAAAGCGTATTAATGTACTTAACTATTCTTCTATTCTTTAAAAGCTCCAGTAAACTTGCTGCAAAGTGAAGTGATTGGAGGATGGTAGAAAGAATATATAGCTAGCCCAAATTAGATTTACCTACAATTTGATAATCTTAATTCTGCTGCTTATAACGTTTTGAGATTATCACAACGGTATAATGTTAGGCTGTGTGGACTATAATCTGTAGCTTAATTCAATTTGGCTACAACGAGCTGCTAGATTTCAGTTTTTTTAATAATTGTGTGCTACTAATTATATATAAATTTACACTTTTAAAGAGAATAGATGATTTCTAAAAATTTAGAGGCAAGTTTAAATAGAGCGTTACAGATTGCTTCTGATTGTAAGCTTAAATATGCAAAAGTGGAACATTTGTTGCTAGCATTAACCAAAGATGTGGATGTAAATTATGTTTTATCAAGATGTAACATCAGAGCTGGTGAAATCATAAATATAGATAATATTATATTAAGGAATGATCGTGGTAATAATGCAAAAGGTTTTTTACAAGACAACTCCGAATTAACTGTCAATAAAGTTGAGCCTGATGTGCTATTTCAACGCATAATACATAAAGCCATGATACGAGCTCATCGTCTGGGAAGAAAAGAAATAAATGGAGCAAGTATTCTATTAGAGATTCTGTCTGAGCAAGATTTATACATTGAAGAGCTATTATGCAAACAGAATGCAAAGGATTCTAATTTGATTTATAACATATCCAATATAAAATATTCAGGTGATATAGAAGAATATGTAACTAATCGCAAGATAAAACTTGATAAGAATAACGATATCTCTACTGTAGCAAATAAAGGTGAATTATTAAAAGATGAAGAAGTTCTACAAAATTATTGTAGAAATTTAAATGATTATGCAAGAAGCAAAAAAATAGATTATGTCATTGGTCGTGATTATGAATTAAATCGCACTATAGAAATCTTGCTAAGACGCAGAAAAAATAACCCTTTATATGTCGGAGAACCAGGTGTTGGTAAAACAACAATAGTTGAAGGCTTGGTATTGAAAATTATTGAAGGTAGTGTTCCGAGTGCACTGAGATCCAGCATAATTTATGCTTTGGATTTAGGATCACTTCTTGCAGGAACACGCTATAGAGGTGACTTCGAAGAGAGAATAAAATCTATAATAAAAGTAATTGAGGCAAAACCTGGCGCTATTCTTTTCATTGATGAAATACACACTATTATTGGAGCAGGTTCAACAAGTGGCAGCTTTCTTGATGCTGGCAATCTGCTCAAACCTGCACTTGCAAGAGGTGCGTTGCGTTGTATAGGTGCAACTACATATAGAGAATATAGCAATAGCTTTGAAAAGGATAAAGCATTAGCAAGGAGGTTTCAAAAAATTAATGTAAAAGAGTCTTCTATTAATGATACAGTAAAGATACTAGATGGTATAAAGCATTACTATGAAAGGTATCATGGAGTATATTACACGAAACATGCCATTAAATCTGCAGCTGAACTTTCACACAAGTATATTACTGGGCGAATATTACCTGATAAAGCAGTTGATGTTATAGATGAAGCAGGGGCATATTGTAAGTTACAAAAAAGCAGGCGAAAAATTATAAACAGTAGAGACATTAAGAGTACTATCGCTAGGATTACAAACGTACCTTGCGGGTTTGATGATATGCAAAGAGTAAAATCTTTGAAAGAAAATCTCAATAGGGCCATTTTTGGTCAAGAGCAAGCGATAGAGTTTCTCGTTAATTCTATTAAAATTGCTAAATCTGGTCTGAGAAGTTACAATAAACCCTTGGCAAAGTATCTTTTTGCAGGGCCAACTGGTGTAGGTAAGACTGAGCTTGCGAAGCAGCTAGCACAAAATATGGGTATGAACCTTATTCGGTTTGATATGTCTGAGTATATGGAACCTCACACAATATCTAGAATGATTGGTTCCCCTCCTGGATATGTGGGTTACGACCAAGGTGGATTGCTTACAGAATCTGTATCTAATAATCAATATAGCGTAGTACTTCTTGATGAAATTGAGAAAGCTCATAGTGATATTTATAATATATTACTACAAATCATGGATTATGGTTGTGTTACAGACACTTACGGACGTAAGGTTAATTTTTCCAATACGATTTTAATTATGACAACCAATGCAGGGGCATTTGAACGTAACAAAAGTTCTATTGGCTTTGGGTATAAAAACTTTAACATCAGTGACAGCGAAAAAGCAATGGAACGGGTTTTTAGCCCCGAATTTCGTAATCGTCTTGATGCAGTCATTTCCTTTTCTGATTTGGATGCGGATGTCATTTTGCACATTGTGGATAAATTTATTCAGGAATTAAAAAAACAACTTGTGCAAAAGGGTATAAGCTGCTCAGTGGAAGAAGAAGTAAAGTCTTATCTTGCGCAAACAGGTTATAGCAAAGAAATGGGAGCACGCCCAATAGAGAGGCTGATTGAAAAAGAGATAAAAAGTCATTTGGCTGAAGAAATACTGAATCGTCGATTAATTAAAGGAAAGAAATTAAGGATTTATATTGGTAAACACGGAATTGCTTTTGATATAGTTTAAATTCTTGCTTGAGTATTAAATTTGTAGTATAGTCACTATTTTTTAATGAGGCTATAGTGGCAAGTTTAACCAGAAATCAATATTACAGTAATCAAGATTTACGGAATTTATTTTCAAGGCTGGGAATAAAAGCGGAAGAAGTAATAAGCCAGGAGTTTGATGATGTACTTAAGTTAGTTGAGCGGCGCTTTAGAAGAGCTTCATTAAAATGTCACCCTGATAAAGTAGTAGGAGAGAAAGAGAAAAAAATAGCTGAAGAAAAGTTTAAAAAACTTAGTGCAGATAAAGATAAGCTAGAGAAATATCTTAACGACTTAAAAGCAGCTGGCATATCTATAACATTACAGCGAGAAGTGCAGGAAAAACAAAGGAGAATCAATGAGATTCTATTGCGTAGAGAGAAAGCTGTGAATAGAGCATGTTTATTTTTTATATTAGCAAATGTGGTACTTGGTCCGTCGCCTCAAGTCAAATATTGCTTATCACAACTTGCTAACAGTGGCAAAGTGCAAAATATTGCTTATAAATTTTATGCATTCAGCATTGGAGTTTGGCCATGGTTATTTATTATATCCTTTTGTAGTATTATCTATGCAGCAAGTAAACAAAGAGGCTCACAAGAAGGAAATCTAGATAGGTTAAATAGAAGATACAATCTACTTATTGCTGCTGATAATTATGTAATATGTATATCAGCAGCGTTTGCTGTATGCAGTTTAATGTCGGAAGTTGCACAAAATGGCTGGCCTGTTCAATATGGAACGATGCTAATAGCTAATTTAGCATTAGATTTATTACTTATTGCTTTACTTAGGACTTTTGTGAAAGCTTTTGAACTATATGGTGAATACTGTACCCAGTGTTTATATGAAGAAGATGCGGAATTTAGTTATAAAGAAAAATTTGCATGGTATGACTACAAATTAGTACTTATGCCGCTCGTTCTTCCTATTGTTAAAATGTATTTTGAAGATTTAGTTCAAGAAAAACCACAACAGCATACTACTGATCCTAAAGTTACACCTTTAAATATAGGCGTAGGAACAAGAGCATAAAAAGGTCTTTGCTTCAACTATAGTTTTTGCTACACTTTGAGTAAATTTGAAGATATTAATGAGTGAAGAAGTAAAACAAATCCTAAGTTACTACGAAAGTGAAAACCCTGGAGTAAAAGCGAATCTTACTCGCATTCTTATGCATGGGAAACTTGGTGGAACTGGCAAGTTAGTAATTCTCCCTGTAGACCAGGGATTTGAGCACGGACCAATAAAAAGTTTTGAAGTTAACCCTGATGCTTACGATCCACATTATCATTTTCAGCTTGCAGTTGATTCAGGAGTAAGTGCATACGCTGCTCCGCTTGGTATGATCGAAGCTGGTGCTTCAACTTATGCTGGAATGCTACCACTTATTTTGAAGCTTAATAGCGCTAACTCTTTGCACTCAAAAAGCTTAACTTCAGATCAAGCAATAACTGCCTCTGTAAAAGATGCGCTGCGTTTGGGCTGCATGGCTGTTGGGTTTACTATATATCCTGGTTCTGCTAAGTGTTTTGATATGATGGAAGAAGCTCGCAAAATTATAGCTGAGGCTAAATCTTGTGGCCTTGTTGTAGTGCTATGGTCTTATCCACGTGGTGAAGGGGTTTCCAAAGAAGGTGAAACAGCAGTTGATGTGATTGCCTATGCTGCGCATATAGCGGCTTTGCTCGGTGCCAACATAATAAAAGTAAAACTTCCAACCAATCATCTGGAAAGAGAAAAAATAGAAAATATTGAATCATTATCTAAAAGAATTGAATATATTAAAAAGTCTTGCTTTGCAGGAAAAAGAATAGTAGTTTTCTCTGGTGGTGAGTCAAAGTCAGTGGATGATATATACAATGAGGCAAAAGAAATTAAGCAAGGTGGTGGTAATGGTTCAATTATCGGGCGCAACACTTTTCAAAGAAAAAAAGAGGATGCTTTATCTATGCTAAAAGATATAATTAATATCTACGCATAAAAAACGGCTGGGTGGCAGAATGGCTTATGCGGAGGACTGCAAATCCTTTTATACCGGTTCAATTCCGGTCCCGGCCTCTTACTCCAATTAGATTGTTTTTTCTTCTCAAATTTTAACAAGAAGTGTGGCTTTTAATGAAATATTTAAAAAAATAAGATACTATATTCAAAATATAAGCAGTAAAATGCCAAAGAGATTAACAGAAGTTTTATTATTGATTGGTTTGCCCTTCTTGCTTACCAGTTGCACTTTTCACTATTTATTAAAGAGCTCGTATACTCATCTTGCACCAGAAAAGTACCCTTCATCCAACAAACAGCCGGTTTACGTCGGTACAGCTTACAGTGCACAGACTATATATAATGCGTTATTTAATGACTTTCTGTTAATAGGTAAGTCATCATTCACAGCCAAACATGGGCGTGCTAGTCAATATGTTAACTATGGAAGAGAAGTTGGAGCAGATGTGATAATCGTATCATTTCAAAATATGCAAAAGGATAAAGAGCATTTTAGCATCACAGAAAAACTATTATGGGACACAAGCTTAACAACATTTCATACAAGGACCATTATAAACTTTGATCAGGACGTACTCTTTCTAAAAAAGTTAGGTGATGCAAAAGCTCCATGGGAATATGTCAAAGGAGAGTTCAAGCTTCACGAAAAAGACGATACTGATCCATATCTAGGGAATTGGGTAGGGTATAGAATATGCGAGATTGCAATATCTTCTTCAGAAGATGAATACTTAGGATTTGTAAATGAAGATAATTGTAAAGAAAAATCTGGAATAAATAAGATGCTTGCTTGGAAAAATGGGGATGTAAGGTTGCGGATTAATAAACAATCAAAACAGGGATTTTATTTAAATCGAAATAAGATTCCTATACTAATAAAATCTCAAATTAACAAATTTGGCTACCTCGAATTAGTAGATGAAAATACTGATCAAGTTCTGGTTTCCCTTCAGAAAAATTAGTTTTTACTACCCATAGAAACTATATACTTACTATTTTGATAAACCTCAAGCTTTCTAAGTTATTCTTGTTGCATGGTAAAAAATAAACTAAAAATAAGCAAAGTGTTTTACAAAATGATATTACGTAATTTATTGTTTTTACTGCCGCCTGAAATCGCTCACTCCTTGGTAATAACGGCGTTAAAAAAGATGCCCTGTAGGAAACCTATAGAACTACCTAAGTCTTTAAATGTAAACTTTTTTGGTAATAAAATTAGGAGTCCTGTAGGTCTTGCTGCAGGTTTTGATAAAAATGCGGAAGTTGTAAAGCCGATGCTCTCATTTGGTTTTGGATTTATTGAGGCTGGTACTGTAACTAAACATCCCCAATATGGAAACAAAAAACCGAGAATTTTTCGATTAATTAAAGATGAAGGAATAATTAATAGATTGGGATTTAATAATAAAGGAGTAGACTATTTTCTTAAACAGATAAGTGAAACTAAACTTGGTAATTGTATTTTTGGTATAAATATAGGAAGAAACAGTACATCAAAGGACCAAATCAGCGATTATGTTGACTTAATAAAGATAGTATATGGAAAGAGCAATTATATAGTACTGAACATCTCATCCCCAAACACACCTAACTTGCGCGATTTGCACAATAAACAAGAATTATCCAAATTGTTGAAATCTATCACTCTAACCCGGAAATCAATCGATAGCTCTGAATCCATACCGATAATATTAAAAATTTCTCCAGATATAGATCAGCAAACAAAAGAAAATATCGCTGAGCTTACACTAGAATATAAAATTGACGGCTTAATAGTAAGCAACACTACGATAAGTCGAGATTCTTACTATAATGAGAGTGGTGGGTTGAGCGGCAGGCCATTATTTCAACTTTCAACCGAGTTATTGAGTGACATGTACAAGCTTACTAAAAGCAGAATTCTATTGATAGGATGCGGAGGAATTTCAAGTGGTGTTGATGCATATGAAAAAATAAAGGCAGGAGCCTCTTTAGTACAACTGTACACTGCTCTTGTATACCAGGGGCATCAAGTTGTGAACAAAATCAATCTGGAGCTTGCAGAATTGGTAAAAAGAGATGGATTTAGTAACATTACTGAAGCAGTGGGTTGTATACATTAATTTTGGAAGTTATTGATATTGTTTTAGTAAAGTAGAGCTAACTTTTTAGTGTAGAGGTATGATAGAGAGTGCTTTTCTATTGAATGATTAATATGAGAGTTTTGAACGATACAATATCTAAAGTTATTAATTATAAATTTACAGATTATGCAATATTAGAAGAGGCATTAACCCACCCAAGCGTAAATAAGAGAAATAGCGAAGACCAGGTTGTAAGCTACGAAAGGCTAGAGTTTTTGGGCGATAGTGTTTTGAATATGGTTGTGTCTGTTATGCTGTTTAAAATGTTTCCTGAAGAAAAAGAAGGAGCATTGGCAAAAAGAAAAACGGATTTAGTTTGTGGCAGTACCATTGCTAATGTTGCTAAAGAAATAGAGTTAGGTAACTTTATTATCATGAATAATAGTGAACGTTGTAACGGAGGAAAATGTAACTTAAAAAATTTAGAAAATTCGCTTGAAGCACTAATAGGTGCAATTTATATTGACGGCGGACTTGAGAGTGTTGAGAAATTTATTATCCGACATTGGGAAAAGCTAGCTAAGGACATCCTCGATCCTCCTCAAGATCCTAAAACTTCACTGCAAGAATGGACTCAGAGAAATAAATTACCTTTACCGAAGTATGAGCTTGTAAAACAAACTGGACCAGCACACAATCCTGAATTTACTATATCAGTTTGCATAGAGAGTTATGACAAAGTTTCTGCATGCGCTCCTAGTAAGAAAATTGCTGAACAAAAAGCTGCTGAGTTGATCCTAGAAAAAATTAAAAAAACGACTTAGTTTAATCAAAATAGCTGTTAGCATAAATTTAAAGTAAGCTAAGCTCTTTAGTTCAGCTTACATATTTTTTTATCTCAGCCAGAATCTTATCAGATTGACTTTCATCTGAATTTAAATCAGCTACAAAGTGTGTGACATATTTTCCTTCAGGGCTAATAAGGTATATCATTGAAGAATGGTTAATTTCCTCTTCTCCATCTACTTTACTTGCATATACTTTATACTTTGCAACTACTTCATCTATTTTTTGTCTTTCACCAGTGAGCATTTGTATTCTATGGTCAAATTGCTGCTGAAATTCTTTAAGCCTTTCTGTATTATCGCGCTCAGGATCAACTGTGATAAAAAATGTTTGTAGCTTGTTGTCAGTTTTCTCGTCTAACTTTGCAAGTGTTTCTGAAATTATTCCAAGGTTCATAGGGCAAATTCTTTTACATGAGGAAAATCCAAAAAAAATCATCATATACTTATCTTTGAAATCACTACTGCGTACTATTTGCCCGTTTTGGTTAATCAAAGAAAAATCCCCACCTATTTTAATTTCTGTATTTTGTGAAACAAATATGCCTTGCTTAGTAAAATAACAATAACCTAAGAAGATAGCTGCTACTGTTATTAGCAAACTAGACAATAACCTTATAAACTTTATCATTAAAGCGTTTCCAATAAAGTTAAATCATATATTGATTAGTTGATTGATTCAATATATTCCTTCCAAAGTGGGTTGTTAATTTTATCTAACAATTTCTTATGCTCATCAATTTCTTTAATACTTGGTGAATGTTCTCTGCGAGCTAAATTACGCACTTTATGTTGAATAAACGTAGAGTTATTGTCCTGAGCACATTCATTATTAAATAAAAAGGTTTGCAATCCTCCTGTAAGCTCAACATAGACCTTTGCAAGCAATTGAGCATCAACTAATGCTCCGTGTAACTCTCTACCTTCTAGCGATATATCAAAACGCTTGCATAATGCATTTAAAGAAGCAGGTGATCCTACAAACTTTTTTCTTGCAAGTGGTAATGTATCTAGCACTCTATCTGAGGAAATTAACCCAGCATTTAACTTGCCTAACTCCATATTAAGGAACTTAACATCGAATTCAGCATTATGAATCACCAAAATGTCATTGGATATGAAGTCAAGAAATTCAAGTGCAACATCTGAGAATAGTGGTTTATCTTCCAAAAATTCCTCACTAATACCATGAATCTTAAATGAGTGGTAAGGTATATCTCTTTCTGGATTGAGATATCGATGAAATGTTTTACCTGTTGGAATACGATTAATTAGTTCTACACATCCTATCTCAATAATTCGATGTCCAGATTTAGTATCAAGACCTGTAGTTTCAGTATCAAGTACTATTTCTCGTAGCCTACTTTTCATCAGTTGTCATTTGTTGTTAAATTTTTATCAGTACTTGCCTTCTTATAGTTAATAGAAACAAGTAACCAAGTTAGATCTGATGAATTAATATTTTTTTTGAATTGCCATACATCTTCAACTTTGTTAATAGTAGACATGCTACCTGATGTGATGTTTCCTTCGTTATTCTTAACGAAGTTAATTTGCTCTGAAAGGAAATATACTGCAATAAATATTACGTTTTTTACTAACTTTATTTCTAAGATCTTTTGTGAAACGATAGAAACAATTATGGACTCATGTGTCTCTTTACGATGTTTAATCTTATCCACAAAACTGTTATATAAGTCTTTGTCCAGAAGGGATTTTAATTGAGGTAAATTTCCTTGGTTAAAATATTTTATTATTAATTCAAAAGCTATGCTTGAACCTTCTATAAAATTGGAAATAGAAAACTCTTTGTTTTTTTGTAATATTTGTTCATAAGTAGTTTCTATTGAACTTTTGTCGTTGCTATAAATATAATCTTCGATATTTTCTACCACATCTTCTTTACTTTGACTTACATCCAATACACCTGTTAGCTTTTTTAGGTTGAGACTGGCTGATCTTCCTAAAGAATTATATAAGCGTGAAAAAATAAACGCCGCTAGTAAAGCATATATTACAAGCTCTATCATGGTAACTTAACTCCTTGATATATAAAGTATCTAAATATTATTAATTATTGATAAAAATATGTTTTTCATATTAACCTATAGTTAGGTTTACTATTCATTTGTAAATGAATATATTATATAAGAAAGTATTAAACATCTCAACTTAATTAAAGGAGACGTAAGAAATGTCACAACACAAAATGAAAATTCATGGTCAGTATGTCAAAGATTTTTCGTTTGAGAATCCAAATTCGCCATTCCTTCCTTCTAGTAAAGCTCCTGATATTAATGTAATGGTTAATATTAATTCAGCAAAATTAGAAGGAACAGAAAATAAAAAAGGAATAAGTGAAGAAAAGCCTTTTCATGAAATTACTTTGCATATAGAAGCCAAAGCAACGGTAAAAGATGAAGATGTAAAAGATGATATAGCTTTCATTTGCGAGGTAAAGTATTGCGGTATTTTTTCAATAGAAAATTTTACAGAGCTAAGTGAGGAAGAGGTGAGACAAGCTTTATTTATTGGTGGACCTACTTTTCTTTTCCCTTTTGCAAGAGAAATAATTGCAAGAACTACAAGTAGTGGTGGGTTTCCTCCACTTATGCTAGATCCTATAGATTTTGAAACTATGTATCAGCAGCAAAGTCAACAACAAAAAAGTAGCGCTAGTAATTCCAATTTTAACTAATACAGGATGAACAATTCTTTAAATGCAAAGACGACTTTAAATATTGATGGAAGGTTATATAACTACTTTAACCTAAGTAACGCTGGTAAATTTTTAGGAGTAAATTTAACAAAATTGCCTTGTTCACTCAAGGTATTGCTTGAAAATTTATTGCGCAACGAAGATGGAGTAAGCGTTAAATTAGATGACATAAAGATATTAGCAAATTGCGTCAAGAAACACATTAATCACGAAATTAGCTACAAGCCAGCAAGGGTTTTGATGCAGGATTTCACAGGAGTTCCTGCTGTCGTTGACTTAGCTTCAATGCGTAATTATGTGAAGAAAAACGGAGGTAACCCCAGCAAAATAAATCCATCTGTACCTGTTGATCTTGTGATCGATCACTCTGTTCAAGTAGATAGTTACGGAAGCACTTCTGCATTTGGTAAAAACGTTGCACTGGAAGTAAAAAGAAATTTGGAGAGGTATCAATTCTTAAAATGGGGAGAGTCATCCTTCACAAATTTTAGAGTAGTGCCACCAGGTACTGGAATTTGCCACCAAGTGAATCTTGAATATTTAGCGCAAGTTGTATGTAACGATAGCGGAGTTCTATATCCAGATACCTTAGTCGGTACAGATAGTCACACTACTATGGTAAATGGTTTATCGGTTCTTGGTTGGGGTGTTGGTGGAATAGAAGCTGAGTCTGTGATGCTTGGTCAACCAATTAGTATGGTAATTCCAGAAGTAGTAGGATTTAAATTAATAGGAAGACTTTCAGAGGGAGTAACAGCAACTGATCTAGTGCTAACGATTACTAATATCCTGAGAACAAAAGGCGTTGTTGGCAGATTTGTGGAATTTTATGGTGATGGCTTAGATTGTTTATCTTTGGCAGATAGAGCAACCATAGCTAATATGGCTCCAGAGTATGGTGCAACTTGTGGATTCTTTCCAATTGATCAGAAGACACTAGATTATTTAAACTTAACCGGAAGGCCAAAAGAGTTGGTTAAATTAGCTGAAGTCTATGCAAAAGAACAAGGGCTGTGGCGTAGTAATGAAGAATTGGCGTTCTTTGACACACTGAAGCTTGATTTATCAAGCGTAAAGCCAGTGATGGCTGGTCCTAAAAGACCACAGGATAAGATTTTCCTTTCAGAAGTAGCGGAATCTTTTTCTACATCTTTTCCTATTAATGAGACAAACAGACCTCAGTTGGAACCTATCTATGGCGATCAGCTCCAGAGTGGCAGCGTAGTGATTGCAGCAATAACAAGCTGCACTAACACCTCAAATCCAAGTGTGATGATTGCTGCAGGTCTTGTAGCTCGTAATGCAATTAAACTTGGATTAAAATCAAAGCCTTGGGTTAAAACTTCTCTTGCTCCAGGGTCACAAGTTGTGACAGAATATTTAGAAAAGTCTGGATTGCAGGTAGATCTAAATGCTTTGGGTTTTAATCTAGTTGGATATGGCTGCACAACTTGCATTGGAAATTCTGGTCCACTTAATAAGGATATAGAGGATGATATAAAAAACAAAAACTTAACTGTTGCTGCAGTTTTGTCTGGCAATCGTAACTTTGAAGGAAGAATTCATCCGTTAGTCAAAGCTAATTACTTAGCATCTCCGCCACTTATTGTTGCATATGCACTTGCAGGCACTGTGCAAATTGATTTGACAAAAGATTCAATATGCAAAGATAAGAATGGAAATGATGTCTATCTCAAAGATATATGGCCAACAAATAATGAAGTTGAGAGCTGTGTTAAAAGTGTTGTGACGCGTGAAATGTTCATACAAAAGTATAAGGATGTTTTTTCTGGTGATGAGCATTGGCAAAAGATAAAGTGTGAGAAAGGTGAAATCTATGATTGGGACACGAAAAGCACTTATATACAAAACCCTCCCTATTTTGATAATTTATCGACTAAGAACAATGGAAGCAACATAGTTGATATAAAGAATGCGCAAATACTAGCGATGTTTGGCGATAGCGTCACTACCGACCACATTTCCCCTGCTGGAAATATTGCCTCAAATAGTCCTGCAGGCATATATTTAAAAGGTCTTGGAGTTGAACCGCAAGATTTCAATTCATATGGATCTCGCCGCGGTAACCACAACGTAATGATGCGTGGAACCTTTGCTAATATCAGAATAAGAAATAAAATGGTGAGCGCTGAGGGTGGCTATACAAAACATATTCCTTCTCAAGAAACTATGTCAATTTTTGATGCAGCAATGCAATATAAAAGAGAAGCTGTTCCATTAGTTGTCATTGCAGGAAAAGAATATGGTACAGGTTCAAGTAGGGATTGGGCAGCAAAGGGTACTGCATTACTGGGAATTAAAGCTGTGATTGCAGAAAGTTTTGAACGCATACATAGGTCCAACTTGGTCGGCATGGGTGTTCTTCCATTTATATTCCAAAATGGAATAACCAGAAAGATATTTGATGGTAGTGAGATAATAAGCATAAAAGGTGAAATAGTATCAAATGGAAATCTAGAATGTATCATTAAAAGACAGGATAATTCAAAGCAATCAATACAACTCAAATGCTGTGTACAAACCGCAACTGAGATTAAATACTTAATGAGTGGTGGAGTGTTAAGCTACATACTTCTTTCGACTTAGTAAAAGTAAGTACTAGACTTCTTTTAGCTCCAGCCCTGGTCCTTTTAAATAATGATTTGTTCTATGCGAAGTTATGATATAATTTTACCTTACATATAGTAAAGGTGTTTTATAGATAATTATGATTAGCTCTATACAAGAACCTAATGAACTCAGAAAACGTTTACAAGGATTTTATCGTACTGATGAAAAAAGCTGTGTACGTTATCTTGTAGAAAAAGTAGAACTTTCGGTTGATTCGAAAAACAGAATTTACAATATTGCAAAACAAATTGTCGAAAAGATTAGAGGTAGTAAATTAGGCATTATAGATTCTTTTATACAACAGTACTCACTTTCTAATGATGAAGGAGTAGCACTAATGTGTCTTGCTGAATCATTACTTAGAATACCAGACGATTACACAATAGATGAATTGATCAAAGATAAAATTGCCAACCAAGAATGGAATAAACACTTGGGGCGTTCCTCTTCATTGTTTGTTAATGCTTCTACATGGAGTTTAATTATAGGAAGCAGTATATTAAGAAACAATGAAGAGGATTCAAAATTCTATAACATAATTTCCAGGTTATTGAAAAATTTAGGAGAGCCAATAATTCGCAAAGCGGTAAAACAAGCAATATCCATTCTTGGCAAGCATTTTATTGTTGGAGAAACTATAGAAAAAGCATTGGAAAGTGTGAAATCAGATGACTACAGTAAGTATTTATGCTCTTTTGATATGCTTGGTGAATCTGCTTGCACAGTTGAGGATGCGGAAGAGTATTTTAATTTATACATGCATGCAATAAAAGCCATAGGTGAATCTGCTGACATAAATGATTGCTTTAAATCTCAGGGGGTTTCAATCAAATTGTCTTCGCTGCACTCACGTTATGAATTTAGCCAATTTGATAATATGGCTGAAGAACTGAGAACTAAAGTACTGGAACTTTGTCATGAAGCAAAAAAGTATAATATTTCATTGTGTATAGATGCAGAAGAATCAGAAAGGCTTGAGATGTCGCTCGTGTTATTTGAACAGTTGCGTCTTGATGAGTCACTTTCTGAGTGGGAAGGGCTTGGTCTAGCTGTGCAAGCGTATCAAAAACGTGCTTTGTCTGTTCTTGATTTTGTTGAAGATGTTGCCATTCGATCAAAGCATAAGGTTATGGTGAGACTTGTGAAAGGAGCATATTGGGACTCGGAAATCAAGCGCACACAAGAATTAGGGTTAATTGGTTATCCGGTGTTTACTAGAAAAAGCCACACAGATGTATGCTACCTTGCCTGTGCGCAGAAACTTTTAAGCAAAGAGAATCACTTTTATCCATGTTTTGGAACTCATAATGCTTATACTTTTGCTACTATAATAGAGCTTGCCGATAAAAATCATCCTGGGTTTGAGTTTCAGCGCTTACATGGAATGGGTAAAAGTTTGTATGATTATGCAATTTCAGAACTTGCAACAAGCATCAATTGTCGTATATATGCACCAGTTGGTAAACATAGTGATTTATTGCCATACCTTATTAGGCGTCTTCTTGAAAATGGAGCTAATAGCTCGTTTGTCAATCAAGTAAATGATTCTGACGTTAAAATTGAAGAATTAGTCTCAGATCCATTAGAAAAAGTAAAAAGCTTAGAATATGAGCCTCATCCAAGCATTCCGTTGCCACGAGATATTTTTGGAGAGGAAAGAAAAAACTCCTTGGGAATGGATATTAGCGATTCAATTGCAGTTTCACAATTTGCAAATGATGTAAGGGAATTTAGTGAAAAGAAATGGCAGGTTGGCCCAATAATTGATGGAGAGTCGTTTCTTGACAGTGCGGAATTTACCGAAGTAGTGAATCCTGCACATTTGGAAAATGTAATTGGGGAAGTGTCAAGTGCAACAAGTGCTCATGCTTTAAATGCTCTTGAAATAGCACATAGTGCTTTTACTAAGTGGCAGAATGTTTCAGCAGAAGAGCGCGCTAAATGCCTTGAAAAAGCTGCAGATTTGCTTGAGGAAAGGATGAAAGAGTTAATTTATATTCTGATTGTAGAAGCAGGAAAAATTTTATCCGATGCAATAGCAGAAGTAAGAGAGGCAATCGACTTTTTGCGCTATTATGCAATGATAGCAAAAAATGAACTGAATGACTGGAAAAAATTGCCAGGTCCAACAGGTGAAGATAACTTCATCTTTTTTGAAGGCAGAGGAGTTTTCTTATGCATATCACCGTGGAATTTTCCACTCGCTATCTTCATTGGACAGGTTTCAGCTGCACTTGCAGCAGGTAATGCAGTGCTGGCAAAACCGGCAGAGCAAACGCCGATTATTGCCTATGAAGCCGTTAAGATACTACACGAAGCTGGAATACCAAAAAATGTGCTACACCTTATTCCAGGGGATGGTTGGTATTTAGGTAAAACATTAGTACCAGATAATAGAATTTCCGGTGTAGCTTTTACTGGTTCAACACAAACTGCTCAAATAATTAATCGAATGCTTGCTAGTAGAGATGGTCCTATTGTGCCACTTATCGCTGAGACTGGTGGATTAAATGCTATGATTGTTGATAGTTCTGCTCTTTTAGAGCAGGTAACTAAGGATGTTTTAATTTCTGCATTTCGCAGTGGCGGTCAACGTTGTTCTGCTCTCAGAGTGCTATTTATTCAAGAAGATATAGCAGAAAAACAGGTAAAAATGATATGCAATGCAGCTCAAGAACTAAAGATAGGTGACCCAATACAACTGAGCACAGATATTGGTCCAATAATTGACAAAGCATCTATTGATATGCTCACTAAACATACGGAAAAAATATCAAGGGATGAAGATTCAAACCTTTTGTTCAAGGTACCAATGGATACAAATTCTTATAATGGTTATTTCTTTCCTCCGTACATTTATGAGATACAAAAAATTTTGCAATTAAAGCAAGAAGTGTTTGGGCCTATTTTACATATCATACGTTTTAATAAGTCGCAGTTAAATGAAGTTATAAGTGATATAAACAATACAGGATATGGACTTACGTTTTCTTTGCAAAGCCGTGTACAAAGTCAGATCGCTTTAATAAGCAAGAAAATATCAGTTGGAAATGTATACATCAATCGCAATCAAATAGGTGCAGCAGTTGGAACACAACCATTTGGCGGTAGAGGACTGTCAGGTACCGGACCAAAAGCTGGTGGTCCTAATTATCTGCAACGTTTTTCTATAGAAAAGGTTGTAAGTGTCAACACTACAGCATGTGGCGGTAACATTAAACTTGCGTGTTTGGATTGATTTGCAATTTCTAAATTGGAAGTCCGTGCAGTTGTGTATGCAGTACTAAAACCTAAAACTCATACATTGAAAGGATAGTTGTGATTCTAAGGAGGCTTCAAAGAAAGTCTTGTCTTTAATAAAAGAAAAAGGTTGCTATAATTCTGATAAAAGCACTATAAACAAAATGAATGTAAAAAATATCTTATTAGCGTTTTTAGTACAATTTATATTCGATTTGTCATTATTTGCAGCTGATCCTATTTTGCTTAATTGTATTGAAACTCCAGGGATTTATGATCTTGAAACAAGGCCAAAAAGCTTTAACTCTTCAAATAATTTAAGAAGAAAACCTGGCTCTCCAAATAATGCATCAGGAGAATTAATAAATGTAGTGGGTAGAGTTACTGATGTAAATTGCTTACCGATACAAAATGCTGTGGTTTCTATATGGCACGCAGACTCACTTGGCATGAGCTATTATGATGAAAATGTGGAGCTTGATCCAAATTTTGCTGGATCAGGAAGATTTGTAGTAAATAACCTTGGCTATTATAATTTTATTACAATAGTACCAGGTAAAATTGGTGATAGGGCTCCACACATCAACTTTTTGGTCCAACATCCAGATTTTCCAGAATTCACAACACAAATGTTTTTTGCTGATCATAATTGCGATAACTGTGATGATCTTCTTCTTGGTAATCTTATTGAGAGTGGACTTGCAAGCCTTCTGATAGCACCATTTACTTATAACAATCAGGCTATGAAGACCTACACATTTAATATAACCCTAGGTGGGCATAACAAATTTTCTGATAAAAGATAAAGCCCTTGCATATCAGCGGAGTTCATAGTAGTCTTAAGCGCTATTGTACTTAAAATGTATATGAAAAATATCTTACTAATGTTTTTACTATGCTTTATGTGCAGCTTACAATTATTTGCAACGGAGATGTCAACGATGAAGATAACAATTTCTAAAGCTTTACCCGATTTTGAGACGCTAGTGGTAGGTTTTTTTGAGGGTGATAAGCTCATAACTAATGTTCTACAAGATAAGCAAGCTATAGATAACATCAAGAAATTTAGTGATTTTAATGGAGGTTTTGGTGAATTTTTCTCCGTTACTTCATCAGAGGGAAAAAATATTATAGTTGCTGGTCTTGGAATGAGAGATGAATGGGATGAAAGCAAAGGATTAAATATTGGTGGTAAAATATATTGTGAGCTAAGCAGATTAAGAATCAAGCGAGCGGCAATCTCAATCGAAGGCAATGCAGCAAATGTTGCATACGGTGCATTTTTGCGCAGTTTTAAATTTGATAAGTATAAAACCAAAAAGGATGAAAAAGTTACAGAAGTAGAGGAGATCACAGTGCTAACGAAAGATGAGCAATTCAGTAGTGCTGAAAAATCATTTGAGCGTTTAAGACAAGAAGGTGAAGGCATATTTCTTGCACGTACTCTTACCATTGAACCACCTAATGTTTTATATCCAGAATCCTATGCTGATTATATAAAAACCGAGCTTACTAAGCTTGGCCTTGAAATCGAAGTGCTTGGTAAGAAGCAGATGGAAGAGAAAAAAATGGGAGCATTGCTTGGGGTAGCACAGGGAAGTAGTAAAGAGCCAAAATTAGTAGTGATCAAATGGAATGGAGCTTTCAAGGAACAAAAGCCTGTAGCTTTTGTGGGTAAAGGCATAACGTTTGATACTGGTGGAGTGTCACTCAAGCCTTCGCGTGGCATGGAGTCAATGAAATATGACATGGCGGGTTCTGCTACTGTGGTTGGGGTGATGCGTACTCTAGCTGGACGAAAAGCAAAGGTAAATGCAGTTGGTGTAGTTGCACTTGCAGAAAATGCAGTGGACGGTAATGCTCAAAGACCAAGTGATGTAGTAACTTCGATGTCTGGACAGACGATAGAAGTGTTGAACACTGATGCAGAAGGAAGGCTCATACTTGCAGATGCTTTATGGTATACACAAGATAGATTTGCACCGAAATTTATGATCGACCTTGCAACTTTAACTGGTGCTATAGTGGTTGCACTGGGAAATAATGAATATGCTGGTCTTTTTTCAAATAACGATGAATTAGCGAATCATCTGATTGATGTAGGAAATGAAGTAAATGAGAAATTATGGCGTTTTCCTATGAATGAAACTTATAACAAAATTATTGATTCGCCGATTGCTGATGTGCAAAATATAGCTCCTGCAGGTTCTGGTGGAGATAGTATAATGGCTGCACAGTTTCTACAGCGTTTTGTAAACGACACTTGTTGGGCACATTTAGACATTGCAGGCACTGCTTGGCACGAAAAAGGCACTGATATTTCTCCAAGAGGGGCAGTAGGTTTCGGTGTAAGGTTGCTAAATAAGTTGGTTGAGAAGTACTATGAGATTAATAATTAAGGATCTTTGTATTGAGTTTATAGCTTAATTTACGGCTACATGAATGTCTATTTATAAGACGTAGAAAATGATATCATCAAAGTAACTTACATTTTCTTTTTTGGGGATTCTAAAGTTACACACTTGAGCAGCATCAAGAGAAAGTATTTTGTTCAAATGATGATTGTAATGATGGACTATTAAAACTTTAAAGCTATTGGGTATTGACGGTATATACTTAAGTGTTAGAATAAAATAGGAAGTTTTTAGGAGTTTATATGGCAGCAGGCGGAAAAGCGAAAACAGCTAGTAAAAATAACCCTACTCAGCGTAAGAAAGCAGAACAAAAAATGTATAAGGATAAACCGGTAAAGCCGGTTAGATATATAGACCGTGATTCACGTATGAACTATATGTCTGCTCAATACGATAACGGCAATCTAGTTGAAGATGAGGTAAGCGGCAATCCTATAAAGTGGGAAGCTGTATAGTAGTTGTGGTTAAAGTTACTATTAATTCTAAGGAATGTGAAGTAGAGCATGGGCTCACTATAATTCAAGCTTGTGAAGTTGTGGGCGTTGAAGTTCCGCGGTTTTGTTATCATGAGCGTTTAGCAATTGCTGGTAACTGCAGAATGTGTTTGGTTGAAGTTGAGGGTGGCCCTCCAAAACCAGTAGCTTCTTGTGCAATGCCAGTTGCAGAGGGTATGGTTATTCACACGGATACTCCCAAGGTAAAAAAGGCGCGTGAAGGAGTGCTCGAATTTTTACTAATTAATCATCCACTTGATTGTCCAATTTGTGATCAAGGTGGTGAGTGCGATTTGCAAGATATAACAATGGCTTATGGGAAAGGAATAAGCAGACTTGATGAGCATAAAAGAGCTGTGCCAAAAAAACATTTTGGTCCACTGATTGGAACTGCAATGAATAGATGCATTCATTGTACTCGATGTGTTAGATTTTTGTCCGATGTTGCAGGTACAAATGAACTTGGAGGAATTGGCAGGGGAGAAAATATAGAGATTAGTACTTACATAAAAAGGCATATTAGCTCTGAATTATCTGGGAATATTATAGATCTCTGCCCGGTAGGGGCTTTAACTTCAAAGCCTTACTCCTTTACAGCGCGTCCATGGGAGCTATCACATTGTGAGACTATAGATGTGCTAGATGCTGTGGGAAGTAGCATTAGAGTTGATTATCGTGGCCTGGAAGTTATGCGAATATTACCAAGGCTGAGCGAAGAGGTAAATGAAGAATGGATATCAGATAAAACCCGTTTTGCCTATGATGGACTAAAAGTTCAGCGTCTTGATCAACCTTATGTAAAAAAAGATGGTAAATTAGCCCCAGTTGATTGGAATGAAGCACTAACTGTTGCTGCAAAGAAATTAAAAAATACAAAATCAAATAAAATAGCTGCAATTGCAGGTGATTTAGCAGATTGTGAGTCTATGCTTCTACTCAAAGAAGTGATGCAGAAGCTCGGCTCGGGGAATATAGACTGTAGGCAAGATGGAGCAAAGCTTATACCAAATAATCGTGGGTCATATGTATTCAACACCACTATTGAGGGTATAGAAAATGCAGATTTATGTCTGCTTATAAATACAAATCCAAGAATAGAAGCACCAATAATTAACGCAAGATTGAGAAAGAGATATTTACAAGGTAATTTCACTATTGCAAATATTGGTCCTAATCTTGAATATCTATATAATGTTGAAAGATTAGGTGATGGTCCAAACGTTCTAAAAGAAATAGAAGAGGGAAATCACAAATTCTGCGAGTTACTGAGTGCGGCTCAGAACCCTATGCTAATTATCGGTCAAGATGCATTAATAAGAGATGATTCTGAATCAGTTTTAGCTCTAGCTGGTAAAATTGCAGAAAAATTTAACATGATCAGAGATGACTGGAATGGCTTTAACGTACTGCATAAGGCTGCAGCAAGGGTTGGTGGACTCGATATTGGATTCGTTCCTAGCAAAGGTGGAAAAGACATTAATCAGATGCTAAAACAGGCAGAAAGTGGTGAGATAGAAGTAGTTTATCTTCTTGGCGCAGATGAAATTGATATATCAAAGTTAGAAAGTACATTTGTAATTTATCAAGGCCACCATGGTGATAGGGGAGCGCATATAGCAGATGTCATTCTACCTGGAGCTGCATACACAGAAAAATATGCAACTTATGTAAATACTGAAGGGCGAGTACAGAGAACAAATTTAGCTGTTTTTCCTCCTGGTGAAGCAAAGGAAGATTGGTTGATTATAAAAAATTTATCCCAATATTTGGGCCTTTCCTTACTATATGATAATTTATTTGATGTGAGGAAGAAATTATACACTATTGGTCCACAGTTTAGAGATGCTGACCAAGTGGTGAAAAACAAATGGGTACCAATTACCTGTGATGAAATAAAATTAAGTAATATCTCTTTCACTCTAAAAAAGTGTAATTTTTATATGACAGACTCAATAAGTCGCGCTTCAAAAATAATGGCAGATTGTACTAAGGATTTTTATGAACACTCTACTTAATATTTTATTTATTCTAACACCATTATTACTAATAACTCTGGTATATTTTCAACGAAAATTAAACTCTATATTTTTGTGTAAAGAACAAAATACATTAGAAAAACAGTTCGTTTATAAGCTAGTTGATTTTATCAATGATATTATTGCACTATTTACGGAAGGATATGTATGGATGGCAATAACATTTATTATAGTTACCGAGGGAAGAGGGAATTATTTGCCTCTCACAATGATCTTAATTATGATGTCACTAGTGTCATTCATATGCATATCATTTTACTATTCTATTAAGCTAAATGCTGTACAGAAAAGTGTTGTCCTATTGATTTCAATAGGGACATTGTCTTGTGTGTCTAGAGCATTTGCTGTATTTTTTATTGCCACAATTATGAACTATTTTTTTGATTTAGGGTTGCATGTACTTGATATTTGATATTCTTTTTCTTCTTATTCCACTTTTGCTTTCAGTAGCATATTTAGTGTACTTTGAGCGTAAAGTTATTGGTGCAATTCAACTAAGGCATGGTCCAAGTGTAGTAGGGCCATTTGGGCTACTACAGCCATTTGCAGATGCTATCAAATTGATAATTAAAGAGCCGATAATACCATTTAGAGCAAACACCATACTGTTTATTATGGCTCCAATGCTCACCTTTATTTTAGCATTAATTTCCTGGGCAGTTATACCATTTGGAGCTGAAATAATTACAGAAAATGGACAGCAGGTAATAATCCCTAAGGTAATAGCAAATATTAATGTTGGAGTGCTTTATGTGCTAGCTATATCCTCTTTGGGAATATATGGCATTATTATTGCAGGCTGGTCTAGTAATTCTAATTATGCATTTCTTGGCGCTATAAGGTCAGCTGCTCAAATGATTTCATATGAAGTTTCAATAGGTCTAATAGTTGCTACAGTTGTTATTACAACTGGTACGTTGAATCTTGCAGAGATGGTGGTAGCGAAACATAATATGCCATTTTGGATTGATTTGCTGATGATGCCTATAGGAATAATATTTTTTATTTCTTTGCTTGCAGAAACTAACCGTCACCCATTTGACTTACCAGAAGCTGAAGCAGAGCTTGTCTCTGGGTATAACGTCGAATATTCATCAATGCCTTTTGCTCTCTTTTTTCTAGGAGAGTATGCAAATATGATTTTAGCAAGCGCTGTGATGACAATATTCTTTCTAGGAGGGTGGTATCCTCCACTAGAGCTTAGTTTACTATATAAAATTCCAGGTTTGATTTGGTTCGTTTTGAAGATAGTTTTATTATTGTTCATATTTATTTGGATCAGGGCAACAATACCCCGTTACAGATATGACCAACTAATGCGTCTTGGTTGGAAAGTGTTTCTACCGATATCAGTGCTTTGGGTAATACTCATTTCAGGAGTGTTGCTTTTTACTGGGAACTTGCCTGGGTCCAATGTTTAACTTTCCAAACATAAGATTAAGACGCAGGCGCTCAGGCAAGTGGATTCGCAATTTAACAAGTGAAATCACTTTATCAGTAAATGATTTGATTTTTCCCTTATTTGTTCATGACGGAGAAGAAACAATTGAGCCAATTTCTGGCTTACCTGATATCAAATGTTATTCAATAGATGGATTAATTTCTATAGTTCAGAAAGCTAAGGACTCGGGGATTAATGCTGTTGCAATTTTTCCTGTAGTTGATAGTAAACTAAAATCTGAAAAAGCTGAGGAAGCATATAATCCTGATAATTTAATCTGCAAAGCAATTCATGCTGTAAAATCGAAGGTACTTGATATTGGCATTATTGCAGACATTGCACTAGATCCATACACTACTCACGGTCATGATGGCATTTTAAAAGACGGCAAGATGGATGTGGAAAATGATGAAACTGTGTCAATATTGTGTAAGCAAGCGCTTGTTTTAGCAAAAGCAGGATGCGATATAGTTGCTCCTTCTGATATGATGGATGGCAGGATAGGAAAAATAAGAAAAACATTGGATGATAATAACTTTCAGAATGTGTCAATATTGTCCTATGCAGTAAAGTACTGTTCTAGCTTCTATGCGCCATTCAGGCAAGTTGTCGGTTCGTGCGCATCATCAAATTTCATCGACAAAAGTGGTTATCAAATGGATTATCGAAATGCACGCGAAGCAATCTGCGAAATTGAAATGGATATAAATGAAGGTGCAGATTTTATTATGATAAAGCCGGGTATGCCATACTTAGATATAATAAAAACAGCAAGTGACAAGTTCAATTTTCCGATTTTTGCTTACCAAGTAAGCGGTGAATACGCAATGATAAAAGCTGCAGCAAATAATGGCTGGTTGGATTATAACAGAGTGATTTATGAGTCCTTAATTGGTTTTAAACGTGCAGGTGCAAGTGCAATATTTACCTATGCTGCACTTGATGTTGCAAAAAATTTGGTATCTACTTAGCAGTGTGGAACATCTAAGTAGGTAGCTGGCCGAAGTGACTTGACAAACCTTCCCACTTTCCTTACCATATCAATAAGAGTATTTATCCTTGTTTTTAATCTCTGCAGATTTAACAACAAAAATTCAGTAAAAAACTCAGGTATATATTGGCAGATTACATAAAATTATAGCGGCTGCATGTCTTTTTTATTTTTTCTACATTCAGCCAAAACACGCTTATTTTAAGTGTTAGCACATTATTATAATGCCAATTTACATTATTATAGGGTCAAAACTCACTACTAACCCCAACTATGGATTAAATAAAGAGATAAAAGTGCAGCTAAGAAAAGGAAAACAGGGTAAGCTCAAGTATTTTATCAATAATTAAGAGGTTACCCATGAAGAAAGATATTACAGAACTTTACTGTTGCGTCGAGGATTTTTGTCGCACAGTCGATGATAGTTTTGCTAATATGCTCCTATCAAAAGGAAGAAAACCAACTAGAATACCGGACTTCGGAAATTCTCACCATAATTCTATTATATCATCAATCCCCTTGCAAAAGTTTCAAAGCTTTTTACCTACTTTATCTGCCACTTTATAAATCTGAGTTTTCTAAATTGCCAACATATGACCGATTTATCGCTCTTAAATCACGGGTTTTATGGTATTTAGCATTACTTTTGCAATGGTTCTGCAAACAAGCAAAAATGACAGGTATTGCCTACATAGACACTTCTACAATCGCTGTTTGCCACAAAAAAAGAATCTCCAAGAACAAAGTTTTTGATGGTTTGGCAGAAATTAGTAAGAGCACATATGGTTGGTTTTTTGGCTTTAAATTGCACTTGGTAATTAATGAAATTGGAGAAATTCAAGCACTTACTCTAACCAAAGGTAACGTTGATGACAGAAAACCTGTGCCAACTCTCACTAAAAGACTGACCGGACTTTTGTTTGGAGATAAGGGCTATATAAAGAAAGAGCTCTTTGAGAAACTCTTTGATAGAGGCCTAAAACTCGTCACTAAAGTAAAAAAAGGTATGAAAAACGTACTCATTTCACTTAAAGAGAAGATTTTACTAAGGAAAAGATCGATTGTTGAGACTGTTTTCGACTCCTTGAAAAACAAATTTGAGATTGAGCACACAAGACACAGATCGCCAACAAATTTCCTAATTCATGTTTTTTCTGTTCTGATTTCCTATTCCATGCAGTCGAAAAAGCCCTCTATTTCTATGCCTTTCTTTGCTGGCTAATCCATAGTTGGGGTTACTAGGGGATTCTTTTGCCTTTTTCTAGCTTGGTAAATTTTTTAATATTTATAGTTAAAGCTTCAGGCCAGCGCGTGACGCATAGCTATACGGAGATTAAAGATGTCATTCAAGTAGCTGACACTGGAATGGCTTTATTGCACCACTCAAGGAAAGAACAGGCAGTTACTGATGGAATTTGTTATAAAATAGATATTTAGCCGACAAAGGAAAAATATGCCAATAAGAATGAAAGTCAGTAACTGCAATGAATATAACAAATTTCTTCAAGAAAGGGGAAATGTTTTTCATTATATCAACGATGCCATTGAAAATTGGTACGAAAATAGTCCAAAAGTAGCAGGTGGCAACAATGTCTACAGCGACAAAGTAGTGATTCTAATTCACATAATAACCTATCTATTCAGGATTGGTCTTAGGCAAACAGTGGGATTTATAGAGAAATATCTTGAGCAAATAGGGAAAATTTTGCAAATTATCAGCTATTCGCAGGCTTCAAGAAGGTTTAAAAAGCTTAATATCAAAATCAACGACTGCAGAGTTGATAAGAACGATATGGAAGATATTGAAATTGCTATAGATAGTACAGGTATCAGCATCTACAATAATATTCCAGGCCATAGTAAGGCAAATGGTACAGATAGAAAGTATCGCCGCTATGAGCAAACAAGATGTAATGCTAGAGATAGGTAGTAAAAAAGTTATAGCTGCAAAATACAGTAGTGGAGTTTATTCCGACCACTATGGAGCCTGTGATCTTATTGAAAGAGTGGATACCAAGTATAACATAAGCACGATATATGCAGATAGATCGAAAGAAGTTATACAAACTGTGCGATGAGCTTGACATAAAGACAAGGATTCCTCCGCAAAATAATGCAGTAGAGCATCCAAAGTTGGATTATATGAATGAGAGAAATTCTACAATCAAGCTCATAAAGTCATATGATGAAGATGGTATGAAGAGGTGGAAAAAAGAGATAAATTATTGGAAGAGATCTTATATAGAAAGTTTTTTCTCGCGACTGAAGCAAATATTTGGATTTAGTTTTAGGAATAAATCTGAGATTAATCGTGAGAAGGAACTGCTACTCAAGTGTTATTTGCTTAACAAATTTACTGAAATAGGCATGGCTAAGTTTGATATAGCTTCATGAATTTATTATACATTACCCACTATCCGAAGAGCTGTGCAACAAAGCCCACTGGAATCCAGCCTTTTGTAGTCTCATTGAAAGCGTTGCTTTTAATATCTATGATTAGGTTGCTTGTGAGCACCAGTGTCAAGCACTGGGATGACATTATTTTTACTTCAATATTTACACATTAGCCATGCATCTGAACAGATACTACTTAGGTCCTTTCAAGATATGTTCTTAGAGTGTGCAACATAATTAAGAAAAGCCCCAGTTGTCGCTAATTTTTATTTCTACTTCAAGTGGTATAGAGATTTCTATCGCATTTTCCATTACGTCTTTCATAAGTTTTGCTGTTTCTTGTACCTTGTCGTCCTCTACTTCAACCAGTAGCTCATCGTGGACTTGGAGGATTATTTTACCTGTTTTCAATTGATCAAAAAGCTGAATCATTGCACGTTTTATTATATCAGCGGCGGTTCCTTGCAGCGGTGCATTTATTGCTGCCCTTTCTGCAAATTGTCTTAGATAAGGAATTTTATTGTTTATGTCTCTTACAAAACATCTTCTACCAAACAAAGTTTCTACATAACCATGATTTCTCGCGATAGATACTGCTTTTTCCATATAGACCTTTATTTCTGGGTAACAAGAAAAATAATAATTAATGTATTCAGCAGCCTCTTGAAAGGTAATTCCAAGTCGCTTTGCAAGGCCAAATGGACTAATGCCATATATAATGCCAAAATTAATGGTTTTTGCTTTGCGTCTTAATTGCTCATCTATTTCTTGCACTCCAAAAACTTGTCTTGCAGTAATATCATGAATATCTTCCCTATTTGCAAAAGCTTCTTTAAATGCCGCAACATCTGCCACATGTGCCAGGAGTCTTAATTCTATTTGCGAATAGTCGGCAGAGATTATCTTGCACCCTTTTGGCACAATAAACGCTTGCCTGATAAGACTACCTTCTTCGCTTCTGATAGGAATATTTTGTAAATTAGGATTGCTAGAGCTCAGCCTTCCAGTTGCAGTCACAGTGATTGAAAAGCTTGTATGTATCCTACCATCAAGCGGATCAACCTGTTTTATTAACGCGTCAGTATAGGTACCCTTTAATTTACTTGAATGTCGCCAACTTAAAATTTTACCTGCGATTTCTGTCCCCTCCTCTTCAAGTGCCTCTAGAACTTCAGAGTTTGTGCTATAAGACCCAGACTTTGACTTTTTCTTTTTACTTAGCTCCATTTTATTAAACAAAACATCACTTAATTGTTTTGGCGATGCAATGTTGAATTTTTCTCCTGCTAAATTATGTATATCGTTTTCAAGTACAGCAATTAGCTGCTCAAACTTATCAGACAGTTCCTGTAGTTTTTGAATATTAATCAGTATTCCATTTTTCTCCATATCAAATACTACTTTCATGAGAGGCCTGTCGAAGCGTTCGTAAATCGTAAAAAGTTTTTCCTGAAACAATCTTTGTGTCAGTTTCTCATGGATCGCTATTAAAATTTTTGCCGAGAAAGTTTCTACATTTTTACTTAAATTGTGTGCAATTATGTTTGGAATGCTGTGATCATGCTTCCCTGTATCAAGACTGTATGACATGATCATTAAGTCATCAATTGAATCTAGCACTTTCTCTATTGCAGGAAATGTCTCTCTGATCTTTCTAATATCATGTATTATTTTAAGCACCCCATTTGAAAATAAAGTTGAATTTATTATAGTGAGTGCATCTTGTAGACAGTTTTGATCTATGTAGAAAATATTATCTTCACTGCAAGATAAGGAGATTTTGTTTAACGCGTTGTTTTCAAAGTGGCAATGAATTGCAATTTTGCCTTCATATCTGCAATGCTCCAAAAATTTTTCTAATTCTTCACCGCTATATTCTGTTTTCTCTTTTGTGCTAGATCCACTATAAGAAAAAAGCTTTTCTACTTTTCCTATCAATGAATTAAATTCATATTTCTTCAAAAAGGATAACAATTTTTCCATATTTGGAGGATGGACTTCATATTTTACAACATCATGTTGAAGATCTACTTTTTTGCATAGTGACAAAAGTTCTCTTGAAATTAGTGCTTTTTCCTTATGCTCAGTAAGAATATTACAAACTCTTGTTTGCTCAATGTTATTGATGTTTTCTATAATGTTATCCAATGAATCAAATTCATCTAGTAATTTAGCTGCAGTCTTTGGCCCTATTCCTGGTACGCCTGGAATGTTGTCAGATGCATCACCAGTAAGAGAAAATAAATCAAGAAGCTTGTTTGAATTTACACCAAATTTTTCTATTACTTTTTTTTCATCTATGTATATATTTTTAATAGGATCAAATATTAAAATATTGTAATTCAAAAGTTGAAACAAGTCTTTATCTGATGAGACTATTACTACTTTGAAGCCTTCGTGGTTGGCATATTTTGCAGCTAGTGTTGCAATTATGTCATCTGCTTCATAGCCTTCAATCTCTTCATAGCTGAAGTTAAAAGCTTCTACCGCTTCTCTCAGTATTGTAAATTGTGGAATTAGATCCTCAGGAGGCGTTACTCTGTTTGCTTTATACTCAGAATATAAACTGTGCCTGAAATTTTTTTTGCCAGAATCAAGTGCTATAGTTAAGTAGTCCGAATGGGAAATATACTTCAGAACCATATTAAGAAAACCGTACACAGCACCTACTGGAATACCAGCTGTGGTAGTCAAATGATGCAAAACGTAATAAGCTCTGAAAAGAAAACCATAACCATCAATGATTGTGAAAGTTTTTTCTTTCATTGTAGATATTTATATGTGCCTTTGATGGTCTTTTATTTAGCTATAAAAATCAAGTCCTATAGCTAAAATAATCATAATGCTATAGTTACTATAAGAAAACATATTACGTAAGGGAATTAACTATTCTGCCACAATTTTGCTCTATCACACTTGCAATATTTAATATTCCAGCTTCATCGTAATAATTTCCAATTACTTGCAAAGCAAGTGGTAAGCCTTCATTGGAAAGTCCAACAGGAACAGAAATAGCAGGTAACCCCGCTAAGCTTGCCGGCACGGTAAACACATCATTGATGCACATAATTAGCGGGTCTGGCTTTTCATTTAAGCCAAAAGCTTCTGTTGGAGCAGATGGCACAAGTATGTAATCTATTTTTTCAAACGCTTTTGTAAAATCATTTCTGATTAATGCCCTAATGCACTGTGCTTTTTCATAATACTCATTGTAATGACCTGAAGAAAGCGTATAAGCACCAATTAAAATTCTCCTTTTCACTTCTTTACCAAAACCTTCTGCTCTTGTTAGCGAATACATTTCTTCAAGGGTATCAGCATCAACCCTGAATCCGTAACGTACACCATCATAGCGAGCAAGGTTAGATGAAGTTTCAGCAGAACAAATTAGATAGTAAACCGGTATCGCATATTTAGTATGAGGCAGAGTAATGTCAACAACTTCAGCACCATTTTCTTTTAAATTGGAAGAAACTTTTTCCCAATGATGAACGATTTCTTCTGAAATTCCATCCATTCTATATTCTTTTGGTATACCAATGCGCTTACCCTTGATATCACCATTTATAAGATTAGAGAATTTAGGCACTGGTCTTTCGCTCGATGTTGAATCTTTTTCATCATAGCCACAAATTATTTCAAGCATTAACGCTGAATCAGAAACGGAACGAGTAATTACTCCTGCTTGATCAAGAGAGCTCGCAAATGCAATCATACCAAAACGTGAACACCTTCCATAAGTTGGCTTTATTCCCACTACTCCGCAATAAGCTGCTGGTTGACGTACAGACCCACCAGTATCGCTTCCTAATGCTCCAGCACATAAAAACCCAGCAACTGATGCTGCAGATCCACCGGAAGATCCACCAGGAACAACTTTTGCTCCATCACTTTTTCTAATCCACACATTTTCAACAGGACCAAAATAGCTATTTGTGTTCGCAGAACCCATAGCAAATTCATCCATATTAAGCTTACCAAGCACGGCTGCTCCACTTTTTAAAAGCAAATTAGATACCGTAGATTCATAAGTCGGGATGAAATTTTCCAGCATTTTTGAACATGCTGTTGTTTTTATTCCTTTTGTACAGAATAAATCTTTAACACCAACTGGTATGCCCATAAGTGGTGGAATATCATCTTTTTGTTTTAAGAAATGTTCATCTGCTATTTTAGCGGCTTTTATTGCGATTTCTGGAGTTTTTGTTATAAATGCATTTAGTTGCTCATTTTCAACTGCATTAATATGCGTTTCTACAAGCTCAACAGCAGAAAAACTCCTCCTCCTAAGTCCATCATGCATCTCTGTAATACTTAGCTTTCTTAATTCATTCATCCATTAATATTCAATTTAGCGAGGCATTAATTATAACAACAATAGGGAAGAAAATCTATATATTTATGATCGAAAATGGGAATACAACCGAGATCAATTCAGATTTCTGAAATGGATTGGTTAGTAGTATGTTTTAAATAGCCGGGTTAGCACACAATGCTAAGCCATAAGGGTTTAGCGTTTCTAAAATCAAATATCAACATCATGTACGTTAAGTGCATTGTTATTTATAAAGTCACGACGTGGTTCAACTATATCACCCATTAACACCGAAAATATACTATCTGCTTCTTCACAATCTTTTATTTCAACTTTTAACAGAGTTCTAGTTTCTGGATTGAGTGTAGTTTCCCAAAGCTGATCAGCATTCATTTCACCAAGGCCTTTAAATCTCTGCAGAGTTAAACCTTTTTTACCATAATCCATCACTATTTTTGCGAGTGCACTTGGAGACTTTATTTTTATTTCAGTTTCTTGCAACTGTAAAAATGAATCACCATTAAATAAGTCAATTATGTTATCAAGAGAACTCAATATATTCCGTATTTCTTTGCTTTCAAGCATACTAAGCGAGAATACATATTTGTCTGCTAACCCTTGAAACAATTTAGCAATGTGAATTTCCTCATCTTTTACTTCTACTTCCCAATTATATTCACTATACATCAATTTTAAATATTTTAATATCTCATCAGCAGACAATAGAGCATTCTTTTTGCTTAAAATTAGCAATGATTCTAAGAGATCTTTTGGTATTTCCCTATCATAATTTTTGCTAATGTTTGAAATACTGAGGCACTTATTCAAAACGAAACGCAAATCTTTGCCTACACCATTTAATGTTAATCTTTTAATCGCTGAATTTACTATATACTCTTCAAAAGTTTCATCATCTTTGATATAAGTATCTTTAGCATTTTTTGTAACTTTATAGAGCGGTGGCTGCGCTATGTATAAATATCCTTTCTCAATTACTTCACGCATATATCTAAAAAAGAAAGTTAGAATCAAAGTTCTTATATGCGAGCCATCAACGTCTGCGTCTGTCATAATGATAATTTTATGATACCTAGTTTTTTCAATATCGAAGTGCTCACTCCCTATTCCAGCTCCAATTGCCGTGATCAGAGAGCCAATTTCTGCAGATGAAAAAATACGATCCAGCCCTGCACGTTCTACGTTTAGAATTTTCCCTCTTAAAGCAAGTACCGCCTGTGTTTTACGATTACGTCCCTGCTTTGCAGTACCACCTGCGGAATTACCCTCTACTATAAACAATTCCGATAACTCAGGAACTTTTTCCTGACAATCGGCAAGCTTTCCAGGTAGAGTTGCAATATTAATATTGTTTTTATTTTTAACTAACTCTCGTGCTTTTCTTGCGGCTTCTCTTCCTTTTGCTGACCTAATCGCTCTTTCTACTATACTTGCTGCTAACTTGGGGTCAGTTTCAAGTATTGTACTCAACTTGTCAAAAACTATGCTCTCTACAACTGCCCGCGCTTCAGAACTGACCAATTTATCTTTTGTCTGTGAAGAAAATTTAGGATCAGGCATCTTGAGAGATAAAACACAAGTTAAGCCTTCTCTAACATCTTCTCCAGTCAAATTCACTTTTGCCTTCTTCAAAAAACCTTCATTGTTTGCATAGTTATTGATACATCTGGTTAGTGCAGATCTAAACCCTGCCAAATGCGTACCACCATCCCGTTGTCTTATATTATTTGTGAAGCATAGCATATTCTCATAGTAGGAATCATTCCACTCCATTGATATTTCTACACTGGTACCTAGATCTTTTACATTATCTCTAATGCTGGCAATTTTAGTAACATGTGTCTTATTCTTGTCTAAGTACCGTACAAAATTAGCTGTACCAAAATTATCTTCAGACTCTTTACTATCGTTAAAATGAGACTCTACATGTGGTTTATTACGGAGATCACGCAAAATTATCTCAATATTTGAGTTTAAAAATGCCAATTCTCTGATGCGACTCTCAAGAGTGGAGTAACTAAAATCAATACTACTAAAAGTCCCCGTTGATGGCATAAACGTTACTCTAGTTCCTCTTTTATTTGTGTTTTCATTAATTATCTTTAAAGATTCAATAGACTCACCATCTTCAAAGCGCATAAAATGTTCTTTTTTATTGCGCCAGATGGTTAATTCCAGCCAACTTGATAATGCATTCACAACTGAAATTCCAACACCATGTAATCCTCCGGAAACCTTATAGGTATTGCTGTCAAATTTACCTCCTGCATGCAATTGGGTCATTATTACTTCTGCTGCCGATATTCCTTCCTCTGGATGAATGTCTGTTGGAATGCCACGACCGTTGTCGGTTACAGAAACTGAACCATCTTCATTTATGCTAACTTCAATCTTACTACAATAACCAGCTAAAGACTCATCTATCGCATTATCAACAACCTCATACACCATATGGTGCAAGCCTGATCCATCATCAGTGTCACCAATATACATACCTGGACGCTTTCTTACAGCATCAAGACCTCTTAGGATTTTTATTGCGTCGGCGTTGTAGTTACTTTCCATGGAATTGCTTTATTTATAAATATTAATTAATATTACATTTGTATGTGCTGATTAGCAACATCTTTAAGTTGAGAGAAGGATCCTTGACATGTAGATAAAACATAACATATCACCTACACGAAGTGGTTTTACATGTTATTTCAATACATAAACTTAAGTTCAAATAATCATACAAAACTCTGCTTCATATTTTAAAATAAATGGCGACAATCAAATACAATTTACCTTCTCCTTTCAATTGGACTTTCTAGCTCAACACAGGATAAGTTGCTCATACACTCTTCTAATATTTCATTCTTTTTATCATTGTTTAATCTATTGCTGAACTCTTGACACCTTCTCTCAAGAGCTGAATGCGTAGTCATAATATACCTTACTGTTTCAGATGATAACTCTGGTAACTCGCTACGGATCCTTTCTTGTTCTGTTCCAGAGAAATTGGTGAAATTGGCTCTGGCCATTTCAGGGAATTTTTGTGTGATCGTTTCTTTTATCATTTCTCTAGCCTCTTCTCCATCGAGTGTAATAACCACTGATGGATGTAAGCCAGATAAAGACTCAAATAATTTATTGTATGTTCCACCTGCACAACTTTGACCTTGATTACCATAAGTTGTTGCAGCGTCTACAAGACCTTTTACAAACATATCCTTTCTATTTTTTATGCCTGCATCACTCAAAGGAATTCTTTGATTCTCTGTTCCTGTATTTCTATCATTGCAGGCTTTCCAACATAAAATAGCTGCTTGCTTTAATGTTAACTTACTATGATTGTCTTTAAAATTATCTCCTGTTCTATTGATAAATCTTAAGCATTCAAGTGCATGAGATTTATCGCCTTCTGTAAATTCATTTGATTGTTTGATGTACTCTTCAATGTCGGTTGTGTTGCCTCTATTTAGCTGTACATAGAATTCATCTTTGCTTAAATTCTCTTTATACTTTTCTATGAGTCTATCAACACTCAAGTTTATACTAGCAACTGCACTTGGGTCATGAGTAGTTTGTGCCATAAAAGGAATGGCTGCTAAATCTTGAAAGAAAATAGGCCTTTCTTCCTCTGGAATTTGTTGTATTAAATCGTTAAACTGCTGTATTTCTTCAATGAGTGATTTGTTTAGCAAACATAAGCACAATATAGGCAGTACCAAAAGCACACAGGAATTAATAATGTGTATAATTAAAAAAATGCTTAATGTTATTCTAATAACATTTTTTGGCCACGCTGATAATCTTTTTTCATTTTCCCTTGGTTTGAAAAAATAATTTACTAATGATAAATACAAAGAGAGCTGTACAAGAAGAAAAAATGAAGGAATCATACTTACTAATAAAACTATATTAATGAATCTTTTAATTTTATTAGTGTTGTTGTAAGCATTTTGCACTCTTTCTATTAAAGCCTGTGCTCTATTTCTATTTTGCTGTTGATTATTATTTTGACCTGCAAACATACCCTATTCTAACATTAACATATCATACTATAGAAAGAATGTAAATAAAGCAAGGAATTTAGAGCTGCTTTTATTTTTGTTTGATTGGGGATACCACTTCTATACTTTCCGCTCCATCTAAGGTACTATTTGGTTTTTCTACAGTAATCTTGGGAGTTACTTTATTCTCGATATCTGCTCCATATGAGCTAAGTACTTCAATGGCCTTTTCATTCCCACTATTGAGTGCAATATCCAAGGCATCCATTCCAGCTTTATTTTTGTGATTGATAAAATTCTTCAACCGATCTCTACCAAAGCTTTCTATATATTGTTTAATGATGAGTTCCACTACTTTTCCAGGACAATTATTAGCAGCAGGAAAAAGTATTGTGTTGTTATTATTATCTTTTTTCGTTATGTCTGCTTTGAGTTTATTTATCAAATACTCGATAACTTCTACTCTGCTATCATCCTTTGCTTCAGTGCATTGCCTAATAGCTAAAAATAAAGCTGTACGCCCATTATTATCAATATCTTCAATATTCTGTCCCTTGTCAACTAAGGCTTGTATTACACTTTTATTTCCATATAAAGTAGCAAGGTGAAAAGGTGTATGTCCTTCAGTGCTTTCTCTTTCATCAATTGACGCACCATTGCTAGCTAGCAATTCTATAAACTCTGGCGTGTTTGCAAAAATTGCAAGGTGCATTGGTGTTAAGTCATCTTTGCCATGATTTCCAGTTTTTGCGTTAACGTTTGCTCCGTTATTTATCAGCAATTTCGCTATTTCAAACTGCTTATACCCGATAGCAATATGTAGTGGTGTACGATTACGTTCATAATTATCATTGACATTTGCACCAAACTTTATTAGCAGCTCTGTAGCTTCAATATCACCCATCCGAATTGCAGAGTATAAGGAAGGAGATTCATCTTTTTCTATTTCCCCTGTCATACGAAATTAAGAACACAACAATTCATATATTATTAAGAATTATTATTAAGTTTTTATTAAAATAATATTAACAATAGCTAAGAAATTAAATTTTCATTAAAAATTAATCTCTATCAATGGTTATATAAGCAAATGTTTATATAACCATTCCAAAAGTGAAGAAGTGAAAAAAAGCTTTTCATGAGAAATTATAAATGATAAATTGTTAATAATGAATTATCGAGAATAAATTATGTGCTTTGGTTTACCTAACATAAACAGAGAAGGTTATTTATTTATAGTTGTTTCCTTTATCGTAACATGTATAGCATTCTCTATATCTTGGGGAGCTGGAATTACTTGCTTATTTCCAACGTTATTATGTACCTATTTTTTTCGTGATCCAGCAAGAGCTGTACCAAACAATAAGGACTTTATATTAAGTCCTGCTGATGGTGTAATTTCAAAGATAGAAGAAGTTAGTTACTCTTTATCAGAAGAGAATGAAGAAGAAAAGAAGTTTACGCTTGTTAGCATATTTCTAAGCGTTTTGAATGTCCATGTGAATCGTATACCAATATCTGGTACGATAAAGGAAATGAGCTACAAGAAAGGCAAGTTTGTTTCTGCAATGAGTAATAGGTCCAGTAATGAAAATGAAAAGCAGATTATTGTGATTGAATATGAAAAGGGAAAAGAAATCATTGTGGAACAAATAGCTGGATTTATTGCACGCCGCATTGTTTGTAATTTGAGGACATCTCAGAGCGTAAAAGCAGGTGAAAGATTTGGAATTATAAGATTTGGTAGCAGAGTAAATATTTATATCCCTGCTGGAATAGAGGTAAGAGTCTCAGAAGGCCAAACTGTTATTGGTGGTGAGACAGTTATAGCAGATTTAAATAAACAAGAGAAGCTTACCTTTGACATTGTATGAATAACGATGAAAGTAACGGTAAATCCTTACCTATTACCAAGTTATTTCCGAATTTTATAACTTTACTGGGTTTATGTGCTGGCCTTACTTCACTTAAATTCACATTTAATGAACAATGGGAATTTTCAGCAATTTTTATTATCATTGCAGCAATAATAGATGGAATGGATGGCAGAATAGCCAGAATTTTAAAATCAACTAGCGATTTTGGAGCACAACTCGATTCTTTTGCAGATTTTCTAAATTTTGGTTCAGCACCTGCTTTTCTTTTATATTTTTGGAAGTTAAATGAAATTAAAGTTGTAGGATGGATTTTAGTAATGATATATGTAATCTGCATATCAATAAGACTTGCCAGATTCAATGTTTCGTTACATTCAGAACAATTATACTGGAAAAAATTTTTCTTTTCCGGCGTTCCAGCTCCTGTATGCGCTTTACTTGCTCTGTTACCAATAATTATTACCTTTCAATCTCATGAGAGTGAATACTTACTTCTTATAGAGCAATTTTTTAACGTAAAGAATACAGCTTGTTACTTTTTGGCCATTTCATTTTTTTCGATAAGTCATATTCCAACTTTCTCTGCAAAGTACATTTATGTTCCTAGAAGCCTATCCTATATATTTGTGTCGTTTTTTGGAATATTGATCATACTGTTTATAAGCAAGCCCTGGATAACACTACCAATTTTAGGCGCATTGTATATACTTACTATTCCAATAAGCACTGGACTTTATATATACTACACATATAAAACTCATTAGCTATATAAAAGTAGTGAGCAGCATGATTGTAAAAGCAACTGATCTATTAAACTCTTTTTTATATATAAAGATATTCAACATACCATTTATAATTATTTGGGTAATTGCAACTGGGGTTTTTTGTACGATTCGATTCAAATTCATTAACTTTAGGTTGTTCAAATATGGGATACAAACACTATTCAACCTAGAGAGCCATAATAATAACGGCATAATCACCCACATTCAGGCATTTGCAACGGTAATTTCAGGAACAGTTGGTCTTGGAACAATATCAGGAGTTGCAATAGCTATTACAATAGGGGGGCCAAGTGCAGTTTTTTGGATGATAATTACCGGAGTACTTGGCATGTCAATAAAATTTGCTGAAGTAGTGCTTGCATTTACTCATCGCTCTGAAAACACAACTGGTGGGGCTTTTTATTATATGGAACATGGACTTGCAAAGATTGGATTTATGAAGACTGGCAAATTCCTTGCATTTATCTACGCAGTTATGCTGCTTGTTGCAATGATTCTAGGCGGCATACCATTTCAGGCAAATCAAATTGCAGCGTTGTCAAGTAACTTATTTGAATACAACACATCTGTTATTATCTCGCTATTTGTATTAATTGTAATACTGGGAGGAATAAAGCGAATTGCTTTAGTTGCAACAGGTTTAGGGCCGAATACACCTACGACAATGTTGCAAATTTTTATTTTCCTTTCCATTATGTCCAGAAGAGTTCGGTAGCTCTTTTACGCGAAATACCACATTTACGTCCTCAAGGTTAATTTCAATTCTCTTGACCAATGTTCTGATAATATCACGTTTAGTTAACCAGTCTGCGTTATCAAGGTTTAACGTAATATTGGAAGAAAAGTCTTCTAAATTGGCCACAACCAGAGTTACCTCCTGTTCTAATTCCTTTTGATAAAATATCTTTTTCTTCTCTTCTTTAATTGTTTTTAAGCTTTGTTTCATTGCTTTAATTCGTGGTTCAAATTCCTCTTGATTGATATATTCTTGAGCATAACTATCGATAAGTCTAGCAATACCACGTTTTAATTTATTTTCTTGTTTCTCTAGCAGGTCACTTTTTTGATCCAATGATGATTTTTTTAGTTCTGAAAGCCTACGCTTGTATTCTTCTAAAATCCTGTTTGGATTTTTCAATAACTGCTTAACCTCTTCCCACACAGCTGTTTCTAATGCATCTGAGCGAATGGGTTTATTGTCACAAATCTTATTACCACCAAAACGGTAAGAATCTTTACCACTACAACGGTAATATGCATAATGACCACCTTCTTCTTCTCGTCTACTTCTCATGCAAGTTCCGTAACATCCGTAATTACAACGCTTACATATGACTAAACCTTGTAGTAAGTACTTTGCTCCTCTTTTTCTTGTCCTTGCTACTTTTCTATTTTCAGCTAATTGTTCTTGAACAATATCAAATATATCTTCATCTACTATATTTGGCACTTTAATATAAATCCAATTTGCTTTTTCAACAGGATAGACAGAGTGGTTACTTTTTGGCTGCTCACAAGAGCCTTTCTGTGGTCTTACTTGCTTTAATCTTACTCCTAACCTTCTTCTACCAAAAGCTGCTTGTCCTTTGTAAGCAGGGTTTTTCAACATACTCCAAATTGTACCTTTATTCCAGCGTTCTTTTCCTTTTTGTGTCTTAATGGACATAGTATTTAGCCGACGACATACTTCCCCAATACTTGTTCTTTCTCTGCCTATCCACAAAAATACTTTACGAACGACATCAGCTTCTTTTTCGTTAATCTCAAATAAAGCTTGTCCTCCTCCCATATGCTTATCTATATAACGATAACCATAAGGAGCTCCTCCCATTACATTTACATAGCCTTTGTTAGCTGCATAGATTTTACCACGACGACTTCGTTCCATAATTTTCGCACGTTCATATTCTGCTATCATACCTTGCATTTGTAACAGTAATTGAGATTCTGGGTTACCGTTAATCTCATAATTTAAAAAAACCACTTTTGCTCCTGCTTTTTCAAATTCTTCAATCAGCACCATTTGATATGCATATTTTCTAGATAAACGATCAGGAGAATGAATGTAAATCTTATCAATTTTACCTTCTGTTACTTTATCACGTAATTTTTCTAAATCAGGGCGGACTAAATGAGATCCACTGTAGCCGTTATCAATAAATTTATACTCACTTAACAATCTGTATCCGTCCAGATTAATTTGCTTCTCTAAAGCTGCAATTTGACTTTCTATCGTATTTCCTTCTACTTGTTTCCCCGAAGAAACTCTCGCATATAAACATACTGTTACCATTTGACCCTCCTTGAATCCCATTTTTATGTTTTAAGTTTTTTTGACTTATTTCCTTTGACACTACCTTTTCATAAGCATCTGATAAGCATTGTTCTGCTAACCGATTAGGTTCATAGCTACAGCTAATTTGGATAGCTAATCTCTTGTTTCTCATGACTTTTCCTTGAAATAATATGTTCATATCATTCCTTAAAGCCGATGGTTAATTGATTATTAGCGCTATAAGTAAATCGGACTCTTGGTTCTGGACACAGAAGTTTTCGAGAAATGGTTTTCTCTAGTTTTATTTTTATGTTTTTTGCAACATTGTCGGTAGTGTAATCATGATAATGTTATATATAGGCATGTGTATATATTTAATCTGTGTAAACGGAAATAATCTACTGAATGCTCTATCTATAATATTTCAAGATATCTTTAACAAATCAGCTATAGGAGGTGGAGTATTGAGTGGATTAATAGCAGGGGTAAGAAGGTCAGTGTTTGCTAATGAAGCAGGTACTGGAACAGCAGCTATAGCACATTCGATTGTAAAAGAGAAAGACCCAGTTAAAGTTGGAAGTGTTGCAATGATTGCACCATTTGTAGACACAATATTAGTCTCATTTTTGACTGGTATTGTGATAATTATCACCGATATGCATATCACTAATACCGTAGGTGATATTACGTTAGTTAGCTCAGCATTTTCAACAGCCTTGCCTTTATTGAGCAAGCTAGCTCTTCCGCTGATAATGTTTTCCTTTGCATTTTCCACAATAATAGCTTACTATTACTACTGTGAAGTTGCCCTGTTGTACTTATTTGGTAACAAAAAAGTACTGATATTGTTCCAAATTCTTATAGTGGGTTCAGTGTATATCAGTTGTATGTCAAAAAATATAGAATTTATATCTTATTTAGGCGATAGCCTGTTTATGTGCCTTATGATTCCAAATGCTGTTGCAATATATCTACTGAGAAGGGAAGTCTTAAATACAATAGATTCTTATTACAAAAGGTATTAAACATGATTTATAGATTGCTTTGCATGATGTTATTTTGCCTATCGTTTAACGATGTATACGCTGCTTCAGTTTTTCATAAAAGTTATGACACTGCATTAAATGGAGTAAGCAACTTCATGAATGAAGTGTTGTTTTTCAAGATCTTTCACGTACCATTTATAATTCTTTTATTGGCCTTTGGTTATATATTTCTAACACTACGTTTTAGATTTCTCAACATAAGGATGTTTAAGCATGCGTTCGCTATTTTATGTGGAAAATATGACACAGATCATCATGATGGTCACATTACGCATTTTCAGGCATTTGTAACCGCGCTATCAAGCACAGTAGGTCTTGGAACTGTTGCTGGTGTTGCAATTGCAATTTCAATGGGAGGGCCAGGAGCGGTACCTTGGATGATGATCACAGGCTTTTTTGGTATGTCTGCAAAGTTTGCTGAAGTAACTTTAGCATTCAGACACAGAACAGAAGGTCAAGAGCAGTTATTTAGTGGTCCTTTTCAATATATAAGAAATGGGCTAGAGGAATTTGGATTTAAAAAACTTGGTATCGTACTGGCTGCAATATATGCAGCGGTTTTTGTATTATCAGGTCTTGGTGGAAGTGTAGCGTTTCAAACTAACCAAATGGTTTCAATATTATCTGGTTATTCAAATTGGATAGATGGTCATCCTTGGTTTCTCTCTTCCATAATTTCTACGTTACTTGCTCTGGTGATTATCGGTGGAATCAGGAGAATAGCTAAAGTCTCTTCTGCGCTGGTGCCTATTATGTCACTCATATATATTTTGAGTTGTTTCACGATTATTGCATTCAATATTCACAATTTTAGCAATACATTAAAAATATTGTTTTCCAGTATGATAGACTTCAATGCTGTTGGTGGTGGAGTAGTAGGAGCATTTGTCGCTGGGATTCAAAGGGCAATTTTTGCCAGTGAAGCAGGTGTTGGTTCTGCTGCAATTACTCACGCTGTAGCTAAAGATGAGGAGCCGGTTAGGACTGGTCTAGTTGCTATGATAGAACCATGCTTCGATACAATGTTAATTTGTTGTTTGACAGGAATAACAATAGTAATAACAGGCGCATACCAGACTGGCATTGGCGAGGGAATATTGATCACCCAAAAAGCATTTGAAACAGTTTCTTCTTGGTTTCCTATACTTTTAACCATCGCTGCGCCTTTGTTTGCGTTTTCCTCAGTAATTTCATTTGTATATTGTTGTGAAATGGGATGGCTGTATTTGTTTGGTGTAAAAAGTGTAGTAATATATCGTATAGCGGTGGTGGTAGTTGCATTTTTGTCAGGTTTGTCTAAAGATATAATGGCTATTGCTAATATTGGTGGGGCTTTATTCTCTTGTTTAGCACTCATCAATATGACAGCACTTATACTGTTTAGCAATCAGATTAATGATGAAGTTCAATGCTATCTAAAAAGACTGAGGAATAACAAGATCAACTAGATTTTTAGTATAATGGAGAAATATATAATTCTTATATTATCCTACGTATTCGGTTCAATACCGTTTAGCTTAATTATTGCAAAAGTAAAAGGAATAAATTTAAGAGAAGTAGGTTCTGGAAATATTGGTGCTACAAATGTTGCAAGGACAGGAAACAAATTCCTTGCTGCCTTGGCGTTGTTTCTGGACTCATTTAAAGGATTTATCGCAGTTTATATAGCACAACAATTCTTTGATAGTAACGATATGTATATATATGCATCTGCTGTTTTAGCAGTTCTAGGACATATGTTTCCTATATGGCTGAAGTTTAACGGAGGAAAGGGGGTTGCAACAACTTTAGGGATTTTGGTAACACTCAGTATCCCTTTGTCATTAGTGTTTGTATTTGTTTGGTTAGTAGTATTTTTTATTTTTCGATATTCTTCCCTTGCTTCTTTGATTTCTACTACAGCAGCTTTATTAGCATCTTTCTTTTTTCAAAAAGACTTATTTCTTACACTACTTACTGTAGCAATATTAATTTTCTTGAAGCACTATAGAAATATTGCAAATCTTCTGCAAAGCAAGGAACACAGGTTTTTATAAACGGTGTACTGCTAGGTTATTAACACTTAAATTACGAGATAAGCTGCTTGATGGCATTATTTTGTCTTCTTTATTTAAGTCTATAATTTTTGCTTTTGTTATACTCTCTACTTCTTGAGGTATTAAAAATTCATCTTCAATGAATCTTTGCTTCACTTCTTGTATTTTTTCATAAAGTGTGGTTACATTGCGCTTATTTTGATTATAAATATCTTCAATCTCTATCTCTAGCCTGTGTGAAGCTTCTTTTTTTAACATGTTATTTATCACTGCTTCTGTTATTGCTAGCTTTTCTTGCAGAATTTTCTTTATTTCTTCTTTATCGTCTCTGCTATTTTTACTCAGTTCCGTGTATACCCTATAACACCTTTTCTTTAGTGGTAACATTCTTAAACTATCTAACATTCTGTCCACTTGACCCTTAATAGTCTTCTTGGCTTTCAATTTTAATTCTTTTACTTCTTCTTTTATTATTTTGCTAGCTATTCTCTTAGCTTCAGTTAAAGATGAGTCCTTGAGAAAAAAATCTGTTCTAAGTAAATTTTGGTTTAAAAGCTCCAAAAAGACTTTTCCTTTGATGTTTTCGAGTTGATCGTCTAAACCATCCCCCTGTAGTTTATTTGTTATGTGCTGAGACAGCGCAAAGTGCTCTAATTTATTTAACTTTACAGAGTTAATATTTTTCATTAACGTCAGCACAATTTGTTCACTATATTGAGAAGTAAAACTCAGTAATCTTCTCATTAAAGTAATGCTTACTTCTGCAATAAAATCATCAACTATTTTTTGACTTTTATCATCTTCATAATTATTTTGGGCGTTATGCCAAGCCCTAAGAATTTCTTTACCGTTTTTCCTATTTTTTAGCCTGTCTAACATAAACTTACGTGCTTCATTTTCTGCTTCTGTAAGGAGCATTTGTCTAGGTGGTGTAAATTTAATCTCTGGATCGGAATGAATACCCTCTAATGTACTTAACATTCTGTAGATAATACCAGTAAAACATGTGTTAGGAATTCGTTCTTTTCTAGAGAAAGTTTGGCTATCTAGTAAATTTGCAATCAACGCGTCTTTTTTATTTTTTACAGCTTCTCTATCTCCATCATTGCAGGCTCTAAGAACTAACAGAAGAATTTGTCCACCAGTGAAGCCAGAGCTATGTTTCTCATTACCTTTGCAAAAATCTTGCAAAAACATTACTAATTTTCCCTTATTCTCATTACTAAATGGTTGGCCATCAAGCATATGTAAGTGATTTATATATTCAATAAATTCTTTAAATCCCTCATTATTAATAGCGTCTTCTGGTACTGGATCATATTTGCGTATTAACTTACCAATATTATTACTAATATCGTCATTCAATTGATGGGGCAGTAAATGCTCATAAGTATCATCAAACTTATTTGTCATACTGCGAGTATTTTCTTTTATGCCTTCTAAAAAGAAACTTATAGCAGCTTTGAGTAACGTAAATGGATTAAAATCCTTTGGCCTTAATTCACTTTGTAATAGAATTAAAACCATTGCAAATGGTATTGTTGCAAGTAACGAAACGAGCAGAAAAGTAGTTGTAAAGGTTAGATATGTTACAGAAGCAAAAAATAAAAGGAAAGATGCTATCTTAATTTTATTTTTCTCAAAAAATATTTCCCAATATTCCTTTTTACTTATTTTTTCCTGCTTTGCAGCTTTTATGTCTTTATAAACGTAAAAAGTTTTTATTTCAGATCTAAAAAACAATGTGGCAAAAGATAAAAAGACATTGGCAGGATTAACTAAAATGCTTAAAGAAACAAAAGCTGCGAAGTAACTTGCTGTCTTTAATCTGTAAGAATCCTTTCCAGGAAATTGTATTTGGGAAATACCTATCATAGCCTACCCTCTATAATATTATGATATTGTAGTAATAACAAATAGCCTATAGATGTCAATGCTTAAGTATTTTACTGTCTACGCACTCATCGTATTCAATTTCAACTGTAGAGTGTGCAATTTCAAATCTATTTAATAGTATTTTTTTTATCTCATACAGAATATTAGTATGTTGCCCATTTTGCTTTATCTTGGCATGCATAGTAAGTATAAAATAATTATCAGATAGTGACCATGCATGTATATGATGCACATCTATCACTTCAGGTAACTTAGATACAATCTCACTTTTTATCTCCTCAGCAGATACACTCTCAGGTGTACCTTCAAGGAGTATATGGCAAGAATTCTTGAGAATTTTATATCCACTGTTTAAGATTATTACACTGACAAATACTGACAAAATAGGGTCCACTATTTGCCATCCGGTAAACATGATAATTATGGATGCAAGTATAGCAGCTACAGAACCTAAAATATCTCCGATAACATGCAATACAGCACTTTTTATGTTTATATTACTTTCGCATTTACTATGTAATATAAAAAAGACTATAATGTTAGAGATCAGGCCAAGTGTGGCAATTATTAGCATTACTTTCCATTCCACATTGACTGGACAAATGAATCTCTTTATTGATTCAATTATAATGACCGCTGCAATGAAAAATAGAGTTAAACCATTAACAAATGCTGCAATTATCTGCAATCTGTGATACCCATATGACCTCTGTAAATCAGATTTCTTAGCTGAAAATTTGTGTGCTATCCAGCTTAAAACCAAGGCAAAAAGATCAGTGAGCATATGTCCTGCATCTGATAGTAGAGCAAGCGAATGTGAAATTACTCCACCTGCTATCTCCATAAGCATTGTTATTGCGACTATTATTATGGAATAAATTAAGCGCTTGGACTCTGCTATTGAGTGTTTGCCATTGTGCACTGCTGTCATATAAAATCTTTTTATGAGCAAAAATCGTGGGTAACACTGGGCTCGAACCAGCGACCCCTTGCACGTCAAGCAAGTGCTCTACCAACTGAGCTAATTACCCATCGTAGCTTTAGTATAGTGCTTCAGTGAAATGAAAGTCAATTTGCTTTTAGACTTCTTGCTGAATGAAACTCCTTGACAAACCTTCCCACTTTCCTTATCATACCAATAAGAGTACTTATCCTTGTTTTTGATCCTCGCGGGTTCAACAACAAAAATTCAGTAAAAAACTCAGATATTTATTGGCAAATTACATAAAAATTATAGCGGCTGCATGTCTTTTTTATTTTTTCTACATTCAGCCAAATCGCGCTTGTTAGGACATTATTACAACGCCAATTTACATTATAAAACTCGCTACTAAAGGATTTTTTTACCTTTTTTTCTACTCAGTAAATTTCTTAATTATAATTCCGCTACTTATTAACAGCCATGGAATTTTAGCTATATTCTCGATTTTTCATATTGAGTTAACTATCTATACTTTTTTATTAAGATACAAATTATATCAATATGAGAATTTACACTTTCTTAGCGGAAGTAGCTTTATGCTTGATATTGTAAAGACTAATAAATTAGGGGTTAAAGTAATGACAATCAATCGACAAGTAAATAAAAATATATCTAAAGATGAATATTTTAACAACAAGCATATCATATAAGTTAAAGATTTAAATATTAAAGTAGAAGTTTATTCTCATAATTTAAGAGCAAGTAAAGTTGCTCACATTGAAAGTGAGATAAGAGAAACAGCTACTAATTTTAAAGATGCATTTAAGCTGGAGCCTGGTAGCTCAGAACAAACATTCAAAATTTATGTGTTTGATGATAAGGCTGATTACACTCACCTTGGTGGAAGCGAACGTTTTGGTTCTTACCTTGGAGATGAAGGTGGTAAATGTTACTACAAAGGAGAAGCTGATATTTTTGCTGAGATGTATGTCTATCAGCAAGGTGGCGTTCATAACCTTCAGCATGAATTTGCACATGGTTTAACTTACTTGGCTACAGGAGGAAAATCTCTACCTACAGTATTAATGGAGGGAATTGCAGATTACTTTGAACATCATTCAGATCACAAGTTCAATGCTCAAGGGTCAAGCATTGATAAAACTGAAGCCGCAAATTTGGATCTAGGTGGAATTTTAAATTTACAATACTCAGCCAATGGTGAAGAAAACAGTTTAGTGTATAAAACTGGTCATGCGTTGATAATGTACTTACAGGAAAAAGATCCTAGTTTATTAAGAGACTACCTAGATGCTTTACGTCAAGGTAACTCAGATGAGTCAAAAAGTTTCTTGAAAGACATAAAAGGACATGATGCTGACTTCAAAAGTTGGCTTGCTGAGAATGATACAGAAACTGCAATGGAACATCTCAACGCTTTGCAAGTTACAAAAGGAGATTTTATAGCAACTGGTCAAGAAATAGTGGGTGGAGAAATTAAAGATGTATCGTATTATAAAGCAAATATAGAAAAAATAGATGGAGAAAACGTTGGAAGTTTCTCTGCTGTAGAGCATGTGTCATTTTACGATTATGCTCGTGCTGTTAATAGGGCAACAAATGATAACCTCGATATATCAAAGGAATATCATTTTTTAAAGGTAGTAAAAACTACTGATGGGCAGGTTAAGCTGACTTACTCTGATCAACAAGGTAATGAATATCAAAATAGTCAAGAGTATAAAATGCAAGCTTTGAGGATATTATCAAAACATGGTGAAGATCTTAGAAAATCTTACTATGATGGGAAAGAAGACTTAGATAAGCAGAAGGATATAAAATATAATGATGTGTTGAAAAACCTGCGTGAACAGGAAGAAACACAGCGTCATGATGCATACGAACAATACAAAAGAGGAGAGATCTCTTATGAGAAATTTGTAGAAAAATGCAATTCAGCCAGCACTAATTATCATAATGAAGATAAGAGATTATATAATGCTACACAGGACAAATATACACAACTGAAAGATGATTTGCTTGATAAAACCATAAACGCTGGCTTGAAACAAGTAAAAGAAACTCAGAACATTGACGTAGAAAAGATGTTAGAAGAGATGGTTAATATCGATCCAAACTTGATAAGAGGTACAAATCATATTGATCTACAAGAAGGCAAGATTTTTTCTATTCAAGCTCTTGGTCACGGAGATATGGGTGCACTATCTATATATGATGGGAATACAAAGCTTGGAGAGTTGTCGAGCGAATCGGGCTTTTTTAAGCAAGTTGAAGGTCAAACTAAAGAAACTTTTGTTTTTGAGGACATATTGCACAACTTGAATACTCAATATGACGGTGGTGCTTATATGGCTATTACAAAAGAAAATGGTCATTATAAAGCTTCTCTGATAGATGGCAGAACAGTTGAACGTGATGAATACTTTGATGAAGCACATTTACATGAAAATGAATTGTTGCATCCTAGCACTGGACACATTCAAAAAGATTTAGATTCTCTGCTTCTTAGAGGGACCAAAATTCTAAATCATCAGGATTCAAAGCATGCTCAATATTCTGATGAGCAAAGAGAAAGCGGTGTAATCGTAGAAAAAGGAACATTATTGGATGATAAAGGGACTGATAGAACAGACGACGATGTATACGAAGCGGTTGTAAAGCAAGGAGGCGAAAATCTACATGCATTCAAAAATATGGGCTTCTATATCACTGAAGAGATGAAAAATGAAAGAGGTGAAGTTGTAAATGGGAGTAACTTATTCATTCATGATCACGGAAAAAATGTACGCTATCAGTTACCTGAAGAAGTTACTCATCTAAAGTTAGTGCAAAAGGATGAAGGATACAAATTAGTGCCAGCTGATGAACGTGGTAATGAATATAGGTATGATGCTCAAGGTAATACTATACCAGAAGAATACAAATATATCAACCCAGTATTTGCACATGAATATGAAAAGAGAGATTATTCTCATAAACATATAAATGTGGGCCTTATAAACTTAGAAAAATATGCCCCTGGTAAACTTTTTACCATTAAACATGATCCAAATGATTATCAGATACAAAGAAACTCGAGTGGTGAAATAGTGAGAATCAACAATCAAAGATATTTCACTAAAGTAAAACTATTTGATGGTGATACTGATGAAGAAATAGGAATGTTATCTAATAATTTCCATAACTTCAAAGGAAAAATATTCTTTTCTGCTGATTATAACTACAGCTATAATGATTTCCTCGCATCTGTTTCTCCTCAAGTTGAAATTGAGAATATGGGAAATGGAAGTAAAAAAATAACTTTCGATCAAGGCAGTGGCGATATCGGCGATACTAACAGAGGCTACACGGACTATCAGAGAATATTCACAAAAGAGAAACAAACCGAAAGTCCAAAAGGGCAAGTAAGTGAAACTAAGACAGAAGTTCATAGTACTACTAATGTTGTTGCTGAAGAGAGAAACGACAACAGTGAAATACAGTCTGATCAACCACAAATTCCAACAAGGGCAAAAAGGTCAGCTTCAGTGGAGGAGAAAGAGCAGGTAGTGTTGAAAGACACAATCTTGAAAATAGAAAAGAGCTATGATAGAGATGTAGAAGGAAAGCATAAGGCAAATGTAATCATAGATTATAATGATGTGAAAGCCTTGTATAATAGAGCAGAAGGAGCAGATAAGCAATCTGTGTTAGATTTTTGGAACAAACTGCATACATCGGATTATAAGATTGGTGCTTTGCCGGAAGACAAGTATTACTTTAAAGATGGCAAATTTCTAATTCACGATAGTGACACGAAAAAGCTTATAGTGTTACCTGAAGATAAGGTATCCATCAAAATAATGAAGGATGGTGATAGTTATAGTTTGGCTATATCAAATGGTAATGGCAAAGTAATAAGCAGCATTAGTAAAATAGATAATCCAAATTACGAATTGCTATCAGATTCAAGTCACTTTAGCTTAGAAACACAAGATAACTTTGAGTTATTAGATCAACATCATGAATATAATCTCTATCTAGAGAATGGTTTTGTGAAAATGTTCGACTGCGCAAGCGATCACGTTTATCACGATCATAACTCAGCCTATATCTAATATATAAGGAGGGCCCTGCCCTCTTTTTGTTATTCCAATGCCCAGACACTGGCATCCAGTAAATTTGCTAGTATAAAAGTAATCAACGTTTCTTATGATGGAAAAATGGATTCCAGTGTCAAGCACTGGAATAACACCAAAGGGGCTACTAGGATGACATCGTCTGCTACATACTTAGATCACAAGAGAAGAATTCTGAAGCGAAAAGCTTCAAGGAAATCTTATGCAAAATCTAGTATTTACGGAATTTATATTATTTTCATGCACATTATGGTTTTTATAATTAACGGAAAGTGATATGGCTAGTTTAACTTTTAAAGACAACTCTGGAGGAAATGTACCATCCCCTAACATTAAAAGCATAATTTATGAAGATGCTGCACAGAATAAGTATACCTTTGGTGTAGACAATGCTACTAATGTTTTCAACACTTTTAAGTATGAACCTAATGGTGCTGCTGAAATAGATTACAGTGCTACAGCAACAAAGTTCATGACTGGAGGTGCAATTGCTACATTATTAGGTATTGGAACTAATGTAGATGCAATAAAAACTAAGACTGATTCTATTCCAGCTGACTTAAGCGCTGACTTAGTTACCATAAAAACTCAAGTCGGAACAGATCTGATATCAGGAATAAAGGCTAAGACTGATAAGATTACAGATACCTTAGGAGCTGATGTCACTGCTATAAAGGCTAAAACTGATACTATTCCAGCTGACTTAACAGCTAAAGTAACTGCTATAGAAACTGCTACAAATTCTGCTAATTTAGGAGATAAAGTTACTGCAATACAAACTAAGACTGATAAGATTACAGATACCTTAGGAGCTGATGTCACTGCTATAAAGGCTAAGACTGATAAGATGCCTGCTGATTTAGGAACTGAGTTAGGTAATTTAGCTAAATCTGCTGATGTTACTGCTATAAAGGCTAAGACTGATAAGATGCCTGCTGATTTAGGAACTGAGTTAGGTAATTTAGCTAAATCTGCTGAACTAGCTCCTTTAGCTAAATCTGCTGATGTTACTGCTATAAAGGCTAAAACTGATACTATTCCAGCTGACTTAACAGCTAAAGTAACTGCTATAGAAACTGCTACAAATTCTGCTAATTTAGGAGATAAGGTTACTGCAATACAAACTAAGACTGATAAGATTACAGATACCTTAGGAGCTGATGTCACTGCTATAAAGGCTAAGACTGATAAGATGCCTGCTGATTTAGGAACTGAGTTAGGTAATTTAGCTAAATCTGCTGAACTAGCTCCTTTAGCTAAATCTGCTGATGTTACTGCTATAAAGGCTAAAACTGATACTATTCCAGCTGACTTAACAGCTAAAGTAACTGCTATAGAAACTGCTACAAATTCTGCTAATTTAGGAGATAAAGTTACTGCAATACAAACTAAGACTGATAAGATTACAGATACCTTAGGAGCTGATGTCACTGCTATAAAGGCTAAAACTGATACTATTCCAGCTGACTTAACAGCTAAAGTAACTGCTATAGAAACTGCTACAAATGCTGCTAATTTAGGAGACAAGGTTACTGCAATACAAACTAAAACTGATAAGATTACAGATACCTTAGGAGCTGATGTCACTGATATAAAGGCTAAGACTGTATTTATTCCAGATACCTTTACTGCTGATGTTGCTGCTATAAAAGATGCTACAAGTGCTGCTAATTTAGGAAAGAAGGTTACTGCAATACAAACTAAGACTGATAAGATTACAGATACCTTAGGAGCTGATGTCACTGCTATAAAGGCTAAGACTGATAAGATGCCTGCTGATTTAGGAACTGAGTTAGGTAATTTAGCTAAATCTGCTGAACTAGCTCCTTTAGCTAAATCTGCCGATGTTACTGCTATAAAGGCTAAAACTGATACTATTCCAGCTGACTTAACAGCTAAAGTAACTGCTATAGAAACTGCTACAAATTCTGCTAATTTAGGAGATAAGGTTACTGCAATACAAACTAAGACTGATAAGATTACAGATACCTTAGGAGCTGATGTCACTGCTATAAAGGCTAAGACTGATAAGATGCCTGCTGACTTAAACGCTGAGTTAATTAAGTTAACTACAATAGGAAATGCTATAAATGGTAATGGTAACGTCACTGAAGCTGCTAAAGCTGTACTAGAGAGCAGTTTCAAGAAAGCTATTAAAGAAGCTGGAGAAGATGGTAGCGAATGGCTTAAAAATGAGATAAAAGAGATAGTGTCACAGCCATCCTTCGAGATTCCAACAGATTCAAGTTCACCTCTTTCTTGGGATTGGTAATGTAAGTGCTAGTGAATGACATCGCAAGATGTCATTCACTGTTGTCATTCCAGTATCACATGCTGGAATGACATCCTTGTTTTATTGCAACTAATTTGCAGTGATTTTTGTTTTAATGTAAATGGAATATAGTCCTATTGCTGCTGCGTTTGAAACATTTAGACTATCAATTACGTTTGACATTGGAATTTTTAAAAGATAATCACAACTTTCTTTCACTAATCTCCGCATTCCTTTCTCTTCAGAACCAAAAATAATTACTCTTTTTTGCCCAAAATTCTTTATTTCATCTATATTTTCCTTTGCATTGCAATCAAACCCATAACACCAGTAGCCTATCTTTTTTAAAGACTCCATCGTTTTTACTATGTTTGTAACGTATATTAGAGGAACAATATCCAGTGCTCCACTTGCTGCTTTTGCGATAGATGCATTTTCGCTCGGTGAATGGTGATGTGGTAAAACCAGTGCATCAATGTTGAAACAAGCTGAGGTTCTTAAAATCGACCCTATATTGTGTGTATCAGTAATTTGATCTAAAATGACTATAGTAGAGCTGTCACCTGAACCTTCAGCTATTTCTTCGATATTTAAGCTGTGAAAAATAGGAGCAACTTTTAAAGCAATTCCTTGATGATTGACACCTTTGGGTAAAACATCATTGAACATTTTGTTCTCTACCAGTCGAGGTTTAATGCCCTTACTATCTGCACATTGTTTAATTTCTTTCTCAAATTCTCTGTAGAAATTTTCTGTTACTAACAGTTCTATACACCGCCTATTTTTGTTTCTTAATGCTGAAATACAAGTGTGCTTTCCATATATCCAACAGTTTTCATTAGCTTTTGATGATTTCATCTCATTATTGAAAATCAGTTTTTTATAGAATAAGCGATATTTTACTGTGTTTATATATTGTTGTAAAATTATGCAGTTCAATTAATGAATTTATGTCAGATGATGAGTTAGATTGGCAAAAAAATGTTAAGCCAATAGAATGTGGAAAAGTTACTTTGAAAGTTGATCACAAAGTAAATATAAAATCTATGATTGATAAAGGTGCCTCTAGTTTACAAGAAAATTTTCTTAATACTGATAATGGTGATTCATCATTTTGTCTTGACTACAATACAAAATTAAAGATCGATAGGGGCAAATATTTTATAAGCGATAAACTCGATTTGCATGGCTATAGTATAGATAATGCTTATTGTAAATTGATAGATTTTATTATCAAAAATTATCAAGCAAGGAATAGGTGCTTATTGGTAATTACGGGGCATGGTAATAGTACAGATAAAATAGACACTATAAAGAATAGCTTAAATAAGTGGTTGAATGACACAAAAGTTCGAAATATGATCTTATACTATCAGCAAGCCATAAAAAAACATGGTGGCAAAGGAGCTTTTTATGTCTTATTAAGAAGAAATAAAGGTTAATTTTAGAGTACCTATTTAGGAGTACCTTTCTTAGAATTCACGTGTTGAAGAATGATTTCTGCTAAACCTTTACTAATTCCAGGTACGTTTTGAATTTCAGCTAGAGAAGCTTTGCTTATATTTTCTACAGAACCAAAATGAGACATGAGTGCCTTCTTTCTTTTACTGCCAACACCGGATATTTCACTTAATTGTGAAGCAAAAAACTGTTTATCGCGTTTTTTTCTATGCGAAGTTATCGCAAAACGGTGAGCTTCATTACGCAGCAATTGTAAATAAAGCATGACCTTACTGTCACTTGCTAGAGTAAATTCTTCTCTGTCCGGCACATAAAATCTTTCATTTCCTGCATTACGATCATGACCCTTTGCCATACAAGCAAAAGGAACTTTTATATTCAATATTTCCAACACATTCTGCACTATGGAAACATGTCCTGGACCGCCATCAATCAGTAAAAAATCAGGGATTATATCTTTTATATTGCCAGAGAAACGTCTAGTCAGCACTTCTCTCATCATTTTATAGTCATCACCTGAAATTTCTTCTTTTATAGTAAATTTTTTGTATTCACTTTTTAAAAAACCTTCCTGCCCTGCAACAATCATCACACCAACTTGTTGATTTCCAGATATATGGCTATTATCATAAACCTCGATACGCTTTGGAATATTTGGTAACGAGAAAATCTTCCTAAGCTCTTCGAGCTTTTCTAGGTTATTTCTATAATCAGTAAGCTTCTGTTCTAGACTATGCTGAGAATTATTGTAAATAAAATTCAACAAATCACGTTCTTTACTATTTTTCGCATGCAAAACTTTTATTGATTTTTGAGTAAGAGCATAAAGTGCTTGTTCTATAATTTCCTTATCCTTAATAAAATCGGGAACGTAAATTTGCGCTGGTGGTGTGTTAACTGGATTATACAAATTGACCAAAAAGGTGGATAAAATTTCATCATTTGAATGATCACTACAATTCTCAATGAAGTAAGGAATGCTTCCATAGTTACCTTTATCTCTGAAAGATAGTACACCAATGCATGCTAAGTCTGCCTCACGTACAACGCTAAAGAAATCTGCATCTTCTTCAAAAGAAAAATCCATTGGCTGCATTTGAATTTGCTGAAGAAATTTCAATCGATCTCTATAGACAGCAGCAAGCTCGTAGTTCATCTCCCTACTGCACTTTTCCATTGTAGAAAATAGCTGTCTTTGCACTTCTTTATTCCTTCCTAGCAGAGTATCTTGTGCTTGTTTTACTGATTTGCAGTAATCATCTTTTGTAATTTTATCTACGCATGGTGCTGAACAGCGCTTAACTTGATACTCAAGACATGGTCTTTTTGTTGAAGAGAAATATTGATCTGAACATACTCTTAAGAGAAAAGCTTTTTGCAATGATAATATAGTGTTCTTAACAGCAGCAGCAGATGGAAAAGGGCCGTAGTAATGAAACTCATTCTTCTTAAACTTACCTCTATATTTCGCTATTCTTGGATAATCATGCTTAGAAATTGTTATATAAGGATAAGATTTTCCATCCCTAAGCAAAATATTATAAGATGGTTTTAACGATTTTATTAACTGTGCTTCAAGAAGCAATGCTTCGATTTCATTCTCAGTGATGAATATTTCAACCTTAATAACCTGTGAGATCATTACTCTGATTCGTTCAGAAAGGTTTTCGAATTGAAGGTAGTCAGATAATCTCGACTTCAAGTTTTTTGCTTTACCAATGTATAAAACCTTACTCTTATCTCCAATCATCTTATAAACGCCACAGGATTGTGGAGATGATTTGATTTGTTCCTTATATTGCCTGAGCATTTATCAATTGTTTAACCTGTATAAGGTTAAACTCTGCTACTAAATGAAAGGTAGAAACAACATTTGCAAGCAAAGATAACCTGTTTATTCTAAGCTCATTAGAATCACAGTTAATCTTTACACTGTCCATAAATTGATTGATAAATGGAGCAAAACGAGCAAGTTCATCAAGCGCTGTATTAAAGTCGTTATTTTCTATCGCTTGTTTGATGTTTTTACAAGCAGATATAGCACAATTTGATAGCGCAATCTCCTCATCTTCAATCAAAAACTTCTTACTGTAAGATGCATTATAAGTAGTGCCATCACTTTTTCTCACTTTGCTCATCATGTTACTGGCTCTTTTATAAGTGCTTAGAACCTGTTCACCTTCTTTTGTACTAAGATAACGATCCAATATCACAGTTTGCTTTTCCGCTTTCAGCAGATCATTAATATCGACTTTATATAGTATTGAATCTACAACATCTTGCCTTATATTTCTATTTTTTAAAATAATCTTGAACCTTTCTAAGCAGAATTTAAATACTAGTTCTAAAATTTGTTTTTCACTTGGCTTATCAACTGGAGTTATATTTTTATTCAATAGAAGCCTTGAACATAAAGATACTGACTTATCTATCAGCAATCTAATTGGAATATGCAAATTATTTTCAAGTATTGTTCTAATTATACCAATTGTCATTCTACGCAAACCAAACTGATCATACGAACCAGAGATTTTCTCACCTGCTGCAATTAAGCCAACCAAACTATCCATTTTGTCTGCAATAGCTACAGCAATCGCAGTAGGAGATCTAGGGCATTCTTGGTCCGATCCAATTGGCTTATAGTGCTCAGTTATAGCTTCCACTACTTCTTTATCCTCTTGAAAATAAGAAGCGTAGTATCCACTCATTACTCCTTGCAATCCCGGAAATTCTTTCACTATCAACGTTGCAAGATCTGCCTTTGCTAAATATGCAGCACGTTCAACTTTAATTAATGAAGCATGTGGAATAAATATCGCTATATACTTTGAAAGAGCGATAATACGCTTCACTTTTTCTTCTACGCTACCGAGCGAAGCATGAAATGAAATAGAGCTCAATTTTTTGACATAGTAATCTAGGTTTTCCTTCTTGTCTTGAGATATCAAAAACTGGGCATCAGCAAGACGTGCTTCTAATATTCTTTCATGGCCTTTGACAACTTCATTGTTGTTAACATTTACAACAGTAACAAAATGTGATATTTTCTGTCCATCACTTAAAGCAAGATACTTTTGCTGCGTATTAATTATACTAAGTATTACTTTCTTCGGTAATTCTGATGATTTTACTTTACCAAATAATACTATTGGCCACTCTATAAGCCCTGCCAATTCATTAAGTAAATAATCATTTTTTTCAAGTTGTAAGTTCTCCTCTTTTGTAAACTTATTAATCTGATCTAGTATAAATTGCTTTCTTTTGTCCAACTGGAGAATGACATTATTTTTTTCTAACAATTCAAAATAGTCTTTGGGCGTTTTAACAGTAAGTACTGCATCACCTGAAAGAAACCTATGACCATACGTCACGTTGCATGCTGTAACCCCTGCAAAAGATATAGGTATTATTTCGTCATTTAAAATACATAGAATATTTTTAATTGGCCTAACCCATCTCTCTTTTCTTTCACTCCATCTCATACTCTTTGGCCAAGAAAAGTTTTTTAGCATTTCCTCCAGTTGATTTTTGAGAAACCCGTTGATGTTAAATAAGCAGCTTTCTCTCTTAATGAAGTAAAAATCTTCATCATTTACTTTGCGAATGAGTAAATCTTCTTCACCTTTCCGATTTTTTCTCAAAAAACCTTCGATAGCACTTTTCGGTGCATTAACTCTTGGTCCTTTAATTTCATTGTTAGAATCTTTTAGCTCTAAAGCACTTATGCCATCAATAAAAAGAGCAATGCGACGTGCAGTCACATAAACTTCTATAGATGCAAATTTCACATTATTTTTACTAAAAGCATTAGTGATATAGCTCTTAACCTGAGCTGCAGATGAATTCTGCATTCTTGATGGAATTTCTTCTGAAAGACATTCAAACAATAATTGTGACAACATATTCTACTTTGCTCTATATAATTCACAGCATTTTTTTGTTAACTCTCTCACTCTACCAATATAGGCTGTACGTTCATTCACACCAAGCACACCTCTTGCATCAAGTAGATTAAGTAGATGGCTCGTTTTAATACATTGGTCATAAGCTGCTATCGGCAATTCTTTTTCAACAAGGAATTTACACAGTTTTTCTGTATCCTCAAACTGCTGTTGTACTACTTTAGTATCATAATAATCAAGTGCCAGGTAAGAAAACTCTCGCTCTCTTTGTTTAAAAATATCTCCATAAGTTACACCATTATCGTTCCACATTATGTCGTAAACATTATCTACACCCTGTATGCACATTGCTAAACGCTCTAACCCATATGCTACTTCACCAGGAATTATTCTGCAGTCAATACCTCCCACTTGCTGTATATAAGTAAGTTGTGTTACTTCCATTCCGTTGCATGTAACCTCCCAACCAAGACCGGATGCGCCAACACTTGGGTTTTCCCAATCATCTTCAATAAACTTAATATCATATTCTTTTGTCGATACACCAAGAGCTTTTAAGCTATTTAAGTAAATATCTTGCAAATTGCTGCCAGATGGTTTTATTATAACTTGGTATTGATGATGCTGATATAAACGATTAGGGTTGTCGCCATAGCGTCCGTCTGCAGGTCTGATTACTGGTTGTAGATACACAATTTTTGTTGATTTTTCGTCAATCGCTGACATGATTGTTGCGGGATGTAGTGTTCCAGCTCCAACTTCAGACGTATATGGATGAAGTATAGTACACCCTTCATCTGCCCAAAAATCTTGTAATCCCTTTATTATATCCTGTAGATTCACGCAAACTGTATATCTTTTAAACTGAATACATAAGCAAATAAGTACTATTCTATACTTATTTTTTTAATAGTGCCATGAAAATAGTCACTCAAGGCTATTGAACTTTCTTTTACATACTCAAATATGCTTTTGTTTAAAACAATCGCATCATGCATAGTCAGATCGCAGAATATAAATGCAGTCAAGTACAATAAAATCACTGCATAAAACACATGAAAAATCCCTTCAAATGTGATTGATATTGCATTGTTATAACTAAGCTGTATCGTACTTATCGGCCATGGTTTTATTACTTCTACAATATTAAAAAATAAATAAGGTATTATAAAGAAAAAGAACAAATGCATAAGATCATTAAACCAAAATGGACATTGAAGTATTGCCTTGCATATACTTAAATAGAATTTACTTACAATATAATAAATTGACATTATTGCCGGCATCGAAAACGCAACAGTCATCACCTGTCCTGATGCTATTTGTATTACTATATTCTCATCACTGCTGGCTGAAGGATCTTGAGTATGAAAAATAGATATGCCAACTAATTGCAGCACTAACATAACTATTGCTAGCTTGGTAAAAATAGCAGCTACAACTATGCCTGAATTCGGCATTTTATATAGTATAAAATCACCTCCGTATGTAAGCATTAATATAATGTCGGTAATAAATAATATTAGAAAAGAAGACCAATAATGCTGCCAACCCGGTAAATATCCTACTCCTAAAAAAGAGCTTACTATTTTGGCAGGAAAAACCTTGCCTAGCATCTTACCCAAAAATTGAAAAAAAATCCCCATGTCCTAACTAACACTTGACTTATATTTTTCACAATACTGAATTGTAATGGACTTATCAATACACTTCTTGCATAGAAAAAAGGCAAATAGTTAAAAACGATCTAAACCGTTGCCCCTTTATACTAGTAGCCTCCTTTTTTGTCATCCCAGTGCTCCGACACTGGGATCCAGCCTTTCTTACCAATAAAAACTTAGAATAAGATCTCCTTTGTGCTCAAAAAATTCCTGGATTCCAGTGGGCTTTGTTGCACAGCTCTTCGGATAGTGGGTAATGTATAATAAATTCATGAAGCTATATCAAACTTAGCCATGCCTATTTCAGTAAATTTGTTAAGCAAATAACACTTGAGTAGCAGTTCCTTCTCACGATTAATCTCAGATTTATTCCTAAAACTAAATCCAAATATTTGCTTCAGTCGCGAGAAAAAACTTTCTATATAAGATCTCTTCCAATAATTTATCTCTTTTTTCCACCTCTTCATACCATCTTCATCATATGACTTTATGAGCTTGATTGTAGAATTTCTCTCATTCATATAATCCAACTTTGGATGCTCTACTGCATTATTTTGCGGAGGAATCCTTGTCTTTATGTCAAGCTCATCGCACAGTTTGTATAACTTCTTTCGATCTATCTGCATATATCGTGCTTATGTTATACTTGGTATCCACTCTTTCAATAAGATCACAGGCTCCATAGTGGTCGGAATAAACTCCACTACTGTATTTTGCAGCTATAACTTTTTTACTACCTATCTCTAGCATTACATCTTGTTTGCTCATAGCGGCGATACTTTCTATCTGTACCATTTGCCTTACTATGGCCTGGAATATTATTGTAGATGCTGATACCTGTACTATCTATAGCAATTTCAATATCTTCCATATCGTTCTTATCAACTCTGCAGTCGTTGATTTTGATATTAAGCTTTTTAAACCTTCTTGAAGCCTGCGAATAGCTGATAATTTGCAAAATTTTCCCTATTTGCTCAAGATATTTCTCTATAAATCCCACTGTTTGCCTAAGACCAATCCTGAATAGATAGGTTATTATGTGAATTAGAATCACTACTTTGTCGCTGTAGACATTGTTGCCACCTGCTACTTTTGGACTATTTTCGTACCAATTTTCAATGGCATCGTTGATATAATGAAAAACATTTCCCCTTTCTTGAAGAAATTTGTTATATTCATTGCAGTTACTGACTTTCATTCTTATTGGCATATTTTTCCTTTGTCGGCTAAATATCTATTTTATAACAAATTCCATCAGTAACTGCCTGTTCTTTCCTTGAGTGGTGCAACAAAGCCATTCCAGTGTCTGGGCACTGCCTTATTGTTGTAAATTCACTTTTACCTTATTTTGCCACACCCCTGAACGGATGCCTTGAGTGGTTAATTTCGCAAGTATAATAGTAGTCATATTAAAGAGTTCTTGAAGTAAGGAGAGCACGTTAAGCAAACAACGTTTACCTAAAATTCTGTGACATTAGCAGCTTTCTTGCCCCGTTTTCAGTAAACAGTGATTTTTCTATATATTAGAAAAATTTTTATTTTAATTAGCGTTAAACAATAGGCGCCTATTGGTTTTTAGCTAAAGTAAAGGTCAAATATCTGGAATTCTGGACATAAAATCCCCCTGTGTAAAAAAAAGATTAGAAAAAAGTGCAGCGCACATACAACAGAGATTAAGCATATTTACATGCACTAAAGAAGATACGCTACGCTTTTTGATTAAAAATTTGACTGAAAAGTCTGCAGACAAAGATAGATTTTGAGCTCTTAAAATATCTCTAACTGTAATTATAATCAGATTTAAAATATATGGAAGCAATTTTTTACATTCCCTTATCATTTGTTACTTTTCTATTTCTTGCTTTATTCTTTTCTTTTTTCCCTTTCAAGACAGGTTCTAAGAAATTTGAATTAATGCGAAAAATATGCTATAATTATAGCATAGGTTAGTACAAATAGATCGTTATGACAGTTCCAAAAGCAAAAAATAAGCCTTTAGAGTCATCTACTCAGGTGACCGGGCAAAATGAGATGCTCTTCAAGAAGGAACATAAGGAAATTTACGATTACTTTGTAAAAGTATTAGAAGTTAAAGCCAAATTAAAGGAGAGCAAAGGAATAACTGATTATTTTATATTAGCTTATAAGAAGATACTACTAACTAATGTCAATCCGGAAAAAATAAGACCACTCAGTGAAGAGAATTTTTGTCAGTTTTTACTTTCTATATTTAAAGAAGTTAGAGAGAAAAAATTGGCTGGAGAGGAAGATAGTAAAGTAAAGCAAGTAGTAGAGGAATGCTTAGATGATGTACGTGGTACAGAAGCTAAAGATTTACTAATAAAACTTGTTGGGTTCCCATTGGGAATAAAAATAGACCCGAAAAATATTTCTGGCTCCTTTATGGATGGAGTGAAAGAAAAAATACCATTTTTAGGTGGAGATAAAAAAGAAGAGGATGAACCACTACTTAGTGATCAAGAGATGGTAACAAAGTGCTTACGTAAGGTTTTTCTTCCTATTCTTTTTTCCATTGCTTCAATATTAATTTTTGGTCCTACTACACTTGCGATAGTTGCTGCTGTTATTGGTACAATATTTGCTGTAAAGGGAGGAATTGAAGTTCTTTTTTCAAATAATAGGCCAGGTACTTTATATGACCCTAGCTCACCAGATAAAGATGATACAGAAAAGAGAGCAAAATTGAATGAAAAAATTCGCAAGGGTATTGATGATATTTTAAAAACCCCAATTGAAAGCTCTCTTGAAACAATTGCTGACGGGAGTAAAAAACAACCTACTCCGGAACAAGCTCCTCAGGTGGGAAATAAAGGGGGTGAGCAGCTTACTATGCTTGATGGAAAAATTACTATAGATCAGCCAGCCAAAAGCACAGAAAAGACAGCAGTCAAGTAAGACCTATTTGCCAAAGGTGAATTGTGTAATAGGTCTTTTATTGTTTTATAACACATACAACAGGAGTATGATCAGATGGGTTTTCTAGTTTACGCAACCTATCATCTATGTAACATGTTTCCAATTTATCTGCAGCTTGTGGCGATAGCAGCATATGATCTATTCGCATTCCTTGATTGTTTCTGAGTGAATTGCCTTGATAATTCCACCAAGTGAATTGTTGTAAGTTGAGGTGAGATATTCTAAATGCATCTTTAAAACCAAGATTCAAGATCGCTCTTAATTTCTCACGCTCTTTTATATGAAAGCACACTTGGCCATTTAATAAATTTGAATCAAAAACATCAATTTCATCCAGTGCAACATTATAATCGCCAGCTATAATAGTTAACTCTTCATTTTTCAACAAAGTGCCCATCCTTTCATATAGGTTATCAAAAAACTTGAGTTTATACTCAAAAGTATGAGAGTCTGGGCTTTGACCGTTTGGAACGTATACACTTCCTACCCTTACCTTATTATTGGAGTGTTTTATCACACACTCTATATAACGTGCTTCTTGATGACTCTCTACAACATCAATTTTTAATTTTTCCAGTATTGGATATTTAGATAAAACACAAACACCATTTCTTGCAACCTGTCCATAGACAGCATATTCATATCCTAACTTTTCTATCTCTGCATAAGGAAATTGCTCTTCTGTACATTTTATCTCTTGCAGCAAAACTATATCTATCTGACTATCAACTATAAAACTACAAAGTTGGTTAATTCTTTTACGTATGGAGTTTACATTCCAAGTTGCAATCTTTAGCATCAACAATCCTTATTAATTATATCAATTAAACTCTCCCCTGTGGGCAACCTCGATGTTATAATTTTTTTCCACTTGATTAACTTTAAACTATCAGCAATGTTTTTACTCATGGTATATGCAACTGTATTATTCATCACAGGAGATAGCCCACTTTTTAGAACTAATGAACAAAATACCCTTGCAGTTTGTGAGGAAAAAAAAGCAACGCTATCAATTTTACCGTCCAATAGTAAATTTTTACACCTATTAGTTAGACTCCTTTTAGTAATTGTTTTATAGAGTACAACTTCTCTTACGTTAAAACCTTCTTCAGATAATCTTTTTTTTAGGTCACATGATACTTCTTGTCCCCTTATATATAAGAACTTTATTGTATTTGAATAATGAGATTTTATGCATGATATCAGACCATCAACGTTGCTGTCTGCTGAGATTATATCGGAAAATCCCAAATTTTTTGCAGCCTGCATGGTTGAATTACCAACCGTAATAATTGGAAAGCCATACTCTTTACATATTTGACTGAAAGCCTTTACACTGTTTTTACTTGTAGATATCACAACATCAAATTCGTGCGCGGATATATCAGGATTTAAGTACTTTATTGTGAATACTGGCTCTATAAAAACTTTGTATCCATATTTTTTTAGCGTGCTTCTTGTGCTCAACGAATCTAATAAAGGCCTTGTCAATAAAATAGACTTCATTCTGGTTTATTTCACTAGCAGTAAAATAATATCCCTTATACACAAATTATTGAATAAAAACTTTTATTTTTTAAGTTTCTTACGTAACCTATGAAAAAGGCAAGAGAAACTCCATAAATTGGCCCAGTGCTAGAAAACTGATCTTAAATAAGCGAATGTTTTTGATAAAATGAAAAAAAGATGTTACTCACTGAGTAACATCTTTTTTAAGAAGATAGATAGTTTTGTTTACTCTCTATATCTTCATTTTTGGAGCTTGATGCTCTACATCGACTTCAGCAGTTACTGTTGAAGAAGGTCCCACCAATTTGTCCAAAGAACCTGTCTTTCTTAAGTCAGCTTGGGTTTTTAACTTGCCATTTTTCTCAGTGAACATACCATGTTGCGGAGAAGAACTTGGTGAATTGAACCCACTATCAGAATTACGACGGTAACTGGCAAAGCTAGAAGTTGTAGCAGTACTGTCAGTGCTTAAAGAACCCGTTGAATTGCTTCTTGGCGGTTTCTCCGGAGCAACATAAAAACGGCTATTTCCTATCTCCGCAGATTGTATCTGATCCAACTCAGAATCTTGATATCTTATATAAGTAGCTTCCTCTGGCTTTTTGCCACCTTTTAGTGATGGTAACAACTTGCTCCAAAATGAAGTAGGTTCTTTTACTTCCTTATGCTCATTAGGATTTAATAATTCTGCTTTGCTGCTAACAGTACTTATAGAACTCGTTGAACTACTACCTGATAAGCTATTTTCCAGTGAATTCATAGAACTTGCTTTATGCCTTTTTGCTGACTTATTAAGCCTTTCTAAAGTATTAAAACGAGTATGCTCTTCCTTGCATTCTTTAATAACTTCCTTAATCTCATCATGATATTCAGAAAAAATTTCATATAGGCTGCTATTATCTTTAGCTAACAAATGTTGCAACTTCTTAGCATCTAATTTATTGATAAAATCTATTTGCTGCTTCAATCGGTTGATCAACTGGTCCTTTTTGGCACTGTGTTGACCATCAACAGAATAAGCTTTCTCTAATATTTTTTCCCCCAGCTTAGAAAATATTTTCCTAGTTAAAGCAGAGCTATTCACACCTTTGTCTTCAAAAACTTCCTTGACAAACATTTCCTTTACACTATTAAAACTTCTCGTTTTTTCTTTTGTTTTCAAAATAACAGTTTGATCTTCATTACCTATTGAATATGCGATGCCATCTAAACTAGACACGCTTGCACCACTATCACTCATCTTCCTTCCAAGGTTTTGAATGTTATCCCCCATTTTTCTTAATGTAGAGCTAGCTCTCTCTTGTGTTGCCTGTTTTACAGAACTTGCAGTTTCTTTTACCGAATTCTTGGCATATACAGCACCATCTTTGATTTTTCCGCCAATATGCTTCGCTCCTTCAACTGTTTTTTCTGCTGACCATTTGAGCCCTTTATATCCAGATTGAACTGCTTTTACAGCAACTTTCGCAGCGAAAAATAGAGTAAGACCAACTATAGCACTTGGTATAGCAAGTGTTGCACCAACTGCCAAAAATGGTAACACTGCTGCAAATAATCCACTTGCTGTACCTACTACAAGGGCCTTATCTCCTTGCTTCATCTTGGAGAATTCTGTATCTCCTTTTAACAGATCCATAATTCTGTCTTTTAGCTTCTTGGGATCGTGAATGATATCTGAATTTAATGAAGAATCTTGAATCATTTTAAGATCATCTTGCTTAGTTTCAACAAAATTTGAAGAGTTTTTTTCACTAGGTGACATTTTTAACCTCACTATTAATTAAACATACTAATATTGTATATATCTGATTCTTAAGTTAGGGTTAATTCATCTAACAATGTCCACTTACTCTCAAATGATTTTGCTTGATGTGTTTTTTTGAAAGCACAGAAAATTAGTGATTATTGCAATATAATATCTCGTTTGGATTAGCTATAGTTGAAGCAAAACTTATCCTTTTCAAGAAATAGATTTTTCTGAACCCTTAGCAGGGGTTGATTTTGGATCTAATAAGACCTTAGTCGGCTTTGCTGGATCTGCCCCCAGTCCATCGCATGGAATTGGAGTAGGCCAATCCATAATGTTTTCTGGTCTGTTTGTTCGATTTTTCTCTTTTTGATCTGTGAAAGATGGTGGATCAACTGGAACAAGATTATTCACAGATTTCGTTCTATTTATTTGATCTTCCTCTTTCTTAGACTCTTTTTGATCTGTTGAAGATGATGCATCAATCCCTGCATTTGTACCTTGGTCTTGTGTTTTAGGAACTATAATTTCTTGAGTATTTGCCTGGATTCCTCTACTTTCATATTCAACTTCAGTTTGAGTTGAGATAGCTGCCAGATCTTTTTCCTGCTGTAATATGTCCTGCAATTTCTCTAGAGCTTCTTTAACAGACTTCAGCTCTTCTTGTAACATACCCTCCTTTGCCTTAAACTGTTGTTTAAGCTTATCTATTTCCTCATTCGTATTTACCTCACTCATCTCATCTGCAAGTGATTTTCCAGATTCAAGTTGTTGAATTTTCCTCTCTAAATCTTCATTTTTTCTTTGTAGTTCATTGAATTCTTGAGACAATTGTTTCATCTCTTTAGCCAATGTATTGTTTTTCCCTTTTTCTTCCGTCAATTCTTCTAACAACTGCTTTTCATGATTATCTTGTGGACCTTCTGCCAATGTTTTCTTTAGATTATTTTCCAAATTTGCATTCTTTTTTTCTAGTGCACTTAACTTAGCTTCACTTTGCTTAAATTTTTCCTGTAGCTCCTCATTTATTCTATTTGTTGACCGAACCTCACTTTCTTTATCTTTCAATTGATTAATTAAATCTGTTATTCTAGCATTTTTATCTTTTTCACTTTGTTTTAGTACGTTTACCTCTAGTTCTAATTTCTTAATGTCTTGATCCTTTTCAGCTAACTCTTTTTCCTTTCTTTTCAATTCATCTTTAAGTATTGTAACTTCTTTTTCCAGATCTTGCTTTCCCTCGATTAATTGACTTGCTTCTGCTTCACCTTCTTCTGTTATCTTCGTATTACGGCTTTTTAACTCCGCGTTTTCCTTCTTGAGATATGTATTTTCTTTCTCTAATTCCGCTACTCTATCTTCTAATCCTTTCCCTCCTTGTTTATGCTCTTCTTCATCACTAAACGTATCACTCTCAAATATTTCATCTTCACCATTAAATTCACTACTAATAGACAAAGAACTTCTGCGTGAAGAAGGTGTATTAAGAGAAGAATATCCACTGCTACTTGGTGTAGCTGACTGTGGTGAATCTTTTGTAAATGTTTCCTCTGCTGGTGTTTGCTGCTCGTTCACACTTTTGCTCATGTCAGTGAAAGCTTGATATAAAGTTTTGCCATTGATAAAAACTTCTTTATTCTGCTCAACTAATTTTAATGCTTCTTCTGAACTCGTTATTCCTCCAAATCTTGGTTCACCAATTATGCCCTTAGAACTTACTTCTACAGTCATGCTACAATCTATGCTATTGCCTTTAGAGTCCTTAGCTTGCCAGTTGATGGTCATTTCACATGAGCTTGAACCAGCAAAATCATAGTGCCTTTCGCTGCCTTTTTTGGTTGCAGTTATTTGACTATCTTGCCCTAGAGATAGGTTATAAACCTTACCTTCGTCGCTGGCTCTTAAAAGGGCGCTAATCTCTATTGGTTTTTCTTTATTTTCAAACCTAATTTGAAAGTCATTATCTTTTGTTGTATATACTAAGAAATTTTCACCTGGTAGAGATTCTTCAAATTTTCTATGTGTTGCAGTTATTGATTGCTCAAACTTTTGAAACTCATTTTCCCACTTTAAGTTTATCTGTTCTTTAATGTCCTTATCTTTGCGTAAAGAGCCAATAAAATACCAGATTAAGTTTTTTTTCTCCAATTGTTTTATAGTCTCCTGAAAGCTGCTGCAGGATTCAATCACATCTAAAATATCCTTTTTCTTCTGCTCATCTAAATCTAAACCTTGATTTTCAGTTACAAGTAAATTTTCTTTTGTCATAATTTCTATTTTTAGAGAACTATATTATAATATTAGCATATTTTCTTAAAAAGATCAACTAATTTATAGTTAAATAAACTTGAGTATTTGGCGGGAATGTTATATATTAACCACTCCAAGAAGTGCACTATGGACAATACTATTATAAGAAAATACGATATTAGAGGTGTGGTAGGCAAAGACCTGCAGATCAGTGATGGGTATGAAATAGGTAGAAAATTCGGTCAAACTGCAGCTAACGTTTGTGTAGGCTATGACAGCAGGATAGATTCACCAAGTATAGAAAAAGAATTAATAAGAGGCTTAATTTTATCCGGTGCAAATGTTATACGAGTTGGGCTCTGTTCTTCACCTATGCTCTACGCTGCAACAATGAATGCAGATCTTGGGATTATGATCACTGCTTCTCATAATCCCAGAGAATATAACGGCTTTAAATTTTTCAGTAGTAAAAAAGTTTACTCAGATCAAGAAATGAAGGAAATTATAGGCAATACAATTAAAAACAGCACGAAAATTGGAAGCTTAATTAACACGAATATATATAGTGAGTACGTTAACATATTAAAAAATGCGCTCAAGAATAACGCTACACAAAAACTAAAAATAGCTTGGGATTTTGGCAATAGCCCAACAATTGTAAGGTATATTGAAAAGATTTTACCAGATCATATACACATCGTAACCAATAGCTTTATAGATGGAACGTTTCCACTGCATGACCCAGATCCCATAGAAGAGAAAAATCTTGCTCAGTTAATAGATATTGTCAAGAAAGATAAATGTGATCTTGGTATTGCACTTGATGGTGATGGTGATAGGGTACGCTTGATTGATAATAAAGGTAATGTTGTTTCCAATGATCACTTGTTTATGATTTTTTCACGTGAAGTATTGGCGGAACACCCAAAAAGCAAGGTTATTGCCAACGTAAAAATGAGTATGAAAGTGCATGATTTCGTTAGCAAATTAGGAGGGCAAATAATTACCTGTGCCACTGGACACTCACTAGTTAAGAAAAAGATGGTAGAAGAAGGGGCAAAATTTGCCGGTGAACTCAGTGGGCATTTTTTCTTTTCTGAGCTGGGTTTCGATGATGGACTATATTCTGCTGTTAAAGTCATTAACATTTTACTTAAGAAAAACCACAGCCTATCTGAGATGATTGAAGATTTGCCAAAGTTATATATCACTCATGAAGTGAAAATTGTAGTGAAGGATGAGAAAAAATTTCAAATAATTGAGTCAGTAAAGGAGACACTAAAGCAGAAAAATATTGTATTTTCAGAGCTTGATGGTATCAAGGTAACCGATAATAAAGGTTGGTGGCTTCTTAGAGTATCAAATACGCAAAACTGCATTACAGCAAGATGTGAAGGAAATACCTTAGAAGATTTTGAACTCACTAAAAAAGTTTTGTTTTATTACATTGATGAACTAAAATTATACATTTAAATTTTTTTTGATGGTTTACTTATTCGTCAATGTTTGCAGTTTTGTTTGATTAGTCATAGGAATTGGTAACCTATAGCGAATTGCTGTGGATAATAGCTGTCTAGGATAGTTTAGCTATAGAAAATCAACACTCACTTTTCTTTATTGTTTTGAGGTTTTTCTTGATCAACCATTTCCTCACCGATCTCTTTTATTTTTAGTATCAATGACTCTGGTACATACATGTTAATTACTTCTTCTGTTGTCACAAATAAAGCCTGATAAGAGTGTGAATTTATTATCCAATTGGGCAATATGTCTTCTGCTTCTACTTTAGACTCTCCCTCTTTTTTATCATATACTGTGTGGCAATATAAGTGCACAGCAAAAAATAGTACATAAGAAAGCAATATTCCTCTGAGTGCTCCAACAAAGATTCCAGTAACTCTATCCATTAATCCCAACCTTATAGGTGATAATATGTACATTAGCCAGTTATTCATTGTCATGAATGTAAGATTAAGTATGATAAATACAGAGATTGTAGAAAGTATGTTTTGTGTAACTTTAGAGTCAAAATACTTACTATAATTTATAATAAAAAAATCATAGTAACTAGCTGTCAAAAAGACTGATAAGAGCAAGAACATTAATGCACATAGCTCTTTTATAAAACCTCTAGTTATCGATATTATTACACACAAGACAATAATAAAGATAATTAGGCTATCGAAAAACATATTTTGTATCTATATGATTTTCAAAATATAATAATTGTAAATAGTAAAGTTGTAAAATTAATTGTGTTGATATTTTATCAGCTGATCTAAGTACCGAGCAATCATATCAACTTCTAAATTTAGGTAATTACCTGTTTTATTATGCTGAAAAGTTGTGTTTTTCCACGTATAGGGAATGATATTCACAGTGAATTCTTGATCGACAACTGAATTTACTGTAAGGGAAACTCCATCTAGCGTTACAGAACCTTTTTTTGCAACAAATTTAATTAATTCTTGTGGGCATGATAGTCTGATTTCATGAGATTCTGAATTTTGATTGATTGTTAAAATTTCTGCTGTGTCATCCACATGACCCTGAACCAAGTGGCCGTCAATTCTGTCACTCAGTTTCATTGCTTGTTCTAGGTTTATTTTTTTTCCTATTTTCCACATATTTAAGTTAGAAACCTTCATGGTTTCTTGAGATACTTGAACTGTGAATACATCGTTCATTATCTCGACAACAGTTAAACACACTCCGGAGCAGGATATTGAATCTCCTTTGTTTATAGAGGATAAATTTTGTGTCTCAATATGAAAGATTTGATCAGAGTTAGGGTGGATAGTGATATCAGTTATAGTGCCAATATCTTTGATAATTCCTTTAAACATGCAATAAAATAAATAATTATATCACAAAAGATCTTATTTGTTAGGTGCGCAAAGGAAGATCTTTTTTACTTATCTGCTCAATAGATTCTACAGAATATTCAGAATATATAAAGTAAGCCAGGTTCAAAACGCACAGCGTAATTAATATTGGTAACCCTATGTTTAATGTTAGACCGATACTTTCCCTTTTTTCTGCTGGCACCAATTCCTTTAAAATTGACACTTTTCCCAGCGGCAAATGCCATAGGCAGAGTGCTGATATAGAAGCTGCTACTAAAAATAGACAAAAATAAGTCTCTTTCGAAGAAAACATAGCTTTTAATGGTGATTTGAGCCTAATATTAGTAGGCAATCGAGTTTTAGCTTCATTTGTTTTTGGTAAATGGTCTACAGCTTTGCTTGGTAAAATTTCATGAGAAACATTTTTAGGCTGTGGAGAAGGTTGGCCTGAAACTAATTTGAGTAATTGCACTTTTTTTCTATATACTTGCTTTTGTAAGTATTCTTTACCTAGAAGTGAGTTATTAGGAGGTTGTGGCCTTTTGAGTACCTTTAGCACTTCTGATATCTCATTCGGCTCTAATATTTCATGTAGTTGTTTATCTTGGAAATAAATAATATTAAACACTGAGTTGAAAATATTGTAAAATGCATCTGAATCTTGATTTTTATATTCACTTATTACTTCTACGAATATTTCATCAAGTTTTTTTCCCTTGTGCTCAGCAAAATTATCTATCATAGCTACTCTAGCATCATTTTGAGCTTGTTTTACGATAGATTGTTTTTCTTCTTCTGATAGTTCTTGAGCTTGCTTTTTTGACTTCTTTTTTCTGTTAGTTTTAAGATAATCTGTGTGCGATCTGGTTTGACCTATATCCCGCTCTGTTTCTTGAGGGACTAAATTTCCTATACTACCCTCTGTTATCCGAGTGGCTGACACTGGTTCTTTCTCTTCTTGGTCAAGTGCTGGAATAACACCAGGTGGCATATTGTTACTCTGTATAGAAAATTTGGGCAGTTGTGGGAAAAAGAATTGTGCCGTATTAAAAAAATTGAATGGCTGAAAAAGAGACCTAAACCAGGAAATATTTTCATGCATTGTAGCAACAATTACTGGTGCACGTGTAATTTGCTTTCTGTTACTTGCTATATTGTAGCCAAACGAACCTTGCACAATTTGTTTATCTTGCGTGTTTCTTTTTTCAATCACATTTTCGTTTTTATTTTCAGTTTCTTCTATTTGTAATGTATCTTGACTTTGCTCCTCACTTTTGGCTTTTTCTGCATGCTTTAGCTGTTCATTCAAAAATGCCTCGATTTGTTGCAAGCTATTGAGGTTGATATTTTTAACGTTTGTTTGTAGCGTTATCGTTATGCCCTGCATGAGGATTTGAATTGGAGCATTATTTATGAATTCTTCTACAGTTTTATTAGCTTTATGGTAGTTATTATATAATTCTTCACTTTCTTTTGCTACTTTTATATTGGCTGTGAAGTTTTTCTCCTGAGAAAGGCTGGTTTCAAAAAAGTCAATCAAATGTTTTATTTGAGGTAATATTGTATTAGGGTTTACCTCTGTCAGTAGCTTGAGCTTAAATGAAAACTCTTGCGTATCACTTGTAATATTTTTTGAGCGAATGGTGCTAATCTCCAGCACTTCATTAGAAAATGCTTTACTTATTTCTTTAGATCTATCCTTAAAAAACTTAGGTAAACCCTCAATTTCGTATTTTTTCTTAGTTTCTATGTTACTACTATGCATGAGTAAATTTTTTAATGTAGAGTGAAATAAAAAACATAATTAGTCAATAAATTAATAATTATAGCACTCTTACATAATAGTAGCGTGTTGGATTCAATAAGAGCAGAAAAAGTTACTTTACAAATCTCATCAATCTTCTTATCATAACAATAAGAGTGTTTATCCTTGTTTTTAATCTCTGCAGATTTAACAACAAAATTCAGTAAAAAACTCAGGTATATATTGGCAGATTACATAAAATTATAGCGGCTGCATGTCTTTTTTATTTTTTCTACATTCAGCCAAAACGCGCTTTAAATAAGCGTTAGCACATTATTACAATGCCGATTTACATTATTATAGGGTCAAAACTCACTACTGGGGGATTCTTTTGCCTTTTTTTCGCTTGGTGAATTTTTTAATATTCTGGATTAGTTAGTAGTCCTATAGAGATAGCACTTGATGCTGGAATTCAGGAATTTTTTGAGCACGAAAGTTATGCTAAGTTTTTATTGTTAAGTAAAGGCTGGATTCCAGTGTCGGAGCACTGGAATGACAGAAGAAGGAAACACTCGGATAGGGGCAATTTTAATGATACCAATCATAGAGATCAGCTACTCTGATGACAACTTTTTATCCAAATAGTTTTATTGATGATATTAAAGATTGCACTATAATGAAAGTTTAAGCTAGCATTTTTAAGGTGAATAAAGAGCTAATAAGTGAAATACCTTTACTTGAAGATAAGGCAGTTTCTGAGATTGAAAATGCTGCTTCTTTGAAGGATTTAGAAAAAGTTAGGTTGTCATACTTGGGGAGAAAGGGTGTAGTAAAAGCTTATTTCGATGACTTAAAGAATATAGATGATGCAGGAGAGAAACGCGACCTAGGTGCAGTGATTAATGTTTTACGCAATAAGATAGACCAGCTTATAACAAGCAAAGAAAATGAACTGAAAGATAAAGAAGTTAAGTTAAAACTGCAAAATGAAGCAGTTGATATCACACTGCCTGTCAGACCAGAAAGAATTGGCAAGATTCATCCACTCAGTAAAGTTATAAGTGAAGTGAAGCTCATTTTTGCGCATATGGGCTTTAAAGCAGTTGATGGTCCTGATATTGAAGATGAATTTCACGTATTTGATGCATTAAATACTCCAAGTCACCACCCTGCACGAGAGGAGCAAGATACCTTCTATTTAAGGAATAAAATAAATGATAAAAGAATGGTGCTGCGCACTCATACCTCATCTGTGCAGATTAGAACCATGGAAAAGACAAAAACTTTTCCAATTAAAATAGTGGCTGCAGGCAGGGTATACAGAAATGACTTTGATGCAACTCACACTCCTATGTTTCATCAGATAGAAGGACTTTATGTTAATGAAAATGTCAATATGGGCCAATTAAAATTTACTATTCATTGCTTCCTTAGTAAATTTTTCGGAGATAAGGGTCTAAGAATACGCTTTCGTAATAGTTTTTTCCCTTTTACTGAACCTTCTGCGGAAGTGGACATAAGCTATAAAGATAGTAAATGGATTGAAGTACTTGGATGTGGTATGGTGCATCCAAATGTCTTTAAAAATGTTGGAATAGACGATACTAAATACAGTGGCTTTGCATTTGGGATTGGTATAGAAAGGCTAGCAATGCTGAAATATCAAATTAGTGATCTAAGGAGCTTTTACGACAATAGAGTTAGTTGGCTCAACCATTATGGTTTTCATTTTTCGTCTTTAAGATAAGTGACAAATAAATCTTATACATTTGTTGTACTTGCTGCTGGGCATAGTGAACGAATGAATTCAAGCTTGCCTAAGGTTCTGCACAAAATAGGTAATTTCTCCATGCTTGAGCATGTCATTTACAATGCAAAGCAGCTGAATCCTGAAAAAATAGTTATTGTAGTCGATTTGCCTTTAACTCAAAGGCTGAAATGCTTTGAGGGTATAAAACTAATTACACAAGAGTCAACGCTCGGCACGGGAGATGCAGTCAAAATTGCAATGAGGAACCTGAAAGAATTGTCAGATATAGTTGTTGTGCAGTATGGGGATACTCCACTAATAAAAAGCAGCACAATAACTAAAATGATAAGCTGCTTAGGAGAGAGCAATGCTTTAGTTTGTCTTGGGTTTAAAACTAATAATAAAGGATACGGTAGACTAATTATTGAGAACGGTTCCCTAAGAGAAATCGTAGAAGCACAAAATGGTAGAAATAATGATGAGGAATTTCTTGCTAATGCCGGAATAATGGTTGCACGTGAAAAGAATCTACGTGAATTGGTGGAGAAAATAGAGTGTAATAACCAAGCTCATGAATATTACTTGACCGATATCGTTGCCATTGCAGTAAAGAGTAATTTAAATGTCGGCTATGTTATTGCTGATGAGGAGGAGGCAACTGGCATAAATAATAGGAATGACCTTGCAACGGCCGAGTTTTACTTTCAAGAAGAAAAAAGAAAGTTTTTCACTAACTCTGGAGTAACGCTTGTTGCTCCAGAAACTGTTTTCTTCTCTCTTGATACGCAAATTGGTATGGATTCGATTGTTTACCCATACGTTTTTTTTGGTCCTGGAGTAAAAATAGGATCTGGTGTTAGGGTTGGTCCATTTGCCAAATGTGAAAATACAACAATAGGTGATGGTGCAATCATAGGTAATTTTGTTGAAACAAAAGCAAGTGATATAGGTATAAATACTAAGATAAAGCATTTAAGTTATATAGGAAATACTCAGGTAGGGCAGGGGAGTAACATAGGTGCAGGTACCGTTATTTGTAATTATGATGGGAAAAAGAAACATAGAACAAATATTGGAAGCAATTGTTTTATTGGTGCCAATAGTTCATTAATTGCACCGCTTAATGTTCATGATGACTCTCTAGTTGCAGCAGGTAGCGTTGTAGTCAAAGATGTGCCAAAGGGAAGTCTGGCAATTGCAAGAGAAAGACAAATAACAAAAAAAATAAAATAATTCCAATTTTTTACTTGCAATTTATACTATTTTTAATATTTATATGCTTGTATATGCATATATTAATCTTTGGAGGATAAAAATGAAAAAGTTACTTACTTTGTTGGCTTGCTGTTCTTTGTCAGCACCGTCTTTTGGAGTTGATTGGGTTAAAGATAGAACCTACACCTCTTCGTCATATGGCATGCTTGGTGTTAATTATGATCTTGGCTATCATTGTACAGATAGCATTAAAATTTCATTTGGTCCTGCAGTTAAACTTGTTATGAGTGAAGGGATTTTAGACGCGGGACTTATGACAAAGCTTCATTATCATTATAAATTTGAAAATACAGATATTACTCCTTATGTTACTTTTGGTATAGGAGGAGTTGCTAAAATTCCTCTTTCAGAAAATCAAGGGCCAGACGTAGAAGAATTTTTTTCTTATCAAATAGGTTCTGGTATTAATCTTCCACTTTCTGAGAGAACAAGTGTTTTTGCTGGCTACAAGCTGCAGAAGTTTCATGAACTTTCGCATGGGGTTGAATTTGGAATGAGTTTTAATTTGTAAGCTCCGATTGAATGTTTTTAGTGAAGTCTGGTTTGAATTTTTGTTGAAAAAAAGCAAGTGATATAGGCTAAAATGATGATTGCAGTAGGTAATAAAATGTGACAAAGAGAAGTTTGGCAATTGCAAGAGAAAGGCAAGTAGCTAAGAAAGTGATTCCGATTTTATTATGTAAGTTATGTAATTTTTAACTTTTCTGTGAGTATATATGCGTATATTCATGGTTAGAGGGTAAAAATGAAAAAATTACTTACTTTAGTAGTCTGCTGTTCTCTGTCAGCACCGTCTTTTGGAGTTGATTGGATTAGAGATAGAATCTATACTTCGTCGTCATATGGCAATCTTGGTATTAATTATGAGCTTGGCTATCATTATACAGATAGCATAAAAATTTCAGTTGGTCCTGTATTGAAATCTGTTTTGTTTGGAGAATCTTTGGCAGAGTTAGGATTCATGGCAAAGCTTCATTATCATCATCAATTTGAAAGTACGGATATTACCCCTTATGTTACTTTTGGTGTAGGAGGTGGAGCTAAAGTATCTCAACCAGCACAGCAAGGTCAACAGCCAGACGTAAAAAAGTTTTTTTCCTACCAGATAGGTGCTGGTATTAATCTTCCACTTTCTGAGAGAACGAATGTTTTCGCTGGCTATAAACTTCACAAGTTCAGTAATTTTTCTCATGGGTTTGAACTTGGAATGAGTTTTAATTTATAAGCTCCGATTGAATGTTTTTAGTGAAAGCTTGAGTTTTTGTTAACGTCGTAAAGTTTTCATGAGACTAAGAGAATTTGAGAGTAGTCAAGTTTTAAAACTTGACTACTCTCCACGAGGAAAAGCAGATAAAGGTAGAAGTATTTCATGTTTTTATTTATATTGACAGTATGTGTAACATCATTTACGATTAGTGTTAATAACAATAATTGATATTTGTCATGTTTGCAGTAATCGAAACTGGTGGAAAGCAGTATTTAGTAAAAAAAGGCAGCATAATTAAAGTAGAAAGATTACAAGCTGAAGAAAAAGAGGAAGTGGAAATCAATAAAGTGATTTGTGTTTCAAACAATGGCTTATCTTGTTCATCTAATGCTGTTGTTAAAGCTGAAGTACTGGAGCAGTGTAGAGATAAAAAAATTATAATCTTTAAGAAAAAGAGAAGAAAAAATTACCGTAGGAAAAATGGTCATAGGCAGTATATTACTGTTCTTCGTATCAATGAAATTAGTCTTCAAAAGTAAGAGGTAAGATATGGCAACTAAAAAATCAGGTGGTAGTTCCTGTAATGGTAGAGATTCGGCAGGGCGTCGACTCGGGATAAAGAAGAATGGTGAGGTTATTCCAGGTAACATAATTGTACGTCAAAGAGGTACAAAATTTCATCCTGGAAAGAATGTTGGTATGGGTAAAGATCATACGATTTTTGCTAAAACGAAAGGCTGGGTGAGTTTTAGAAAATCAGCAAATAAAAAGACGTTTATTGATGTTGTGCCTACAGATGATATGCAAGCCTTGGCTTGAATAGATACGGGTCTGTAGCTCAGGTGGTTAGAGCGCACGCCTGATAAGCGTGAGGTCGGAGGTTCAACTCTTCCCAGACCCACCATTTAAATTTGCAATAGTTTTGATATCGTGTAACTAAGCGATGGTTTTACATAAGAATTCAGTAACCAGTGAATCAGTAGCAGCCGGTCATCCAGACAAAGTAGCAGACCAGATTTCAGATGCAATACTTGACGAATACCTTTTTAATGACTCTTCCTCTCGTACTGCAATAGAGACTTTAGTTACTAAAGATAATGTTATTATAGCTGGGGAAGTATTTGGGCCGAACATTGAAAATAGCAAGATTGAAAGTATTGTACGGAATACAATAAAAGATATTGGTTATGAGCATGATGGTTTCCACTGGGAAACAGTGAAAGTAAATATATTACTACATGAACAATCAAATGACATTGCAATAGGTGTGGATCAAGGTGCTGGGGATCAGGGCATAATGTATGGCTATGCAACAATAGAGACAGAAAGCCTAATGCCAGCACCCATTTTTTATGCACACTCGATTCTGAGAAATATCATGAGTATGGTCAAAGAGGTAAAGCTTGGTCCGGATGCAAAATCGCAAATCACTTTGGCGTATGAGAATAACCTTCCAGTGCGTGCTGAAAGTATTGTTGTTTCAATACAGCATCTTGAGGATCTGAGTCAATCGAAAGTGAAGGAAATAATTTATCCTTACATAGCTTCATCTTTACCTGAAGGGTGGATGTGCCCTAAAGAAAATCTCTTAGTCAATCCAACAGGTAGATTTGTTATTGGTGGACCAGTTGGTGATTGTGGATTAACCGGACGAAAAATTATGGTTGATACTTATGGAGGCTATATTCCACACGGTGGAGGAGCGTTTTCTGGAAAAGATGCAACAAAAGTTGATAGATCCGCAGCTTATATGGCGAGATACCTTGCTAAAAATATTGTCTTTGCAGGTTTAGCTGAACGTTGTCTTGTGCAGCTTTCTTATGCAATTGGTGTCTCAAAACCTACTTCATTTTACATTGATACATTTGGCACGAATACAATAGATGAAGAGAGGATTAAAGGGTTTATTGAAGGTAACATAGATTTATCAACTAAAGGCATAATAAGACATTTATCACTTAATCGTCCTATATATAAACGTACAGCCTGCTATGGGCATTTTGGTAAAAAGTTAGAAAGTGATGGTGGATTTTCTTGGGAAGGTGTGGACTTATCTACTGATTTTTGTAAAGAATTTAATATAGAAGAAGAAAAGAGAGAATTTCTTTAAACTATTAAACTCTTTTATTTCTAGCTTGATACTGATATAATAACTTATTATAAATTGTAAGTAACTTTTTAGTAACTATACTAGTTTTAATATTTATGAGGCTTACAAGATGTCCAACAAACCAAAAGAAGAATTTTATGATATTGCTATAAAAGAATCATCTGATCGTATTGAAGAAATAAAAGAACATCCTTTCAATGTTGAATTGATAAACAATACGCTAGATTATGAAAAGTTCAAAATTTATCTTCAGCAGGATTTTTTATATTTAGTGGACTGTACTCGTGCTTTATTGATTATTGCAGCTAAAGTTGATGACATTGAAATAATGGGCAGTTTGGTTAATGTAGCAAGGGGAACATTTGCGGTTCGAAAGCAGTATACTGAATATTTTGAGACTTGTGATTTATCCGATAATCATAAAAAATCAAAATCTTGTTCTGCTTTTACTGATTTTTTTATGCGTGCTGCATATCATAATTCTGTTGCTGAAGCTTTAGCAGCGTCTTATCCTTGTTTTAATATATACCAAATTATTATAAATCATATGGTAGGAGAGGTTATGCCTAAAAAAGTTGAAGATCACAGATATCAAGGGTGGATTGATATCTATAATAACACAGTAATGAATGCTACGATTAATCAAGTTACTGACGTTGCAAATAATCTATATGCAAAGGCTGGTGATTGTGAGAGGAAAAAGATGCGTGAGTTTTTTAAGAGAGGTCTAGAGCTAGAAATAATGTTTTGGGATGAGATGTATTCTCTAGCATAATCTGTAGTATTAACACTAAATTATATTCTAGTTTATGTGATGTTTAGTGGTATAATTAAGAGTTATTATGGGTCAAATCTTTTAAAGGATATTATTGAGCATCCTTTCAATGTTGAATTAGCAAATAATACTTTAAACATAGAAAACTTCAAATTTTATATACAACAAGATGCATTCTTTTTAGCTGATTATGTTCGTACTGTTTTAATGACTGCATCAAAAATGGAGAGTTGTAATAACATTGTTCCATTGATTGGGGTGGCTAAAGGAGGAATAGAGATTATGAGAGTGTTATACGACCACTACTTTACTGTATACTCCATAAATCGTGGAGAAAAGTTGCTTGAATGTTTCAATTTTACTAACTTTCTTTTGTCTACTTCGTATAGCGACATTTATGAAGCTGTAACAGTTCTTTACTCTTGCCATTTTATATATAAAATTATTGTTGATAATATGAGAAATAAAATTAAAAAAAATAATAGATATAAGGATTGGTTTGATTTTTTTGGCGGTAGTTTGATAGAATCTGGATGTGTTGCTTTGGAAGATATTGTTGACGAGTATTGTAACAAAGCAAGGGAAAGTGAAAGAACCAGAATGCTTGAATTATTTAAAATAACTGCACAATTTGAGTTAGACTTTTGGAATAGCGCATATAATTTTTCAAAATTTGATCAAGATTTTAAGAAATATTGACAATTTTAAGCTAATTTGTATGCTTGATATGTATTTTTGAAGGTGATATGAAAAGTAAAGAACATGATTTTCATTTAGTGGACCCAAGTCCCTGGCCAATTGCTATATCAGCAGCAATTCTTGTTCTTGCACTTGGATTAGTTGGTACACTCCATAAACAAATTTCTGGAATATTTGGTTTAGTTTTGGGAATCTCTGCGGTATCAGGAGTGCTGTTTTATTGGTGGAGAGATGTAATAAGAGAAGCAATTTATGATAAATGCCATACTGCCATTGTAAAACATGGACTCAAGCTTGCAATGTACTTATTTATCCTCTCGGAAGTTGTGTTTTTTATAGCGTTCTTTTGTTCATTCTTTAAAGCCTGGCTTGATCCGGTTTTTTTATTTGAAGCGTTTTCTCCTACAAAAAAAGTTGAATGGCCCCCTGAAGGGATTTTACCACCGGATCCGTGGTCGTTACCATTTATGAATACACTAATATTATTACTTTCTGGTACAACGATTACTTCAGCACATCATTTTTTACTTGAAAATGATCAAAAGAGCATGATTAAAATGCTGTCTATAACTATATTGCTTGGGATGTTCTTTATAATAGTGCAAGCAATTGAGTATTATGAAGCAAGTTTTTCTCTACAAGAAGCGGGAGAGAAACTTATCTATACATCCAACTTTTACATGATTACTGGTTTTCATTGTGTACATGTTATAATAGGGATAATATTCTTGTCAGTATGTTTATTTAGAGCTCGAAAAAATCAGATTACACCTCAAGATCATTTATGTTTTGAGTTTGCTTCTTGGTATTGGCACTTCGTTGATGTAGTTTGGATATTTTTATTTTTGTTTGTTTATTGGCTCAGCATTTATTAAGTGATTAAGATAATAGGTCTAGATCCAGGAATAAGCAAAACTGGTTGGGCAATTATCAATCTGGAAGAAAAAAATAGTATTGAATTTTTGGGTGGTGGTGCCATATCAACTGATAGTAAGTTGGGTACAGGTGAGCGTTTACATATAATTTTTGAAGAATTAAAGAAAGTAATTTCTCTATACTCTCCAAATGAAGCTGCAGTAGAGAAAATTTTTGTTAATAAGAACCCAAAATCTTCGCTAACTTTAGGATATGCAAGAGCGATTGCAATTTTGATATTACGAATGACGGATTTACCCATGAATGAATATGATGCAAACTATATAAAAAAGAGCATTACTGGAAATGGTCATGCTGATAAGGATCAGATTATATTTATGGTGAAGCAAATAGTTAAAAACTTAAATATAAAATGTCATCATACTGCTGATGCTCTTGCTACAGCAATTTGTCATGCTTATACGAGAAGTTCTTGTTTTATTGAATAGTTTTACATGAATTCAGTTGAAAAAACTATTTGATGGTATTTATCTTATCTAACGTTCGTTGCAGAATAATACATGCAGCAATTTTATCATCTATTTTTTTTGATTTTGTGATTGATATTCCAGTAATTTTTAGTGCGTGAGTTGCAAGAGATGTTGATAGACTTTCGTCTTGTAGGTATATGTGTACTTTGCATTTTTTTATTATTTTATTTGCAAACTGGATTATTACTTTGCACCATTCGGTCTCTTGTTCATCTATTGTGAATGGTAGTCCTATTACCATTGATCCAGCTTCATTTTCTTTAAGCACTCTATTTAGATAACCTAAATCTTTGCTCATATTTCTTCTATAATATATACTATGAGCTGTAGCTATAAGCTGTGTTTTATCACTAAATGCTATGCCTATTTGTTTTTCTCCCATATCAAGGCACATTATACGTTTATCTCTTGGAATAGACTTTAGAAATTCATCTGGATTTCTATGTAGCATCTATGAAAACATAACTTTTGTACAATTGTATTTTTGTGACAGTAAGTTATGTACAGTCTACTGGCATGATAGACATTCATCATAATTAATATCTGTTTTTTGTTGCAATATTTCACTTTTTTTGAATATGTCATGTGAGACCTTGTCAGCTCTCTGCATTGATTGTGATCTGCAATAATACAAGCTTTTTAATCCTTTTTTCCAAGCAAGCATATGTATTTTGTGTAAGTAACGTTTATGCACATTGGCAGGTAAGAACAGATTTACTGATTGAGATTGACAAATATAAGGAGTTCTATCACTTGCATGTTCTATGATCCATTGTTGATCAAGTTCGTATGCTGTTTTAAATGTCAGTTTTTCATGCTTGCTAAGAAAATCTAAATGCTGAACAGAACCCTCATTTGTTGAAATTGAGGACCATATTTCATCATTGTCTTGATTTTTTTCTGCTAGTAGTTTTTGCAAGAATTTATTTCGTACTACAAATGAACCTGTAAGTGTCTTCTGTATAAATACGTTTGCTGCATATGGCTCTATTCCAGGGGAAGTGTTGCCTGCGATAATCGAAATTGAGGCAGTTGGAGCAATAGCGAGCTTATGTGTAAACCTTTCCATTAGATCGATTTCTTTAGCATCAAGACATGGCCCTTTTTCTTCTGCTAATTTTTTAGAAACTACATCTGCTTGCTCGCGCAAATGCTTAAATACTTTTTTATTCCATTGTTGGGCTGTTACTGATTCAAAAGGAACCATTTTACTTTGTAAAAATGAATGAAAACCCATCACGCCAAGACCGATACTACGCTCTCTTATTGCGGAATATTTTGCTCGCTGTATTTCATTTGGTGCTTGATTTATGAAATCCTCTAATACATTATCAAGAAAACGCATTATATCTTCTATGAAAAGCTCATTATCTTTCCATTCTTCGTAGTATTCAAGATTTACGGATGATAAACAACATACAGCAGTGCGTGACTTTTTCAGGTGATCGTAACCTGTAGTTAAAGTTATTTCACTGCATAGGTTTGACATTTTGATGTCTAAGTTGAGTTTTTTGTAAGATTCTGGCTTATTGTTATTTGTTGCATCAAGGAAAATAATGTAAGGTTCTCCAGTTTCAACTCTTGCTGTTAATATTTTAATCCATATATCCCGTGCTTTTACTGTTGAAATAACTTTATTGTTATGAGGGCTTATTAAATCCCATTCTTGATCATCTTCAACAGCTTGCATAAACTTATCTGTTACTATTACAGCATGATGTATATTTAATGCTTTGCGATTTGGGTCACCACCAGTTGGCTTACGTAAATCTAGAAACTCTTCTATTTCTGGATGCCATACAGGAAGATAAACTGCTGAGCTTCCTCTTCTTAAGGATCCTTGGCTGATTGCAAGCGTCAGAGCATTTTGTACTACGATAAATGGCACAATTCCTGATGTTTTACCGCTACCTTTGACACTTTCACCAATTGAACGTAAATTTCCCCAATAACTACCTATTCCACCACCACGTGCAGCGAGCCAAACATTTTCATTCCATAAATCAACTATTCCCTGCAAGCTATCTTCAGTTTCGTTAAGAAAGCAGGAAATAGGCAATCCTCTCTTGGTACCACCATTACTAAGTATTGGAGTTGAAGGCATGAACCATAAATTGCTCATGTAATCATAAAGACGCTGTGCATGCTCTTTATTATCAGAGTAGTAATTGGCAATACGTATAAAGAGATCTTGATAACTTTCATTTTCTATTAAATACCTGTCCAATAGAACTGCTTTTCCAAAATCAGTTAATTTACTATCCTTTGCGTAGTTAATAGCAATGTAATTCATAAGACTCCCTTTATGATAATATAGACATTTATTTGAGCGATTTCTCGATTAAGTTGTTAAATTTTTTTGTGGATACTGTAATGCAAACAAGATACCATCAACTTGGCTGCCATATATTTTACAGTAACTCATTTGACTTATTTGCATATTTGTTTCTTTTGCAACATGCTGAATATAATCTTCTGAGTGACGAAAATAATCTCCTTTGTTTACAAAGTCAATACCTTTACCTTCCTTTCTTCTTACTAAACATACAATAACCCCTTTTTTGTTTGTCAATCCTTTTGCTAGTTCCAATTCTGCTAGAAAATCATGTAGATAGTGTAGCACTTCAGCAAAGATAATTACATCATACTGCTGGTTCTTCTCTTGTTTAAGAAACTCTTTCATTTCTGTATGTATTAACTCATCGTAAACAGGTTTACCTTTTATAAGGCATCCTCTTGCAATATTGAGCATTCTATTTGAGATGTCAACTCCTGTTATGCGACTTCTAATATTACTTATTTTTAGGAAGTGACCACATATTCCAGTACCGCAACCAAGGTCGAGTATATTCAGTTTAGAAGTGGAGTTGTTAAAGACTTTTGTAATTATCATGTGTACTAGTTCATGCCCTCTGTATTGTTTGGCAATTAGCCAATGCTCAACAAAATATTCACCTGTGTAATCAAAATATTGCTTTATGAGATTTTCAGGCAATTCCACAATATCTGATGTGTTTGTTATTTTCTTTATATAGTAAGAAGCTTCTTTATGACTACTATCTAATTTTAGGGTTTTTGTTAAATAATTATAAGCTTTGTTAGTATTGCCTACTGCAAAATGACATCTTCCGATATTATACCAGACTAGAGGTAAATTAGGGTAGAATATGCTAATTAACCAAAATCTTAACTTTGCATCTGATATATTACCTTTATAGAAGTGATATAACCCGATTTCAGTGTTGGTATTTAACAGGTTTTTAGATTTTTCAAGAAACACTACAATTTCTTTATGGAGAGTACTGTATTTATCCATAATGAAATTTTTTACTTTTTTACTATTTAATAAGCCAGTGAGCTTGGATATACAATTTAAAGCAAAGTTTTTTATAAAAGATAGATTACTTTTCATACATTAGAAATACTCCAAATGTTCATTTTCATTTTTAGGTAACTAATTTTAACACATTTTATCTTACAAAATATCTTTTTCATTAATTTTTCTGTACATATCAATTTGTCAAATATTTCTTAGATTATAATGTTTAAGATTGCTGGTATATTGTTGTTGATAATAATAGGTAAATGTTTTGTGTAAAAAGGCGTTGACATATGATTTATCAGATTGTAACATATAAAAGATTAGTTTTTAGATGTTTGAAAAGTTTTATGGTAGAGATTATTTAATCTCAATTCAATTGTAAGTTAATATTTAACTCTGCATATTCTACATATAGTCAGATAAATAAATTATTAAGAGCACTTGATGGATGCCTTGGCGTTAAGAGGCGATGAAGGACGTGGCAGGCTGCGATAAGCTGCGGGAAATTGTCAACAAATTTTGATCCGCAGATTTCCGAATGGGGAAACCCAACTAGCTTAGCTAGTTATTATATACTAAGTATATAAAGCAAACTTGGTGAACTGAAATATCTAAGTAGCCAAAGGAAAAGAAATCAACCGAGATTCTGTTAGTAGTGACGAGCGAAAGCGGAAAAGGCTAGTGATTTAAAAATAAGAATTAGAATACTCTGGAAATGGTAACCATAGAAGGTGATAGTCCTGTACAAATAGAAAGTTTTTAAATCCTTGAGTAGAGCGGGGCACGTGAAATCCTGTTTGAATATGGGGGGACCATCCTCCAAGCCTAAATACTCCTTAACGACCGATAGTGAACAAGTACCGTGAGGGAAAGGTGAAAAGAACCCCGGGAGGGGAGTGAAATAGAATCTGAAATCAAGTGCTTACAAACAGTTGGAGCTCTATATCAATTTATTGATATTTAGAGTGACAGCGTACCTTTTGCATAATGGGTCAGCGAGTTAATCTATGAAGCAAGCTTAAGCCGATAGGTGTAGGCGTAGCGAAAGCAAGTCTGAATAGGGCGTTTAGTTTTATGGATTAGACCCGAAACCAAGTGATCTAGTCATGACCAGATTGAAGGTATGGTAAAACATACTGAAGGATCGAACCAGTTAATGTTGCAACATTATTGGATGAGTTGTGATTAGGGGTGAAAGGCCAATCAAACTTGGAAATAGCTGGTTCTCCGCGAAATCTATTTAGGTAGAGCGTTGTATTTATGTTGTTGGGGGTAGAGCACTGGATAGACTAGGGGGATTCATCATCTTACCAAATCTAACCAAACTCCGAATACCAATAATTAATTATACAGCAGACACACTATGGGTGCTAAGTCCGTGGTGGAAAGGGAAACAGCCCAGATCACTATCTAAGGTCCCAAAATTACAGCTAAGTGGGAAAGGAAGTAGAAAAACCATTACAGCTAGGAGGTTGGCTTGGAAGCAGCCATCCTTTAAAGAAAGCGTAACAGCTCACTTGTCTAAATAAGTTTTTCTGCGCCGAAAATGTACCGGGGCTAAAGCTGTATACCGAAGATGTGGGTGCTTATTAATTTCGATTAATAGGCGCGGTAGCGGAGCGTTCCGTAAGTCTGTGAAGGTGGTTTGTAAAAACTGCTGGAGATATCGGAAGTGAGAATGCTGACATAAGTAGCGTAAAAGAGTGTGAAAAACACTCTCACCAAAAATCTAAGGGTTCCTACGTTAAGTTAATCTGCGTAGGGTTAGTCGGTTCCTAAGGCGAGTCCGTAAAGGAGTAGTCGATGGCAATTAGGTTAATATTCCTAAACCTCTTAAGTGTGACGGGTTTTGTATTTGTATAGGTCTTATTGGATTGATCTATGCTTAAAAGAAGCTCCAGGAAATAGCACTTATATTTATGAGGCCGTACCGTAAACCGACACTGGTGGATGAGTAGAGTATACTAAGGTGTTGAAAGAATGATGTTGAAGGAACTCGGCAAATTATACCTGTAACTTCGGAAGAAGGGTAACCTGCTTTTAGGCAACTATAAGTAGGTGGCACAAAATAGGGAGTAGCGACTGTTTACTAAAAACACAGGACTCTGCAAACACGTAAGTGGAAGTATAGGGTCTGACGCCTGCCCGGTGCTGGAAGGTTAATAGGAGGGGTGCAAGCTCTGAATTGAAGCCCCAGTAAACGGCGGCCGTAACACTGACGGTCCTAAGGTAGCGAAATTCCTTGTCGGGTAAGTTCCGACCCGCACGAATGGCGTAACGATTTCTCCACTGTCTCCAACATCACTTCAGCGAAATTGAATTCCCCGTGCAGATGCGGGGTACCCGCGGTTAGACGAAGAGACCCCGTGCACCTTTACTATAGCTTTACATTGCTATTAAAAGTGTGATGTGCAGGATAGGTGGGAGACTTTGAAGTTATGGCGCTAGCTATAATGGAGTTAACCTTGAGATACCACCCTTTACACTTTTGATATCTAACTATGTTTCATTATCTGGAACTAGGACATTGTATGGTGGGTAGTTTGACTGGGGCGGTCGCCTCCTAAAAAGTAACGGAGGCGTGCGAAGGTAAGCTAGAGCTGGTCGGAAATCAGCTTGATAGTACAATGGCATAAGCTTGCCTGACTGCGAGGCTGACAAGCCAAGCAGAGACGAAAGTCGGTCATAGTGATCCGGTAATTCTGTATGGAAGGGTTATCGCTCAACGGATAAAAGGTACGCCGGGGATAACAGGCTGATGGTGTTCGAGAGTTCATATCGACGACACCGTTTGGCACCTCGATGTCGACTCATCACATCCTGGGGCTGGAGAAGGTCCCAAGGGTTCGGCTGTTCGCCGATTAAAGTGTTACGTGAGTTGGGTTTAGAACGTCGTGAGACAGTTCGGTTTCTATCTGCCGTGGGTGAAGGAAATTTGAGAAGATCTGACTCTAGTACGAGAGGACCGAGATGTATATACCTCTGGTGTACCAGCTGTTATGCCAATAGCATCGCTGGGTAGCTATGTATAGATGGGATAATTGCTGAAAGCATATAAGCAAGAAACCCTCTTCAAAAAAATTTCCCAATTAAGGCCGTGGGAGACTACCACGTTGATAGGCTAGGTGTAGAAGCATGGTAACATGTGAAGCTAACTGGTACTAATAGCCTGATTGATTTATTTGCTTTCTATATGTGCATATGCAGTGTTAAATATTAAGTTAAAATTTATTAAGTCAGAAATTTTTGTTGACTTGGTGGCTATAGCAAAAATGAACCACCCGATCTCATTTCGAACTCGGAAGTGAAACTTTTTAGCGCCGATGATACTTAAAAAGGGAAAGTAGGTCGTTGCCAAGTTTATAAAAATTTCTTCTTATTTATATCTTTTCAGTAGAGCGATGAAACAAGGTAAACATAGAGTAGCTGTGAGGTAATATAACTGATCTTTTAGAACTCTGCGAAAACTTTAAGATAAAAGTAGAAAATTTAAAAGTAGAATTTGTCACTTATTTCCAAATTAGGAGGAGAGATAGCAACATTTAACAAATCATCAAACAATTGATCTTCCGAAAATCAAACTTTATATAATTGAATATTAATTAAGTTGTTGGAGATGAGGAGAAAGAAGAAGTAGCAAACTACCAAAAAGCAGATACATTTGGTCCAATAGTTAGGTGATAATTGTAGCACTCAGTGGATCTTATAAAAATTCAAAACGTGAAAATTATAAGTGATGTTTTTAATGTGAATTGAAAGCGTATCAAATAGTGAATATAGAATTCCCTCAAATGCAAAAAGGTGTATGAGCAAATCGAATAAGAAAAGTGAGGTTTTGCGCATCAACGTGTTATAATAAAGGTAAACTTGGTTAGTGCTGAAGCAATACTGCAAGTTTTAAAGGGAAAGAAGATTTAAAAGACAGTGTATGTTGTAATCGTAATAGTCGCTGAAAGGTACTTTGAAACATAGCTGGACTATTGAAGTTAAAATTCTGGGCTGTTACTTAAAAAACGCATCCACTGAATTATTTATGCTAAAAAAAGCTTTATTAAAAAATGAAACAGAAGTGTAAGAAAGTTGCAAAACGTATAAGGTATTACTTGAAGCTACCTATCTGAAGCAACTGGAGCTTCTCAAGTTGCGAAAAATATTTTAAAATCTGAAAGAATGATGTGAAATTTTTTAAGTAAACCAGAAAGTATTCCACTATCACGCTGAACAGCAAATTAGGCATTATATCGTTTACTGTAAAAGCTCATATTTTACGTAATCAGAGCTAGGAACTTGAAAGGATAATTTCATTATACTTAACATGGAAACAAAGAGAACTATACAATCCCCTACCTATCGTTTCTTCAACCACTTCCCTGAACGGGTACTTTTATCAAACTATTCTCTTATTGTAATGAGTTGCTTCTATATTAAAATTTAGCAATTTCCCTCTAGGATTATCTTTATTTTGTTCTAAATATTGGCTTTGTTCAAATGCCATTCCCCATTGTGTACGATAGCTAGACTTTCTATATTCATAAAAACTCTCTTCAGCATTATTTGTATCGAGCTTTTTATCTTGTTTTTTTATACTTTCTACCTCAAGCACCCACATCTATTAATTTATTTTAAAAACCTCACTTATCTTATCATAAAAAATATAGCTGTAAATACTTTAGTGAAAATTCCTTCTTATTTTATCTTTCTTTAAGCAAATATTGAGGTCTTTTTGTAAATTTTTATAGCCTGCTTGCATAATGTTTTGATGGGTTAGTATTATGTAATAGTATCCTACATTACTTATATTAGAAATGCTAACTTTAGCTAGCATTCGTAATTGCCTTTTTATTTTATTTCTTTTTGCTGCTTTTCCGACTTTTTTACTGATAGCCAGACCTACTCTAATAACATGAATATACTTTTCAGGTTCTCTTTCTTTTATAGCATATAGTGATATATATACCCCTCGATAAAAAAGACTGTAAGATGCTAATCTGTTTTTAAAAGCAAAGGAAAACTCTTTTTTTTTATGCTTACTATGCGCATAATTTATTACACCCTAATGAGCGACGCTTATTAAGAATTTTTCTTCCAGCTTTTGTTGACATACGTGAACGAAATCCATGTTTGTGCTTTTTTTTTAAATTTTTTGGTTGAAATGTTCTTTTCATTGTTTTTATATTAATATGACTATTTATTTTAAACTATTTTGCTCTATTGTCAAATAATGGTCAACTTCTGTGGCATTCTTGTTGAATAAAATTTGATATATGGAAAAATGAATTTAATTATAGGCGTACTTGTTTTACTAGTCCTTTTATTTTGTTTGAGTAAGTTTCAAGCAGTAAGTAAAGTTAAGTCTTATATATATTTGAGTTGTATGTGGATGCTACCTTGTTTGTTAGCATTCTATGATGGTTATTTTATAACTTCTATTTCTATAGCGTTACTTTTTTTTATGCTGATTTTTATCCTTAAAGGTAAAAGAAATAAGATGGTAAAATTTTTGTTATTTATGGCTTTAGCAATATCACTTTTTATCACTTTATTTATAATGCTATCTATTTTTGTTCAGTCCATTTCTTTTTTTAATAAAGTAGCTATTTCAGAATTCTTATTTTGCTTAAAATGGAAGCATAATGTAGCTATTATTGGTGAAGGAGAGGTGGGGTGTTTTGGTATAGCGCCACTTTTAGTGGGGACATTACTTATAACTATTGTAGCAATGTTAGTTGCGGTGCCGCTTGGTTTATTTTCTGCAATATATATTAGTGAGTATGCGAGTGAAAAAGTGCGTTATGTTATTAATACAGCCTTACAGGTTTTGTCTGCTATTCCTACTGTTGTATATGGATACTTCTCAGTTATATTTTTGTCTTTTTTTATAAAGCAGGTAGCAAATTTTTTTAATTTAAGTATACACTCAGAAAGTGCTTTGATTGCTGGTTTATCGATCGGGGTAATGATTCTTCCTTTTATTATTTCTTTGCTTGAAGATGCTATAAGATCTGTTCCAAAAAGTTTACGTTATGGTTTTATGGCGCTTGGCGCAACACCAGCGGAAACTATATGGCATATAACAATACCTTATGCAATGCCTACAATTTTAAGTGCAATTTTATTATCAATTTCAAGAGTAATAGGTGAAACAATGATTGTACTAATGGCTGTGGGAATCAATGCAAATTTGACCTTTAATCCTCTCAATTCAGTTACTACTATCACTGTACAAATTGCTACATTACTTACCGGAGATCAGGATTTCAATAGTGTGCAAACTCTTGCTGCTTATGCGCTTAGTTTGGTGCTGTTTGTTATTACTTGGCTATTGAATGCATTTGCATTGTTTATAATGAAACGTAACTAGTAAGTGTTTTAATATTGCAAAATTTCTGTTAATAATATAAGATTTATTTTCTTTAGAAGTTCTTTTATAGAATTGTAGTGTTAGGTGATGAAAGAGATGAGTACAGGTAAAGTAGTTAAAATAACTCAAGCAGTTGTTGATTTAAAATTTGAAGACGGGTTGCCTAAGATATTTAATGCTTTAAAAAGCAAACTAAAATATAAGGGCAAGGAGCTAGTTTTAGAGGTTTCACAGCATATAGGTGACAATATAGTTCGTTGCATTGCTATGGATAGCACAGATGGTATGTCAAGAGGTGATGAGTTTGTTGATACAGGTGCACCAATATCAGTTCCGGTTGGACGCTCAACTTTAGGAAGGATTTTTAATGTTGTAGGGGAGCTTATAGATGAGTGTGGTCCGCTAAAAGGAAAGTATGATTTAGAACCTATACATAGATCACCTCCAAGCTTTACTGAGCAGAAGATACAGGAAGAAGTTTTAGTTACAGGAATAAAGGTTATAGATCTTCTTGCTCCTTATCTTAAAGGAGGAAAAATTGGCTTATTTGGTGGAGCTGGTGTTGGTAAAACAGTTCTGATAATGGAGCTGATTAACAACATAGCAAAAGCTCATAAAGGATTTTCTGTGTTTGCTGGAGTAGGAGAGAGAACGCGTGAAGGTAATGATCTTTATAACGAGATGATTACTTCGAATGTAATAGATATAAGTGAGCACGAAAAATCTCAAGCCGTTTTGGTTTATGGTCAAATGAATGAGCCTCCTGGAGCAAGGGCTAGGGTTGCTTTAACAGCACTAACTATGGCGGAGTATTTTCGTGATTGTGAAAATCAAGATGTTCTATTTTTTGTGGATAATATCTTCCGTTTTACTCAAGCTGGTTCTGAAATTTCTGCTTTGCTTGGAAGAATACCGTCGGCTGTTGGTTATCAGCCAACCCTTGCAACTGATATGGGCGCTATGCAAGAGAGAATAGCCTCAACTACTGCTGGTTCTATTACTTCTGTACAGGCTATATATGTTCCTGCGGACGATTTGACCGATCCAGCTCCGGCAACGACATTCTCTCATCTTGATGCAACCACAGTGTTATCAAGGCAGATAGCTGAAATGGGTATATATCCTGCTGTTGATCCACTTGACTCAACTTCTCAGTCTTTATCTGCTGAAATCATTGGTGAAGAGCATTATACTGTGGCTTCTGAAGTGAAACGTATATTGCAAACTTATAAGTCGCTGCAAGATATTATCGCAATACTTGGTATGGATGAACTATCTGATGAAGATAAAATTATTGTTGATAGAGCTCGTAAAATTCAGAAGTTTCTTTCTCAACCTTTTCATGTTGCGGAGGTATTTACTGGCATGTCTGGCAAATTTGTTTCACTTTCTGATACTATTTCTAGTTTTAAAGGAATTATTGAAGGTAAATATGATCATCTGCCAGAAGCTGCTTTTTATATGGTGGGAAGTATAAGTGAAGCAATAGAAAAGGCTGAATCAATAAAAGCTGAAGTTGGGGCCGGACATTAAAGATTATGAACACTTTTAAGGTGCAATTTTTTTCTCCTGATAATCGAATTTCATTCGATGAAGTGGTTTCTCTTTCAGTGAATGGGCTTGAAGGAGAGCTAGTGATTTTAGCTTACCATTCTCCTTACTTAATTTATTTATTGCCTGGTATAATTACTGTTCAAATGAGTAACCAGACAAAGGAAAAAGTTGTAATTGATAATGGTATATTAGAGGTTGCAAATAATAATTGTAGCATCATAACGAATCAAATTCAGGTTTTTGATCATTTGACTCATGATGAGGAATCATTAAAAAATAAGAGAGTTGGTATATATTTAAGTTATCTTGATGTCAAATCTCTTTAGGGGCTCTTTTTGTATTCAAGAAATGAGTTTACTCTTGTCATTCCCACTTCAAGTAGCTGACACACAACTGTACGAACATTAGAAGGATATCATCCCAGTGCTCAGACACTGAAATCTAGAAATTTTTACAACTAGGATCGTATGGTCAAGACTACAATTGTGCAAAAGTTGCAGCTTTGAAGGTAAAAGTACAAAAAATAGTGTCATCCCAGTGCGTGACACTGGGATCTATCTTATTTTAATCGTGGATATTATTTTAACATATGTTCCTAGAATTTGTTGTCCATTGCGTAATTCACAAATGTTTTTATCCAGTGTCACGCTACTCGGATGACAAGAGTTGAGTGACAAGAAGAAGCACTGATTTCATATGCATCTTTAAACACCTCCACGCTGACTTTGGCTACACACCTTTGAGGGACTGCTGATTAAGTCTAGAAGTGAATTACAGTGATCGCTATGAAATGCGCTATCAAGGCTTAAAGACCTAGATTTTTTTTCTGAATCATCAATTTTCTCTGTAAGCTGGTAAAACATTTTTGAATTATTATCAAAAACTTCCTTTTTATTAACAAGTACTTGATCAATTACTGGACTTAACAGTTCTACTTGGCTATTTAAGTATTGCACTGTACCGTTTAGTTCTTTTCTTTCTCTAGTTATTCTTTCAATTTCCAGAGCTTTATTTCCAATTATTTCTGTCAAGTGCTCATTACATTCTTCCAATTCTTTAATCTTTGACTTCAGTAATTGATTCTCTTTTGTTTCTTCTCTCTTCTGCGACAACTGTTGCTTATACTTCTTAATTTGCTCATCTTTAAGCTCTACCTCGTTCTTTAACTCTTCATATTCCTGCTTTAGCTGATCTACCTCTTGTTTATAAGATTCCAGATTTGTGTTGTACTTATCATTTAAGCGTAGAATTGTAAATTTTAAATTCTGTATATCTTTCCAATTTTCATCTAATATACCTTCTGCTTCCTCTTCCGCTTTTTTAAACTGTTTCAATTTATCTTCCAGTTTTTCATTTTTTGCATTAGCAATTGTTAACTTTTTCTCTAGATCTTTCTTTCCTTCATATGCACCTTCAAGTTCTTGTATTTTCCCTTGCAGCTCTGTTGATATATTTTCTAGCTTCTCATCTTTTTGTGTTAGTCCAATTTGCAATTTTACGTTTTTTTGCTTTTCTTCTTCAAGTTTATTCTGTAAATCACTATTGCACTTCTCTAATGCTTCAATTTCTTGCTTAGCCTCCATGAGTTCCTGTTCTGATTTTTTTAGCTTTACTATGCAACTACTTAACAGCTGGTCTGATTCCTCTTGCAATTTTCTTACCTCACTTGTCAACTCTTCTTTTTCTGCATTAGCAACTTCCAGCCTCTTCTTTAGATCTTCTTTTTCTTTTTCATACACACTCTCAAGTTTTTGCACTCTTTCTTGCAGCTCTGTTGACATATTTGCTAGTTTTTCACTTTTTTGCTTTTCCTCTCCAAGTTCATTCTGTAAATTACTATTATGCTTTTCAAATTCTTGCTCAGCCTTGTCGAGCCTATATTTTAAATTCGTTAAGCGCTCATTCTCTTCGATCATTATACGTTCTGCTTGCTCGCTCTCTATCTGCAATGTATCTTCCAGTTTCTTATTTTTTGCATTGGCAATTTCCAACTTTTTCTTCAGGTCTTTCTTTTCTTCATATGTACCTTCAAGTTCTTGTATTTTCCCTTGCAGCTCTGTTGATATATTTTCTAGCTTCTCATCTTTTTGTGTTAGTCCAATTTGCAATTTTACGTTTTTTTGCTTTTCTTCTTCAAGTTCATTCTGTAAATCACTATTATGCTTTTCTAACTCTTCAAATTCTTGCTCAGCCTCTTCGAGCCTATGCTGTAAATTGTTCCTCAGTTCATTTAATTCTCTAATTTCTTGCTCAGCTTTTGTAAGCTTTTGATCTAGTTGTTGTGAATTAACTTTTGTTTGAGTTGCAATTGCCTGAGTTGCAATCTGCTGTGTATTAACCTTTGATACATTGTTGCTAGTGAAAGAAAGAATAGGATTGCTTTTAGCATCATTTTCAAGATCTTTCAGCTTTTCGTCTTGATTGATTACGATATGTTCGTTATTTTGCAGATTACTAACAGCCGGTGCAATGTTAGCATTTTTGTTCTTTTTCAATAATGCTTTTACAGCATCATGTAGAGAGAGGCCTTGAATATATAATTCCTCATTTTGTCTTATTAATTCCCAAAACTCCTCAGGTGGCGATTCAAAATCTTTACCATTAAACTGTAGTACTTTAGTTATACCAGAATTACTTACATTCATAACCATAGTACAGGTAAAAGTTTTCCCATCCTTGTCCTGCACAGGCCAAGTGCTTGTCATTTCATAATATGCATCCTCTTTAAATTCATAACGTCTTTCCTTACCTTTTCGGTAAGCGTATATGTCATGCTTTTTATCGCAATAGATATTCAATGTGCTAATATCCCTTTCTTGCTGTAAGATATCACTAATTCTTATTGGCTCACTTCTATTGTAATTAATAAGATTAATGTTTAACACTTTATCAGAATTGTTAGTTTCTACATAAAAAGCTCGAAGGTCTATGTCTTTGTCTCTAAAATACTTACTTACAGCTTTTTTTGCCTGATTTGCTAATTCTATAAAGTTTTTTTTAAAGCTCTTGTTGAAAGATAGATCTATATATGCTTGCTTAAAATTTTCATCATTTGTTAAATCCATGAGCAAGTCATAAACCTCCCATTTTTGCTGACAATGTTCTTCTAAAACAGTAATGCTATTTTTTCTTTTCAGCTCTGCTAATATGTTTTTCAATGTCGGGAAATTTGTTGACATAGTATACCCCCTATTACTATTGTTCTGATAATATATTTACTTTAGGAGTGATTAAGCTATCAAAACTCCTTTTATATTAACCTTTTTAGTTGAATTTAATTGCGAGCGCTAAACTCGAACTTAGTCGATTTTGTTTATTGTTCCTCACTACCTATTTGTGTTACTATACTAATAGTAGCACTAAGTTTTAGGCTATGCAAGAATTTCTATTGAACGTAAAGCTAGTAAACTTCAGAAATTGGTTATGCTAATTTTATAATAAAATGCAACCAATTCATGTTTATTACCAGGGGTATACTGTGTCTCAGTGCAATATTTTCTTTCCTAACGGACTGAAAATTGAATTGAGTTAAAAATCCGATTTTATTTATACTTTTCAAAGATGACAATATTTTGTAAAAATAGGTTTTTAATAGGACAATAATATGGAAATTTTTCTTGATAGTGTTGATTTAAATGAAATTAAGGAGCTAAAAGAGTTCATTGATGGTATAACAACTAATCCTTCTTTAATAGCAAAATCTGGACATAAAGATAAGTACGAAGATTTAGTAAGCGAAATATGTTCTATTATAAAAGGACCTGTTAGTGTTGAAGTTGTTGCAGATAGCCATGAAGATATGGTTAAGGAAGGCCTTAAGTTAGCGAAAATCGCTAGTAATATCGTAGTAAAGTTACCCCTTACACATGAAGGATTAATTTCTTGTAAAAAGTTGTGGACAGAACATAAAATACCTGCTAACATCACATTATGTTTTTCTCCTGGACAAGCACTGTTTGCCGCTAAGGCCGGTGCTTGTTTCATTTCTCCCTTTGTTGGTCGCCTTGATGATATAAGCTATGACGGCTTATCGCTAATAGAAGATATATGCACTATATATTCTAATTATAATTTTAAGACAAAAGTTCTTGTTGCATCAGTAAGAAGTCCAGCACATGTAATAGAAGCTGCACGGCTCGGTGCTCATTCAATTACTGTGCCAGCAAAAATACTTAGACAGTTAATTAATCATCCACTTACTGATCAAGGGCTCGCAATATTTGAAAAAGACTGGGGCGTAAAACAATAAATGACATTGCTAAAAAAGACATAAAAACACAATAATTTATATAAAAAGGACATAGGTACCATCTGTCCTTTAAAGACATGTAGGTCAATGATATGCGTAATTCAGTGTTTTAAACATGATAGTCCTCCACTAATAAAAAAGATTGAGAAAAATGTATACAGCTACGACCGAAGTATAGCTAAAATATATTTTAACTGAAGATTATAGATTAATTTAATTGAAAAGTCTGCAGACGAAGATAGATTCCAAACTCTAGAACACCTTCATTACGAATAGTAAAAAGACTATCAGAATTTGTCAAGTAATTTTTATCGTAATTTTACGAACGTGCCATACCAGTAATTATATCTAGTTAAATTTGTAAAGTAATACAGTGTTTTCGATAGTTATAAAAAAGATGGATTTCAGTACTGGAGTAACATTTTGGAAATTGGGATGAAAAGAGGGAAAGTACTGGTTTGAAATTAAGTTTTCTGGATTCCAGTGCTGGAATGACAAGAGAGGAGCTCCAGGTACAGCTGTTACCTATAGAATGGCAGTACTAGAATGATAACAAACTGAATGATATATTTAATCTCTATACAGATGTACATCACGCACCGATTTCCATTCAAGGTAATGTCATTCCAGTATTGGAATCCAGTTAGATTTGCGAGTATAAAAGTAATACAACATTTTTGATGATTGAAGCCATTACTAGTATAACAAGAAAGGGAGTGCTGATTTCAGTGTTTATACGTTAGCCATGCATCTAAAAATTTATAAACAAAAGATTACACTTCACAACTTTGTGATGGAATAAGTTTTTCAATGCTGTTGATGCAAAACTCAGTTGTATTATTAGCTATTTCATCGAATTTATCATTTATATCCTTACCTATTTTTTCATCTTTAATATATTCATACAGAGCTAAAATAGCTATAGTTGAACATATTGCGATGAAACCAACTTTTGCTGTAATAAGTAATGATAGCCCACCTGCAAGTATGGACACTGCTCCAATAGCTAGGTTTATAATTTTATTTTGTGTTGATTGATTCTCTTTATCCTCTAAAACGTTTGATATTGCTTTTGAGGCAATTTTTATTGCTATTGCTGTAGTTGAGATTATAATAAACATCATAGCTATTTTTGCTAAGAGAAAAATTGATGGTAGAATTGTTACAAGAAACAATGAAGCACCTCCTATAAATAACCATTTCTCATTTATTTTTTTAGACTGATCTGTATTATTAGGCATTGTAAACCTCCACTTTCATTAATAGTTTATTCATATAATATGAAACATGCGATAGTCAAGATGTTTTTGTGTGGAGAAGCTTGCGATTGAGTTTTGGCATGTTATTTAAAATTCTTATATAATATTTTAAATGATTTTAAGAGAGAGTTAAATGCAGGATGCAGCTTTAGTTTTACAAGATGGCAAGTGCTTTTGGGGAAGATCGGTAGGTAAAAAGGGCAAATGTATAGGTGAAGTTTGTTTTATCACTGGTATGACCGGGTATCAACATACTATAACCGATCCTTCTTTTGCTAATCAAATCATAGCGTTCACTTTTCCTCATATCGGTAATGTTGGAATAAATCACAAAGATAATGAAGGAGAAAAAGTTTTTGCAAGTGGTGTGATTATGCGTGAACTTTCTCCTATGTCTCACTCTTCTTCATATATTAGTTTAAATGATTGGTTGGAGAAAAATAATGTAGTTGGGATATCGGGAATTGATACTAGAGCTTTGACGAGATATTTGAGAAAACATGGATCTCAAAATGGAATGATATGTCCGTCAAGTGAGGCACATATATTAGATGAATTGAAGAAATACAAATCTGTAAATGGAATAGAAATAACTAAGAAAGTCGGTTTAAGTAATAACTTTCAAAGCGCTCTTAATGCAAAATATAGGGTTGTAATTGTTGATTTCGGTGTAAAAAATAGTATAATCTCACGCTTAGTAGAACTTGATTGTACGGTTGAATTAGTCAAACCAGATACAGGTTTTGCTCACAAAATATTAAGCATGAATCCAGATGGTATAGTGCTTTCAAATGGCCCTGGTGATCCACAAGAGATAGGAGAGAGTGTAATTTCAGAAATAGAAATTATTGTGAAATCTAAAATACCAGTTTTTGGTATATGCCTGGGCCATCAATTACTTGCAGTTACTTTGGGGGCAAAGACTGTTAAGATGGATATTGGTCATCGAGGGAGTAATCATCCAGTTTATGATCTGGAGAGTAAAAAAGTTGAGATAACTAGCCAAAATCATGGTTTTGTTGTTGATTCAGCTTCTCTTCCAAGTAACGTTGAAGTTACTCATATTTCTCTATTTGATAATAGTGTAGAGGGAATAATGATGAAGGATTACCCAGTCTTTTCTGCTCAATATCATCCAGAAGAAGCGCCAGGTACGCATGATTCACATTATTTATTTAGGCGTTTTATTGATAATATTTTGTTATATAAAAGTAAAATCTAACTGAAATCAGTTAGATTAGCTTTTATTACTTGATCTTTTGGATTTGGATGTTTAATATTAGGGATAATAAAACTTAAGTTAAGGTAGTGTTCTCTTAACAGATTTTTGTGGAGGAGTGACCGAGTGGTTAAAGGTAACAGACTGTAAATCTGTCCGCGTGAGCGTACGTAGGTTCGAATCCTACCTCCTCCATTGTGCGGGTATAGCTCAATGGTAGAGCTCTAGCCTTCCAAGCTAGTGACGTGGGTTCGACTCCCACTATCCGCTCTTTTTTTTGTTGTATTTATATAAAATCAACATATTATTTATTGATGTATTTGTATTTTAGGTAGAAGAGTTAAAGTTATGACAGCGATAGTAGAAGCATTTGGAAAGCCGCATGTAAATGTGGGAACGATAGGACATGTGGATCATGGGAAGACAACGTTAACAGCGGCGATAACAAAGCATTATGGTAATTTTGTAGCATATGATCAAATAGATAAAGCGCCAGAAGAAAGAAAGAGAGGGATAACAATAGCAACAGCGCATGTTGAATATCAAACAGAAAAGAGACACTATGCACACGTTGATTGCCCTGGACATGCTGATTATGTAAAGAATATGATAGTAGGTGCAGCACAGATGGATGCAGCGATATTGGTAGTGTCAGGGGTTGATGGGCCGATGCCACAAACGAGAGAGCATATATTGCTGGCAAAACAGGTGGGTGTTGGATATATCGTGGTATATATAAATAAAGCTGATGTTGCTGATGCTGATATGATAGATTTGGTAGAGATGGAAGTGAGAGAGTTGCTGAGTAAGTATGGATTTCCAGGTGATGAAGTGCCTATGATAGTTGGGTCTGCGTTAAAAGCATTAGAGGATGATAGTAGTGAGTATGGAAAGAAATCAATAGATAAATTGATGGAGAAGTTAGATGAGTATGTGGCAGTACCTCCAAGGCCTATAGATTTGCCGTTTTTGTTGCCAATAGAAGATGTATTTTCAATATCGGGCCGAGGGACGGTAGTAACAGGAAGAATAGAGAAGGGGGAGATAAAGACAGGGGATGAGATAGAGATAATAGGTCTGAAAGCGACGCAAAAGACGATATGTACTGGTGTTGAGATGTTTAAGAAGTTGCTAGATAAGGGAAGTGCAGGACTCAATGTAGGAATACTACTAAGAGGAACAAAGAGAGAAGAAGTGGAGAGAGGGCAAGTATTGGCAAAACCAGGGACAATAACCCCGCATAAGAAATTTAATGCGGAGGTGTATATATTGAAGAAAGAAGAAGGAGGAAGGCATACACCATTTTTTGGAAATTATCAGCCACAGTTTTATTTAAGGACAACGGATGTAACTGGGAGCATAAAATTGCTAGATGGAAAGGAGATGGTAATGCCAGGGGACAATGTAAGTATAGAAGTGGAGTTGCAAGTACCAATAGCAATGGATAAAGGATTACGTTTTGCGATAAGAGAAGGTGGTAGAACTGTTGGTTCTGGCGTTGTTTCGGAAATTTTAGAATGAGTATAATAACTAAGATGAAGCAAGATATATATATTAGAATCAAAGCTTTCGATTGTTCTTTGTTGGAAAAGTGTATTCGCGAGTTTATTGATCAATTAAAGCAGTTTAATGCAGATTTATCTGGTCCGATTGCGTTGCCAAGAAAAGATTCTAAATTTACTGTTAATAGGTCTCCTCATGTTGATAAAAAATCTCGTGAGCAATTTGAAATGAGAATTTCTAAGCGGTTAATTATTGTACATAATCCTACTTCTACTATGATGAAGATGCTTGCAGATTTATCTTTTTCTGCTGGTGTAGAAGTGGATTTAAAGGTTAAGGAAGTCAATATTTAGGAAAAGGAAATGAAGAGAATAAATTCGCTTAGGAGAATTGGTTTGTTAATGACCAATGTTGGCCATACTGCTATGTATTTTGATAATAGTCGCATGGCTGTAACCTTATTGCATCTCAGCGAAACTTATATTATCGATATAAAAGGACAAGATAAATGTGGCTACAATTCAGTCATTTTAGGCACAGGGGATTTAAAAAAAATAGCAAAACCTCAGTTGGAATATTTAAAGAAAAAGGGTATAAATAGTAAATGTAAATTATACGAAAGTAGATTAACTGATCTATTCGGAATAGAATGTGGTAAAAAGGTGGGGGTTAATCATTTTGTAGTTGGTCAATATCTTGACATTACGGGTTATTCTTTAGGCAAAGGGTTTGCTGGTGTGATGAAGCGGCATAACTTCAGTGGGCTTAGGGCATCTCATGGCGTTTCTATTGCTCATAGATCACAAGGTTCTACTGGTCAATGTCAAGATCCTGGTAGAGTATTCAAGGGGAAGAAAATGGCTGGTCATTTAGGTAATAGCAGAGTGACTGTACAGAATATGAAAATATTATCCATTGATTATGAAAATAGCATAATTGCTGTAAAGGGTAATAATGTTCCTGGGTTTAAAAACTCTTATGTTTTTGTGAGAGATGCAGTTAAAAAGCCTTTACATAAAGATGTTCCTTTTCCAGTAGGTCTGCTGTTGAATATGAGTGATGATGCTAATAATTTGGTGAGTTAGTTATGGAATGTGAATTAGTTGATCTATCTAATAATAATGTAGGTAGTGTTGAGCTTAATCCCTTGATATTTTCTGCCAAGCAAAAATTGAGTATTTTGCATGATATAGTGAGATGGCAATTAGCAAAGAGAAGAGTTGGTGCTCATAAAACAAAGGGTATCAGTGATGTTTCTGGTACAACAGCTAAGCCGTATGGTCAAAAACGTACCGGTAGGGCGAGACAGGGGAGCTTGCGATCTCCTCAGTTTAGAGGTGGTGGAATTATTTTTGGTCCTGTTGTGAGGAGTCATGCTTATTCTCTTAATAAAAAAGTACGTAAATTTGGTTTGAAAATTGCTTTATCTCTAAAATATTTAAATAATCAAGTTGTTGTTCTTGATAGTTTAAATGTTGATGTGAAGAAAACATCTAAAATGTGTGAATATATTAAAAATTTTAAATTTTCTTCTTTTTTAATAGTTGGTGATTATGGAGATGATTTGTTACGTGCTGCTAAAAATTTGCATTATGTAGATTTAATCAAACCTATTGGGTTAAATGTTTTTGATATATTGAATCATGAATGCGTGATGTTAACAAAAGACACTTTAAAGCATCTTGAAGGTAGATTGTTATGATTAAATATAATAATATAATAAAATCTCCTGTAATCACAGAAAAGGCTTCTCTTTTAAGAGAGAAGTTTAATAAATACTCTTTGTATGTTTTTGTAAATGTAAATAAGCGTCAAATAAAATCGGCAATAGAGTCTTTATTTAATGTCAGAATTTCTTCTATAAATGTTATTAGAGTTAAACCTAAATATAGACGTTTCAGGGGTGTGGTTGGTTGTAAAAAACAGAGAAAAAAGGTTTATTTTTCTTTGATGGATAGTCAAAAATTAGATATAATGAGCGTTTAATATGGGTATGAAATTTTTTAATCCTGTTACTCCGTCTTCTCGTGGGACTATATTAATAAGTAAAATTGGTTTATCAAAAGATAAGCCGGAGAAGTCTCTTGTATTTGGCAAGAAATCCAGTGGTGGAAGAAATAATCATGGTAGAATTACAACTCGTCACAGGGGTGGTGGTCACAAGAAGAAGTATAGAGTTATAGATTTTAAACGTAATAGAAGTGATCAGGGTATAGTTGAGAAAATAGAGTATGATCCAAATAGAAGTGGGTTTTTAGCATTAATATCATATAAGGAAGATGATACTAAATCTTATATATTAGCTCCTCAAGGTATGAAGCCTGGTGATGTTGTGACAGCTGGAGATGATGCTGATATTTTGCCAGGGAATTGTTTACTACTCAAGCATATACCTGTTGGTTCTTTCGTTCATAATGTTGAGCTGAAGCCAGGTAATGGTGCTGCGATTGCTAGAGCTGCTGGTTGTTATGCACAAATCGTTGGTCGTGATGGCCAATATGTTTTATTACGACTCAGGTCTGGTCAAATTAGGTTGATTTTATCTTCTTGCAAGGCTACTATTGGTGTAGTATCTAACCCTGACCATAAGAATAGAAAGTTGGGTAAAGCTGGGAGAAGTAGGTGGCTTGGGATTAGACCTGCTGTACGTGGAGTTGCAATGAATCCGGTTGACCATCCTCATGGAGGTGGAGAGGGAAAAACTTCTGGCGGTCGTCATCCTGTTACTCCTTGGGGTGTTGCAACAAAAGGAAAAAAAACTAGGAAAAAAAATAAATCTAGTGATAAGTATATAAAAAAATTGAAAGGTTAATTTATGAGTAGATCTGTATGGAAACCACCTTTTTTACACCCATCTGTACTAAGATTAGTTCAGAGAGCTTTAAAAGAGGGTTCTATTAATAAGGTGATAAAAATTCATTCCAGGGCTTCTGTAATTCTTCCTAATTGTTTGGGTTTAAAATTTGCTGTTTATAATGGTAAAGATTACATTCCTGTTAGTGTTGATAATCAGAATATGATAGGTCATAAATTCGGTGAATTTTCACCTACTCGTAAATTTACTGGGCATGGTGGTGATAAAAAGGCAACAAGAAGGTAGGCAATTGATATGAAAAATAGGGATATAATAGTTGAGGCTGGTTCTAAGGTTTTAAGATCAACTCCTCGCAAATTAAATTTGGTTGCTGATTTAGTGCGTAATAAAAAAGTTTCTTTTGCTAATGTACAATTAAGATTTTGTGAAAAAAAGGCTGCCGGTTTTATAATGAAGGTGTTGAATTCTGCAATTGCTAATGCTCAAAATAATTATGGATTGAACGTTGATAATTTATATATAAAGGAAATTTTAATAGGTAAGTCACTTACTTTGCGTAGAGTATATCCAAAAGCTATGGGTAGGGCTAATAGAATGAGCAAATTTTATAGTAATATAACTATAAAATTGAAAGAAATTGTATGATTTATAGAAATGGAAAATTAATAAGGAAAGTGTAAAAATATGGGACAGAAGGTTAATCCTAAAGTATTTAGATTGCAAATAAATAGTAATACCTGGGATTCTGTTTGGTGTGCTACGGACGATTATAAACAGAAATTGCATCAAGATCTATTTATTCGCAGTTATATAAATGAATCCTTTAAGCATGCTGGTATTTCTAAAGTAACTGTAGAGCGTACAGTTACTTTAGTGTCTGTAATAATACATTCTTCTAAACCTGGGGTTATAATAGGTAAGAAAGGTTTGGATGTTGAGAAGATAAAGCAAAAAATAGCTAAAAAAGTAGAAAGTAGTGTTGAAGTGAATGTAGTAGGAGTTAAAAAGTCTGAAATAGATGCAGTTTTAATATCAAGGAGTATTACACATCAGCTAGAAAAAAGGATTTCATGTAGAAGAGCGATGAAAAAAGCTATTCAAAATTGTTTGAAGATGGGTGCTGAGGGTATTAAAGTAAGTTGCTCTGGGCGTCTTGGCGGAGCTGAAATAGCTCGTACTGAATGGTACAAAGAAGGTCGTTTGCCTTTACACACTTTGCGTGCTAATATAGATTATGCTTTTTGTGAAGCGAAGACTATATGTGGTATTATAGGAGTTAAAGTTTGGGTTTATGTTGGTAGTTAAGGTATATTGAGATGTTTGTTCCCAAAAAGAGTAAATATAAAAAGGTATTTAAGGGGAGAATAAAGGGTAATGCTAAGGGTGGTAGCACGCTGTCTTTTGGAGATTATGGATTAAAAGCTATGGAAGTAGGTAAGGTTCAGTCCAAGCATATTGAAACTGCAAGGCGCGTAATATCTAGAACGTTAAAACGCTCTGGTAAAGTATGGATAAGAATTTTTCCTGATACTCCGGTTAGTAAAAAGCCAGCAGATGTACGTATGGGTAAAGGGAAAGGTAGTGTTGAATTTTGGGTATTTAAAGCTAAGCCCGGTAGGGTTTTGTTTGAAATTAGTAGTGATGTTCCCATGCATTTAGCAAGATTGGCCCTTGAAAAAGCGACTGCTAAGCTTCCTATGAAGTGTAAATTTATATCTAATCATAATTGAATGGAGTTGCAATGGATATAGTTAAATTTGAATCAGAATCTTCACGAGGATTACATGAACTTCTTGTGAATTTGAGGAAAGAATTTGTTAATTTGGCTTTTCAAAAAAAACTTGGCCAGTGCAACAATTTTTCGCGTTTCAGCTTAATAAGAAAGAACATAGCTCGTAGTCTAACTGTATTAAATAGAAGAAAGAGAGAGGGAAAAAATGCCTAAGAAGGTTTTTTATGGTGTCGTAACTAAGGCTGACTCTGATAAGACTGTAAAGGTTTCGGTGTTACAAGTGTATAAGGATAGGCTGTATAAAAAAGTTATTAAAAAATACAAGAAGTATACAGCACATGATGAGAATAATAGTTGCAAAAAGGGAGATAGGGTTTTAATACAGGAACATAAGCCTATTTCTGTTACTAAAAAATGGGTTGTTATCAATAGCTAAAAAGGAATAGGTATTTATATGATTCAAAAAAATACATTGTTAGAAGTAGCTGATAATTCTGGTGCGCGTGCAGTGCTTTGTATTGGCTTGTTAGGTGGTAGGAAATCTGCATCTGTAGGTGATACGATTATTATATCTACTAAGTCTATTAACCCAAAAGGTAAAGTTGAAAAAGGAAAAGTATATAAAGCAGTTGTTGTTAGAGTAAAAAATAGTGTTAAGAAATCTGATGGTTCTGTAATTCGTTTTTCTAGCAATGCTGTGGTTTTAATTAATGATCAAGGTGAACCACTTGGCACTCGGGTGTTTGGTCCAGTAAAAAAGTTATTATCTGGTTCTTTTATGAAAATAATGTCATTAGCTGATGAGGTTTTATAATGAGTGCTAAAATAAAAAGTGGTGATGATATTATAGTTTTAACTGGTAAAGATAAGAAAAAAATTGGTAAGGTAATCAAAGTTATAATACGTAATGCTAAAAAGAAAGTAGTTGTTTCTGGCGTAAATGTGTGTAAGAGACATACTAAACCAAGAGCTGGTAGTGGTGGTGGTATATTCAATAAAGAGTTAGCTATTGATGTATCCAATGTTGCAATATTGGATCCTAAGTATAAAACTCCAACTAAAGTAGGATTTAAGATTATAGATGGTAGAAAAGTGCGTTTTGCAAAAGTTTCTGGAGAAGTGATAGATTAGGTTGATATGTTTAAACAATTGTATAAAGATAATATAGTAAAATCCTTAAAGGATAAGTTTAATTACAGCAATGTAATGCAAGTGCCTAAACTTGTCAAGGTGTGTATCAATATGGGCGTTGGAGATGCTGCTACGGACAATAAAGCGATAAATGAGCCATTTGATAATCTACATTCGATTGCTGGGCAAAAGCCTGTGTTAACCTTTGCAAAAAAATCTATTTCTGGTTTCAAAATTAGAAAAGGTGCAACTGTAGGTTGTAAAGTGACTTTGCGTAGAAACAAAATGTATGAATTCTTAGAAAGATTAATATATATTGCTTTGCCAAGGGAAAAAGATTTTAGAGGGTTTAGTGTGAAGCAATTTGATGGTCATGGTAATTTTTCCTTTGGTATCAAGGAGCATATATCATTTTTAGAAATAGACTATGATAAAATAAGTAAAATTAGAGGTATGGATATTAATATTATAACAAGTGCAGTTAGTGATAAGGAAGCAAAGGAATTATTACTGGCTCTTAAATTCCCTTTTTTTGATAATTGAGAGAAAATATATATGGCAAAAAAATCCATGATACAGAAGAATCTTCGTAGAATAAAGTTATGCGATCAATATAGGGAGAGAAGGGAAGAATTAAAATCTATAATGAATAATAAGGATTTATCTATTGCAAAAAGGTTTGCAGCTCAAAGTAAGCTGATTAAAAAATTGCCTAGAGATTCTTCTAAAATCAGAATTAGGAAGAGATGCGCTTTAACTGGTAGGCCGAGAGGAGTATATAGAAAATTTGGTTTATGTAGGATTGTTTTACGTGATTTGTGTTCTTTTGGACAAGTTCCAGGGGTTACAAAATCTAGTTGGTAAATGTGATATAAGGAGTGTAATAGTGTCGTTATCTGATGGTATTGGTGATTTTTTAACAAGAATACGTAATGCTCAATTGGCAATGCATAGGGAAACAAGAGTCCTATTCTCTAAAGTGAATTCTTCTATATTGAAGATCTTAAAAGAGGAAGGGTATATTCTTAATTATGAAAAGCAAGAGAGTGATAGTATCCCTTCCCTTGTTGTGCAGTTGAAGTATTATGATAAATCACCTGTGATTAATGATATAGCTAGGGTATCAAAGCCCGGTTGTCGTTATTATTCTAAGTGTAAGGACATTTCTAAAGCATATAATGGTCTTGGAATTTTTATTATATCTACACCGAAAGGAGTGATGACCGATTATAATGCACGTAGATTAAAAGTTGGTGGAGAAGTTTTGTGTCGTGTATTTTAAATGATAGGAGAAATGTATGTCTCGTATAGGTGCCGCACCTATCAATATTCCTGCTGATCTTTCAGTTGAATATAATAATGGTAGGGTATTAATAAGAAGTGTTAGGGCAGAAAAAGAGCTGAACTTGTGTAGTGGCATTCTGTGTCAGATAGTTGATAATCAATTGTTACTTTCTGTTGATCAAGGCAGGGATGATTATGATAAAATAAAATCTATATGGGGCACTTATAGAAGTAATATTAATAACATGATTAACGGTATGGTTAATGATTTTTCTGTTGATCTTGAGATTAATGGTGTGGGGTATAAAGCAGAATGTGATGATAAGTATTTGACTTTATATCTTGGTTATAGTCATAATATTAAGTATAAAGTGCCTAAAGACGTTGAGATTAAGTGTATAAAGCCAACTCATTTAGTGATTCGCGGTATGGATAAGCAAAAAGTCTATATGGTGGCTTCTGATATATGCAAAATTAGAAAATATGATCCTTATAAAGGTAAGGGTATTGTAATAAAAGGCAAATTTATGCTGCGTAAGGTTGTAAATAAAAAGAAGTAATTAAAATGAAAAGATTGTATAATTTTTTAAGTAGCTATGAAAAAAGGAAACTTCGTAATAGAGCGAAGCTCGATAAGAGCGCTGGGCGTTTACGTATATCCATATTTAAGTCTAATAAACATTTCTATGTTCAGTTGATTAACGATGCAAAAGGAACAACCCTAGCTTCTGCTTCTACTTTGGATGATAAAATTAGGAATGTATGTAAAGGTAGGGTTAATGCTGAAACTATAAAACAGGTTTCTTCTTTATTGATTGAGCGTCTCCCTAGTACAAAATTGCAGCAGCGGTTCGTCTTTGATCGGGGAGCATATAAGTATACAGGATTGATTTCTCAATTTGCTGAGGCTTTAAGAAGCTCTGGATTTAAATTTTAGAAGGTTTTAAATATGGCTGTAAAGAATTTACAAAATAATAATGATTTATCAGAGCTTTTGGTTTCAGTCCGAAGGGTAACAACGGTTACTAAAGGTGGTAGAAGATTTTCATTTTCAACTTTGGTTGTTGTTGGTGATGGTAAGGGTAGGGTAGGATGTGGAATAGGTAAACACGCAGAGGTTGCTGAAGCAAGAGTGAAAGCTTTAAATGCTGCAAAGAAGTCGATGATTAGGGTGTACTTACGTGAAGGTAGAACTTTACATCATGATATTAAAGCTAAATTCTGTTCTGGTGAGATAGTTTTAAGAGCTGCAAGAGCTGGAACAGGTATTATTGCTGGTGGAGCAATGAGGTCGGTTTTTGAGGTATTAGGTATAAAGGATGTGGTAGCTAAGTCTACTAGATCAAATGATCCTCATAATATTATATGTGCAGTATTTAAGGCTTTTGATGTTATGTTATCTCCTCGCCAAGTGGCAGGTAAGAGGGGTAAAAAGATTAGTGAGATAGTTGGAAATAGGTAAACTATGAATGATGCTGTAAAATTAAATTCTATATTTACCAAATTATCTAAGAAAAAGAAGCCTAAATTATTAGGTAGAGGTATTGGTTGTGGTAAAGGTAAAACATCCGGTAGGGGGCATAAAGGGCAGAAAGCGAGAAGTGGCGTTTCTATAAATGGTTTTGAAGGTGGACAGCAGTCTATATATACTCGTTTACCTAAAAGAGGTTTTAAGCCTATACGCAAAAACTTATACTCTATATTTAATGTTGGGGATGTACAGTGCTTAATGGAAGCTAAAAAAATAGTCAAGGATTCTATCATAGATAAGGAGCTACTGCATAAGTTAGGTTTTATCAGATCTGTTAAAAGTAAAATCAAACTTCTTAATAAGGGTAAATTAAGGGAAAAATTTGTGTTTCATGTTGATTTTGCATCAGAAGCTGCAAAAAGATCTGTAGCTTCAGTTGGTGGTAGTGTAGAAATACTATCGTAAATCATGAACAGTAAATTTGCATTTAATAGTTTGGATTCTACGCTGTTATATAAAAGTGATTTACTAAAGCGTATATTTTTTACTCTAATGGCTTTAGTTTGTTATCGTTTAGGCACTTATGTTCCTATTCCTGGAATTAATCTTGATATAATCAATGATATATTTCCAAAAGAGAGTTCTGGTGTTTTTGGAGTATTTAATTTATTTTCTGGTGGCGCTTTAGCTAGAATGACGATCTTGGCGTTAAACGTTATGCCATACATAGTTGCATCCATAGTTATGCAATTATTATCTTCTGCCGTTAAAGGAATCAATGAAATTAAAAATGACGGAGAGTTGGGACGTCGAAAGATGAACTCTTATATACGCTATATGACTATAGTGTTTTGTATCTTTCAATCAATTACGATCTTAATAGGGTTAGAAAGAATGAATAGAGAAGGGGTATTAGTTGTAGTTGAACCTGGTATTATGTTTCGTACTATAGGTGTCTTTAGCCTTTTAGGTGGAACTATATTTTTAATATGGCTTGGTGAGCGGATCAGTGTGAGCGGTATAGGAAATGGTATCTCATTAATCATTTTTACTGGCATAACATCTGAATTACATAATGCTTTATCATCTCTGCTAACATTAAATGAAAATGGTAGTATGTCATTTTTCATTACCCTTTTTGTTATAGCATTGTTTTTTTTACTGCTCCTTTTAGTCATTTTTACAGAATCTTCTTATAGAAAGGTAATTGTTCAATATCCCAAAAAACAGTTTAAAAAATTACATAATGATGATTTTACTTACATTCCATTGAAGATCAATTTATCTGGTGTAATACCAACTATTTTTGCTAACGCAATTCTATTAACGCCTATTTCAATTGCAAATTTCTATAAAGGTCATGCCATTGCTGATTTTATTTTAAACTACTTTATGGCAAATAAAGTGATGTACATTATAACTTACTTAATACTCATAGTGCTTTTTAATTTTTTCTATACCAATTTTATATTTAATCCAGAGGAAAATGCTGATTTTCTTAGGAAAAATGGTGGTTTTATTCCTGGTAGAGGGCCTGGAAAACATACTTCTGATTATCTTCAAGATATAGTTTTTAAATTAACATTTATTGGGTCTGCGTATTTGGTGGTAATATGTACTGTACCTGAAATTATGAGGTATCATTATGATATACCATTTATTTTTGGTGGGACGAGCTTGCTGATTATAGTTAACGTTATTACTGATACTATTATGCAAGTACAATCTTATGTTTTTTCAAATAGGTACGATAGTTGGATAAAGAAATATGAGTCTAAAACAAGGAGACTAAAGTGATTATTACAATTTTTGGTCCTCCTGGCTCTGGTAAGGGTACTCAGTCCAGTTTGTTAATAGCAAAGTATAATTTTAAATTAGTTTCAGTAGGAGATTTATTAAGGAATATTATATCTAGTGAGAGTAAATTAGGTAAAGGAATAAAGGATACTGTTGAATCTGGTAATTTAATTCAAGATGAAGTTATATGTAAATTATTGTGTGACCAGCTTGCATTAATAGATGGTGATTTTTTGTTAGATGGTTTTCCAAGAAATTTAAATCAAGCTCATTTTTTAACTCAAGTTTTGCAAAAAAGATGCAATAGGGATGTTGATCTTGTAATTGAGTTGCAGCTTGACGATAATATTGCAATTGATAGATTAAAAGATCGTCTTACTTGTTTGGATTGTAAAAGTATATATAGTATATCTTCTTTTAAGAATACTACTTGTGCTAAATGTAAAAGTACGAGATTGGAGAAGAGAATTGATGATGCTAATATGCTTGCAATTAATAAGAGGATAAGAGAATATCATTCTCAGATAGAGGGTTTGCGCGAGTATTATAAGGACAAGTTGTTAACAATTAACGCTAATTTGAGTGTTGATAGAGTAATGCAAGAGATTGAAAGTAAAATTTCTTGTAATTTGATTTGACTATAAGTTGTTTTATGGTATAAATTAAGAGTTATTATTAATAAAGTATCGAGGTATCAGTGGCACGTATTGCAGGCATAAATGTTCCAGTGAAGAAGTGTGTTCCTTTTGCATTAACTTATATACATGGTATAGGTATTACTACTGCGAATATAATTTGTCGTAGCTGTAAAATTGATGAGCGTAAGCGTGTTTTAGAATTACAAGATGAAGATATAGAGAAAATTAGTAGTTTTATTAGGCAAAAATATGTCATAGAGGGTGAGCTCAGAAAAAAAGTAGCTATGGATATAAAATCTTTAATGGAAATCGGTTGCTATAGAGGATTAAGGCATAGAAAAGGTTTGCCTGTGAGGGGACAAAGAACCCATACTAATGCTAAAACTCGTAAAGGCAGATCTAAATTGCCTATTGCTGGAAAAAAATAAAATTTGTTATTATCGTGAGTTTTTATGAAAAAAGTTAAAACGGTTGGTAAGAATACAAAAAGGTTTATTACTGGTATTGTCCATATTCGTGCAACTTTTAATAATACTTTTGTAAATGTGACTGATGTTTGTGGTAATACGCTTTACCAGACTTCTGTTGGTGCATGTGGTTTTTCTGGTTCGAGAAAATCCACACCTTATGCTGCAGGTAAGGTTGCCGATTCTGCTGCGAAGAAAGTAATAGAGAGATTTGGTATGAAGGTTGTTTCTGTAATAATTCGTGGTCCTGGTTTTGGTGCAGAAGCTGCAGTTAAAGCACTTCGGAATTGTGGATTGACTGTCACTTCAATTGCAGATAAAACGGCGATACCTCATAATGGGTGTAGACTAAGGAAAAAAAGAAGAGTATAGGATATTTGGAAGGTTTTTGTATGTATTATAGTGATAATGTCTCTTTCTGTGGAAATTTAGATAGATTAACTAAGCCTAATGCGATTAAGGTAATATCAGGTGATTCAAGTAAAAAAAGTGATATAGTTCTAGAACCTTTGGAAAGTGGTTTTGCTTTAACGTTGGGTCATGCATTAAGGCGTGTAATGTTGTCTTCTCTTCGCGGTAGTGCTGTTTATGGAATAAAAATTGAAGGCGTGAATCATGAATTTACTTCGATCCAAGGAGTTAGGGAAGACATAACTGATATAGCATTAAATATGGGCATGTTGAGATGTAAGTTAAATAACACGTCTAATAAGTGCTTAAATTTGAGCGCTAAAGGGCCTTGTCAAGTATTAGCTGGAATGATAGAAACTGATGACCAATGCTCTATTGTTAATAAAGATTTGGTGATATGTACACTAGGTCAAGATGTGGAGCTTAACATTACTATATATATTGCTAGTGGAAAAGGTTATCTTTCTGTAAATAAATATAAAGAAAATGAATTTTTAAAGTCTATGAATGAACAAGATTTAATTGGTTTTATTCCAGTTAATGCTTTATATAGTCCTGTTGAGAGGGTTTCGTATAGAGTAGAGAATAGTCGTGTTGGTCAAGTTACTGATAAAGATAAGCTGATATTGTCAATTGAAACTGATGGTACAATCTCTCCAAGTCAAGCTGTTGACTATGCTGCAAGAATATTACAGGAGCAATTTCAGCCTTTTATTAGTTCTGATATGAGTTATAAAAAATCGCAAGTTTCTTTGTCTAGTGGTGCTAAAGATTTGGGCTATGATCCTGTTCTATTGCGTAAAGTAGATGAAATGGAATTATCTGTTAGATCTCATAACTGTCTGAAAAATGAAAATATCACTTATATAGGTGATCTTGTGCAAAAGACGGAAGTTGAAATGTTAAGAACTGCTAATTTTGGCCGAAAGTCTTTGAATGAAATCAAGGCAATTTTAAATAATTCAGGTTTGTCTTTGGGTATGAATATACCAAATTGGCCGCCTAAGGATATAGATGAACTGGCTAAACAACATACTGATGAGGATTAGGTAGTATATGAAACATGGAATAAAGAAAAATAAACTGTCTCGTTGTACCGAGCATAGGTTATCAATGTTAAAGAATCTATCTATCTCGTTAATTAATCATGAGCAGATTGTAACTACTTTACCAAAGGCTAAAGCACTTCGTCCATATGTGGAAAAGTTTATTACAATTGCTAAGAATAACGATTCTTTACATGGTAGAAGGCTTTTGCTTTCACGTCTTCATAATAGTAAGTTAGTAGTTGATAAATTATTAAGCGTTCTAGCTAATCGTTATCAAGACCGTAAAGGTGGATATTCTAGAATAATAAAATTTGGTACTCGAAAGGGTGATTGCGCTCCAATGGCAGTGATAGAGCTAGTTGATAGAGATATTTCAGCAAAAGGTGAGATTTATAGTAAAAATAAAAAAGGAAGCAAAGTAGTTACACAAAGCTAATTATTCTTTTTATGGTAAGTAGGTTACGCTATTTTGTAGGTTACTTTGGAGAATTGTTAGTTTCGATATATTTAAAGCTGAAATTCTATAATGTTATAAAACGTCGCTTCCGTTGTAAGTTGGGTGAAATTGACTTAATTGTATCTAAAAAAAGGGAGCTGATTTTTATAGAAGTTAAAACAAGTTTATTTGGAAAAGAAGTACCGATATCTCATTTTCAGTGTCAGTCTATTATAAATTCTTCTAAATATTTCTTAAGTAAAAATCTTGATTTTTTAGATTATTCAGTCAGATATGATTTATGTTTTCTTTCCTTAAGGAGAAGACCTATTTATATAAAAAATGCTTGGATTGAACAATGGTAGCTAAAATAATTTAGATTTACTAGAACAGGTAATTGAATATGAAAAACAATAATTTAGTTTCATCTTATGCTAGAGCACTGTTTCATGTCTCAGGAAGCAGATTAGGTATTATAAGAAAAGAAGTAGAATTTTTGTTAGCTTTTTTTAAAGATCAAGATGTTTTTGTGTATCTATCTCATCCTATGGTTTCTCTTTTGCACAAAAAAGAAGCGATACTTTCTATAAAGGAGAACTTGAGTGAAAACTTAGTCAAATTTATTATGGTTACACTTGCAAACAAGCGCTCCCGTTTATTAATCCTTATATTAGAAAAATTCTTAAATCTTGTAAGGGAAAGTGAAAATGAATTGGAAATTACTATAAAATCAGCAGAGATTTTAAAGAAACCTGATATAAAAATAATTACTGAATCTTTGAACTTTCTTGGTAAAATAATAAAAGTCAGTCATGTGGTTGATCCTTCTATACTAGGTGGCTTTGTAGTTAGGTATGGTTTTAACGTGATTGATGCTTCGCTTAAGAGTTATTTGGATAGATTGGTTGATTTGAGTAAAATGGAAATGTTGAAAATAAGGAATTGTATATGAAGAATAGCATAAATGCCTCTGAAGTAGTAAACATAATAAAAGAGAAGGTTGAGACATTTGATAATCCTATAAAACGAGAAAATATAGGTGAAGTAATTTCAGTAACGGATGGTATCACATTGGTCTATGGGCTGGAAAAAGCAAAGTTTGGTGAAAAGGTATCTTTTGCAAGCGGTGTAGAAGGAATAGTTCTTGATTTAGATCATGATACAGCTGGAATAGTTGTGCTTGGCAATGACCGTGATGTAAAAGAAGGGGACGTTGTAAAATGTAGTGGTGATGTTGTACAGGTGCCTGTAGGTCATGAATTATTAGGGAGAGTTGTAAATGCATTAGGCGATCCTATAGACGATGGCGGAGAAATTAGAGCCAAGAACAAAATGTATATAGAATCTAAAGCGCCAGGTATTATTGACCGTAAATCTGTGCATGAACCTCTGCAGACAGGAATTAAAATTATAGATTTGTTGATTCCTATAGGTAGAGGGCAACGTGAATTAATTATTGGCGATAGACAAATTGGTAAAACCACTATTGCGATTGATACTATTATCAATCAGAAGAAGATTAATGATGAGGTAAACGAAAATCAAAAAATTTACTGTGTTTATGTTGCTATTGGACAAAAAATTTCGACAGTAGCAAAAGTGGTGAATAAGCTAAAAGAAAGTGGAGCATTAGAGTATACAACCGTAGTTGTGGCTAGCGCATCTGACTGCGCGCCTATGCAATTTTTAGCACCTTATACCGGTTGCACTATTGGAGAATTTTTCCGTGATAATGGAATGCATTGCTTGGTGGTATATGATGATTTATCTAAGCATGCTGTGGCATATAGGCAGATGTCCTTATTGCTTAGACGTCCTCCTGGTCGTGAAGCTTATCCTGGAGATATATTCTATGTACACTCTCGCTTGCTTGAAAGAGCTGCCAAAATGTCTGATGAAAAAGGACAGGGATCTTTGACTGCTTTGCCGATTATTGAGACTCAGGCTGGCGATGTATCTGCATATGTTCCAACTAATGTGATTTCAATTACCGATGGACAAATTTTTCTTGAGTCTGAATTGTTTCACAAAGGATTTCGCCCTGCAGTGAATATAGGTTTATCGGTTTCTCGGGTTGGCTCTGCTGCACAATTGAAATCTGTGAAAAAAGTTGCTGGTTCTATAAAGCTGAGTTTGGCCCAATATAGAGAACTGGAAGACTTTGCTAAATTTGGTTCTGATCTTGATGCTACTGTTCAATTGTCCTTAAACAAAGGTAAATACCTTATTGAATTATTAAAGCAAAAACAGTATTCACCTATGCAAATAGAAGAGCAAGTATTGCTTATGTATATCTTTTCTAATCTGTATGGTCAATTAAATAAGGTACAGGTGAGCAACATCAATAGGTTCGAGTGTGATCTTATCAATTATTTTCAAACTGTTCACCCTGGAGTTTTAAAAAAGTTGTCGGGTGACATGAATGATGATATAAAAGATGATATTCTTGGTATTGTGAGTGATTTTGTCACTCAATTTAATTGCGTTTAGGCGGTGATTATGACTTCATCCATTGTTAACAAGTTTCCTATTACAAGGGAAGGTTTTGAGAGTATGCAAGTCGAACTTGAGAAATTAAAGGAAGAAAAACCTTCTATCATACAGGCTATTTCTGATGCTCGTGATCAAGGCGATTTATCAGAAAATGCAGAATATCATGCAGCACGGGAGAGATTAAGTTTTATTGAAGGCCGTATAATTGAGGTAGAAAGTAAACTTTCACATGCAGAAGTGATAGAAGTAAAAAATTTGTCTGGTGATACAGTAATGTTTGGTGCAACTGTTACGGTAAGCATGCTCGGTGATGATAACAGTGAAATTGAATATGTTTATAAGATTGTAGGTGGATATGAAGCTGATGCTTCAAAGCAGTTGATCTCTACGGATTCACCACTCGGTAGTGCTTTAATTGGCAAAAAAGTTGGTGAGTATGTGGAAGTGATAGTGCCAAATGGAGAGAAATTGTATAAAATAGTTAAGATTGAGTTTAAGTAAATCATGGTACAAGTAACTTATCCTTCAATTAGTCTACCTGGTATTTCTTCTGTGGAAGATGTATTGAGGGATGCTAGTTCTGGTAAATTATTCATTTTAGTTGACGATGAAAACAGAGAGAATGAAGGTGATCTGATTGTATTAGCTGAGAAATTAGAGCCAGAACATGTGGCTTTTATGGTTAGATACGGTACAGGGATTGTTTGTTTAGCAATGACTAAAGTTCACATGAAAAGGTTAGGCCTTAGTTTCATGGAAAAAAAAAATGTTGGTGAAAATCATACTGCTTTTACTACATCAATTGATGCACGTTATGGTATTACTACGGGTGTTTCAGCTGAGGATAGAACAAAAACTATACATGTTGCTATTGATAAAAATAGAACTCAGGATGACATTATAACTCCCGGTCATATTTTTCCTGTGATTGCACATGAGGGTGGAGTAGAGCAACGTGCTGGTCATACTGAAGCAAGTGTTGAGATAGCTAAGTTAGTGGGATGTAATCATTCTGCAGTTATTTGTGAATTAGTGAATGATGGTGGCTCTATGATGCGCTTACCCCAGTTGCTTGAATTTGCTGAACAACATAATATTAAGTTAACTACCATTGATAAACTTATCAGTTACGTTCAAAATTTAAACTAGCGTTTATAGATTCGTATAGTTTAAGTGTTAAAATACAAAATTCCTCAAAGTTATACAAACAAGGAATTTCCATGTCTAAGCTTTTTGTTTTACTATTTTTTTTCGTATACTGTAATAGCGCTTACTCTGTTAGTATTATTAGAGATAGTGAAGTGGAAGCGGTAGTTAAGGATCTAGCGCAACCTTTATTTTCTGCTGCGGATATTGATAATGATAAAATAAAAGTTTTTATAGTTGATGATAGATCGATTAATGCTTTTGTAATTAACAATAATAGCATTTTCATTCATTTAGGGCTTTTACAATATTCGACTGAACCTTATGTCTTACTTGGTATATTAGCACATGAAATTGCTCATATATCTGCTGGTCATGTATTACAAATGAGTAGTGCTGTAGGTTATTTTCAATCAATAGCAATGATTAGTTATATGGTAGGATTAGTTTCTAGTATTGTCATTAACCCTCAGGTTGCGAGTGCAATCTTGCTTAGTGGTGTAACGCTTAGTTCAAGGTTGTTTTTTAACTATTCTCAAGAGCAAGAGAGTGTAGCAGATAGCTATGCTTTAAGATACCTAGATGAATCTGGCTATGATAATTTGGGTATGAAAGAGATTTTTGACTATTTTAAGAGTATTGAGCATGAAAACACTGAAGAGTATTTCCGCACTCACCCACTTAGTGATAAGCGTATATTTGCTGTACAGAATTATAAGGTTAAAAACAATATAAAACCAATCCTTGCAGATAAATTGCTGAAGTTTGAGCGTATGGTTGCAAAGCTAGACTCTTTTTTTGCTCCTATTCATGTGTTATCTAATAAATATGAAGGTAGTTCTAAGTATGTAAATGCTGTAATTCACTATAGGCAAGGAAAGATAGAAGAGGCTATTACTAAAGTTAATTCATTGATTCAAGAGTCACGCAATGATCCTTATTTATATGAATTAAAAGCGGAGATGTTATACAAAGCTGGAAATTTAAGTGAAGCAATAAAAATGTATGAAGAATCACTTAGATATTTATCTGAGAAGAATAACTATTTAGTGAAACTTGCGTTATCTCATACTTTATTATTACACGGTGAAATAGAGAAGGCAATTTTTTACCTAGAGCAGGTTGCAAACGTAGAAACAAATAACGCCTTTGTCTGGAAGTATTTAAGTATTGCATATAAACGTAGCGCTGATATGGCAATGTATTATTTTGCTTTGACGAAAAAGGCTTGTATTGAAGGTAATTTAGACAAATTTATGAAGTACGCTGAGTTAGCTATTAAAACTTTACCGAAAGACAGTCATTATTTGTTACAGATTGAAGACATGAAGGAACAATACACACAAAAACATCCTGATTTTTAAGTTATTTTTCCCCACACTTGCTCAACATACTATCTTGTTTAATGCTATCGGGTATAATTTTCATTATAATCGCTTTGGCACCAAAAAATACACCACAAAACATACCTAGGGCAAAGAGAGCTGGCCATGGCATTCTACCAAATATTGCAAGCAAAGCTGCACCTATTATGACTACAGTCATAAGTGGCCCACCTATTCCCCAAATATAACCAATAATATTGCATATTACTTGGGCAGTTGTATCATCTATATCAGTAGCAGCATTTGCGTAATCTGAAAAAGAGAGAAACAGCACTATACACAAAGCATTAAAAAATTTTTTTATTATATAGCTCATTCTTTTGCCTCCAAGTAATAAACTAACGCGAAAATAAATTTATATATATACTTATTGTAAAGTAAAACTTATAATTTGTCCATAAATAAGTGTTGCTACATAAATAGCCCACCATTGATGTTAAGCACATGTCCCGTTATATATTTTGCCTCATCGCTTGCTAAAAACAATACTCCTGCTGCTATTTCTTTTCCTGTTCCCATTCTTTTCATTGGGATGTGATCTAATATTTTTTCCTTTTGTCCTTCATTTAAAACTTCAGTCATTTTAGTATCTATAAATCCAGGAGCAATGCAATTTACTGTTACACCGCGACTTGCAACTTCTTTTGCTATAGATTTGCTCATAGCTATTATTCCAGCTTTTGATGCTGCATAATTTACTTGCCCGGCATTTCCTGTCAATCCTACTATTGAAGAAATATTTATGATTCTTCCCCAATTATTTTTAATTAATTTCTTGCATGCTTCTCTATTTAGCTTAAATGTGGAGGTCAAATTAATATCAATCACCTTTTGCCATGCTTCATCTGTCATTCTCAACAATAAGCTGTCTTGTGTAATTCCTGCATTGCATATGAGTCCATCAAAGCCTTTCATCAACTCACTTGCTTTATTTATTAGTTGATTTACCTCTTCAGGATTTGATAAGTTGCAAGGAAGTACGTGAATGTTTTTTTCATATTTTTTAGCAACTTCTTCGAGTATTTCTTTTTTTGTACTAGAAATACATAAAGTTGCTCTGGCCTTATGCATAATTTCTACAATTGCCTGGCCTATTCCGCCTGATGCACCAGTAATCAGAAATTTCTTATTCTCTAATCCAAACATAATAATTTTTATTTGTTCCAGCTCTTAACAGAATATTAAAAGACTTGCAATAGATTTTTTGCATAACTTTCATTTAATAGAAGCTTCTTGATAAATCTTGTGTTTATTGGCGAAATTATGGCGGCTGCATGCCTTTTTTTATTTTTTTCTATTCAGCCTAAACACGCTTCGTTTAAGCGTTAGCACATTATCAATTACAGTAATAAAATCAGCACCATGTGGATTCTTTTGCCTTTTTTTGATTGGTAAATTTCTTAACACTTATAGCTAAAGTAATTTAAGAGAGCCAGCGCGTGACTAGTTCTTATTACTTGATCAGTCTTCTGGATCCCAGTGTCTGGGCACTGGGATGACAGGAGTGTGAGATAAGGCTACATTCATACTCTAACAGGTATGACGGTGTCATTCCAGCACTTGACACTGGAATGGCTTTGTTGCACAGCTCTTCGGATAGTGGGTAATGTATAATAAATTCATGAAGCTATATCAAACTTAGCCATGCCTATTTCAGTAAATTTGTTAAGCAAATAACACTTGAGTAGCAGTTCCTTCTCACGATTAATCTCAGATTTATTCCTAAAACTAAATCCAAATATTTGCTTCAGTCGCGAGAAAAAACTTTCTATATAAGATCTCTTCCAATAATTTATCTCTTTTTTCCACCTCTTCATACCATCTTCATCATATGACTTTATGAGCTTGATTGTAGAATTTCTCTCATTCATATAATCCAACTTCGGATGCTCTACTGCATTATTTTGCGGAGGAATCCTTGTCTTTATGTCAAGCTCATCGCACAGTTTGTATAACTTCTTTCGATCTATCTGCATATATCGTGCTTATGTTATACTTGGTATCCACTCTTTCAATAAGATCACAGGCTCCATAGTGGTCGGAATAAACTCCACTACTGTATTTTGCAGCTATAACTTTTTTACTACCTATCTCTAGCATTACATCTTGTTTGCTCATAGCGGCGATACTTTCTATCTGTACCATTTGCCTTACTATGGCCTGGAATATTATTGTAGATGCTGATACCTGTACTATCTATAGCAATTTCAATATCTTCCATATCGTTCTTATCAACTCTGCAGTCGTTGATTTTGATATTAAGCTTTTTAAACCTTCTTGAAGCCTGCGAATAGCTGATAATTTGCAAAATTTTCCCTATTTGCTCAAGATATTTCTCTATAAATCCCACTGTTTGCCTAAGACCAATCCTGAATAGATAGGTTATTATGTGAATTAGAATCACTACTTTGTCGCTGTAGACATTGTTGCCACCTGCTACTTTTGGACTATTTTCGTACCAATTTTCAATGGCATCGTTGATATAATGAAAAACATTTCCCCTTTCTTGAAGAAATTTGTTATATTCATTGCAGTTACTGACTTTCATTCTTATTGGCATATTTTTCCTTTGTCGGCTAAATATCTATTTTATAACAAATTCCATCAGTAACTGCCTGTTCTTTCCTTGAGTGGTGCAACAAAGCCCACTGGAATCCAGAAGTCTTTACTATAAATAAGCATATTGAGCACAAAATTATGCTAAAACACAACGTTTTTGTTGAGATTATGGACGAACTGGATTCCAGCGTCATGCGCTGGAATGACATCATAGAGGTCATTGAGATGACAGAAAAGAGTACTGGAATGAAAGGAAAAGAGGCTATTTAATTGTGCTGAATTTTACAAAATTTATTACTCCTGCCTGACAAATTTATTAGAATAGTATGTATAGTATGTTTATTAGTGAAAATCCGAAAAAAATGCAAGAAAAGTTAATATATTACTTTAGCCAAAGCAACTGTGAAGGTAATGCAGCAATGAGAAATCTACTAGGAGGGAAGGGAGCAAATCTGGCAGAGATGTGTAACATTGGCATTCCTGTTCCACCTGGTTTTACAATTTCCACTGCTGTTTGTCAGGCCTATTGTCAAGATAATGAATTGTCTTGTGATCTACGTAACGAGATAAAAAACTACATGGCGATGCTCGAAAGTGACATCGGTTGTAAATTCGGGGATTCAAATAATCCTTTATTAGTTTCCATACGCTCTGGTAGTGTGAATTCAATGCCGGGCATGCTCGATACAGTCCTAAATGTTGGCCTAAATGATGCAACCGTTGTTGGGCTTGCAAAAAAAAGTGGCGAACGTTTTGCCTATGATAGCTACTGTCGTTTCATCATGATGTACTCGAGTGTTGTACTACAGCTTGACCATCACTTATTTCAAGACATTGTTGATAGTGAACAGCAAAAAAGTGGAGCAAAAAGCTTAGCTGATCTTAATGTTGATGTTTTAAAGAAAATTGTTAATGATTTTAAAGAGATAGTATGTGAAAAAACTGGAAAGCATTTCCCGCAGAACGTTGAAGAGCAATTGTTAAACTCGGTTAATGCAGTATTTGCCTCTTGGAAAAACGATAGGGCTGTTTCCTATAGAAGAATACATAATATTCCTGAAAACCTTGGAACTGCAGTTAATGTACAAGCAATGGTTTTTGGTAATCTGAATGATAATTCAGCAACTGGTGTGATATTTACAAGGAATCCTTCAACTGGAGAAAAAAAGCTTTTTGGTGAGTTTTTAGTTAATGCTCAGGGTGAGGATGTGGTTTCTGGTGTTTATACTCCTATGCCAATTGACGGGGAGCAAGAAAGTACCATGGAGAAGTTGCTACCAAGTGTCTACCGAGAATTATGCGCGGTATGTGAAAAACTTGAAAGGCATAATAAGGACATGCAGGATATCGAATTTACTGTACAGGACGGTAAGTTATGGATTTTGCAGACCAGGTCTGGCAAGCGCACAGCCGAAGCTGCTATTCGCATAATAGTTGATATGGTAGAAGAAGGAGCGATTACAAAAGAGGAAGGAATATTGAGAATTGATCCAAAAACTTTTGACAATTTATTGCATCCAGTTCTTGATGTTAAAATCGATCAAGAAGTAATAGGCAAAGGACTGCCAGCTTCTCCAGGTGTTGCTTCTGGATATGTAGTATTCAGTGCAAGTGATGCTGAAAAAGCTGCAGAGCAGGGTAAAAAAGTAATTTTGGTAAGATCAGAGACGAGCCCTGAAGATATTAATGGAATGAATGCTGCAAGTGGAATAGTAACAGCGCGAGGAGGTATGACCTCGCATGCCGCTGTTGTAACTCGTGGAATGGGTAAACCATGCATTTGTAGTCTAAATGGACTTTATATTGATAAAGATGAAAAATTTCTTTCTATGGGGGATATAAAAGTAAATAAAGGTGAATCAATCACCATCAATGGAGGAACAGGAGAGGTTATGCTTGGTATTCTTCCTACAATTTTGCCTGAATTATCTCAAGAATTCAAAACGATAATTAACTGGGTAGATGAAATCAAAACAGTGAAGGTGAGAGCGAATGCTGATACTCCAAAAGATGCAAAAATTGCAAAAGAATTCGGTTCAGAAGGTATAGGATTATGTCGCACAGAACATATGTTTTTTGCTAGTGATAGAATCGAATTCATTCAAAAGTTGATAATAGCTGATGATGAAAATGAAAGGACAAATGCATTAAATAAACTCGAAGAAATGCAAAAGTCTGATTTCAAAGAAATATTTTCTATTATGGAGGGCAGGGAGGTTACTATACGTTTACTTGATCCACCTCTACATGAGTTTTTGCCCCACAATCAATCTATTATAGAGAAAATTGCCAAATCACTGAATAAGTCAGTTGAATCAGTAAAAAATAAAATAGCACAGTTATCAGAAAAAAATCCAATGCTTGGCCATCGAGGTTGTAGACTTGCTATTTCTCATCCTGAAATATATGGCATGCAAATTAGGGCAATACTCAGTGCTGCAAGTGAATTAAGGAAAGAAAAGAAGATAGAAGTGAAACCTGAAATCATGATTCCTTTTATCATGAGTGAGAAAGAGTTTATTCTGATATGCGAGTTAATAAAGAAAGAAGCCGAAAATTTCGATGTGAACTATTCAATTGGAACGATGATAGAACTGCCAAGAGCAGCACTTATTGCTGACAAACTCGCAAAACACGCAGAATTTTTTAGTTTTGGCACTAATGATTTAACACAAACAACTATGGGACTTTCACGAGATGATTCAGTTAATTTCCTCGATTCTTATAAGGAAAGCAACATATTCAAAAACGATCCCTTTGAGGTGCTAGATGTCGAAGGGGTAGGGGAATTAATCAGAATAGCTATCGAAAGGGGCAAAAAAACCAGAAAAGAAATTAAACTTGGTATATGTGGAGAGCATGGAGCGAATCCACAGTCCATAGAGTTTTTCATCAAATCAGGGGTTGATTATGTGTCATGCTCGCCTTATAGAGTACTGGTTGCAAAATTAGTGGCAGCACAGCTTAGCATAAGTTTGTTGGGTAAATAGCGATAACTAACTGTGCGAACATAGATTCGGCTAACAAGTAGCGGAATGATGATTTTTCAAATTGTCGATAAATCTAAGTCAGTTTAGCTATTTTGCTGCTGCTTTTTCTTTTCTTAATATCTTAAGAAAGATTGACTTTTTGTCTAAAATAATATAGGATAAAATAATAGTGAGTGAGGTAAAAATGTCAATATCAAAAGAACGTAAGGAATATTTACTAGAAAAGTTTAAATATGCTGCCAAAGAATTTGGCAAGTCTGGTACAAAGTCCAATCATCTAGCAGTACCAAAGGAACAGCAACTCTCTATTGATTTAGGTAATAGAAAAGTTTTTGGTATCATAAATAAGATTCTGTATTGGATAGAGAATAATTTTACTTATTTTTTTCCACGATATAATTTGTTTCCAGAAGTTGGAGTTGAAGGAAGAAAAATTCCTGGAACTGATACAAGGGTTAAGTATTTTAACTCTGATGAACAATTTGATCAAAGAAAATTTATTGGCGAGCAAGATGGGGAACTTAAGTTATACAACTTAGAGGGCAAATTATATGATACAACTGATAAAATTAGTAAGGATAAAAAAGGTTGTGTAGCTTATGTGATCACGCTTGACGGAAAGCTAGTAACTCATGAACATATTAATGTTAACAAAAGCGAATGGGCTTATCGTCATTCAACTCTTGCAGGTGGTAAGCCAGTTTTATGTTCTGGTTTAATGAAAGTGGTAAATGGTGAAATAACTTATATAGACAATAATAGTGGGCATTATAAACCAGAACCAGCAAACTTATACAATGCAGTGAAAAAATTAGAAGGTCTATTTTCGAAAGATGCAAAAGTTGTTTGCCTACCATATTGGATTAGCTTGAAAGAACAAATTCCGCTTATACGCAAAATTACTCTAGCCAAACGAGAGCCAGTAGAGGAATTCTTGAAAAGGATGGAGAAAAAAGGAAAAGATGGATTGACTCAATATGAAAGACATTTTGAAAAGATAAAGAAATTTAATGAGCAATATGAACAAAAATTGCTTCTTGCAAACTATAAGTCACCTACAAATGAACTGTCCTACAAACCAACTATACATAAAAAACACAGATTGAAATACTCTGAATATATTAACTTACACCTTAATTTTTTGAAAGAGTTTGATAAAAATCCTGAAGTGCAAAAAATAGCAATAGAACATTCAATAAGAAGGGTTATTGGAGCAAATTATGGCCATAAGCCTACAGTTGCGCTTGCTAAGGCACAGGTAATAGATAAAGATGGAAAGCTGCAAGAAACGGACGAAATAGTAGGTATAAATGTTGCTTTTCACCATGAGAATGATCGTGATGGCTTTGCTAAACTTCTAGATTTTAAAAAGTATAGCTATATTTGCGAACCTCATTTGCAAGATAAAAAAAATAGAGCAGATATGGAAAAATTAATGCCCAATAAACATACAGTTTTTATGAGTACAGACCAGGCTAATAAATTTATAAAGGGCACTTTACAAATTAAAATTGATAGTGTTGAGCAATTGGGTGTTGGTTTAGTGATGGGCTAAAGCTCTGTTTAAATATATGCTAATATATCCTCATCAGGGTGGCAAAATAGGTAGACGAGAGAAATACAACCATAGAAACAAATGGTTGTCATGAAAGTAACTGATACTGGATTCTTTTCTCGATTCCAGTGTCAGCTACTTGAATGACACCCTTTTAGTTGCTGTACAAACATTGTGGTACAACAGACCAAGATAGAGTTAATAGGATCTCCTCTTCCTGAAAATACGGAAAGTCAGTAAAAAAAAGCTCAGGCATTAGCACTTCAGCGCTACAGTTGAGTCAATATGAGAGAGTAAGTCTACAAAAGTAGACTTACTAATTGAACTTTGATCCTTTATTTTACTATAGAACAGACACTGAATCTGCGAGATCATAGAATTTATTTCCAATCTCTCTGAATGTACTACTTATATCAATAGGTGTCGACTCTTCTTGTGAATCAGATTTAAATAAGCCATGAGTATCTTTCAGATGACAGTACCACTTGCAGTTATTTTGCTCTGCTGTTACCTGCCAACTATTACCTGGTGACTTTTCTTCACATTCTCTATAGCAATCATGAAGTGCCTTCCATTGAAATGGAGGGTTTAGTACAGGATTTGTCATAATATACTCCTTAATTATAAAACTAACACTACGTTAGTACTTATATGCTAATATAATGTTAATTCTTATATTGACATAATAACTTTTCGGATAAGGTTTCTTGATTAAAAATTGCATTTTAGCAAACTTACTTAATTTTAGGAAAATTTGCTCACATAAAACTGTTTATAGAGTGACAATAGATGTATTATACTTACACTTTTGATTCGAAAGTTTATGCAGTTATTTCTAACAAGATTGGTCAATAAATTTTACTGCTTAAGGATGAGAAGCAAAGTAATCATTGTTTCCAGTATTGCTCTTATTCTACTGTTTTTTATCAACAGTACGTTTTTAAAAAAAGATCAAGCAGTTAATAGTGATAATCCAACTAGTAGTTTTTCAGTAAAAACTCAGGATTATACTCCACAAAATCGCACTGTATATTTAAATTTTTCTGGTACAGTAAATCCCTTGCATAGGGCAAGCCTTGTCTCAAGAACAAGTGGTCAAGTTATTGCTATTTATTTGTCTGATGGTGAAAAAGTAAAAAGAGGCGATGTAATTTTAAAGATAGAAGATTATGACAGAGTTGAGCAAGTTGAAAAAGCCAAAGCTTTATTAAAGCAGCGTGAAATTGAGTATGATTCCTCTCGAAAATTGAATACAAAAGGGTATGGAGCACAAATAAAAGTGGAAGCAGCTTTTACTGCATTGCAGAGTGCAAAAGCTGACCTAAAAAGGCTAGAGTTGGATTTGGAAAATACTGCGATTAAATCCCCTATTGATGGTTATGTAGATAAGATCAACGTAAATGAAGGGGATTTTGTTAATTCTGGACAGAAGATAACTGACATAGTTAATTTTGATCAAGTTCTTGTAGTGTTGTATGTTTCAGAAAATGAAGTAAATAAAATAAAACTGGGTAGTGCAGCGCAAATTAATTTGCTAGACGGAAGGGAATTAGTAGGTGAAGTGAGTTTTATTAGTAAAATTGCTGAGCCTAAAACTGGATCTTATAGAGTGGAGGTAAAGGTAACTGATAATGAGATTATATCCTTGCAAGGACTGACTGCTAGTGTAAGCCTCCCTTCAGGTGAAAGATTTGCATATAAAATTCCTTCTTCGGCCTTAAGTTTAAGTGATGATGGCGTTCTTGGAATAAAGATTGTTGATAACAATAATTATGTAGTATTTACAGCAATAGAAATTGTTGATCATGAAGATGATGGTGTTTGGGTGGTGGTAAATAACGAAGATAAGCCTATAAAGTTAATAACATTGGGCCATCTATTTGTTAAGCCTGGTGATAAGGTATAACTCCAGTGTCAGCTACTTTCATGACATCGAGTTCTGTGATTCAAGTAGCTGACACTGAAATCCAGAAAAGAAGGTAGTGTCTGGACACTGACACTATGTTTTTATTTTGCCACTTTGCTGTGTAAACTTACTCCGCAATAACCTTTTTTTCTTTTAACAAATTTTGTAATTCACCTTTTTCATACATCTCGCGGATTATGTCACAGCCACCAATAAACTCTCCCTTTATATATATTTGTGGAATTGTTGGCCAATCAGAAAAACTTTTTATGGACTGACGTATTTCATCATTCTCAAGTACGTTGATGCATTTAAACTTTACATTCAAATTTTTGAGAATTGATACGACGAGCCCAGAGAATCCGCATTGAGGAAAGTCAGAGGTGCCTTTCATATACAGCACTACATCGTTTTCTGCTATGTCTTTTTTTATTTGTTCAAAGTTGTTCATAAATATCACCTTAATTTTAAGCTCCAGTTTCTAGTTGCAATGCATGTATAGACTGACCTTCAAGAGCCTTGTATACCATTCTGTGTTGTTCTATTTTTGTCTTTCCAGAGAAACACTTGGAAGTTATTTTTAAATGGTAGTGATCATCATCTCCAGCAAGGTCTTTAATTTTTATATCAGCATCAGGAAATGATTGTTTGATAATTTTCTCTAACTCGTGAATTGTAATAGTCATCAGTTTATTTTAATTATAAGTCTAAAATATGCAATTGATTATTGTGAAGACAATAGATTCAGCGTGCTGAGAGCACTAGCAAGACGAGATTTTAACTGACTTGCATACTCATTCCAGTCCTTTATTTCCTTTCTTGCTACACCTGAGGTAACTGCAGCTTTTGCAACAGCAGGAGATACTATAGAAATTAATCTTGGGTCAAATGGAGTAGGTATTATATATTCACGTCCATAGCTCATTTTACGACCACCATAGGCTGCAGATATCTCGTGCGGCACTGGCTCGCGAGCAAGCTTTGCTATTGCATCTGCAGCAGCAATTTTCATTTCATCATTTATTGTCGTTGCATGTACGTCGAGTGTTCCTCTGAATATGTAAGGAAATCCCATTACGTTATTGACTTGGTTGTTATAGTCTGACCTACCAGTTGCAATTATTGCATCTGGCCTTACAGATTTTGCAAATTCAGGACTTATTTCTGGATCAGGGTTAGCAAGAGCAAAAATGATTGGGTCTTTACCCATGCTTTTTAACATCTCTTCACTGAGCACATCCTTTGCAGAGAGTCCGATGAATACATCAGCATCTTTTATGGCATCGAGCAAGGAACGTTCTTTAGTGTCAATTGCATATTTTTCTTTCCACTCATTCATATCCTCTTTTCTGTCTTTGTGTATTACTCCTTGTTTGTCACATAGTACTATGTTCTTAGCACCCATAGACTTCAGTATTTCCAAACACGCAATACCAGCTGCTCCAGCACCATTCATGATGATCTTTACATTTCCTAATTTCTTTCCAACAATATCGAGGGCATTTTCTATACCAGCTGCAACAACCACTGCAGTTCCGTGTTGATCATCGTGGAAAACTGGAATATCCATCAATTCATTTAGACGTTTCTCTATTATGAAACAGTCAGGAGATCTTATATCTTCTAGATTTATTCCCCCCCAACTTGGGCCAAGATACCTTACTGCATTGATGAAATCTTCTATGTTTTCTGTGTCAACTTCTATATCAATTGCATCAATGTCAGCAAAACGCTTAAATAAAACAGCTTTGCCTTCCATGACGGGTTTTGAAGCAAGAGGACCGATATTACCAAGTCCCAGTACTGCGGTGCCATTTGAAATAACAGCTACATAATTGCTTTTTGCCGTGTAATCATAAACAGCTTTAGGATTTTTAGCTATTGCAAGACATGGGGCTGCAACACCAGGAGAATAAGCAAGTGATAGATCATACTGTGTGGATAAGGGTTTTGTCGGTATGATCGATACTTTACCAGGTTTACTATTCCTATTGTGATACTCAAGTGCCTCTTGTTTTGTGGTGTTATCTAAATCATTATTCATGCTTTGAGCTTATTGTTAGTAATTTTTAAGTATATGGGGTTTTTATGAATGTTCAACTATTAGCTTGTGAACTCGATTGTACTTCTGTATAAGTTTATCTACTCATAGTGTGATTTACATGCTTAAGAAAAACTTGCCTAATTTGCTAACAATTTCTCGTGCACTCGCGATACCGGCAATAATATCAAGCTTTTATATAGAAAGTAAATATGCAAGTCTAATAACAATATTGATCTTTGTATTTGCGTGCATTACAGATTTTTTTGATGGTTATTTAGCGCGTGCATGGAAAGTCCAATCGAATTTTGGCAAATTATTTGACCCAATTGCTGATAAGTTAGTAGTAGTTTCAACAATAATCATGCTAGTTTATAAGCAAAAAATAGATGATGTTACAATTATACCGTCAGTTATAATTGTTTGTAGGGAGATATTAGTTTCGGGTTTACGAGAGTTTTTGATAGCTACAAACGTTAGTCTACCTGTGAGCAAAGCTGGGAAAATTAAAACATTTTTTCAGATGGTTGCTATAGTGGCATTAATAATGAGTGATTATGAAGCAACTAAATATATAGGTGTGGTTTGCTTATGGGCTGCGGCTGTTATGACTATGTGGTCAGGCTATAATTACGTTCTAGCTGGCATCAAACAGATTGACTAAATTGCTTAAGAGTATACAAAGAAGGTTAATAATTTCATAACATTGACTTAGTAATTAAAATCCTATATAATGTATTAGTTCATAAGTTGGTCTGTTCATATGACTAGTATTACAGGCACTAAGTTTTTTTTAAAAAGATCCAAAGGTAAAAAAGGTGCTAAAATGGAAGATTTTTTCTGGGATTTTTGGCCAACAGTTGATGAAGAAGTCAGAAAAGAAAGAGAGGAAGAAAAAAGCAAAAAGCTCGAACAAGAACTATTAACACTAAAAAAAAGAGAGCTACATAGGAAATGTGTATCATTGGTAACAATGGTTCCATTTGCATTGTTGATGGCAATTGAGCTCGAAAAAACATGTAGCGATCAGGTATTACTTGGCCTTATAAGCAGCTCATTAGGCCATACTATATTACCTTTCACAGTCTTATCCCTTATTTGCACGCTATATTTAATTTATAATAATAGAAAAATAGCACAAAAAGAACGAGAATTGGAGAATATTGAAAGTGGGAAAACAGTAGAAAAAGAAAAGAGAGACCTTCCTTGTACCGTTGATGATTACTTTAACTATGCTGATGCTGCTTTAGTTACATTAGTTATTGTGGCTAGCATAGTAGATGAAGCATTGGAGCAAGGAGTAATAGGAGACGTAGCTTTTTCAATTTCTAGTCTATTTTACTTTGTAGCGAGTGCTACTTTCTGCTATCGCGAGTACAAGAAAAGTAAAAAATATGAAGTAGAAAAAGAGCAAGATTTTGATGAGAAATCTGAAAAAAAGACAAGCAATATGTCTGCAGCTAAATTAATGCTCGCTGGTTCTTCTTTATTACTAATCAGGAGAATAATATTGATTTCTGGAGTAGCATTAGCATCATCTGCTGTTGGGCCTGCTTTAGGTCTGGTAGGTATTGCTCTTTTGATGGTAGGAAGTGGATTGATCACACATTCTTATAGTAGAAAGCTAGAGAACGTAGAAGTGAGTGGAAAGGGTGTTGCAATAGGTGGTGGTGCGAGCAATATAGGTAATGGTGGCCAAGAGCCGCTTTTCGTTCGATGATAATGCCAAAAATTTGTTTATTTAGGTAATATTTAGTCTATACTTTATTTTAATCAAAAAAAATCTTATGTATAAGACTTTAATCATATGCTTTTTTCTCCTTATTTGCTCCTTTGTGCATTCGTATGGGGATGATCTGGAACACACTGAAACTGAACTATATGAGGAGGCAGTTAAGCTTTATGATCAGAAAAAATATAAGCAAGCTATTAGAGCATTTCAAAAGATAGAGGATTTGTATCCTTTATCTTATTGGGCAATGAAAGCCAAATTATTGTCTGGGGTTTCTCACTATAATATGGGTAACTACAGCAGTGCTGCAAGTGATATGGATGATTATATATACGTTTATCCAAATGGTGAAGATTTGCCATATGTATATTACTTAAGAGTATTATCTTATTACATGCAAATTAATAAAGTGCAGCTTGGGCAACAAATTGCATATAAAACTTTAGAGCTAGCTACTGAATATATTAATCTTTTTCCGAATAGCGAATATATAGAAGAGATCAAAGAAAAAGAAAAATTAATCACAGAACATATATCAAAAAAAGAGTATTCTATTGGTGAATTTTACCTAAAGCGTGGTGAATATTTAGCAGCAATTAAGCGTTTTCAAGATATGATAAGCAATAAAGATTCTAAATATTCTTCTAGAGTTATTAGTTATTTAATAACAGCTCACTTAGCTCTTGGCCTTGACTTAGAAGCTGAGCAGTATGAAAATATGTTAGTAGAAGGGGTGAATTAGTTTTCTTATGGCTGGTCATTCACAGTTTTCAAATATAAAACATCGAAAAGGTGCTCAGGATGCAAAGCGCTCGCAAAAATTTACGAAGCTCATTAGGGAAATAACAGTTGCTGCAAAACAAGGGCTAACTGATCCCGAGCTTAATCCACGTCTTCGCTCTGCTATCTTTTCTGCGCGAAAGGAAAATCTACCAAAAGATAAAATAGAAACAGCAATAAAAAATGCAGCTGGTAACGTTGCTGGAGAAAGTTATGAAGAAATACAATATGAAGGCTGCGGACCTTCTGGTGCTGCACTTATTGTCCATGCTCTGACAAATAATCGCAACCGAACTGCTTCTGAGATACGTTATATCTTTTCTCGCAAAGGCGGTAATTTGGGAGAAACAGGATGTGTGAGTTACCTTTTCGATCATGTAGGCTTAATTGTCTATAAAGCAGAGGGTATAAATTTTGAAGATTTATTTAACTATGGAATTGAATTAGAAGTATTGAATGTTGAGGAAAATAACAAGGAAGAATTATATGTTATAACTTGTGGAGTGAAAGATTTTGGTAGAGTGCGTGATGCTTTCTATACAAAATTTGGAGAACCAGAACTTGCTCGTCTTTCATGGCAACCAAAGGACCTGATTGAAGTTAGCGACAAAGAATTAATTGATAAATTATCTATATTAGTTGAAGAGCTAGAAGATAATGATGATGTGCAGTATGTTGAAGGTAATTTTATTTTTGCTGATAAACTATGAGGCTGGTAATATTTCTACTGCTTTGTATTTTACCAGCATATGCAACTGAAACATTTGCGCAGAAAGACTATTGTCATTCCAGTGCCCAGACACTGGAAATTGATTGTAAACAGCACGCTATACAACATTTTCGATTAAAAAACTGGTCAAGCACTGGAATGACACTAACCCACTCTCCAGTGTTATTCCAAGACGGGATCAGGAAAAAAAAATCTACAGAAAGTGATAGAAAGTTGTTATTCATATCCAGTGACATAAAATCCTCTTTTTTTGATGCAGAAGGTTTGGCGCCAGATACAATAATGAGATTAATCGGCATATATAAAGATTATGGTGTAGATTTTAAAAAAGACATTGTGCCAAAAGGTAAGTTGGAGGTTCTTTTTGAGAAATCGCTCGGTAATCAGAAGGCTGAAGAAAAAATTTTATATACTTCACTCACAACAAGCAATAAAGCTATAAGTTTATATTATTATGAGTCACAAAACAGCAAAGAAGAGTATTTTAATAAAGAGGGGGTAAGCTTGAAGAGTAGCGAAATTTTTGTAAGTCCTTTAAACGGAGATTTTCGTATATCCTCGAATTTTGGTAATAGAAAGCATCCCATTCATGGTAAAATTGCTTTTCATAAAGGAGTAGATTATGCAGCTAAACTTGGCACTCCTATACACGCCACTGCAGAAGGTGTAATAGAATATATAGGAAAGAATGGTGGCTATGGGAATTACATCAAAATAAAGCACAACAATAAATATTCAACTTGTTACGCACATATAAGCAAATTTAGTAGCGATGTAAAGTTAGGCTCTAAAGTAAAGCAGGGACAAATCATTGCTTATGTTGGCAGCACTGGTGTTGCAACAGGACCTCATTTACATTATGAAGTTATATATAATGGTAAACATATTGATCCGCTTACGATAGCTCATGGCAATGAGATAAAGTTGCCTGATTGTGAATTAAGAGAGTTTAAATTATTTGTAAGTAAGGTAGATGAAATAATCAGCAGAGAGGGTGCAAGTGAAAAAGCAATCTGATGAAGACAGTACAGATAAAAATACAATAAATGATAGAAATCTAAGTAAAATTCAGGCTTTTCCTGTACTAATAGCGCTAGGGTTAATTTTATTGGTACTTTTTGTGTATGACAGCACAATTGCACTTGGAGTTGCTGCTGTTTCAATTTTGACTTTTCTTCAGGCACTTTTCGTTAATGACCCTAATGAAGCAAGAGTGATAGAGTTTTTTGGTCATTATATTGGAACTTATTTTAAGTCTGGAATATGCGTAACGCTTCCATTTTCGAGTAAATATAGAGTTTCTTTGAAATTTCAGAATATCAATACAGAAAAAATTAAAGTTAATGATGCTAATGGAAGTCCGATAGAGATTTCAGTAGTAATTGTTTGGAGAGTGAGCAGTCCTGCGAAGGCATATTATAATGTTAATAATTATCATGATTTTGTTTTTGTGCAAAGTGACTCGGTAATTAGAGAACTGGCAAGTAATTATCCGTATGATAGCGAAAACGATGAAGAATCTTTGCGTAAAAACTCTGACAAAATTTCAAATGAATTGCGGTCAATGCTACAACAAAGATTGAATATTGCTGGAATTGAAATTGCAGAAGCAAGAATATCGCATTTGGCCTATTCATCTGAGATTGCACAAGCAATGCTGAGGCGTCAACAAGCGCATGCCATCACCTCTGCAAGAAAGCATATAGTGCAAAATGCAATAGGAATTATCGAAGAAGTAATAGCCCATTTTGAAAAAAATAAAAGCTTACAATTGGATGGAAAACAAAAGGTTCAATTGATAAACAATTTGCTAGTTGCTCTGATCTCTGAGCAGGATGCACAGCCGACTATTAGTTTGGATAATAATTAGCATAGAAGCCGATTGGGTTTCATGAATGCAAGTCACTGTTAATTTCTTGATTAATAGACTAAATGATGTTATAAATTACACGCATTAGGGGTGCTCTAAAAAAGCTGAGAGTACATAAAGTACAACCCTTTGAACCTGACTCTTGTTAAAACAAACGTAGGAAAATGTATGTATGTAAATATTGAAGAATGCTTTGGCTTCATCGCGTTCGTTACATCTCTCATTGGGTTATTGCCTCAAGTATATAAAGCATATATCACAAAACTTACTCGTGACGTATCGATGCTAATGTTGGTGAGTTATCTTATTTGTTCATCATCTTGGCTTATTTACGGTATTTGTCAGGGTTTAGCTTTTGTGATACTCAGTAATATTGCTGGATTAGTGATCAGTATAATATCAATTGTTCAAAAATGTTACTACGATGCAAAAACTGCACGGAGCGTTTTATAACCATATGCTACATTGTAGCGTGGAGCAAGAATATCGCTCTATTGTAGTGCTAAATGGAGAAATACCTGATTCATCGTTTTTTAAACAAGATATACCTGTTATTGCTGTAGATGGAGGAGCAAACAAGCTTCTATCAATTGGCGTAAAACCTGATCTTGTAATAGGAGATTTGGATAGTATAAATCCGAATTTACGTGCTAACTTAAATACAGTATATCTACCTGATCAAGATTATTGCGACTTTTCTAAAGCAATGGCTCACTTAAAAACAGTAAAGTTATTGCCATCAATAGTAACGGGTATTACTGGAGGAGCAATTGATCATATACTACAAAATATTAACTTTTTTTTAAGTACAGATAGTATCTTTTATATGCCTTCGCCTCCCATGGTGGGGTACGCCTTACAAAAAGGTATTAGCTATTTTTCCTCTTTGCTAAAAAATACTAAAATATCCTTACTTGGTATACCGAAAGCTCAAATATCAACTAAAGGATTAAAATGGGAACTATGCCATAGTAACCTTGCTTTTCCAGGAAAGAATTCTTGCTTTAATCGAAGTCTAGGCAATGAGTTATCTATAGAAATACACAGCGGCGTGTGTTTAGCAATGATATATTTAGAAGCAGTAAATGATGATGGTGTGTATTGAGTTAAAACATTAAGAAAAAAAAAGTAGAAAAACCGTGTTAACACTAATTCTAAAAACTACAGGCGCCTGTTGTTAGCTAAAGTAAAGGTCAAATATCTGGAATTCTGGACATAAAATCCTCCTGTATAAAAAAGATTCAGAATGTACACACAACAGATGTAGCTGAATTTTTATTGAAAAATTGGTTAAAAGGTCTGCAGACCAAGATAAATTTTGAGCTCTCTAAATATCTCTACCATCATTATAATGGCATCTTGAGTATGCGGAAGCAATTTTTTCATTAAAATAAAAAATTTTATTCTACAGCTTAAAAAGGAGTTTGCTAATTTTCACACTGAATCGGATTTCACTACTCAAACCTAGAAACTTTAATGTATCAAGGTATCTGTTCAGGGGAATGTTCAAGTCAGTGCTCCCTTTCTTGTCATTCCAGTGCTTGACACTGGAATCCATTATACTCCGTAAATTTAACTGGGTGCCAGTGTCAGCTACTTTCATGACATCAACTGATTTTCCTTTGAATGCCAGTTATGCAAGAAATCTATTATATAATATTATTGTCACCCTCTTGATAGTTTGTTAGCTCCTCTCCTCCTGAGTTACTTGGTGCAATTATTTGATCATATTCAGTTGATGGTTCATCAGATCCAAACAACCATGAAAAAAAGCCACCAAAAAATGATGCAATTAAAGAAAAGGGCTTCATAATTATATTAAGCAAATTATCGAAAAAAGAGCTCGGTTGCTCTTCATTTGTCGATACTCTATTTTGTGTAGGTTCTGCATAAGGAAGATGTCCATTATCAGCAGCTTCAATTTTTACATCACTTTCTTCTTCTGCACTGATCTCCTGTGATTCTTCCTCTTGTTCTTGTAAACTTAGTTGGGCATTACCTTCTTGCTCAGCATCTTCCTCTTGACCTACTTCATTATCTTTTGATGCTATACTGTCATCAATTTTTTTGGGGGGTTTTAGTAATAGAGTTTTTATTTCTTCTGTGCTAGCTAAATCTAAAGGAGTCTTTCCATATTTATCTTGTGCATTAACATTTGCTTCTGCGTTTATTAGAGCTTCTACTATCTCTTTTCTATCATAGTTTGCAGCCCAATGTAAAGGAGTCCTCTCATCCTTATCTACTGCGTTAACATTTACTTCTGCGTTTATTAGAGCTTTTACTATCTCTTTTCTACCATATCCTGCAGCCCAATGTAAAGGAGTCCTCTCATCCTTATCTACTGCATTAACATTTGCCTTCATTCCTATTAGAATATCGACCATCTTTTCACGGCTCCACGATACATTAGGCAATGTATTCCAGTTGTTTTTTTCAATTACCAGGTGTAAAGGAGTCTTTCCATCTATATTTTGTAAATTAACATTGATACTTTCTACTTTCAGTAGATCGTCCAATTCAGGTATCTCCATCGCTTTCTTTTTTAAAAAAAAATGCAAAGGAGTCTCTTTATTTTTATCTGTTAGATTAACATTGATGCCTTTTTTGTTCAGTAGAGTATAGAATTTATCTGTATCTATATCTAGGTCTATTTTTTGAAGAATTAAATGTAAAGGGGTTTCTCCTGCATTATTTTGTGCATTAACGTCTGCTCCTTTATCAAGTAGAAATTTTACTATCTTTTCTGTATCTTTATATCTACTTTTAGCAGCAAAATGTAAAGGGGTACTTAGATCATCACTTTGTGCATCAACCTTTGCTCCTTTGCTGAGTAGAAATTCTACTACGTCTTTATGTCCATATTTAGCAGCAAAATGTAAAGGGGTGCTTAGATCATCACTTTGTGCATCAACCTTTGCTCCTTTACTGAATAGAAATTCTACTACACCTTTATGTCCATTTTGAGCAGCCAAATGTAGAGGAGTCTCTTCAAATTCATTTTTTGCATCAATTTTTGCTCCTTTGCTGAGTAGAAATTCCACTACGTCTTTATGTCCATTTTGAGCAGATAAGTGTAGAGGGGTCTCTTCAAATTCATTTTCTGCGTTAACCTGTACTTTTTCTTCTCTATTTAACAGATTTTCTACATCATCAATATTACCGCTTTTAGCAGCTTCAAGCAATTTGTCATTGGCATCTTTTATGCTTTGTAATAGATTTTTTATTTCTTCTGTCTTAGCTAAATCTAAAGGAGTCTGTCCTTTATCATTTTTTGTATTAACATTTGCTTCTTTCTTTAATAGGTCTTCTACTGCTTTCAAGTCGCCAAGTCTGGCAGCCAGATGTAGAGAAACCTTACAATGCTCAGCTTTTACTTCTTCGTATTTATTTAACACGTGGCGTTCTCGAGAAGAGTCATAAGCAATAAAATCTGCTCCATTATCTAATAGAACTTTTGCTATATAAGAATGATTATTTTTAACAGCCCAATATAGAGAATTACCTTGAGATCCATCATATGCATTAACATCAGCTTCTTCAATTATTAGGCGCTTTGCTTCATTAAGATCACCTCTTTTAGCAGCATCAAGTAAAGCAGCATCTATATTTCTGATTGAATAATTCATTTAACACTTCTCTATAAAATTGCATTACTATAGTAAGGTAATTAATAATTCATGAAATCTGGGTTGTAGAAATAATGATTATCCTTCGTGTTTTTCAGTATATTTAAGTAAACTATATATAAGAATTGCAATTATAGAACATACAACTGTTAATAGTAAATTTGGTAAAATGCCATAAGAAAAGAATTTTCCTACTATGTATATTCCAACAGCCCCAAACATCATATTGCAAAATGAGAGAACTGCACTACCAAGCCCTATACTTTTGACCGTTTCTAAAGCAGAAGTTACGTTATTGCTGATTACGAGTGCAAGTCCTATATTGCTTGGAATCCAAAGAACTTGAAGAATAAGTACGTTCAATTTGTTCATGAAATAAAAATATACCAATAAACCATCAGATATTATTGGTAATACCAAACCTATGATTAGCATCTTGCTCACTCCTATTTTTGGTACGTACCTTCTATTAATTAAAGTTCCAATTATGTAAAATATAACTATGATTGATATGAGATAGCCAAAATATTGTACTTCAACGCCCATTGATTCAAATATGAACGGGTAGTTAGCAATGTATGCCCAAAGCCACATGAAAGTTAATCCATGAATGGCTGAAAACCCAAGGAAACGATAATTCTTAAATATTAATATATACTGCTTGAAGATATTAATACTGGCTTTACTTTTATTTACGGTCAGCGTTTCTTGTAGCTTCAAGTAAATAAAAATGAGCATAATAATTGCGGCAAGTGATATGATAAAAAACAAAAACTTCCAACTATAACCATGTGAAATTATATAACTGCCTACCACTGGAGCTATTCCAGGTGAAAGTGCTACTACCATATTTAACTTTGAGATTACTCTTGAGTATTCACTACCTGAGTACATATCCCTGATTGCTGCATATCCGACAACGCCTGCAACACCAGCTCCTGCTCCTTGTATAAAACGGATTAATATTAAAAGTATAATATTATCAGCTATGCAACATACAATACTTGCCAAAGTAAAAATTGCCATGCCAATCAGCATTATTAGGCGCCTACCATAATAGTCTGACAGTGGCCCATAAATTAATCCAGATATTGCAACTCCTACTAAATTTAAACTGATCGTAAGCTGCGCTATATTACCTTTCACCTTAAAATAGTTGGCAATACTTGGCAATGCAACTGAGTATAAGTCTGTTGCCATATCAACAACTGCTACAGATAATATCATAATAAGAGAGATGATATTTTGTGAAAAAGCTGTCGACACTAATGATTTACTGGATTAAATATGTTTAATTGTAGTATATTTTTCTCATTAGTATATTAATTTAACTGCTAAAGTTTAAAATAATTATGTAAGCAATCTCTATATAAAATATGGATAAATCACAACTAGTTAAAGAGGTTTTCGATTCTGTAGCAAATTGCTACGACATCATGAATGATATAATGAGTCTTGGAATGCACAGGCTATGGAAAGAGAAGATGGTAAGTAGTGTGCATTTTAAAAAGAACTCCAAGGTTTTGGATATTGCTGGAGGAACCGGAGATATAGCTATAAGAATAGCAAGAGGTGAACCAAGTGCTCAAGTTACAGTATGTGATATAAATCAAAACATGCTGGACAAAGGGCGTGATAAAGCAATAAATTCAAATCAGCTAAATTTCAATTGGGTATGTGCAAATGCAGAGAGCTTACCATTTGAAGATTCTGAATTTGATTATTATACAGTAGCTTTTGGTATTCGAAACTTTTCTGACCGTAAAAAGGCTTTAAGTGAAGCATATAGGGTATTGAAGCAAAATGGACAATTTGTCTGCTTGGAATTTGCCCCTATGCATTATCAAAATGAGATATTCACCAAATTTTATGACTTATACTCATTTAAAGTAATTCCTAAAATTGGCAGCATAGTTGCTAAAGATAAGGGTTCTTATGAATATCTAGTAAAAAGCATAAGAGAATTTCCAACTCAGACTAACTTTAAAATGGAAATTGAAGAGGTAGGCTTTAAGAATGTTGAGTTCCACAATATGAGTTATGGAATAGTAGCATTACATATTGGAACAAAATAAACTCTGGTCTATTCAGTAGTTTTTTTGCTAACTTTCTGTAATTTCGCAGCGTTTTTCCTTCAGAAGCTAAAGTTTCTTGAACGTATTGTTCTAAGGAAGTACACTGTAGACTAATGCTGTAACTTTTTCCTGAAGCTAAATACTTAACTTTAAAATAAAATGCAATCTAACATTAAGCAGTTATTTTACTATATAAAACCTAGTTTACATTATTTTACCGTAGCGTTTATTGCAGTTCTATTTTCAGCTTTAACGATTCTTCTTTTTGGTAGGGGCTTAAGCAACATAATTGATTCTGGCGCAGAGCATAATTTTACTACTAATCTATTAGTTGCAATACTGATAGTTTTAGGCATCTCTCTCACTGCATTTATTCGGTTATATTTCATTGGCATTGGAAGCGAAAAAGTTATCGCAAGAATCAGATATGACTTATATAGCAGTATTACTGATTTACAACCAAGTTTCTTTGAGAATACAGGTGTGCAAGATGTTATCTCAGCACTCATTACTGATACCTCTGCATTGCAATCGATAATAAACAGCAGCTTATTGACAATATTGAGGAATGCAGTGGTACTAACTGGTAGTGTTGCAATGCTGTTATACACAAATCTACATTTAACCGCATATGCAGCTGCAATAATACCTATACTGCTCATTGTCATGACTTCACTTGGGAAAAAAGTACGCAATTATGCACGCTTTGCTCAGGATAAATTAAGTGAGCTTGCATCATTTAGTGAGGAAAATTTTAGATCTATAGTAACTATCAAATCGTTTGTACTCGAGGAAAATGAAAAAATCCATTTTCAGAAACATCTAAACTCAGTATCAAAATCATACGTAAAATTAGTACTCTTGCGTGCTATTTTAGTAACTCTAGTTATCACGTGTGTGATAGGTTCGCTAGTTGTTTTGCTTTTTTTGGGAATAAAAGAAGTCTTAAGTAATAATATGACCATTGGAGAACTCTCCTCATTTGTGTTTTATTCAGCACTTGCTGCAGGGGCTGTAAACAATCTAAGCGATAACATCAGTGATTTGCAACGAGGTCTTGGAATTGTAGAGCGTTTATTTGAATTTATGAACATGAAAAGCTCTATATTAGATAATGATAATCCTATAAGGATCAATAGTGTTCAAAAAGGAATTTCGTTTAACGATGTAACATTTTTTTATGCTGATAAGCCAGCATTAAATAACGTATCATTTTCTATAGAGGCAGGCCAATCAGTATCAATTGTTGGACCATCTGGCAGTGGCAAGAGCACCATTTTAAAGCTTTTGCTCCGTTTTCACGATCCAAGTGAAGGCAGTATTACTATCGATGGACAGAATATTAAGACAATTGCGCTAAATGATCTAAGATCGCTGTTTGGCTTAGTACCACAAGATCACATGATATTTTCTTGCTCAATAATGGAAAATATACTATATGGTAAACCAGATGCTGAATATGAAGAGGTGAAGCAAGCAGCTATCAGTGCGTATGCAATGGAATTTATTGATAAGCTGCCGGATAAATTTGATACATTTGTAGGAAAAAGAGGACTAAAGCTTTCCGAAGGACAAAAGCAACGTATTATAATAGCAAGAGCAATACTGAAAAATCCTCAGGTTTTAATACTGGATGAAGCAACTTCCGCCCTCGACTATAAAAGTGAAAGCCTAGTGCAAAAAGCACTTAGCAAGTTGATGCAAAACAGAACAACAATTATAATTACGCACAGGCTATCAACCGCACTCAAAACTGACAAGATTATAGTGATTAATTGCGGGAAAGTGGAAGAAGTTGGTACTCATGATTCTCTAATGAATAAAGATGGGCTGTATGCAAAATTGGTGAAGATATAGTAAAAACTGAAGGAAAATTTGAGTCATACTTGTTGGTTGTTATGCTAGATTGATAACTAAAACTATTAAATCTTTAATTGTTTTAACTTATAATAATATCATATTGTCCACCTGCTCCTGCTTGTCCACCTTGTCCGGAACTTAAGCCTGAACCTAAGCCTGAATCTAAAGATGATGATAAATCGATACCATTTGACATAAAAAAGCTTGCAATATCAACCTTGCCAGGAACGGATAAGATTCTCAATTTGAAAACCTCTGATGAAACAGGTATGAGTTCTAAGGAATGTGGGGAAATTATTGCGAGTACTAGAAATGACCTTAGGATTTCAGATGGCAAAATTGTGGGTAAATGTTACGACAATACTGAATGTGATAAATGTGTGGATGCATTGAACTCTAGCATAATCATGGTTCTTGCTACTGATCACAATACACAAGCGGCAGACTCGAATATTTATTTTCTATAAAAGTAATATAATGTGTGTATTGTTAGTACACACATTATTCTATGTTTAATTGTTTGATAAATTTATTTATTGATGGAGTTATTTTATGTTTAAAAGCGCCTATGCTCATCCAATGCCAACTAATACATGTTTTGTAAATGATATGGTAAGAGTTAATTTGTTTACAAAGTTGGATGATTGTAAAGTCAATAAGAGTAAGTTGATTCATGATAAATGTGGTAAAGATCTTAAGTGTAAGATTAATGACAGGACTATGAATGAACTGAAAAAATGTTTTAAGTTTGAGATTGATGATAAGACTAAAAATGAACTGAAAGAAAATATTAAGAATGAACTAGAGAAAAGTATTAAGTTTGAGATTAGTGATAAGACTAAGAATGATCTAAAAGAAAGTATTAAGAATGAACTAGAGAAAAGTCTTAAGTTTGAGATTGATGATAAGACTAAAAATGAACTGATAGAAAATATTAAGAATGAACTAGAAAAAGGTCTTAAGTTTGAGATTAGTGGTAAGACTAAGAATGAGCTAAAAGAAAGTATTAAGAATGAACTGGAGAAAGAGAAAAATGGAGGTACAGGGAATGAAGGTACAGGGAATGCTTATTTTAGTGAAAGCGAAAGTATGGCTTTCCGTCACTATAGTGACAGCAACGACTTAATGTAAACTATAATTTTTCTGGGTTTCAAAAGACCCAGAAAAGGTTGCCTTACACCAAACAAAGAGTAGAGAGAAAATCATAACTTCAACTAGCCCCACTTATTTGCTATACTGCTATAGATTTTATAGCAGTATAGTGAATGAACATTTTCAAGCAGATTTCCTCTCTAATTTCCAGCAAATTAAATGAGTTGAAACAAAGGGGTGTCATAAATACAAGTGCAGAAAATTTTATTGTGGAACCTCCAAGCAATAGAGCACATGGTGATATTTACACAAATGTTGCTATGGTGCTTGCAAAGCATGAAAAAAAGAATCCAATTGAGATTGCAGGGATCTTAGCAAGAGAATTTAAACCTTTTGATGAAGTTGCAGAAGTGGAAATAGCAAGCCCCGGTTTTATCAATATGCACTTAAAAATAGAAGTGTGGCATGGGATTTTAAAACAAATAAATGAGCTAAAAACAGAGTTTGGCACTCTAAATATTGGAAATAATCAAGCTGTCAATGTTGAATTTGTATCGGCAAATCCAACAGGTCCTCTGCATATTGGTCATGCAAGAGGGGCAGTGTTTGGTGATGTTCTGGCAAATTTACTAAAGAAAGTTGGCTATAATGTTACTAAGGAGTACTATATCAATGACGCTGGAGCGCAGATAGATACGCTAATTCGGTCAGTATATTTGCGGTATAAGGAAGCTCTGGGAGAAAAAATTAGCATTGAAAAGGGTTTATACCCAGGTGAATATTTAAAGCCAATAGGAGAGGGATTAGCTAAAAAATATGGCAAGGAGCTTAGAGCAGAGGAAGATAACCAGATAATTAGAGAATATACTTTAAGTTCTATTTTAGAACTCATAAAGGAGGACATGAGCTTGCTTGGAGTAAATCATGATGTCTTTACTTCAGAGTATGAGCTACGTGGCAAAATCGAAGAGAGTATAAAGATATTATCTGACAAGGGTCTAGTGTATGAAGGGTACCTGGAGAAACCAAAAGGCAAAGAAAGTGAAAATTGGACTTCCAGAAAAGAAATGTTATTTCGCTCTACAAAATTTGGCGATGATGTTGACCGCGCATTGAAGAAAGAGGACGGCAGTTGGACTTATTTTGCCTCAGATATCGCTTACCATTTTGATAAGATATCGCGTGGTTTTAACAATATGATCGTAGAGCTTGGTAGTGACCACGGTGGTTATGTCAAAAGGCTAAAAGCAGTCGTCTCTGCGCTCAGTGATGATCAAGCAAAAATAGAGGTAAAACTGCATAATATTGTGAATTTTTTCGAGAATGAAAAACCTGTTAAGATGTCCAAAAGATCAGGAAACTTCCTAACAGCAAGAGATGTAGTGGAGGAAGTTGGCAGGGATATCACTCGTTTTATAATGCTGACACGCAAGAATGATATGGTCTTGGACTTTGATTTTGCTAAAGTTAAAGAACAATCAAAAGACAACCCTATTTTTTATGTGCAATATGCGCACGCCCGTGCTCATTCGTTAATGCGTAATGCTCCAAAAGAGCTCCCAACAGCAGATCCTTCACTTTTAAAGACCGATGGGGAGCTCTTCCTCATAAAAATCTTAGCAAAGTGGCCAGATGTGGTAGAAATAGCGGCAAGGCTCTATGAGCCACACAGAATCACTTTCTACTTACTTGAAGTTGCAGAAGCGTTTCACGTTTTATGGGGGTATGGCAAAAGTGATTTAAACATGCGGTTCATACTAGAAGATAACTTGAACCTCACCGCTGCAAGAATGTTTCTCGTACAAGCCTTAGCGCACGTAATCGCTTCTGGGCTTTCTATTTTTAATATAGAGCCTTTGAAAGAGATGTGTTAATTTTAAGGCCAAAAATTATACAAGAGGTCTGTTAAAATCACGTATGTCGATTGTCTTGAAGTCACACAATTGTTCTGTAGAGCTATGTCCTGTAATAATTACTGTACCGTTCTGCTCAGAGCGTATTGAGATTAGGTTCAATACTAATTCACATGTTGTGCTATCAAGATTACAGAAAGGTTCATCTATCAGCCAGATATTTGCATTAGAAATTAAAAGGCGGGCAAGCGCAACTCTTCTTTTCCAGCCTGCAGAAAGTTCACCATATCTAATGTTAAATACAGGTTGCAACTCTAAACAATAAGCAGCTGCCATAACTGATTCTCTAGTGTTCCGTATTCTTGCCCAGAATTCTATGTTTTCACCAATTGTTAAGCTATCTTTACAGGCGTTTTTATGTCCTACGTAAACCATGGAAGATATAAAGGATTTTGGATCATCATATATGTCTTTTCCGTAGTATCTTATATTGCCTGATACTGGCGGTAAGAGTCCAGATAAACTTCTGATTAAGCTGGTTTTGCCGCTACCATTTGGACCAGTGATTAAGATTTTTGATTTTGGCTCAGCTTTAAAATTGAGGTTTTTAAATAATACTTTGTTATTACGAGCACAGGATAGATTTTTACATTCAAGCATGGATTATCTGCCTTTTCCTTTATATTTACCCTTAGTTGAAGACTGAGCTTTTATAAATAGCTCCCAAAATCCTTTCTTATCACCTTCTCTGTGTATCAATTGTGCAAAATGTTTCATTAAACTATTACCCATCATAACCATCTTTGTCCATTTACCTAACGGTTTTGCTATATCAACTATTTCTAGATCTTCTTTGTAAACTTGCATATTCTTTTGTTTCTCCCTTAGCATTTCCTGTTGTTTCATCAACTCTTTTTGCTTATTTTTTTGATACAATTCATTAAATCTTTTATTTTCTTCCCACTCTTCTTTGAGAACTTTTAGAGGAAATATAATTTTTCTAATATGATTTTTGTATATTTTTCTCAAAAAGAGAAATACTGCAATTATAGTAAGTAATATCGTGCTATATGTAATGATTTGTCCGAACGGCATTTTTATACTCAGCTTATTTGCAAGCGGTATTTATAATTATACCATAACTATAGAAATTTTACAATTTTTTTCTGGATAAAGATAGTAGACTAAAAATTTCTAAAGGACAAAAGCAACGTATTTACGTACAGGCTATCAACTACTACACTCAAAACTGACAAGTGATTAATCATTGGAGAGTAGAGGAATCACGGCTCTCTAATGAATAAAGATGGACTGTGTCAAGCTGGTGAGTAAGGTGGAAATTGAATAATTGTTGGTTATTATGCTAGATCTACAATATAAGTTATAAAATTTTTAATCATTTTGGCTGATAATAATTTCTGAGTTAACCTGAGATTTCCTGAACTGTGGTTTCTTTTACCCATGTTGAATTCTCAGCTTTTATACTCTAATTTAATTCCAGTTTTGACTATATAGGAGGTCACAATGTCAAACAATATCTATAGCGATCAAGTTAATAATAGTAATTTATATGCCAACAAACTTTTTTATGGTGAAGAGGGTGAGCAAGTCGAAAATCTAGGAGATCAGGTTGCGGAAAAAGAGGATGATAAATCAGAAGAAGATTTACTTCGTGACTGTAGAGATGAAACTAAGAAGGCAAAAGATAAGTTAATACAGTGTGAAAAAGATGCTGTGGAATCACAAAGAGAAATTACAAAATTAGAAGCAGAAGCTAGTGAATTAAAGTCACAGGTTCAAGAAGAAAGAGAGAAGGTAGAACAAACTAAGAATGAAGCTGAGGCAAAAGTTGATAAGTTAAAATTACAGGTTCAAGAAGAAAGAGAGAAGGTAGAACAAACTAAGAATGAAGCAAAAGCAGAAGTTGATAAGTTAAAATTACAGGTTCAAGAAGAAAGAGAGAAGGTAGAACAAACTAAGAATGAAGCAAAAGCAGAAGTTGATAAGTTAAAATTACAGGTTCAAGAAGAAAGAGAGAAGGTAGAACAAACTAAGAATGAAGCAAAAGCAGAAGTTGATGAGTTAAAATTACAGATTCAAGAAGAGAAAGGGAAGGTAGAACAAACTAAGAATGAAGCTGAGGCAGCAAAAGCAGAAGTTGATGAGTTAAAATTACAGGTTCAAGAAGAGAAAGGGAAGGTAGAACAAACTAAGAATGAAGCAAAAGCAGAAGTTGATAAGTTAAAATTACAGGTTCAAGAAGAAAGAGAGAAGGTAGAACAAACTAAGAATGAAGCAAAAGCAGAAGTTGATGAGTTAAAATTACAGATTCAAGAAGAGAAAGGGAAGGTAGAACAAACTAAGAATGAAGCAAAAGCAGAAGTTGATAAGTTAAAATTACAGGTTCAAGAAGAGAAAGGGAAGGTAGAACAAACTAAGAATGAAGCTGAGGCAGCAAAAGCAGAAGTTGATGAGTTAAAATTACAGGTTCAAGAAGAGAAAGGGAAGGTAGAACAAACTAAGAATGAAGCAAAAGCAGAAGTTGATGAGTTAAAATTACAGGTTCAAGAAGAAAGAGAGAAGGTAGAACAAACTAAGAATGAAGCTGAGGCAGCAAAAGAGGAAGTTTTGAGGTACAAAATTGAACAGGAGAAAGAAGAAGTGATGCAGAGTAAGATTGAAGGAGTAAAAGAAGAACTTTTAAAGTGTAAAATTAACATGGCAAAAGCAGAGACTGAGTGGTATAAAAAAGCAGCTGAAGAATGTAAAAATGAGAAAAGAATCGGTACAGATAAACCTAGTATTAAGGTAGGGAATGAAAATGATAGAGGCAAACATGTTACCAATGAAGGAGGGAATGAAAATGATAGAGGCAAACATGTTACCAATGAAGGAGGGAATGAAAATGATAGAGGCAAACATGTTACCAATGAAGGAGGGAATGAAAATGATAGAGGCAAACATGTTACCAATGAAGGAGGGAATGAAAGTGGAGAAATTACATCTCGAGAAATAACACCAGATCTTAGCCTGCCAGGAATTTGTGGGCCTAAGGCTACTTTGTATAAATCGAATAATAAGATAGGTTGTCAAGGTTTTAATACATCTGATTTATTAAAAGAACTCTATCCTGAGATGTATAGTAATTCTAAAATTTTGCCATATATAGAAAAGGGATCAGAGGGTATTTATAGTGCAGTAAATTTTAAATTTGCCTTTACTGATACTATTAGTTCAGCAGCCAACTTTGGTAATACGAAATGTCTTAAATGTATTGATAGTCCACAAGAGTTAGCTTGTCAGGACGAGAAGGTTAAGAGTTTCTGCCAATCTGGCAATGATTATACTAATAAAGAATTAAACAAGAATTTTTTTTCTAGAGAATCATGTCCTGATCTCATCAAAGACCCCAGTGGAGCAAGTATTGTGAAAGCAAAACAAGTTGCACCATTGATACTTGTTAATACCTCAGGACAAATGATAGATAAAGAGGGCAATAATACTCAAGTACAATATAATTCATTAAAGCCTTATCTAAAGCTTAATGGTAAAATCAGGGACTGTGGAAATGATCAAAAGTGTAAAGATTATAATGCAATTATGGAGAAAGTTGCATGGGATAGTGATAAGGAAGTACTATTAAAAGCTGTCTTTGATAATGTGCAAAGAACAACTCCTTACTCTTATGATAATGAGGTTGGTTCTTTTCCCATTGATAATGAGTTGATATAAGAGAGAATGTTCTCTGGATTTTTTAGTTCAGAGAACACTTTTGTAGAAAAATAGAGTTGGTGACCTTACTCAAAAAAAAGTAGAGAAGAAGTTTTTGTTGTCAGAATAAATTTAGCAGAGTTTATAATATAATATTTAAGTTATTTATGATAAAAAATAGATTTTTTGCATAACCAGCCAGTCTGGGATTTAGCAAGAAAATCTAGATTCCAGCGTTACGCGCTGAAACTCTTTAAATTCCAGTAGTGCAAGAAATCTAATTTCTACGTATTCAAATATGGAAGTTCTAGTTTGCTGAACAGAACGTTGAGAAGTATCAATAAGAAGCTCCCTTTTGAGTAAACTTTTCTGCAACGGAGTTATCGTAATAACATCCCTTATGTACGTTGCATGAGCAGATTGGTCAAATATACGAAAGAGTTATAATACAGATTTTACTCAAAAAATATTGAAACAATCTCACACATCTTAAACTAAGTTCTCAATTTCTCAAAGAAATCTTTTAACAAAAGAGAACATTTTGTTTCTAATATTCCACCATAAACTTCAGGTATGTGGTTACAGAATTGAAATATTCTAGTGCCGTTTTCAACTCCTCCACCTTTGGGATTGTAAGCCCCGAAGTACAGACGTTTAATTTTTGCAAAAGAGATAGCTTGAGCGCACATCGGGCACGGCTCTAACGTTACGTACATTTCAGCTTCATAAAGCGTGGAAGTTGAAAATGCTTGTCTAATTGTTAACATTTCTGCATGTGCAGTTGGATCATTAGATATATTGTGTGCAGAGGAGATGATATTGTTTCCATTAACTATTACAGCACCTATTGGCACTTCGCCATCTTTCTGAGCAAGTTTTGCTTGCTCTATGGCAAGTGCCATATATTGGTACTTAAACATTAGGTGCTTGGGTAAATATAATTTTCTTTTCTTGGCTTTTCTATTTTTTCTAGGTTATAGAATTCACTAAGGACTATTGTCCTTTTTACAAGGCTATCTATTTCTCGCTTTAAATATTTTTTTATTTCTTCTACCGATTTTAGTTCGTTTATAGCTACAACTACTTCTTCCATTATATCCTCTATAATTTGATCCTCCTCTAATTTATATATTATTTGTTCTACATGCCTATTCAGTTCCTCGAAGGTCGCAGATCCATATGTAATGCTATCTTTACTATTTCTTAGTAACATTTTTACCTCTCTATTAGAATAGAGTTTATTAAGTTCTATTAAACTCTATTGTCAATAGTTGCCTTAATAAATGATGTAAAGAGAGGATGAGGAGAAAATGGTCTTGATTGAAATTCTGGATGAAATTGCACACCAATAAACCATGAGTGATTTTTTAGCTCCACTGCCTCTATGCATGTTTTATCTTCTGATATACCACTGCATATCATTCCATTCTCTTCTAAGTTATTTTTATAATCTAAATTAACTATATATCTGTGTCTGTGTCTTTCTGAAATAGTGACACTACTATACACATTTGCCATTTTTGAATTTGGATTTACATTACACTTGTATGTTCCAAGTCTCATGGTTCCACCAAGATCAACGTTCTTACCATCAGCGAGCTTGATGATTGGGTGTTTGCAAGTATAAAATTCTTCAGAGTGTACATCTTCAAGCTTAATAACGTTACGAGCAAATTCAATCACTGCAAGCTGCATACCAAGACATATTCCTAAAAAAGGAATGTTATTTACACGGGCATAGTTTATTGCTAATATTTTACCTTCTATTCCATTATCACCAAATCCTCCTGGAACAAGGACTGAATTAGAGCTTTGTAATTTTTCTCTGATAAACTTTGCATCTATAGATTTTCCATTCTCTTCTCTTGAGTTGACCCAATTTATCTTCACTCTAGCTTTATTACTAATTGCACCATGGTTTAATGCTTCAATCAGTGATTTATATGCGTCAAGAAATTCAGTATATTTTCCTACTATGGAAACGATAACTTCTTGTGTTGGATGTTTCATAGAGTGTACTATTTGGTCCCATTCAGGTAAGCTTGGTTTTGGCTTACTTAAGTGAAAGTGATCCAAAATTTGTGCCCCGAGCCCACATTGATTATACAAGGACGGTAACTCGTATATATGGTTTACATCAGGAGCAGGTATTACGTTAGATAAAGAAACATTGCAAAGATTGGCTATCTTTTCTTTTTGATTATCGGAAATTTCTTTTTCACTGCGACATAATATAATATCTGGTTGTAACCCCGCAGAGTTTAACTCTCGAACTGAATGCTGTGTCGGTTTTGTCTTTAATTCTTGTGCTGCAGTGAGATATGGTATTAAAGTTAAGTGAATAAGGATAACTTTTTGCTTTCCTAGTTTATAATTAACTTGGCGTATAGCTTCCAAAAACGGTTGGCTTTCAATATCACCTACGGTTCCGCCTATTTCGCATATTACAAAATCTAAATCTTCTGTACCATTAAAAATGAAAGATTTGATTAAATCTGTCACATGAGGAATGATTTGCACAGTTTTGCCTAGATAATCACCACACCTTTCCTTCTTTAATAATTTATTATATACTTTACCAGTTGTTATATTGTCGTCCTTGGTTGCTTTAATTTTAGTAAAACGCTCGTAATGTCCAAGGTCTAAATCAGTTTCAGCACCATCCTCAGTAACAAATACTTCCCCGTGCTGAGCTGGGCTCATTGTTCCAGGATCAATGTTGAGATATGGGTCAAGCTTTCTGATGCGAACATTGAATCCATGAGCTTGAAGAAGTGCTCCCACACTTGAAGCAACTAAACCCTTACCAAGTGATGAAACAACTCCACCTGTAACAAAGATAAACTTGGTTTCTTTCATTAATTTTCAAATGGAACAGAAGTTGATTGGCCTTCTTGCTTCTTTTCTGATATAATCTTCTCTGCAATTGATTTTTTATGTACATCTTTTGAACATAATCCTGATAGTAACAGTGTATTTATAATGAACAGCCCAGCAACTATAGAAGTTATTCTACTGAGTGGATTTTCAGAAGACTTTACCGGAATTATTGAATTCATTCCCTGTTGTGAATTACTAAAGCCACTTAATGAACTACTTCCAGGTGGCTGCAGGAGCACTAAAATTACCAATACAACAACTAATATTATTTGAAGTACACTAAGTACTGTTACTGACATTATGAATAGAGCTAAAAATAAAGATTTTAGGAGCATAAGGATCATAAGTCAAGAATATCTTTACCCGAGTAACTTGACTACTGGAACCCAAGTATGTATTAAACCTTATTTAAATTATGAGCTATCAAATTTTAAAATACAAAGATTATGAACCAAAAATGGATGAAAGTTCTTTTATCGCAGATGGTGTGCGTATCATAGGTAACGTTGAAATAGGAAGGAATGCGAGTATCTGGTTTAATTGTGTGATCAGAGGAGATGTTGGATCAATCAAAATAGGCGATGGAACGAATATTCAAGATGGCACTGTAATTCATGTAGATAGAAACCCAGGTGGTGATACGATTATTGGTAGTATGGTGACGGTAGGACATTTTTGCGTATTACACGCATGCACGGTGCATGATAAAGCATTTATTGGTATGGGCTCTATCATAATGGATCATGCGATTGTGGAGTCTGGAGCTATGGTAGCTGCTGGCTCACTGGTGACACATGGAAAAGTGATAAAAAGTGGTGAAGTATGGGCTGGCAGGCCAGCACAATTCTTCAAAAAAATGTCAGATGAGGAAATAAAACATATTACACAATCTGCACAAAATTATATCATGCTGATGAAAGAATATAAGGCTATATGCTAGGTTGAGAAATCTTCAGCTCTGATGCACATTCTACGTTAACTACTTCAAAAGCTTCTTCAACTATAGAATGCTTATCAATATAAGCTTCTTCAACTCTAGGAATATGCTGATTAATAAAACTACCTCTGACTAGAATATCCTTTATTGGCCAGTTTGTTTCTGTTGGAGTACCTGATAATTTAGCTGCAAATTTTATCGGTGCTGACGTTAGAAAAAGAGATATAGTATTATTTGAATTAAGATAGAAGTTTACATGATCTTTACAATCTTTTAGATTTATATCTCCCGGAAAATCTGGTATTTGAGATTGTATATTTGCTTTTATGAAGTTCATCCGACCGAATTTTTCAGTAAGTATCCCTACCTCTTTTGGAACTTCTAATGGGATGATAATATCATTGCTAATTCCATTTTCTTCTTGAGAAAAAAGTTCAGTGTATGCTCCTTTTTTACTGTGTTTCTCAAAATACTTAGGAAAATAAATATTGAGATATTCAGAGTGTAATTCTATTCGACTTTTCTGATCATTTTCTAAGATAAACGTATATTTATCACCATTTTGCTTAAGTTTGCATAACTTAAATTTACTAAGGTCAGAGTCTGGAAATGGCTTTTCAATTTCAAAAGCAAGTGTAAGAGTGTGCGTTGTGTGATCAAATTCATTTTTTTCTTGTAGACCATCTTGTAGACTATAGTACTTATTTTTTTCATACTCTTTTCCTTCTATGTTAGCACTCACTTCCTCTTCATCCAAATTTTCAATAGCATCAAAAAATTCTTCTTCATCCAGATCTCTTTCTTTTTCACCTGGCTCTTGTTCTTTCAGAGAATCATACCATACATCCTCTTCATTAACTTTCTCCTCTATTGTATTTTCTACACTTATTTTTCTTGTATGATCATTTCCATTGCTAGCAGTTGTTTGATGATGTGTATCGTTAGTTTGAAAAAAGCTCTTTACTTTTGATATTAAGCTAATCCATGAAAGTCTGACTTGATTAAGTAGCCATTTAAAACTCTTCATTGTTTTACCCCAACCTAATTACTAAAAATTGTAACAGAATAAATTAAATATGTCAATAAGATACACAAATTGTACTAACTGGGAATTAGTGGCAGCACTTAACATCTGTGTAAATTTTGACATAGGCGTTTTCTGCATTTTAACCAAATCAGTAAGGAGAACACCATTGATATTCTCCTTTTAGAAGCAACTTGAATAAAACTGATAAAGTTTGAATTAAAGTGTGATTAGGAAAGTGAGTGATGAGAACTCTTTATTTGGACTTCTTTTGATTCATCTATTTTAGTATTAGGTCTTAGTGCTTCATATGTAGCACCACCAGCTACGAGTGCAGATGCTGTAGCTATGCCAATTATTGCTAATATACTTAGTCTAGTTGTATGTTCAAGTATAGTACTTGCTACCAGCCCAACAGCAAGACCAACACCAATAACAGCAGTGTACAACATTCTAGGATTATTTGAATTAGGCATATAGCTCACTAACTCTCTGCAACACTTTTCTGATTCTTTCTTTATATCCTCGAGCTTATTTAGATCTTCTTCTTCTATTTTAGCATTTAATTCTAGTTTCTTACATAATTCTTGCATTTCTTTTACTTGTTTTTCTAATTTTTTTAAAAAATTTATTATTTTTGTTCCTTGTAATTTTATTATTGTTTCCTTAAGTAGTAACGTTGATATTGGCATTGCTATTTCTTCTATCTCTTTTTCTGTTTTCCTTTCCAATTCCACTACTTTTTCTATTCCTTCGTCTGATATTTCAGTGTCTTTTTTTAGTTCTATTTCAAATTTTCTTTTTTTCAACTCTGATTTTGCTTCTTCTAATGATTCTAATGCATTCCATAGCTTTTCACCAGAATTCTGACTCCGTTTTGGTGACATAGACTGACTGCCTTTGAACTTTTTTGGTGATATGGGCTGATTTTTACCATCTTTAAGCTTTTTTGAGTTTTCACCAGCACTTACTTTAGCCATAATAAACCTCGCATATTAAATAATGCTATTACATAATATCTTTAAAGCTCAAGGTCAAATAGTATCTTTACATAATATAAATCATAAACAGAAAATTTTAGTGTAAATTGCCATATTTACTTTGTGCTACGGTTTGAGATAGAATAACAACTTGCTTCAAATATGGAAAGGCAGTACAACTCTATAATCAAGTTACTGAACTCTCATTTACTCCTCTTTTTTTGTAAAACAATCTACAATTCATTAGAAGATCTTCAGATAGACGTTGATCATTGGTTGTGTTTTTACAATGAGACAAGACCTCATTCTAGTAAATATTGTTATGGCGATGTAGACTTTCCTGAATAGAAAACATATTAGAAAAATATTAGTAGCATTACATAAGAGACTGATATTAGTTTTCAATTTTTCTGTTAGTTAATTCTTGCTTGCTAGGTTAAGTTGTGTCTGGTAACCATAATGGCAAATCTTGTTAATTTGAGGCGTGGATTTTAGCCTCTCTCATCCTTACATTAGTTACATATTCTTTCGCAGAGGGCTAATGATAGCAATGAATTTATTAGTAAAATTCAGTAATTTATAACTGACAATTAGAGCTGTTAATTAGCAACTCACTTTAAATAAGTTACTCAACTGTGACAGATTTAGCTAAATTTCTCGGACAATCTACATCTAACCCTTTTTTTTCTGCAATAGAATAAGCAAGAAATTGCATAGCAACACTGTAGATAATTGGAGAAACAAAATTGTCAACTTCTGGAAGTTGCACCACATCTATGCAAATTCCCTTTAAGAGCGGTGCTCCTTGCTTATCACTAAAGGCAATTACTTTACCTTTTCTTGCAATAATCTCTTGTATATTGGATAGCGTTTTAAAGAATAAATTATCGTAAGGAATAATTGCGATAACAAGTACAGTAGAGTCTATCAAGGCGATAGAACCGTGCTTCATTTCTCCCGCTGCAATACCAATTGTGTTGATATATGAAAGCTCTTTTATCTTCAATGCACCTTCCATTGCAACTCCATATGAGCTTCCTCTCCCAATTATAATTATATTATTGTGCTCTAATATACTGCCTGATATATGTTGTATTTCCATCACATTCAAAACATGCTCTACATGTTCGGGAATGGAATTAATAGCACCGCTTAGTTCCTTTATCCTCTCTCTACCCAGTATACCTTTTATTTTTCCAAGCTCTACAGCAAAGCATGCTAAAATTGCAAGCTGCGTAGAAAAGGTTTTTGTCGAAGCAACACCAATCTCAGGTCCAGCAAGAGTATGCAATACAATATCTGAGGCTTTTTCTATGCTGCTATTAAATGTATTAATTATGCTAATGATCATTTGTTTCTGCAATCTCGCATAACGTAGTGCTTCCATAGTATCTGCAGTTTCACCAGATTGAGAAATGAATAAGCCAATACTACCTTCTTCGAGCTTGACGCTGCTATACCTAAATTCTGACGAGATTTCTAGATATACCCGAATTTGAGCAATACTTTCCAGCCAACACTTTGCTATTAGTCCAGCAAAATAGGATGAACCGCATCCAACTATAGTAATGTAACCTAGTTCAGAAAATAATTCTTTGTTGATTTCTTTATATTGTTTATAAAATTGATTTATTGTTTTGTTTAATGCATACGGTTGCTCAAAAATTTCTTTTAGCATAAAGCTAGGGTAACCATTTTTACTAATTAGAAAATTTCTTGGACTGCTATTTTCTGTTCTGCGTTTAACTTGTATACCATTATTATATATACTGAATTCGTTAGATTTTATTACTGCAATATCATTATCTTCTAAATGCAATATTTTTTCTACAAATGAATTCAAAGTATTAGTATCAGAAGCAGCAAACACTTTATTACAGTTATATCCTATTGCTAAAGGCAAATTTCTTTTTGCAACAAATAAAGTATCTGGATATTCTGCAAATAATAAAGCCAAAGCAAGTGAACCTTGTAAATTGTTTAGACACTGTAATATAGAATCAATTGGTGATAACCCTTCATCAAGATATGAAGTTAATATGTTTGGTATCACTTCTGTATCAGTATCGGTGTGGAAAGATACTCCCTTTTCCTCCAGATCCTTTTTTAATATATTGTAATTTTCAATTATGCCATTATGAGCAACAACAACATTATTTATATAAATGGGATGAGCATTTTTAAGATTTGGAGCTCCATGTGTAGCCCAACGAGTATGTGCTATACCAACTTTGCTACTAGATATCTTGCTCTCATGAACAACTTCACACAATCTTTCAACTTTACCTTCTGATTTTTTTACTTCTATCTTACCTCTATTATTTATAATTGCTATACCTGAAGAGTCATAACCTCTGTATTCCAATTTTTGCAACGCGGTTAGTAAAGTTGGTATTACTGAATCACCGCTACTTACTATACCTAATATTCCACACACTTCTTAAATTATGAAGCATTTTTGTCTTTTTTACTTTCCTCTAGTTTATTTTTCTTGCCATTCTTTTCAACTTTGCTTTTTTCAATAGATTTAGCTACTGGCTTTTGAATTTCTTTATTTAAGATTTCAGATATAGCAGACTTTAGGATTTTTATTTCAATTTTTGGTGCTATTTCTAGTATTAGTTGTGCATTTACTTCGTCAACTTTGTTTACTTCACCTATTATTCCACTAGAAGTAATAACCGTATCACCACGTTTTATTTGATCTATCATCCTTCTATGTTCTTTTAGTTTTTTGTGATTGGGACGAATAATGAGAAAATAAAATACTACAAATATTAAAATGAGTGGAATAAAGCTAGCAACAGATGCTGATACATTGTTAGTCGCATCTGCCGCAAAAACCTCAGAAATGAACATATTTAATCCTAATTATTAACGATAAAGTTAAATAGATTAAGCAGCAATTACAATATCATGTCAAGTCTCTGAAAGAAATTAATTCAAATTAATAAGAAAGTTAAGGAATTTTAAGGTGTTTCTGCTGTAATGGCGGGAGTGATGAGACTTGAACTCACGACCTCATGCGTGACAGGCATGCGCTCTAACCAACTGAGCTACACCCCCCATTGCTTTTTAACGTTTGCAATCTTAAAGCTAATCAACGTGTTGCTACTTGTCAATATTTTTTGTTTGCGCTTTTTTGTCTTTTTTATTACTATGTAAATAACTTAATTTCACACATGGCTTATGCAAGTAGTCCCGTTAGGGTTATGCCATGGAGGATAAACTATTTGGAGGAGTAAATATGACAAATTTGCCTAAAGTCACTATACGTGATTTAGCTGAATCTGGTGTGCATTTTGGCCATAAAGTTAGTCGCTGGAATGCGAAAATGGCCCCATATATATATGGTGTACATCAACAGAATCGTATACACATAATAGACTTACGAAAAACATTACCATTGTTAGAGGCGGCAATGAAAGCTTTATACGATGTTGCATCTCAAGATGGTCGCATTTTATTTGTTGGTACGAAATTTCAAGCTTTAGATATTGTTGCAAGTGAAGCGGTTCGTTGTGGTCAATATTATGTAAATGATCGATGGCTTGGTGGTATGCTTACTAATTGGAACACTGTTTCTTCTTCGATAAAAACTTTGATACAATATGAGAAAATATTAAATGATGAAGATAGTATCTTAACAAAAAAAGAATTAGGAAATATTGAAAAGAAAAGAAAAAAGCTTGATAAAGAATTGGGTGGCATTAGAGAAATGGGAGCAGTTCCTGATATTTTATTCATTATTGATACTAACAAAGAGCATATAGCGGTTAAAGAGGCTAAAAAACTGGGTATTCCTGTAGTTGGAGTACTTGATACCAATTCTGACCCAGATGATATTGCCTATCCTATATCAGGAAATGATGATTCAAGAAAATCAATAGAGCTCTACTGTAAATTAGCTGCTGATTCTATATTAGCTGGAATAGAGTCTAGTTTGACAAGGTCTAGAGTTAAGGATGATGAGCTTATTCAAGAAAAAGAAGGGGGTATTGTGCAAACTAAAAAGAAGCGTATGAAGGATGAAACAGAAAGGGAGGTAATAGTAAGTAAATGAAGATGGATTCAAGTAGTATAAGGGAATTACGCGATAGAACAGGGCTTGGCTTAAGCGATTGTAAGAAAGCGTTAGAAGAGTGTGATGGTGATATTAAGAAAGCCGTTGATAGGTTACGTACAATAGGATTTGCTAAAGCTGACAAAAAGTCTGATAGAGTAGCTTCAGATGGGCTTATTGCTATGTGCTTGGCTAAAAATTATGGTGTATTGGTTAAAGTCAATTGTGAAACTGATTTTGTTGCTAGAAATGAGAAGTTCATAGCATTAGTTTCAAATTTAGCATCAATTGCTTGTCAAGAACGTTGTACTAGTCTTGATGAGTTAAAAAATGCCAAATATGAAGATGTTGGTACAGTACAGGAAGCTATTATAAGTGGTACATCGGTTCTTGGTGAGAAGTTAGAGTTAAGCAATCTTTGCTACCTAGAGACTAAGGATGGGATTATTGCTGGCTATGTACATGGTGATATGCATGGCTTAGGTAAGATTGGTGCTTTAGTAGCATTGCAATCATCTGGTGATAAACAAGAGATTGGAAAGCAAATAGCTATGCATGTAGTTGCTATGAAACCTGAAGCTTTATCTATAGATGATTTAGATCAAGAAAAATTAAACAATGAGCGTTCTATAATTGAGGAGCAAGTAAAGAGCTTAAATAAACCTGAAGAGGTAGCGAAAAAAATAGTAGATGGACGAATGGCTAAATACTATGAAGAAGTTGTTCTACTAGAGCAGAAGTTTATAAAAGATGATAAAATGAAGATTGCTGATTTTATAGAATCAAGTGCTGTTAAATTAGCTAATTATAAGTTACTTACTTTGGATGGTGCAAATAAGTAACAAAACTTCAGAAGTAAAGTACCCCAGAGTGTTATTCAAAATCTCTGGGGAGGCTTTGATGGGATCAAAGCTATTTGGCCATGATATGGAAGTTATAGATAAACTATCCAAAGACATAGTTGAAGTTTGTAATCTTGGAGTTCAAGTTTGTATTGTTGTTGGTGGTGGGAATATTTTTCGTGGTGCATCAGCATCTTTAAGTGGCTGTGAAAGAGCAAGCAGTGATTATATTGGAATGCTTGGTACTGTCATTAATGCTTTAATTTTGCAAAATTTTTTAGAAAAAAGCTCTATAGTCTCTAGGGTGTTGTCTGCTATACCTATGACTACTATATGTGAACCTTATATAAGAAGGAAGGCTATTCATCATTTAGAGAAAGGTAGAGTAGTCATTTTTGCAGCAGGCACAGGTAACCCATTTTTTACTACGGATACAGCTGCAGCTTTACGTGCTGTTGAAATGAATTGTGATGTTATTTTAAAAGGTACTCAAGTAAGTGGTGTATATTCTGCCGATCCAAAAAAAAATGAGAATGCTGTGATGTATGATAGGCTTTCTTATACAGATCTGCTAACTCGTGATTTAAAAGTTATGGATGCATCAGCAATTTCACTTGCTCGTGAGAATTCTATCCCAATTGTAGTTTTTTCTTTAAAAAGAGAAAAAATGGTTGATATTATTAAGGGTCAAGGCACTTATACTATAGTTTCAGATTGTAAACATTAGGTAATTTATGTTAAACGAAATAAAAGCTAAAACAAAAGAAAGAATGCTAAAAACTATTCAGTCTTTTCACGATGATATGAAAGGTGTACGTACTGGTAGAGCTAACGCATCATTACTTGATGGTATAGTTGTAAATATCTATGGTGGACATCAAAAACTGAACCAAGTTGCAGGAGTTTCAGCTATAGATAACAAAACTCTATCAGTTAAAGTTTGGGATGCTACTGCTATCGGTGAAGTAAAAAATGCGATAATCAATGCTAACCTGAATTTAAATCCTGTTGTTGAAGGAAATACTATACGTATAGTTCTTCCAGACTTAACACAAGAAACTCGTGAAAAATTAGTGAAACTATTGCATCAATTTTCTGAAAATGCACGAGTTGCAATTAGAAATATACGCAGAGATGTTATGGAAGAAATAGAGGAAATGAAGAAAAATAAGGAAATCTCAGAAGATGATTTTCATGTTGCCAAAAAGGAAATACAAAACATTACTGATGATAATGTAAAAAAAGTCGATGATGACTTATCTATTAAAGAAAAGGATATATTGCATCATTAAGTTAATATGAAAGAATTTTTCAGTATTGAAAAACATAAGAGGATTCGATATAGATACAGTTGTATGAATGCTGTGATTCAGATCTCATCATTACGCACACATTTGATCGTTATACCTTTTGAAATCTAGAAAAAAAGCTTTTCAGTTTGATTTTTTATTACGATAATTAAGTTTACACTCTTGAGCGAAAACGATGCTGAAACGCCTTTTCCTTATTTTTGCATTTGTATTACTCATCCCACTGTCAAATGTTGATGCCAGAAGATATATCAGAATTGTTGGATCTTCAACTGTTTTTCCTTTTATCTCATTTATATCTGAAGAATTCAGCCGTATATTTTCCTTTAAAACTCCAGTTGTAGAATCGATAGGAAGTGGATCAGGGTTCAAAATGTTTTGTTCAGGAATAGGGGAAGGCACACCAGATATCACTACTTCATCTCGCCCTATGAAGGAAGTAGAGAGAGAATTATGTAAAAGAAATAAAGTGAATGAAGTAATAGAGATAATAATTGGCTATGATGGAATTGTTATTGCAAATTCAAATCAAAGCCATAGATTTGATTTTACAAAAAATGACCTGTTTGAAACTTTATCTTCATATTCTGAAGACAATGATAGATTAGTAAAGAATAACAAGAAATTTTGGTCTGATGTAAATCAAGCTCTACCAAAAACAGAAATTAAAATCTATGGCCCACATCAAAATACAGGTACACATGAAACTTTGATTAATTTTATTATGCTTGATCAATATTCATGTATGAACTCAAGGATTTTCAAAGAGAATTATCAAGACCAAGAAAAAAGAAAGAAAGCATGTAGTAATATCAGAGATGATGGAAGATATATAGAAGTTGGAATTAATGAAAACATAATAATACAAAAATTGAAGAGCAATAAAAATGCTTTAGGAATATTTAGCTTCAGCTTTTTAGCGAAAAACCAAGATGAGATTCAAGGAAGCACAATCGCAGGAATTGAGCCAACTTATAAAAATATATCATCGGGGGAGTATATGTTAGCAAGGCCTTTATATCTTTATATAAAGAAAGAACACTTAGATACTGTTGATGGATTAAGGGAATTCATTAGAGAAGTTGTAGACTCTATTAGTACTGAAGGTGGATATTTATCTAGGCTTGGCTTAATTCCACTTTCAAGCGAAAATATAAAAAAAGTCTTGGAAAAGGTTCGTGATATAATATGATGACTTTGATATTTTTTTATTCTGGATACTAGGTTAAAAATAGAACGTTTAAATTTCTTGTTTTTATTGTTATCATACTTAGATTTCCTAAGAACTTATTTACTACAAAATACAACAAGTTCTATTTATTTGAGAAAGTTGTGCGTCTTGTAGAACAGATTTTGTTGTAGGTTTCTCTGTAGCTATTTCAAGGTTTTCTTCTATGGTTTTTTGTTCTCTGTAATCTTTAACTTCTTGAATGAAATCTTCAAGCCACTTCTCACTACCTATCTTGGCATGTCGTTGTTGCTCACCTTTAAGAAGTTTTATTACAGCTGCATCTTGATTTTCAGGCACTCTTTGATATTTAAGCCACAAGTCACGAATATCAGGAGGAGCTTTTTTCAAATGAGCTTCAAAGGTTGCTTTTGTGTCTTTTGTACTTTCTTCTTGTTGATCTTGATGAAATTTAAACCAGAAATTGCGAATATCAGGAGAAGCTTTATCCCAAAGAAGTTTAGTAATTTCTTTTATATTTCTCAGATCTTCTTGTTTCAATCTTTTACCATCACCTATATATCGTTTATTAAGACCAACTTGCAGAGGATAAAGTAAAAGGGTAGTTTTGCTCTGTGAATGTATAGGTCTATTTAAAATCATTGCTAGATTTGTATCACAATCTTCTAATACTGCTTTAACTTTTTTAACATCTAAATAATCTATTGCTTGACGTAATTTGTGGTGAAGATCACTTGTTCTCTTTAAGTTTTTCACTTTTTGCATATGCGAATCATCATTTCCTTTCGCTTCTTGCATAGCTATATCACACGAAATACTCTCAATTTTTTGCTCCATTTTCTGTATACATTGATTAATTTCCTTTTGATTTTTTTTGAATATAATCAACTGTGAAGTGGTACAAGGGTTAGGTAGATCGTCTTTAAACTCTTTTTGTATATTACTAGGTAATTCGCTTTTCAAAACTTCTTGTATATCGCTATCGTAATTATTTTTTATATTCTCAAAGTTGCCTTGTATAGCTTCACTAATTAATGAATCTCGAATGTTTTTTTGTCTGTCAGTTAATAACATACCTTACCTCTATCTCTTATGGCAAATTTAGCGCTATAATTATACGTATTTATAATCAAGTCAAGAGAAAAAATTAGCAAAGCGGTTGAAGTTTTAATAACATATAGCTTTCACAGTACTGTCTATGGAAAGTCTGCAAGTTTTACGTTCAATTGCGTTTATTGTGGGAATTTTTCTATTGTTGTTTGGCGTAGCAATGCTTATTCCTGCTATTACTAATAATTATCTAGGTTACGAATGGAAAAATTTTCTGGTTGGATTTATAGTTACCTGCACATTTAGTGCGATTTTTATTTTACTGGGTAAACTAAATAGGGTACATGGAATGCCGGCAATTTTTGCGATTACCAGTTGTACCTGGATTGCATTATCTCTATTTGCAGCTATTCCATTTTATCTTGATAGTTTAAGCTACATTGATGCACTGTTTGAAGCAGTATCTGGGATTACAACCACAGGAGCAACTGTTCTAAGTTACATCGAGCAACAATCTCCGGGGATACTACTGTGGAGAGCAATGCTGCACGGTATAGGTGGTTTTGGAGTAATTACAGTAGGAATTGCAATTTTTCCCATATTTAAGGTTTTGAGCTTAAATAATTTACTCTATTCTGAGTACTCAGATGCTCTTAAAAGAAAGTTACCACATACGCGAAGCGTAGTAATACATATTGCAGAAATATATTACTGCCTAATTTTATTGTGCATATTTTCCTACTATCTAGCTGGCATGCCATTATTTGACGCAGTATGTCACGGAATGTCCGCTGTATCAACTGGTGGATTTGCTAACTATAACGATTCTATAGGCTACTACAATAACCCTATATTGGAGGTCATAACAATTATCTTTATGATTTTAGGCTCTTTACCTTTTCTGAGCTATTTAAAAATTATAAGACGATTAGACGTTTGTTATGATGAACAGGTCTCTTACTTTATTAAGATAGTTGTTATCTCATCTTTGCTTGCTTGTTTTTGGTTATATAAAAATTTTGACTTAGGAGTATTTTTATCATTTAGGTACAGCACATTCACCATTACCTCCTTTATCACATCAACTGGCTATGTAATGTGCAACTACTTGAATTGGAGCTTTATTTCAGTCTTAGCTTTCTTTTTAGCCTTTATTGGTGGATGTGGTGGTTCTGCTAGTGGTGGAATCAAAATCTTCCGTTTAGTCATTTTTCTAAAATCTATAAGGAATTACTTTAGCTCTTTATTAAATCCAAGTGAAAGCGATAGAGTAAAACTCAATGGTAAAATACTGGAAAATGATGAAGTCCAATCTGTCTTTACGTTTTTTGCAATTTACATGTTAACGTTCGCTATATCATCAATAGTGATGTCTTGCTTGAGCAATGCGGACTTTATAACTAGCATCAGCTCTGTTTCTGCAATGCTTACAAATTCTGGCCCAGGATTTAGTAACCTAATAGGTCCTTCAGGTAATTATTCCTCTTTTAGTGGTGGAGTAAAGCTATTTCTATCGTTTTTGATGCTGCTTGGCAGGCTTGAAATATTGCCAATTTATTTTTGTATAGGTAGTTTATACTGGAAACTTTGCCATTCCAGAGTGTAACGCTAATTCAGGTTTACATTTAAATTCTATTACATATTATTATAAGTATTACAAAACTTTAAAGGACAATTATGGCAGTTATGCCAGATAAATGGATAAGGGAAAAGGCTGAAAACTCTAGAATGATAGAACCTTTTGTGAATCATAAAAGCAGTAAGGGTGTTGTATCTTTCGGATTATCGTCTTATGGATATGATGCGAGAGTAGATAATAAGTTTAAGGTTTTTACTAATGTTAATTCAGCTATTGTAGACCCCAAGAATTTTTCTGAGAATAGTTTCATAGATAAGGAAACAGATGTATGTATAATTCCACCAAATAGTTTTGTGCTTGCCAGCACAGTGGAGTATTTTCGTATACCAAGGAATGTACTAGTAATTTGTGTTGGCAAATCAACTTATGCAAGATGTGGTATCATAGTGAACGTCACACCTTTAGAACCTGGATGGGAAGGTCACGTCACACTTGAATTCTCTAACACTACTCCACTTCCTGCAAAAATTTACGCTAATGAAGGAGCATGCCAATTTGTGTTTTTAAGCGGCGAAAGTGAGTGTGAGAAGTCATATGATGATATGAAAGGAAAATATATGAATCAACATGGTATCACTTTGCCGTTAGTTAAGTGATTACTTTATAAAGCAAGATATTGTTGGTTTATATTGAAGATTACCAAAATGCTCTTTTATTAGTTCATCACATCTTTTATCGCCTAAAACTGCACGTGCAGAGTGATTTTTAAATGATTCTATAAAGCTAATAAAGAAATTTGTAGAAGGATTACTTAAAGCTTCTGCAACTTCTTTTTTTTCTTTATCATTGGAAAGCCGATTAAATAATTCTTCACCTTTTTTTTGTAGATCATTTTCAAACTCTTGTTTTACAGTAGCCTTATCCGCTCTTTGCAAGAAGAAAAATTCTTCAAAAGTGTACAAGGAAGAGACAATACTGTTAAAGGTACCAGTAAAACATGCACTGCCAACAAGTACTCCATATTCTGTTTGCGATTCTACTAAATGTTTAACCAGTTGATATTTTCTCTGTGATATGCGGGTATTAATATCTATATTATCATCAGCACTTTTTTTATTTTCATCTTTACAAGCTTTCCAAACCAAATTTAAAACTTGCTTCAATGTTAATCCGCTTCCACTATGTGTATCAGGGTTGTTTTTTATACGCTCCAAGCACTTAAGTGCATGTTTTTTCTCATCTTCTGTGAGTTGATCTTTATCCACAGCTTTTTGTGTACCATTTGCTATACACTCTAACTGATCAATAAATCCTTTTATTTCCTCTATAAACTTATCATCAACATCAGGCTCGCCATAGTTTTCTTTTAGCTTTTGAACGTTAATATTAATTGCATCATTTACATTAGTATCATGCGTTGTTTGTGGGACACGCACTGCCTCCATAAATGCTTCAGTTCTTTGCTCTAACCATTCTGGTAATTTGCCTCCTGCAAGAAGATATAGCTTACCCAATGCTTGAGCAACTAGAATTAACGCTATGACAAAAACAATAAATGCTATGAGTAATACTACAGCTAAACCAATGACTAGCCATCTCACAGGGGCTAGTAAAATATCTCTTGCCTTTTTAAATTTCGACATTCTTTGTATGTTACCTGGTGTATTTACTGCTACTGGCATAATTAATTTTAAATACTCTTACTACCATTAATATACTATATTTCTCTTATTTTGTCAACTCACATTTCTACTTCTCTACTTTTTCTCGGTAAGGTCAGTAATCGATAACAACAAATAGTCCTAATTTTAATTTGTTTTAAGTTTAAAGTCTTTCGTTAGGTTTGCAGAATACATTTCCTTATTATCTTGGTTATAGAAAGTAAATTTGTGATCGTCTAAACCTAATATTGCAAAGCCAAAGCCGAAAAAGTTTCTAACTTCGTGTGCTAAGTAATTTCTACTATTTGGATAGTTAAATTCTACGTTTTGATAAACAGGTTCTTGATCTTGAGCGTGTAATAATGCACCGCCGTTTCCAACTATAATCTGATCTGGAACATTATCCATTAATAAAATCTGGGCTATATGAATGTGGCCAGAAACTATGGTAGTAACATTGCTTGGAAATTTATCTCCAAAAGCTTCAATTTGTGTAAGATTACCATGGCTTTTTAATGTCAAAAATTCTTTTTTTGGAGATCTCCAAAGTGGTTTATGAGTCAAAAACCACGTGGGCTTATCTTGTATCAATTTATCAAACTGCCTCTCAAAAGCATCAACTGTGCTTTGGGTTGTAAAAATTTCCTCACCGGATGAAGAGTCGAAGATAAAAAACTTCATCGGCCCAGCATCTAAGAACCAACTGGAAATAAGATCTTCACATTTTTGAGGGGAAAAGGGGTATGAATCTAAATATCTGAACCATCCTTCATAAGCTCTATTACAACTCTCATGATTTCCACGAACAAAAAGAAAAGGAGATTGTGTTAAAATATCTTTTGCAGGCTCAAACCAATCAGCGTACCAAGCTTCTTTGCTATATCCATAAATATCGCCGCACTTTTTTGTGTTTCTACATTTTGTTTGTCTATAATGATAATCACCAACATGGATAATTAAATCTGGTTTATGAAAAGCGATTGAATCTAAATTTTTTTTCAAAGGCCAGCTATCTACAGAATTACATTCTTGCTGAAATAACATATTTATTCTACATCCTGTATCGCCAATGAAGGCAATTTTGCTGATCTTTTCCGCTAATACGGGAACTTTTATATTGTCAATACTAATGTTTTGAGCATTTGTTTCTACTATCAGTTCACAAACTGTTTCGGTATTGTTAATTGAGCTGCGACTTAGCATTTCTACTTCCTTATTATCGACGTAAGCAATGGGACACATGTTATTGTCTATAATCGCACGTATGCTTAATTTATTTTCTGGAATGATTTGAGACCATGTGTACAATATTTGTGCATGAGTGGAGTGAAAGCTAATTGTAAGAGATAGAATTAAAAAAATGAAGATATTAGCTACTTTCATTTGTATAAAGACCTAAATTAAGAATTAGTATTAAGATTATCTTAAATGATTAAAGTTTGTAACCATAAAATTCATAGCTAAATTATACAGGCATTTCCTAAATTATCCTAGTATCAGATTGACACTTTAGATGAAAAACCCTAAAATGATTAAGTAATTTAAAGTAATTATATAGAAACTAGAATAAAGTGCGGTCGTGGTGGAATTGGTAGACACGCAGCGTTGAGGTCGCTGTGGCTCACAAAGCCTTGGAAGTTCAAGTCTTCTCGACCGCACCAAGTTGTTTGGTGTAGGTGAAATGTTTATAGGAAATCAAAGTAGAAATAAAGTAGAAAGGGCCATCAGTGAAGTCAGGCGTGGTCTTCCAATTTTAATATATGATGATGAAAATAACTATCTATTGCTTGCTGCTGCTGAAACTTTAGAAAAAAATTTATTTAGTCAATATAAGCTTATATCAGGTAATGTGTATGTTACTTTGACTGCAAGTAAGGTAAAATACATATGTCAGAGTAAAGAACATAGTAGCAAACGTCTGTTGATAAGCAATTTTGATGAACTGCTCCATTTAATAAACTGTTCAAAGGAAGATTGGATAAAAGAGTTGCAATGCTCAAAGACAATAGATGCGTATGCTGTTGCCTTGCTTAAGTTCTCAGAATTATTGCCATACGCGTTAGTGGCTGATATGACTTTTGAGAATAAACATGAAATGCGAAATTGGTGTGAAGAAAATGACATTATTGCACTAAATACGTTACTTGTGAATGATTTTCAACAAAATCATAGTGTGTATGAAGTGTGCAAAACATCATTATTTTTAAAACAGACTCAAGAAGTAGATATCATATCTTATAGAACCAAAAGTGGCGGAAGAGAACATTATGCAATTATCATTGGCAATCCAGATGAAGATAATGAGCCATTAGTGAGAATTCATTCTTCATGCTATACAGGAGACTTATTAGACAGCTTATCATGTGATTGCAGAAGCCAGTTACATCAAGCGATTCAAATAATGACCGACTTTGGGAATGGCATTATATTATACTTGATGCAAGATGGGAGAGGCATTGGTTTAACTAATAAGTTAAGAGCATACAGTATGCAAAGAAAATATAATCTTGATACTGTTGATGCAAATAGAGTATTGGGTTTTGAAGATGATGAAAGGAGCTTTGCTGTTGCAGCTAAAATACTTAAGAAATTGAACATTAACAAAATACAATTACTTACAAACAATGGTAGAAAGTTATCAGAGTTGAAAAATAACGGTATAGAAGTTACAAAGTGTATACCACTTATTATGGAACGCAATGAATATAATGATTCATATATGGAAACAAAATTTGGCAAGTTAGGCCATGGATTAAGGGTTTATTAGCTTTTTTGTTATAACTACTTTGTTAGCTTGCTATGTTAATTAATATAAGTTAAGATTTTTAAGAATATTGAGATGCTGAAATTTTTAAAACAAGAAAAAAGTAATGAGTCATTGGATAAGGATATAAATTGGAATTCAAGTCGCTATAGCACAGTTGTTGCTCAGAGAAATACTTTACTTTTATTTACATTAATATTACTAGTTGCAATTTCTATAAGCATATTAGCTATATTTAAAATTAGCACAAGTAGCACTATTGAGCCATTCGTTATAGAAATTGACAAAAAGTCAGGCATAGTGCAATTGGTTGATCCTGTTACAGTAAAACAATATTCTGCAAATGAAACGCTGAACGATTATTTTATTTCAGAGTATATAAAAGCAAGGGAGGTTTTTGACCCATATAATTATAATTATAATTATTATACAAAAGTAAGGTTGTTTTCTTCGCCTAGTGTATATAGTGAATTTAGCAACTATATAAAATCGCAGAATATGAATGACCTTTTTAATTTATATTCAGATGCTAAAGGTGAGTTGAAAATTCGTTCAATTCAAAAATTAGGTAATGATGCTCTTCAAGTGAGATTTTCTATAGAATTTACACGAAAAGATGGAAATTCCTCAAGGAAAAATAAGATAGTTGTGATGTCGTATAAATATGCATCGCTTGAAATGAATGATCAGCAAAGATATATTAACCCGTTAGGGTTTCAAGTTATTTCATATAGAGTAGATGATGAATATGTGTAGGATATTGTTAGTTTTAGCTTTACTAATAAGTGGCAACTTAAATGCATCTATTAATAATAAACCTATTTCTGTAGATAGTAGAATAAAGACTTTTGTATATAGCCCTAATGAGGTGTTTACAGTAATTTTTAGTCAAGGTTACTATTCTTATATTGAGTTTGCAGAAGGGGAAAAAGTCAAAAATATTGCTGTTGGTGATGCATCAAGTTGGAAAATTAATCCTTATGATAATAAACTGCTTGTCATGCCATTTGAAGTCAGTAGTCGCACTAACATGATTATTACGACAACTAAAAAGAGAAATTACATTTTTGATCTAATTTCAAGACCAAATTACGATAAATACCCAGATACTGATGCTAAAAAAGTGGATCATGATTATTCCGTTGAAAAGGATATATCTTACGTAATACGTTTTTATTATCCTCAAGAAGAAGATGAATTTGATGTTGATTTAGATGAGGTTTCTTTACCTACTCAAATGCAATACATTACAGAAAAGCCAGAAAAAATAATACAAGAAAATAATACGAGGTACAACTATACATATATTGATGAAGGTGGTAACATAGATATAGTTCCAATTGAGTTATTCGATGATGGTTATTTAACCTATTTAAAGTTTAGAAATAGTAATAAAATTCCTCAGATTTTTATAGAAGGCGAATCCTGTAAAAGGCTGTTATTTGATGATTATGTTGTAATAAAAGGAGTACATAAAAAGCTATTAATGCGTTATGAAGGTAGTGAAGTTGAAGTTATAAATAGGTCACTTTAGTTCTGGTACATATAATATGAGTAAAGAAAGGCATAATAGTGTAGAAGATGAATCAGAGATAGAAAGCAAGGTAGTAACAGTTGGCTCTAATCAAGGTTATAAGGCATTGATGATAGTTATGGTAGCGCTCTTAGTTGGTGGAGTGTACTATCTTTATTTTAGTCCTTCTAATAAAGAGGGTCCAGAGATTGTTAAAAAAGAGGAAACAAAGCAAAACATTCAAGAATTGAAAGGAAAGTTAGAACAAGTTCCAGATAATGTAGTAGTTTCCGAGAGGATAGCAACTGATCTCTTGCCACCCTTACCTCCTCTTCCTATCCCACAAGTCATACCAGAAGTAAAACAAATCAAAAAAGAGGAAGTGACAAAAAAAGAAGAGCAACTAAAAGAAATTCCCTTGTCAAATATACCTGTTTTACCAAAGCAAAATTTTCCTTCTGGTAATGTTATTAGCAATTTGCCTACTTCATTTCCTACAATAGGGGGTGGCGGTTATCCTAGAGACAGACGTAGTGCACAAATGTTAGCAATTTCAGGTAGTAGTGGGGAAGGTAAAGCTACAGATGCTGTTTTATCCAATACCTCAGCACAGTCGAGCAAAGCTACCAAAGCTGGAAAGCTTGGTTTAATGATTATTCAAGGTAAAGTTATTGACGCTATTCTTGAAACTGCAATAAGTTCTGACTTACAAGGAATGCTCCGTGCTGTTGTTAGTAGAGACGTTTATGCAGAAACTGGTGATACAATTTTAATACCAAAAGGTTCAAGGTTAATAGGTGGTTATTCATTCGACTCAAATGTTGCAAAAGCCCGCGTGAACATAAATTGGAATAGGATCATTCTTCCTCATGGTATAGATGTTGCTATTGCATCATCTGGTACCGATGAGCTTGGAAGGGCAGGGATAGCTGGAATAGTTGATAATAAAATAGCAAGTGCATTATTCTCTTCAGTGGCACTTGCTGGTGTTTCGATTGGTTCAGCTGTTGTAGGACAAAAAGCCTCTAATCTTATCGATGCGCTAACTGCCATGGATGCAGTGAAGTCTATTACTGCAACTGAAATAGATATTTCTTCTCTCAAAGGGGCTATTGTTGAGGGATTGGAGGATTCTATAAAAACTGAAGTTGGGAAGGTAGGAGACGAAAAATGGAAATTGGGTATTAGGGCTATTGAAAAAATTCGAAATGCTAAAAGTGATCAGGATTTGCTGAGAATAATAAAGGAAGAAATAGTAAGTGTGATAAAAAGTTCTGGAGCTAGTGGAGTTGATACAATTACTAGTGACAATATCGGTATAACTTTAGACGATGTACGTCAACTGTTGAGGCAAACTCAGAAAAGAAGCAAATCTGTTTATGATGAAGCAATTGGGAAGTCAATCAATGATTTTTCCAAAGACATGCGAGATATAGTTGATAGGAGTGTAGATAAAAAGCCAACTATTTATGTTAATCAAGGAACTGCATTGAAAGTATTTGTTAACCAAGATATAGTATTTCCTCCACAGTCAATATTAAATAACTGAAATGAACTATGCTGCACTTGATACATACTTGGAGCCATTACAAGGGATATTTCAAGAGGAAGGTGTAAATGAAATATCAATAAATAAACCGAAGGAAGTATGGATTGAAAATCGCGGTGAAATAAGATGCGAAAAGTTAGAAATATTTGATCTTAATCATTTAAAATCTCTTAGCAGGTTGATTGCTCAAGCTACAGAACAAAAACTGAGCGAAGAGACACCGCTGCTTTCAGCTACATTACCAAATGGTTATCGTATACAGATAGTGTTTCCTCCAGCATGTGAGCCTGATAAAGTAGTCATTTCAATTCGTAAACCTTCTTCTATGCAATTGGCATTGGATGATTATGAAAAAATGGGGGCTTTTTCTAACACTGTTATAGGAGTGACCGATAATCCAGTAGATCGTCACCTAGATTTGCTACTGAAACAAAAAAAAATAAAAGAGTTTTTAGAATATGCTGTAATAAGTAAGAAAAATATCATAATTAGTGGTGGAACTTCCACTGGTAAAACCACTTTTACTAATGCTACTTTGCGTGCTATTCCATCTGAAGAAAGAATTATTACTGTTGAAGATGCAAGAGAGATAGTTTTGAATGATCATCCCAATAAAGTCCATTTAATTGCTTCTAAAGGAGGGCAAGGCAGGGCAAAAGTGACCACTCAAGATTTGATAGAGGCATGTTTACGTTTAAGACCAGATAGAATAATAGTTGGTGAATTACGTGGAGCAGAAGCTTTTAGTTTTCTTAGAGCAATAAACACTGGCCACCCAGGGTCAATATCAACTCTTCATGCGGATAGTCCGGCAATGGCTCTTGAGCAAATAAAACTTATGGTTATGCAAGCAAATCTTGGCATTCCCCCAGATCAGATCATACCATACATTAGAAATGTAATTGATATTGTTATTCAGCTAAAAAGAACCAGTGGAGGCAAAAGAAGCATTTCTGAGATATTATTTACTAGATCTTCAAATGAAAATACTTAAATTTATACGTAAGTTAAGAAAAAGTAGTTTATGAGTAATGGAAATCACCTACGCAATATTCTCATAGGAGGTGTAGTATCTTTTAGCATACTTGAATTTTGCTTCTATTTGTCTGGTATATTATTCTACCTGTTTGTTGACGGTCCAGATGGTGTAGATTTTAGAGCAATTAATCCTAGCTTGACACCTTTTCCTCAAGCTCTCTGGCCGACAATTTTTGATCATATACAATATTGTTGGCATCATCCAGAGCTATATAGCTTTGAGCTCAAAATTAAATTAGTTGTATCTTCTATACTGCCTCAAATTGTTTTGATGATTATTTTGTGGAATGTGAGAGAAAGACTAATTGAGTGGCGGCCATTTAAAAAGAAAGAATCACTTCATGGAGATTCACAGTGGGCATCAGAGAAAGACATACGAAAAGCGGGATTAAGAAGCAAAAAAGGTCTATTGCTTGGTAAAGATAAGAGAGGATATTTTATTGCTGATGGGTTTCAGCATGCATTGCTCTTTGCACCTACAGGCTCTGGTAAAGGTGTTGGTTTTGTAATTCCTAATTTGTTATTTTGGAATGATTCGGTAATTGTGCATGATATAAAATTAGAAAACTATGAAATAACAAGTGGTTGGCGAGAGCGACAAGGACAAAAAGTATATGTATGGAACCCAGCGCAGCCAGATGGGGTAAGCCATTGTTATAATCCACTGGAATGGATTAGTGAAAAACCTGGACAGATGGTTGACGATGTGCAAAAAATAGCTAACCTAATCATGCCTGAACAAGATTTTTGGCAAAACGAAGCAAGAAGCTTATTTGTTGGGGTGGTACTATATTTACTTGCTGCACCAGAGAAAGTTAAATCTTTTGGTGAGGTTGTGCGTACGATGCGTAGCGATGACGTAGTTTACAATCTTGCTGTAGTTTTGGACACAATGGGTAAAATAATACATCCGGTAGCGTATATGAACATTGCAGCTTTTTTGCAAAAGGCTGACAAAGAAAGATCAGGTGTTGTGTCAACTATGAACTCGTCGCTTGAATTGTGGGCAAACCCATTGATCGATACTGCAACTGCATCAAGTGATTTTAATATTTTGGATTTTAAAAAGAAGAAAACTACAGTTTATGTTGGTTTAACTCCTGATAACTTAACTAGGCTCAGGCCTTTAATGCAGGTTTTTTACCAACAGGCAACTGAGTTTTTATGTAGAAAATTGCCATCGGATGACGAGCCTTACGGCGTATTATTTTTAATGGATGAGTTTCCAACACTTGGAAAAATGGAGCAATTTCAAACTGGCATCGCATACTTTCGTGGCTATCGAGTAAGGTTATTTTTAATTGTTCAAGATACTGAACAGCTTAAAGGAATATATGAAGAAGCAGGAATGAACTCCTTTTTATCAAACTCAACCTATAGAATAACTTTTGCAGCCAATAATATTGAAACGGCTAATTTGATATCTCAGCTTATAGGAAACAAAACTGTACAACAAGAATCATTAAACAAACCTAAATTTTTAGACTTGAATCCTGCATCAAGATCATTGCATATCTCTGAAACACAGAGAGCATTGCTCTTACCTCAAGAAATTATTATGCTGCCACGTGATGATCAGATAATTTTGATAGAATCGACTTATCCAATTAAGTCAAAGAAAATTTTGTACTATAGTGATAGCACATTCACAAGAAGGCTGATTAAACCAACACGTGTGCCTACACAAGAGCCATATGATCCAAACAAGGTCTTTTCTGCTGCTAACAAAGATAAGATTAGTAATGAAGAAGAGAGTAATGCTATTGAAGCTGCTGATTATCCTGTTGAAGCTAAAACTGAAGATGCAATATACGATGAGCCAGAGATTGAAGATGGATTTGAAGACGAGGATATTGATGATAAGTTTGAAGGTGGTGATGGGTTTGATGATGAGGAAGACGATGATGGGTTTGATGATGAAGACAGTAAGGATGAATTTGACGATGATGATGAATTTGAAGATGAGGACAAACTAGACGGCAATAAAATCGAGGATAGAGGTTAATTTTACCTATTTTTTAGCTTAGAAAATAATTAGTTTTTTCATATTAAATCATTTTTAATTAATTAGTACTAGATTAGCTATTTTAACTAGAGGAATAGTCATGATGAGTAAAAAAACATTAGCAGTTACAGCACTTGCTTTATTGTTGTCACAACAATCTTTTGCAAGTGAAACAGAAGGATTTTACTTTGGTGGTGGATATTACGGTCAATATTTCAACTTGGGTAAGTTGAAAGCAAAAATTGGAGGCAAAGATGCTAAAGATGATAACCGTGTATCTATAAATGACATAGACGCTCAGAGAACAGAAGGTCAGTTAATAAGTAAGTATAAAGGAGATTATAACCCACCTTTTGCTGCAAATGTAACGTTTGGTTACACAGGAGAACTAGGCAATAATAGCTATAGAGCTGAATTGGAAGGGATGTACTCTTCTGTAAAAGTAGATAATATTGGTTTATCAAGTAATCAAGTAACTGTTTCGTATCTAAAAGACGTTAGTGAGAGTGCTAATAAAAAAACTTATATGTATAAAACTGTAATTAATCATGACCAAGTAGAAAACGCATCTGTAATGGCAAATGTTTATCATTATTGGAAAAGTGATAGTTTATCTTTTTCTCCTTATGTTGGGGTTGGAGTCGGTGCAACAAGAATGACAATGTTTGAAAAATCGTCAATAAGACCTGCAGGTCAATTGAAAGCTGGCTTTGATTATCGTATAAACGAAGATGTAAATATGCACATCGGATATAGAGGTTTTGGTGTTCTTGGTAGTAATGTTGATTTTGAAGCAGAGGTGTTAGGAGAAATGAAAGCAAAGCAACCGGTAAACCCAGATGGAAAAAAGATATTAGAATTGAATAAAAGTCAAAAACCATCGGACCAGAAGTTACACAAAGAAAGTATCAGTATAGGCAATCAAGTGTTTCACACACACGGTATAGAAGCTGGTCTTACTTTTCATTTTGCAAGCAAAGCTTAACTCTGATAGAGACTATTTTCCTGGTAGCACGTCTGCGTCACACGACTGTAGCTGCTAACCAGGTGACAACTTTCTCGTTATCTGAATATTTTCTTTCTTGTAATTCAGGCTCTTTTTTTCTCAGTTCCAGCGTGTAGCGCTGGAACAACAATAAAAAGCATATGGTTATGCAAGAAGTCTACTTTTTATTCTTAATTAACTCTAAAGCCTTCTTCAGATCTATACTTTCAATATCTGCATTCTTGCCCAACGCAACGTTTGTTTTACCGCATTTTATATAGAATCCGTACCTACCGTTGCAGATAAAAACTTCTTTTCCCTTTTCATTAAAACCAAGAGATTTTAGCTCTTTGCGTGGGCTGCTCTCAATAATTTGTATAGCTTCGTTTAATTGTGTGTCTAATACCTCCTTAGAGCTTTTTTTAAGAGAAAAGTATCGACCATCATAGAGAATATAGTACCCAAATCGTCCAAGACCTATTTTTACTTCTTTTCCAGTTTCAGGGTGCTCTCCGATTATTTTCGGCAGGGAAAGTAATCGAGTGGCGGTATTTAGATCAATATCATTAACATTTATATCTTTTGGTACAGAAATCTTTTTTTTCTTTTCTGACTCACTATTAAACTCCAGATAAAGTCCAAAAGGACCTTTTTTGATCATTACCTCTTGGCCTGTCATATCATCTATACCCAAACTTTTTGGATATTCTGAATTGTCATTACTGCCCGTAATTTCTTTTGTATGATTGCATGCAGGATAGTTAGAACATCCAAGAAACACACCGGCTTTTCCAAAATTTAATTTCAATATACCACCAGAGCAATTAGGACATTTTTTACCTATTTCTTCCTTTCCTTCCTCTGAGCAAAACCAATTGACTACCAAATCATGAATACCACTAAAAATCTCATCATGTGTCATTTGCTTAACAGAATTTACATGATTAAAAAATGGCACCCAAAAATAGCCTAGTTCTTTTTTCCAATCTGCATGTCCATTTGAGATTGAATCAAGCCTTTCTTCCATTTGTGCTGTAAAGTCATACTCTACACAACGCTGAAAAAAAGTTTCCAAAAATATAGTCACGATCTTACCGCGGCTGCTTGGAATAAATCTTTTGTTATCCAATGAAACATATTCACGATCTTGTAATACCGAAATAATTGTTGCATAAGTTGATGGGCGACCTATACCGACTTCTTCCATTTTTTTTACTATACTCGCTTCACTATAACGAGGTGGCGGTTGAGTAAAATGCTGTTTCGGATCAACAGAAATCAACTTGCACGCTTCCTCTTCCTTCATGGCAGGTAGCAGGCCTTCATTTTCGGCTTCTATGTTATCTTGATAAACTTTATAAAAACCATCAAAGAATATACTTGATCCACTTGCTCGCAGAATCACTTTCTGGTCAATAGAACTAATTTCAACTACCACTTGATCAAGAATCGCCGATTCCATTTGACTTGCGATGGTTCTTTTCCAGATTAAATCGTATAATTTAAATTGCTCTGGCGTTAAGTAATCCTTAATACTACCCGGTGTTCTATTAATATCAGTTGGCCGGATTGCTTCATGTGCTTCTTGAGCATTTTTGACCTTTTTTACATATTTACGAGGAGACTGCGGTAAATATTTATCACCATATAATGACTTAATTGATCCCCTGATTGAGTTTATAGCCTCATCTGCAATATGAAACCCATCTGTACGCATGTAAGTTATCAACCCTACGGTTTCACCACCAATATTGATACCTTCATATAAATTTTGCGCTACTCGCATAACATTTTTCACATTAAAATACAGTTTATTCACTGCATCTTGCTGAAGACTTGAGGTGATAAATGGAGGAAGCGGGTTTCTCTTAACTTGCTTGCGTTCTACTGTGCTTACAGCATACTGCCTTGACTCGATCTCCCTGACTAAGTTCTTTGCCTCTTCTTCATTCTTAATATCAAATTTTTCTAGCTTTTTATTGTCATAGTGGCTTAGCATAGCAAAAAAAGCCTCATCTTTGCTATTTTGCATTTCTGCCTTTATGCTCCAATACTCCTGTGTTATAAATTTACTAATTTCATCTTCTCGTTCGCATATAAGCTTTAATGCAACAGACTGCACTCGCCCTGCAGATTTGCTTCCCGACAATTTTGTCCACAGCAGCGGTGACAAGCTAAATCCAACTAGATAATCCAAAGCTCTGCGTGCTTGCTGTGCACGCACTAAGTCCATATTAATTTCACGTGGATTTTTTATAGCTTCTTGCACTGCTCTTTTTGTTATTTCGTTAAAGACTACTCTATGAATGTTACTTTCATCATTGATTGCTTTTCTTTCCTTTAGTGCCTCTATCACATTCCAAGCTATTGCTTCCCCTTCTCTGTCTGGATCTGTTGCAAGGTATATATCTGATGTTTTACTAGCTTCCTTGACTAACTCTTTTACATACTTTTCTGCTTTTTCAATAATCTCATACTTCATGGCAAAGTCATTATCAGGATCAACAGAACCATTCTTCGCTGGCAGATCTCTGACGTGGCCAAAAGATGCAGCCACTTTGAATTCTTTACTCAAATATTTACCTATCGTCTTTGCCTTTGCTGGCGACTCAACTATTAATAATGCCATAATTATTAGTACTTAAAGGTAATATGTTGAAATATATAGAATAAAAAGTAAAAAAATATTTTAATGGTCTTTCCAATTTTTCTAAGTAATTGTTTGATGTTCGCAAAAAAACTAATGAAAGAACCTGCTTTATAAATTTTTTCAACTCCCTTACCATAAGGATAACGCTATACTATTTATCTTCGTCTGTGCAGATTAAACGACAAAAGCATAACGCAGTTGTCGTCTTATTTTTAATTTTTTGCACTATGTGCATCTTATTTCTTTACAAAACTTCCAGTTTTTTAACCATATAAGCTGAAACGGGCTGTTTAAGACAGGCCAATTTTCAGGATTAGAGCTAGCTAATAGGGGGTTTCTTTTGTCTTTTTTCTACTTGGTAAATTTCTTGATATTTGTAGCTAAAGTAATTTAAGAGAGGTGTCATCCCAGTGTCGGAGCACTGGGATGACAAGAAAAGGAGTACTGGAATGACATATTCCACCATGTCATTCCAGCGGATGACCAGATTTTTTTATTTGATCCCAGACTGGCTGGTTATGCAAGTTCCAATTTTAATAATATTTACATATAAGCCATACGCTTGAGTTGCAAAGTTCTAAAAAGCAGCCAAAATAAAAATAAGTAGACATTTACAAATTAAACTAAGTGTACAATCAACAAACAAGAGTATTGATTGCAACAATACTCTGTAGAATCGCAATATGGTATGACCATATGCTCTTTATTGATCTGGTTAATATAATTAGTAGAGAATTTTGTTATGCAAAAGATATCTACTACAGCATATTGCAATTGTTTGGAATTGCAGGAATGGGTGCAATGGTAAGACCACTTGGTGCATCTGTATTTGGTCACATTGGTGATAGGTATGGAAGGAGAATGGCGTTAACGATTGCTATCTTGCTAATATCAATTCCTTCTAGTCTCGTTGCGTTTATTCCAAGTTATAGTAAAATAGGAATAACCTCTACTATGTTGCTTCTTACAATCCATCTGATACAAGGGGTTGCACTTGGCGCTGAGCAAGGAGGTAGCTCTGTTTATCTCATAGAGCATTTACCTAATAAGAAAAAACTAGGAATGTTTTTTGGAATAATAAGTTTTGGTCGCTCTATTGGCATATTGCTCTCTGTGGTTGCAGTGATCATCTGTAAAAAAACCACTGATTTTAACGCTTGGGGTTGGAGGCTGCCGTTTATTTTTTCAGCCATTTTAGGATTAATAAGCGCATATAGTATATATACACTAGGAGAAACTCCAGTGTATGAAAAAAATCGAGAACAAAGAAATTTACCTAATTTACCAATAATAGAGCTTACAAAACGCTATAAAAGAGCCCTGATACTTGCCATTTTAATATCTGTACCTGTTAATGTTGCTGTTGGATTTACCATATTTCTTAGAACAATTGCAAAAGAAATAGTGTCTGTTGAAACTTATGTAACAACGTATGTCAACGAGGTTGTACTCATTATAACCAGTATATTAATTCCGATATCTTCAATAATGCTTGGAATTTTAGCTGATAAAACAGGAAGAGAACGCACTGCAATCTTATTTATAGTGATAACAATGGTATTATGTTGTCCTATGTTATCTATTGCATATTACTATAAAAGCTATCTTATAATCATGTTGAGTGTTATGGCTCTTTCTATAATCGAGAGGGGTATTAATCCTATAGGGATAGTTACTGCTGAGCTTTTTCCTACTAATGTTAGATTTAGTGGTGTGAGTTTATCACGTAACATTTCTTATGCCCTGCATGGTGGATTTACTCCTATGATATGCACTGGGTTTACTATAATGTTTCCTAAAATAGACTTTGCTGCTGGGCTTTATGTAATTTTTTGCTTATTAGTCAGCTTAGTAGCAATATTGCAAATAAAACCACAAGATAAAAAGTGTGATTGGTAATTTTCTCTATTTAAATTTATTTCACTTATTTAGCTAATTTTTATTATAATTATAATTTTGGCTTTTATGAAAACTGCATACGTATGTCAATTCTGCGGTCATAGCACTGGAAGGTGGGTAGGAAGGTGTATTGCATGTGACAGTTGGGATACGGTTGTCGAAGAAATAGTACTAAAAACAGAAACGAGAAGTACATCTGCACCAATTTCAATAAAAGCGTTATCAGATAGTGAAATTATTACCCCCGATCGTTTTTTAACAGGAATAGAAGAGTTAGATAGAGTTTTTGGTGGAGGTATCGTTCAAGGTGCTAGCATTTTAATTGGTGGTGAACCTGGAATTGGAAAATCTACTCTTTTGCTTAGGATTGCAGCTAATGTTGTACAACTTTCCTCTTTTGAATGTCTTTATGTATCTGGCGAGGAATCTTTAGAGCAAGTGAGCCTCAGAGCAAAGCGTCTTAAAATAAATGAACCTAAAATTAAGCTTTTATCTACAGTATCTTTAACTGATGTAGTAGCAACAATAAGAAAAAATAAGAGTATTAAGTTCTTGATAATTGATTCTATACAAACAATGTATGATAGCAAAGTCACATCAGCACCAGGAACTGTAACTCAAGTCCGTACCTGCGCTCATGAATTGACTGTTCTTGCAAAGCAATATGGTGTTTCTCTCTTAATAGTTGGCCATATAACGAAAGATGGACAAATAGCGGGACCTAAAACCCTGGAGCATATGGTAGATACAGTACTATATTTTGAGGGTGAAAATAGTAATCAATATCGCATTTTACGTACTATTAAAAATAGATTTGGCCCTGCAAATGAAATTGGTGTTTTTGAGATGTCTAAAGCAGGACTCATGCCTGTTGATAATCCATCATCATTATTCTTGACCGTACATGATAGAGAAGTAGTTGGCAGCGCCGTATTTGCAGGAGTTGAAGGCTCAAGACCAATCTTAATGGAAGTGCAAGCATTAATAGCAAGGACTAATATGGCAACTCCAAGAAGAGCAGTAGTTGGTTGGGATATTAATAGATTAGCTATGATAATCGCGGTTCTAAGTGCTCGTTGTAAAATGTTTTTGCATGATAAAGAAGTATACCTAAACATTGCAGGAGGACTCAAAATACAGGAACCATCAGCTGATCTTGCTGTTGCTGCTTCTCTTATTTCAAGTTTAGTAAATTTACCGCTACCAACTTCTTCAATAATCTGCGGTGAAGTTGCACTTTCAGGAGAAATTAGGAATGTTTCACATGCTGATCTCAGACTAAGGGAAGCACAAAAATTAGGATTTAAAAAAGCGATTATGCCTAAAAATGGCAATTATTCTTCTCATGATATTGAGATAATTAAGCTTGGTCATATAAAAGAGTTAAAAGAGATCTTCAATCACAATTAAATATTATCTGCATGAACATTTTGCTTGTGAGAAGGATGTTATCCCAGCTTCCATAATGTCATTCAAGTAGCTGACACTGGCTTCTTTTTTTTCTGGATTCCAGACTGGAATGACACTATCTGCTATTTTTCCTTGCCTGAACGAATACGAAAACTTAGTTTTAAGTATAGAGGTAATCGTATAAAAAAAAGAAGATGTAGAATATCTTCTTTTTTGTGATTAAAGATACATTAAATCTTGATTGTGTATTTCCTCTGCTATAAGCAATAATTTTTCGCTCTCATCAAAGAGACTTTTTGCGCTAGCTGCTAATTTCTCACTAATTTGTGGTAGACATTGTCATAATATACTCCTTAAATTTTTAAAATATATTTATGTTGGTATACAAGTATCAATATTACATTAATATAGTAACTTTTTAGGCATGAGTGACAAGCTGAAGTGGTTTTTAATTACTCAAAAAACAGAAACGTTTCTATTTCCTACACTTTCTAAAACCATAGGTACCAGTTGGTTTTTAGCTAAAGTAAAGGTCAAGTATCTGGAATTCTGGACATAAAATCCTCCTGTGTAAAAAAGAGTTAGAAAAAAAATGCAGTGCACATACGACAGATATACACTGAAGAATACATTTTTTAATAAGTTTGATTAAAAAGTCTGCAGACGAAGATAGATTTTGAGCTCTTAAAATATCTCTAATTGTAATTATAATGAGGTTAGAAATATGCGGAAGTAATTTTTATATGTTAGCTATCTATAATCACATTTAAACAGCGCTTCAGCAAACTCTTTGCCAGTAAATTCCCTCAGGTCTTCTATACTTTCACCAATTCCTATAGCGTGTAATTTCACCTTATAAGCTTCTGCAAGCCCAATCACTACTCCACCTTTGGCAGTACCATCTAGCTTTGTTACAATTAACCCGGTAACACCAACCATTTTACTAAACGCCTCTAACTGGCTATAAGCATTTTGGCCAGTAGTTCCATCAAGAACTAAAATAACATCATGAGGAGCAGTATCATCCAATTTCTTTATCGTTCTATGTATTTTTGACAGCTCTTGCATGAGATTTACATTGTTTTGTAGCCTTCCTGCTGTATCAATTAAAACAACATCAACGCTATCTTTTATCGCTTGACTTACAGCTCTATATGCCACACTTGCAGAATCGCTACCGTGCTCTCCAGTAACAATAGAGCAATCAGAACGTTCTGCCCAAATATTTAATTGCTCACTCGCAGCAGCTCTGAATGTGTCGCACGCAACAAGCATAACGGATTTCCCTTTTTCCTTATATTTATAGGCAAGTTTACCTATAGTTGTAGTTTTTCCATTACCATTCACTCCGCACACCATTATTATGTGTGGTTTTTTATTCAAAATGAGCGGCTGCACTACAGGGTTTAATATCGACTCTATTTCGCTCATTAACTGCTGTGTGATAACGCTATGCTCAACTTCTGATTCAAATTTGATACTTGCGAGCTTATCAATAAGCAATCTAGAAGTTTTATGACCTATATCCATGCTAATCAGCAGCTCTTCCAGATCATCTAAAAGCGACTGATCTAATTTTTTTTTGCCAGAAAAAATATTTTTTACTCCATCACTAAAACGGGAGGAGGTTTTTAATAGTCCTTGATAAAGATTACTGAATAAACTCAAGAAATACTCCTTTCAAAATTACCATATAAAGAATGACATGCACTATATGTATTTGTAAAGTAAATACACTCGTAACCTATATATTTTGTGAGTAAAATGTACTGCTTGCTAGTGTATTTTACTTTAGTTTTTAACCTAAATATGTTATAATGTAAGTAATGGTTTACGGGTAGTTCTATGAGTTATAATGAGAAAATTTTAGATCATTACGAAAATCCAAGGAATGTTGGCTCTCTGGATAAAAATGATCCAAATGTTGGTACTGGTTTAGTTGGTGCACCATCATGCGGAGATGTAATGAAACTGCAAATAAAGGTCAACGATAAAGGTGTTATTGAAGACGCAAAATTTAAAACTTTTGGTTGTGGTTCTGCTATAGCTTCAAGTTCTTTGCTTACAGAAATGATCAAAGGAAAAACTATTGAGAATGTAACAAAGATAAAGAATACTCAAATAGTGGAAGAATTGTCTTTGCCGCCAGTAAAGATACACTGTTCAGTACTTGCTGAGGATGCTATAAAAGCTGCTATTCATGATTATCAAAATAAACAAAAACATTGAGGAATATGAGTGAATTTCAAGGAGTAAATTCTGTTAAAAAACCTATCACTCTAACTGCAAATGCAGTAGAGAGGGTAAGGTTTTTATTGGACAAAAAGAAGCATGCTAACCTTGAAGAAGCAATAGGAATAAGAGTTCTAATTAAGCAAAAAGGATGCTCTGGTTTAAAATATGATATTGAGTATGCATATGATGTTCGTCCTTTGGAGTCGGTAATTGAAGAAAGCTGCAGTGATGATCAAAAAGTCAAGGTGCTGATCGATCCAAAATCTATCATGTTTATCCTTGGCTCTGAAATGGATTATGTAGAGGAAAAATTCTCATCAGGTTTTATTTTCAAAAATCCTAATGAGAAAGGAAAATGTGGTTGTGGAGAGAGTTTTCATGTCTAGCAACCATTTCACATTGTTTGGAATTGAAACGGCTTTTAACATCAGCTTTGATGAGCTGGAGAAAAAATATATTGAGCTAAGCAAAACTGATATAAATGAAAGAGAGTCCAAAAATATGGAAAATATCAACAAAGCTTATCAGGTACTGAAGTCACCGCTAAAGCGTGCCGAACATTTGTTGGATCTTTTTGACGTAAAAAGCAAAAAAGAGCATCTTGATCCTGAAATATTAAATGAATCAATGGAAATAAGAGAATACTTTCTAGACTGCGATGATTTACAATTTGCAAGTAGGATGATTGATGAAAAGGTAAAAGATTGTACTAAAAACCTAATTAATGCTTTTGCTACAAAAAATTTTGATGAAGCTGCTACGCAAGTTTTTAGATTGAGATATTTATATAAGTTATTTGAGGAGATGAAGGAAAATGCGGCCAGTTCAAATTTCTGAACCAGGTTCAAATGAGGTAGTTTTTGGTATAGATCTTGGAACTACTAACTCTTTAATTGCCATGGTAAATAAAGCTGGCAACGTAGAAATATTTAAAGATGAGCAAGGTCGTGAACTATTACCTTCTGTCATTTCATATGAAAAGGATGTACTAAAAGTAGGCTACGATGTTGGCGAAAACGCTATCTGCTCTATAAAACGCTTAATGGGTAAAAGTGTTAAAGATTTGCATAAAGAAGGTATCAATTGTGAAATAGATAACGAAAGTGAAAAAGTTATTAGGGTAAAATGCTCAGAAGAAAAGTATCTCACTCCTATTGAGATCTCTGCTGAGATACTAAAAACTCTATGCAAGAGGGTAAAAAAATTCACAGGGATGAAAGTTAACAAAGCAGTGATTACTGTACCAGCTTATTTTGATGATTCAGCACGTAACGCAACCAAATATGCAGCAAAATTAGCTGGCATAGATGTTCTTCGCCTCATTAATGAACCAACCGCTGCAGCACTTTCTTACTCCATTGAAAAGAACAATAACAGTGGCATATATGCAGTTTATGACCTCGGTGGTGGAACATTTGACATTTCAATATTAAAATTACATCAAGGAGTGTTTCAAGTTCTTGCAGTTGGTGGTGATACTAAACTTGGTGGTGATGATTTTGATCATCTACTTAGTTTAATCGTGCTTGAAAAGTATAGAGAACAGGTAGGTTTAAATAAAAAATGCTCTAGTGTCATCCCAGTGCTCCGACACTGGGATCCAGAAAGTTTGATTGCAAGTGAACACACCAGAAAGTTATATAATAAGAACTGGATTCCAGTGTCAAGCACTGCACCATCTGATACAACTACCTACAAATTACAACATTCATACACTAAAACTGGTATCTGCAATATACGTGCTATAAAAGAGTACCTAAGTGAAGATACCTCTGGCACTTTTGAATTCAGCATCAATGGTGAATTATTTAAGTGCAAAATTACCAAAGAAGAATTCGAGCAAGCAATCAGTCCTTTAGTTAATAAGACTATAAATATAGTTACTCGTACTATAAGCAACATAGATCTTAAAATCGATGATATAAAAGGGGTAATTTTAGTTGGTGGCGCAACTAGAGTGCCATTAGTGCAAAATTCACTAATCAAACTCTTTGGCAATAAAGTGCTGAATGATGTGGATCCGGACAAAGCAGTTGCCAATGGGGCAGCTTTGCAGGCTCATTATTTAACTTCAAACTCAAAAGATAGGAATATTCTCCTTGATGTGCTGCCTTTATCACTTGGCATAGAAACTATGGGGGGAATAGTTGAAAAAATTATACCAAGAAATACACCACTACCAGTTTCAGAAATAAAAGAGTTTACAACTTACGCTAACGGGCAAACAGCAATGAAAATTCACGTTTGTCAAGGAGAACGTGAAATGATAAAAGATAATAAATCTCTAGCACGATTTGAACTCAAAGGTATACCACAATTGCCTGCAGGTTCTGCAAAAGTTGAAATAGGATTTACAGTTAGCATTGATGGAATATTGACTGTCACTGCAAGAGAAAAAACTACTGGAGTCGAACAGACAGTTGAAATAAATTCAAGCTCTGGCTTAAATGAAGAAGATATTCAAGATATGGTCAATCAGTCAGTAAGTAACTTTGATGAAGACATGAAGGCTCGTTCCCTTGCAGAGGCTAAAATTAACGGTAACAAGCTCATACATCTAGTTGAAAATGTTTCTACTGAGCAAAAGTTAAAAATTTTACTACAGAACGCAAAAGACGCTTTACAGGAAAATGACTTAGACAACATTAATAATGCTATCTCTGAGTTAGAAAACTCTGCTTTAGAATTATGCGAATCAGCAGACAGATAGAGTTCATACAACTTTGTGAAGTACCCTGTCAAATCTCAGAGCAATAGGTAACCTAAAATCAAACGGCAACCAATCAACTTTGCCTAATTTAAACGATAAACCAACCATGCTTACGCGTCCAACTATATTTTCAGTTGGTATTAACCCAATTTCAGAAAACCTGCTATCAAAAGAATTATTTCTATTGTCTCCCATAACAAAAAATTGATCATCAGGCACATAATAAACTGGAGTATTGTATGATAACTTATTAGAAAGATTATCTATTAGAATTTCATGCTCCTTGCCGCTCGGGAGTGTTTCGATGTATCTTGCTATATTACGCTTTGACTCATAATCAAAAAAATTTTCAATTTGTCTTCGTTTTACTTTCTGATCATTTAAATATAACTCCCCCTCTATCATTTGCACTTTATCGCCCGGTATTCCTATTACCCGCTTAACAAATCTAATGCTGTCATTTCTTGTAGGCTTGAAAACTATTATATCACCACGCTCCGGAGGGGTATAAAAGATTCTACCGCTAAAGATGTTTGGAGAAAATGGAAAAGAGTGTTTACTATAACCATATGAATATTTACTAGTAAAAATATAATCTCCCTCAAGTAGAGTGCTTTTCATTGAACAAGAAGGAATATGAAATGGCTCAAATAAAAAACTACGTATTGATAGCGCAATTAGTAGCAAAAAAAACAGTGAAGATAAAAACTTTCTCGTTCTTGCTATCCGGTTCTCTCTCAATTCTTTCAATTTTATTTTCTTTATAAATTTAAGCTTATCATAACACATAAAAGTGGTAATGTGAAATTTTACTCATGGGTGTTATTGCTCTTTTTCGAAAGTCGAAATAAGCTCTCAAGTAATTGACAGTGATTGATAACCAATAGACATCATTTGCTATGCAATATTGTATAAATCACAATGCTAGTTTTACTAAAAATTATACTATTTTAGATATAATTATAGTATTTAAACTTAAGGTATAGGGATGAACCCTACAATTAGAAAGGTTTTTTGTATTCTACTTATAGTATTATTTATTTCTTTTTCTCATGTTGGAAGTGCTGCTAACTCTAATGACGATACAACTGCTCAAGTAATATGTAATATTATTGGCTACGTTTGGGGAATAGGTGGACCGCTTATGACCGTAGTGATAATAGGAGCAGCTTTACTTGCAATATTTGGTAGAATGCCGTGGCCTGCTCTTTTCGCCCTCGGTGTATTTTGCGCTGTGTTTTTTGGCGCTAAAACTATTGTCATAAAAGTAATGGGTGGTATAAACTCTACAAATGCCTCTTTTATGGAAGAATGTGGAACGGGAGATAAAAAAAAGAGTCAATAGGACTATTTCTTTCTAAAGCAGACTTGGTGCACAGCTTCAACTATATCTTCCACTTGTGGTAATGCTTTCTTTTCTAGGTTTGCAGCATAAGGTAAGGGGACATCCTTGCCGGTTACCCGTACAACCGGAGCGTCAAGGTAGTCAAATCCTTGTTCCATAATCATGGCTGAGAGTTCTGCTCCTATTCCTGCAAATGGCCAACCTTCTTCTATGCTTACTAATCTATTGGTCTTCTTAATAGAGTTAATAACTGTTTCAGTATCAAGTGGTCTTAAGGTTCTGAGGTCGATAACTTCAGCTTCTATTCCTTCACTAGAGAGTAAATCTGCCGCATTTAACGCATCCATTAGTTTCAATGAAAAAGCAGTGATAGTTACATCCTTTCCTTCCCGTATAACAGCAGCTTTGCCTATCTCAAGTAGATAATCTTTATTTGATAGCTCAGAGTCAGGAACTTCATGCTCATGTCCATAAGCGATCTCGTTTTCTAGAAATATTACCGGATTAGGGTCACGAATTGCAGCTTTAAGCAGACCTCTGCAATCGGAGGCAAAGTAAGGTGCTATTACTTTCAACCCTGGAACATGCGAATACCAAGATGCAAAGCACTGAGAATGTTGTGCAGCAACTCTTGCTGCAGCTCCATTTGGTCCACGAAATACTATAGGGCATCCAAGTTGTCCACCCGACATATAATTTGTTTTTGTTGCGGAATTCACAATTTGGTCGATAGCCTGCATAGAAAAATTAAAAGTCATAAACTCCACTATTGGCCTAAGTCCAGCAAATGCTGCTCCAACAGCAAGACCAACAAATCCATGTTCGGTAATAGGTGTATCAACTACCCTATTTTCTCCGAACTCTTTCAGTAATCCTTTTGTTACTTTATAAGCACCATCATACTCTGCAACCTCTTCACCCATGATAAATACATCAGGGTCATTTTGCATTTCTTCTCTGATTGCCGTGCATAACGCTTCTCTTACACTTAAGCTTGCCATTTGTAAATCTGTAAATTTCAACTGAAATAACTATATCAAAATTACCAGGAAGCGCACAAGTTAAGTTTTACAAGCATCATGTTGCATTGAGCATTGAATACTTACTTCTTTTAATTCAGTAGGTTGCGGTGATAGTGCGTATGTAACTCCACCGACTATCAATGAAGACATCACAGAAATTGCAATCATTGATAGAATTGGTAATTGGAAAGCTACACTAAAGATAACACCTACTGTCAACATGGTTACAAGGTTTACAGAAGCAACTTTTAAGAAAGACAGTTGTCTTTTTTCTGTTTTTTCTAGTAATACTTTATTTGCTTTGGTTTTGCTTAATTCACTATTAAGTGTTGTATTTTTACTTTTTAGATCTTGTATTTGTTGTTTTAGTGATTGATTCTCTTCACTTAGTTTATCAAGTACTTCTAACCTATTCTCATGTTCAACAATGCAATTCTTTAATCTTGTTAGTTCTTTTCGCTCTTCTTTTAATGACTGAACTCCTAACATCTTCACTTTGTCATTACTGCCATTGCTCAAATTTAGCTGATCATTGCTTCTAGTTGTTCCTCCTTCTGTTGATCTAGTTTTTTTCTTCTTCTTTAAATTCCTTTTATTCTTGATTGCTTCTTGAAGAAATTCTGCTATTTTGGTACAATTATTCATGTTAGCAATATCTGATGGATACCGTTTCTGGCCATCTTGCACTTCAACATCTGCTCCTTTTTTTATCAGGTACTTTACTATTTCTATATTGTCCTGTGTAGCAGCATAATGTAAAATGCTTTGCCCATCTTTATCTTGTGCATTAACATTTGCTCCTTCTTTGATTAGGAATTTTGCTACTCCTAGATCACTACATGCAATAGCAAAATGTAAAGGAGTCCTTCCATCTTTATCTATTTCTTCAACATTTGCTCCTTTTTTTATCAGGTACTTTACTATTTCTATATTCATATGTATAGGAGCATAATGTAAAACGCTTCGCCCATCTTTATCTTGTGCATTAACATTTGCTCCATTTTCTACTAGATATTTTACCACCTCTAAGTCATTAGATACAGCAGCATGATGTAAAGAGATTCGTCCATTCTGATCTCGTGTATTGATTTCTCCTCCATCTTCTAATATAGATTGAACTAAAGTTTCAGATTCATCTTGTTGTTCTTCCTCTTGCAACTTTAGAACCTCTTCTCTTTCTAATGTATCACCTACTTTGTTTATACTGTTTTCAATGATTGAGTCTGAAGAAGTCTGTTCATCATTTCTGTAGTCTTCTGAAGCTTCATTGTTAGGCTGCAATAAAGAATATCTTCCACTAGCTTTTCCTCTCGCATCAGCATAAAGTTGTTCTCCTGTCTCTAACATTTTTATTATGATATCTCCATTTTGCATATTACAAACCATAGCTCTTGGAGTTTTGTCTTCACTATTTTTTAATAGAGGATTTGCCCCAGCATCCAATAAAAGCTGTATTACCTCTTGATGACCACGCGAAGCAGCAATGTGCAAAGCAGTTAACCTAGACTTAACTCCATCAAGTTCACGTATTGGCTCATTAATAACTTTTACTCCCTTTTCTAGTAGGAGTTTTACTATTAGTATACTGTTACATTCTACAGCAAAATGTAGCAATGTGTAATTTACAATTTTGCCTGAATCAAGAATACCGAACATCTTATCTACTTTCAAATCGTTATAATTCCTATATAATTCTGAGTTAACATCTCTTAACTTACTTTCTATTCTTTTAAGCAAATTATCCTTATTCAAACCCTCACTCTTACCTACCTCATTTATTATTTCAAAAAACTTCTCCTTCTCTATTACCATAACCTTTCCCTCTAAATTTATTTTTATCGCTGCATAATCTCACAAAAAAGTTAAATTTATCAAAATTCTATATTTTATATAAAATAAAATTTCCTGTTTCCAAAAATTGGTAAGCATGTTTTTGATGAGATTGTAGAAAACATACTTTTATGACACCATTTGTTGTACGAACTAACTTGGCGAAAACAGATGTTTATATAGTTGTATGGCAAAATGTTTTGCACTAGTTGTGCTACTTCGTTTTCCGTAATAGTTGAAAAAATTAGTAGAAAGTTGTTGTAAGTTTATGTATTTTGAGGCTGTAATGGTCAAAGGTACATGAAGTATGATCAGAGTTAAAGGTGCAAGAGAGCATAATTTGCAGGGTATTGATGTCAATATACCAAAAAATAAGTTAGTTGTTATAACTGGACTAAGTGGTTCTGGTAAGTCTAGCCTCGCATTCGATACGATTTATGCAGAAGGCCAACGCCGATACGTCGAAAGTCTATCGGCTTATGCACGTCAATTTCTTAATATTCAAGATAAACCTGACGTTGAATCGATCACAGGCCTCTCTCCTGCAATATCAATTAACCAAAAATCGATCTCAAAAAATCCAAGATCAACTGTTGGAACCGTTACTGAAATTTATGACTATCTACGCTTAATATATGCGCGAATAGGCATTCCTTACTCACCCGCAACTGGATTGCCAATAACGAAACAGACTGTATCTCAAATTGTAGATACTATTACAGCATTACCTTTAGAAACTAAAGTATATATAATTGCTCCTATTGTACGTGGTAGAAAGGGAGAGCATCTAAAAGAGATACTGGAAATTAAAAAGCAGGGTTACGTAAGACTAAAAATAAACGGTGAAATATGTGATATAGATGACTTGCCTAAGCTCGATAAAAACAAGAAACATGATATTTTTGTGATTGCAGATAGAGTGTCCATATCAGATGATATAGGAAATCGACTACCAAGCAGTATAGAATCAGCATTGAGACTTGCCCATGGCTTAATGTATGCAGAAATAGTTAACTTACCTGATAACCACAATTCCGAGTATAAAAATGGTCAAACTTTAACTTTCTCAGAGAATTTTGCATGTCCTGAGTCTGGCTTTACTCTTGAAGAAATAGAGCCAAGATTGTTTTCTTTTAACAGCCCCTACGGTGCATGCAGTTCATGCAATGGGCTCGGTAAAAAGCTAAGTGTTGATGCAAAGCTAATAGTGCCAGATGAAACGCTCTCGATATCTGAAGGTGCTTTAAAGCCAATTGGATCAATATTCCGTCAAGTGCATACAAACTATGGATTGCTAAAAAATGCAATTCTGTCACTGGCTGAAAATTGCAAATTTAGTCTTGATGTTCCGTGGAAGAATATAGACCAAAAAGTGAAGGATTTAATACTTTTTGGCTCTAGAGAAATGAAATTTCAAGGTTTGGTCAGTATCCTAGAACGCCAGATGGATTACGATTCATCACTTATTGATAGGTATTGTTCTGTTACTGACTGCAAAGAATGTGCTGGCTATAGATTGAGAAAAGAAGCACTTACAGTGAAAATTGATGAAAAACACATAGGTGAAATATCAGGGCTCAGCGTCGATGAATCCCTTGATTGGTTTGAAAATTTGCCAGACAAGCTCACAGAACAACATAAGCAAATTTCAAATAAAATATTAAACGAAATAATCAAAAGGCTGACATTTTTAAAGAATGTAGGGCTAAATTACCTTACACTTGACCGTGAATCTAGCACTCTCTCTGGTGGTGAAAGCCAGAGGATCAGGCTTGCTTCGCAAATTGGCTCTGGTTTAACAGGAGTGCTATACGTGCTTGACGAACCCTCAATTGGCCTTCATCAATGTGATAATGATCGATTAATTGCCACACTTAAAAATCTGAGAGACATGGGTAATACTGTGATTGTTGTTGAACATGATGAAGACACAATAATGGCTGCTGATTATGTGATTGATATTGGTCCTGGAGCTGGTGTAAACGGAGGAAAAGTTGTTGCAGAAGGAACACCAGATCAGTTACAAAAAAATTCAGAGAGCATAACAGGACAGTATTTAAGTGGAAAGAAGGAAATTTCAATTTCAAAAAGAAGAAAGCAAACAACTCAGTTCATAAAGGTAGTTAATGCTTGTGAGAACAACTTAAAAAATATAAATGTTGAATTTCCTATAGGGAATTTTATTTGTGTTACTGGAATATCAGGAGGAGGGAAATCAAGTTTAGTGATAGAAACATTATATAAATACTCAGCACACAAGATAAATCATTCATCTGCAAGGCATGGTCAATGCGACAAAATAGAAGGCCTTGAGTATATAGATAAAATTATAGAAGTTGATCAATCGCCAATTGGTAGGACCCCAGCATCAAATCCAGCAACATATGTTGGTATGTTTACTCACATCAGAAATTGGTTTGCAGGTCTCCCAGAGTCGAAGGCACGAGGTTACAATATAGGCCGATTTTCATTTAATACCAGGGGAGGAAGATGTGAAGCTTGTAAAGGTGATGGGCATTTAAAGATCGAGATGCATTTCCTACCGGATGTTTATGTGAAATGTGAGCAATGTAGAGGACAGAGGTATAACCGAGAAACATTGGAAGTTACTTACAAGGGAAAATCAATTTCTGATGTGCTTGATATGACAATAGATCAAGCATGTGACTTTTTTGAAAATCTTCCAATGATAAAGGAAAAGTTGATTTCTTTACAGGAAGTAGGGCTTGGCTATATAACGCTTGGACAGTCGTCAACAACGTTGTCCGGGGGTGAAGCACAACGAATAAAGCTGTCTAAGGAACTATCAAAGCGATTTACCGGGAAAACATTGTATATTCTCGATGAGCCAACAACTGGGTTACATTTTGAAGATGTAAATAATTTACTGAAAATACTCCATAGGCTAGTTGATTTAGGAAATACTGTTATAGTTATTGAGCACAATTTACATGTTATAAAAACTGCTGATTACATAATAGATATTGGTCCAGAGGGTGGAGTAAAAGGTGGCGAAGTGGTTGCTGTAGGAACTCCAGAAAAAGTTGCACAGACTCCAAAAAGCGTTACAGGCAAGTATCTTAAAACATATTTATTGGATCAAGTATCGACTATTTCTTAATAATTAGGTTATGAGGAGCATTTTAAAAGGTATACCTAACATATTTAATTCATGAATCTTCTCTTATTAAAAAAAGCTACAGATCTCATATTTCCAAACGTATGCGTAAGTTGTGAACGTATAATTGATAAAAGTTATGATTTATGTAGTGAATGCAATAAAAAAATCAATTTTTTAACTAAGCATTACTGTAATGTTTGTGGTGTAGTAATTCCAGATAACATTGATACATGTGGTAAATGCATCAGTAACCCTTCACCATTTAAAGTATTAAGATCAGTTTTTGCTTATGATGAACATAGCAAAAATATGATTATAAATTTTAAATTTTTTGATAATTTAAATTATGTGAAAGTCTATGCAAAGTGGATGTACAAAGCTAACAAAGACATATTTCAAAATGCAGAGGTCATAGTTCCCATACCGCTACATAAAATACGCTTATTTAAACGTAAATATAATCAAGCAGCATTGCTCGCGAAGGAATTAAGTAAGTTATCTAATTTATCTTATACACCATTTGCAATAAAACGTATTCGTCACACCAAATCTCAAGCTGGTCTTTCACTTAAACAGCGTGAAAAAAATTTGAAAAATACTTTTAAAGTAAGTAACAGCGAAATTATCAAAAACAAAATCGTGATATTGGTTGATGATGTAGTAACAACTGGCGCAACCGCAAGGTCTTGCTCTCAGGAAATTTTAAACTCTGGTGCCAGAGAAGTGAGAGTGCTATCGCTTGCAAGAACTGTATGAAAATCAGCTTTAAGGTATAATTTTCATTTTTGAAAACTGTTTAGTGTCTTAGTACTAACTTGTGTATCATTCCTCTGAAAAAAAAGTCTAGTTATAGTGTATACGGAGTCTATAATTATAGCTCTTTTTCTAATAGTTCGAATAGCTGAATATTCTTTCTGGCTAAATTTTTTATAACAAACCAATGGTTTGATTAAAATCAGGAGAATATGGAGGCAGATATATAACTTCAGCACCGACACTTTTAACAAAGTCACTTATTTTCTATGAAAAGTTGCATTATCCAAAATCACCCAGCAAAAAGCTTGAACTAGCTATTAAAAACGTCTGTATCGCAATAGCCTTCAAAAATCATAGGCGCCATAATTTTTCCCTTATTCAAAGCTGCAATCATATTTTTGAATACTCACTGCATTCAGAAAAAAATAGGTACATGCTAGTGTAATAGCACTGGATGTAATAATTGGAACAAGTAAAAAAGCCTCTATTAGTTCTCTTATAGAGCTGGCTGGTTTAATGCTGTTATTATTCAATGATGCAAAATAATTTTCACTAAGGTTGGCCATCCATTTTGCGCCAGATAAGACCCTCTCACTATTTTTTTAGATAAGTTGACTTGTATTTGCTTTCCCATGTTTATAATTATGCTAATAATAAATATGATAAGATCAGTATAAATTTTTTACTTCCGTGTTTTTTCTATTGTTGTTTATAATGACTATAGTTACATCACATATTTCTTTCAATTAAATGGATCAGTTATTTATTGCAAATCACTGACTTTTTTAATGGATTCTTTTTCTAAATAATTTCCAAAAATGTGTTTACTTTTGTTTGTAATTGTGTAGTAACTGCAACGTAAAGTTATAGGAGGTAAAGATGAATTTTGAAAATCTGAAAAAGATATTAAGTGCAATTGATAAAGATGCAAGTGTAAATAAAGATAACGTAATTAATAAAATAAAAGAGGTATTGCGAAGGGAAGATACAATAGCGTATCAAGAGTGGGAAAATAAAAATTTTAGTATAAATCATACATTCATCCAAAGTGATCCTGATGCCGAATTTACATTATTAATTGCAGCTGCAGCATCTAGCTGTAAGGATTTAGTGAATGTTTTATTAGATAGGCATGCGGATGTTCATGTAGAAGATGAAAATAGAGAGACTGCTTTGCATCATGCCGTTTATAGTAGATGTGTAGGTGCAGTAAATGCTCTACTAAAAAAAGGTGCGGATGTTAATGTAAAAGACAGAAGTGGTAGTACTCCTTTGCATTATGCTACTATATATGAACTCATAGATGTAGTAAATGCTCTACTAAAGAGAGGTGCAGGTGTTAATATAAAAGATGGAAATGGTCGTACTCCTTTACATTATGCTACTATATATAAATTCATAGATGTAGTAAATGTTCTACTAAAAACAGGTGCAGATATTAATGTAAAAGATGAAAATGGTAGTGCTCCTTTGCATTATGCTACTTTAAGTAACCATGTAGAGGTAGTAGATGCTCTGTTAGCTGAAGGCGCAAGTGTTCATGTAAAAGATAGAAATGGTAGTACTCCTTTGCATTATGCTGCTAAAAATGGCTATTTAGAGATAGTAGATGCTCTACTAGACAGAGGTGCAGATGTTTATAAAAAAGATAGTTTGCAGAAAACTCCTTTGTATTATGCCATTATAAATCAACAAGAAGATACGGTAGAGAGTATAAAAGGGTTTTTAAAAAATAAAGTAGTTCAAGGTAGTGTAGTTGTTGGTGGCTTAGTTGCCATGTTAGGGAATTTTGTAACATCGACGCTTTTTATAACCGAGACAATGGAAATTACATTAACATCTGTTACGGCAGCAATAGCTGTATCTGCATCAACAGCATTAACATCTGGTTATGTTAAATATCTAATGTCAAAATTCGATAACGAAATAAAAGAAATAAAAGAGCGACAAAACGTAATGGAAGGGAGGCAAAGCTTAACAGAAGGGTGGCAAAGTGTAGATCTACAAAGCATACGTATACATAATGCTCTTTCGTAAATTTTTACTTCCGCACTTCTTTAGTGTTGCTTATGATAACTATAGATTCATATTTTAATTAGAGGCTTTAATTACCTACTTTAAGTTATTGAATTTCTTATCATAGCATCTGTCATTCCAGTACCCTGGAATGACAGAAAAAGAACACTGAATTAAAAATACAACATACCATCTTATATCTTAATACTGCATAATACCTCGATCATAGATTGATTAAGGACACCTTGAGTTATCTCTTTAATTAGTCTTGATTTACTATGAAAAGCTTGTACTCTTTAAATGTATTATTTATAAATTAACTGTTTATAAGCTAAAATATGTCTAGTAGAGCTAATATAACTTTTTTTATAGCTGGTGCTATTGCTTCCCTTACATTAATTACATCTGGAGTCTTTGCTGTAGCTCCTTACGTTGCATTTTTATCTTCAGTTGCAGCTTTAAATATAGCTCCCCCTGTTATTTTTATTTTATTTGCGCTTTCTGCAGTAGTAATTGTGTTTTCATATAAAATGATTAAACAAAATAAAAAATCTCAAGAAAACTCGAAAGCTGAAGTCGAAGAGCCGAATAAAGGGTTAAGGAAAGAAGAAAATAAGCTAACTCCAATTAAAGAAGAATTAGAAGATGGAAAGGATAAAGAAAATAAATACGGGTTTAGTGGTCTAGAAGAAAAAGTTCATAGAATTTTAGAGAATTTTGTAACGAAAGATGAAGTGAATGGGTTAAAAAAAGAGGTTAGTGATCTTTCTGCAAGGTTAATTAATAGTCCTGCAACAAAAAATGAAGTAGAAGCAAAGCTGAATATGGAATTTTACGCAAAAGATGAAGAAAGAGGGTGGAATACAACATTTAGTGATATTATATTACCAAATGACATAAAAGAAAAGTTGAGAGGAATTTGTGAGTCAAAAAGCGGAGGATATCTCTTGTACGGTCCACCAGGAACTGGTAAGACTAGTATTAGTAAGGCAATTGCAAATCAAACTAAATCTCTATCTGCGTTTATATCTATTTCTGCATCTTGTTTGTCTAATAAATCGAATATAGATCAAATTTTTGAGAAAGCAGAGACAAACAGTCCGTGTATAATTTTTATAGATGAGATTGACGGCATTGGCAAAAAGCGCACTTCCAGTGAAAATGCAGGACCTTTAACTCATTTACTCACTAAATTGGATCGAGAGTTTTTATCCTCAAAAAATATAACGGTAGTTGCTGCAACTAATCATAAGAATCATTTAGATCCTGCGCTTATTAGGGGTGGTCGTTTGGAGTGTATTGAGGTTCCTGGGCTGGATAAAGACGATACACGTCAAAAAATATTACAAGAACGGCTCATCAAAAAGTTAAAAGATAGCAATATGAAAATTCTTGTACAGGCTAGTAAGGGATTCTCAATGGCAAATCTGATTTGCTTAATCGATAAAATAAGCGAAACTACAGAAAAGGAAGGCGAAATAAAATATCTTCGCACTTTCTGTAAAAATTTCAAGAAGGAGCATAACATAAAAGATGAGCCAGATAAGAAATATAGTAACGGGAAAACTAAAAACAAGGATATAAGGCTATCATCTGGAAGCTTATCTAGAAGTTCATCAGTAAGCTCTTCATTGAGTGATGTATCTTCTCGAGGAAGTAAGTGGCAAATCGAGGAATAAAGAGAATTACTACACAGTCTGGTCATGCAAGTCGAATCATGTCATTCCAGTGCTTGACAATAGTTTTTATCCAGAAGGAACTTCTAAAAGGGTGTCATTCCAGTACTGGAATCTAGGAATTTTTTGAGCACGCAAGTTGTGCCAAGTTTTTTGTTGGTAAGAAAGGCTGGATCCCAGTACTGGGATGACAGGAAGAGGGCTACTCGGGTGACATCGAAGGGGCTACTTGCATGACAACAAAGGGGCTACTTGCATAACTCAAATTCAAAGAAAAATCATTTAATGTCATTCCAGCGTGTGACGCTGGAATTCAGAAATAAAGAACAATGGATCCCAGTGTCAGCTACTCGGATGACAGGAAAAGGGCTACTCGGATTACATCCTTTTTTTCCTGGATACCAGTCGCATGACACTACTATATAGTAGGTCCCAATTTTATCCCAGTCTGGGATCTTCTTTCAAAAATTCAAAACAATCTATTAAAAAGGAGAATATTATGTCTACAATAATTTTATCATCAATTTTAAGTAAAGCGGGCAGTATTTTTGGGCCAATTGGCCAGATTGTTGGCTCAGAACTCGGTGCTCTGCTTGGTGCACAGCTTGATAATGCAATATTTGGTCTTGATGCCGACCAAAAGATAACGCATGGGGCGAGGCTGAAAAATCTGCAAGTTCAAACCTCAACTTATGGCAAAGCAATTCCAATTATCTATGGCACTGCTCGCATTGCTGGAAACATTATTTGGTCACAGCCAATAAAAGAGGAGGCGATAACCACTCAAAATAAAACAGGAAGAGGTATAAATATTACATATAACTACTATGCAACACTCGCAATTGCAATTTGCAAGGGGAAAGTAGAAAAATTAAATAGAATCTGGGCGATAAAATCGCTTAGTTTTGATGAAATAGATTATACTTTTTACCACGGCAGAGAAGACCAAAACCCTGATCCGTTTATGTTATCAATCGAAGGTGAGAAGAATGTACCAGCTTATAGAGGAATATCTTACATAGTCATCAAAAATTTCCCTTTGGCAGACTATAGTAATCGTGTTCCGGTGTTTACATTTGAAGTGCAAACTGCACTGAAGCTCAATGGATTCTCAGTAGCAGAAAACATTAAAAATATCAATATCATACCAGGTTCAGGGGAGTTTGTGTATGATACGAAAATACAGAAGAAAATTGCACGAGAAAAAATAAGCAGTAGTCAATATATTCCCTATGGACCGGTACAAAGAGTAAATCACAATAATCACACAAAAAAGAGCGATGCTATGCTTTCTTTGGACCAATTGAAGGAAAGTTTACCAAATGTTGAATGGGCATCGGTAGTGGTTAATTGGTTTGCAAGCAGTTTGAATATCAAAGATTGTAAAATATATCCTGCAGTTGAATTTCAAGACGATTCTGCTATAGTGCCTGATGATTGGCAAGTGGGAAATATAACCAGGGATAATGCCCAGCTCATTTCAAAAGATAATCATGGCAATCCAAGATATGGTGGTACAGTTAGCGATGCAGCACTAATAAGATATATAGAAGAGCTGCATAGCAGAGGTTATAAGGTGATGCTCTATCCAATGCTCTTGCTTGACACAAAAAACAAAGAGTGGCGAGGAAAATTGAGCGGTACTCCTCAGGATATAAGTGATTTTTTGAGAATCAGTATAGCAAATTCATAGAGCATTACACAAGCATTGCCAAACAAACTAAAGTGGAAGGGTTTATTATTGGTTCTGAGTTTGCTCAGCTTACCAGAGTAAAAGATGCGAAAGGCAATTATCCTGCAGTAGCAGAGCTAGTTAAAGTTGCAAAGCAAGTAAAATTTCAGCTTGGAAAAGAAGTAAACGTAACTTACGCTGCCGATTGGAGTGAGTATCATTCATATGATGGTTGGTATAATATGGATGAACTATGGTCTTCAGAGTTTATCGATGTTGTTGGCATAGATGCTTACTTTCCACTCACCGATGGCCCAGAACCTCCTTTTGGCTATTCCGCGAAAGATGTAACGGGTGGTTGGAGCAGTGGGGTAGGGTATGATTATTTTTACGATTACTCAAAAAGTGATCCTGAGAAAATAAAGTATAATGACAGCGAATATGCGTGGAAAAATATCGAGAAATGGTGGAGTGAAGTTCATGTAAATCCAGGTGGTAGTAAAACAAAATGGCAACCAAAAATGAAGAAAATATGGTTTACCGAATATGGATTTCCCAGTATGAACGGCTGCACTAATGAGCCCAATGTGTTTGTTGATAAAGGTAGTATAGAGAGTAAATATCCACGATACTCAAACGGAGAGGTGAGCTTTCTTTCGCAGAAAACTGCAATCGAAGGAACATTAAAAAAGTGGCAAAGCTCAGAAATGGTGGAGAAAATGTTCCTCTGGGCGTGGGATGCAAGGCCATTTCCTTATTTCCCCAATTTATGTGACATGTGGGCTGACTGCCATAACTGGCAGACCGGGAACTGGATTCAGGGAAAAATTTCACAACTTAATGTTTCCGATGTTTTGTCTGATCTGTTGCAAAAGGTAGGTCTCAAAGGCGATCAGTTTGATACAAGTGATGTTAAAGGATTACTATCTGGGTATGTAATAAATGATCAGCAACCCGTACGCTCAATTATTAAAATGCTGCGAAGGTGCTATTTTTTTGATGTGGTTGAACAGAACTCAAAACTGAAATTTATTCAAAAGGGCAGGGGAGTGAAAACTGAAATACCAATTGGCGAGATGGTTACCAATAACGTTGCAAAACTTGTTAATATTAGTCAGCTAGATTTAAATAGTAAAGTCAATGTTGTCTATTTTAACCGCAATTTTGGCTATCCAATTGATGTGAAATATGCTGAACTGCCAAAGCAGGGCAATGCTGCAACAGTTGAAATACCTCTCATTATGGAGGAAGGGGAGGCGCAAAATATAGCTGAAGTTTTACTTTATTCTTCGTGGCAAGAGAGAAATGTATACAACTTTAAGCTCCCGATAAAATATGCATGGCTTTTACCAAGTGATGTCATAGCAATTTCAGATGGCGAGAAAAGACATACGATGAGAATTATAAAAACAAAGTTTGAAAGCATGTCCATTCAAGTAATGGGAGTTGGTTATGATCCCTCTATATACAAGCTCTCCTTTCCTTCAACAAGATCACTTATGCTTAAAGAATATCCTCCTTCTCACATCAGTAAATCTATCGTAGAAATGATAGATTTACCGTATATTAAAGATAATATCGCAAGCTTTACTTTAATTAGTGAAGAGGAAAGTTGGAAAGGAGCAACACTTTTTATTTCGTATGATGATAAAGATTATAAGCCTATCGCAAGTGCAAATATACAATCTACTTACGGATATGTAATCGAATTTACCGATGAGGGAATTACAGTAGTACTGCGTTTTGGTAAGATAGACGTCATGAGTCCAACTGTGTTAGCGCTGGTTGGAAAAGAGGTAATAAAATTCGAAAGAGCAAAGATCATAGGTAAGAATAAATATCAGCTTATCGACCTAATTAGAGGCCAAGAGGGTACTAAGAAATATGAACACACCTCAGGTGAAAAATTTATTCTACTTGATGATTCAATAATTTCTTTTGAAGTGCAAAAAGGGAGAAAGTTTTATCTTAAGGCAGTCACTTACGGTGATTCATTAGATAATACGGAAACAAAAATTGTAAACTGAGAGAGCGTAAGTGAAATCTTAATGTCTACTTGCATTTTATTAAAAAATCCACTATATTATAAACATAGCAATATAGTAAGGTAAAATAATGATCGGTAATGTAAAAAAATTATCAAATAAAGCGCCAATAATACTAACATGGGTGCCAAGAGTGCATGGTGCATCTTTACCAGATGGTAAAAATAGTAGATTGAATTATTTAGATATAATCAAGAATCATAAACTAAAGAATGAAGAGGAGAGGGATATATATCTGATTATCAACGGCCCAGGGTTTAAGCAAAGCCAAATAGATAATTTAAAGCGTGAACTGAAAGGAATTGAAGGAGTACATGTTATAGACTTGCATCAGTATGACTGGAGCGAAATAGATCAAGGATGGAAGATAGATGGTGAAGATATTAGCATAAAGGATTTCTTTAAGAATATGTATAATATGTCAGAGGAGCAAAGGATGTATTTTGCCGTTGAAATAGATACCTTTAGATTGATTGCTCTGTCACTCTTAAAGCAGTTTACGGAACATGAGGGTGGAATATATATAGACTTTGATTCTTTAAAAGCCATTGACACTCATATAGGGAAGGATATAACAATCCCTGAAGGAATTTTATTAGGAAATGTTATAGCAGGTTTTCTTGATCAAGAAGGGAACATGAACTACAAAAGTGCGGTAGATATAAAGAACTCAAATCATTATGACGAATATAAAAATCTAATAATTTGTACAAATAATGATTGCATTGTGATAAATAATTCAAGTATAGCAGTTAACATTTTGTCTGATTATAAAGATAGAATACTGAGCCAAAAAGAAGCTTGTAATGAGGTTAAAAAGCGCTTATCTCTAGCTTTAGAACAAGAAGAAGAACTTGCTAAAGGAGATACTGTCTTTATTGTCAACAAGTTATTTAGCTATAAAACAACAAAAAATTTATCTGCATTTTCTATAAATTAGTGTAACTGTGGATAAATACTTTAAGTGTGTGTGGACGTATTTATCCACAGTTATAGGACCATATCTTCTTAATCTTCTGAGAATAGTTTTACAAAGTACAGAGCTCAGTTAAAATCAAAATGATACATATTATAACTCAAAGTACATGTTAAATTACATCCTAAACAGTTGAGCATAAGATCCAAGCTTTTACTGTCAAAATTATCTCACTAAATTACCATTGAATGGTTGATCATTTTTAAGAATACCAAAAAATATATGCATTAGTTTTCTCATTAAAGCAACAATTATAACCTTTGGACATTTTCCTTTACTTGCTAAACGCTGACAAAACTTTTGAAAGTAAGAATTATGATTCTTGACTACTATAGCTGGCATATAAAGAGCTTTGCGAATACGCTCAGATCCTATTTTACATATTCGACTTTTTTTACTTACGGATGATCCTGATTGATAATGTTCTGGGTTTAGACCAGCAAAAGCTGTGAATTGTCTGGCATTATCAAAGTTATCAACTGATGGCATTTCTGCAACAACAGCAACAGCTGTAAGATGTCCTACGCCTTTTATAGTCTTGATCTTTTCTGTTATATTTTTTAGATGCAAATGGTTATTAACATGTTCATTAATTTCTTTCTCTAGGGCAGCAGTTTGTGTGTCTATTGTAGCAATGACCTCAAGTATTGCTTGTTTACAATGGGAATCCGTATTTTTATTTTCCAAGCGATTCATCTGTTGTAGCTTGTCATCCTTCAATGCTTGCAAACAACGATAAAGGTCTCTTAAACGCCTAACTTCGGGAGGAGCAGGTTTCCAAAGATTAGGTTTGTTAGCAATACAAAACCTAGCAATCATAGCAGCATCTGACTTATCTGTTTTGTTTCTAAGTAGCTCACTTCTGCCAAAAGCTTTGATTTGGGCTGGGTTTACCACACTTACATTATGCTCCAAGTCATACATAAAATTAACTATATCTTCACTATAACAACCGGTTGCTTCGAGACACAGATGAATAAGTTCTGCTCCATGATGATTGCACCAAGCCACAAGCTTTTCAAAACCATCATGATTATTTTGAAAGACTTTGTACCGTTCTTTGTTGCCTACCAATAAACAAACATCAAATTTCTTTTTAGAAATGTCCACACCTAAAACAGCATTTGCTTGCATAAAATTGCCTCCAAGACTATAAATTAGGTTGAGAGTTTAGACTAACCTTGTAAATACGGGATATAATTCCAAAGATACTGTTCAGTCTTTCAACCCTATTGAGAGGGAGAGCAAAATCTCCACTACGGCCTTACTGGCATTAGCTTCGCTACGGCTTCACCCTCTCCTATAAGATATTTTAGCTCTAATACCTTACATTATAAAGATACAAGCTTCCTTATTAACAAAAGATGAAGAACTCAAAAATGAAATAATTAAACAAGTAAAAGAAAAAATTAAAAAATGCGTTTCAGACTTTGAAAGCAATGGAATACAAGAGCTATATAATATCGAAAACTTTCAGTATATTAACACCGGGCTTGGTGAATTTAGCTTAAATTCTGCTCAAATGAGTACAGGACGAGTTCTTATTGTTCAATTATGTGATGGCGAAAAAGTGAGCAAATGTCCATCATTTTCTTTTAATTGTAATAATGGTAATTATGTTTTTAAGCAAGAGAGCGACCTATCCTGGATGAAGGGAAAAGATCTATACCGTGAACGAGTAGATAATAAGCTGGAAGGAGCAGAAGTAGACAGGGTAGCAATGGAAAAGCTATCGCTTACATAACAGTTATTAAAGGACTTTCTATATTAAAAATAGAAAGTTCTTTGAAGCAGAGACTGTAAACTAAAACTTATGGTAGGTAGTAAGAAAGCGAGAATTTTTGGAGAATACTTAAATTTTACTTATGCTTTGCTAGAATTTCATTATAATAATATAAGTATATCAATGTGTTGAGGTAAAATAATGATCGGTAATGTAAAAAAATTATCAAATGAAGCGCCAATAATACTAACATGGGTACCAAGAGTATATGGTGCATCTTTACCTGATGGTAAAAACAGTGACTTTAATTACTTAGATATAATAAAAAATCATAAATTAATAAATAAAGAAGAGAGGGATATATATTTGATTATCAACGGTCCTGGATTCAAAGAAAATCAAATAGATGATTTAAAATGTGAACTGAAAGGAATTGAAGGAGTACATGTTGTAGATTTACACCAATACGACTGGAGCGAAATAGATACAGGATGGAAGGTAGATGGTGAAGACATTAGCATAAAGGATTTCTTTAAGAATATGTATAATATGTCAGAGGAGCAAAGGATGTATTTTGCTGTTGAAATAGATACCTTTAGATTGATTGCTCTTGCTCTTTCAGAAAAAATGACAGGAGAGAAAGGTGCAATATATATAGACTTTGATTCTTTAAAAGCCATTGACACTCATATAGGAAAAGACATAACGATTTCTAAGGGAATTTTGTTAGGGCAAGTTACTGTACATGTTAATCAAGAGAGCGGCAAAATTATTAAAACGGATTTAAATAATGACTTGATTGCAGTAAGTTGTCCAAGTATAGCGATTAATATTTTAGCTCAATATAAAAGAGAAATACTGAGTCAAGAAAAAATGTGCTATGAGTTGGCAGAACGTTTATCTCGGTTTATGCAAAGAGAAGAATCACAATTTTTTACCGCATGTAAAAGATTGGAAGAAGAACAGCTGTGGGATTATGAGACGAAGAGATTAGTGAGAGTTATTAAATACGGATTAAAGAAGATAGAGTGTACAATAGGTGATCTCAAAAATGGTGAGATAAGAAAATTATATGAGCCACGGGTGTTAAGGTATATGCAACATCCTGAAGTAAGTATGAATTTGGGTCAATTTTATACTGTAGAAGTAATTCGTAGTGAATTAATTGGTCAAGACGAAAGTAAACTGAAGCTGTTTTGCTTCGAAGAGGACAATGGCAATTACGTTTGTACAATAAATGGTGACCTATCTTGGGCTAGAGGAGCAAACTTATACCATAAACAGGTAAAAAGTGAGTTAGAAAAAGTACAAGTAGATCAGATGGAATTGGAAAATCTATCGTTAGAGTAATCAAGTGTAAACCGGAAAGTAACTCAGGTTACAGTTGATAGTCTATATTATTAAAAGGTTAATAGTTATATATATATTATAGTATAAGAGCTATTAATAGTATATATGTCAAAAAAAATGATTAATGAGTTGAAAGATAAGGCGAGGGAGAGGAGATATGCTGATTTGAAGTCTACAGAAAGTTCTGATTATAGAACATATAAGGATTTGGATATGGACTTCAATAGTGAATATGAATTTGTTTGTGACCTTGTTATTAATGGGAAGGCAATAACTAATGATTTCATTAAAAATTTATATTTAAAACATGAAAATCTCATTACAGAAGATAAGGACAAAAAAGGTAGTTATCGTCTGTTTCTTAAGCAAATCTTCACGGAAGTATTTGTACACGCCGGTGCAGCAGTTCCAAATGACTCTATTATGGAAGAATTGATAACTTATTATAACAGGTCTGGGTACAAGCAATTCTTTTCTTCTCAAAGTCAAGCACTTCGTTCTTTTGGATTGTGCATGTATTCATTCCACTATTTAATTCCTTCTTACAGAGAAAGGACCTATATAAGTTGTGAAGATCCAAATTATCTGAAGTTGAGTTTTAGCGTAAATGATGGTATATATAACGGTAATAAAATTTTAGTATGTGATTTACAAAACTCAGTGGAGTTTAAACTAAAATGTGAAGGTGAAAATGTGATATATGAAGAAGGTAAGGTTTCTCTCACTATTCCTAAGGAGCTGAAAAATTACAAAGCAAATGATAAGAATTTGTTTGACGTTATTATTGAGTATTTTCAGAAATTTTGCGAAAAATTTGGATTTCACTTTTTTGAGGAAAATTTTGAGTATAATCTGGATAAGCCACTTGGAGTATTAAGTGATATAAATACAACCAAAGACAAGAATCTAAACTTGAAGAATTTAAAATAAGATATTGAAATCTCCGCTTTTTTTAATAAGGTGAGTATAATAAAAAGTAAATCAAGTTTTACAGAAAACCTTTACTTATGATGAAAAGTACGTAATACGTATATAATATAAGATTGTGATATGTCAAAAAAAATAGTTAACGCATTGAAATCTGAAGTAAAAAAGCTCAAGTATTCTGATTTAAAATCTATACCAATGAAATCAGGTGGTTGGAGTAGCATAAACTCTGGTTACAACACATATATTGACCTTGATAGATCACACAACCTTACTATCAACAAACAAAAAATAACCAATGAGCTTATCGAGGAGCTATATTCAAAACATAAAGATCTCATTTTAGGGAATGAAAAAGGGAAAAGAAACTATTGTTTGTTTCTTAAAGTAGTCTTTATGGAAATGTTTATACGTGTTGGTGCAACAGTTCCAAATGACTCTATTATAGAAGAATTGATAACTAGTTATCATCAAGAAGGATATAATCATTTTTTGTTTCTGCATTTATTAAAGGCTCTTTTTCCACTTGGCTTGCTTGTGTTAGATTCTGATATAATAATAACTTATAGTATGGATTGCCATAGTTCCAATTGTCTAAAACTCAGTTTTAGCATGGAATGTATAAGGGTACTTAGCAGTGATCTTGCTAGTGATATCAAAACACCAGGTTTTTACAGTTCAGTAGAATTTAAACTGAACTGTAAGGGTAGAAATGTAACATATGAAGATGGTAAAGTGTCTCTTATTATTCCGAAAGAGCTGAAAAATTATAAAGCAAGTGGTAGAAGTTTGTGTGACATTACTATTGAGTATTTTCAAGAATTTTTTGGAAATTTGGGATTTAAATTTGAGACAAAAGTGGAACATAGTCTAGGTGAACCACTTAAAGTGTTAAAAGATGTAAATACATACCATGATAAGAACTTAAACTTGAACCAACAGTTAAGTAATTCAAGATAAGATATTGAGATTCGCATTTTTAAAGCTAGAAAACACATTCATTGAGAGAATAATTTCGCTACTGAAAGCAAAAGGCGTTTTTATAATCTTCTATCTACTACTCCCTCATGAACAGATACGTTAATCTCATCTAACTGCTCACTAACTTCTTCATTACTTGGCAAGTGTCCTCTAAGAGATAAGTTACGTACTGCATGCTCCAAAGGAGTTTGTAATCGCTCAACATATACTTTTGCTAGCAACTCAGCGTCAATTAGCGCTCCATGTAACTCCCTACTCTCTAGTGATATACCAAAACGCTCACACAATGCACTTAAAGAAGCCGGTGGTCCAAATTTCTTTCTTGCAAGCGGTAATGTATCTAACACTCTGTCTGAAGAGATTAATTTGGCATTCAGTTTACCAAGTTCCATGTTCAAAAATTTAATGTCAAATCCAGCATTGTGAATTACCAAAGTATCGCTAGATATAAAATTAAGAAATTCAGATGCAATCTCTGAAAATAATGGCTTATCCTTTAGAAATTCTTCGCTGATACCGTGAACTTTAAATGCACCTTTGTCTATGCTCCTTTCTGGGTTGATGTATCGATGGAATACTTTGCCTGTTGGAATATGATTAATTAGTTCTACACACCCTATTTCGATAATTCGATGGCTATTGACATCAAGACCTGTAGTTTCAGTGTCAAGTACTATTTCACGCAGCCCATCTTGTTTGGAAAGTTCTATACTTAACCTACTACTAGGATCTGACTGACTATTGGCAGCTTGTATCGTTTTTTTTCTTTTAGCTACTAATTTTTTTGTAGCACCTTCACCATCTTTTACTCTAGAGTGTCCAGGCGCTTCGGTTATTGAGCTTTTTTTTATACTATCAAGGATAACTTCTTTATCATTTAAGAATTTTTTACCGTTACCTTCTACATAAAGTGAGGTGAGATTTTTGAGTGCTATATCTCCTCCATAGTGGTGGCGCCACACTCCAACAATGTTGTTGTTTTCTACATTTAATAAAGTAAGATTTGGGAGACGTTTGCTGCCAATCAAAAATGCAAAACCTCTGTCTCCAATATTGTTATTACTTATTTCAAGTAAAGTAAGGTTTTTTAGATTGCCTTGACCTATATATCCTGCACTTTCAAAACCGAGTTTATTGTTCCTTAGAGTGAGCGAAGTAAGATGTGTAAGTTTACTTAACTCTTTTACATCTTTACTATCAATCTCTACATTTATTAAATTAAGCTCGTTAATGCCTTTTTTACTCTGTAGAAAGTTTGCTAGCTCTCTTATATCAATTTTAGCACTTACATCTGATATTGTTAAAGCTTTATCATGTACATATCCACTAAAACCCACATTACCCTCTGTTAATATACTATGTAAATATTTTAACTGGCATCTCAGTAGCTGTCAATTGCTTATATAAGATCTTAAACAGCTGGTTTAGGTGCTGTAAAATTCATACTTTTTGTGATCAGCTAAGTAAAAAGTCAAGCCTAGGGCAACTCACTAAGCTTTTCTGATTTATTGTCCCAAATTTGGGACAATAAAATCGAGATGTCAATTACAGGACTTGAGCCTGTTAAAATCTTCTTCAGCGTGATATGATGAACGGGTTAATGGACTTGATGCAACTACCAAGAAGCCTTTAGAATAAGCAATATATTTATAATGCTCAAACTCTTCTGGAGTAACATATCTATCAATTTTTGCATGCTTTGGAGTTGGTTGCAAATATTGACCAATTGTAATGAAGTCAACTTCGGCGCTACGTAAATCATCCATAACCTGAAAGATTTCTTCTTTTGTTTCTCCAAGACCAACCATAAGCCCTGACTTCGTGAAAAGTTTAGAATTAATCTGTTTCACCATCTTTAGCAAATATAGTGAATGAAAATAACGAGCTCTTGGTCTTATTTTTGCATACAGCCTTGGCACTGTTTCGATGTTGTGGTTATAAACATCAGGTGATGCAATAGCTATTGCTTCAAACGCTCCTTTCTTATTTAAAAAATCAGGAGTGAGGATCTCTATTGTTGTTTCCGAAGTTATCTTTCTAATTTCTTCTATACACCTTATAAACTGATTTGCACCACCATCTGGTAAATCGTCACGGTCAACAGAGGTAATGACAACGTGCTTTAAATTTAACTTTTTTATTGCTTTTGCTAAATTTTCTGGTTCATGAGGATCGAGCTTATCAGGAATGCCAGTTGCAACGTTGCAAAACGCACAAGCACGAGTACAAACAGAACCGAGAATCATCACAGTAGCATGACGTTTATTCCAACATTCACCAATATTTGGACACGCAGCTTCTTCGCATACTGTATGTAAGTTATGTAGCTTAACAGTATTTAAGGTTTCATTGAATACTTTACCAGCTGGAGCTTTTGCTCTGAGCCATGTAGGCTTACTATGCATTTGAAACAGCTAGCTCTACCTCTTGTTTTGCTAAAACTTTCTTTAATCTTCTTTTTATCTTTTGCGCTTCTTTACTTAGTTTAATTGTTTTTGTGTTGAGCAAGAAAGCATCAAGATCACCTTTGTAATCTATAGTTCTTAAAGTTCTTGTCGCTATACGAAAGCTAAACTTTTTTTCTAATATATTACTCGTTAATGTAACTTTATGTAAATTTAAGAGAAAGGTACGCTTTGTTTTACGATTTGAGTGCGATACCTTATTACCAAAAGACTTTTTTCTATTTGTTAATTCACAAATTCTACTCACTTCAATATACCAATTTATCCTATGTAACTAGGTTAACCTTATATAGTTAAATAGTCAACTCCCTTGCTTGATTTTTATACCGTATACTGCTTTATAGCCAAAAAACACTGTAATTTTTTCTATTACAAGAGAAACCATATGCTGCATTTCTAATGCTTTACTGCCATTTGTTACTAACAGATGCAGAACACCAGAATTTACGTTTTGTGCGTATGAGATCTTTTGTGGTTTTGTACATTCTGCTAATTCCTCTCCAACTATACTTTTCCAGTTTAAAATAAGACGTATTTCATTTTTGCTGATCTTATTTTTCATGCATTTTAATGCATAGTTTTCTATTATAGATTTTAATTTCTTTGGCCCGCTATATTTAAACATCTTTCCAGTGCTTAAAATTAAATTATATTACAACTTTCTTATACAAAAAACTAACTTATTGTTTTCATGATCCTCGGCCTCACACATAAAAAGCAGTATTTGTATATCTAGCATTTGCCAGAATTTTGTGTTTCCTACCTTGTAATCATTTTTAATTTTAATTTGTTAAATTATTATGAAGCTAATTAAAATTCGGGTAAAGTATAGTATTTCCAAGAAAATTATCTTTTTACTGTATGCAGTAATTTTCTTATAGCTATCTGTTTTTTAAGATCTTTCTGCAATCCAAGCTGCTTGAATGGCCTCTAATATTTTTTCATTACAATACTTTTCATCATCATCAAACTCCTTCAAACCCAAGATCTTTTTCTTAAGTTCAGTGAATCTAATACTAATTATATCCTTATTGGGAAACTTCTCTTCTAGAGCTTCTGCAATATCTTCTATATCAAGCCATTTCATACTTTTTTGATAAATTAAACTGGTGCCCATGGGGAGACTTGAACTCCCAAGGTCGCAAAACCCACGGATTTTAAGTCCGCTGCGTCTACCGATTCCGCCACACGGGCCTTATGTTGTTTATCTAGAGTAAAATTCTACTACTAAATTGACTTCCATGTCTGCTGAATAGGGGACTTCGGAATATTGAGGCGCTCTCAAATACTTCACTGAAAGTGCTTTGCTATCTGCCTCTAAATAATCTGGAGCCTTACGTTCTTGTTTTTGTTCAGCCTCTATTAATATAGGAATTTTTGCTGCTCTTTCCCTTATTTTTACTATATCACCAGGCTTCACTCTATAACTTGATATGTTAACCACCTTATCATTAACTGTAACATGTTTATGAGATATAAGCTGTTTTGCCGAGTAAATTGTTGGCACAAAACCAGAGTGATATAAAACAGAGCTTAACCTTGATTCTAAGGCACCAATAAAATTATCAGCCGTATAACCCTTTCTTTTGTAGGCATCTAAAAATGTACGTCTAAGCTGCTTACTTGAAATTGCATAGTAGAACTTAAATTTTTTATGTGCAGCAAACTGCTTACCAAAATCAGATAACTTCTTAAATCCAAGAATACCATGCTGACCTGGAGGGTATTTTCTTTTATTGACCGAATCTTTTGCTCTACCCCATAAGTTTACACCAAGCCTGCGACTGATTCTATACTTTCTATTGATAACAGTTGTCATACAAAAATTCTCACAATCTAACTATAAATTATTAATGATTTTAACATTAAGTGTCAACTTGTTTTTGCCACTATGATATAGTATACTTCACTTTTAAGTTTTCCTATTAATACATGAATCATCTACTACTAAAATCCATGGCAAATGCTGTCCGCTTTTTATCAATTGATGCAGTACAAAAAGCAAATTCTGGACATCCAGGTATGCCACTTGGCATGGCAGATGTTGCCACTGTATTATTTGCTAAATACCTAAACCATAACCCTGATGATTCTCAATGGATCAGTAGAGATCGTTTCGTCTTATCAAATGGTCACGGTTCAATGTTGCAATACTCTATATTATATCTGACAGGCTACATTAGTATAGATGAACTAAAAAACTTCAGGCAACTTACATCAAAAACTCCAGGTCACCCAGAATTTGGCTTAACTTCTGGTATAGAAGCAACAACAGGCCCGCTTGGTCAAGGATTTGCCACTGCTGTTGGCATGGCACTTGCTGAATCGATTCTTGAAAAGCAGTTTGAAATCAGTCACTACACTTATGTAATGCTAGGAGATGGCTGTCTTATGGAAGGTATAAGCCATGAAGCAGCGTCCCTTGCTGGGCATCTTAAATTAAATAAGCTGATAGCACTTTTTGACGACAATGACATCTCTATAGACGGCTCTACTAGCCTCTCTTGTTCTGATGATGTAGAAAAGCGTTTTTCAGCGTATGGATGGAATGTTGACAAAATCGATGGGCATGACTTTGATGCTATATCCCTTGCAATAGAGCAGGCACAAAAGTCTGATAAACCTACACTAATCTGTTGCAAAACTATTATCGGAAAATTTTCGAGCCGTGCTGGCACATCTTCTGCTCATAGTGGTGCCTTTACAGAGGAAGATGTAAAACAGATGAGAGAAAAATTGAATTGGAACTATGAACCATTTTATGTACCAGAAGATGTGAAAAACGCTTGGATGGAAACAGTTAAGAGGGCAAAACAAAACTATACATCCTTGATCAATGAAGAACTACAAAGAAGACTTGAGAAACGTTTGCCGAATAACATCGAGAGTGATTTGGCTAACCTGAAGAAACAAATATGTGAGCTCATGCCAAACGAAGCTACTCGATCTTCTTTCGGCAAAGTAATGGAAATATTGACTAAGTCTATGCCAGAACTAATTGGTGGCTCTGCTGATCTTACCGGTTCAAATTGTACTAAATATAAGCACATGCAGGCAATAGATAGTAATGATTATGGTGGCTCTTATGTCCACTATGGAGTGAGAGAGCACGCTATGGCAGCTTGTATGAATGGTATGGCTCTTCATGGTGGAATTATTCCTTATGGTGGAACTTTTTTAGTATTTTCCGATTACTGCCGCCCTGCTATACGTCTTTCAGCTTTGATGAAACAGCAGGTTATATATGTAATGACTCATGACTCAATTGGAGTAGGGGAGGATGGTCCAACTCACCAGCCAATAGAGCATTTAGCTTCTCTGAGAGCTATACCAAATCTGTATGTTTTTAGGCCAGCAGATGCAATTGAAACTTTGGAGTGCATTAGCATTGCATTGGAAAAAAAAGAATCTCCATCGTTATTTGCACTTTCAAGGCAAAATATTAATTACATGCACTCTTATACTGACCAATTGGCCAACCTATCAAAATTTGGTGCATATATACTATGCGAATATTCAGGAAAGCTAGAAGTGACGATATTTGCTACCGGATCTGAAGTTGAAATTGCAGTTGAGGCAAGAGAAAAATTACAGGAAAAAGGTGTAGGTACAAGGGTCATTTCTATGCCGTGTTGGAGGCTTTTTGACGAGCAAAGTGATGAATATAAAGGGGTAGTATTAAATAATGACAGCATCAAAGTTGCAATTGAAGCTGGAAGTGAAGTGGGTTGGCATAAATATATAGGTTCAAACGGTATATTTATTGGCATGAAAAATTTTGGAGAATCAGCACCTTATGAAGCTCTTTATAAGCATTTTAATATTAGCGCTGATTATGTAGTAAAATGTGTTTGTGAATAACACTTTTTGTCATTACGCTGCGCATAAAATTACTTAATGAACTCAGCCAATACCGTTATTATGATATATATAACAATGTTACAAAAATAATATCATAGAATTCAAGAATTACTACGTGCTAAAAAAAGCAAAATGCTGTTTATAAGAATAAATGGCAAACACTCAACCAATTTCTATTTGTAAATCAGGTGAAGTCAAACCTATAAAAAATTTGGGAGTCTTCATATACGTCAAGAAAGGTAATTTTTTTAAAAATATCTTAAATTTTTGATCAAAAACTACCTCACTCTACACTTCTGCCATTTTCTTCAATTTAAGCTACAGCACCAGCAAGGACTTTTTAACTTGCCAAACAGGTACAGATTTAAAACCTTAAAAAACATTTAAGCAGTTAAACTCAGTATAGTTTGAGTTTGATCAATTTCAACATTACTAAGTGTTGTATTTGCCTTATACAAACAGTAACATCCTGCTGCAAGAAAAATTAATGCAGCTACAGCGAATGAAAGACACATTGCTAAATGAAACATTGTCAAACTTGCACCAACAGCAGATGCTCCAGATAATACAAAAGAAATAGAGGCGTAACTACCTTGCCTTTTACTATTGTTGCTTGCTCCTAAGAATTTTTCATATTTACTATTTAGCTTTTTATTTTTACCTTCAAATTGTTCTTGTAGATCTTCAAAACGCTTCTCTAGTGTGCTTTCATGTTTCTTGAGTTCGGTTGTTACCATATTCTCGAATTCACTCTGTAGTTGAGTATATTTTTCAGTGATAGTCTTTAGATCATCCTTTAATTGAGTGTATTCTTTAGTACATTGAGTTACTTTAATTAAGTCTTTCCTTACAGAATCTAGGTCCTGTTTTAAGTAGCTGTTCTCAGAGTCAAGTTCTTCAAATCTTTCCTCACGTTCTTTCTGTAGCGCATTAATTTTAGTTTGTATACCATTAAGTAATTTAGTCACTTTAGCAAACTGTTGAGTATTTACAACATTTGGACCACTATTTGCAGAGCTATGACTTTCTACATTATTTTCATTATCAACAGGACTATTGAGTGACTCTAGATCATTATTAACTTGCTCACCTTCAGGCTCTTTAGATTTCTTCTCCTCAATTGCCTGAATGAAGTTATTAGTATCAATAGTGATTTTTCCTTCACCTTCAAAAAAAGATATAATATCCCTTGTTGTTTTATCTATTAAATATTCTAACTCAGCTCCCGAGAAACCATCAGTTTTATTTGCAAGTTTTTGAGTATCTACTTTAACTTCCAACCTTTCAATAACTTTGAATTTTTTTATATATAAGTCCAATATATCCTTACGCTGGGCACGACCTGGCAAAGGAATTTCAATATGATTAGAGAGACGGCCTGGCCTAATAAACGCTTTGTCTAAAACATCTCTACGATTAGTTGCAGCAATCACTGTTACACCTTCTAGTGAGTTGAAACCATCGAGCTCGATTAAAAACTGATTCACAAGGCTGTCGCATGATTGAGCATGACTAGAACTACCACCGCTACCACGTTTTGTAGCAATACAATCAATTTCATCTATAAAAATTATACAAGGAGCATTTGCTCTTGCCTTTTTAAAAATTTCTCTTACGTACTTTTCACCTTCACCAATATACGATTTCAGAAATTCAGATGCAGAAACACTAATAAACTTTGCATTAGCTTGACATGCAATTGCACGAGCAATTTTGGTTTTACCATTTCCGGGTGGACCATAAAAAAGATAGCCTTTTTCTGGTTTTAAACCTATCTTTTTAAGTAATTCTTTATTTCTTTCTGGAATAGTACCAAGAATCTTGTTTAGCTCCTTTTTAACGCTTTCTGGAATTATAATATCATCAAGTGTTGTTTTATTTTCCGATTTAGCTGGATCAAAAATTTCTATTGAAGAGTTACTTTGTGTGAGTTTATTTATCAAACTATCTATTGTTCCAAAATTTTTTATACCTTTAACATTAAATTTTTTAAGATCAGCTAAAGCTTTTTCTCCTTTATCACCAATGTTGTTCAAAGCTACATCAAGTGAAGTAAGGTTTGTAAGATTACCATTAGCTAAAGCTTCTGCTCCTTCATCACCAATACTGTTCCAACTTAAATTAAGTTGAGTAAGGTTTGCAAGATTACCATTAGCTAAAGCTTTTGCTCCTTCATCACCAATACTGTTCGAACTTAAATCAAGTTGAGTAAGGTTTGCAAGATTACCATTAGCTAAAGCTTTTGCTCCTTCATCACCAATACTGTTCGAACTTAAATCAAGTTGAGTAAGGTTTGCAAGATTACCATTAGCTAAAGCTTTTGCTCCTTCATCACCAATATAACAGCTTTTTAAACTAAGCTTTGTAATATGAGAATTAATCTCTAAAAAGCTTACTAATTCACTTACGGTTATTATTTTAAAGTCCAATTTTAGACAGCCGTTTTTAACAAGTTCATTAAAATTCATTTCGTTTCTCCATTAAATATATAAATATTTTAGTCTATATTTTAATAATTGTCAAATTTTTAATAAATTAAATGAAAAATTATAGAAGATGCTCAGTATCATAAAAAATTTACTTTATTTTTAAGTAGAAAAACAGTACGTACCTTTGTGAGAACAAGTTGCATGATAAGGAAACTGGTGAAATGTTTCGAGTAACTTTTCCGTTTCTATGATCTACTTGGCAGCAAGAATAAAGTTTTAATCATTCCATGGTTTCTGTATAATTTTCAAAACTTAATTGATATATATGAAGGTAATAATAGGTAGCGCTAGTAAACGATTAGGAGATTCAATAGCAAGTGGGCTAAATGCTCAGCTATTCCCCAATCAGGTGTCAAGATTTGCCGATGGTGAGGTAAATGTAGAAGTAGCAAATGATCTACGTAATCAAGAAGTATATATAGTACAATCTCTTTCTTCCCCTGTAAATGATAACCTTATGGAGCTTCTGCTTACAATTGATGCAGCAAAGAGATCTGGAGCCAAGAGAATAACAGCTATTATTCCTTATTACGGATACAGTAGGCAGGATAGGGTTATTAAAAACAATAATATGCAATCTGCTTTAAGTGCTAAATTAACTGCAAATCTTATTCAAACAGCTGGTGCAAATAGCGTTGCTGCTATTGATTTGCATTCAAGTCAAATTGAAGGTTTTTTTGATATACCAGTTACTAATCTAAGCTGTTTTGAAGTATTTGTTAACTCTATATACAAGGAAAACTTGGCAATAGTTGCGCCTGATGTTGGAGCAATTGGCAGAGCTCGTGCTTTTGCAAAGATTTTAGAGGAAAAACACAAGTTGGATAATGATATTGTTGTAGTAGATAAATATAGAGAAAAAGCAGGTACATCTGAGGTAATGAATGTAATCGGAGAAGTTGCAAACAAAAATTGCGTCATTGTTGATGATATAGTTGACTCTGGCGGAACATTATGTAATGCAGCTCTTGCTTTAAAAAACCGAGGAGCAAAGTCTGTAGTTTCGTGCATTACACATGGAATACTTTCAGGAAATGCAGTTGAGAAAATCTCTTCCTCTTCTCTGGATAAATTAGTAATTACGGACACCGTATTTCACAAATTTGAAAAAAATGATAAGATAGAGGTTGTTTCAATTGCAAATATTTTAATTTGCTTTATGCAAGGAGGTAAAAGTGCCAGCTAGATCAACAGAAGATGTTATCACTTCGTTAATAGAATTTGCAAATAAGAGAAAAATAACAATTACTAAGGAAGAAATGCTTAAAACTGCACAGCTTGTGAGGATTAAGTTATCCGATGATGAGATTCAATACTACTCAAAAGAACTGACAATGCTGGATTGGATACATGATACTTTGTTGAAAGTTAATACTGAAGGTGTTTCTCCTATGCGTTATGGAACTATAGATAAGGATATTCATGTACGCGATGATATTATAAATTCTCAAAACATTAAAGAAGAAATATTATCCAATACAAAATCAGAGCATGGGTATTTCGTAGTACCGAAGGTTATAAACGATTAAGATAAAGCAAGATTTATACCGATTTTATAGATCTACTTTCAAAAATAAGACCAATCTGGTAAAGAAGCATTCGTTGGAGTAAAAACCATTTTTTGATTTTTCTTTACTAAATCTACTAAATATAATTTAGAGTTGCTTGGTGATTCTGCGTTAGTAAAGATAATTTCTCTGCCATTTGGTAGCCATGCCGGAGATTCAATTTTATGTCCCTCTGAAAGCAAGCGCTCTTCTTTGCCATCTGGCTTCATAACTCCTATGTAAAATTTTCCTGACTGAATTTTTGTAAAAGCTATCAGATCTCCTTTTGGCGACCAAACAGGTGTAGCATATCTTCCATTTCCAAAACTAATTCTCTTGGGTTTTTTGCTTTTTTTAGTGAAATCTATGATATATAGTTGCTGACTTCCACTTATATCAGAACTAAAAACCATGTACTTTTGATCTGGAGACAAAGAGGGAGAAGTACTTATAGCTGAACCTTTAGTAATTTTTTTTGTTCGTTTACTGCTTAAGTCTAGAGATAATATATTTGTTTCACCACTCAATGAGTGGGAAATAAAAAGAGATTTACCATCAGGAGAAAATCTTGGTGCAGAAATAACTCCTTCAAATGCGCTGATTATTGATTCAGTGTTATCTTTTAAATTTTTTAATATTATATAACTTTTACCATTTGTGTATGATATATAAACAATACCCTTTCCATTTGGTGAAAATCTTGGTGTTGACACAAATTTCTCACCATTTGTTAAGTACTTTATATTACTTCCATCTTGATTCATCACAGCAATTTTACGGACGGATTTGTAATTGCTATCTTTTTCTTCAGCGATATATGTAATTTTTGTATTGAAATGCCCTTTCTCACCAATCAATCTATCATGTATCAGATCTGAAACAAGATGACTAATTTTCCTCCAGTCTTTTGCTAGAAAAACAACCGACTGAGTAAGCAATTCTCTGTTTGTAAAGCTGTCAGATAAACGAAAAGATAGCTCTAAATTTCTGTTTGATACTTCACTTAAACTTATTGTGACTACAGTATCGCTTTTCCAAGACTCAACTTTCGCGTCACGTTTCACATTAAATAAGCCACAATTAGATAGATTTGTTTCAATTACTTTTGTGATGCTTTCACTTAGCTCATTTTCCACTTCTGTCTTGCATGCACATTTAGATACAACAAGATCAATATTACCAATATTGCTTTTTTTTATATCAACATATAAAACAGCTTTTGTGGAATAAGGAATAAATAACGAAATAAATAACACCAGTTGAACGAATAGCTTCATTAGATTTCTTGCATTACCTCCTTTCATCTCAGCAAATAGCTTACTTTTGAAGTTAAACTGCATGACAGTAGAGTAAATCAATTTCTGCAGTACTTGACACTGGAATCCAGAAATTTGACTGCAAGTAAGTGCACTGAGGTGGCAAGCATAAAAGTAGCTGTTTTATTCTAAAATAAACGTCTTTGACAAGGTTGCATGAAAAACTGGATTCCAGTGTCAGAGCACTGGGATGACACTCTACTGGTGGAGATTGCTCTAAAACTACAATGTTTGCCTGGGCGTTGAGATGGCACCCTTCTGGTAGATTCAAATCACAATGTTTGTATAGTTGTGTGATCTGACACTGATTTTTTTTTACGGATTCCAGTATTGCATGCTGAAATAACATCAAAGAATACATTGTTAACTTCTTACTCAAATAATGGTTAATAAAAAGAGGTATACTTCTATACCTGTTCTATTTGGACTTCAATTATAGGTCTTTTTAGTAAATATTCCTTTAAGATAATAAATATTGAACTTTCAATCTTATTTCTTATTTTTTTTATCGGCTGTGAGTCAAATGCTGACTCAACCTTCTTTATGATCTTTTGCATAATGGCTGCATCTTTTTGCGCTTCGAAAACACCAGGTGCAAATACTTTTGGCTTAGCAAGCAGTTTATTTTTCTTGTTTACAACTGCTGTCACTACGATAGCTCCGGCATCTCTCATTCTCTCACGCATTTTTATAACGCTGCATTCTGGATGACGGAGTAACATACCATCAATACCAAAGTAGTCGACATCAATGGAGCTAACTTTTTCCCCATTTTCCAAATTAACAATATCACCTGGTGCAATCATTATTGCTTTTTTCACACCGCACTCTTTAGCAAACTTTACATGTGCATCCGTATGAATATACTCACCATGAACCGGAATAGACATCTTAGGTTTTATCAAAGAATACATTTCCCTTAGCTCTGCTTTTACTGGATGCCCGGAAGCATGAACATTCTCTGTTTTTTCAGTAATAACTTCCACTCCCATCTCAATAAAGGCATTGAGCGTGTTATGTGCACGAGTTTCATTGCCAGGAATGATTTTTGATGAAAAGATCATGGTATCACCTTGCTGCATTTTAAATGCTTGATGACTCTTAGAGGCAAGTCTTGCGGTAGCTGCCAGTGGCTCACCTTGACAACCTGTGCAAAGTAGCACCAGCTTTTCCCTTGGAAAATTTACTGCCTCCTTTGCTTCTAGAAACTCAGGAGAATCAGTTAAATAACCACTATCCTGAGCAACTTTCACTATTCTCCATAAAGATCTGCCAAGTAAAACCACTTTTCTATTTAGTGCTTTTGCAGCTTGGCTTATTGTTTCAATTCGCGCCACATTCGAGGCAAATAGCGAGACAGCAACCAATTTTTTAGACCGCTTTATTATATTGTAAATATTATCATAAATTTCACTTTCTGATTCAGGGTCGTGTTTGCTCAGTATGTTTGTTGAATCACAAATTGCTGCAAGTAGATCACCTTTATCGCCAATTTCTTTTAAACGCTCTATATTAGAAATTAATCCAACAACAGGTTTTGGATCAAATTTCCAGTCCCCAGTATGAAGTGCACTACCTGCTTCAGTGCTAATTAATATTGAATTTGCCTCAGGAATTGAGTGAGTTACATTTATAAACTCAACGGTAAAAGGACCCAAATTTATGCTGCCATTTATGTCTACCTCTTTCACAGGTACCACACCTTCCAATCGAAACTCCTTTAGTTTCTCCTTGAGAAAATTAACTGTAAACTTTGTTGTATATATGGGACATTGCAAATCTTCCCACAGATGAGGCACTGCACCACAGTGATCTTCATGTGCATGTGTAATTATTATTCCAAGCAAATCTTTTTTTCTTTGAGCAATAAAATCTACATCAGCAATGAGTAGCTCAACACCTGGCATAGTTTCATCTGCAAAACCGATACCAAGGTCGATCATAATCCACTTGCCTTGATAATGATATAGGCTAACGTTCATCCCAATTCTTCCTACTCCTCCAAGAGGAAGAAATAAAAACTCATTTTTGTTTATGTTCATTAATTTTAAATTATTAAAATGCGAGGATAGCAAAACTTCGACCTTAAATAAAGGAATTTATCACTTTTGCATAACTTAAAAAAATCTTTTCACTAAAAGAGAAGGCTTTCAAATTGGTAAAAAGAATTAAGTGTAGACAGCTACCTCTTTATATCATTTAGCAAATTTCTCATTTTTTTTTTACTTTTCCAAAGAATCCTTCAGATTTCTGCTCTACACTTTCATGTTCCTCTTCCTCAAGCGCTTTTAATAGCTCAATCTGCTTTTGGGTTAAATTCTTTGGATTTAAAGTCTCAACTATTACCTGTACGTATAAATCACCACGAGCATGTGAGTTCATATATGGCATACCCTTTTCCCTACAACGTAGTTTGGTACCAGTTTGAGTGCCTTCAGGGACCTTTACTTTTATTTTAGCTCCATCAATTGATTGAATATCGATTTCACCACCAAGTACTGCTAGTGTCATTCTTATAGGCACTTTACAGTGTAAATCTGCTCTATTGCGAGTGAAGATCTGATGAGTAGCTATTTTCACACATACGTATAAATCTCCGCTTTTTCCACCTCTTGCTCCAGCTTCTCCTTTACCACTGACCCTTACCTTAGCTCCTTCTTCTATGCCTTTTGGAATTGAAACGGAGATATTTACTTCATCTCTTTTACGCCCACTTCCACCGCATTTCTTACATTTATTTTGTATTATTTCTCCTTCCCCATAGCATGTAGTACACGTTCTTTCAATGGTAAAAAAGCCCTGTTGAGTTCTAATTCTACCGCTTCCCTGGCATGTGTTGCACTGAACTGGTTTGATTGCTCCTTCGCTACCTGTGCCTTGGCATGTATTACATTTTATATTTGTCACATAATGTATAGGTGCTTGTATTCCTTTAAATGCATCTTCCAAGGTAATTTTAAGGTCGTAGCGCAGATCTGCTCCAGATACTCCTGTTGTACTTCTTTTTGTTCTTGACCTACTTGTACTGCCGCCGAATCCTCCACCAAAAAAATCGTTAAATATATCACTAAAATCCCCTCCAGCTTGGCTGAAATCAAATCCACCGGAAGCACCATCGTGACCATAACGATCATAACCTGCTCTTTTTTCAGAGTCAGATAGAACTTCATATGCAGCTGTTACTTCTTTAAATTTTTCCTCTGCTTCCTTATTACCAGGATTTCTGTCAGGATGATATTTTAATGCTAGTTTTTTATATGCTTTTTTTATCTCGTCAGTACTAGCATTTCTGCTCACTTCTAGCAGGTCATAGTAGTCTTTTTTGTTCATATATAATAGCTCAGTATTTTACCTTTAAAGATAGGTATTACATATATGAATTTCAAGTATGACCTCTATTTCCTATAAAATATGGTGCACCCTGAGCGACTTGAACGCCCGACCTTTTGATCCGTAGTCAAATGCTCTAATCCAACTGAGCTAAGGGTGCTTGCACAAAGCTGACTTTAACAGATTTTATAGCTTATTTCAATTGGTTTAGCTAAAAATAAAACTCTTATCATGTATGAAACCTGTAAGAAATTGTATTAGCTCTCTTAAAGGATAACTTAAGTTAACAGTTTCCAATTACTTTGATTTTAGAACCGCTATCCGAATAAGAGCTTTTCACATTATACTGCCAAGCTGCTAACAAATAGCGGAATGACGGTTATAGTTAAATCTAAACTATTTTGGCTATATCAGAAGACGGGTTATGCAGAAACCTTAAAATACTTCTTGCTTGCCAAGGAGAATAAATACATTCCTACAAACAAGCAGATACTCAATATCGATGCATAGGAAAACTTGAAAATTAAATCTTTAATATATATTGATAAGCATTTACCTGCAGAAATTTTGTATAGTAGTCCAACACAAATAATCGTACTATCAATGACCGATGCTATAATTAAAGTGATGAAATTTGCCATATGAAAATTCAATTTCGACTTTAATTCTTCAAAAACAACTATGCTTGAGAGAAGAGAGATTAAAATTGGAGTATATAGAACCAGTATCATAAAACCAAAATTTTGCAATTTAAAAAGACAGCATATCACTGTACACACTATTAAGCTGTAAGTAGCTTTGCTTCTACCATAAAACTCAACCATTGAGTTTACAACTAAAGTAGCTCCCACAAATAAGGCAGCACATATCATTAATTTATTTGAAGTGTTAAGTAAAGAAAGACTGATAAGCAAGAGTATTGATAAAATGGACATAATCACCTACCCAAATTTAATAATATGCATTTATTTTAGTCAGACATTACACATAATGAAAAATTTGTCTAGTGTAATCAAAAGTTATTTAAACTAGTACCTAAGTCTTTCAAATCTATTCTTATAATATCCTTTATATTGAGAGCTTTCTCCTCTGTCACTTTTCCAATACATGAAAAAACTATACCTTTAAACAATTCTTCAAACTTCCGCTGATTTTCCGGGGCAATGGTTACTAATATTCTACTTTGCGATTCAGAAAACATTATTATCTTGTTTATTATGTCTGTATTTTGTGTTTTTCCTATTGGTACTAGTGAAAGATCAATTTCAGCACCAAGGTCTCCTGCAATTAGCGATTTTGCCAAAGCAATAATTAAGCCGCCTAAGTTTGGTGCAATTGCAGAGACAATTATGCCATCTTTTATTGCCTGGTTGTAACGTTCATACAACTTCCTAGCGCTCTTTGCATTAACTTTTGGCACGTTGTTATTATCTATTCCACTATATAACTGATATTCAGATCTACCAAGCTCATCGTAGGTTGTACCAAGCACATATGTCAAGTCCCCTGGCATTTTCACATCAAGCGATACCGCATTTTCAATATTGTCTATAATTCCAATTGCTGAAATGAGTAGTGAAGGTGGTGCAGATATCATCACTTTCTCGCCATTTTCATCATATCCCTTGAAGTCATTGAACATACTGTCTTTTCCGGATATGAATGGTGTTTTAAATGCAGTTGCAAAGTCGTAACAAGCCTCTGCAGCTCTCTTTAGTTGCCACAATCTTTCTGGATTATAAGCATCACACCAGCAAAAATTATCGAGCAACGCTAGATGATTTATATTTCCTCCTGCAGCTACGTAGTTGCGTATGGCAGTGTCAATCGCACATGCTGCCATGTGATAAGTGTCAATTTCTCCATAACTTGAGCCAAATCCCTGCGATTTTACAACACCTTTGTTTGAAGAAAGGACTGGCCTCGAGACAACAGCTTCGCTGCACACTCTTCCCTTGCCTTGCAGTGGTTTCAGTATTGACGATCCTTGAACCTCATGGTCATATTGCACCACTATAAACTCTTTGCTGCGTATGTTTGGTCTGCTTAGCATTTCTTTTAGTTCAAAGGTGTCATGCAAGTAGCTGAGACTGGAATCCATTTCACGCTCAGCTCTACCATCGTATGGGTTTTGGCGTAAAATGTTTGCAGGCTTTACCTGCTGGATCCCAGTGTCAAGCACTGGGATGACAGGAAAGGATACAGCAGACTCCTTAGACCACGGTTTCGTCTGTAAATGCACTTTGGGATTACCGTCATGCAGAAATTCAGTTTCGATGTCCATTATTACTTCTCCTGGGGGACATTTAACAACGGCTTTGCCACTTTTGTTGAATTCTCCAATTACACAGACCTCCACATCATGTGTTTTCATGATTTGCTTAAACGCAGGAAGATTTTCTTCTGGCACTGCTAAGGTCATTCTCTCTTGTGATTCTGATATCCATATTTCCCACGGAGCCATACCATCGTTTTTAAGGAGAACCTTGCTCAAATCAACTTCAAATCCGTCTTTTCCCATTTCACCAATGGACGATGATAGACCGCCTGCTCCATTATCCGTTATTGCATTATAAAGACCAAGATCTCTTGCTTTTACGACGGCGTTGGATAATTTTTTTTGTGTTATAGGATCACCAATTTGCACAATTGTTGAAGGGCTGTTTCCCGACAATGCCTCTGAAGAAAAAGTTGCACCGTGAATTCCGTCCCTTCCAACTCTTCCACCAATAATTACGATTTTATCACCGTTTTTGGGTTCTTTTATGTGTGAAGGTGCATTATTTATATTCCGTGGAATAATTCCTATGCTTCCAACAAAAACTAATGGCTTTCCACAGAATCTATCGTCAAAGTATACCGATCCAAGTTGCGTTGGAATACCGGAGCAATTACCAGCAACATTAACACCGTGAATCACTTCTTTCATTATATATTTTGGTGGTAAGATTTTATCAGTACGCTCTTTATCTCTATAAAGTTTGCCTTTTGATTCTTTGGCAAAGCAAAAGTAATAAGTATTCATGATAGGTTCTGCACCTTTGCCAAAACCGACTATATCTCGATTAACTCCAAGCACTCCAGTCATTGCTCCACCGAACGGATCGAGAGCTGAAGGACTATTGTGAGTTTCAACTTTATCTACAATCAAGTAATCGTCATCAAAAATTATTCCTCCTGCGTTGTCGGAGAAAACTGACACGCATATGTTAGAATTTATCTCACGCGTTGCACGCTTAATATAATGAGCATATAGACCATCTTTTATTTCATCAATAGGGGAGCAAAAAATATTGTGTTTACAATGTTCAGACCAAGTCTGTGCCAGAGACTCAAGTTCAATATCATATGGATTTCTACCGAGTTTTTTAAAGTAATCCTTTATAGCTTTCATTGCTGCCAGCGAGAGCCCTAAAGTGCCATTACCATCGATTCCATCTCTGCTGATTTTTTCAAGCTCTTGGTCACTTACATTGAGTTTGACAGATTTTGCTCCATTATTACCTGGTGTCATCCCAGTGCTTGACACTGGAATCCATTCTTTTTTTTCCTGGTCACGCGCTGTAATGACACCAACTGGGGTATTTTGTTTACTGTAATACTTCCAATGGCAATTGCCGTTTTCTTTATGGAAAAGTGTGCAATATTCAGTAATAGGATTGAATTCCTGTTTTATGTCATCTTCGGTTGGAAAACCTCCTTGACTTAGAATCAATTTTGAACTTCTTGCCTTGATAGAAACACTTTCATCAATGTGGCGTTTGCTCATTAGATATTCTCTAACAATTTGTTTTGCCGTGTTTCCTACGTTATCGGTCATGCCAGGTAAAAAGCTTATCTCCAAGCCCCACTTTGCTTGTGATTCTATGAAGTTATATTGAACTTCTTCAAGGTTTTCATTGTAGGAATAATAACGGCAGTCTTGTATGGCTTTATTATAAAATAGCCCACAAATTTCTTCATGTAATTTTGATGGTAATTCTTTGCTTATGTAAATCAAGTAAACATTAACTACCCTTCTGCGGCTAACTTGTTCACATTTATTAAAAACTTCTATTCTGATGTTTGCCATGTAATATTGTGAAAGACTTTAATATATCATAGCATAAGAAACTGCGAGCACATTTATATTTTAAATAATTTCTATACAATAAAAGTGTTGTATTAATTGTTACTGTTAGTGGGAAGAGTTTTTACTGTTAATGTGAATGAGTCCCTTTTTGATGTGCTGGTTCAGCACATATTTTCTGAATATGAAAGAGAAAAAATTCCCGAGATAAAGATCATACTTCCCTGCAAGAGGGATGTTATAGCATTGCTGAGTGCATTCAAGAATTACAGAACTATAATTTTGCCAGAGATAGTTTCACTAGAAAACATTGATGAAGAAGATTTAATATTAAATCTTGATAGAGTTAAAGTTATCAACCCAACAAAAAGAACACTGCTACTCATTCAATTTATATTGGAGTGGAATAAAAAAAACAATGATAATTTTCCAATCGATCTGGTTTACAGTTTGCCGTCATTGCTTCAATATACCCAAATAGAGGGTGATTATCAACTTGATGAGCACTCAAAAAAAGTAGGGAATTTCATAAATTTACTTATCAAAACTTGGAGTAAAACTTTAAAAGGTTTGGGAGTAATAGATATACTAAAGCATAAGAATGACTACATAAACAATATGATAAACTTCCTGCAGAAAGATCAGCATATGATCTTTATTGGAATTGGAAAGGGTGAAATCTACAAGTTATTGATTAAGGCTATATATGACCTGCCATTTGGAAAGATAATTCTACCTAACCTGAATTTGAAAATGAACGAAAAAGATTGGAAATCACTTGATAAAAAACACTATCAACATTGCCTGAAAGATTTACTCGATTATTTAAAAGTGGATAGAAGGGATGTTAGTTTTCTGTCAGAAGCGTGTTCTGGTGTCATCCCAGTGTCAAGCACTGGGATGACAGAAGAAAGGGCTGGGATAACAGGAAGTCCTGAGGAATATCTTGATTATATCTTCGATACAACTGCTGATCTAAGTGAAGTTGGTGGCGGATCAATTGAAAATATTGAAGTCATCACTTGTGATTCAAGGGAGGAAGAAGCACAAGTGACGTCACTAATTATAAAGAATGAAGGTTATGAAAACGCTTCTTTGTTTGTCTTTGATAAATTACTTGCAGATCGTATGGCGTGTACCATATCGGAAAACTATTCTTATGTGACGCTTCTGCTTTATAGTATTGAGATTTTGAACTCAAAATGGAACGGTGTGGCATTGCTTTCTCTTCTTAAACATAGGCTAGTGACTTTTGGTTACGCTCAAGAAGAGTACACTCGTATTTTATCTGAGTTTGAGATAGAAGTATTGCGTAGCTTTAATACAAATGGTCTTAAGGATATTATTAACGCTATTAATACTTGTAAAAAGCTAAGACATAAAGAAGATATATTAATTATTATCAGTAAGTTAAAGATTATATTTAATCCTTTACTGTATCTTGTAAATTATCCCATTTTTGATGTGGCATCAGCTCATTTGCAGTGTGTTAATGTCCTTTCTAATATCAATTTTTTAGAGCTAAATGGTGAAATAGGTAATTTTACTCGTGATTTCTTAAATGCATGTGAAGATGTAGCAATAAAATGCTCCTTAGAGTTATATAGCCAAATCCTGATATTATTTTTAAAAAGGAAGTTTTTTTCTCCAGAAAATAACTTAGATAAATTCAGCTTATATCACAATAAGGTTGTAGTACTTGCTGGATTTAATGATATACCAAATTTTCAGAATCCGTTTTTGAGTGCACTGAATAGAGAAAAATTTAACCTTCCTTCTGTGCAAGAAGAGCAAGGGTACTTTTTGTATACTTTGCGCAATTTATTTGGTGCCGGCAAGGTTTATATTACGAGGCTAGTGAGTGATAGAAAATCAATTCTATTGCGCCGTTTGGAAGTTCTGTTACAAGAACCAAAATATCCTTATCGCAATTGGCTAAGAATATTAAATACACCTGAGTGCATTGTTCCATGTACTCAGCCTATGCCAAAACCTAAAACTGAAGTGAGGCAAGCAAAAATGCAAGTGATGTCTTGCAGTGCGGTAGAAAAACTGATTCGTAACCCTTATTCATTTTATGTTGAATACATACTGAACCTTAGACAGTTGAAAGACTTAAATTTTAAGCCATCGATATTGGAGTTTGGCACTATGGTACACAATATTCTTGCAAGATATTTACGCAACGAAAAGTCGCTGATGAGTATTGCACGAGAAATATTCTCGTCTAATCGATTCCACTTTTCAAATATGTGGTGGGTAAGGTTGCAGAGGATAATTCAATCTTTTGTTGAGTTTGATAGGACTGGAAACAATCAAGTTGAGTTGGAGAAGAGCTTTTCCTATCCGATATTTCATATTCCAGCGCGTGACACACAACTGCGCGGATGCTGTACAACTTCCACTAAGAATAAGGGTGTCATCCCAGTGCTTGACTACTTGGATCCAGAAAATTTGATTGCAAATGAACACACCAGACAATTGTGTAATAAGAGCTGGTCAGATACTCGAATGACAGAGGAAATTTTATTGACAGCAAGATGTGATAGAGTTGAGTATCTACCAGGTGGGCAAGTAGCAATTATAGACTATAAACTTGGTTCACCACCTTCAAATGAGGAAGTTATGTCAGGATTTTTCCCGCAATTAATTTTACAAGCTTTAGCAGTGGAATACACAACAAAAAAAGAAGTCTCGGAGCTTGCTTATTGGAAACTTGATTATGATAAAATAAAGGTTATTGCTTTGAAAGATTATAGACAAAAAATGCATGAATTTCAGAATATTCTACCAGATTTCTTATCTAATTATTTAAGAGATACTACTCCCTTCATTGCCTCTCCTTATTTTGATAAATTCCTGAGATTTAACATCTACAAACAACTAGAAAGGATAGGGGAGTGGTTATAAATTATATCTCCTCTCATCCAGATCAAAATAGCTGGTTGTACAGCTGGTTTACTAAGTGCAGTAGGAGAATTACTAGATTGTGATATAGACTCATCTTTGCTAGACTCAAATAATCATAAAAAAACACTAAAAAGTGATTCAATCAATTTTAGCCATTAAAACTTGAATAGTGGCTAAAATAGCTTTAAATTGTATATTTTTTAGGAGGAGTATATGCCATCACAAAAACAGCTAAATACGCAGCTAATTGATGCTGCTAAAAAAGGACAGCTAGATTTTGTTCAGCAAGCTATACAGAGTGGAGCAATTATTAATACAATAGATGATGATTATGGGAGAACTGCTTTAATATGGGCTGCTGACAATGGTCAACTAGAGATATTACAATACTTGATAGAAGAGGGAGCAAATGTTAATGCAGAATCTCCGGGAAACATAACTGCTCTAATTCATGCTGCTGCCCATGGTCATCTTGAGGTAGTACAACTTCTAATAGCAAATGGAGCTGATTTAAATGTGAAACGTAAAGGTCAATTCTCTGCCCTAACATATGCTATTGTAAATGGCCATACGGAGGTAGCAAAGCTTCTAACTAGATATCATTTAATAGCTAATCTTGATATGTCAATACCTCGCTTGCCTCTTCCTACTTGTATACCAGAGTTATCATCTTATTGGTATGACTGTAAGGATGAGCTCAATAAAATGAAGGAAGAAGATAGTGAATTATATAATTTTCTTGTAAGTAAGAGAATTAATTAACAGGTAAGAATTTGGACAGAGAGTGAGACAATACGAAATATTTCACAAGATAGATTAAATATAGAATACTCAATCTATGCTAAAGATTTAACAGGTAAAATAGAATTAGTGATATTTTTTCTTAACAACAGGGAAATAATCAATTCTTTATCGTGGTATTATAAGGTAAGAATTCAAACAATTGATCAGGTAAAAAGGCTACTTGATCGTTTCACAAGAGAACATGTAGAGCTTGAAGTAGAAATTGTTCCAGCACAATTAAACTTTAATACTCAAGAGTTACAACCCCCTAAACTAAAAACATTATCATTTGCACAAATGATTAACAATCATGCAGGATTATTTTCAGCTGCCAAAAATGGTCAATTAGAAACAGTAAGATACCTGATAGAAAAACAGAAAGAAGATATTAATTCAACAGATCACTATGGAAGAACTGCTCTAATGTGGGCTGCTGGAAGTGGCTATTTAGAGGTAGTAAAGTACCTGATAGAAACAGCAAAAGCAAATGTTAATGTGAAAGATGGCTATGAAAACACTGCTCTGAATTATGCTACTAGAAACGGGCATTTAGATGTAAAAGAATATCTGAAAAGTCATATACAAAAAGAGCTACGGAAGAAATACGTCTGCATTGGTGTTAGTGGTATAGTAGGTTATGTTGCAGGTATGACAATATCATGTTCTGCGGGAGCAGTGATTACAGTTTGTGCAGCATCAGCGACCGTTAGTCTAGCGTTAGGTGCAATGTTGGGTTATATGATTGTAGAAGTAAAAAAAGAGAAAGCAAACAAAGGTATAGCTTCTGCGCTTAAAGATGTTTTCACTATTCAAGCTCTAAGTAGAATAGCCTTATAGAGAGTGAAAGTAGGTTTATTGCTTAAGGTTGCATGATTGCCTTAATAACAATAAAAAAATAATAGAAGCAAAAGATATGGCTTGAAAATTTTCTAAGGTCTTCACTAAAAATGTCTCAACTTGACACTGAAATACAATTTGATTTAATTAATTCATATATGTAGGTAACGTCAAGCACTAGAAGGAGGAAATATGGATAAAAAAATTAGGATAGAATCAGATAGCTTAGGAGAAGTAAAAGTACCAAGTGAACGTTACTGGGGAGCTCAGACTCAGCGTTCTTTGGAAAATTTCAAAATTGGTACAGAGAAAATGCCAGAGCCCCTGATTAAAGCGCTAGCAATAGTAAAACTTGCAGCAGCACGTGTTAACATGAAACAGGGTAGCATAGATAATAGAGTAGGGGATGCAATCTGCACAGCGGCACAGGAGGTAATAGACGGTAAATTTAATAATCAATTTCCGCTTGTTGTTTGGCAAACCGGTTCTGGAACGCAGACCAATATGAATGTGAATGAAGTGATCAGCAATCGTGCAATAGAAATTTTGGGCGGTGATTTAGGTAGTAAGTCTCCAGTGCATCCAAATGATCATGTAAACTGTGGTCAGTCATCAAATGACACTTTTCCAACAGCAATGCATATAGCAGTAGCAGAGCAAATAAACCGCTTGCTTATTCCCAATCTTGAAGAATTATATAAAGCGCTAAATAATAAGGTTCATGAATTTAAAGATATAATAAAAGTAGGGCGTACTCATCTGCAAGATGCAACTCCTCTAACACTTGGGCAGGAATTTTCTGGCTATGCAGTTCAGATTAAAAAGGGAATAGAGAGAGTAAAGTCAACTCTAAGCAATGTATATGAACTTGCACAAGGTGGTACCGCGGTTGGCACGGGAATCAATACTAAAAAGGGTTTTGCTGAGGATTTTGCTAAAGAAGTGGCAAAAATCACTAATTTTCCATTTATTTCAGCAAAAAATAAGTTTGAAGCACTAGCAGCAAATGATGCTTTAGTTGAGCTCAGTGGAGCACTCAATACAGTAGCAGTAAGCTTGATGAAAATTGCAAATGATATAAGGCTACTTGGTTCTGGTCCAAGATGCGGGATTGGAGAAATAATGTTACCAGAAAATGAGCCTGGCTCTTCAATCATGCCGGGTAAGGTGAATCCAACTCAATGCGAAGCAGTGACTATGGTATGTGCTCAAGTTATGGGAAATCATGTTGCCGTGACAATTGGTGGCTCAAATGGTCACTTTGAATTGAACGTGTTTAAGCCGGTGATAATTTACAATGTTTTGCAGTCTATAAGACTTTTAGCTGATACAAGTTTAAATTTTGCAGAGAAATGCGTAGTTGATATTAAAGCAAACGAAGAAAGAATAAAGGATTTACTAAATCAGTCGTTAATGCTAGTTACTATATTAAATACGCATATAGGATATGACAATGCAGCAAAAATAGCGAAGCTTGCTTATAAAGAAAATATCACTCTAAAGGAAGCAGCAGCAAAACTTCAACTGCTCACTGAGGAGGAGTTTGAAAGGATAGTGAAACCAGAGGAGATGGTAGGTTAAACTACCACCTTTTTTTGTCCCTAGTTAATTGTGGTAATATGTATGGAACTTTGCTGGTTGCTCTACATATACCTCTTCTAAATCACTTAGAGCGTGGTCATTGTGATTAAAGCCATATCTCTTAACCATCTCATCTAGCGTAACAGAGCTTAGAGAGAAACTGAACTCTGGCAATGGATTCACATTTGAGGATTGCAGACTAGTTACTCCATTTATCAAATAGTTATAATACTCTGGGGATAATTGCTCACCTTCTAGGCTATCTGATATATGCTCATTCGACGTTAAACTACTACTAACTGTCGAATTTTCTGTTACAGTATTGCAGAATTGATTATCGAATTCAGCAAAACCCAGAAATGGAATTACTGTTTGGCTACATGATTGATTCTCTTTGTCAGAAGAAAGTTCTAGTCTAGTATCAAATGTATGTTCAACAACTTTTTCCTCGAACGCAGGAGATATAAGAGAGAAATGTGCTGCTGGCAAATCATCTCTGTTTTGTACTAACGGTTCATTGGAGTTTTCAGTACTTAAGTTGCTTGAACTCTCTTTATTGCTTAAGTAAAAATTCTTTAGGACAAGCTTAGCTTTGACAGTTGATTTTGTCTCTAAATTTACTTTATAATCTTCTTTTTGTTGGGGATTCAGTTGATTAAATAGAATTTTAAATAAAGTCGATGTGGGATTAATACAATCGAGTGTATTGAAAGCAAACTCTTGAGGTAACTGATTAAAGATAGAAGGTGCTTCTTCCTTGTCTAGTGCATTTAGTATGCCGGACATAGCTTTAGAGCCTTGAGGCTTTGCTTTAACATGCTCTATATATTCATTTTATGGTTAGTGCTAAGGTTATTAAATGCCTTTCTAAGTTTATTTGTTTGGTGAGAGTTAATTAACTTGTTTAAATTTTTCACCACTTCGTTGCTTATACTACCATGCATTTCTTTACCACCATCAAAGTTAATATATTAATATTATATGAGATTTAATGATAAAATCAATATAAAATTTTTAAAAATTAATTATTTTTATTATAAAAACAGGAATTCTATTAATTTTTTTCCTGATTTGTGTCTGTTTTGCTTTCTATAGCTAACCCAAATTAGGTTTACCGGAACAAATTTTATAAATAATTTAAGTTAGCGCGTGAAGCTGGAATGGCTTTGTTGCACCACTCAAGGAAAGAACAGGCAGTTACTGATGGAATTTGTTATAAAATAGATATTTAGCCGACAAAGGAAAAATATGCCAATAAGAATGAAAGTCAGTAACTGCAATGAATATAACAAATTTCTTCAAGAAAGGGGAAATGTTTTTCATTATATCAACGATGCCATTGAAAATTGGTACGAAAATAGTCCAAAAGTAGCAGGTGGCAACAATGTCTACAGCGACAAAGTAGTGATTCTAATTCACATAATAACCTATCTATTCAGGATTGGTCTTAGGCAAACAGTGGGATTTATAGAGAAATATCTTGAGCAAATAGGGAAAATTTTGCAAATTATCAGCTATTCGCAGGCTTCAAGAAGGTTTAAAAAGCTTAATATCAAAATCAACGACTGCAGAGTTGATAAGAACGATATGGAAGATATTGAAATTGCTATAGATAGTACAGGTATCAGCATCTACAATAATATTCCAGGCCATAGTAAGGCAAATGGTACAGATAGAAAGTATCGCCGCTATGAGCAAACAAGATGTAATGCTAGAGATAGGTAGTAAAAAAGTTATAGCTGCAAAATACAGTAGTGGAGTTTATTCCGACCACTATGGAGCCTGTGATCTTATTGAAAGAGTGGATACCAAGTATAACATAAGCACGATATATGCAGATAGATCGAAAGAAGTTATACAAACTGTGCGATGAGCTTGACATAAAGACAAGGATTCCTCCGCAAAATAATGCAGTAGAGCATCCGAAGTTGGATTATATGAATGAGAGAAATTCTACAATCAAGCTCATAAAGTCATATGATGAAGATGGTATGAAGAGGTGGAAAAAAGAGATAAATTATTGGAAGAGATCTTATATAGAAAGTTTTTTCTCGCGACTGAAGCAAATATTTGGATTTAGTTTTAGGAATAAATCTGAGATTAATCGTGAGAAGGAACTGCTACTCAAGTGTTATTTGCTTAACAAATTTACTGAAATAGGCATGGCTAAGTTTGATATAGCTTCATGAATTTATTATACATTACCCACTATCCGAAGAGCTGTGCAACAAAGCCCACTGGGATCCAGATTTTTAGCTATGGTCAAGCCATAGGATGACAAATTAGACCCCAGACTATGCAAGAAATCTAAGGCGAATTATCTTTCATGGTCTGTCTTTGTTTGTTCTACTTTCGTGACAGGAGTTACCAATAGATTATCAATTTGCTTTAAACCTTCACTTGCGCTTTGGTCTTGATTTGAAAGGAGCTTATTTTGTTGTTGCCCTTCATCATTTGAAGTGCTTTTTTGAGTAGTTCCTTTTATATCCTCTACACTCTTTTTATCTTCACCAAAAAGTTTTTTGAATATTTTCTTCAGAAAACGTACCAAAAAGCCTTCTTCTTTTTGATTTTCTTTCGGTTGAGCTATATTTTTCTTTTCACTCAACTGAGATTTTTTATTATTAGATTTTTTTTCTGTAGCATTCCTATCCACTGAGACTTGTTCTAACGAAATTTTAGGCTTTTTATCGCTCGGTTTATCTTTTATAGGATCTTTGCTTACTGAAGGTTGTAACTTAGTTACTGTATCTGTTTGAACAGAAATCTTTTCTTGTTTATTTTGATCAGAAATTTTGCCTTCTAATGTAGTTTGAGATTTTTTATTACTTTCAAACTCTGCAACTTTTTTACTTGTAAAAACGTCTTTTCCTTCGAATTTTTGTTTAAATCCAGCAATCTTTTTAAAATCTTCAGCTATTTTTTTGGCTGCACGATCCATTCGACCTTCAAGATTATGAATCAATTTTTTAATAATCTTCACTTCATCTTTACGCCCTTCTTGAGCTTTAAGCTCCCGGTGCAATTCAACAATAATTTTTACTTTATCTTCCAATGAAGAATTTTCTGGAAAAACATCTTTAAGTTCCCGATTCAATTCGACGATCTTTTCAAAATCTTTAGCTACTTTTTTAGCTGCACGGTTCATTCGATCTCTAAGACTACGATTTAATTTTGCAATAGTCTTGATTTTATCTCCCAGTGAAGAATTATCTGCTGCAGAAATATCTTTTAACCTTTTCCCGGGATTTTCTTTGGTTACTTGCCTTTTGTAAGCTTTAAGTTCCTGGCGGAAATCATTGATAATCTTCACTTTATCTTCCAGCAACGTACCTTCTGGAAAAGCACCAGCAAAGACATCCTTGAATTTCTTCTCAATATCTTGTGTATCTTTAAGCTGTGTCATACCCAACTAAATAAAAGCTTATACTAAAATCAGTATATTAGTTAATTATGTAAAAATGGTTAAGACACAAGGAGCACCTCATTTATGCTTTTTTCATCAAAATATCATTTACTTATTAACTTAAAATACGTCACAATATAAAAATGAAAAATAGCCCGTTAGCAGTAGTATTCGATTGGGATAATACCTTAGTTGACACTCAAGATAATATTTCTAATGCTATTAAGCATACTTTAGATTTGATGGGATCTGGCAGTAAAGTTGTTGATAGAAATTCTCATGAATCAAGAAAGAGCTACATGGTCAATTTGTTTGGTGATCAGTGGAAAAAAGCGAACCAGATATATCAAAAATACCTAGATAGTGCACTGTTACAAAATATTACTCTGAACGAGGGAGTAGAGGGAATGCTCCAGACGCTGAAAAGCCACAATATTTACCTAGCGATAGTTAGCAATAAGAAAAATACTAATTTACGTCAAGAAGTTGCCTACTTTAAACTAGATTCTTACTTTGAAAGAATAGTTGGATCATGTGATACTGCAGAAGATAAACCATCTGCAACTCCACTGCTATTTGCACTAGAGGAGAGTACGCTACCTGTAAATAGAGAAAATGTGTTTTTTGTTGGTGACAGCATCACAGACATTCTATGTGCACAAAATGCAAATTGCTTACCTATTGTATACGGACAATCAATAAGAGGTTATGAAGATTTGTTATATTTTCAACATTTTAATAAACTTACAGAATTCATAGTAAAGTATTTGAAAGATAGGTGGTAATGACAGAGATCGCTAGTGTACACAGGCGCTTTTGCGCATATTTAATAGATGTAGCAATTTTATTAATTCCAACCTTACTAATTGTGTTGTCATTAGGGGATTTTCCATTAATTTTACACCTGTCATACATGTGTATAAATTGTGGCTACTTTACATATTTTATATCTTCAACAGCTCAAGCAACTCCTGGTCAACAGTTAATGAATATATATACTATCACTTTAGATAGTTCTAAAATAGGTTTGAGCTTAGCATTTGATCGCACTATCTCTCAGTTTTTTCTTCCTATGCTAAATAATTCAATTATCACCTTTATCAAACTTTTTCAAACATCAGTAAATGCTTTAAGTACACTAGAAGTGATTATAGTGATGCTTACCTTCAGTTGGTATTTAGTTGCTTGCTTCTCTCAGAGGAAACAGGCATTTCATGATGTGCTATTTGATACGATTGTTGTGAGAAAAATAAATTGATGTGACCTTGATTGTTATGTAGATTACATTGGTATATTAGCTAAAGAAAGGTTATGAATAAAGAAATAGTAGAACATTTAAATAAATTACTTACAAATGAGCTGACTTCTGTACGCCAGTATCTTTTGCATTTTGCGATTCTTAAAGATAGCGGAATTAATAAACTTGCAGAAAAGATGAAAAACGAGCTTAATGAAGAACTTGAGCATGCAAATAGGCTAGCAGAAAGAATTTTACTGCTTAAGGGCATGCCAAATTTTCAAGATACAAATAAAATCTCAAAGTATGAAGGAAAGTTCACAAAAGATACAATGCAGAAAATCTTAGAAGATAATTCTAACTTAGAAGAAGAAGGTATTAAGGGCATCAAAGAGGCAATTTCCGTTGCTGAAAAAGAAAAGGATTTCGTGAGTGTAATGTTATTAGAAGGACTACTGAAAAATGAGGAAGAGCACTTACATTGGATCAAAGAACAGATTGACCTTATTGAGCTTATGGGTATTGAAAATTACTTGAGAACACAAATATAGAGTGTTAAGAAAAACAACATTTATTTTCATTATACCTTTTTTACTTCTTTTTTCACTCGGGTTATGGCAGTTATTTAGATTGAGCTGGAAGAATAATATTATCAAAAATATGGATCTTCCAGTTATTCATCTACTGCCTAGTGATAATCTTTCAAAGTTTAACTACAGAAACGTTAAAATCGACGGAATTTTAAGTGATATAGAACTATATGTTTTCGCAGGTCAACGTGGCTATCATGTGCTGTCTCCTATGTTGCTTATCAATGGACATTACATGTTAATAAATAAAGGAATAGTCAGAGAAAAAAAAGAAGAAAAAGCAAAAATTGAAAAAGTAGCTGCTGATGGCGTTTTGTATTGTGATGGTAGCAAAAATTGGTTTATCAAAAATGATATTGCTTCAAATACATGGTTTACCCTAAGTACAAAAGAGATCTCCAATGAACTAGGTATTAAGCTAGAGAAATGTATATTGTGGCAAGATAATTTTGGTGGCAAATTGACTATACAGCCAATAAAGCATCTTGAATACGCAATTACTTGGTTTGCACTTTCCTTGATTTGGCTCATTATATGCGTATTTTACTATAGGCAAAATATATATAAGTCGTAGAGATACAGTTTGGAAAAAGAAAAGCTACAAATAGAAAAAATGCAACAAAGTGGAAGAAAATACTTATTACAAGGGTTAGTGATATGTCAGTGTTGCAAATCCGTTTATTATGGAATGAGTAATGCTAAGGGAGGAAGAAGTTACTATCGTTGTCCTGGAAAACGTTTTGGTGAATGTAACAGCAAATCAATACGCGCGGATATACTAGAAGAGGTAGTATGGGAAGAAGTGAAGATGTTAAGAGGGCATATAACGAAGGAAAAGTGTGATTTATCAGAGGTAGATTGGGAGACTAAATTTAATATAATTAGAAAGTTAGTTCAGCGTATTGAAATTGATGATGATAATGTACATATGGTGTTTCGATTAAAAGAACTCGCTCTCGAAAGACAAAAAGAAGATATTCAACCTTGTACCAGAATTATAAAGAATGTAGTGCTATCAAATGCAATAGGAATGCATAAAATTAGCAACGCCCTGGCTGCAATATCAGTTGCAGTGAAACTTGGAATTAGTGATGAAGAGATTAAAAAAGGTCTTTTGGAATTTAAAGGAGTAGCAAGGAGATTTTCATTAATTGCCGATATTAAAGGTGTTAAGTTAATTGAGGATTATGCTCACCACCCAAATGAAATACAGGCAACCCTGTCAGCAGCACGTTTGACCACTAAAGGAAAGGTAACAGGAATTATCGAGCCGCTTCGTTTTGCTCGTGTTCGTAATTTTTTTGATGAGTTCGTACGAATTTTCATGATGTTTGATTATGTAATTCTCACTCCTGTCCATCCTCCAGAAGATAAGCCTATTCCTGGCTGTGGAATTGATGATATACAAAAAGCCTTGATCAGTAATGGGTTTAATGATGTGAAGATTATGAATGATGCTTTACTCATTTCACATTTTATTAGTAATTCGACAAGTTCAGGAGATGTAGTATTATTTATTGGTGCTGGTAGTAATATAGCTAAACTAGCGAAAGAAACTGCAAAGCTGCTGCTAGTAAAATAAACTTAAGCATTGGTGATTTATATGATAAAATTGTGTAGTAAAACTGGATCCCAGTGTCTAGGCAAACAACTGTACAGACATTGCGATATGGGGATAGCTTCCATTAAGAATGGTGTCATCCCAGTGCCCAGACACTGGGATCCAGAAGACTTAACTTTAAATAAGTGGCTGTATAATAAAAACTGGATTCCAGTGTCAAGCACTGACCATCTGCTACTCAAATTACCTGTATATTGCAATGTTCGTACACTGAAATGTTACAGCGCTGGGGTGACATTTCCCGAACGTGAACACAATTGTGAATCTAGTGGAGGTTTAGCATGATGAAAAAGACGATCAGCAGTGTATTTGCAAGAGAAATTTTAGATAGCAGGGGTTACCCAACAATTGAGGTAGAAATAGAACTATGTAATGGAGCAACAGGTAGAGCCGCTGTCCCTTCTGGGGCTTCGACCGGTAAACTAGAAGCATTGGAGCTGAGAGATCAAGATGAAAAAAGGTATTGTGGTAAAGGAGTGCTGAAAGCTGTTCAATCTGTGAGTGGAGTGATAGCAAATAAAATCATTGGCATGGATGCAGCAAACCAGAGTGCAATTGATAAAGTTTTAATTGAACTAGATGGAACAAAAAATAAATCTAAACTTGGAGCAAATGCAACTTTGGGTGTGTCTCTTGCTGTTGCAAAAGCAGCAGCAAACAGTTTCAAAACACCGTTATATAAATATTTGGGCGTAGGGGAGAAGCAGATGCCAGTTCCGCTAATTAACGTCATTAATGGTGGAGTACATGCGGATAATAAACTCGATTTTCAAGAATTTATGATTCTTCCGGTTGGTGCTGAAACTTTCAGTGAAGCAATAAGAATATCTGCAGAGGTATTTCATAACTTGCGCAGCATTCTTAAGAAAAAAGGTTATAGTACAAACGTAGGAGATGAAGGTGGTTTTGCACCAAACATTGGAAGCACTGAAGAAGCTCTTAATTTGATAATTCAGGCTGTTGAATCTGCCGGTTATTCGATGAAAAATCACTTTGCACTGGGTCTTGATGTTGCTGCATCTACTTTTTATGAAGATGGAGTTTATAAATTTGAAAACAGAGAACTCACTTCAGAGGAATTGGTTCAGTATTATTTTGACCTTGTAGGCAAATATCCAATAATTTCTATAGAAGATGCAATGAATGAAGACGACTATGAAGGTTGGAAATTACTTACTGTAAAACTTGGGAATAAAGTTCAATTGGTTGGAGATGATTTATTTGTTACAAATTGTAAACTAATAAGTAAAGGAATAGAGGAGAAAATGGCAAATGCTGTACTAATCAAGCCAAATCAGATAGGAACACTTACGGAAACTTTTGCTGCTATTGAAATGGCAAAATTAAATGGCTACAGGGCTATTATTTCGCATCGCTCAGGTGAAACAGAAGATACAACGATATCCCACATAGCGGTTGCATCGAATTGTGGACAAATCAAGACTGGCTCGCTGTCGCGTTCTGATAGGCTTGCAAAGTATAATGAATTAATGAGAATAGAAAGTTCATTAGGAGAAAATGCTAAATATTATTGTGGGTTAGCATGGACTTCATAGACGAAGTTAAATTATATTTAAAAGCAGGTGATGGTGGCGATGGCTGCGCAAGTTTTCGTCGAGAAAAATTCGTTGAATTTGGTGGCCCAAACGGTGGTAATGGGGGCAAGGGAGGAGACATAATTTTCATCAGTGATGCAAATCTCAACACTTTGCTTAATTTTCGTTGTCGAAGACATATTAAAGCAAGTAGTGGAAAAAGTGGTACGAGTAGAGATAGATCTGGCACGGCAGGAAAAGATATTATACTTAAAGTTCCAGTTGGTACACAAATAATCGATGAAGAAAGTGAGGAAGTGATAGTAGATCTTGATAAACCCGACATGGAATTTCAAGTAGTACAAGGTGGAAAAGGTGGACTTGGAAATACTAACTTTAAATCTTCCACCAATAGGGCACCAAGGCATTTTACTCATGGTCAGCCTGGTGAGGAAAGAAACATAGTATTGAAGCTAAAAGTTTTATCTGATGTTGGCATTATTGGTATGCCAAATGTAGGTAAATCTAAATTTTTAACCCGCTGCTCGAATTCTGATACGAAAGTAGGCGATTATGAATTTACTACTATAAGACCACATTTAGGTGTAGCAAAAGTGGATTATAGCGAAATTGTAATAGCAGATATTCCTGGAATAATCGCTGATGCTCATCTTGGAGTTGGGCTCGGACACAAATTTTTAAAGCACATAGAAAGGTGCAAAATTTTACTGCATTTAATTGATGTAACTCACGATGAAATTATTTCAGCTTATAATTGTACGCATAATGAACTGAAGCTTTACAATAGCGATCTTGTTGAAAAAGAGGAAATTGTAGTGTTAAATAAATGTGACTTATTGGAAGAAACAGAAATTCTTGAGAAGAAGAATCATTTAGCCAATTATCTTGATAGAGAAGTACTGTGTTTATCAATTGACGATGATTTACAGCCCATTCTGAGGTTGTTAAATGAAAAAGTGAAAACTAAGGAAATTAATGTATATGATCCTTTTAAGATGTGAATTTTTTATTTGACAATCAAAGTCTGGATTCCAGTGGGTAATTTTCCACAGTTGTCTGCATTTTTTGTTCCACAACTTATCTTTTTTTCGGCTTGTGCCATTTCTCACGCTGTCTCTTGCCTTCTTGAACTCAGAAATTCAATAGCTACAAAAGCATTTGAGTAGTTTTTTGTTAAGAATTAGGCATAGAATCCCCCATATTTATTAATAAAGAACAGAAAAAATGTAACGTACATACGACAGAGATTAAGCATATGTGTGCACCCATGTGCGCTGAAGAAGATACGCTACATTCTTTACTTAGTTTGATTATTTGATAGAAAAGTCTGCAGACGAAGATAGATTTTGAGCTCTAAAAATACCTCTACTGTGAGTATACTAAGATTAGATAAATAGGCGAAGTAATTTTTATATTAGTTTTTTAGTTGCCAATCAATTTGGAGTTCAATAACTTGACATTTATTCAATACTACTGTATAATAAGCATGTGTATTTTTTATACACTATGGCAATAAAATTACCTTGTAATAGGTGTATTGGACCCGAGGGCAGTACTCGGCGCCTCCACCATATTTTTTGATTGATACGGGGGCGAGTAAGGATCGACATGCATAGTAAAGATGGTAGCTTTGCTCGGTTAGATACCACCGCTAAGAGTTCACAATTTAGATGCAAACGATAACTTTGCTGCTGAAGACAATGTTGCATTAGCTGCTTAATTTAGGCACTATAACTTCATTGCTATAAGCACGGTTTAGGGAACGCCGGGTAACAGAAGTTCCCCCAAACATGTAAGGGTTATATGGATAAAACAGATTATCAGAAGTCGCTTAGTTATGCTAAATTTCAAGTTATCAAAAAGGCTTTGAATACTATATTAGATAATGTTTTTACTCCTCACTTAGAAATAGTATTTTTTACGCGCTTTAATGGTGTTGTCATGCCAGACTACTTGAAAGAATCATACCCTACTCAAATGCTTATTATATTACAGCATCAATTTTTTGGTCTAAAAGTTCTTGAAGATAAGTTTAGCGTCAGTTTGAGCTTTCGTGGAAAACAAGAACAAGTCACTGTACCGTTTTTTGCTATTAGTGAGTTTCATGATAAAATTTCAGGAGATACTTTAGTATTTAGCGTTGATTCTGATAAAGAATATGAAAGTGAGAAATGTGCTGAAAAGTCATCAAATGGTAGTATTATATCTATAGATCAACTTTACGATAAGTAGTTACTTCATTTTATAAATAAAAAATATTGTATCTGTTCAGGATATCGACAAGACCATAGAGTAAAAGTGAGTTTATAACAAATGGTATCATTTGAGTAGCTGACATTAGCTTTCACATCAAAAACGTTATAAAGCGCTTTCATGTTTACCAACTTAGTGCCAATCTGGATCCCAGTGGGCTTTGTTGCACAGCTCTTCGGATAGTGGGTAATGTATAATAAATTCATGAAGCTATATCAAACTTAGCCATGCCTATTTCAGTAAATTTGTTAAGCAAATAACACTTGAGTAGCAGTTCCTTCTCACGATTAATCTCAGATTTATTCCTAAAACTAAATCCAAATATTTGCTTCAGTCGCGAGAAAAAACTTTCTATATAAGATCTCTTCCAATAATTTATCTCTTTTTTCCACCTCTTCATACCATCTTCATCATATGACTTTATGAGCTTGATTGTAGAATTTCTCTCATTCATATAATCCAACTTTGGATGCTCTACTGCATTATTTTGCGGAGGAATCCTTGTCTTTATGTCAAGCTCATCGCACAGTTTGTATAACTTCTTTCGATCTATCTGCATATATCGTGCTTATGTTATACTTGGTATCCACTCTTTCAATAAGATCACAGGCTCCATAGTGGTCGGAATAAACTCCACTACTGTATTTTGCAGCTATAACTTTTTTACTACCTATCTCTAGCATTACATCTTGTTTGCTCATAGCGGCGATACTTTCTATCTGTACCATTTGCCTTACTATGGCCTGGAATATTATTGTAGATGCTGATACCTGTACTATCTATAGCAATTTCAATATCTTCCATATCGTTCTTATCAACTCTGCAGTCGTTGATTTTGATATTAAGCTTTTTAAACCTTCTTGAAGCCTGCGAATAGCTGATAATTTGCAAAATTTTCCCTATTTGCTCAAGATATTTCTCTATAAATCCCACTGTTTGCCTAAGACCAATCCTGAATAGATAGGTTATTATGTGAATTAGAATCACTACTTTGTCGCTGTAGACATTGTTGCCACCTGCTACTTTTGGACTATTTTCGTACCAATTTTCAATGGCATCGTTGATATAATGAAAAACATTTCCCCTTTCTTGAAGAAATTTGTTATATTCATTGCAGTTACTGACTTTCATTCTTATTGGCATATTTTTCCTTTGTCGGCTAAATATCTATTTTATAACAAATTCCATCAGTAACTGCCTGTTCTTTCCTTGAGTGGTGCAACAAAGCCCACTGGGATCCAGTCGCACTCAGTTAGTGAGCATAAAAGTATTATGTTAAAACATAAAATTTTTGATGAAGTTCATGAAAGGCTGGATTCCAGACTGGGATGACAACTTAAAATATTGCTTTAGCTCTGTTTTTGCAACTTCAGGTATTTGCTACTCATAGTAAATACTTCTGGATCTTGAGAAGTGAGCTTGAGTATAGCAAGTATGTTTATGAGTAGCAAAGCAGCAATTGAAATATCAGCGATATCCCAGAGTAACTTAACTCCACCGATTGCACCAAATGGAATGATTAAGGTAAAAACTACAGTCCAGATTTTAGTGTATTTATTATCCATAGATACATAGCGTATTGTTTGTTTTGAACAAAAAAACCAAGTAAAGATAGTAGTAAAGGCAAAACAAAACATTATAGCCATAATTAAATAGTCAGTATAGGGCCAATTCATAGCTTTTCTAAAAGCAAAAATGCACATGTTAGTGCTCTCTAAATCAGTAATCCAAGAATCTGTGACAAGCAGTACCATTGCTGTAATGAACACTATGAGTGCAACTATAAAAGGAGATATTATTGTGATTAGACTCTGTTCAATGATAAATTTATTGTTATTTTTTTTAGGAGTAATCGAGGAGTGTACAATTCCTTCGAGGCCAAGTCCTATATCTGTTGCAAAAATACCTCGCAGAGTTCCTACTTGAATAATAGTCAACATTTCTAAAATTAAACCTAAAGATAAGCCAGAGTTAAAGCTACTAGTTGTAAAAAAATTGCTTGTTATTAGTTTTAGAGAAGGAAGAATATTTTCACTAAACTTAAATAATATGATACCGCAAAGTGTGAGGTAACTTACCGTCATTATCGGTATCATAGCCGATATAAAAATTTTAATTTTTTTTAAGCTGAGAGCTGCAACAACAAAAAATATTATGGCCATTACAATGCCGCCAATGACTACAGGTATATCTACCATGCTGAGTGGTATTGATAGAGAATTTACCTGAACAAGGTTACCAACTGTTATTGAAACCATCATCATAATAACTAGAAACACAACTGTAGCTTTTCTAGAATTAAATGCATCAGTCATGTAGGCTACAGGTCCACCTATAAACCGTCCATTTTTTTCTTTTCTGGTTTTTATACTTAGGTAACAAGTAACATATTTTATCACAGAAGTAACAACAATAATTATTGCCATCCATAAAATGGATCCTGGTCCTCCGGTTTTTAGAGCAACAGCAGTGCCTGAAACGTTTCCTACTCCTAAATTTCCTCCTAAGATTGTAAACAGGGCGGCTATAGAAGAAAATTTATTTTCTCCTCTTTTAGCTCCAACAAGTGAAACGGCATACGGTAGTCTAAACACCTGTAACCATTTTAGTTTAACCGATAGGTAAACACCAGCAACTAGTATGAGTAGTATTGTTGGCAGTAAGAAAACAAACTTTACTGTATCCATCTGTAAAAGAGAGATTTTTACTTGAGTATATAGCAAAAGTTGAAAATACCCAACCTATTTTCTATGTATGACTTCGGTTTCATTATTCTAGCACCTCTTAATCTTGTCATACCAATCACAACTGATTGTAATATGGTACAATGTTCATACAATGTCATTCCAGTGCTTAACACTGGAATATTGTGTTTTTACATAAGGTTAGCTGCTTTTATACTTATCAACTTAGTGTCTAATCTGGATGCCAGAGGGCTTTGTTGCATAGCAGGAGAAAAACTAGCGATTACTGACAAAATTCATTATAAAATAGCCATTTAACCGCTTAAGGATAAATATATCATAAAAAATGAGAGTCAGTAACCAAGGTAAATATAACAAATTTTTCCAAGAAATAGGAATATTTTCATTTAGGCAAGGTGTTGATAAGAAGTTTAAGCTACAAGAGCATTAAATATAGTGATGAAGCACGAGAATATCTAAATCACACATATTGAGAAGCAACCTTCAACAAGTGTAGATGGAGCACAAGCACAATCTTTAGCAGGTGAAAAGAAACAACTATAGTTTTCGTTATTGTTTAGTGTTGACCTAGAAGGTCAATACTGATATATACCTCTATATAGCTAATGTGTGGAGGTAATATGGTGGTAGATAATCCAAAAGCAGTTAATAATCAGGATTATTTTGATAAAAGTAATCGTTTTTATTTGCGCCTAAAAGATAATTTTTTTCAAAATGTGAATCCAGGTAGTAAAATGACTATCGATTCTGAAGAGAAGAACGAAGAAGTTAGTATTGATGATGATGAAAAGTGGTTTAAACACTTTTCTACTGTACTTTCCAATGAAGAAGGACAGGAAAAGTATAGATATGAGGTTAATGGCAGGTATGAATATAAACATGCCAATAAGTACGATAGCAAAAATGTCGTAGGTGCAATTGCTCAGAAAATTGCAAAAGATGTAAAGGAAAGTATAAAAGATAATACTTTAGAATATATAGGAATTAAAGAAAGTAGAAAGAAAGGTAAGATTAAGCCTGCACTCAGAATTATGCTTGGCGATCCTACAAAATCAATAAATGTGGTTGATGTTTTAAATAGTGATATATGCAGAAAATATGGTGTAGATGGAATTACATTATTGCTGCCTAGTAAAAGCAAATGTGAAACAAGGGGAATACGCTGCAGAGTTGATGAGAATGGAACAAGAATTTATGAAGTAGCTAACGGCTCATATTATATGACTTTAAATTGGTATGCTGAAGGAGAAGAGTGTGAAATGAAAATTATCATTAGTGATAATGGTGCTGTAGAGTTTATTGAAAGCAATGGTGTCACTTGGGAGCAATTAGCTGCAAATAAAGAAGTAAAAGTAGGAAGACAATATGAAGCGAAGCCTTTATATGAAGCATTGTCATATTTAAAGCGAGAAGGCTCTGAAGTAATAAAAGGATTTTATCCTTCAACAAGTGTGGAAAGCATACAAATCACTACAGGAGTTAATAAGCAAGCAGCTCTTTCAAAGTTATAATTTTCGTTATTGATTGAAATGAAGCCTTTTGGGGACCAAAAGGCTTCATGATCGAAATTTTTGGAAAGATCTTTATTGGAAAATTCAGGGACAGGAATAACATTTTTAAGCTATCGTATAACTATCACTTGCTCGCTGGGAGCTCTATTTTTCATACCACTCATTTATGAGTTTATTGATATCGGAATCCATAAAATCCTTTAGTGGTTGACTGGTTTTTATCTCGGCATTTTTAGGGATACACCTATCTTTACATATTGCGTACTTTATATGAAAGTTAATATCAACGTATTCCTGATTTGGAATGATATTAGTTTTAAAGGGAAATAACACCATATCTTCATATATGTTACTAACAAATGTAACTTCCCCAACTTTATCTTCATGTTCCTTGGGAGTAGACCAATGAATATCTATATTTGATATGTTACCCTGACAGTCAAAGGAAGTAGGAAGGCCGAAATCTCCAGGGTCTTTGTAATATATATGCCAACCTGGTTTTATTGTAACCTTTATTGCGCCTTCAATGGTAAGGTTTGCTTTATTTACCTTACCAATGAGCAGATCAAATTTTGCAACTTCTTCTTCAGCGCACAATTGAGTGCAAGAAAAAAGTAAAAGTAGGATTGAGTATATACGTATTTTCATAAATACTCTATTTATGAAGAAAATAATTTAAGTTCTATCTATTATAATAAAAATATTATATAAATCATTTATTAATATAATATTATACTAATAGTAATATACTAGCAATTATAACTTTCATATATTATTTTTTTATTTTTAAGCAGTTATAATATTAAAGAGACGTAACAAATATAAATAGTAGTGGCTTTGCATAGAAAATCACAAATTTATTTCCTTTATAAATGTAAGACTTTTTAGAACTAGAAAGATACCTTGGAGCAAGTTGCTCCAAGGCTCTTGTTTACTTAGAATCCACCCATTCCGCCCATTGCTCCTGCACCCATAGGTGATGAAGCATTTTCTTCTTTGTTTGGTAGATCAACTATCATAGATTCAGTAGTAATAAGTGCGCTTGCTACAGACACTGCCGTTTCAAAAGCAATACGAACTACTTTTGCCGGATCAATTACACCAGCTGTTGATGCATTAGCGTAGTTCATAGCCTCAACGTTGTATATAAGCTCTTTATCATTCTGCTTAATCAAATAGTCAATTATAACAGCAGATTCAAGACCAGCATTTTTAACCAATCTTTTGATTGGAGCACTGAGAACTTTTTTGACAATGTTGATACCTATTTGCTCTTCATCGCTTGAAGCTTTTAGCTTATCAAGAGCAGATGCAGCGTAAAGAAGTGCAACTCCTCCACCTGGAACTATCCCTTCTTCAATTGCAGCTCTTGTTGCATGAAGTGCATCTTCTACTCTATCTCTACGTTCTTTTACCTCTACTTCAGTTGCTCCACCAACTTTGAGTACAGCAACGCCGCCTGATAATTTTGCTAAACGCTCTCTTAGCTTTTCTTTGTCATAATCAGAGGTTGAAGTTTCAATCTGAGATTTAATCTGGTTAATTCTAGCATTTACTCTGTTTTGTTTGTCACAGTCGCTGTCTTCACTAACAATTGTGGTATTGTCTTTAGTGATTTTAACATTTTTAGCAGTACCAAGATCTTCAAGAGTCAAATCTTCCATCTTGATTCCAAGCTCATCTTTTATGACATACTTAGCACCTGTTAAAGCTGCTATATCTTCGAGCATCTCCTTTCTCCTATCACCAAAACCTGGAGCTTTTACTGCAGCAACTTTTAGACCACGTAATTTGTTGATCACTAAAGTGCTTAATGCTTCACCTTCAACATCTTCTGCAATGATAAACAAAGGTTTACCAGACTTAAAAATAGCCTCAAGAATAGGAAGTAAAGGTTGAATAATATTAAGTTTTTTTTCTGTAATCAGCAAATATGGATCATCAAGCTCCACGCTCATCTTTTCATTATTTGTAACAAAGTATGGAGAGAGATAACCACGGTCAAACTGCATACCAGTTGTAAGTTCAACTTCTAATTCTTTTGAACCCTTACTCTCTTCAACAGTGATGACGCCTTCTTTTCCAACCTTTTTAACAGCATCAGCAATGCTATTACCAATATCTTTATCACCATTTGCAGAAATTATTGCAACTTGTGCAACTTCATCCATTTTCTCTAAAGAAATTGTGCGAGACATTGATGTAATTTCCTTTAATATCACATCTTTTGCCTTCTGTATTCCATTTTTGATACAAATACGATCATTTCCAGCTGCAATTGACTTTGAAGCTTCCATTATCATATTGCTAGTCAGTATTGAGCATGTTGTGGTACCATCACCAACTTTGTCATTACACTGAGAAGCACTTTGAGCAATGGTGCTTACTATCGCAGAGTGTAATGGTTTTTCAGGCTTTATACCTTTCATTACCTTATAGCCATCCTTTGTGACCTCTGGTCCACCATATGGCTTGCTAATTCCTATTGTATTTCCCCTAGGCCCTGCAGTTGCTCCCACCGTTGAGTCAACCATTGCTGCAACTTCACGAAAGGCTTCTTGCAACTGTTCGCCTGATACTACTATGTTAGCCATTTTTATCACTCCTTAAATTAATAAAAAATTTAGAATATTAAAATACATAATGCACTATATAGCGCATTAGTTTAGTAAAATAGGGATACCTACTTGATAACAGCAAGTAGGTCTGACTCCTTCATCACGACATACTTTTCATTGTCATGCTCTACTTCTGTGCCAGCCCACTGCCTGTAGAAAACCTTATCACCAGTTTTTACAGTTAAAGCTATACGCTCTCCGCTTGAGTTGCGTGAACCACTACCAATTGCTATAACTTCACCTTTAGTAGGCTTCTTTTCAGCACTTGATGGTAGTACAATTCCACCTTGTTTTTCTTCAGTAATAGGCTTTATTAGCACGTTATCATCTAATACATTCAAATTTACACTTGACATTTATGTTTCCTCATTAATAGATTAACCTACAATTCTATGTAGTCATCTAAAGGTTACATTTCAAGGGTTGGAGTTAGTAAAAGTGTATAATTAAGATTTGAACAGAAGTTTTATGGGTTACATACCGCTAGCAAACCGTAGTCTAATATCTTTATACGGACCAGATACGAGAGATTTTCTTCAGGGTGTTATAACAAATGATATTAATAAACTAAGTAGCCAGCAGGCAATTTACTCTTTATTACTCAACCCTCAGGGAAAATATCTGTACGATTTTTTCCTCATTGAGCATGATAAATATATTTATTTGGAGTGTGAAAATGCCCATCTACAGCAAATAATTGAAAAATTAGACTTGCTCAAAACTTACCTTAGAGTGAGGATTAAAGACATTAGTTCACTATATAAGGTTGGAGTTTTGTTTGATGCTAAGTTGGCGAAGTGTAGTAGTAAGTCACAAGTTATTTTTCAAGATCCAAGGCACAAGCTGCTAGGAATGAGGATCATACATGAAGATGAAATAAAAGAACCGGTTGGAGATTTTATTCAGTATGAAAAAGTTAGAATTAAAAACCTTGTCCCAGATGGAGCAAAAGATATGGTGCAAAATTCATCATTTCCGCTGCAATATTTAATCGATAAGATAAATGGTATAAGCTTTAATAAAGGGTGCTATATAGGTCAGGAAGTTGTAAATCGAATGAGCAGACAAGAAAAATTCAGAAGGAAACTTTACCTTGTTGAGGGAAAAAATGCACTTCCAAATATTGGCACTAAAGTAATCAGTGAACATAATGAAGAAGTAGGAGAACTACGCTCTAGTGTCGACAATATTGGACTTGCATTGCTTAATACTGGAAAAAGCCACGCAAATTTATATGTCGGTGGAGTTAGCATTAAGACGTTATAAAATATCTATTCGAGTAAAAGCCCCTTTTTCTTGTTTAAGTGTTTGCAATACTAGTTAAATTCTTGACTTTATTATTTAAATATATCATAATTAAAGTATATTATTATTTTTAGTAGGAGAGTTTGATATGGCGTTAACAGAAGAACAAACAACTTTATTCAATGATCTAGAGCTTGTAATAAAAGGAACCGGAACTAAGGATATAGTTCAAATACTTGAAGAAGCTAAAACAGAAGATCTTTTTGCTGTTTTTAAATTATATAGAGGTGAAAAAGGAGACGAAGATTCTCCTTATACAAGAGTTAGCCTTTTATTCGATCTTCTTGGTAAGAATAAAATTTGCGAATCAGCCGTTTTCGATATGGTTAAAAAGAGAAATATATTAAAAGAATTTTTAAGTATCGATCTTGGCTTTGTAAAATCGGATAATGGTATTCGCGAAGATTATAGAATGGCTGATATTATTGTGAAATCTTCAGTTAATATAACTGAATTTTTAGATTTAATCAAAGACAAATTTGGATTAAAAGAGTTTTGGAAAGCTTTACCTGAAGATTCAGATCGTAATATGATTAAAGGTGCTTTAGAAAGAGAGATGGGGAAACTGGGAGATGATCAAGAGAAAAGTAAATATAAAAATTTTCTAGAAGAAATCAGTATAATCGAATCGGAACAAGCGTTCAATACAAGAACGTTAAGGGGAATGGAAAGGACACTAGATTTTGGAGATAACCGTGAGTTAAGGAAAAATGCAGCTAAGAAAGGAATGAAATTTGGTGCTATTGGTGGTGCTATAACTGCATTGGCAGTTGGGTTGGGATTGTATTTTGGTACTGGTGCCGCATTAACGGCATTGCCGACTATAATTGGTATAGCTTTAGTCGCTGCATTATTAGTTGGAGCTACGATTGGTGCTATTACGTACGATGTTTTAAAGCCTAAGAGTTGTATAGATACCGTTTATACGACAAAAGGGTTTGACACTGTAAAACAAGAAACTAATACAGCGACAGGTATATCAGTTTAATTAAGTAGAGCGAAGAAGTTTTCTTCCTTTTTCTCCAAATTTTTTACTTCGTTAGGTACCCTTAATCCTATTCAGGGTACCTAGATCTGATAATAGGTGTAACCATAAACTCGTGCAAAAGCCCCTTTTTCTTGTTTAAGTTATTCACAGAATTGTTAATAACTAAGTTGATAACCTAGTAGAGTATATAATTTTACATTTCTGAGTACTTTGGAGATCTATAATAAATATGATCTCCAAATACTAATATATAATTGAGAATAAAAAAACTGTGGATAACTCTGAAAAGTTATATTTATTTTAATATTTAAAAAAAAAAGAAACAACCATTAAGGGAGCTAAGCTAATACAATCATATAAAAGATTACATATTTGGTTATAGTTTTAATATTTTTCTAACAAAAGCCAATACGGGGGTAGTCTTGGAAAATTTTTCCTAAAAGATAAAATTTTTAAGTGCTTTTGAAGTGATACTTTAGGTATTTTTAAAGTAATACTTTTAAAGTATCAATTGAACATTTTTGAGCATTAATCTGGAGGTTCAACAGGCACTTTTTTATGCTGTTTGAGAAGAGCAAAAATTGCATTTTCTCTTGCTGAAAGCTTGTGTTTCTTATATTTTCCATAATATACATTATGTAATTTTTAATACTAACAAAAACATTTCCCAAATTTTTACACAGCAACCTATCTGGTTCTGTTGCATCTATAAACCATAGAAAAGAAGATCATTAAAGCTGGGATTATAGGAGTTATAGAGCCATTAACATAGCAAAATTCTCAAAAGTAGAAACATTGTCATTAGCTCCGATAATTTGTTTTTTCTGAATCATGCGAATATTTTCTATACCTGTAATAGTAATCTTTGCGGAATGAAAATTTTTAAAACTAAGCATAGGCTTTATTCGCTTCTTGATAAACCTCTCAACAATATTATTTAGATATTTTATTTGAAGAACTGTGATTCTATAATCTTCAGAAATTTCTGCATTCAAATCATCAAGAGCAGCAGTATTACTGCCGCTTTTATCAATGACAATTTTCTCAGGAAGATAGTTACTCCTGAAGGCTTTACGAAAGAATGCAAGTGCTGCAGACTTGTCTCTACTAACACACAAGAGGAAGTCTACAGTATTACCAATAGTGCTCTATATAAATAAACCCATTTACCGTTTAATTTAATGTAGGTCTCTCCAACTACTACCAACCTGCTTCTTTCTTTTCCTTACTGCCTAATCTATCAGTGGTGATAACCCACTTTGTAACGTAGCATGGTCAATTTTTGCTCCCCTTATACTCATAATTTCTTCCAAATCTCGATAGCTCAAAGAGAATCGACATTTCATGTATACAGATAACATCGCTGAAAAGCTAAATCCTTTGAAGGATGGCAATAATTTTTGATTGATACGAAACATCTTTGCTTTATTTTTAGACAATTATATCATTCTTTTTTCTACTTCCCTACAAATGCGACAGAACCGAAGTTACTGCTATTCACTTTTTGTATCGTTTTTAGCAAAAGCTTCCTCCCAAGTGCCTTGAGTTGCTGCACGGCTATACTCTGTTACTCTATTTTCAAAGAAATTTGTATGTTCTACGCCATTTAGTATTTCATCAAGCCACGGAATAGGGTTATCTTTAACATTATATATAGATTTAAGACCTAATTGCGTTAACCTTCTGTTTGCTATGTAACGTATATAATTGCGCACTTCCTCTGCAGATAGCCCTTCAACATCTCCTAAATCAAAAGCAAGACTTATAAATTCATCTTCAAGTTCAACAATGGTGCGACATGCAGAATATAATTCTTCTTTGAACTCGTCATTCCAAATTTCATTATTCTCTTTAATAAACGTATTGAACAAATTGATAATTGAATTGGTGTGCAAGGTTTCGTCACGTGCTGACCAGGCAATTATTTGTCCCATGCCTTTCATTTTTCCAAAACGTTGGAAATTGAGCAAAATTGCAAATGATGCAAATAACTGCAATCCTTCAGTAAAGGCACCAAATACTGCTAAAGTTTTAGCAACATGTTTTTTATCGTGCTTTTTACTTTCCTCAAATTCTAACATGTATTCATACTTCTTTCTCATAGCATCATATTTTAAGAATGCTTGATATTCACTTTCTGGCATGCCAATCGTATCTAGAAGGTATGAATAGGCTGCAATGTGTATAGTCTCCATATTGGAAAAGCTTGCAAGCATCATACATATTTCTGTTGGCTTAAATATATTTGAATAATGCCTCATATAGCAGTTATTTACTTCAATATCTGCTTGAGTAAAAAACCTAAAAATCTGGGTCAATAAATTTTTCTCTACATTCGAAAGTTTAGTTTTCCAATCTTTCACATCATCAGCAAGCGGAACTTCTTCAGGTATCCAGTGTATCCTTTGTTGCTGCAACCATGCATCATATGCCCAAGGATAATTAAAAGGCTTGTATATTGGATCTGCTTCTAGCAATGACATAAGGTACCTAATTATTTTGAAGTAAATATTATATTAAATGATATTGAGAATCAGTCAATTTAACTTTTTTGAAATTTGACAACAGATAGTTTATCAGTGTATTATGATTTCAAATAATTAGTTGACAAAATGCGGGTATTAACATTTTCTGTTTTGCTGTTTTCAGTAGGCTGCATGCACACTATTCACAATCACGGAGTTCCTGGCATTAATGTTGAACTGTGGAGCAAAATAAAAGTAGGTGATGATAGAGAAAAAGTGGTTCATACTTTAGGATCGCCAACATTAGTATCAAAGTTCGACGAAAATGTTTGGTACTATGTCTCATATAAAATTAAACAAGCTAACTTCTTGGGAAAAAGGAAGTACAGTAGTAAGTCTCTGCAAATTTCGTTTAATCAGAATGACGAAGTTACAGATATAAGAGAAATCAACGTTGCAGAAAGGTCTTTAGCTGTTGTTGATTGAAAATTTGCTGATCTATTTTTCATTACAAGTATCAGCACTTTGAGCTATTTCATTGTTAGAGTGGGGATAATCATCCGGATGATGCCCCTCATCACCGTAGTCCATACCCATTCCTTCTGATGGCATATCTTCTCCACCTCCACCTGAAAAATATTCAGCAAGACTTTCAAGAAATTTTATGCCAAACATATTACCTGATTTCCCAAATAACGTTACTAGACTGCTACCACTTACCAAACCTTCAAACACATTATTATAAGCAGCAATTGCTCCTTCATGAAAGTTGAACATCCACTTCATTCCATCCACAATTGTTGCAACAGAGTCACTATGACCAAGACCGAAACCACTTTTCTCACTAGCGGCTTCCTGGTGTTGCTGCTGTGCCTGCCATTCTGCAATATTTGGACCTTGTGCTTCACTCATAAGCTTTTATTCTAAGCCTTAAGCTATTATTTTACCAAAAACACTGTAAAATATCAATTGTTTAAGAGAGGTTATTATAAAAATAGCTAACACTAAGCTATTTTTATGATTCTGAATACCAAAACATCGATAATGTGCTGTAGTAACAAAGTGATGACTTGAGGTTTAAAACAGCTTCTATTTCTTCTTAGAAGACTGCTCCTCTCTCTTTTCTTTTTATTATATATTATCTTAGTATTAACTTACTCATAAATTATTGACAAGTACTAATAATTTAATTATTATTAATATAATATTAATAATAAGGAAGAAAAATGCTTACTAATGATTTATCTAATAGTAACACACCATCATCAGCTCCGCCACCGCCACCTCCTCCTTTACCATCCGGAGGTTTAAAGAATTGGAAACTTCCACAGGATAATAAAAAACCTTCTAATTTGGCTACATCAGGAATTAGCAGTCACACTGAACCAAAAAAAGGTCAATCTAAGAGTCCTGTTCAACAATCATCTCTTAATTTTGCAGAAAATCCACTATTTAAGAAAATACAAGAAAAAAATAATGTGGATAGCAAAAATGCAGATGAAGGAAGCAAGAATAGTACTCATGTTAAGAATCCAGAAACCAGAAATAGCGCTCAGTCATAAAGAAGAAGATAATGCGAGTGACAAAACTAAAAATGATAGAAGCAATACTAAACAGGGTGTGCCGAAAAAACCTATGACTGAACAACATAATGGTGTACACTATGATAGTGAAAATCAAAAGTCATCTGTAGCAGAACAAAAAAAGGCAACTGCCTTAAAATATTCAATTGCTATTTTGTTATTGTGTACATCCGGTCCTGTAGCTGGAGTATGCACGTATTTTATCATTTCAGCAGTATTAAGTAGTGCTGCAGTGCCAGTTTCTTCTGCAGTTATTGCTTTTGTTTCTGCATCGGTTATGTTGAGCTTAGCTGCATATCTTATCTATTCATACCTTTCTGCAATAAACAGCGAGAAAGGAGTTGATCCTGGTAGAAAACAATCACAAGATTTACAGAAAGCAAAAGGACTTGAACATAGCAATACTCCTACACCATCATTTCCAGTAATGTCTGGAATACCCATTGTACCACTACTACCTCCACCACCTCCTCCATTGCCACAAAATGCTGCACCACTACCATCTCCGCCGCCTCCTCCTACAGCTTCCAAGTATACGGAGAAACCTAAGAATGGTGCACCGAAAAAGGCTAATGAATCTAAGCATGATCGTTCTGATCTGCTTGAACAGATAAGAAAAGGTGTTATTTTGAAGCCAGTTCCAAAGGATGGTTTAAAAATACCTCAAAAACAAGAGGAGGAAAGTGTTGCTGAAAAGCAAGAGAGCGACGTACAATCGCGAAACAAAGAAGTACATCAAATAAGGAAAGTTGAAAATCAAAAAACTGACAAAGAGCAAAACAATAGTGAGAGTATTCAACAAGGAAATTATATGAATGAGGGTTTGAAAAGCAAAGTTCTAAAGCAAAGAAATAAAAGTGGTTTTCAAGATGAAGAGCTAGATTCCTTAGACAAATAAGATGATTCTCTTTGTAGTTTGGAAGAATCACTTATAGAACCAAATAACACGTCCAATAAAGAGCTAAAGAAACCCGTAAAACCGCTAAACTTACCAATAGTATTAAAGAATATAATGTCCAGTGAAAATCCATTACTAAATAGCCCTAGTAATAATTTATTGAGCAATAGTAGTAATGTATCTGATGATGAAGAGTGGGATACATCCCAAGATTCTATGTCTTTTCAGTGTGATAATATAAAACAAGAGAAAATGAAGAATAGGGATAATTATCCATATTCAGCTTCTTCTTCAACAAAACCAGGTGAGGTAGAAGATTCATCAAATCCTCCTGTAGCCGAGATCATAAAGCAGCTTGATCAAAACAAAAATAAAGTCATTTCTTCCAAAGTAGACAACGGTATAAACACATCAAAACAGCAAGGTACCTTTGTTGATTCTGTTGAACTAAGCAAATTAACTACACAACGACCAATTCAGCCTGGTTTACTAAGGGTTCTTTAAATATCAAACCTCAAAAAAATCGGCGTAGGCTTAGGTAATGTAACACCTAAGCTTACACATGCGTTGCACAGAGATTTTAAATCACGTTGTTCTTTTGGAGTCTGTAATTGGTCAAGTATTATTTCTGCTGACTTTGGAACAATTGGCTGCAATAAAATACCAATTATTCTGATATATTCGAGTAATTTATAAATCACTAAATTCATGCGCTCTCTATCGGTTTTACTGAGTGTCCAGGGTGCACTTTTATCTATGTAAGCATTGGCCTTGGAAGAGATATTGATAATCAGGAGTATAATCTGGTTAAATTCATACTTTGATAGATGATCCATTACTTGATCAATTATGGCTTTGCAATTTTGTAAACTCTCATCATCTTTAAGCAAATTGCGATCGACCACTGGTACAACTCCAAAGCATTGCTTGTGCAGAAATGAAATTGTTCTTTGCACTAAATTGCCTATATTGTTTGCCAGCTCTGAGTTTATGCGGCTGATCATGTTCTTCTTACTGAAATTACCATCTTGACCGAAACTTGCTTCCCGAAGGAGAAAATAGCGTAGTTGATCAACACCAAACTCTTCTGCAAGATTAATTGGATCTATAACGTTACCAAGGGATTTGGATATTTTTTCCCCCTCGTTTAGCCACCAACCATGAACTGCAATTTGCTTTGGCAGTGGTAAATCTGCTGCAAGAAGAATAGCTGGCCAGTATACAGCGTGAAAACGCAATATGTCTTTACCGATCACATGAATGTTGAAGGAGTTTGTCCAAAACTTCTTATATTCCTCATCTTCTATATTAGGAAAGCCTATTGATGTGAGATAGTTAGTGAGCGCATCTATCCAAACATAAATTACGTGCTTGTCATTCTCTGGTACTTTTATTCCCCAATTAAAACTAGTACGAGAAATCGAAAGGTCAGTAAGTCCTGATTTTACAAACGATACCACCTCGTTTTTTCTGCTCTCAGGAAAGATGAAATTCGGCTGATTTTCGTATAACTCTAGTAATTTATTTTGCCAACTTGATAAACGAAAAAAGTAGCTCTCTTCTTTTATCCACTGAACTTCAGCACCTGTTGGCGCTCTGCCATATATCAACTCTGATTCCTGATAAAACGCTTCATCACGAACTGAATACCAACCTGAGTAAGAATCCAGATATATTTGCCCTCTCTCTTCAAGCCTATTCCACAGAGCTATAACTGCTTTTTCATGACGTTCTTCTGTGGTGCGAATAAAATCATCATAATCAAAGTTCATTAGCTCAGCTAATTTTCTGAACGTAACACTTATTTCATCTGTAAATTCTTTTGGCTCTATTCCCTTTGTTTTAGCTGCTTTTTCAATTTTTTGTCCATGTTCATCTGTACCAGTAGTAAATTTGACGTTCTTTCCAGCTAATTTCATAAATCTAGCTGCAACATCACAGATAAGGGAAGTATATGCGTGGCCGATATGTGGCTTGTCGTTTACGTAATATATTGGCGTAGTGATGTAAAAGCTCTCAAATTGCTCCATTTTGTACTAGTTTAAAGCTTTATCGTATCTGCACTAGTAATAAAAATCAATACATATCCTACCAGACAAGCAATCTGAAAATCCATTATACCGCTGCGCGTTGCAGCGGTATCCTCGATTAGTAACTTATGGTTTAGCAGCACAACCTCCAAACTGTTGTGTCGCATTAGGATCACCAAATGCATACCCAGGTGTGCCATCATAAGAAGGAGCACTTGGAGCAGTATTAGGATCTTGAGGAGAGTAAGGAGGTGGTGGTTCAAGATTAGAAGAATCTCCCAAATCATATCCAGGTTCTGATTTATGATAGTTAATTACCGCTTCTTCAGCCTTCTTAATATTTTCTGACTCTTTCTTATGTTTCATATGAAAAGCCACACCACCAGCAAGACACACAAGAGAATTAATGCCAAGAATGACTAAACCCCAAACTGGTAAGACTGGGTTAATAGCGCAACCTATCAAAGCTGCTAAAGAAATTGCACCAACTGCAAATTCTATATTTTTGAACATTTTAAGTTGACTATCTAGATAATCTATTTTGTCTGACTTTCTAGCCGTTTTTTCGCTGCTGTTGTACCAAACACACATTAAAGCATGGAAAGCAACACACGCAACTACAGCTACTATCCCTAAAGCTAATAATTTCCTGCTGTCTTCTGAGTCTTTTTTCTTATCTTCTCTGCTTTGGTAGCTAACAGTATCAAAACCAGGGTTATTTATAACTGTAGTACGACCACCAAACAGGTTGCTAAGTAGTAAATAATCCCAAAAATCTAAACCTCTATTATCGTTTATATGTACGTGCGTGACTTGAGGGCCTGTAGTTTGTTGCCTATTGCTTCTATCATATTCTGTACTGTGCTGATCATTAGTTGGATTACTGCGCTTAAATCCCTTATACGTATCTTCAAAAATTTTATCACTCCAGTTCTCAATATTTTGCATAGCACAAAAACATAAAAATTCTTGAACACCATTGTCACTGCCATTTTCTTTTATATAGGCAAGTGCATACCTTTTTAAAACACTATCACGCATAAAAATTCCCCCAGAATTAAGATTAAATTAATAAAGAATTATTATAACAGAGTAACGTTTTCTTGTCAATTCAACCATACCCTAATACCCAGTTAATATCCTTTCCACCAATTCTTTTACTGTCGGTACGTAGCCATTCTCATAAAATGGGTCTTGCTTAAATCTGTACACATTGTGTCCAGAAAACATGAGTTCATTTTCAACATTGCCGTCATGTACAATGTTTTGCAGTGTCTTTTGTATACAGAAACTCCGTGGGTCTGGCTTTCGCCCTGTTGAATGGTCACCATGATCTTTCCAATTGCTAAACAGACAATGGCTTAAACATCCCATGCAATTAATTTGATCTTGTCTTATTTCCGCAAATTTGCCTGGTGTCACAAAAATAACAGTTGTATCTGGAGTTTTCATTACCTCTGTATACCCTGCTTTAATCCATGCATTTGCTAGCTCTTTGTCTTTTGCAGTGAGGTAAATCTTTCTACCTCTGCTACCCATTGCAAATTCATTATTAAACTCTCCACTCACATTTTCTGAAAATTTCATTTGACGTGAATTTCGTTCCTGTAGCTCATATATGAAGCTATTTCTTACTGCAGATGAGTAAAATCCTGTCGGACTAAATTTGTTTAAAAATACGTCACCTTCTTCTAAAGTGAGTAATTTCTTTTTCCACTCTGTAGAAATCGGGCTTTCTTTCGTCAAAAGCGGACGAGTACCAAATTGAAAAGCTATTGGTCCGATTTGTGAATTTTCAAACCAATGTTCCCAATCCTTTAAATGCCACACTCCCCCTGCCATAACAATTGGCGTTTCAGCAAGACCAATTTCGTTCATGAAAGACCTAAGCTCTGCAACTCTTTCAAATGGAGCCTGTAGTAATTCCGGATCTTCACTATTACTCAAGCCATTGTGACCACCAGCAAGCCACGGATCCTCATATACTACTCCACCAAGTAAAAAAGAAGATATTTTTTGGTAAGCACGTTTCCACAACGCTTTAAAAGCGCGCGCCGATGAGATAATAGGGTAGTAATAAACTTGATATTTAGCTGCAATTTCTCCAAGCCTGTAAGGCATACCAGCACCGCAAGTGATGCCATGAACTAAGCCTTTTGCTTTTTCTAATATGCCATGAAGGACTTGTTCTGCTGCTCCCATTTCCCAAAGCACGTTCATATGTATTCTTCCACGACCCTTTGATATTTCATTCGCTATTTTTGCTTGACTAACTCCAGCCTCAATACTATACTTAATTAACTCTTCGTGCTTTTCATTTCTTGTTTTACCTTTATAAATTAGTGGTACCAGCTCGCCATTGTCATCGATAAGTTTAGCATTTGCACCAGAAAACGTACCAACAGCATCTGCTGCAGCGAATGCTCCACTTGACCTTCCATCACTGACTGCAATGCCTTTGCCGCCCTCGATGATTGGCCATACTTCCTTCCCTGAAATTGCTATCTTTTTTATCTTATTTTTCAAAATTTCCTCTTAATCTTTCACTCTATTTTACTTGATTGCTAAAAAAATAATAGCTTTTCTTTTAATGCACACAAATTCAGTTTTAAGTAGACATAACAGCTACGACACATATTCTTTTTAAGAAGTCTTTGATATATGATAATAGGTCTAACAGGTGGAATTGCAGTCGGAAAGAGCTTTGTAGCCAATTGCTTTAAAGAATTTGGTGCCGCTTTGTTTGATGCTGACTCTGTCGTACACCAGCTTTATAAAGTGGACAAAAACATAATAAGTTATGCAGAAGAAAAATTTCCTGGGGTAGTAGTAAATGGAAAAATTGATAGAACAGTATTGTCTAAATATTTTTTAGCACATGATGAAAATTGGAAGCAATTCCAGTCTTTAGTACATTCCGCTGTGCAAAATGAATTAGAATTTTTTATTGCTCATGAGAAAGAAAACAACAGAAAACTTCTAGTTCTAGACATTCCACTCCTGCTGGAAACGAGATTCCATTTGTATTGCGATTTTATTGTTTTTATCCATGCAGATAGCGTTGTGCAAGCTCAAAGGATTAGTGAGCGTAATATGGATAAAAAAAAGCTGGATCTAATGTCTAGTATTCAGCTCCCTATTGAAGAAAAAAAGCAAATGAGCGACTTTATCATCGATACCAGCGCAAATGTTCTTTCTCAAGTGAAAGATATAATAAACTCGTTAGACCTCAACACGTGATACGGTTATTCTCCACAAGATTACTCCGAATTTTAGCTGTACTATCAGCAGATTTTACCATTAAAATTTCAAACCTTGAGCCTGCATTCAAAAACGATTCTACTGATCTGCCGAAAAAATCATATCTCCATCCCTTGAACAATTTATCTATCTTCCCAGATATTGATCCAGCTAACTCATCTTTTGACGAAACTAACTTTCTCGATATGTTATTTTCCTTACATTTGCTCTCTAAAATAATCGAGAGTATATCAAAGACAGATTTATCATAATTATCCGACAGAGTATAATTTTGCTGCACAAATTCCTTCTCATTCTCATTGAAAATATCTATAAATTCTAATAAATCTTCCTCTTTTATATTTTTTGTGTTTCTCTTAAGGTCATCTAAAATGTCATCAATATGTTCCACGTTTTTTTCAATTAAACCAGTTATTACGGCATTATTGACTACCTTATTACGATTTATATTGTAACGCTGTGCTAAGGTCTCTTGCCACTCACTAACTGCTTTAACAGTTAACATCAACCTTGGATTTGCTTCATAATTAAATTTAATCCTCTTCCATGCATCTTTTGGATTATGCAAATACTTATTGACATCAACTATTGATTCCATCTCTTCTTGAAACCAGCCCATCCTATTATTTTCTTCAAGTTTATTGCACAATATTTGGTGTAGGTCATATAGGTGTATCACGTCATTTACTGCATAATCTAATTGATCCTCAGATAATGGCCGTTTTAACCAATCTGAATTTTTAGCTTTAATTTTATCCAGCGCTACCCCCTGATATTGCTCTACTACTTTTGAATAACCAATAAAGTCGTGATAATAATGACAAAACATAGCAGCAACTTGGGTATCAAAAATGGGAGTAGGAACACATTTAAGCACGGTGAGTAAGGATTCTATGTCTTGCCGACAACTATGAAAAACTTTGGTTATTTCTCGATTCAGCATTATTTTCTTAATAAGCGATAAGTCAATTCCCGGTACTAACACATCTACAATAAAACTCTTCTCTCCGTAAGAAATTTGAATTAGTGATAATCTAGGATAGTAGGTTAAATTGTTTCTAATAAACTCTGTGTCCACTGCTATAAATTTTGGATCTTTTGCCATCAATTCTTCACATGCATTCTCCAGCTCCGATGTCGTACTAATTAGCATATATTTTTTATTCAGTGGCTATATTTTACCACTTATATTGAATATTTACAATTGATTGAAATTGAGAACGCAACTGTATGATAACTAATCCTTCTGTAAATATACAGTTTTGCCAGACACAACGGTACGTATTACGCGCCCTTTCACTTTGCGTCCATCGAAAGGGGAATTTTTTGATTTACTAGCAAAGTTGTCAACTTTAATTTTCCATTCATGATCCAAATCAACTAAAATTAAGTCCGCTGCAAGGTTTTTCTGTATGCGGCCACGTGGCACATGTATGATATCTGCAGGCTTATATGTCAATTTTGCAAGCACATCAAGTAGACCCATTTGTCCACTGTGATATAGTTCAAGTGAAATGGGCAGCATTGTTTCAAGGCCAACAATACCAAATGCAGCATTTTCAAGTGGCAAATCTTTAGAACTAAGATCATGCGGAGCATGATCGGTTGCAATGCAATCAATCACACCTGTCCTTAAACCTTCAATCATAGCTAAACGATCCTCTTCAGTGCGAAGCGGCGGGTTCATTTTTGCGATTGCTCCGTGTTGTTTTACTATATCTTCAGTTAAAGTAAAGTGATGAGGAGTTACTTCACATGTAACATTTAATCCCAAATCTTTTGCACGTTTAATAGCATCAAGTGAATCTTTTGAAGAGACATGTAAAATATGGTAGTGTACATTTTCTATGTCCTTCATTAGCAGTATATCACGATTTACCATAACCGACTCTGACGCACTCAAGATTCCCTTTATTCCCAATTCTTCAGAAATTTTACCTGCATTGATTGCGCCACCAGCAGATAGATTTAAATCCTCTGCGTGTTGAGCAATAGGAACACCAAGCATACTTGAATAAAGCAGTGCCTGTCTCATAATCATTGGATTCATAACTGGCATACCATCATCGGTGAAACCAACTGCACCTGCTTCCTTTAAGAGTGCCATTTCAGTTAATTTTTCTTCCGAAGTGGTGATTTTAGCGTAAAATTCCACATTCACATGCGAAGTTTCAAATGCTCTATATTTCAAATACTGAGCCAAGACAACACTATCAATCGCTGGAACAGTGTTTGGCTGACAAACTACAGTTGTAACGCCCCCTGCAGCTGCAGATTTGCTGCCTGTATGTATAGTTTCTTTATGCTCTTGACCTGGTTCACGAAAATGTACGTGAATGTCAATAAGGCCTGGCATTAGAACAAGCCCTTTACAGTCTATTATTTCATCAACTCCACTTGTTGAAAATAATGATTCGCCAAAATCAACAATTTTACCCCCTTCAGTCAATAATGAACCTTTTATATCAAGTTTAGTTTCCGGGTCAATAATACGAGCATTGGTATACGCAATTTTATAGCCTTCCTTTTGCCCTGTCTGCAATAAATTCCAAATCATATTTGAGTATCGATTATAAAATAAATCTAAAGTTTTTTTAGTAAAATACAACCAAATTAAAGTGATGATATAAAACTAGCAATAAAGAATATTTAAATTAATACTCAAGCAGCTATTCTATAACTACCATTTTCGATTTCAACGTTATTAAGTGCGGTATTTGCGTTATAAGAACAGTAACATCCTACTGCAAGAAAAGTTAATGCAGCTACAGCAAGCGAAACACACATTGCTAAATGAACCATTGTTAGACTTGTACCAACAGCAAGTGCTCCAGATAATACAAAAGAAACAGAAGCATAATTACCTTGCCTTTTACTGTAAGTTCTTGCTTTCAAGAATTTTTCACTTAGCTCTTCATTCTTGCTTTCAAATTGCTTCTGTAGACTCTTCTCTAGTACTTCACTTTTGTTTTCAATTTCTTGCAGCTTTGTCTTTAAGTCGTTATTTTCATTTTCGCGTTGCATTATTTGATCAGCGAACGATTGTCTTGCATCATTCAGCTGCCCTTCCAACTGATCATTTTGTGTAGTCAATTGAGCTACCCGACCATTTAGCGTATCAGCAACCTGTGTTAATCGGGTTACTTCATCAGTTTTATCAATTAGACCTTGCTTTGCATCATCCAGCCGCCCTTCCAATTGATTGTTTTGTATAGTCATTTGATCTACTTGATCTTTTAGCCTTCCAATCTCTTTTTTCTTCTTTTCAAGCTGAGCTCTTGCTTCATTAGATTCTTTGCTAAGTTGCATGACTTTACTAGTTTCTTCAGCTAATTTTTGCTTTGATGCTACAAGTTGAACTTCTGTTTGCTCACATTTCCTTTCAAGCTCCCTTGCTTGACTAGACAAATTACTATTTTCCTGTTCAAGTTGAGCTTTTACTTCCCTTAGCCCTCCCTCACTCTCTCTGAATTGAGCTCTAGCATCCTTTAGCTCTTTTTCTGCACATTCTACCTTTTCTTCTAGCTTAGTTTTTGCTTTCTCAAGCTTCTTCAGTTGATTAGTCAGATTACTATTCTTTCTTTCTAATCCAGCATTTGTTTCTTCAAGTTTTTCTACAGTACCGTTAAGCCTAGTTACTTTGCTAATTTGCTCATCCAACTCTGCTTTGTTTTCTGCAAGCTGATCTTTTGTCCCTTTAAATTCTGCAGTAAGTTTATCTACTTGATCATTGAGTTGATTAGTCTTCTGTTGTTCTTGTGTTAATTTTCCTTTTTCATCATCTAACTCTTTAGTTTTTCCAACCAAACTTTGTTGTATACTATTTAACCTTCCCTCTAGTTGAATTTTTTCATTAGTAAGCTGAGCTACTTTTTGTTTTCCTTGTCTAAATTCCTCTTCTAAATTTGGAGCACGTTGAATTGGTATCTCAGAAAGCTTAATGCCTTCATTTTCTTCTCTGACTTCTTCAAAGAATTCCTTATCATCCACATCAACATATGACAAAACTGCATGGTAAAATAGGCCACAAATATAAGCAATATGACGATACTTAGATGCTTCGCTATCCGATTTAAATTTTTCCTGCTCTATTTTCTCAATAAGGTTATAATAGGTATCGATTTTATGATAGTGTAGTTCTAAATACTCCAGAGTTTTACCTGTTTCTAATTTTAATGGTTTACCTACATGTTTATAGTGCATACCAGCATTACCATGTGGCAAACATGGTACCGGATCTGATTGACAAGCTACTCTAATAGTATTATGTCCAAGACACTCATTGTAAACTTCAGCAGCACCATTGTAGAACACTCTTGGAGAGCCAAAAGTTGCAACATGAACATCTTCAGCACCTTCTGTTTTATTAAGACATAAAGCAGTTATACTAGCAAGAGCACCTCCCATGCTATGGCCTGTAACATTGATTTTTAAATCTTTGATTGCTAATCCTTTATCATTAGCATGCCCTTGTAATATTTTATGTACGCTGGGCCAAGAACGTTTGAATAGAGAGTAAAAACCAGAGTGAACATAATTATCTCCAGACAAAAATGGCAACTTAGTTAAAGAAGCACGCAGATCTTCCTTCACATCATTTAAATCACGAGTGCCATGGTAAGCTATATCTACTTCGTTATCTTTAATAAAAATATAACCAGCATCTCGATTATATGAATTTTTACCAGTTAAAGCATAGCCAACATCGTGTTGCTCTAATTTATAATCAACATCTGAGCAATATTTATCTTCAATAAGTTCATTATCGTAAAATCTTATAATCTGATAACCTTCTTCTTCAAACTTCCTTTTAGTTTTGTATTTACCTTTCTCTAATTTTCTATCCACATCACCATAGGAAATTTTGCTAAAGGTACACATTTTCCATAATTTTTCTTCATCAAATTCTGCAATTTGCCCTTTTATCAGATCAGCAAGGTCAGAAGCATCCTTTAACTCAGCACCTTTAAAATCTTCTATCTTCTTCCATGCTTTAACTAGGTCAGAAGTTCCTAGCCCATTAAGGTCAAAACTTTGAGCTTCTAATTCGTTCTTAAATGGTTCTAGTGCCTCAATTACGCATTCTTTTATTTCATTATCATCAATATGTACAATACTATCGCTAATAGAATCCATACTTTGATCATGAGTAATACTTGGCATATTTTTTACCTACTATTTTAGTATATCATTAATTAAGCATTTGATCAAATTTATCAATAAAACTATTAAAATTTTCTTATTTTAAACGAATTTAGTTCATTTTATCACACTTAAGACTTTTGTTTGTGACAACTGCTGTATTTGCAATCTTATCGTGCCAAGTTTGGCAGCGTTTATCGAAACTTGCCCATATGAAACCCAAGAATAATGGTGCAGTTGACAATATGAAGGAAAAAAACCTCTTTGTTGCTTGTTTCAGAGTCAATTTTTCAAAAGTTTGTGCATTCACAACTCTAAGTCCAAGTAAGAATTTTCCAGGTGTAGCGCCAAATCTTATCCACATATATGCTACATAACTAAAAAGCATAATAAATTGAACTATCTGATTTAGAACTAGTAACTTTATTAGTTTACTCTGCATTGCTGTTTCCTCTGCAGATAGTGGCACCTGCATTTGATATTTTGCAGCAATTTGGCCTAATATTTTACTGCTCTCCGAGCTCATAAAGAGTTGATTTAAGGCCTGACCGCAAAACTGTAAAAATAAAACGATGATGATTAAATCAAGCAGCACTGACAAATAGCGTCTAAGTCCCGTTACGTAACATATTCCATTTTCATCTTTCTTTATCCTTTGAATAGCATTTATAGAAGAAAGAATGGCAAATGAACGATTAAAAAACTTGTGTAACATAAAGCACTTTCCAATGTTTGAGTGCCCCTGGCCGGACTTGAACCAGCATGCTCTTGCAAGCAACAGATTTTGAGTCTGCCGTGTCTACCATTCCACCACAGGGGCCTATTTTAATGCTATAAGCAACACAGGATTAGTCAAATTTTTTCTCTTTTAAGTCGAGATTGAATATTCTACAATAATCAATCATTACTCTAAAAACTTAAAATGAATGAATTAGTTAACCTTATTAATTCAAGAGAAGAAATATGTAAATTGCCACATAATTTAGAAGCAGAGCAAATGCTCATTGGTGCAATGATTCGTGATAATAGAATTTGTGATGCAGTTGAAGATATAATTGCAGCAGACAATTTCTACGATCCACTACATCAAAGCATTTTTACCCAGATATCTAAAACCAGAAAACACGGCATAGTTGCCAATGAACTAAGCCTTAAGATGTTTTTTGAAAATGATAAAGCATTTGCCGAATGTGGTGGAGTTGAGTACCTAGCAAAGCTTGCAGCGAAGGCAAGTATTGCTCTTGATATCTATAGCTTGACCAGAATAATCCGTGATACTTATTTAAGAAGATGCTTAATCAAGCTCGGACAAGAGACAATTGACGATAGTTATAACTATGACATCGAAAATCCTGCACAGGTACAAATTGAGCAAGCAATGACAAAATTGTTCAATTTAGCAGTAAAAAAGCAAGGTGAGAAAACATACATAAAGCTTGCAAGTTCAATTAAAGATGTGGTTGAGAAGATTAGCAAGCTGAAGAATAACCCAGAGGCTCTAGGTATTACAACCGGACTTCAAGATCTAAACCAGCTTCTTGGTGGTTTGCAGAAATCTGATCTGTTAATTATAGCTGCAAGGCCCTCAATGGGAAAGACAGCATTGGCACTGAACATCGCACTTAACGCTTGTAAGATTTTGCAAAAAAGAACAGATAAACAACACTACGTAGCTTTTTTCTCACTTGAAATGTCAGCAGAGCAATTAACCGCAAGATTGATTACTATAGATTCAGGCATTGGTTATTATAAGGCACTGACTGGGAGAATTAGTGATTTTGAATTACATGAATTCATTAATGCTAGTACAGATCTATCAGAATTACCTTTCATAATAGACGATACTCCTGCTCTATCAATTAGTGCCCTTCGTACCAGAATACGACTGCTATATCAACTATACAATGTAGAGGTGGTATTTATAGATTATCTGCAATTAATTCGAGGAACAACAAAAAGGAGTAGTGAAAATAGAGTGCAAGAAATCTCAGAAGTGACGCAGGGTTTAAAAGCAATTGCAAAGGAACTAAATATTCCCATTGTTGCACTATCACAGCTCTCTCGTTCTGTTGAGCAAAGGGATGATAAAAAACCACAACTTTCTGATTTACGTGATTCAGGAAGCATAGAGCAGGATGCAGATATAGTAATGTTCCTCTATAGAGAAGAATATTATGAATTAAGAAAGCAACCAAATGAAGGAAGTAATAAACATCGAGAGTGGCAAGAGAAAATGGAGAAAATTAGAAATATTGCAGAGCTGATCATTGCAAAACAAAGAAACGGGCCAATTGGCAGTGTGAAGCTACATTTTGACTCCAATAGAGGTGCATTTAAAGATTATACAGAAAGATATAGTCTGTAGCGGTTTTGAGTAATTCTGGAAGTGTTTAACAAACCATACGTGCCAAATTAAGAAGCTATCGTGAAACATAGCAATATTTAAGATTGGCATTTTATTTGTTACATTTATTTTTTTAGGAAATTCTTATCTAGGATAAGATGATTTTTTAGAAAGATCTATAAATTACTAACCTTATTACTTAATATATAAAATAGTTTTTTCTTATTTCCTTTCTTCCTTACGCCACTTTTTCTTAACTTGATGCGTATGGTTTATTTAACACTTCCGATATACAACTAAAAAATAGCAAATTCTCTATAACTTGAATATAATTTTAGCTTTACCTAAACAGAAAGATGAATTACTTAATGGATTTTGTTTTAATATCTCTTTCCTTGCCACTTTTTATTACTGAGAATTATTTGTTAATTACTGCGTTGATCCCACTTTTAAGTGCATTAGCTATTTCTTTTACTAGTAAATGGCCCAGAGTGAACAATAGCATTACTGTTGTTTCTTCTATGCTTCTATTTGCGTATACATCTCTATGCACTTTATATTTGGTGTATGGTGATCATTCTCAATTTATTCTCATGGACTTTGGTAATAATTTGCATATTAGTTTAAAGTTAGAGTCTAGTGGAGCAATATTCAGTTTATTAATATCATTTTTGTGGGTACTAACCAGTATATATGCAATATGTTATATGCGAAATAACTATGCTGATAGTAACTACTCGAGTTTTCTATGCTTTTTTTCAATAGCGATTAGCTGTGCAATGTTTATTGCTTTTTCTGGAGATTTGCTCACTACATTTGTCTTTTACGAGCTTCTAACTATTAGTACATACCCTCTGATTACTCACAACTCAACAAATGAATCAGTAATTGCAGGACGCTATTACTTTGGTTTACTATTTTTCTCTTCTTTAGTGTTATTTTTTCCTGCAATAGGTCTCTTATATAATGAATTCCATACTTTAGACTTTGTAAGAGGTGGAATATTCAAGTTTGATACTTCGTTCATAACTTTTATTGCAGTGTGTTTTGCTATGCTGATTTATGGAATAGGAAAAGCTGCATTAATGCCAATGCATTTTTGGTTGCCAAAAGCAATGGTTGCACCAACTCCTGTAAGCGCACTACTACATGCTGTTGCTGTTGTGAAATCAGGAGTGTTCATCATCATCAAAGTTATATTATACACTTTTGGCATCGATAATATGCAACGTTTTGCACAGCAAAGTTGGTTTGCTGGAGGATGGCTTCCGTACGCTGCTGGATTTACTATTATTACTGCATCGTTAATTGCATTAAAGCAAAAGGAATTAAAGAAATTGCTTGCTTATTCTACTATCTCTCAGTTGTCATATATTATATTGTTCGCTTCAATTTTTAGTGAATTTAGCATGAGGATTGCAATTTTTCAATTAGTTTGCCACGCATTTGCAAAAATCACTTTATTTTTCACTGCTGGAGCAATAATAACGAAAACAGGTGAGAAATACATAGATAGAATTCACGGTATAGGACGTAGTATGCCAATTAGTATGATAGCATTTACTATAGGTGCATTGTCCATGATAGGGGTACCACCTGCTCCGACTTTTTGGAGCAAATTTTTCATTTTTCAAGCTGTTTTTAACTCTAGTAATGTAACACTTTCTGTATTTGTAGCTCTGGTGTTAATTGTCAGTACTATACTCAACGCTCTATACTTCTTACCGATAATTTACAATGCCTTTTTCTTAAAACCTTCTAGAAATTATTTTATTAAAAAGACACCAATGCTTCTAATTTTACCTCCAGTTGTTACTGCTGTATGCACTTTAGTTATTTTTTTAGCTACCAAGTAATTTTTTAAATGTAATCAGCTGTATTTATAGCCGTTAACAATAAATTTAAATGGTATTATACCAGTTAGAGTTGCTTTCATGTTTGATAAAGTAAAGCTAACCTCCACAGCATAGTCTTTCATTTTCTTATTTTGCTCAGCTGCAAAAAGTACAGTGGCATTTCCAGCAAATTTAACTAAGTCCTTGATCGATCGGTCAATAGATAGTGTTGTTACGTTTATGTTGGTAATTTTTTTTGTGGATGAAACAGCTTCATTGTTTACTTTTTCCTGAAAGTCTTGATAGATTTTATATATAGAATTGTTTTTTATAAAATTTTCTTGATACTTTGATTCAACGATCTGAGAGGACTCGTATGCTTCGACGTATTGACTTACCAAGTACCTTGCTATGGAAGTGTATTCATCTTCTTTTTTACTAAAACTAAGTTTATGTATTGTAGAAAACTCATCTTCTGTGTGGTTCGTGTACTTCACAAAATTTAAATCTTTTTTAACAGGAAGTAATAGGTATATGTTTAGTAATGATAAAAATAAACATACTAAGAGAAGTAACGTTATTAACGCCATCCAAGATCTTTCTACAACGCAGAACAGGTATCTGTGGCAATACCATTCTACTGCTTTCCTGAAATAACTTTTGTTTTTTACTGATTCAACTTCCATAACCTAATTATAATAACTCTAAAAAAACTTTAAAATATGTCTAAATTTTCCAAAATAGTATGAATGATTATATCACCTTGTTCTGCAATAAGATGAAATTTATCAATTTTCTTCACATCTAAATTTATCATTTTTACACTGAAGCTTTCAGGATCATAAGTATTACTTTCTGCACTTTTGTGATAATTATAGTAGTGTAATTTATTTTGATCATCAAAATAACCAAATTCATCAGCAAGGGTTCCCACTTTTCTGCCTTTACCTTCTCTGACTAGCTCAAATAGATCAATTACATGGTTTTCAGATCCAGGCTCAATAAGACCTTCTACAGCAAAAAATTTAGGTGCATGACCAACATACTCCTTAAATTTTAGATTATTAGTCTTTTTTACACTACCAAAATCCACGAATTTATATTCATCTGAAAGATCAGAATATTGTGGATCATACTTTTTATATTCAAAAAACTCATTACCTAAAAAATTACAAAACGTTAGTTTATAGTCATCATGATTGAGTTTAATAACTTTAAGATAATGAAAATCTCTAGGAATCTTTACTTCTTCTTTCGTAATATGATTAAGTATGACTAACTCGCCACTGAGCATGCGATGGCCAATTTTTGGCAAAGTAGCTATATTGATTGCCTTATTGAGCTTAAAATTTGCTTCATAGATACCACTTGACAGCTCCTTCCCTTTTTCTAAAGTGACGTCTTGGTCTAAAGCTGTATTCTTGAGTAAACTCAATTCTTTCTGCATGTTCAATATGGTTTTTGTTAAAACTTCTATTGATTGCCATAAAGTTAATTTATTATCAGTCAAACTATATACTTTAAGTATTAAATTATCAGGATTTTATCATGAATTTATGTTAAAAGTATTATATTTTTGTGTCATGATGTTAACTACATTAGCTAAAACATGCTTTTTATCTAAGCGAAATTGCTTTGCAGCAACGAAAAGTTCATCTATTTCTTTCCATTGACTTAGCAAAATTTCAACATTATTTACTTCTTTCTTTATACTTTCTAAAATGGAGGTTTGAATGATATGTGATGCTAGTTCTAGCTCAATTTCACTATTAATTATTTTATTAACTATATCAGAATTATTTAGATTACGGAAAAATGTATAAAAATGCTTATGTGACTCATAAGCACCACTGTTTATTGCATTTATTATTACTCCCGGAGTTCCAGGAAACAAAGTAATGATCTCACTAAATATTTTATCGTCGAATTTACACTGAGATGAAACAACCTGCTTTGTTTCATCGTAAGTTAACGGAAGTAAATTCAGCTGAAAGCACCTACACCGGATGGTGGTTTGTATATCATATAGTTTATGGCTAATTATAAGTATTTTAGAATTTTGTGGCGGCTCCTCTAATATCTTTAATATTGCATTTTTAGCATTGCTAGTCATTGCCTCCAAGCTATCTATTATAGCTATCTTATATTCTGATTGAATGGGGCTTAGGTACAGAAAATTTTTCATTTCTCTCACCTTTTCCACTCCTATTGTATCACCTTCAACAATGTGTAAGTCTAATGCTACTTCATCGTAATTTTTGATAAGAAACCAATTAGAAAAGGATTGTGCAAGTGTTGCTTTTCCTATGCCTTTTTTACCACAGATCAGCCAAGATTGAACAGACAAGTTGTTCATTATCTTTTTTTTTGCTTGGTTGTGGCCTATCACCTTTTTCATTCTTTCTCCTATAGATCTTAGTTTGAAAATTCGTTATTTATTGTTTGTAATGAAATTTTACCTTTTCTTAAAACCTTAATCTTGTCTCCAGTTAAGTCAATAATAGTAGATTCTATACCAGAAACTAATTCATCATCTTCAATTACTGCAGATAAGTGTTGCTTAATAGACTGAGGTATATCTCTTGCTTTGCATATACTTTTTTCTCCTGAAATGTTAATACTAGTTGCAACTACTGGAGTTTTCAGTTCATTTAATATTGAAATCGCAATAGGATGATCAGGAATTCTTATGCCTATACTATCTTTAAAGAACTCATTTGGTAATATACTGTTATCTTGAAGTGGTAAAATATAGGTCATTGGTCCAGGAGAAAAGTAGTTTATTAAATTGATATATTCTTCTTTTACCTTTGCTATATTTGTCAAACTATCAACATCACTAACAAATATAGAGAGTGGCTTGTTTTGAGAACGCTTCTTTATCCGGTATATTTTTTCTATAGATTCTTTACCTAGCGCATTACAAGCAAGAGCATATACTGTCTCTGTTGGAAAGCATGCTAACAAATTATTTTTTATTGCATTTATTACTTCAAATACCATATAGCTAAAACTTATGTCTACAATAGCTCTGGGTTTACAGTTATCTCGCTATATGGTAGCAATTAAGATACCGAAATGGCTACTGTTGTATACTTACAGTAAATTTTATTAGCAACTGCTCGTTTTTACAACAGATTTACTACAATCCGAACTCCTCATTGATTTTATCGACTATCGTCTGTGGTGGATCATCTCCCCATCCTGAATATAAAATCTCTCCATAATCTGCAACATCTATAGAGCCAGTTCTACTTTTTGCCAGAAACATTTCTCTTTTATCTTTATCAACTAATACATAGTGCCAAGCTGATCTTCCTCGATCTTTACCACGAACTAGATATATGAGATCTGATCTACTTCTTCTTGTTGCATCAGCAAAGGATCTTTCATTGATAGTTCTGCTTTTACTCTTTATGCCGCCACTTTCAGAAAAAGCTTCCTTGGCTTCAGCTTTTTTGTTTGCCAATTCAGAAATTTTTCCTTTTGCTCCTAGTGCATGTTCTTTGGTATTTTGAGATGAATACTTACTGGAAAAACCTCCTCTTGTCTCATTAGAAGTCCTATTTGTAAAACGCTTAGTAAACGAGTTATCGTTATCATTTTCTGCCATAAAAGTCTCCAAATTTTAGATTGTAGAATCCAAATTTTTACTACACCCTATCATAGGTTAGTTAAATTAATATAAATGAAAGATAATATAGTAATTATTACAGGAATTACAGCCTCAGGTAAATCAGAATTATGCAATAACTTGATAAAAAAGCATAAAAACATTAGCATAATAAACTGTGACTCAAAGCAGGTATACAAAGAGATTCCCGTAATTACTGCTCAACCACCAAAGCAGAAAGAATTTTATAGGCTATACGGTTATGTTTCAGCAAGAGAAAATTATTCCGTAGGTTTATGGATAGAGGATTTAAATAGGGAAGTTAACAACGCGCTGAAAAATTCACGAATACCGATCATCACTGGAGGAAGTGGGCTTTACATTAGCAGCTTAATCAAGGGATTATCATCGATTCCACAAATAAGCCAGGAAGTGAGAGAAAACGTAAATGAACTTAGAAAAAATTTAAGTAAAGAGGAATTCTACAAATTAGTGCTAAGCAAAGATCCAAGGATTCAAGGTAAAATATTTATTAATGACTCACATCGCCTCTCAAGAGCACTTGAAGTTATCACTGAAACTGGCAAGACAATCTTTGTATGGCAAGAAAATAGACAGCCTCCTTTGTTCAATAATTTTAAGGTATATACAATTCTACCTAAACGTGAGGATATATACCGAAAAATAAATTCTCGTTTTATTGAAATGGTTGAAAATGGAGCAATTGATGAAGTAAAAAACCTACTTAGCATGAACCCATCTCCACATTTGCCAGCTATGAAAGCACATGGAGTACCAGAAATTATAAGATACTTAAAAGGGGAGATTACTTTAGACGAAGCAATACAGATTGCTCAAACAAACACAAGGCATTATGCAAAACGCCAGTACACTTGGTTTAAAAATCAATTTCCGAATTCTCAAGTGATTGACTGTGCAAATAAATTGACAGAATTTGGAATATTTTGATTATTATGTATTATATTGCTATGCCTATGCAAACTTTTCTTGATAGTATTAAACTTTTTTCTTAAAGAACTTTCATCATTGCCTAAATTGTGATTATTAAATTCTTTGTAAAAATATTCTTACTTATGAAGCGCTACTATACCTGTAAGAGCCTTTATCACTAAATGAACTATATCACGCAATATTTCATCCTAAATTTTTCTATATTCTCTCACTAATCTTGTAACCACAATCTCCACTTTCATATCCTTGTATAGCTCTTCTCATAATAGTAGGAACAAGATAAGATAGTGATTTAGTGTAACAAGAAGGTAAAAATGCCAGCAGCGTACAGTTATGACTTAAGGAAAAAAGCCATTCAGGCATTGGATGAAGGAGAGAGCAAAACAGCAGTAGCAAATTTTTGGCCCTCTCTAATAACTTCAACATCACTAAATTCAAGGGCTTGGCCTTCTATTATTTGGAATCTTTCATGTCCTTTTCCTGCAACTAGCAGAATCATATTTTCATCATGTGCTATATTTATACCTTTCTCTATAGCTTTTTTTCTATCTCCTATCTCCAGTGCATCAGGGCAATGTAACAAAATATCGTGACGAATTTTCCCCGGATCTTCATCACGCGGATTGTCATCTGTGACTATAACTTTACCTGCAAGCATTTGTGCTATTTTACCCATCTCTGCACGTTTTGTTTGATCACGATTCCCGCCACAACCGAACACTAGAACTATCTTTTTATTGAAGTGCCATTTTAAAGACAACAGAGCTTGTTTGAGTGCACTTGGAGTATGAGCGTAATCGACAAATGCAAAAGTGTTCACTTTTTCCATTCTTCCAGATGGAGAAGCGAGTTTATCTATACACATTCTTTGATAGTCCATACCAGATGAAATAACTATACCGATTGCACACAACAAATTATATGCTTGAAATTGCCCAAAAATCGGAAAAAATGCGTTATAAATTTCATCACCGATTTGAATTGTCAGGTATTGACCATTGGCAGTGGGTATCTGCTTTAATAAAGTAATGTCAGAGTTTTTTTTTCCATAGGTTATAACTTTGTTGCCACGCTTTTCAGCTATGTTGAGCAACTCTCCATATTCGCCTATATCTGCATTTAAAATCGCTGTTTTTTCTTTTGGCAATACCTCATCAAACAACCTTTTCTTGGCCTCAAAATACTCATCGATACTTTTGTGATAGTCCAAATGATCTTGAGAGAAATTAGTAAAAGCTGCAGCATTGAGCCTGAGTCCATGGATTCTGTATTGATCGATTCCATGGCTTGAAGCTTCTAATGCTAAGTGTTCTACGTTCTTATTATTTATGTCACGCAATGTGGAATAAAGATCATCTGCACTTGGCGTTGTAAGGCTATTATCTTTTCTATTATTATTGACACATGTTCCCAGTGTTCCTATAGACGCTACATTATCTTGCCAAATCTGGCGACAAAATTCCACCACTGAAGTTTTACCATTCGTACCAGTTACAGCAGCAACATATTTAGGTTGTTTGAATTGATAAAACCTGCTGACTATTTCACTGTATATTCCTTGAGGGTCCGAGTGGTAAAGCACTGCAAAACTTGGAGTACTTGTCATTCGAGTAGCGGACACTGGAATCCAGTTTTCATTATACAATTGTCTAGTATGCTTGTTTACAATTAAATTTTCTGGATCCCAGTGTCTGAGCACTGGGATGACATCTTTCTTGGCCCCTTGTATTACAACGTCTACACAGTTGTGTACACATCCATTAGGAAGACATGTTACGTGTTCTTTACTCCTTTCTGACACACAAACAAAAAGGTAACCTTCTTTAACTCTCTTAGGATTACATGTGACGCCTTTGATTTCAATATCAAAGTCAGCATTTACAATGTTATGCAGTAGCTCTTTCAGTCTCACAATCATCTTTAACACTTGAACATGGCAGTCTTATTAATGCAGTATTCAAGTCAAAAATCAAATCTTCAGGATCTTCTAGTCCGCAAAATATTCGCACAAAACTTCCACCATAATCTGAATTCATTACAGATCTTGACATAGATCTATGTTCTATTGGTAATATCAAACTGTCACATCCTCCCCAAGAAGCACCGATGCCAAAAATTTTCATGTGATCAACCATGCAGCTTAGTTCCTCACATGAATATTCTCTATCGAGTACTATACTAAATACGCTACTTGCCCCTTTGAAATAACTTTTCCATAAATCATGCTGAGAATAGGAAAAAAGTGCGGGGTATAAGACTTTTTTGATTTTTGGATGTTTTTCCAGCCACTTTGCTACTTGTATTGCTGTACTTTGATGCTTCCTCATGCGTGTTTGCAGTGTTCTAAGTCCCCTGTGTGCAAGGTAACAGTCATGCGATTGAATGGTGACTCCATAATTTTTATAGCTCTCATAAAGCAATTTAAAAATTTTACCTTCAGCAACCATAGCTCCCATCACTAAATCTGAGTGACCGGCTAGATACTTTGTCACCGCGTATAGTGCAACATCAATTCCATAATCAAGCGGCTTAAACAACAAAGGAGTGGCCCATGAATTGTCACAAACGGTTACGATTCCACGTGCTTTAGCAACTTTTACTATATGCTCTATATTTGAAATCTCAAACGTTATAGAACCAGGAGTCTCAATCATGATGAGTGAAGTATTACTCTGAACTAAATCAGTTATATCCTGTGTCGGATTATAAAAAGTTACTTCTACTCCTCTTTTTGGTAGCTCATTTTCGGCAAATCTCTTTAGCCTATAATAACTATTATCTTGTATCAGGACATGTGAACCTGCTTTAGTGAAAGTCAAAATAGCAAAAGTAAGTGCAAATAATCCAGAAGGGTAGATGAGTGCTTGTCCCCTACCCTCAATTTCAGCCAGTGCATTTGAAAAATAATGAACAGTAGGCGTACCAACATTACTGTAACTGTAATCCCTTGCAACACCATCATTGATTACATCGTATATACTTTCTCCATTTGCTGCATTTAAGTAGTCCTTGTAAGTAGGAAATAATATAGTAGAAGAATGATAAACTGGTGGGTTCATCGACCCTTTATAATCATTAAATTTTCTTCCTGCTTTAACTAATAAAGACTCTTCTCTCACGTTTCTACTATTTATTTTTTAGATTGTATTCGCTTTGCGTATACAAGTGAAGAGAAATCGCATGTAATCGCTCTATTTCACTCTTTAATAATTCATAGATCAATTTATGCCTCTTTAAAGAGCTCATTCCAGAAAAGTCGTTAGATATTAATACTAATTTGATATGTGAAGGTAGTGTCGAAGAAGAAACAAAATAATGATCTACATGCTTTGCTGATTCATCGATAATATTAATATCAATTACACCTATTGAATCGCGTAATTTTTCTTCTATTGTCTTAATAATATCCACAATAGTTCCTTTAAGCAACAATACGCTCCTCTTGTCATCCCACAGTATCTGGGCACTGGGATGACAATCGAATTACTTATTCTCTTCTTTATTATCCATGTCTTGATAATCAGAATCTACTACTTTTTCTTCCTCATTATTTGTTGTGGATGAGCTTTCTCCACCTTGTTGTTGTTGAGATTCCTTATACATAGCTTCTCCAAGCTTCATAGAAAGTTGAGAAAGATTAGTAACCTTCTGTTGTATTGAATCAGCATCATCAATATTATCAGACTTACTAACTTCCTTTAATTCATTAACTGCATTCTCAATAGCAGATTTATCTTCTGGAGAAATTTTATCACCATATTCTGTCAAAGATTTTTCTGTAGAATGAACTAAACTATCCGCTTGATTCTTCACTTCAATAAATTTCTTACGCTTTTCATCTTCTTGTGCTTTTTCCTCAGCTTCTCTCACCATCCGATTTATTTCATCCTCCGATAAACCACCTGAAGACTGAATACGTATTTTTTGCTCTTTTCCAGTAGCTTTATCCTTTGCAGAAACATGCGCTATTCCATTTGCATCTATATCAAATGTCACCTCAATTTGAGGAACCCCACGAGGAGCAGGTGGTATTCCTTCTAAACTAAACTGACCAAGCAGTTTATTATCAATCGCCAATTTTCTTTCACCTTGATGTACCTTAATTGTAACGGCTGTTTGGTTATCTTCTGCAGTTGAAAACACCTGAGATTTTTTTGTGGGAATAGTAGTATTACGTTCAATAAGTGGAGTGAACACTCCCCCTAGAGTTTCAATACCAAGAGAAAGTGGAGTTACGTCAAGTAGTAATACATCTCTTACATCACCTTGAATGATTCCCGCCTGTATTGCAGCTCCAATTGCTACAACTTCATCAGGGTTAACCCCTCTGTGTGGATCTTTGCCAAAGAATTCTTTAACTTTCTCTATGACTTTTGGCATACGAGTCATGCCACCAACAAGAACTACTTCACCAATTTGACTAGCAGACAAACCAGCATCTTCAAGAGCTTTTTTGCAAGGAATTATAGTCCTTTCAATTAAATCATTCACTAAACTTTCAAGCTTTGCTCTTGTTAGCTTCATATTTAAGTGTTTTGGGCCACTTGCATCAGCTGTAACAAACGGTAGATTTACTTCTGTTTCCATTGCACTTGACAATTCTACCTTTGCTTTTTCTGCAGCTTCTTTGATTCTTTGCATAGCCATTGGATCGTTTTTCAAATCAATGCCATTACTTTTCTTGAATTCACCCAGTAAATAATTTACTACTGCATTATCGAAGTCTTCCCCTCCAAGGTGAGTATCACCATTTGTAGCCTTTACTTCAAAAACTCCGTCACCTATTTCAAGAACTGAAACATCAAATGTACCACCACCAAGATCATACACTACTATTGTGTGTCCGTGCTTTTTATCAAGACCATAAGCAAGTGCTGCAGCAGTTGGTTCGTTAATTATTCTGAGGACATTTAATCCAGCAATTTTTCCTGCATCTTTTGTTGCTTGACGTTGAGAATCATTGAAGTACGCCGGCACTGTTATCACAGCATCCTTTACTTCTTCCCCAAGATAAGCCTCAGCTGCTTCTTTCAGGTTTTGTAGTATAAATGCACCAATTTGACTAGGAGAGTATTCTTTACCATCAGTTGTTTTAACCCATGCATCACCATTTTTTGCTGCAAATACCTTATACGGTACACCTAGATTCTTCATTTCAGGATCGCTATATTGGCGACCTATCAATCTCTTAGTTGCAAAAAAAGTATTATTTGCATTGGTAGTTGCTTGCCTTTTTGCTGGAGCGCCAATCAACCTTTCTCCAGATGAAGTAAATGCAACTATAGATGGAGTAGTTCTTGCTCCTTCTTTATTCTCGATTACTTTTGCATCCTTGCCTTGCATTATTGCAACACAAGAATTTGTTGTTCCAAGATCTATACCTATTGCTCTTCCCATAATGAATACTCCCTTTTAAATATTATCTGATGTAAAATATATAAGTATAAAACTCGTTAATTACAAGTCCCGTTTAGTTGTTAGAGCCCAAAAGGCGCGAAAGCCATTTAGTTAACCAAAAGTTGCCCGGTAGTTTACCAGCTTCTTTATCCCTGCTATTCACAATTTGACATCCAGAATTCTGCAATGGCTTATAATCATTAAAATTAATATGGTCTCCTTGCTTTAAAATAAATGTATCTGCATCTAAACTATTATCAATACTAACATTTAATGTAATATTGAACTCTTTTTCGATTGTAGAAACCATATCACGCTTATTATTAAAAATGTGCGCTATAACTGCACTGCGTGCTATTAAATCAAAGGACTTATTTTGATTTTTATTAGCAATATGTTGCAAATCCCTTAGTATCGATGCAACAACCACTTCGTTTGATTTCACTCTTCCAATACCTTTACAGTGTAAGCACTCTGTAGTATTAATTTCCTGTATATTTGGTTTAATTCTTTGTCTTGAAAAGACCATTAAACCAAAGTCATTGATAAAGCTAAATTGAACTTTAGCTTTATCATCTTTAAACGCCTGCTTGATAGCAAATTCAACATTTTTGCAATACTCAAGTTTCAACATGTCAATAAAATCAACAACTATTAACCCTGATAAGCCCCTGAGATTCGCTTGCCTTGATATTTCAGATAATGCCTCCATATTAGTTCTATAAGCTGTTTCTTCTATGTTATCTTCTCCTGTCATTTTCCCTGAATTTACGTCTATTGAAACAAATGCCTCAGTTAAGGTTATCACCAAAGACCCACCAGATGGCAATTCTACTCTATTGCTATATAATTCAGAAATTTGATCTTCGACTCGATAGTAAGTAAAGATTGGAACAGAACCTCTATATAATCTAGGACGCAATTTTCCTTGTAACACATTTTTAGTGTATTTTCTTACCGCTTCACAAACTTCTCTATCAGATACTATAATTTCTGTATCATTACTACAAAAGTCACGTACAGATCTCATAACTACATCTGCTTCGTTGTAAATTAATGATGGAACATTTAAAGAAGAGAAGTTTTGCTGAATATTTTGCCATAATAAGGTCAAATTATTGTAATCTTGCTCAATTTCTTTCTTACTTTTTCCTGCACCAACAGTTCTTACTATTAAACCTGAGCCTTTTGGTAAATTTATTGAATTTAATATATCCTTTAACTGTTTTCTAACGTTGGTATCTTCAATTCTGCGAGATACTCCACCCCTACTTATGGAATTGGGCATGAAAACACAGTATCTACCGACCAAAGTTACGTATGTTGTAAATGAAGCTCCTTTATTTCCTCGTTCTTCCTTAGTTAATTGAACTAATAACTTTTGATTTACTGAAATCACATCTTGTAACTTATATTTTCTATGTAAAGGTACCCCCCTCACAAAACCACTGCTGGATTCATTACTAGCTGTAGAATCTAGGCCTTCTTCTGTGCAATTATCATTTGAACAGTCCACACCGCTCGAATAGTCTTCATCAGGGAAAATTTCCTTCTCTTTTTCTGGAATATTAAAGTAATTTAGAGATATCTCAGAAAAAGACAAAAAACCTTGCTTATTTTTTCCATACTCAATGAACACGGCCTGCAAAGCAGGCTCTATACGCTTTACATAAGCAACGTATATATTACCTCTTAATTGTTTTTTTTCCTTGAATTCTTGTTCAAACTCTACAACCCTACCATTAACTAGTAGGGCAACCCTTACCTCGTTAGAACAGGTAGTACTTTCTATCAACAATAACCTTTTGCCATCACTCACCACTTATTTACCGTCTACTTTTCATTCTGAAATGTTCTTATACTACTTAATATATTATTGATTGTCAAGAATTTTGCGATCTGCATTATTGGGTTGACTTTCAGTGTTTTGCGTAATAAACTTGCATAGAGTTTATTATGTCACTAACAATTATGGCGAAAAAAAATGCTTCTTTGCTTGTCAAGCTAGTTAGCACTGCAACTAAAACAACAAAAACTGGAGAAGAGAAACTAACAGGCTATTTTTGTGTAAAAAAACGTAATCCTAAGAACCTTCCCAAGAAGCTCGAGTTTAGGAAGTATGACCCAGTGGTCAGAAGACACGTATTATTTAAAGAAGAAAAATTAAAGTAAGTATATTATCATGCAAAGCTTACAGCTAAAAGGAGTGTAGCTTATTGCTCACTAGTTATACTGTTTTGCATTAGAGAAAGTCTGTTTGAGGTTTTGAAAGATTACGGTAACTTATATAAGTTACGGGAAATTGAGCCACCTGAATAAGGGCTGAAAATGGTAGCGTTTTTGTCCTGATCTGGTCTTTTTATTGCTTAAATGGGACTTGATCTGACACTTTAAATGATCCAGATAGTCTATATACCATCACACTCTGGGACCATACACTTAGAGGTTGTTCACAAACTTTTGAATTCTTTTGTTAAACTTTTACAGAAAAAAATTGCTTGCGCATATTTTAAATCTGACTATAATCATAGTAAAAGATATTTTAAGAGCTCAAAATTTATCTTTATCTGCAGACTTTTTTCATTAAATTCATTAAAAAATGTGGCGTATCTTCTTCAGCGTACGTAGGTGCACACACATACTTAATCTCTGTCGTATGTGCGCCGCACTTTTTTTCTAATCTTTTTTACACAGGAGGATTTTATGTCCAGAATTCCAGATACTTGATCTTTACTTTAGCTAAAAACCAATAGGCGCCTATGGTTTTTATAAAGAAAGTTTAGAAAATAACCAAAAACCACTTGCCATAAAAAGTAACTATATTAGTATAATATTCACATTTATATGTTAATATAGATATAATAAGATTAAGGATTATATTATGGTAAAATTTACACAAGATTCTGCTTCATTGACATTGCATGGTGTTGATTTACTTAATTTGTGCCACAGACAGTGTGAAAATAAATACGAGGGTAATGATTTATTGACAAAAATTAATAGATCTTGGTGTAAGGCTGACTGTAATAGAAATATTAAAGCTCCTGAACACCATTCACCAGAAAAAGTAACACTTAGTGAACAGTTAACAGATATTGCAAGTAATCTCCGTTTTGAGAGCATAAAATTATCGCTTATATCAGATGAAATAGACAATTACAATTCAATGTCTTTTTAATTAGAGTAAAAGAAGATATTGGTTATCTTCTTTTTTTTGTTTCTATGATTAACTACTTGAATTTAAGTTCGTTCAGGCAAGATAATTATGAGTAAAAATAGCAGATGCAAGTAGCTGGCACACAGCTGTACGAGCATTCATTTTTGAGGGCATAGCAAATGGTGTCATTCAAGTAGCTGACATTGGCTTGCCCTAATCTCATCAAGAACGTTGTGCTTTAACATAATATTTTTATGCTTACCAACTTAACTGAATCCCAGACTGGGATGATATACTTCTGGTAGATAATGTCGGTATAGTTGTGATTGGAATAGAAAGCACTAAGTTTGCAATGCTATCTGAATAGATAAAAGAACTCATTACTCAGTGAAACAAGACTTGAAATTTTGTGCAATGCTGCTGATTATATCTAGATATGCATCCTTTCCAGGCTCTACATCTGATCCAATAGGATCAAGAATCACCATTTTTACGTCACTAGAAAAGACATTAGGCTTTATGCTATCCTCTCGTGAATGAGAAACAATACATTTAACGTTTTCCTCTTTCATTACCTTTTTTAATTTCATTAAACTCTTCATACCTATGTAAGAATCTTCTTCTATAGAAAGAATGGCGCTTGGGTAACTTAAATCAAAATATTTTTCGAAATATTGATAAGCATCGTGAGTAACTATGTATTTTTGATTTTTTAACTCATCCAATTCTTTCGTAATTTTTTCTACTTCTTGGTCTATCTTTCTTATAGCCTCCTCTGCGTTAGTATTGTATCGATAGGCATTTTCTTTATCTATATTAGATAATGTTGCACTGATAGAAAGTATCATACTTTTTGCATTTTCAGGATTCAGCCAAATATGCAAATCTTTTTCATCTTGAATGTGACTAGAAAATGAATGTGTTCGAGCAGGAAGTAGATCGATTGCACTTGATAGCGGTATTAACTTCTTATTTTCTTTAGCGAAAGTTTTAATGAATGTTTCCAAAGAATCATCGATATAAAATATAATATTGCTAGATTCTAATTTACTTGCGTCTGAAGGCCTGAGCATGTAGTTATGTTCAGACACTACTTCGTACATTAGTAGTTCTGGCTTTGAAATTCCATCTGTAACAGAAGCTACAAGTGAGTGTATAGGTTTGATTGTAGCTACAATTTTTAAATTGGATGAAAAGGCACTATTGTAGTATAATGTAAATGAAAGTAATAGAAAAAAAAACAGTAAATGTCTCATATAAATGTTGAGAAGAAGTCAATTTTTGCCAAAAAATTAAGTAGTGTCAATAACTGCATTCTAAAAATAGAAAACCTTACTCTTTCATACGGTAACAAAAAAGTTCTTGATAATATCAACATATCAGTACAAAGAGGAGATATAGTTACAATACTTGGTCCAAATGGCGGAGGTAAAACCTCTTTAGTGAAAGCAGTTGCTGGTATAAATAAAGGTTTTATTGGCAGTATTGTATTCGCTGACAATATAAAAATTAGCTATATGCCACAAAATTTTAGTATTGGTAATTTGATGCCAATAACAGTTGAGTCTTTCCTTTTCAATAGCTCCTCGAAGAAATTGAAGAAAAATCAACCCATTGTTACAGAAGCAATAGAATTGGTTGGTATCGGTAACATCCTAAAAAATCAAGTATTAGAAATCTCTGCAGGACAAACACAATTACTGCTGCTTGCACGCTGTTTAATTTCAGAATCTGATTTGATCATTTTAGATGAGCCAGTCAGTGCAATGGATATTAACGCACGATCTAAATTTTATGATATTATAAATAAAATCGCAAAAGAACGATCAGTGTCGATTCTCATGACTTCTCATGACCTTAACTCTGCCCTACCATCCTCAGATTACATAATTTGCATAAATAATACTATCTATTATCAAGGTAAACCTGATGAAATTATGGAGATAAATGAAATATTTGGCAGTTACGCAGCGAAATGATTCAAAATATTCTACGTCTTCTGCAAATAACTACAGTGCTAACACGCTACAATGTGTTACCTTATTTACTTCCACCATCAAAAAAATCAATAAATAAAATACAAGGTCATAAACTAAAGCGTGCTCTTGAAAGATTAGGTCCGGTGTTCATTAAATTTGGGCAATCCATTTCATCACGCACTGATATTTTAAATGAGGACATAACAAATAACTTGCTATTGATATGTGATAGATTGCCATCATTTTCGTATAAAATAGCAGTTAAAACTATAGAAAGTGAGTTTAATTGTAAATTAAGCGATATTTTTTCAAGTTTTTCTGAAAAGCCAATTGCAGCAGCATCAATTTCTCAGGTGCATAGAGCAGTTACAATTGAGGGTAAGGAAGTTGCTGTAAAGGTTTTGAGGCCAAATATTGAGAAAACATTCTCAAGGGATATAAAAATGCTTTCTTGGCTTGCAGAAATTGCAGAAAAATTTAGTGAACAATCAAAAAGGCTGAAGCCAGTTGAATTAGTCAAAACTTTTGCTGAAATTTGCCGATTAGAGTTAGATCTACGCTTTGAGGCTGCCCACTCTTCGGAACTGAAGGAAAATACTAAACATGACAGAGGTTTCTACGTACCTGAAATAGATTGGAGTAGAACTTCAAAAAAGGTTTTAACATTAGAATGGATGGAAGCTATACCAATATACGAAGTTGAAAAGCTGAATAACCGAAAGCAAATAGCTATCAATCTTATAGAATCTTTTTGTAATCAGGTATATAGGGATTGTTTTTTTCATGCTGATATGCATCCTGGAAATTTAATGATCGATAGTAATAACAATATTATTGCCCTGGATTGTGGAATCATGGGTAGAATAGATCGTGAGACATGCTATTACGTTATAGAGATACTCAAAGGCTTTTTAAATAGGGATTATGATCACGTTGCAAAAATGCACTTTAGAGCCGGTTATGTTCCATCACAGCATAGAAATTTTGTTACAGCTTGCAGAGCAATAGGTGAGCCCATTGTTGGACAGCCTATACAGAAGATTTCATTTGCTCGATTACTTACTCAGCTACTAAAAATAACTGGTGATTTTGATATGAAAGTTCAAACACAATTGTTATTGCTGCAGAAAACTATGATTTTATTAGAAGGAACATGTAGGAAAGTCTATCCAGAAATCAATATGTGGAAAGTAGTTGAAACATGGATAAACAATCAACATGAAAGTAAAATAGGGTATAGGGAAAAAATTAAAAGCTCTTATCCCATAAAAGCAATTCAGGGAATATTTAGCCTTATAGAAAAATTAAACCTAATAGCTGACAAAAAATTACAGGTGAAAAATAAATCAAATGGAAAAGCCTACTTTTTACTTTGGTCTGTAATTATAATTCTCATCGTTAAACTTTTAATTTCTTGAACTAAAAGATAATAGAAGCAAGTTTACAATCAACTATTTAAGTCTTGAAACCACTCAGGTTTACATTCACTCGAATTATCAAGGTATTTTCAGGATGTACAAAAATTTTCAGAAGAGTTTAGACAAGAAGTAAAAACCTTAACTCTATCTTAAACTGATAACATTACCAAATTCAGTGCTTATCACATCACTCAGTACTGTACTTGCTTTATATGAACAGTAGCATCCAATTGTAAGGAAGACAAATGCAGCTACAGCAAGTGAAATACATATTTCTAAATTCGATATTGTTAAACATGCACCAATAGCAAACGCTCCAGATAACACAAAAGAGGCAGAGGCATAGTTACTTTGCCTTCTATTATAAATGCTTGCTTCTGAAAGTTTTCTGTTTTTGTTATTTAAGTCTTGATTTTGAGTTTGAAGTTCTGATCTCTGTTGACTAAAATCCCTTTTTAACTGTGAAATTTTGTTAGTGTCTCTTTCACTTACAACCCTATCCAACTCTTGCTCTTTTTTTCTAAGTTGAGTTTTTGTTCTTTCAAGCTCATCTCTAAGGTTTTTAAGTTGACTTTTTTCTCTAGTAAGTCGAGCTACTTGATCAGTGAGAGTGTGAATTCTTTCCTGATTACCCTGCCTTACTTGTCTCAACTCCTTTTCTAACTGTGAAATTTTGTCAGTGTCTCTTGTTCTTTCATCTACGGTCCTATTCAACTCTTGCTCTTTTTCTGCAAGTTGAGCCTTTGTTCTTTCAAGTTCACCTTCCAGGTTTTCAAGTCGCTGCAATTCTTGAGCAATAAACTCATCGTTTATTTCTGATTGAACATTATGTGTATTTGCTACAGGTTGCTCTGCACTTGCAGGAAATTTCTCATTGAGATAATTTTTAATAGATTCACTTGGATTATTAACATTCCCCAACACAGCGTTGACAATTGCACGATTTATGAAGCAGTGATCTTCTACTAATTCTTTTACATCACCCAAATCTTTTCTATTAATAGCATCAGTTAATCGCTCTTTCATAGCTTGTTCAATGATTTGCTTCAATCTTGAATTTTGCTCTATAGCTGGTATTGGTTTTATTTGACTAAAATCTAGCTCTTTATGTTTTAAAAGTTTAGTCAATACTTCCTCGTTATCTTCTGTTATTCCTTGTAAACATGATTTGATAATCAGGCTAAGTGGTGTTTCTATTTCTTCATTTGAATTTCTTTTCCAACAATTAGGGTTGAGTTCTTGATTTAATAGTCTTTTTGCTCGGTCAATATTTCTGTTAGAAAGAACATCTAATAATTCTTTTCCTGTTTGTGCTTTTTGTATTTCTATCGTAAGGTGCGAAAAATTTTTATCCTGTACTTGTCCAATTTTTCTAATATATTCTTCAGGAGTATGAGAGAAATTACCTTGAAAATCTATACGATGAATATTTTTAATATTCACATTCAAACCAGTATGTCTAAGTAAAATCTGTACAAAATTTCTATTTTCCATGCACAAGGCTAGATGTAGAGCTGTATTGTTTTCTTTAGTTTCTTGAGCATTAATCTTTAAACTTTGATGTTGCAAAAGCAACGTCATCATTTTCAAGTGTGTAGGACTATCATCACCATTCATGATAATAGTCATTAATGGTGTATATCCCTTATCAAATGCATTAACATTCGCACCTTCTGCTAGAGCTCGCTCAAAATCTCCTAGATTTTCATCATCAATAGCTTTAAATAATTTTTTTGTTGATTGTCCTGAAGTTGTTTGATTTTGAGCTCGTAATCCTGTATCATTAACAACACTTCTTCTAAAACCTACATTACTTCTCGAAAGCATACTAAATTCTCCCTAACCTATAATTTATTGACATAATTATAAAAAAAACAAAGAAAATTGCAAGTAATTTAGTTAAAAATTTTAGAACTAATTATGATTCCAAAAATTTTTCTGCATCAAGTGCAGCCATGCACCCTGTACCTGCTGCAACTACTGCCTGGCGATATACCTTATCTTGAACATCACCAGCAGCAAACACCCCTGCCCTACTGGTTAGAGTTGTTCCAGGTTTCGTAATTATATAACCTTGCTGATCCATTTCAACAAAGCCCTTAAAAATACCTGTATTTGGTGCATGCCCAATTGCAATAAACACTCCATCTACTTTCAATTCCTGGGTTTTATTGATGTCTGTCGATTTAATTGTAATGCCAGTAACTTTTTTTGGATTTTCTTCTCCAAGAACCTGTTCTACGGTATGATTCCATATTACCTTTATCTTATCATTTTTAAAGAGCCTGTCTTGCATTACTTTCTCTGCTCTTAAGTTATCACGCCTGTGTATCAGTATAACTTCCTTAGCAAATCGAGTTAAAAATATTGCTTCTTCAACAGCAGTATTTCCACCACCAACCACAGCTACAACTTTATTTCTAAAAAATGCACCATCACAAGTTGCGCATGCCGAAACTCCGTAACCTTGAAATTTCTTTTCACTCTCCAGGCCAAGCCACTTCGCTTGCGCACCAGCTGCGATTATAATTGCATTCGAATAGTAGTCACTAGCATTACCACAAGATCTAAATCTATACTCATTAGAATCCTCAAGTTGTTCTACACTTTTTATCTCATCGTCTATTATTCTTGCTCCCGCCTTCTCTGCATGCAACCTCTTTTGTTCCATGAGTTCTGGACCTTGTATAGAAATAAAACCTGGATAGTTTTCAACATCCGTAGTAATTGTAAGCTGACCACCAGGTTGCATTCCTGTTACTACAATTGGCTCTAAATTTGCACGTGCTGCATATATAGCAGCAGCATAACCCGCTGCTCCAGATCCAATAATAAGAACTTTTGTACTCAATTTATAATTCTGCACTGTGTGAGTTTAGATAATCAGCCACTCCTTCATCGCTTGCCTGCATCGCAGGCTTGCCTTTTTTCCACCCTGCTGGACATACTTCACCATGCTCTTCATTATGTTTTATTGCATCAATGATTCTAATGAATTCATCGATATTACGCCCTAAAGGAAAATCATTTATCGATTGATGACGTACAACAAATTTATCATCAATAACAAAAGTTGCTCTTAGTGCAATTGAGTCATCATATAAGACCCCATAGTCTCTTGATATAGACTTTTTGATATCAGACACTAAATTGTAGCTAACCTCTCCAATACCACCATCATTAACTGGAGTGTTTCGCCATTTATAGTGTGAAAATTTTGAATCTATACTTATTCCTATCACTTCAACATCACGTTTTGAAAAATCTTCTATTTTGTTGCTAAATGATATCAACTCAGTTGGACAGACAAAAGTAAAATCAAGTGGATAGAAAAAAAGGACAGCATACTTATCCTTTATATGTTTACTTAAACAGAAATCATCAACTATTTTTCCACTAGCAAGAACAGCCGAAGCAGTAAAATCGATAGCGGATTTTGTTACAAGATTCATAACTAACCTATTCATTCTTAATATTTATAATTTTATACCTTGATACATTTACATGCAAGTTTTCTTTAGCCCCAATCTTATAAAAACTTCCTCTTATGGCTGTGAAAATGTTATGATAAGAGCTAATTTTCATGAGTAGGGAAATACCCAAATATTACTATCTTTCACCTTTTCTCCCTTCAAATTTTTTAACCATTTCTTTTACACTTACATTCGTGGAAGGTAAATTTTTGCTGGCAAGATGGTTGATCGAAGATTTTTTATTCCCTACTGGAAATGAACGAGATTGTTTTCTCTTCACACTGATATCCGTTTGTGTTACTGAAGCAGTTTTGTTTTCAGCAGGCAACACGTTCTTTACTTGATTTCGCTCAAATCTTTCTTTTAATGCCTTTACTTTACTACTCTCGCGAGTCATTTCTTTTTTCATAGCAACTACTAGTACTTTTGGTCCATCAGCTTTTTTTGCTGATTCTTTACCATCTTGATTTTCAGATTTTAGTGGTAGTGTAGGGTTACTCTCAGCTGATTTTTCCACTACTATTTTTTGCTCTGTGCTTACTTTTTCGCCTAAATCTTTAGGCTTTGGTGGTACTGCAGGTTTATCTTTTTTCGGTTCTTGTCTAATTTTTTGATTGGCAGTAAACATTTTCTCTGGTACTGGTGGTACTCTTGGTGGTTTTGGTGGTGCAAGAGATTGAAGTTGTTGTTTCTTCCTATTTTCTCTTTTTGCTTCTATATGTTCTTTAGGAATTGTTGCATAAATCGGCTCCTCTTTAATTGATTGTAGATTACGCAAATCTTTTGTTAAAGATTTGCTCTTTTCCTCTTGATAATTTGATATTTCTTCATACTCAGGATCTTCGTTTAATGAACCTCCATAACCTGAATCTTCTCGCTCATATAAGAGATTTTTCTTTTGCTGTCTATTTTCTAAATTTATTCCATATGACCTATATTTATCTTGACTTCTTTCTATTCGCTCTAAATCTGAAATTTTTTTAATAACATCTGTATATTCGATTGCTGTTCTAGCAGTTGAAGGAGGCAATTTATCTTTTATAAAATTACTTATATTCCTAATCGAAACATCTCTTCCTAATATTCTATTGAATATCCTAAGAATTAATGGCTTTTTATTTGCCTTCTTTACACAATTATTCAAGTCATCACGTATAACAAGTTTAGCTACATCTTCTGCCTTATCTGTAAAACCCTCTAAAGCATGAGATAAATCTGTTACTGTTTTACCATATTGTTTCTCTGAATTCCCTAGCTTTATAGATTTGATCAGAGAATCGAGATTTTTTTTATAATCCTCACTTTTAAATGGATCATTCATACTAATTGTAATATTTTATTGAAATATAGATCTAAAATATTAAGATCTAGTGAATATTACTTTTTTAGTTCATATATAGCTATAGTTATACGGCGATAATGCGTAGCAGAATAACGATTTCGTCATTCTAGTATCTGCTTTTACCCCTTATCTAGGTGTGTAAAAGTGAAATCTAGTTTCGCTACATAACACAGTCTCATACAAGTAGCTTCTCGATTGAGAGTTGTCTTCTGCATTGAGCTCAACATTATTTACTACTTTTTCAGTAATAATTTCGGCAAACTCAGGAGAAAGTTCTTTTGCAGAAAATGCAGCATGTACAGCATTTTTAACAAAGAAACACGTAGCAAGTGCAAATACTGCTGTTGGTACACAGCACCAATATACTAAAAAAGTTGTAGAAGCTACTAAAGTAAATATTGCTTGAAGCATAATATACTGTTTATCAATGCCAACATATTCAGCCATCAATTTTCTAACTTTGTTATTGCTGCCGTATGGCAAAAAAATATCTTAATAAAAGCTGTTACACTATTACTAGCAAGATATCAATCACGCTCTATTGGATCTACATTTTGATTTAAAATCGCCTATTTTCTTGCACTTTTTTGCCATTCATAGAATGTTAACTTTAAACCTCTTGGCTACAAATGCTCTACTTTCCCCTACATCCAATGCTTTTTTCCTTAAATCATAACTATATGCTGCTGGCATTCACATCTCCTCACTACTTTACCTATTCCATCATGTTCCGACTATTAGGAAAAGAGCTATAATTTTCAACACTAACAAAACTACTTCCTAATCTTTTACACAGCAACCTATCGAACCTCCAACTTCAGAAAAATAGTTGAAAGACAATCAAGGAAACAAACCTCTCTTCTTCATTTTGATTGGTTTCTTATTTCTCTAAAGTTTTAATGTATTCCGTTAAAGCCCTGAATCCAATGTTAGAAACTGTATCTTTTGTTATAAAGGCTATTTCCCTCAATTTTTGATGTAAACTAGGTGGCAACCTTAACACTGACTGTGCTGGCTCTGATTTTCTAACAGTAGATAAGGCTTCCTCATAAACAGATTCAATTTCCCTAATTGCTTTTAAATCTACTGGTTTATATTCAACAATTGCCATACCTTCGCCAGAGGCGTCTTGAACTGCAGCTCGCCAACTTAAAAAACTATCGAACCTTGTTAAGTTGTCAAATTCACTTAAAAAATCATCACATTCTTCAATGTGTTTTTTAGCTGCACCTGGATTGGTGTGTACTCCATTAAATAGCACTCTTGCTTTAAAGGTTTTATTACAACTTTGAGTACCGTTAACTAAGTTGCTCAGAGTGTTAAACGTCCACATATCAATCCCAGATGGATTAATGGGAAATATAGCTAGATTAGCTAATGATAAGGCAGCCCTTAAAGTTTCATCTGCTCTTCTTGCGTCAACAATAATATCTTGATATTTGGACTGTAAAGCTTGTAGCTCATTTCTGATTACTACACCAATGTTAATTTGGCCTAACACCTTGTGAATACTGTTAATTTTCGGTAAACTTTTGTCCTTGTCTCGCAGGGATGCCCACAAGGTAGCTAGCATTAATGGGTCAAGATCATAGAGAAGGACATTTCTACCTTCCCTAGCACGCATCACCGCTATATTTGTGGCTATGGTCGTTTTACCAGTACCACCTTTTTGACCACCAACAACTATTATCATAACACACCTCGTAATATTTTAATTCACTTGGCGTCTACTAAAAAATCAACAAGGGCAGTTTACATAATCCCACTTCAATGTTCAAGAAAAAGTGCTCTGGTGCTCATTCTTTGTTTATAAATAATATTCTTGATTCAATCCTTTGCTTTCTTCTCAATATATCTACATATCAGAATAGACAGCTCATATAATACCAGCATTGGTATTGCAAGCCCTACTTGGCTTAGTACATCAGGTGGAGTTAAGATTGCAGCAATAATGAAAATTACCACTATCGCAATCCTCCGTTTATTTGACAAACTTTGTGCAGTGATTAGCCCTACTCTCACCATTAAGGTTAGTATGACTGGAATTTGAAATGCAGTACCAAAAGCGAACGCGAATTGAAGAACAAGGTCTAAATATTCACTAACTGATGGCATAAACTCTATTGGTATACCGAAAGATTTACCGCTATGTTCAAAAGCAATAAAAAATTTCCAGGCTAAGGGAAATATGTAGTAGTAAACTACAGCGGCTCCCGTTACAAACAAAACCGGTGTTGCAATTAAGTATGGCAATAACACCGCCCTTTCTCTTTTATATAAGCCAGGTGCTAGAAACATATAGAATTGCCATGCAAACACAGGAAAAGAAAACAACAGTGCACTCATTATTGCAACCCTGAGATATACAAAAAACGCTTCTGTTAAGTCTGTATAGATTAGAGAAAAATCATCACTATCTTTTGTAACTTCTATTAAAGGTGCAAGTAAAAAGCGGTATATATTTTCTTTAAAGTAGTAACAAAACCCGAAGGTAACACAAAAAAATAGAAAGCAAAAAATAACCCTTTTTCTAAGTTCCGCAAAGTGCTCATAAAATGAAGCATATTTTTGTGAGTTTTCGTTCATACTTTACAATAACGCTATATCTAACATTCTCAGTGAAAAAGCCCATTCATTGTCATACCATGCTGCAACTCTACAGATATCACCTGTGACATATGTACCAGCTAAATCCACAATTGCACTATAAGGGTTATGGACAAAGTCTATTGAAACTAAAGGCTCGTTACATACGGAAAGCACATGATTTGCTGAATTCTTAAATATTTCGTTTATTTCCTTAGTTGTTGCTCTCTTATCAGCTAAAAATTTAAAATCAACCATAGAAACGTTGCTAACCGGAACTCTAATAGCAGTACCATCTAGCTTACCCTTTAACTCAGGAATAACAGAACCAATTGTTTTTGCTGCTCCAGTTGTAGTTGGCACCATAGAAAGGCCACAAGCTCTTGCCCTACGTAAGTCTCTATGGTTGCCATCAAGAATATTTTGATCATTCGTATAGGCATGTATAGTGGTCATAAAACCGCTTTTTATACCTAAATTGGAGTGTAAAATGTGTACAATCGGAGCCAGACAGTTTGTAGTACAAGAACCTGCTGAGATCACTTTATGCTCCTTTTTTAGCATATCGTTATTTACGCCGTAAACTACAGTTACATCAGCATCTGAAACTGGAGCAGAGACAATTACTCTCTCTGCATTATGCTTTGCTGCTTCCGCACGCTTGTTGAATGCACCAGTGCATTCAAGTACTACATCAACATTCCAAGGAATATTTTCAGGGCTACGTTCTCTATATAAAGAAAATTTCCTGCTATTTATAGATAGCCAATTTTCAGACTCGTTAAAATCAATATCGCCGTTAAATTTGCCATGAACAGAGTCATATTTAATCAAATGTGCATGCTGCTCAGCACTGAGTGACCCATTTACCGCCACAACTTCTATTTGCTCGCTATAGTTTTCTACTTCAAAAATAGCACGCAATACACTTCTGCCTATTCTACCAAGACCATTAATTCCTACACGAATTGTCATTTTTCCATCTTAAAAGTTTAATTATACGGAATATTGCCTGATATTTCATTCTATTCTTTTAGTTGTTAATCGTAATGTTATAATATATTGATTGACTAAAGAAACTGTATCACTTAATTAATAATGTCTAAATTTTAACTTGGAGTAGGTTATGCATGGATTACCAATGACAAATTCAGATAATCAGTATCAGCAAAGAAAAATAGAAGCATTGCAAAAAGAAAATAAAGGACTGTCAGAAAAAGTGAAAACACTACAGAAAATGTCAGTGCTGCAAAATGAAATGCTAGTAATGCTACAGTGGAAATCAATAACAGAGAAACTGCGCACAGAAATATTAAAAAAACTGCTAGAAGCACCTCAAGAAGCAGCAGCATTTCAATTAGAAGAAAGAGATGAAGATCAGCAAGTAATAGAAGACATACTGGATATGCAAGAAGAATTTGAATCTTTACAAAATTTGGAAAGTACTACTATTGAACAAACAAATATTCAAGGACAGAGCATATAAACTTGTAATAGTTTTAAACTATTACATATAACTTTCTCTACTTCCTTCTTTATCGTTATCCAGTGTTGTGGCACTGGGTGCTCCGCTCTTTTTGTATTTTACGACTAAGGATATCATTTTTTAGTGCTTATTTCTTAATATATTAATATAAATCTTAATTAAGTAATTATAGTACTATATTATTTAACTCAATATTAATGATAATTATTATGGATTTAAAAAACTTACAACTAGAGTTGCTTAGAATAATTTTTCTCATACTTGCACCAGCTAGTGCAGAAGAAGAAAGAGATATGAAGGAGCGAGCATTAGAGATTATAAGTATATTAAAAGATCATATTAATGATGATATAGAAATGAATAATCTGAGAATGACAATTTTAGACTACATTGTCTTTTGTGATAGTCAAGATAACGTAAGGTTAAATAACAGATCGTTATTAGACTTAGAAGATGCCGTCAAAAGTATTGGAGGGAAAACTTCACAAGAGTTAGGGCGAGTAAATCAGATTCCACAGCAACCAAATAGTATTGGGTTAGCGGTAGCAGAAGCTACAATACAATATGAGGCGCATGTGAGAGAAATGGAAGAGAGAAATGTAAGGATTATCACCTCAATTGGAGTATTAGGTATAACAGCCTTAGGAGTTAATCTTGGAAAATCAAAAGCGAGTGAAATTATTGGTGCAACACTTGGAGGACTATTATCCATGCCAATAATGGTCATGTTACCAGCATCAATAGCAGTAGCGTTAAAAAACAGTAATTCAGAGCTTAGAGAAGTAGTACAATATTCTCTTGATGCAACAAGTAAACCGTCAAGGATTGGGTTAGTAGCAGCTTTAGGAGCAGGCGCGATGATGTTAATTAACAATATAACTAGCAGCAGCACTGAAACAAATATGGAATTATTAGGCCCTGGTTTTATAGCTGCAACTGGAGCTGGAATTGGTGCTGCATTGTCAACGGCTTTAGCGAGAAGGATGTTTGCTACTATCTCCACAAATTTGGAAAGTACTACTATTGAACAAACAAATATTCAAGGACAGAGCATATAAACTTGTAATAGCTTCAAACTATTATAAATAACTTTCCCTACTTCCTTCTTTATCGTTACCCCGGGTGTTGTAAAACTGGGGTAATACCTTCCGCTACGAAAATCACCTACAAAACACAATCTTTTTATTCCCCCAAACAATTAGTTGTGAATTTAAGCAATCATATTAATATAGTAAATATTTACTTAATATACTAGTATTTACCTTGACTAAACAATTATAGTGCTGTATAATTTGTACTTAAGCTTTAATAGTGAGGTGTTGATGGACGCACAAGAATTAGAAAACTTACAGAAAAGTTCATCAACAAAATCCCAAGATGCTGGGGAGAAAACATCAGAAGAGTTGGGAAGAAATTTAAACCCGAATGAAGCCAATAATGATATATTCTAAAATCTATCAAGAATACGAGGGAGAAACATGGACAGAGTCATTAATGAATGGTTTTATAGCCGCTGTTTCATTGGGATTTGGCTTCCTTCTAGGAAAAGCTACAAACGAAGCTGTTTCTACAAATCTGGAAAACGCTGCTGTTGAACAACCCAATGTGCAACAAACCCTACCCTTATGTATATAAAATGACAAATTTTATAACTAAAAAAGTACTTCCACATTTTCAAAGCACTGCATACAATAGAATTATATTGTAGTGCCTTATACTCATCCTGAGATATAGGAAAACAATCTATACAACATTTTAAGCTGGCTCAGAGCGCTGGCAAACCCAATACCATAATTTACAAGGAGGACTTATGAATAAGAAATTTCTCTATTCACCATTATCAATAAAAAGCATAGAAGAAAACGGAGTATTTTCTGGCTATGCGAGCGTTTTTAATATAGTTGATAAGCAAAATGATCTGATATTACCAGGAGCATTTAAGAATAACTTAAATAAAAGTCAGATAAAACTTCTTTGGCAGCACAATCCGAGCGAGCCTATAGGTAATATTACGGATATTTGCGAAAATGATATTGGCCTATATATAACTGCACATTTGCTTTTTGGTATTCAAAAAGCAGAGGAAGCATATTTAATGCTCAAAACTGGAACTATTAACGGGCTTTCGATTGGCTATATACCAATAGAGTATGATGTTGATCATGAAAGCGGAGCTCGAGTGTTAAAACAAGTGGAGCTATGGGAAGTTAGTTTGGTCACTTTCCCTGCAAATTTGGCAGCTCAGGTAATCAACGTGAAAAATCAGCACAATGAACAAGAAATGTTAGCAAGAGCAATAGAAAAAGCAAATTCTGTGCTTACGAACATGTGTATTTCTACTTAAAATCTATAAAAATTTTCACACAATTTAACATTTATATTATAATTTATTTAATAATTATATTAATATATATAACTTCAATACTTTAAAAATTAGGTAATTTTATGCTAAATGCTAACAATAAGGTTAATTACGAACCTAAACAAAAGGAAAAAAAATATAGCTTATCCACTGTGCTTGCTTGGCTATATCTAAAAACAATTGGACGAATGTTGCCAGAAAAGTGGAATCAATGGGCAAAGAGTATCCTACATTACAATATTGCAGATAATGTGGTTCAGACTGATGATCTTTTAAATTCTAACAGAGAAAAGGAATTGAAGGATGAAAATGAGAGATTAAAAGAAAAGTTGAAAGAAGGTAGTAAGAAGGAGGAAAATCAGTCAAATTTAAATCAGGAATTAACTAAAAAAGAGAAAGAAATTACTAAACTTAAAGAACAAGTAAAATCATTAGGAGAGGAAAAAGAAATATTTGCTAAATTTTTTGCAGCACAAGCACAGCAGATTGAAGACTTAGAATTAGAAAATGAAGAGTTAAAGTCTAAACTTGCAGGACTTAAAAAGAACTATAGTGAATTGGTAAAAATTGCACAAAAAAGAGGAGAAGAATTTTTAGCACAGTTCAAGGAAAAGTCTGAGGAGATATTACATTTGCAGAAAGAATTAATTGAGTGCAGCAAAGAATTTGCAAATAAAATAGAAATGCTCTCAGTAAGGGTAGAAGAAAAAGATGGGAAAATAGGTAGTTTAACGCAATTAAATGAAAGATTAGAACAAGAGAAAAAGGAAATGGAGAATAAAAATAATGCACAACAGCGAACCATATCTAATCAAGATAAAAGAATAAAAGAACAAGACACATTAATTACTTCACTTGCTGATACAAATAAAGACATAGATGAAACTGTGAAGAAAGAGAATAAAAGCCTACGAGCGCAAAACACAGATTTAGAAAGTAAAGTTGATCAGTTAAAAAAAGAATCTGATACTAAAATAAGGGAATTAAAAAGTCAACTTGAGGAGAAACAAGCAGAATTCACACAAGCTGAGGAAAAAAATGCTGAATTTAGAAAAAAATTGGAAAGTGCTCAGCAACAATTAGAGCAAGAAAAGACTAATCTAAATACCATTGAAAAAAAGAAACAAGATTTAGAAAGTGAAATTAATGAATTGAAAGAACAAGCTAAGGAAAAAGATGCTGAAGTAGAGAATCTTAAACAACAATTAGAGAAAGACAAAAGTGATTCAATTAGTAAACTAAATGCTACTGAAACAGAGAAAAAAGAATTAGAAAGTAAGATTACTAGTCTACAAGAACAAGTACAGGCATTAGAAAAAAGTAAAGAGTGGGAATCAGCGGGAATAGATGATATCTTAAAGGAAACTCATTCGAATCTGACAGAAATGTTAAAAGAAGAACTTGCAAAGCAAGAGAAGCAGATTAAGCAGTCACAAGAGGAACATAAGCAAGCAGAAAATCGATCGAAAATTGATATTACAAAACTACAGGAAGAAAATAAAGGTCTGTTAGCTGAAATAGATCAATTAAAGAGAAGCTTATCAAGCACGCCAAAGCAGTTGGAGCAACAGCAATTGTCAAATAATCAAGAACAACAAAAGTTACAAAACAAGCAAAAAGACGCTAGTAAAAAGCCAGAAGATATTAATAAAAAAACTAAAGCAGATACAAAGAGTATTTTCTCTACTTCTGGTTCTATTAAGTCAAAATTTTCAAATGGTTTCTCTAAGCTTCGTGGGAATAAGAATCTCGATAAATTTTTATCTGATCAAAATAAAAAATTGAAAAAAAGTTTTCCTGAATTTAAAGGAGAACACTTTTGCCATAACGTGCTTGAGGAAACTATAAAGTCTCTATCAAATCAAGGTGATGGTAAATTTGAAAGTGATAAGTTACTTGCACTGTTGGAAGAGAATTTGGTTCAATCTGGAAGAGCGATCATAGAAACTAATGTTAACAAAGTTGTTACAGAAGTTGGTAAAAAACATTCCATTAAAAATGGAGATTTTGTTAAAAATTGTGTAAACAAGTTGTATTTCAATGAAAAAGATAGTGAAGCAATAATAAGTTCTTTCACAAAATTTTTGGCTCAGGGAAATGATAGCAATAATGATTCAGTCAAAAAATTTGTTGTGCAGAAGTTAACGGAAGCTCAAATAAAATGTTTTTCAGATAAGGTTCAACAACTGGCATCAAGTATAAGAGATAAATTTTTATCCCCAGATCAGGGAATGTGTAATCAGACTCAAGGAGGAGTAAACGAGTATCAATTAACAGATAAAGCTAAAAAAGAATACAAATTAACACCTAACTCTTCCATGCGTCACACTACTTCATCAAACATTCAGAGAGTAACTAGAGTAGGCTCTTAGCATAAAGTATCAGCTCCTCCTTTGTTAAAGTGTAGGAGCTGTCTTCCCAGTGTTGTCGTAGCAATTCTAAGTTTCTACCTAAACTTTTTCCTGGTTGGTGACCTATGATTATTAAATCATCCCCAGATAAAGGAAATTTTGGAACATTGAATATATTGGCAAATAAAATATACTCATCAACATTTGTTCCAGACTCAATACCACAAATCTTCATTAAGTCACAATATAATTCCTTACCAAATAAAGATATATATTTCTTTTGCTCTTTTTCTGAAAGCTCTGTTTTGATATTGTTTGATAATAAAAATAATATTTTTTTCTTTTGCTTATTTGAAAGACGTAAAAACTTGCTCACTTCTTCCCCAAGACTCGCTCTATCTTCAGCAGTCCTAATAAGCAAAGCTAATTTTGTTAGTGCATCGATTGTGGGATCTAGGAAAGGCGTATGGACATACGCTGAGGGTTTTATAGGAGGTTTAGTGTTGATAAGAAGTGGTGAAGATAAAATTTCGCATTTTACTTCTTTTGGAATAATTTTTTGTAAAACATCAGATTTTTGCATGCTCTTAAGTGTTGGAGCAGGATCATTGCATTCCAAGAGTTTAAATATTTCTTCTCTTATTCTCTCTCCAGAGAGGTTTTGAATCATGTGCGAATGCTTTTTGCACACATCCAATATTTCATCACTTAAATCTCCTATGCATATTTTAGCGTGAAAACGAAACGCTCTTAAAATACGTAGATAGTCTTCCTTAATCCTATCTTCAGCGTTACCTATAAAGTTTAACTTTCGTGTTTTTAAGTCCTGAATGCCACCAAAGTAGTCGTATATATGGCCATGCTTGTCCGCATAAAGAGCATTAAACGTAAAGTCGCGCCTTGAAGCATCAGCTTGCCAATCATTAGTAAATTCTACCTTCGCATGTCTACCGTCACACTTTATATCATGCCTTAGCGTTGTAATCTCAAAGGATCTTTTATTTAAAATCGCAGTAATAGTTCCATGTTTTAAGCCAGTTGGAATAGTTTTTATATTACGGAGTTTTAACGCTTTAACTGCTTGATTAGGCAGCAGATTAGTAGCAAGATCGATGTCGTGAATGTCACGCTGTAAAATTGAATCTCTAACACATCCACCAACAAGCCTTGCCTCACCACCAAATTTCTCTATGGCCTCAATAATTATACTAACTTCGTGATCAATTTTCATATATATCATGTTACACAAAATGAAAAATTTTCGCAAAAAGCCTCATATAAAAATATACAAGCGGAGTGGTAAAATAAGGGGGTAAAGTAAAAGTAAGTCTACAACAAACCCAGTGCCTAGAAACTTATAAGTATAAAAGTAATGTTAAAATACAATGTTTTCGATGATTATAAAAAAGCTGGATGAGCCACTTGCATGACACCTTTGTAGCCTTCTCTTGTCATCCCAATACCTGCTCAAGTAACTGACACTGGTTCCCTTTATGATGGTGTTATCCGAGTAGCTCATCCAGATTTTTATCAGGAACGTTGATTACTCTTTATTCTTCGCCCTTCCTGCACGTTTACGTTCATTTGGATCGAGGAACTTCTTACGCAAACGCATAGATTTTGGAGTTACTTCTACTAATTCATCATCGTCTATATATGCTATCATATCCTCCAGTGTCATTATTTTTGGTGGAGTAAGCTTTATAGCTTCATCGCTACCTGAAGCTCTTACGTTTGTTAATTGCTTACCTTTAAGTACATTTATTTCTAAATCATTGTCACGACTATGCTGACCGACGATCATGCCACAATATACTTTATCCTGTGGCTTAATAAACATAATTCCCCTATCTTGCAGATTAAAAATTGCATACGCTACTGCTTCGCCTTTGTCTGTTGAAATTAAAACCCCATTACGCCTTCCGGAAATTGAACCTTTATGTGGAGCATAACTGTGAAATAAACGGTTGATTATACCAGTGCCGCGAGAATCAGTTAAAAATTCTCCTTGATAGCCAATTAATCCCCTTGATGGCACTAAAAATGTCAACCTAGTTCTGCCACTACCAGAAGGTCTCATGTCAGTTACTTCACCTTTTCGAAAGCTAAGTTTTTCCATGATGATTCCACTATACTCATCATCTACATCAATTACTACTTCCTCTATAGGTTCAAGTTTTTTGCCATCTTCTTCTTTAAACAGCACTCGAGGCCGTGAAACTGAAAGTTCAAAACCTTCCCTTCTCATATTTTCAATCAGTACCCCAAGCTGCAACTCACCACGTCCACCTACTTCAAATGCTTCACCACTTGGAGCCAAAGTTACAGTAATTGCAACGTTTGTTTCTGCTTCTGCATATAAACGATCTTTTATAACAGTTGAGGTAAGTTTTGTTCCCTCTTGCCCAGCAAAAGGTGAGTCATTCACGCTTATAGTAATCGCCATTGTTGGCGGGTCAACTGGAGTTGAGCTGATCGCAGTTGTAACTTCTGGTGCTGCTATAGTGTCTGAAACTGAAGCTTTCTCAAGTCCTGCAATGGCAATGATATCACCAGCTACAGCTTGCTCTACTGGAACGCGTTTTAAGCCAGAAAATGAGAGTAACTTAGTTAATCTCCCTCGCTCAACCACTTGACCATCAAGATCAATTACCTTAAGATCTGAGTTAACTTGCGCGATTCCTTGGTAAATCTTTCCTGTCAATATTCTGCCAAGAAATTTATCAGATTCAAGTAAAGTAACTAGCATAGCAAAAGGTGCATTTTGATCATAAACGGAAGGTTTTATGTAATCTATCACCGTTGAAAATAATGGGCTTAAATCTTTTCTCTCATCAGATAGCTCCTTAGCACACCAACCATTTCTACCTGAAGCATAGAGTACTGGAAAATCTAGTTGCTCGTTGGTTGCATCAAGGTTAAAAAATAACTCATATATTTCATTTAGTACTTCATCAATTCTGCTGTCTGGTCGATCAACCTTATTGATTATCACAATCGGTTTTAAATTTGCCTTTAGTGCTTTTGACAACACAAACTTAGTCTGTGGCATTGGACCTTCTGCAGCATCAACCAGTAGTAATACACCATCTGCCATGCAGAGCACCCTTTCCACTTCTCCACCAAAATCCGCATGTCCTGGTGTATCAATGATATTGATTTTCTCATCACCCCACATTATTGACGTACATTTTGCAAGTATTGTAATCCCACGTTCACGTTCTTGATCACCACTATCCATCACTCGTTCTTGAACTTCTTGATTCTCACGAAACGTGCCACTTTGTTTTAACATGTTATCAAGTAAAGTAGTTTTTCCGTGGTCGACGTGTGCAATTATTGCAATATTGCGGATTGATTTAAATTCACTCATTTCTTATCATTTCAAATTTAATTTAATAACAAGTATACGTATAATATATTTAGAGTAAATAACTAAAGCCGTGCTTTCAGAGTATTTTAGGCAGATCATGGAACTCTAACAAAAAGGTTTCATGTTCGCTGTACTTTGTAGCAACTAACACCAAGACAAAGAAGAATCTTGCTTTAGCAGTACATTTATATAAAATTAAAATAAACTAAAGTAATCATTTAAATGCTAACAAGATTCGCTCCAAGCCCAACTGGCTACCTACATGTAGGAAACATACGCACTGCACTCATTTGTTGGATGTACACACGTAATCAAAATGGAAAATTTTTACTACGTTTTGATGATACTGATCTTGAGCGTTCAGATATCAAATATGTAGATAATATCATAGAAGACCTAAAATGGATTGGCATAAATTGGAATTCAAGTTTTAAGCAATCAGAGCGTTTTGAGCGCTATAACGAGGTGTTCTTACAGTTAATGAAAGAAGGTCATATTTATGCATGTTATGAAACAAGAGAAGAATTAGACACTAAACGAAAATTGCAATTAAAACAAGGTCTTCCCCCTGTTTACGATAAAGGTGCGTTGCTTTTAACTGAGCAAGAGAAAATTCGTTATGAGCAAGAAGGACGAAAACCACATTTCAGATTTAAATTGGATAGAAATAAAACTGTAAAATGGAATGATGAAGTTAAAGGCGAAATAAATATTGCAACAATTCATATCAGCGATCCTGTAGTAAAAAGAGAAGATGGAATTTATACGTACATGCTACCTTCTGTTATTGATGACATTGACTTTAATGTAACCCATGTTGTACGTGGGGAAGATCATGTAACTAATACCGCAGTTCAGATTCAAATGATTCAAGCATTAAAAGCGAAAATTCCTATCTTTGCCCACCTTCCCTTACTACACTTTGATGATAGCAAAATATCGAAACGGAAAGGCGGGCTGGATATTAAGTCCATAAGAGAAGATGAGATTGAATCAATGGCGCTAACTAGCTATTTAGCAAAGCTTGGAACATCTGATCCGATAGAAGCTTATATTGATATGCAGTCTTTAATTGACTCATTTGATATCAAAAAATTTAGTTCAGCATCTTTACAATTCAGCTTGAGTGAAATTTATAAGCTAAATAGCAAAGTGCTACAACAAATGCCATTTGAAATGGTGCAAGATCGTTTAAGTCAAATTGGCTCAGAGTTTTGGTATTTTATAAGGAGTAATATAGAAAAGTTTTCTGAAGTGGCCAAATGGTGGAAAATATGCAAATTTGGTATAGAACCTGTGGTTCTTAATAAAGAGTTTATAAAAATAGCGCTAAGCACATTACCTCAAGGTGATTGTAATGAAAACACATTATCAGAGTGGGTTAAAAATATTCGACAGACAATTGATATAAAGGCAAAAGATCTATTTATGCAGTTGCGCCTCGCTTTAACAGGAACAGAAACAGGTCCAGAACTCGCTAAATTATTAATTTTTATCGGTAGAGAGAGCATTATTGCAAGGTTAGAAGAAAGCCAAAGAATTATACAAAAGGTTTAAATGCACCGAATGTATTTTGAATGACACCAATAAGCATTGTTCAGGAAATGTGAAAATATTAGATTTCTTGTCATTCCAGTTTCTGCTCCTGTCATTCAAGTAGCTAACACTGGAATCCATAATCTCGCCAAAACGTTGTATTTTAAAATAACTTCTATACATATCCCATATTTCTGGATCCCAGTGGGCTTTGTTGCATAACACTTCATGTAGTGGTGATTTACGACAAATTCATGTAACTATTTCAAATTTAGCCATACCAAAATCAGTAAATTTGTTAAGCAAATAACACTTGAGTAGCAGTTCCTTTTCACGATTAACCTCAGATTTGTTACGAAAATTAAATCCGAATATTTGTTTCAGTCGCGAGAAAAAACTTTCTATATAAGATCTTTTTCCGTAGTTTATTTGCTTTTTCCACATCTTTATATTATCTTTATCATATGACTTTATTAGTCTAATTGCAGCATTTCTCTCTGCCATATAGTCTAACTTTGGATGCTCTACTGCATTATTTTGCAGAGGAATTTTTGTCTTTATCCCAAGTTCATTGCACAATTTATATAATTTCTTTCGGTTATATGACCTATCTCCATACAGTGTGCTTATATTGAGCTTCAACTCTTTCAATAAGATCACAGGTTCCGTAATGATCAGAATAAACTCCTCTACTATATTTTGCAGCTATGACTTTTTTGCTACCTATTTCCAGCATTACATGCAGCTTTCTTACCTGTTTATAACTGCGATACTTCGCTATTTTCCTTACTGTGACCAGGGGTATTATCTGATACTTGTACTATCTATGGCAATTTCAATACCTTCCGTATCATTTTTGTTAACTCTACAGTCACTGATCTTAATATTGAGTTTTCTAAACCTCCTTGAAGCTTGTGAATAGCTGATAATCTGCAAATTTTTTCCTATTTGCTGCAAATACCCTTCTATAAACCCTACCGTTTGTCTTAAGCCAATTCTAAAGAGATTAGCGACTATATGCACTAAAATCACAACTTTATCGCTATAAATATAGTTGCCACCAGCCATTTTTGGACCTTTTTCGTACCAATTCTCAATTGCTTCATTAATAAAATGAAAAATATTTCCCCTCTCTTGGAGAAATTTGTTATATTCATGGCAGTTACTGACTCTCATTTTTTGTGACATATTTTTCTTTCGTAGGTTAAATGCTTGTCTTATAGTGAATTTTGTCAGTAACTGCTAGCTCTTTTTACTTGAGTGATGCAACAAAGCCATCCCAGTGTCAGCTACTTTCATGACAACATTTAGTTGTTTTTTCTCGTCTACCTTATTTTACTACTCTGCTGAACGAATAACACCAATAGTTAATCTCATGCTGAAAGATCATTTTATGGTCCAAGTCAGTTCTTTTACAAGTCACTTCCAAGCTCATCAAATTTTCTAAGATCTTCTTAAGTTCTGAAAGTTGCAAACTTTTCAAATGAGATTTAAAACTCTGCAATTGTTTGAAGAACAATGGAGGACTCAGCTGGTCAATTGCAGCTTGTTCATTCATTCCATTTTGTATTAACAGCAAAACGCTTTCTAGCCGTAGAAAATAATTTGATATAATACGGATTAATGCTATCGGTGAAAAATTCTCTTGTAATATCAATACATCGGAAATTTTGATGAATTGTCCCATGTCTTTACTCACTATTGCAGAGCACAGATTATCAAGTGTAACATAATCATTGCCGGAGGTTGAAAAGCATAGATCTATATCAGCAAGTTTAAGATCTTTTCTTTTTCCTAGATATAAAACTAATTTTTCAAGCTCTGAATATATAGGCAGTTTGCTATGATTAAAATAAGACTGCAAGTGGTAGATTATCTCACTTGTGCACTCTATATCATTTTGTTTCAAGTAACTTGATATAATATCACAAAGATTACTACCGCTGTCCTTATAGCAGGTAATGACACCGAAAATTTTTGAGCTTTCCATATAACTTTTAGTTGTAGAACTATATGGAAGATCATTTGCTATCATTACTATATAATGATCGCCTATATTATGATCCAATATGTTTCTTAACTCTTTAGATATACTTCCACTGACATTTATCAGCTTAACTAACCTTTTTTTAGTAAACATCGAAATGTTTGCCAACTCGGAAAATAACAAGCCAGGCGACTTATTCACTACTGCAAAATCCATCACCTGAACTGAATACTCATTCAAGTTGGCAATTATTTCCTGTACAAAAATATCGACCTTACTATTGTCACTCCCATGAATTAATACACCACTTAAAGTATCGGGTTTCTCAAGGAATTTTTTAACTTTAGATGGCGTGATTCTCATGCCATCTATATTATATTATCACTATTTGGTGGTACATCATTTGATTGCACATCAGTTTCCAACAATTCTGAGCTTTCTTGATTTGCTGTATTCTGCATATCATCAGACACTTCTTTCTTTCCCGTAACATAATTATAAAAATTTTTTATAGGCTGTCCTATATATCTAGAAAAAAATCCTTCGGCCATATCTTTCACTCCACAAATTAACAATTAGCACATAAAAACAACGTAGCAAAAACTACTTTACGCTCAGATAGTTACACTCATTTGTTAATGAATTATGAACTTCCGAGACCAAAATTAAGTCAATCTACTTAACACCAATCTTATAAAATAAGCAATGATTAAATACACAGCTGCGATAAGTATAATTGCAGGTCCAGTTAATAAGTCAAAACTTGCAGATAATATCAAACCTGATACTCCAGAAATCACAGAAAAAACTGTTGCAACAATAATCATTTGCATTGGAGTTTTTGAAATGAGTCTTGCTGATGCAGCAGGTATTAACAAAAATGCAGCAATGAGTAATATTCCTATTAATTGAGCAGAAATTGCAATAAAGATAGCGAGTATAATCAAAAATTCTAGCCTAACAAAATTAACATTTACTTTCTCAACTGTTGCCAAATCTTGATTAATCGAAATCATCAGCCAATAGCGCCATCTAAATATTAATATCAAAGTAACTATTACGGAGGTTAGAAAAATTGATATTATATTACTTTGGTCAATCATTAATATGTCACCAAAAAGTGAGCTAATAATACTATTATTACCTGATGGAAGAAAAGACATAAGTATTAAACTCGATGATAAAACTACATTGGTAACTATGTTCAATATCGTATCAGCAGAGTATAATTTATTAAAATTAAGAGAAAGTAGTATAGCAAACATAATTGCAATGAGCATTATACTTACCGATGGGCTGATATTAAAGATCAAAGCAAGTGCAATACCAAGCAATGAAGAATGGGACAAACTATCACCCAAATACGATAACCTTTGCCATATCATAAATGACCCTAGAGCTCCTGTGACTAGGCTAATCATAATTACCGCAATTAGACTGTTTATAAAAAAACTCTGTGTAAATATCTCTAACATGCTATCAGATAACTGACAACAAATCTATCTTCAGATATTAAAACGTTATGGGTTCTGCATGCAGAACCCGTCGTCATAAATTCAAAATTTAAATTCTTTTGCTCCATAAGATAAGACTTCATTGAACAATCGCGTATCTTACCAGTACCTATTATCAAAATCTCTATTTCCTCTGTTAAAAAAGATTTAAAATACTCCTTGTTATTTATATCACTTTCTTTCAATTCAATCACCTTTTCAGGAAAAATTATAATTGAGCCATGATATTCTTGATTATTTACCCAAAATCTTTCTTCCCTGTAACCATCTATAAGATTTTTCTTCTTGGAAATTAAGGGCATAAATCAAACCATTAATTCCGTGTCGCACACCCACCATTCTGGATATTCCTTTTTGATATTTGCCGCTGCAGCTTTTGCACTTTCTTCACTATCAAACATTCCAAAACACCCTACACCACTACCTGACATACGAGAAAGTATAGAGCCTTCTTGTGACTCTAGTGTTGATATTACATTCTGAATTTCAGGTACAAGACTTATTGCTGCTTCTTGCAGGTCATTTTTTGTCTCTTTAAGAAGCTCTAACAAATTCTCCTCAGTGTTATCACTCCACTTAATTGGCTGAGAGAAATCCTCTTTATACTTGGAAAATACTTCTGATGTATTCAAAAACTTTTTTTTCGGTTTCACAAGTACCAGACTTGTGGGTAAAGAGCATTGTTTAATGGGGCATAATTCCTCACCAACACCTCTGACAAAAACTGGCTTACTATCTATACTTGCAGGTACATCAGCACCAACGCTTAAAGCTATATCATTTAAAAATTGCCTATCAATGTTCCAAAGCTCTCCCAGCATGCGTATCACAGCTCCAGCATCTGAGGAACCACTACCAAATCCCGCAGCAATTGGTACATTTTTTACAACCTTCACAGTGACTTTAGTGCGTACAGGAGCATGCCTAAGCAGTAGACTCACTGCTCTCGTTATAGTATTATATCGATAATTTATTCTAAACTCAGAATTTACAAATTCAACTGTAGAGTTATCATATCTAAAGTTTTTTTCTCCTACTTTTATCTCTAAAAAACTAGAAAGTTTAGCAAAGACAACCAAACTTTCAATTAAATGATACCCTCTTTCTTCTCTATTTATAATATGTAAAAAAAGATTGATCTTTGCAGGAGCCTTTACACAAAAACTTTCCATCTGTATATCTTCACTAACACTATCTTATTTACTATACTTGAAATGCCACTTCAGTCAAACTTTATACACTCCTAATGAGATCAAATGCCATAAATCCTAACTTCTCTGTATGGGTAAGTGCATCAGCTGGTACAGGTAAAACAAAGATCTTAATAGACAGAGTATTAAGACTTCTATTAGAGAATAAGAGAAATATTCTCTGCTTAACATTCACCAATGCTGCAGCAAATGAAATGGAGGATCGCATTTACAGTACACTTAGTAAGTGGGCAATATATCCAGAGGGTATATTGGTCGCAGATTTAGAACAATTAGCCCAGTGTGTAACCAGAGAAAATAAAGATTATTTAACAAGAGCAAGAAGGCTTTTTTCTGAACTGGAAAATCTTGGTCTTAATATTCAAACTATACACGCCTTTTGTTACAAATTAATCTCCAGCTTTCCTACAGAAGCTGGTATCGCTCCAAATTGTACGTTGAGCGAATGTAAAGAATTGCATTCCATCATATTTGAAAAAACGCTTCATAATGAAACTGTGCAGGACGATATAAATATCATTGCAGCTGAATTTGATGAAAACAAGCTGAGTGATTTGCTCTATACCTTATGTATAAAGAGATCAGCTCTAGAAAATAATTTAGGGTATATCAAAGATAAACTAAGTGCCCCAGATAAGATTCACGATTTACAGAGTGAAACGATTGAGCAGATAAAAAGATTAGCTAAAATATTAAGTGAGGGCAGCAAAAGAGATCAGAGTTACAGTGCGATACTTTATGATTGGTGTAATAGCAGAAAATCGTCCGTACCAAATGTTGTCATCCAAGTAGCTGACACTGGGATCCAGAAAAAAAGAAATATGGATCCCAGTGTCAGCTACTTGGATGACAACAAGATAGAGAACTTAGCTAAAGTATTTCTCAAATCAGAATCGTACGAAAAAAAGAGCATATCATCCATTATAACAAAGGGTGCTTTGGAAAAATTTGAAGACGTAGAGCAAATGATAGAAAGCATTCAAAATGCATTGTTTACCCATGTAAAGGACATAAATTCTTATCAAATATTCGCAAGAACCAGTAGTTTACTTAGTATATTTAAAGTATATGTTGATCTATATAATAGTGAAAAATCAAAGAATGCACTGCTTGATTATGATGATATCATCAATTTAGCAACAAATCTCCTTAGCAATCCAGGCTATAAAGATTGGATATTGTTTAATCTAGATCAAAAAATAGACCACATTCTTGTTGATGAGGCGCAAGACAATAGTATCAGTCAATGGAAAATTATAACAAATCTCTGCAATGAATTTTTTACCGGTGGTGACGAAAAGAGAACTTTATTCGTTGTTGGGGATGTAAAACAATCCATTTACAGATTTCAAGGAGCAAATCCCCATCTATTTAATTACATGCAGCAATATTTTCACACGAAAACCGGTGGCAGAGATTGGGTATCATGTCAACTTGAAAAGTCATTTCGCTCAACTCCAGAAGTTTTGATGCTTGTAGACAGAATATTTAACAATTTTCGTGAAGAAATATCTTTCAATGATAACAAGATAAAACATATTCCATATAGAGAAAACGATCAAGGATACATTGAAATTTGGCCGTTACTGCCAGGATATGAAGAGGAAGAGCAGCAAGCCTTACAAATTCATTTAACACAGAGGAAAGATTATGTAGTAAAGGATCGATTACTTGCTCAGGCAATAGCCCAAAGAATTCACAATTGGTTAAACGAAGGGCGGATTTTAGTCGCCAAAGATCGTCATATAGAACCAAGGGATATTATGATTTTGGTACGGCAGCGAAATGTGTTAGTTGATTACATAATAAGTGAACTAAAAAAAGTAAATGTACCAGTTATAGGCCGAGATTATTTTAGAATTATGGATTACATAGCTGTGCAGGACTTAATAGCTTTAGCTGAATTTTTGCTCCTCCAGGCAAATGATCTTGCTCTTGCAAATGTTTTAAAATCACCGCTATTTAACTTCACTGAGGATGATTTATTCAATATTGCATACGATCGTAAAGAACAGTCGTTGTGGGAAAAACTTCAAGATTATCAGGAGATTATCTCTAATGAATTAAACTATCTAATTAATTTATCTCAGACAAAATCCCCCCTTACACTATTCACTCATATATTGCGCACAGGCAGGAAGAAATTTGCTGCAAGGCTAGGTCTTGAGTGCTTCGAGATTCTAGACGAATTTATGAACCTCGTATTGCAATTTGAGCACCCATCTCTTCAAGCATTTGTTCAGTGGATCAAAGAAAATAATCCTGAGATTAAAAACGATATGCAATCAAAACTCAATGCTGTACGAATAATGACAATTCATAAATCAAAAGGTCTACAAGCTCCAATAGTGTTTTTAGTTGACACAAATACGGTACCAAGAAACAGCGAAAATATTTTGTTTGATGCAACGGAAGCACCATTTTGGTGTGGCAAAAATAGTAATGCTTATTGTAATCAAGTAAAAAGAGAGAAAAAACTAGAGGATTATAACGAATATTTGCGTTTGCTGTACGTGGCACTTACGCGTGCTGAAGATGAGTTATACATTTTAGGCAAAGAGCCAGTGCAAAAGGGCTCTTGGTATGATCTAGTTATTCAATATGGAGCATTATATGAGAGGAAAAAACTATACTTACAGCCGATATTTAAAGAAAAAGTTGAAGTGCTATGCATGAATGCAAACTACCCTTCTATTTATAAAAAACGTGATTATTTTGATGTTCCAGTGATTTCACCTCCATCAAACCTATCAATGTCATTGCAGCACGTAACGCTGGAACCTGGAGAAAAAAAGCCAGTGTCAAGCACTGGGATGACAGATGAGAATGCTGGAATGACAAAAAGGAGCATTGGGACGACAGACAGCTATGCAAGAGGCTTAATAATTCACAGTATATTGCAATATATGCCCAAGATAGAGAAAGACAGGAGAAAAAATTGGGTTAGGAAATATCTTGATAGCATAAACACTAGTGAAGATAAGGATGAAATTTACAGCAAAATATTAACCTTTAATGAAAAATATGATTACCTGTTCGACTTGGAGGGCAAATCAGAAATTCCACTTAGTGGAACAATTGACGGAAAACCAGTATTAGTGCGGCTAGACAGACTGTGCATAACAGAAGACAAAGCAATCATAATTGACTATAAATCACACCATAACGTTTCTATTTCCTCATCAAATGAAATAAAAAAGCAAATGTTGATCTATAAAACCTTAGTGCAAGAAGTCTACCCAGATAAGCAGGTAGAGTGCGTGGTTATTTGGATGGAAGATTTAACCTTACAATCTTTGATCTAAACTCAAATGTTCGTATAGTAGCTACTTGCATTTGTTGTAAACTCACTTTTACTCTATAGTTATCTTTTTACTACTTTATCTATTTTCTGAACTGATTTTCGTACTAGAAAACATCCAATAAGAAGAATTATAAAAGGAGTAAACCATAAAATGTAGGTACTAGATTTTACAGGTGGTACAATGATAATTGAATCTCCATAAGAATTTTTTAACTCTGAAACTATTTGCTCGTTAGTATATCCATCACTGATCTTCTTGCGAATTGTCTTACGCACACCATATGCAACTTGAGACTCAGATTCGGATAATAATTCACCAGAGCATACTGGACACTTTATTACTGCAAATAAGCTACTTGCTCGCTCTTCCATGCTTTCGTCTCTTAGTTTATCATCCAAAGTAAAAGCATTTATGCTTAAATGGAATATCAATGTAAAAAGTAAGCTAATTACTATTCTCATTCTTGGTGAATTGAGTGATAAAATCAGTAGTGGATAATTTTCCAATAAAGCCTGAACCTACATTATTGTCGTACTTTATTGAAAATTGAATGTCGTTATTAGTGATTTTTTCTGATAAGGAAGATATTGATTTTTCCAATTTATCTGCAGTCTTTGAATCATTAGTCACAAACGAAATTAATTCTTTATAATTTGATATGGCTACATTGATTTTATCTTCAAATGAAGATGTAACTAAATTGTAATTACTTACTCCACCATTCGCAGCAATAGAAAAGTTATTACTCTCAATCAAAAATTTTTCTATGTTGAAATTAATCTTAGAAGCTGAAATATGGTTTACAAATTCATAATCTAATTTAGCGTCGACACTAAGGTAATTTTCAGGACTTGCAGTATGTTTATAACGGTAAGTATAAAAATCAAATTCTAGTTTAGTATTTTCATTCAGTTCTTTATCAAAGTGAAATTGAATGTAATTACTTTTATCATTCACTTCAGTTATAACACTTTGCTGATTTTCTAAAACATCACATTTTAATCCATAATCTTCGTAACGAAATGTATCTATATAGTCTATTACAGTGCTATTTCTGTTGAATTTTAATGAAGATAGTAAATCATTTAGTTTAACAACAAAGTGGCTACTCACGTGTGTGTGACACTTTATATTCTTTTTCTCATCACTACGGACAGCAATGTTTACTTTATTGCTTGGTATATAGATATATACTGACTTATCAAATAATCTGTTTTTTATCATTAAAGCTTCAGATGAAACAGTTAATTGCTCATTAGAAAATTTTGGATTCGTTACACGAAAAACTAGGTTAAAAGGAAACCCCTTAAAATCATGTGAAATATCAACTTTTTCGTCATTAATGTAATCAGTTAAAAGACTTTTTACCTTAAATGCAGAAAAATACCAAAAACCACTATAAGCTAGAGGAATAAACAAAGGTAAGGAGATAAGAATATAGATAAAAATTTTACGCATTATCCTCTTATTTATCTAATGATATATTTCTTGTACCTCTGGGCACGGTTACGCACAAACCGTCAATATCTTTTGTGATTTTTATTTGGCATCCAAGCCTCGATGTCTCTGTTAAACCGAAAGCTAGGTCCAGCATATCATTTTCCTCATCAGATATAGGGTTATGTGTTTCTACAACATCATAAAATTTTGAATCAACAATCACATGGCATGTAGAACAAGCAAGAGAGCCTTCACATGCACCTTCAAGCAGATCTGGATCACTTCTGTGGGCTAAATTAAGCAGAGTTTCTCCTTCTGCAGCTTCATAGCTTTTCTTACTTCCATCAGGTAAAATAAAAGTAACGGATGGCATACTATTAAAATCTCTATTAACTTTTCTATATTCTACAAATAATAACTATTATTTGCAAACTCTTTGAAATTCCATCGCCTATCTCTTGTAATCTGTATTCCTATCAAGAAAGTAAGATAGATACCACCAGCATCTCACAGAGTTGCAAGTATAGAATTTTCTTAGTTTTAGATTTTACTAAATATATTACTGAATTAACATTATTAAACTTGATCTGCCATTTCTTCTGATCTTAAGTTATAATTTTACTAATGCCATTTGATTAATTGCAACTTCAGCATTGCTATCTTTCAATAAATTTGCAGGACTATTACAATGGTATATGATTGCAGCAACAACAAGACAACAAACTCCAATTCCTATTCCTAACGCTAACATTCCTGAGTAAACTGCAATAGCTACTTCTAAAGCAACTCCTACTACTGCTAACGTAGAAGCAACTATGATAGAAGTATTACGACACTTAATACGAAGCTCATTTAGTTTATCTAATGCAGTAGTACCATCTTTATATTTTAGCTCTCTTAGTACATCTTTATTTTCACATTTGTTAAACAACTTCCAAGCATAACTTAACCTTGACGCTTGACCATAAAACCCCTTCTCAACATATTCAACCAAGAGATCAAACGGAGTTTCACCTTGGTCATTGTTAACATCAAATCTCGCACCTGCACTCACAAGTGATTCAACTTTGCGAAGCATTGACGTATAGGGCTGTAAGTTTCTTAAAGCATGATGTAGAGGTGTATTCCCATTTTCATCCTGAAAATTATATTTCTTTCTATGTAAAAAGCAATCAAAAATCTCTTTTTTCCAATTGTGTTTAACAATACCTTCTAAAATAGTACTTGAAATCTTTATGTTATTTTCAACTAGAAGATCTAGAGCTTTTTTATGCTTATATCTAACAATAGTATCTACTAGTTCATTCAACGCAGAAGTACCTTCTAGCTTCTTTAGCTCATCGGTTTTACAACCACTAAGCACCACCGAAAGATTATTTAATTTTTCTACTACTTTTTCCTTACGAGAGAAGTATGTAGCATAATTGACCAAGAGATCAAATGGAGTTTCATCTTTGCTATTTTTAACATCAAGCCTTGCACCTTTACTAAGAAGTGACTTGACAAAACCTTGGTATTTCGATTTACCCAAATCCAACCATTTTAATGTATGATGTAAAGCTGTATTTCCTTCTTTATCTTTATAGTTGATATCTAATTTATCTAAGTACTTATTAAAAAAATAATCCAAAAACTCTTCAGATTGGTATTCATAAGCATAGCTTAAGATTTCATTTCGTGATATTTCTATCCTTCCTTCAAAGAGCTTGAAAAATGCCACACGATCGTACATAATAGCAATTTGCACTAGAAATGTAATGTCACCAGCATCAATTGTAACTTTCTTTATTATATCATCACACTCTTCATACTTATTTGACTGGATATGTAACAACAATCCCAGAATAGTTCTTACATATTCGGATTCAGTTGGTTCTTCAGTCTCTTTAGCTTTGCCCATCTTGCCTATTTCTTTTAAACTCTTCTTTAGCCTTTCTATTTTCTCTTCGATTAATTTTTGACTTTTCGAACAATACATAATATATATTTCATTAAAAAATTTTTCTCTTTTCTCTTCTTGTTTAAGTTTACTCATCTCTTCCCTCAACAACTCCAGTTCATCACTACAATCCCCATACTCATACTTTCCTTTATCGTACTGGCTTTTTTTTGTTGGGTCAGATAACACTTTGCGTGCTACTGATATTTCCTTGAACTTTGTCAATTTCTCTTCAAGTTGAGCCCGTTGATCTTCTTCCGACTGTGATAGTAGCCTTCCGTCCTTCTTCTTTCCTTCTAGCCTATCTAGCTCTTTCACTTCCTCAAGCAATTTATCTGGATGAAGCTTCAATGCTAATTTGCGATATGCTTTTTTTATCTCACCATGAGTAGCATCTCTTTTTACTCCTAATATTTCATAATAATCAGGCATTTTTTTCTCCACTATTTTGATACATTTTTTATAACATTAGTAATACTATGTCTTTAAAAGAATTGGTACTATATAAGTATTTTAGCAAAGATTATAATATTTGTTAATTTATCAACAAATTGAGTGAAAATTTAAAGAGTTGTTTATGGTAATTGAGGAGCTACAACCGCATGAAGTCTGCCATTAATCACTATTTCACCTATTGCAACTGCTGCAAAAACAAAACAATAATATACTTTTGTTAGTACGATGATAGGTGACAGAGAGGCAATGCTGCTTGCTAGTAATACATGAGAACCATAAGGTAAGATACTTTTTGTGATAGAAGTAAATATTTCTAATAAATACGCACTACGGTGTGGTGCAATGTGATATCTTTGTGCAAGTCTTTTCGCAATATTACTAGTTAATAAAATAGCAACAACATTGCTGGAAACTAAAATAGTAAACAGAGATGATATTCCCGCAATCATAAATTCAGCTTGAGTTTTTGTCATATTCACCTTATCGGTGAATATATCTATCTTTTTCTGACTGTATTCGTACATTAAGTGGCTTAATCCACTACTGAAGAGAATAAATATCATTACTTCATTCATCTTATAAAAACCCCTATATATGTCACGAGAATATTCAATAAGAGAATAATCAAAAAAAGCTATTCCTAATATCCCAGCAATAACCATATTAATAGCTAATGTTACTAGAGTGTTTATTTCAAATAAACCCATAATTATTAAAGATATATAAGGGATAATTTTGACTATGGATAAATAATTCAGACTTGAGATAGAAACAACTTCTGTACTATTTGAAATTATTACTAGATAAATAAGTATTATAAGACCTGTAACAGATCCTGTCTTGAAAGTGAGTTTTATTTTATCCTTTACTGAAGCTCCTTGTGAAGAAGTAGCAGCAATAGTAGTGTCAGATATCATTGAAAGGTTGCTGCCAAACATAGACCCACCTATCACAGCTCCAACACCCACTGCACAATCAAAAGCTCCATTTTGTGCTAAATTAACAGCTATTGGTGTTATAAGTGCAATAACTCCGATTGATGTGCCGATTGCACTTGAAATAAAAGTAGAAAGTAAAAACATTCCAGGAAGTAATAATTGTGCTGGAAGAAAGCAAATAGTTAAGCTAGCAATAACATTTATACTACCAAGCGATTGAGTAACAGTAGAAAATGCCCCAGCAAGGAGAAAAATCAAACACACGGTAAGAGTAGTTTTATTCCCCATACCTTTTATAAGAGTATCAACGCTATGCTGAATTTTGTTTTTATTAAATAGAATAGCAAAAAATAATGCTGGTAATAAGCAAACTAACGGTGAAATTTGATGAAGAGGATTACCAAGTCCGATAAAAGAAAAATAAATACCACTTCCAAGGTATAAGGCTAGAAAGATAATAAGAGGAAGAAATGAAAACACTTATCGTAGTTGAATAAACCAGAAATATACTAGAATAAGCTATTTTAAGCAAATACTAATACAGTGTTTTTCTAATAATTTTGAACATCTTAAGCCATCTACTTTTGAATAAATTCCATTTGCATTTCTTGTATACTATCCTCTATTTGCTTTATTTGTTCTATTAGCCTTTCCTCTAAGTCAAAATTACCGCCCAGCCTTGCTTTAATTTTTTCTTCTTGTAATACATTTAATTCTTTCCGTAATACTATGTTATTCCAGACAGTTTCTGCCGATCTCTTCTCACTTAATTGACTATTTAGTACGCTAGTTTTTTCAAATATAAACTTTATAACACTAGACTCCTGTAGCAGAATTTCTTTATTAAAGTTGCTCTCACTAGTTACCATATTAATTACGCACTGTTGTAATTTTTTCATCTCATTAGTAAATTCGAAATGAGAAAATTGCTCAAAAAATATAGGACGGTTCAAGATTTCAGGAAATTCTACGGCTATACGCAAAATTATGGCCTGATTTTGCTCTGCTTCAATTAGCTCTGGAGATTTATTGTAAAGATACTCACCTCTTGTTGCTTTGCTATTAAAAATCAGCTTTTTAAAGTTTCTTCTTAATTCACTGACCTTATTGTAAAAATAATCTCTATAATACCTTCTAATACTGCTGTTACCGATAGCATTGACATATTTCATGAACTTGTGCTCAAGAATTGAATATTTTTCCGGAGCAAATTTTTCATAATTTTGCAAATTGCTACCAATTATGTGATGCCATAAATATTCAGAGTGCAGTTCTGTTGAGTGGTTAAAAGCAGAGAGTACGTCTTCTGTCTTATATTCTAGCTCATTGCATATATCGTATGGGTCCTTATTGTTTGGCAAAGTTACGAACTTCAATGTGTATCCAGGCTCCAGTATCGGTAGAACAAGTTCTGCAATTCGAATAGCAGCATGACGTCCGGCACTATCGCCATCCATACAGATGGAAATTTCTTTAGCAAATTTCCATAGATTTTTTATCTGCTCTGCAGAAATTGCGGTACCAAGCGGAGCAACTGTATTGCTAATTCCCGCTTGATGTAGTGCTATTACATCCATATATCCTTCAACAACAAATAGATGCTGTTTTTTGCGTATTTCACTCAAAGCAAAGTTTAATCCATATAAATTTTCTCTTTTCTTAAAGAGCTGACTCTCTGGGCTGTTTAGATACTTCGGCTGTTGCTCAGAGTTCAGCGCACGTCCGCCAAAACCAATAACTTTGCCCGTGATGTTGTGTATAGGAAATATCAGCCGATCATAGAAATAATCACGAGAATTCTTATTTATTAACCCAACATCGATCAAAATCTCGTCTTTAATACCAGAGGAGTTCAAATATTCCTTCAAGCCAGAACTTGGTGCATAACCTATCTTAAATTTATCTATGATTTTGAGTGAGATCTTGCGCTGCCTTAAATAAGCCATAACACCTCGATTTTTCTGCGCGAACCAACTTGCAGCTAAATTCAGTGCTGAAAACAGTTTGTCATTTTCTTTAGCAAAGCTGAGGTTTTTGGGTAACTCAACACCTGCAACAGATGACAATTTTTCCAACGCTTCCTTAAAACTTAAGCCCTCAGTTTGTGAAATAAATTCAAACGCATCACCATGAGCTGAGCAACCGAAACAGTAATATAAGCCCTTAACATTGCTGACCGAAAAAGATGGAGTTTTTTCGTTATGAAATGGGCAGAGTCCAACAAAACTATCTCCTCTTTTTATTAACCTAACTTTTTTTCCTACTATGTCGGACAACAATAATTTTGACTTTATAATATCTATATGATCCATTTTACCGAATGAGTAGTGGTAGGATAAAAATTATATAGAATTTATGCATATCTGACTCGAAATTTATTCAGAAAGATCAGGAGAGCTTGACAAAAAGCTCAAAATAAATTACCCATATAAATACCCTTAAGTTGCAATTTCTTATATGTCAGATGTGATATCAGTTGCTTCAGACCACGCAGGTTATGAACTAAAATCAGAAATAAAGGCTTACTTGGAAACTTTAGATTATACAGTGATAGACCGTGGCTGCACTGCTGAACAAAAGAGTGTAGACTACCCTGACTATGCTGCTGAAGTTGTAGAAGATATAACAAACAAAAAAGCAAATTATGGAATATTAATTTGCGGTACAGGTTTGGGCATGAGTACTGTGGCAAATCGTTTTGAAGGAATCTACGCTGCTTTATGTAATAGTGTTGAGATCGCAAAATTAGCTCGCGAGCATGGCAACGCGAATATACTTTGTCTTGGTGCAGGGTTTACTGCGAGTGGATTAGCAAAAGACATAGTCAAACAATTCCTCGAAACAGAATTTTCAAAAGAAAGTAGACATAAAGAACGCCTTGATAAACTTAGCAATATTAGCAAGAAAAAAACCACAAAAACTTATAACGAAGATGAAATATCAAAATTCGCTAAAATAGCAGGTGAATGGTGGAATGAGAATGGCAAATTCAAGCCATTGCACATGATGAATCCTGTGAGAGTATCATACATCGTTGAGAAAATAAAAGAATTAAAAAAATGCGATTTAAAAGAACTATCATTGCTCGATGTTGGTTGTGGTGGTGGCATTTTGTCAGAGTCAATGGCGCGTATTGGTATTAGCGTTGCAGGAATAGATGTATGTGAGGAAAACATAAAAGTGGCACAATCGCATGCGAAGAAAGTAGGGTTAAATATAGAATACACACACACTAGCATTGAAGAGCTAAGCAATGACAAGAAGTATGACGTGGTTTTGTTGATGGAAGTGGTTGAACATGTCGATAATTTAGAGTTTTTCATGAAAAAAGCAATAGAGCTGTTGAAGCCAGAAGGGCTAATTTTTATATCGACGATAAATAGAACTATTAAATCCTTCTGTCTTGCAATAGTCGGCGCAGAGTACATATTAAACTGGCTGCCAAAAGGCACACATAATTGGAATAAATTTCTCAAGCCATCAGAAATTGCAAATCATCTAAGGGAAAACAACGTAATACTGCAAAACATGGCTGGTATGGAATATAATGTAATAAAGCGTGAATGGAACTTGACCAAAGGTGTGGATGTTAATTATATACTTTGTGGAAACGTTGTAACTTGAAATCTCATTCAAGTACTAGAAGGTAATGCAAATATTCTAGGCAGTTTTACTTTACTTAGCAGCTAATTTATCATATGTATTTCCATAGGGTATCGCTATATTAGAATATGTTACAATTACTAACCTTACTTGCTGTTATCACTTCGGTTGTATTCTTTGGTCATCTAGTTCCAATGGAAGTGAAAACCTTCTTGTATTCAATAAGCCTTAGTATAAAAGAGATCTTACTATTTATAATGCCTTTTATTGTTTTTGCATTAATCTTTAGTAGTGTTAACAATCTTAAGCAGTCGGCTATAAAGTTTATATTGTTACTTATTATAACGATTTTCTTGTCGAATCTAGCTTCAAGTTTAATAGCTTATTCTGTTGGGCATTTCATCACACAAAACACTTATTCAATACAAGATATAACATATGAAGAAACAATTGTTCCTTTATGGTCATTTAGGATACCTGCATTGCTTTCTAATTTTTATGCCCTTGCTTGTGGATTTGTGTTAAGCATATTAGTGTCCACAATATTACCAAAAAAAAGCAAAGAGCTCTCGAACAAAATGTTAGATTTAACTCTCTTTATTTTGAAGACATTTTTGACGCCAATTATTCCAATGTTTGTACTTGGTCTTGCTTTAAAAATGGAACATGATCAGGTTTTACCCATAATATTTAAGGATTACTCAATAATTTTTATTATTATATCATCTGCAACCTACCTTTATGTTTTTCTCTTATATGGAGCAGCAAATTCGTTCAAGATCACAAGCTGGATAGCTAGTATAGGTAATATGATACCAGCATTTATTACTGCAATGAGCACAATGTCTAGTAATGCAGCTATGCCGCTTACTCTTGAAGGAAGCAAAAAAAATGTAAAGCAGCATGATATAGCATCGTCTGTTGTGCCAATAACCGCTAGCTTTCATTTAGTAGGTGATTGCTTTTTTATTATAATACTATCAATGATAATGACTTTTGGTGGTGCATTGTCTGCAACAGACTATGTGACTTTCCTTCTCTACTTTCTGTTATTTAAATTTGCTATTGTTGCAGTTCCAGCGGGAGGGATTATGGTAATGTTGCCCGTTCTTGAGAAGTATCTTAAATTCTCCCCAGAGATGCTTTCATTAATTACAGCATTGTATATAGTGTTTGACCCAATAATAACTTCAGCAAATGTTATGGGTAACGGTGCGTTCACTATGATGTTTACAAAGCTCTATGATAAGCTTAAGTGATGTCCATTCTAGCAATTAATACTGTAGGTGCTGGTAGTTCAATAGCAGTAATTGATTACGATGGTAATTGTTTTGTAGAACGCAATTCTGCAAACAATAGTCATGCAGAATCATTTTTTCAAATACTGAATACTTTGTTTGATAAGCATAATTACAGCTACGATAAAATAGACCATTTAGCAGTGATAGTTGGACCAGGAAGTTTTACTGGAATCAGAGTTGGTATATCAACTGCACAAGGTATAAATCTTGCTACAAATAAGCCGTTATATGGGGTTAGTGCCCTGGAAGCTCAAGCATATGCAATATCGCTACTTTGTACAAATAGCAAAAAAAATATTAAAGCTATAATCGAAGATGATCAAAAGTTTTATACGCAGTTATTTGATTTCAATTTGTTACCGCTATCAAATCCTGCTGTAGTAAGTGAACTCCAGCCTGAAACGCACTGCATTACATATATGGATTGCAGTTTACCAAAGTTGGATGCTAGCCATGCAGGGCTATTAGTCCGTTATAGACTAAAAAATAAACAAAAATTAAATGGAGTTGAGGCTCTATATTTAAATGAGCCTCAGTATATGAAATCGTTGCCTATTGCGTAAACACTATTAATTTGGCCAAGTTTGTACATCTGACTTACTATTTCTTCTGCTACTTCTTTTATACTCATATTTGAATTTTCTACCTCTATAGCATTTTGTGGTACAAATAAATCTTCCTCCCTAAATTTAATACTATTTATATTAGTAACCTTCCTATTTTTTCTTTGCTTTTTTGATATAGTACGCTCTTGTAATATCAATGGATTGCACCTAAGTACTATAGGGAGGATTTTTGTGCTCATTTTTTTACTAAGTTCTACTACTGAGTTATATATTCTTATGTTGTAATCATTATTTTTAATTAATTCATCAACAAATATATAATTTTTTGAGTCAATAGGATAGGTTCTGTCGCATCTATAGAGCGAAGTCAGTTTCATTTGTAGGAAAATAGAAAAGAAGTAATATAATCATCTTTAAAAAAGCAAAGATGTTGCGTATTAGTCCAAAATTATTGCCCTATTTCAAAGGATTTAGCTTTTCAGCAGAGATAATAATGTTATCAGTATACATGAAGTGTCGATTTTCTTTGAGCTATCGAGATTTGGAAGAAATGATGAGTATAAGAGGAGCGAAAATTGATCATGCTACGCTACAAAGGTGGATTATCAGATTTGTGCCACTGATAGATGAAGAGTTGAGGAAAAGGAAGAAGCAGGTTGGCAGTAGCTGGAGAATGGACGAGACCTACATAAAATTAAACGGTAAATGGGTTTATCTATACAGAGCACTAGATAGTCTCGGCAATACTGTAGACTTTCTGCTGTGTACTCGTAGAGACAAGTCTGCAGCACTTGCATTCTTTCGTAAAGCCTTTAGAAGGAATAATCTTCCTGAGAAAGTAGTAATTGATAAAAGCGGCAGTAATATTGCTGCTCTTGATGACTTGAATACGGAAATTCCTGAACCTTATAGAATCACGGTTTTTCAAGTAAGATATCTAAATAATATTGTTGAACAAGATCATAGATTTATCAAAAAATTAATAAAACCAATGCTTGGGTTTAAAAGCTTCCATTCTGCAAAGATTACCATCACAGGCATAGAAAATATTCGTATGATTCAAAAAAGACAAATTATTAAAGCTAATGATAATGGTTCTACTTTTGAAAATTTTGCTATGTTAATGGCTCTATAACTCTCATAATTCCAGTTTTTACAATCTTCTTGTACTACAATTTATAGATGCGACAGAACCGTGAAAAGACGGCTGATTTCTAAGCTACACCCAGGCTTAGAAATATTAATACTAAGATGATCATAATGATTAAGAGAACGTTTTGCATATGCGCATGGCACATAACATCCATCAAAAAAGGCAACTGCACTATCAGTTTTGAGAAATTCCTGTCCGTTACTCATCCCTTCTTCGACTCGAAGAAGATATCTACCCAACCTCTTTTTAAAATTCTTTCGCTTGTCTTCAGGAATAGACTTTTCATTCAATATACTTATTATTTCTTTTTGCTTACTTAATACTACATAATTAAAAAGGAAAATGTTCTTATTCCATCGATAATAATTCGCTATTTTGTCAAATGGATCTGCAGGCCAGCCTTTATTATAATTTACGTTATCCTTATCATCTTTACACAAATTATCCTTAAGGCCAAAATTCAATTTTCTAAAATCTGATAATACTTCTTCTACCCTATCTTCAAAAAATTGAAGTTTATTTTGAAATTCTTTCCCATAATTCATTTTCTCATTTATTTTAAGAAGATATTCACTAAATTTCTTCCTAAAATTTTCTTGATCTTTGTGGGCAAGCCTCTGATCTAATATATCTGTTATATATTTTCGCTTATTCAATATTACGTAGTTAAAAAGGTCACTTTTTTTCCTCCTTTCATAATCTTCTGCTATTTCGTTAAAACACTCATTACTGTTCTTAAAATCCAATTTTTCGAAGTCTTGGAGCACGTTTTTTACATCATCCTCACTAAATTGAAGATTTGTTTGAGGAGATGCGTCAGTTCTACTTTGATAATCAAGTTGAGGATTTTTTTTAGTAGATTGGACTAATAAACTTTCTGTGCTGTTAGAGAAAGAATGATTATTTTCTTCAGATTGAGAACTTTTCTTTTTAGACGTATTAGTAAAAAAATTAGTTAGTGAACTAAACATTAAGCACCTCTTAGTATTACTATTTAACTATAACTTAATGCCAAATGTTGTAAAGCTAAAATTAATATGTAAATTCATTTTTTTAAGACAATTATAAGTATCTTCCTTCTATAAAAATTTTATAATCAGCATATGACAAATGTTTAAGATATTGATTTTGTTTGTATTTTTATTACTTTACCAGGCAATATTATTAATGAATTAGTCAGACAAATATCTTGGCCAAACTTTACTCCATCCACAAACTCTCCATTTGTTACTCCAGTTGCAATGAACACTGATTCACTTCTTGCCATGTCTTTCACGGTGTAGATTTTTTCTGGGTCAGTGATATTCAAATTTTTTGCTCTTTCTTTTAATTGATCCGTGTCAAATATTAATCTTCCTTCTATCTGCCCACCGATTGAGCTTAGCGCTGCTGCTGCAAGCACTCCTTCTGGAGCTCCTCCTGTACCGATATACATATCGTGATTGCCATTTATTAGCGAAACTATGGCTGCAACATCACCATCATCTATTAATTTCACTTTTGCTCCTAGCTTCCTAATTTTTGCTATTAATTCATCATGTCTTTCACGTTTAAGTACAGTTACTATAAGATCACTTGCTTTACATCCTTTTGCCTTGGCTAAATTGTCCAGATTCTTCTCAATCCTATTTTTTAGTGAGACTACACCCTCTGGGAGATTTTTTCCCACTGCTATCTTTTCCATATAAACATCAGGTGCATGTAAAAAATTACCTTTTTTTGTTGCAGCAAGAACAGACATTGCTCCTTGTTTATAATGAGCGCAAATCGTAGTGCCCTCAAGTGGATCAACAGCGATGTCAATCTCAGGGCCACTTCCTGTGCCAACTTTTTCTCCGATATATAGCATCGGTGCTTCGTCCCTCTCCCCTTCCCCAATCACAATTGTACCATTTATTTCCATTGAGTTTAGCACCGTACGCATTGCATCAACTGCAACCTGATCGGCCTTTTTTTCATTACCAAGGCCTGCCAATTTATATGCAGCAAGTGCTGCAGCTTCGGTCACTTTCACTAACTTATAGGCTAAATCTTCCATCATTTACTCGAGAATTATAAATCAATATATATCATGCCATTTGAGACTGCAAGATTCCTTGACTGATTGTGGGAAAGTTAGTATAACATAAGCATTATAGTAGTGGATTTAATTATGGCATATAGTGATGGTGATGTTAAGAAGTTTTATCGCAAAATAGCTGCAATTTTAAAATTTGATAATAAAGGGATTGCTAGTCTTGAAGATCTAACAAAGGAAGGAAGTTGGAAAGAAATTAATTTTCAAGATAAATGTGAAGGAGGCCATTCATTAGGAGATTTACTTCTAAAACTTGCAGATGAAAATGACAACCTACGTATTAAAGAATTTTTCCTTAAAAACGGATTCAAGCTTCCTGAGCAAGAACAAGTAACTGCTGATGAAAACAAGGAAAAGGAAGAGCAAAATACACCTAATTTAGAAGAAGATAGAGCAGAACTTAGCAACAAAAATGAAGATGATCAATTTTCTACTTCATACAACAAGATAAAGAAAATTGTAGCTAGCAACCCTAATATAACTGCTGAGGAGTTTTGTAATGAGCTTGAAAAAGAGAAAATAGATATAAAAATAACAAACCAAGATGGTTGGACTTTGCTTTATTATGCTGTCCGTTCAGAAGGACCTGGTATTATCGACGATCGCATTATATTCCTAAAGATTGTTGAGTTACTCACAAATTTAAACATCGGAATCGATTTTAAAGATACTGCTTCCAAAACTGTGTTGGGTACAGCTGCAATAAATAAACAAGCTGATGTTATAAAGATACTCTTGGATAGTGGTAAATTTAATGAAGAAGAAAAATTTAACGCTCTGCGTCTTGCTATTATTCAAGGCAATGTTCAAGAAGTTAAAGCATTTTTAGGTTATGTAAATGCTGAAAGCAGACAAGCAGCTTTAGAGTGTGCTGTGAATAATACACAAAATAATACACAAGAAGAAATTACTCAGGTACTTTTAAACTTTATTACACCAGAAACACCCAATGTAAAAGAAAATAGAGCAAAACCTTGCAGCAGTAATGGAAATATTGGTAATAGACCTGTAGCAACAGTGCCTCCAGTTAGTACTAACGGTAATAATAACAAAAATGAAACGCCTGTATCAACAAGGGCTGACCCAACTGTCACACCAAATAATGATAAGAAAGCTAACGGCTTTGTAGAGGCTCAATTTTCTCCACCACATGAAAAAGAAACTAAATACAAAAAAAGTAAGGAGAGTTTTTACGCCTCATTAAGGAGTGATGTTGTTGGAGTTGTTATTGCAGGATTGTTTGTTGCTGCTGCTGTGATGGTTCCATCTTTAGCTGGTGCATTAGTTTGCAGTGTCCTAGCTATTTTAGTTGTAATAGTAACTGGATTACATGTAAAAAATTCTACACTGCCAAGTTATAGAGCAATGGAAGAAAATAAGGTTGAGCATATAAACCCAAGCATGCAAACGCTGTAAGTTGAGAAACTGGGACTCTAACTCCTAGAACGGTGTTGTAAACCTGTGTTAGTTTCTTCTACTTTATTAAGATTAAGTGGGACTAGTGCGATTCGAACGCACGGCCTTCGGATTAGGAATCCAACGCTCTATCCTACTGAGCTATAGTCCCATGTCTTCTGCTATTTATGCAAAATTATAGCAAAAAGTCTCGCATTTTTCTAGGCACCCTGTACAATTAATTCACAATAATAAAAAATATTTCTGTATTTCTTGAATGTAATACTGTTATATTTAATAATACGATTCCAATTGAAAGATTAATGCTAGTTAACAATATTAGTTACTTTTATAGTAATCAAGATGGCTTTGCTTTAAGCAACATCAACATTCAAGTGAAGAAAGGAAGTGTTGCCTGTTTACTAGGTCATTCTGGCTGTGGCAAGTCAACAATTCTAAAATTAATCGCAGGAATAGAAAATCCAAAATCTGGAACCATTGTTATAAATGATAAATTAGTTGCAAGTAACAAAGTGTCAATTGCTATAGAGCGTAGAAATATCGGATTGATTTTTCAGCATTCTGCATTATTTCCTCATAAAACAGTAATAGAAAATATAACTTTTGCTATTTGCAGTACTTCTAAGAAAGAAAAATACCTTACTGCATTGGAAATCTTAAAGCTATTTAATATAGAAAAATATGAAAACATGTACCCTCATGCTTTATCAGGAGGACAGCAACAATTAGTTGCAATAGCAAGAGTAATGGCGCAAAATCCTGATGTTGTTTTGCTCGATGAACCATTTTCTAATTTAGATATACTGCTCAAATATCGAATAAGGCACCATATATTGTCACTTTTTAGAAGCAAAAATATTCCTGTACTCATGGTAACTCATGATCCGCAAGAAGCGTTGAAAGTTGCAGATTTTATTTACGTGATGAAAAATGGTAAAATTATTCAATCAGGAGTTCCTAGCTACATATACCACAGACCTAAAGATGATACGTTAGCAAAATTTTTTAGTGAGCTTCCTTTTACTCTACAGCTAAACTAAACTTAATGTTAGGCTAAAACTATTATAAGATAATTAAAAACTCTTGATTTATAATTTAATAAAAGTGATATAATTTATGTATCACTTGGCTTCAGTCAAGTTTTAATACCTAAAAGTTAATATTTTCAACGGAGGTACAAATGAGTTTAGGTCCATGGCAGCTGTTTCTAGTCTTAATAATAATCTTAGTTCTGTTTGGTGCAGGTAGGTTACCACAAGTTATGGGTGATTTAGGCAAAGGCATTAAAAACCTTAAACAAGAACTTAAGGATTCAGAGAAACTATCATCTAATGAACCAGATCGTTAGCTTCCTTATGTTTCGTGACACGCACTAAAGTGCGTGTCATTTGTTTAAACAAGGCTAAAGAATTGAAGAGGTATGATTGAAGTACAGTAATAATTATGTTAGTTAGAATGTTATTAAAGGTTAATCGTGGAAGAAAGTGAGAAATTGACTGAAGATAAAAAATTGGCCTCTGATATTCTAAAAGAGGTTGCAGATACCAATAACAACGATAGTGATAAAGTAACATTGTTCGACATCAAAACAGCTTTACATGAGCGCGGTTTTGGTATTTTAATAATCATCTTCTCTTTACCGCTATCAGTACCTATACCTGTTCCACCTGGCTATACAACCATTCTTTCTATACCTTTAATCTTATTTTCACTGCAGCTTCTATTTGGGTTTGATTCTCCTTGGATGCCTCATTGGCTAGAAAGGAAATCTTTTCAACGTTCAACACTAGCTCTCGTGGTAGAGAAAACTTCACCTATATTAAAAAAAATAGAAAAGTTCATGAAACCAAGAATGTCTTTTATTTTTCTTGGTCCGGGTGAAAAGATTCTAGCTTTTATGATGTTGCTTTGTGCAATAATAATAGCTCTTCCATTACCTTTTACTCACTTCCTTCCTGCAATTGGTATAACTCTTATTTCACTCGGCATTATGGGTAAAGATGGATTTTTATCTACGTTAGGAGTGTTAGTTTCATTCTGTGCGTTATTGGTTACCCTTATTGTAATAGTTAAAGGACCAAAACTTATAGCCGGAACACTTTCTCTTCTTAAAAGCCTTATAACTTAAAAGCTTTACAACACTTTAATAAAAGAATGAAGTACAGCATGAAATGAATAATCGATATTGAAATATAGCAATAACTATGTTAGTTAGAAGTTATATTGTTATTAAAGGGTAACTGTGGAAAAAAGTGTGAAATTGACTGAAGATAAAAAATTGGCCTCTGATATTCTAAAAGAGGTTGCAGATACTAATAATAACGATAATGATAAAGTAACATTATTTGATATTAAAACAGCTTTACATGAGCGTGGTTTTGGTATTTTAATAATCATCTTCTCTTTACCGCTATCAGTACCTATACCTGTTCCACCTGGCTATACAACCATTCTTTCTATACCTTTAATCTTATTTTCACTGCAGCTTCTATTTGGGTTTGATTCTCCTTGGATGCCTAATTGGCTAGAAAGGAAATCTTTTCAACGTTCAACACTAGCTCTCGTGGTAGAGAAAACTTCACCTACATTAAAAAAAATAGAAAAGTTCATGAAACCAAGAATGTCTTTCATTTTTCGTGGTCCTGGTGAAAATATTTTAGCATTTATAATGCTGCTTTGTGCATTATCGATAGCAATCCCACTTCCTTTAACTAACTTCATTCCTGCAATTGGTACAACTCTCATTTCACTGGGTATCATGAGCAAAGATGGATTTCTCTCTATAATGGGAGTATTAGTATCATTGTGTGGGTTATTACTTACTCTTGTCGTAATAGTTAAAGGACCACAGCTTATATTTGGAGCATTTTCTTTTCTAAAAAGCTTTGTATATGGTTAAGCTTTACAACACTTTAACAAAAAAAAAAGAGCCCTTTACACCGATCGATAAAGATCATATAAAAATGTACGTTTGTGGGCCAACAGTATATGATACAGCACATATAGGTAATGCACGTTCTATTGTTGTTTACGATGTATTATTTCGACTGCTTAAATTTTGTTATGGAAAAGTTACTTATGTGCGTAATATAACCGACATCGATGACAAGATAATCAATGCAGCAAATGAGAAAAATAGTAATATAGAAAGCATTAGCAAATATTACACTAAAACTTTTCATGAAGACATGGAAAGCATAAATTGTGCAGAACCAACATATGAACCAAAAGCAACGGAAAACATAGATAACATTATCAAGTTAATTGAGTCTTTGCTGCAAGCTGGTCATGCTTATGAATCCAATAAACATGTATATTTTAGTGTAGAATCTTACCCTGAATACGGCGTTTTATCAGGAAAAAAAATTGATGAATTAAACTACGGTAGTAGAGTTGAAGTTGGTGAAAATAAAAAACACCCAGGAGACTTCGTACTTTGGAAACCTGCAAACGAAACTGACTATAAACTTTCAAGTCACTGGAATAGTCCATGGGGAGAGGGAAGACCAGGGTGGCATATAGAATGTTCAGCAATGTCATATGCTTACCTTGGCAAAGATTTTGACATTCACGGTGGGGGTATAGACTTGCAATTTCCTCATCATGAGAATGAAATTGCACAGAGTAAATCTGCATTTGCTGAGTCAACGTTTGCAAAATATTGGGTACACAACGGGTTTCTTACGGTAAATGAAGAGAAAATGAGCAAATCCTTATTTAATATAGTCAAAGTAAGGGATTTGTTAGATAGTGGAATAAAGGGTGAAGTAATACGTTATGCGCTGCTTAAAACTCACTACAGAAAACCACTTGATTGGACAGAAAATGTTATCTCTGAGTCGCAAGAAACTTTAAACAAGTTTTATCGGTTATTACGTAGTACATGTATTGAGGAAAGTGATACAGAAGTCTCTAAAGATTTTATAGAGGCTTTGAAAAACGATTTAAACATTCCTGAAGCTGTAGCCATATTGCATGAAATGGCTACAGAAATCAATAAGACAAGTAATGAATATGAGAAGCTCAAATTAACTAAGAAGTTTGTTAAAAGCGCAAGGTTCATTGGTATTCTTGAGTCAAGTTATCAAGAGTGGTTTGCAAGTGGTGTGAGTCATCAAGAAATAGAAAGGTTGATAGACTTAAGAAAAGTAGCAAAACAAAATAAAGATTATGATACTGCAGACAAAATAAGAGAGCAATTGAAACAAATGGGGGTTACAATTTCTGACAACGAAGATGGTACAACAACTTGGTATGGAAAATTATCTCCTATTGTTTATAGATAGCCTAGTATCATCGCTTATCTTACCCATACATCAAGGTTTTGTACTTTACACTATGTTATGCTTTAGGTCAAACTACGATCAACTACTTATATTACTTTTTGGAGTATTAGGATCCAGTCTTGGTGGAATAGCTAACTGGTATTTAGGTAGAATAACAATTTTTATCAGAAGATCACATCACAAATTAGAGAATGAAGACAAAACACCAAAAATTGTAAGGCACCTACTGATTTGTGCAGTTGCATTGCTTTCGTGGGTACCAGCACTTGGAAGTGTGACTCAGATTTTATCCGGTTACTTCAAGTTAAACCTTTATATTCTTGTTCCCTTAATTATTTTATCTAACTTCCTCTGTTTGTTGTATCTAACGTTTACCATCTAACTAAACATCAATAAACAACTTTTCTTCTGGTCATATTGAGCTAAATTTCTTCTTCAAACTACCTTTTAAAATGCTTTTATTACTTTTTGTCATAATACGATCAAATACTCCTAATAACCTCTTAAGTAAGCTTGGGGTTAGCGAAGAGATAGGATTAACAGATACGTTGTTGTTTTTATCATCACCATTTGCTTTGTAGTCTATTGAAATAATCCCCCTACTCTTTCCACCAGTCAGAAGTTTTCCGATTATAGGGATTTTCAACAAAGATTTGTTAATTGAGTATGCCGGTATTACTTGTCCTTCAACCTGGAATTTATAACCCTTAATATCGAGCGTACCACTAGTGCTAATGCCTAGTTCCGCTCCTTCAAGCCAAGATTCTTCAATTTCAACAGTGCCATCTTTATATGAAAAAGGTGCATTACACTTATAAAAATGTACACCTTCGTTCTTTATAGCATTTACAATACCAGGCAGTGAAGACATTGATAATAAAGTGGTAAGCAGTGGAGCATCTTTGATATAGAAATTGCTGATAGATAACATACCATAATGTTCTCCATTTTCTCTCTTAGAAGATAGATAAAGAGATAATTTGCCATTTTTAACTGATTTACCAATACCTAAAGAACGCAAAAGCATACCTGAATTATCCGAATATATTTCAAGCCCTATTTCACTATGTTCTACTAGTATATTACTGTTATCTTCTAAAAACTGTCCTGTGAATTGACTTCCACTACAATCACCTTTAGCACAAGTTACATTTAGCTTAGCATCTTTTATGATAATTCCTTCTTTCATAATTATATTATCAACATTCATAGTAACTTCTATTTTGTTATTTAATCGATTACTATCTTTGCCAAGTAAACCTAACACATCACTTAAGTTGATTTTCTCACCGTGAATAGTTATGGCATTTTTCTCCTTACCTGATTCAATTTCTATACTAAAATTATTATCAGGTAATTTAAAGTTGCTAGAATTTAAATATAGATTTCCATTTTCTACTCTTCCGCTAAATTTTATGTCTAGATCATTTCCTACAACATCTAGTTTATCTATTAGTAACTTACCTACTCCTTTTAGCCTTGTAGAAAATAAAACTTCATTGTGATCTTCAAAATGGTTTTTCCACCCTAAGTAGCTTGAACGCAACTCGAGCTCTGATAAATCTATATTACCATTAACATACCCTGTTTTGTCTTGATACATTACTGACTCTATATTTGCATTGATATAGCCATCACCGAAATTAAGTATTTGAGCAGGCAAATCTCCAGTCAAACTCCAGGCAAAATTTTCATTTTTATTGCTACTTTTGAGGTCAAATAGCAGCTGTGTATTATTTACCATACCACTGCCATTTAAATCAATAAAATCTCCGCCGAAATCAAGCTTAATCTCATATTTACCAAGACTGCCATTATACGCGACAAAATTATCAATTTCAGAATGAAATTTGGCTAAAAAATCTACTTTTTTATCATCAGCATTTAAATTAAAAATGTGAAAACTGAATACAGATTTTGCTATTCCACCTATACTGTCCCTTGTAATCTTCATCATATCATCCAGCTTAAATTTTATAGGTTCATATAACCCATAAGCATCACTTACAGCCTGACCATTAATTGTGAGAACAGAATCCTCTTTATTAAGAGATTGCATCTCAATTTCGCCACCATCAATATTGAAATTCTGGAACTTAGCGCTATTTACAATAATTTTGAGATTGTTATCCTTGAGGGTTAACTCACCGTTCAAGTTCTCTACTCGTTCAAAATCCTCATCAAATTGAACGCTGCCATTTTCTATATCAGCAACAATTACAATACCTGACAGATCATCATTTATTAAACTATCGATTTTACCGTTAAAACTTATAATTGTATTTATAATATTCCCATCAATATTATTACAATACCACTTTCTAAATTCATTGTTCACTAGACCATCTGGTACATAAGTACATAAATCTTTTGCAACAAGTTTACTAATATTAACTCTAAGCAAAGCATGATTTGTGCCAAAGTTCATTTTACCAATCAAAGAAAGGTAAGTATCATTTAACTTAAAATGAAAGTTTTTTATGCTAATGATTTCATCACTATATGTCAAATTTACATTTACATTAGTCAAGGCTAAGTTTTTACCTGAGTGACTCTCTGTATTTAACACGTATATGTTTCCGTCCACAACTTCATCCTTTCCATTAATTCTAATTGAAAAGTTTCCTTTGAATCCTATTTCTTTGTCCAAATTGTAACTTTTAACTAGTGTGGAAAATTCGTTAAATAGCCCCAACTTTAGGTTATAGAATGTTCCATAGAAATTTAGTAAATTATTACGGTTTTTTATCGTAATGGATAAATCATCTAGAAACCCTTTACCTTCTTTTGTATGGACACGAATATCCAAAACATTGAAATCTTCCCCCTTCCCTACATATACTTTATCAATAAAAAATTCACCTTCCATGCTTTTATTGATAGCAATGTTAGTAATTTTAATCCTTGAGTCTGCATTGAAGTAGAAAAAAAATTTTCTTATTGTCTTTAGCAGATTTTTTGTACTACTCATCTTCTCTGTCATTACAGATGTTATCTCTTTGCTCTCCTCCCTCTTGATATATATGTGTACATTATCAGCTAAAACCTGAGAGAACTTTTTGGAACTTAACTTAAAGTGTACGAAAAGCTCAGGAACTTCTATTGTAAAATCAGGATTTGTTATTTTTAAATCTGTAATGACTAGCTTGCCATCTTGATGCCAAATAACCGAAGTACTCTCCATGCTGACATCCGAATTGGTAAATATCTTTAATATTTTTTTCTTTATATAAAAATTAATATAACTAATATTGATTTCTAGAGGTCCCTTACCTTTAAAAAAGATAAAGAAGCAGGATATAAATAATAAAATTATAGAAAATGATATAGTAATTTTTTTAAGCATTGATTATTGCTTTTCTTGCTAGAATATCAGCTTCCTCATTGTATTTGTCACCATTATGCGCTTTCACCCAATTCCAATTAATTTCGTGTTGCAAAGCAGCATTATCTAATTCTTTCCATAATTCTATATTTTTTACTGACTTCTTATTACTTGTCTTCCAGCCGTTCATTTTCCACTTATTTATCCATTCTGTTATACCGTATTTAATATAGAGGCTATCCGTATACAAACTGATATTACAAGGAAATTTTAATACCTTCAGTCCATTGATCACTGCTGTTAACTCCATTTTATTATTTGTAGTATTTTCTTCTCTACCACAGATGTTCTTTCTATGATTTTGAAATAATATGATTGCTGCCCACCCTCCTGTCCCTGGGTTACCAGAGCATGCTCCATCTGTGTATATTGTCACTTCCTTTTTCTTCATCTTTAACTGTAGTGAATTAATAAAGTATATCGTTGCTTCTATAAAATCACAATTTTTATAGATATAGAGGCAATTTAAGCCGCACCTTTAAATTTTATTATGGAAATAAAAAAAAGTGCTACAACGAGCATTATTAGAAGAGAAAGTAAAAGATAGTTTTTATGTTCTTTCATAGTTAAAATAAGTCAATAGAACAAAAAATAATACTAGCAAATAGAGAAAATAGATAAGAAATTGAGTAAGAAAACATTTTTTTCTGCGAGCTATGATTCTTAAGCCTTATAACTGATATGGCAAACCAAATAAAAACGCAACCTTCAATAATTGCCATACTGAGGTAGAATAATGACTTTTTCAAAAATAGTGCTGGGAGTAAGCTAGTTAATACCAACAATATACTATAAATTAATATATGTTTTCTTGTCTTTTTCGGTCCATGGATAACATTAAACATTGGTATCGATGCTTTTACATAGTCCTCAGATCTATTTAAAGATAGAGCCCAAAAATGTGGTGGAGTCCACATAAAAATTATTAAAAATAGAATAAAACTTTCCCAACTTACAGAGTCAGTTACAACCGCCCAGCCAATCATTGGAGGAAAAGCACCTGCTGCACCACCGATAACGATATTCTGCGGAGTACGCCTTTTTAGCCAAATTGTATATACGAAAACGTAAAATAATATGCTAACTGCAAGTAAAGCAGCAGAAATATAATTTACTGCTATTGCCATGATAAATACTGACAATATTCCAATAGTTATGCCAAACTCAAGCGCGCTTTCTGCAAAAACTCTACCTGAAGGTATAGGACGATTTTTTGTCCTCTCCATAACCAAGTCTATATCTCTGTCATACCACATATTTATTGCACCTGCAGATCCTGAACCAAGAGCAATGCACATAAGAGATATTAGTGCAAGGAAAGGATGAATGCTACCTGGTGCAGCAACCATTCCAGCAATTGCAGTAAACACTACAAGGTACATTATCCTTGGCTTCAGCAAATGCCAAAAGTCCAATATTGTCGATTCAACGTTTAACAAAGCACTTATATACACTTTATTTTACCACTGGTGGCTTTTCGAAAGTATGAAAAGGTGGTGGTGAAGATACCGTCCACTCTAAGGTATCACCCCCCAAGGATTATCTCCATTTTTTTTGCCCCACTTAAAGAGATGTATAACTATAAATACAAAAAACATAACTGAAACAAAGGACATATATGAGCCAATTGAGGATATATAATTCCAAGGGATAAACGCGTCGGGATAATCAGGTATACGCCTTGGCATACCTGCTAATCCCAGGAAATGCTGGGGTAAGAAAGTGACATTGGTGCTAATAAAAGTGAGCCAAAAGTGTATCTTTCCTAAACACTCGTTATATTGCTTACCTGACATTTTGCCTATCCAATAATAAAAACCGGCGAAAGCTCCAAATAATGCAGCAAGCGACATGACATAGTGAAAGTGAGCAACGACATAATAGGTATCGTGCAAAAGCTTATCTATTCCACCGTGAGAAAGAATTATTCCGGTTATACCACCTCCAACAAACATGAAAATAAAACCTAATGCAAACAGCATTGGTGTCTTCAATTCAATCGCTCCACCCCACATAGTTGCAATCCAACTAAAGACTTTTACACCAGTTATAACACCAATGAAAATTGTGCTAGTGCTAAAAAATATAGCAGCATCCTCGCTAAGCCCAACAGTAAACATATGGTGAGCCCAAACCATGAAGCCAAACGTTGCTATTCCTATCATGGCATAAACCATTCCCATATAACCAAATACTGGCCTATGAGAAAAAGTTGACACAATCTGACTGATGATACCAAATGCAGGAAAAATAATTATGTAAACTTCTGGATGACCAAAAAACCAAAACAGATGTTGAAATAACACAGGATCACCACCACCAGCAGGATCAAAAAAGGAGGTACCTATATTACGATCAGTGAGCAGCATAGTTATAGCACCAGCAAGTACCGGTAAGGCAACAATTAACATAAATGACGTGAGTAAAATAGACCAAACAAATAGTGGTATCTTAGTTAGTGACATACCTTTTGCACGCATATTGAATATGGTAACTATAAAGTTGATCGCCCCAACAATTGATGACATACCAGCAACATGAAGTGCAAGTATAGCAAGATCAACTCCTGCACTTGGGTGAGACATGATTTGCGATAGAGGTGGGTATAAAGTCCATCCTGTTCCAGGACCTTCGCCAGCAAATACCGAGAGGATAAGCAAAATAAAAGATGAAACTAACAACCAAAAACTTAAATTATTCATACGAGGAAATGCCATATCTGGTGCACCAATCATGAGAGGTACGAACCAATTACCAAATCCTCCCATTAAGGCTGGCATTATCATAAAAAACACCATTATTACCGCATGCCCTGTAATCATTACGTTATATAGCTGGTAATTATTGTTAAGTATATTAATGTGCATTAGCTGAGTACGAATAATTACCGATAATAATCCACCAATAATTCCAGCTAATATGGAAAAAATAATGTATAGTGTCCCTATATCTTTGTGATTAGTAGAAAACAGCCAACGTCTTATACCTTTTGGTACATCACTCATATCTATACTCCAAACTTAACTTACTAATTTTTTATCTTCAATCCACTTATTAAAATCTTCTTTACTCACTGCTTCAACAACAATTGGCATAAATCCATGACCTTGACCACATAGTTCATAACATTGCCCATAATAAATACCGGGCTTTGTAACGTTAAACCATGCTTCATTCAGCCTACCTGGTATTGCATCAATTTTTATACCAAAAGCAGGTATTCCCCAGCTATGTATTACATCTCCTGCTGTCACTTGTAAACGAATATTAGTATTGATAGGTAAAATAACGTTATTATCAACAGAGAATAGTTTTAAATCTCTTTCGGTAAGGTCTTCTTTTCCTTTTATATAGCTGTCAAATGAAATACCTTGATATTCTGGGTACTTGTAACTCCAATACCATTGATGACCAATAACTTTTAGTGTTATGTCAGCTTTTGGCACTTTCTCCTGTAGTTTAATTAATTCAGCATTTTTAAAAGCCAATACCCCAACAATAATCGTTGGTATAACAAACCAGATAATTTCTACAAAGATATTATGAGTTATTTTACTGACATTTTTCACTTTGCCCTTACGAAAGCGAAATACTACATAAGCAAGCAGGGCCCATACAAAAAGCATAATTGCAATCATTACACTCATCACAAACGAATGTGACTTAACTACAACCTCCATTATCTCAGTTGCAGGCGCAGGAAATCCAAATTGCCAAGAAGTAGGAGCAGAAGCAATTGATATATTTGAGTAAAACATTATCAATAATGCAAGTAACTTCACCATATTTTTTGCTGTAAAACTAACTGTATAATAATATATATACACTTACTATGCAAACAGAGATTATAGAATTTACACAAGTGTTTTGCTAAATATTGAATCAAAAGTAAATGATGATTAATGTTTTTTTAGCATTTAATAAATATAATAATACGATACTAACTTGAGGAAAAAGCATTTACATGAATCTATTTTAAGTTAAAATATTATAATATTTTAAGTTAAGTATTTACTTTAAGGAAGTTCTATAATAAGTTTAATAGTGTCTGTTATTGCTAATAACCCTCTAGCCTCACACCTAAAAGCAGTAACAGACACTATTAAACTTTAAGTAAGTTTGCCTATTTATAATTCATTGAGGTAAAAATCTTACTAATTCCTTTAATTCTATTATACAGCTGAGTTTACTAATTAACCTTTAATGTTTACGTTAGCATTTGCATCTTAAATCAAAGATTTACATGTTATAGAAAATAATTATAAAATAATACACTACTTGTGTGTAAATTTTTTTGCATATCAAACTCTGTAAACAAATTTTCTAGAAAAGCCAAATAAATTATCTCTCTATGAAAGATCTATCGAATGTTGCAATTATAGGTGTAAACAAGAACGATAAAAGAGTGCGAGATTGAGTAACTATATATACTTCTACTGGCATACCAGGATATAGGTATACGTTTTTAAATTGAGCAAGTTCTGATTTTGGTATCACCACTCGCACTGAATAATAACGCCCCATCCTTGGATCATCAAGAGCATCAGGGGAAATATGGTTTACTATACCGTTAATTAAACTTAAGCGACGTGCACTATAAGCGCTCAGCCTTACTTTAACTTTCAGCCCTTCTAGTCCGTCGATAGAGACTATATTGCTATCTTTCTTTTTTGCTGACAGTATCTCTTCTATGTTTCTGGTTAGAACTTTAGCATCTATTATTAGATCATCATCTGATGGTACTATACTCAGGATTGGGACTCCAGATTGTATAACACCACCTTCAGTGTGGTATCTTATATCTGTAACTATACCATCTTGAGGTGATTTAATTATTGTACGTGCTAACGAATCTTCAGCAACCATCAGCCTCTCTTTTAAGTCTGCAATAGATGTATTAACTTCCTTAAGCTCAGCATTTGCTCTTTCTTGAGCATCATTCTTCACATTTATAATCTCTAACTCATTTTCTCCAATCTTTTGCTGTACTTGAGATATTGCAGAACGGTAATGTCCAACTCTACCCTCAATTTCAGCAAACTGTTTTTCTAAAGCTAAAATGTGTGGTTTGCTTATATGGCCACTATCAAGTAATTGTCTTTTTGTTTCTAACTCCTCAGTTATCAAGTCATATTGCTTATGGGCTGCATTTAGTTGAAAATTTAGCCCTGCTAATTCATCATTTAACTGCTTTATACGTTGTTGCAGTATGTCAGTTTTTCCTAATATACTCTTTCTCTGAGAGTTGAACAACTTTACCTGATTCTTTATCGCTTTATTTACAAGTTCATCGTTAGATAATCTTTTAACCTCATCAGAAAATTCTAGCGTATCTAAGTCTCCCCTGATTGCAATAAGTCTTGCTTCAGTTGCCAAAAGTGATAAGAGTTTTTCTTTAATTATACTCAAATTTGCCTTTTCGTTAACATCACTTAATAAAACTAAAGGCTCATCTTTTTTAACTGCTTGACCTTCTTTTACTAAAATTTTGCTTATTATTCCCCCACCCAAGTGTTGCACTATTTTTCTATTTGAAGAGACAATAACTTCTCCACTTGCATGCACTGCTCCGTCAATTGGAGCTATAGCTGACCAAATACCACCTATTCCAAAAAAGATGAATATCACCACTAAACCAAAAAATAGTGGTCCCCATGTGACTTTTAGGACTTCATTTACGTTATTACTCTCACGTTTAAAAATAAAATTTATCATCGCATCAATCCATGCGAACGTCTTATCCAAAAATTGATATTTCTTCTTTCTATTTCCTGCCCTTTGCATATCTATATCATCACTACCAATTAGGCCTGTCAAAGAAAGTCCAGCACTAAGCTTTTTTAACTTACTCATTATAATACTACTGCGAATTCTTGTTAACCAGGATAACACACAAAAACAAAGAATCTATACCTTAAGTACTTTACTTAGACTACGGAACATCAGAATAAACTATTTAGTAACAATTCTTATACTCCATTCAATGGTTCATCATTAGGCTAGAAAATCAAAAAGGTTTTACAATAACCATAATAACTATAATTATTATTAACACTGTTACTGCTTCGTTTAAAACACGAAAATAAACGTGAGTTTTCTTATTCAAGCCCACTGCAAAATTTTTCCTATGCTTTGCAAGTAGGACATGAATAGCAAACATTAAGAATAATGCTAGCGCTTTTACATGAAACCACCCTTCGCGATATGCTTCCCTAATAATCATTAGCATAATTCCAAAACTAAGGGAGAAAAGCATTGCAGGGTTTATGATATATCTAAGGAGTCTCTTCTCCATTATTTGAAGTAAGCTGTCATTTTCTGACCCTGGTTTTACAGATGCATGGTAAACATAAAGCCTTGGCAAATAGAGCATACCTGCCACCCACATAATTACAGAGATAACGTGAAAAGCTTCAAGCCAGTGATAGTAGTCCATATAGATAGTATTATAAAATGTTAAAGATTTCTGGTATGATCTCAGTTTAATAAAAGAAAGTCAATATGAAAGCAGGAAATTTCACTAAAGAGCAAGTGATTGGGTTCTACAGAAAAATGCTTCTAATACGCAGATTTGAGGAAAAAGCAGGACAATTATACGGAATGGGATTAATAGGCGGATTCTGTCACTTATCAATAGGGCAAGAAGCAGTTGCAGTTGGGACTCAAGCTGCATCAAAACCTGGTGATGCTTTTATCACAAGCTATAGAGACCATGGCTTAATGCTTGCATGTAATTCTGATCCAAATGTTGTGATGGCAGAACTAAACGGCAAAGAAACAGGGTGTTCAAAAGGTAAAGGTGGCTCCATGCACATATTTGATGTTGAAAAAAATTTCTTTGGTGGACATGGAATAGTAGGTGCACAAGTCCCAATTGGTACAGGAATAGCATTTGCTAATAAATACAAGAAAAAAGATAACGTTGTATTCACATATTTTGGTGACGGTGCTGCAAATCAAGGACAAGTATATGAATCATTTAATATGGCATCTTTGTGGAAGTTACCTGTGGTTTATATCATAGAAAATAACGAATACGCAATGGGAACTTCTGTGCAAAGATCAACTTTAGTAACTGAACTATATAAAAGAGGAGAGAGTTTTGGTATTCCTGGAAAACAAGTTGATGGAATGGATTTTTTCTCTGTCTATGAGGTAACAAGTGAAATAGCTGAGCACGTACGTGGGGGAAAAGGACCTCTCTTGCTTGAAATGAAGACATATCGATATCGTGGCCATTCGATGTCAGATCCTGCTACTTATCGCACAAAAGAAGAAGTTGAAGATATGAAGCAAAATCATGATCCTATAAGTAATTTAAAGCAGTATATGAAAGATAATAAAATAGCTTCTGATGAAGAATGCAAAGCTATTGATAAGGAAATACGAGACTTAGTAAAAAAGTCAGAAGATTTTGCTAAAAGTAGTAAAGAGCCAGAGATTGATGAGCTGTATACTGATGTTTATAAATTTGTTAGCTAATCAGTTGCCATCAAAATTATGTTTTGGCCTACTATAGATATTTTTTGGCAGCACTTAACTTTATTATATAACAGCCTAGTCAATAGAAACTGTAGTAACTCTTATATTATTGATATACACCGCTCTTGGATCATAGGTTAAATGAGTTTTATTTGACTTTTTGTGCTAGTTTGCAGAATATAAAGTTATTAATTGAATAAAATACATGACAAAAGAAAACTGGGAGACAGTAATTGGACTTGAGGTACACGCTCAGGTTTCTTCTAAGACAAAGCTATTTTCTAGTTCACTAACGGAATTTGGCACTGAGCACAATACTCAAGTTTCTCTAGTTGATGCAGCAATGCCAGGTACATTGCCAATATTAAATTATTTCTGCATAGAGCAAGCAATATGTACCGGTCTTGCAATTTCTGCAGAAATTAATAAATGCTCTTACTTTGACCGGAAAAATTATTTTTATCCCGATTTACCACAAGGTTATCAAATAACCCAGTTCTTTGAGCCAATAGTTAAAAATGGTAAAGTGTTTATCAATAATAATGAAAAAGAAATAAGAATCGCAAGAATTCACTTAGAGCAAGATGCAGGAAAGAGTATTCATGAAGAAAGCAAAACTTACGTAGATTTAAATCGTGCAGGGGTTGCTTTAATGGAAATTGTTTCAGAGCCAGATCTTCGTTCATCTGCAGAAGCTGCAGAATTCATGAAAAAATTGAGGCAGATTTTGCGTTATATCGGTTCATGTGATGGTGATATGGAAAAGGGGTCGCTTCGCTGTGATGCAAATGTTTCTGTTCGCCCAAATGGTAGTAGTGCATTTGGCACCCGCTGTGAAATAAAAAATTTAAATTCAATACGTTATATTGTACAAGCTATAGATTATGAAGCACAAAGGCAGATCAAAATTTTGGAAAGCGGAGGAGAAATAAGTCAAGATACCTTATTGTTTGATGTCACTTTAGGAAAAACAAAAGTGATGAGAAGCAAAGAAGATTCAAGTGACTATAGATATTTCCCTGAACCTGATTTGCTACCTGTTGAAATAAGCCAAGACAAAATTGATTCTATTAAATCATCTTTACCCGAGTTACCAGATCAAAAAAAATTGCGGTACATTAATGAATTAGGTATAAATGAATACGATGCAGACGTTATCACTTCTGATAAAGCAACCGCTGATTACTTTGAGGAATTAATAAAAAAGCATGATTCAAAGATTGCAGTTACCTGGTTAACCGTAGAGCTTTTCGGTCGTTTAAACAAAGCAAATATTGATATTGTTAGCTCCCCAATTAAAGCAGATGCTTTGTCCGAGCTCCTCGACTTTATCGTCGATGGAACGATCTCTGCTAAACTTGGCAAACAAGTTTTTGATATTATGTTTGAAACTGGCAAACCTGCGTCTTTGATTATAGAAGAACAGGACCTCAAGCAAATAACCGATAGAGATCAAATATCGGAAATTATCGACACAATCGTCAATAACAACCAAGATAAAGTTCAAGAATACAAAAGCGGTAAAACAAAACTATACGGATTCTTTGTTGGCGAAGTTATGAAATCCACTAAGGGAAAAGCCAGCCCTGATGTCGTAAACTTGGTTTTGAGTGAAAGATTAGGGTAAAAACAGGGGTAATGTATCTAGAAGATGATTCTAATTATGGGGGGTTCAAACGCCCTTACCCTGGTATTACCTTCCAAGAGTTATTGATCGTAATATCTCTAATGCATGAGATGGATATAACATCTCTCATGTCTAAGATGGGTAAAGAATATTCTTTCTCCATAGACACAGAGTTAGAGCCAGTTCAAGGTTTTGATGATATTGTTGTCCGGCATGAGCAAAATAAAGGTATAGTATATGAGTTTACACAAGTTAAACACAACCAAGATGGAACTAAAAAAATCAGTGTAGGTAGCTTATTAACAAAGAGTGGTAAGTTTAATTTGTTGAAATACTTTATTGCTTATTTAAAGATCAAAAATAATGCAAAGTTTAGTGGTGGAACAAAGCATTTTCTTTTTGCTACGAATATGGATCTTGATTCACCATATTCAATACAACACGAAGTAAGAAATCTAAGAGCAATGTTAAGTGGAGAAAATAAAGGAAAAGAACTTTCATTTGTAAGAATAGACACAAAAGATGAGTTTCTGGATATAGGTGATAGTGCAAAATATAGAATTAGTGATTCAGATGGTAGTATTGCTCAATACTTGAAACAAAATATGGATTTTATAAAGCGTAAGATAGGTAAGGAAGTCAGCAATAAAGAGATAGAGGACTTTTTAAATGAACTGGTGTTCGTCGTTAACTTACCCCATGAAGCTCAGCTAAGAGAATTATTGCTAGGTGAGTTGAGTAGTAGGTTGAACAAAAAGTTTGGCTATATTGGTGACAATCAAATCTTTTGTAATAATCTTCTAAAAAAAATATCAGACTGGGTAAAAGATATAAAAGCGCGTCCTTTTTCGCACAAAGAGGGAGAAGAGCTTTTTCGAGAAATTGAGCAATTTCCTAAGACTTTAAGTGAAATAGAGAGAGAAGTAAAAAAAGGGAATAAAGGAATAGATGAAATAGTAGAACAACAGCGTAAGGATAGTAAAAAACTGCATGAAATACATGTAGCTGTAACAGCACAAAATAACAAGCAGATAGAGGAGCCTATTTGGTTTAAAATAATAGAGCCAGTTGCATTTTTTACTGGAAGAAATAGTGAATTAAAAGCCTTACATGATGCACTACAAAGGAGTACGGGCAGACAAGCGGTGATATTGCAGGTTGCTACTATTAGTGGCCTTGGAGGAGTGGGAAAAAGTGAGTTAGCTAGGAAATATGCTTGTGAATATAAAGAGCATTATGATGGTAATCTTGTATGGGTAAATGCAGGAACACAAAAGGATCTTGAAGAATCGTTTAAAGGATTAGCTAAGGAGTTAAATAGAAGGTTACCTGAAGGTTCGAAAATTTTTATTACAGATGAAGATACTGAACAAGAAAAGGGAATCAGATCTATTATTAAGAGTGTATATAGATATTTTAAAGATGTAAAAAGTCTTTTTATTTTCGATAATGCAAGAGAATATAAATACATTAGAAAGTTTTTACCTTCATCTTTACATTCTAGACATAAAAAACCTTATGTTTTAATTACTTCTCATGATCAAAAATGGGATTCGGTAGAAGAAGGAGATATAAAAGTAATACGGTTAAATGAATTTTGTAAAACAGAAGCTTGCGAGTTTGTTAAAAAAGCTTTGAACATAGAGGACAATTTACAGGATCAGGAAATAGAAGAATTAACAGAAAAGCTGCAGTATGTTCCCTTGGCTTTAAAACAAGCAACCGTATATATTTGCAACAAAAATAAAAAATCAAAGTTGAGAGGTTATGGAAGATTTGAGGTAAGTGATTACTTAAAGGAGTTCCAACAACATACAAGAAAGTCACTTAAAGAAGGAGATTGTGAAGGCGAAGATCGTTATACTGAAGCAGTTTCAATAACTTGTACCATTACGATGACACATATACAAAAAGAATACGGCTGTGAAACGTTGAATATTCTGGAGATAATGGCCTACCTTGCTCCTGACAAGATTCATATAGAAGAAGTCTTTTCAAAGTTAATAGCAGAGGATAAGGAAAAGTTATGGAAGGCTGTTGAACTACTCGATAGATATTCAATGATTGACTTGAAAGAGGAAGTGGCAAGTATTCACAGAGTAGTGCAGGGAATAACTAGATTAAAATTACAAAAGGAGGGCCAAGAAGAGGAAGTTCTAAGGAAAGCTTTGGAATTGATAAACAGTGGTGGTTTAGCACAAGGTAGTATGAGCCATATTGCATTTGTATGGGGATACGCAAGTACATACGGTAAGTTGATTGATAACTTTTACTTTCACTCATTTTATGTATATGGAGGAACACTGTTTATAAGGAAAAGCACCCCTTTGCACTTGCTTGCTGAAAGTGGTGATTGTAAAGCAATTAGTGCAATAATAACACATATAGAAAAATATTACCCAGGTGAATTGGTAAAAATTGTTAATGTTAAGGACAATCACGGTCAAACTTTGTTGCATATTGCTGCTAAGAGTGGAAATTTGAATGTAATGAAATGTCTAGTCAATAAAGGTGCTAGCACTAATACTAAAGATAAATATTATAATACTCCATTGCATTCAGCTGCTTACGCTGGGGAATTGGATATAGTAAAATACCTGATTATTAAAAATAATAACATTAATGCTAAAGGCGAATATGGCAGGACTCCATTACACATTGCTGCTATAAATGGAGATCTAGATATGGTGGAATATCTAATCAAAAGGTATGCTAATATTGACGCTAAAGACAATTGTGGTATGACTCCATTACATTTAGCTGCTGACGTTGGGGAATTGGGTATAGTGGAACACCTAATTAATGAGGATGCTTATGTTGATGCTAGGGACGAACACTACAGAACCCCATTATTTTTTGCTGCTGAGAATGGAAAATTAAATGTAGTGAAGTGCCTAATTGAAAAAGGTGCTAATGTTAATGCCAAGAATGAATATGGCGAAACAGCATTACACCGCGTTGTCTATAGGGCTACCTTTAGTGGAGATTTAAGAATAGTAGAGTATATAATCAATAAGGGTGCTAATGTTAATGCTAAGAACAGAGATGGTAGAACTCCATTACACTACTCTGCTTTATCTGGGAGCTACAATATTGCAGGATGCCTTATTCGAGAAGGTTCTGATGTTAATGCTAAGGATAAAGATGGCAACACTGCACTACACTTGGCTGTTATTAGGCAAAAGGTTGATATAACGAGGACGCTACTAAAACACAATGCAAACGTTAACGCTAGAAATAATTTAGGGAATACAGTACTGGACTGTGCAGTTGATAACTTCCAAGAACTTGTGGAGTTGCTTTTAACCCATGATGAAAGTGTTGAAGTAGCTTAAGAGAAAATTATTTATCTGTTTATTTTTACGTCCCAAAAATGTTTAACAAAAGTGTGTCAAACTGAATTTTTAGTTTAACTCAATTTTCAATAGATTTCTTGCATAAACAGGTGTCATCCCAGCTGGAACCCAATATCTGGATTCCAGTGTCACGCGCTGGAATGACATCAACTTTTGAATTCGAGTTATGCAAGAAATCCAACATATTAGGAACGACAATATCAGGTTGAGATGTAGTTCATATGTAAAGGTAACCTCTACTTTTCCTCAGCTTTCTTTCTAGGCTCTGTAAACAAAATTTTAAAGAAGCCATATAGTGTAGCTAGAGACATTTTTAGTCAACTGAGTAATTTTGTTCCTCTAGCCTGAGGTCAAAATAAATTTGAATGGGTTTCCCAGTACGTCAACAAGTGCATGAACTTTAGTCGCAAATCCCCGTCCTCAATTAATTTGACCTGCTAACATTTTGTACACAGAGCCTAGCTCTTTTGCTATTTGCTTGACTTGTTTCTTTACATAGCTTCTAATTTAAATTCTGCTGTCTATTCTCTTTCATTCATAACCTTTTGCAAAACGTTTTTGCTTTCTTCTCTGCTGGTCACTATTGCTTATATAAAGCAAGTACAGTACTGAATGATGTTGCAAGCACTCAGTTCGGCAATATTATCGATTTAAGACGAAGTTAAGATTTCGATTTTTTATTCAAACTCTTCTGAAAGTTTTTATACATATTGAAGACATCTTGATAATTTAGGTGAGTGTAAACTTGAGTAGTTTCAAGGCTTGAGTGGCCAAGCAGCTGTTGTATTGATCTTATGTCAATATCTTCCTGAAGCAAATGAGTAGCAAAACTATGGCGAAATGCATGTGGAGATAAAATTTCTGGTAAGTTTAAAAATCTTCTTATTTTTTGCAAACGATTAGCAACATAAGTTCTTCCCAATTTTTTTCCTCTTACCCCGACAAAAAGATGTCCCGCTTCGTCAAAGTGGGGACAAGCTTTTATATATTTTTGTATACACTTTTTTACTACTGGAAGAATAAATACCTGCCTTTGTTTATCTCCCTTACCTGTTACTATTAAACTTTCATTGCTAATATCACTAACCTTAAGATTCAGTGCTTCAGTGATTCTTAAGCCCGTACCATATAGCAGAACGACAATTGCAATTTCTCTTTTTACCACCCAAGGCTCGCCTAGATCAGGCAATTTCATTTCTTTCAATAGAGTTTCTATGTTAGATATTGAAAGTGCTTTAGGTAGAGTTCTTCTCTGAATTGGCCTTGATAAAGAAAATACCGCTTCATTATTTATTTCATAATTGTTTTTTATATATTTGAAAAAATTTCTGATTACTGACAATGCGCGAGTGTTAGATCTCGCATTTACACCTCTTGCATAACGAGAGGTAAACCAACTTCTCAGTTCAGGTATGCTTAATTTTTCTAAAGAGCCAACATTTACTTCTTCACCAATGTGAGTATTTAGGAAACTTATAAGATCCTTGAGGTCCCTCATGTATGACTCCAAAGTGTTTGGTGAGTAAGACCTGTTGTACTTTAGCCAATCATACCATTTTTCAATGATTGAACCGAGGTCCACAGTTACTTTTTAAAGAAAGCATCGATGCACGCATCCCTAAAGGCTTCATTTATATCAGGATGAGAGTGACAAATTCTGTATATATCCTCTGCTGCTGCACCATATGCCATTGCAACCGCTGCTTCATTGATTAGCGTATCAGCGTATGCTCCTATGATATGTACACCGAGTATTGTATCTGCTTTGCTACAAGTCAGAACTTTCACGAATCCCTCAGCATCGTCAGTGACTTTTGCTCTACCGTTTGCAGCAAATTGACATTTACCAACTTTATACTTTCGACCAGCACTTTTTAGTTCTTCTTCAGTTTTACCGATTGAAGAAACTGCAGGGTGGGTGTAAATGACTGACGGTATGATTTCATAATCAACGTGAGGCAATTGCCTTGCTAGTATCTCTGCAACTGCCACCCCTTCTTCCTCAGCTTTGTGAGCAAGCATTGCTCCACCAATCACATCACCAATAGCAAATATTCCTTTTACGTTGGTTTCATAACTATTGTTGACTTTAATAAAGCCACGACTGTCTTTTTCTATTTTTTCAAGACCCTCAGAGCATGGTTTGCGCCCTGCTGCCACCAATACCTTATCCGCCTCTATAGTATTTGTTTGATTATCTTTTACAGAGCAAACTTTCACACTCAAAGAGTTACTACTTTGTTTTATTCCCTCAACTTTAGTGCTAAGTAAAAATTTTATTCCTTGTTTTTGTAGACTAGAAAGTAGAGACTTACTTAATTCTCCATCAATTGCTGCAGCGATTCTGTCAAAAAATTCTACTACAGTGACTTCAGACCCCAGCCTCCTCCATACAGAAGACATTTCAAGCCCTATTGCCCCGGCTCCGATTACGACAAGTTTTTTTGGTACTTCAGTTAAAGACAATGCACCAGTTGATGAAATAATACTTTTCTCATCGATATTAATTCCTGGCAAAGAAATAACGTCAGAACCGGTTGCAATTACTATATTTTTTGTCTTCAGTACCTTACCTTCAACTGAAACTTCAAGATTGCCTTGATCAAAAGAAGTAATTTTTCCAAGTCCATTGATCTTAGTAATTTTGTAAAGGTTAAACAGATATTCTATGCCTTTTCCAAGCTCCTGAACTCTAGCGTCTTTATAGCCTATCATTTCTCTCAAATCGAGACTTACATCCTTAACTTTTATGCCAAGTTTTGATAGATTATTTTTCGCGCTAGCATACTGATAAGAGGAATGGAGTAATGCTTTTGATGGTATACACCCAACTCGCAAACACGTGCCACCAAAAATGCTATTTTTGTCTATACAAGCAACTTTGAGTCCAAGTTTTGCAGCAGCAATAGCGCATTTGTAACCACCTGGACCACCACCTATAATAATCAAATCATAATCAGTCATAAAAAACAAACCTATTTTCTAAAGAATAAACACCATTTCCTTCAGTCGTTATATACATCTTACCATGGGTAAATACTGGAGCATGAAACACATTACCGGGTATTTTAATTACCCTTCCTGTACTTTCAGATCCAGGAAAAGCAAATATTGAACCTTTATTACTTGTTACCCAAAGCGTATGGGCATACATAATTGGAACAAACAATTGCACATTCTCTATAAAATCAGATGTCCAAACTGTTTTTCCACTTTGTATGTCGATGCCAATTACCTTATTATCTTTAGTCACCATGAAAATTCTTCCGCCTTCTTTTTGTTTCTCTGCAGGAATAAGAGGGCTATAATATGACTCAATGTTTGATATACTTTTTACTTGTAGTGGCCTTGACCATAAAATATTTCCTGAGTTTACGTCAATGCTATAAATATAAGAGTTGCTCGTAGCTATTAAGATATTATCGTGTACTCTAGGTGTAGTAGTTACATCTGTAAGCTGTGTATCCAAAAGGTTTGTAGCCAATTTTTGGCTCCACAATTTTTTACCGTCTTCATTAAAAGCTATCAATTCACCATTTGAAAATGGTGCTATTATTTTATCATTGGAGATTGCTGGTGAGATGGAATACAAACCTCGAACCTCATTTATACCATTTTGATAATTCCAAATGGAACTGCCATCTTTTATACTAAATGCATGCAGATAGTTATCAATAGTCAACACTACCAACTTATTGTTTATTACTACTGTTTTCCCTCTTACCGGAGCTCTTAATTCTTTTTCCCATTGAATCTCTCCTGTTTTCGCATCTATTGTGTGTAGAATGTTATCCACTATGAAGAAAACGTTTTCTTTGTAGCTCGATAAACTCATATTACCAATTTTTTTCCTACTTGAGAGGTATAATTTCCAATTTATAACTCTTGGGTTATCGATATCAAAGGAATATAAGGTACCGTGCTTGTCTGGTAAAATAACGCTATTTTCTGTAAGTATTGGAGCTACATATCCTTGAGATAATTTTTTATCTACTAAACTTATTCGTTCGCTTGCCATTGTATAGTTACTATACAATAACATTATCATGACAATTATTATTTTCATTATTTAGTGAAAACAAGATTCATTAATATACATACTAGAAACGTAAATCACAACGAAAATGTTCTTAATTGTGGATCAAAAGCATTAACGTAATGTCATACCATTATGTAAAGATTCTCTTACTGTAATAACTTTTATCAAGTATGGACTAAAAGAAATATCTATAGCTCAAACTAATGCTGTCAGTAATACTACTCCAATATGAAACAGGCAGCATTTTCAGGATGAAAGATATTGTTGTGATGTCATTCATTTGAACTACTCATATCAATTTGAAAAATGTATACTATCTTATGCTATAGTACCTAAAAATAAATGCTCAACATACAAAATAACGCTTCACTTTGCAGGCAATGGATATTCTTGGCAGTACTTGCTCTTGCTTGTTCTGGACTGCTGTCAATAATTGTTATTTTTCTACGATTGCCTTTTATTTCTTCTCTCATTCCTTCTGCACAATATATCTTTGATAATGCACTGGTGATACACGTAAATTTGTCAATTTTGGTATGGATGTGCTCTATAATATCTCTGCTCTTCATCATAAACTTAAAAAACACCAATCATTGGTTTAACTTCTCATGGATTCTCTCAATCCTTTCCATGCTGCTAATGTTTATATCTGCATTTGTTCCAAATACTGAAGTTATCAAAAGTAACTATATACCTGTATTACAAAACAAATTATTTTTACTTGGACTCAGTCTTTTCATTACCAGCATATTGATAAATACAGCTCTAGCCTACATATCAAATAAACAAGACTCATATCTTTCAATCGGACAAATTGGCCTGGTCATTATACTTGTGTCATCATTTCTTTGTGTTGTTTTAGCACATAAAAATATGCCTCCAGGTCTATATCACTCAGACAAGAATTTATTTTATGAATATCTCTTTTGGGGAGGCGGACATTTACTGCAGTTTGCCTTTGCTCAAGCAATGTTTTTAGTTTATTTGATCATACTGAATGCTCGCTATATTAGTCTAAATAAAATTACCATTTTACCACTATTTATAAACACAGTTTTGACCGTAGGTGCGCCGTTTATATACTTTATTTATTCGGCGGATAGTGCTGAATTGATACAGTTTTTTACCTGGCATATGAGAATTGCTGGAGCAGTTCTGCCGTGCTTTTTAACAATATTAGTGTATTGCAACATAAAAACTCTGCTCAATGATAAGGGCAATTATCTTCTTCACTCGTTTGTATTGTTCATTTATGGAGGTGTGCTTGGAGTGCTAACTATTGAAGGAAATGTCACTATTCCTGCGCATTATCATGGTTCTGTAGTTGGTATTACTATAGCTTTTATGAATTTTGTCTACTGGCTGTTACCAAAATTGGGCTGTAAAGAAATAAAAAGCTCCATAGTAAGATTACAGATTTATGCATATAGCTTGGGACATTTTCTCCACATTACTGGACTTGTTTGGCTTGGTGGATATGGTGCCTTAAGAAAAGTTGCAGATCTGCCAAGTATTTCATCAATGTTGGCACGTGCTTGTTTTATTACGGGTGGAGCTATATCAGTTATTGGTGGAATGTTATTCGTAATAATTGTGATTTTACATCTTCTTAAAGGCAAGGCTCGTACCAACTAACCCACAGAAACAAAACTAAAAATTTTAGTGTAAAATTACTATATTTACTTTGTACTATGGCTCAAACAACCTGCTTCAAATTTGGAAAGGCAGTGAAATGAAAAAAACTATATCAAGCTACACTGAATTCTTATTTGCTACTCCTTGTGGTTCTTGTGTTCCATTTACTTGAGAGCTAGGTTTCATTATTAAATCACCAGCTAAGAATGCAGATACTGTTGCTATAACAACGATTAACCACATGTCCAATTTATTTGTATGTTCAAGTGTAATATACACTACTAACCCAACAGCAAGACCAGTACTAGCAGTAGCGATATATGTTGCTTTTTCTTTTAGTTGTTTATTTGCTTCATTTTTGGTTTCTAATATTTTCTTTTCTTGCTGTAACTGCTGGATTTGAGTATTTATTTTTTGTTTCAGTTCATTCGACATTTCACTTTTGAGTTCATTTCTTATTTTATCTTTCAATGCAGTTATTGCCTCTTCTGGGCTTTTTTTATCTTTTAATTCCAGCACATCTTCAAGCAATTCTACTAAGTCTACTTTTGCTGGGTGAGGCACATAGTATGGATTACTTAGAATATCTATAAGCTCTTTTAAGTTATGAAAGTTAAGCATAATAAACCTCAATACTAAAAATTTATTATGTAATACATTAAAAATTATAAGATCAAGAAAAATTTGTATCATAACAAGGCTAAATTAAATGGCAGACATTAAAATTGCTGTATTTGCTCAATTGTGATAACTTAAAGCTTAAAACTGAGAAATATTTATGTTAGAAGAAAAGTATAGCTTTAGGGAAATTGAAGACAAATACAACATATTATGGGAAGGGAGTAAAGTTTATAAATGGAATGGTGAAAAGGATAATACTTTCACTATAGATACGCCTCCACCAACGATATCTGGAAAGTTGCATATTGGTCATATATTTAGCTATTGCCATACGGACTTTATTGCAAGGTTTCAACGTATGCTGGGGAAAGATGTATTTTATCCAATTGGGTTTGATGATAATGGGCTTCCCACTGAAAGGTTAGTTGAGCAGACCTATAAAACCCGTGCAAAAGAAGTTGGCAGAGAAGAATTTATAGAGATGTGCCATGAAGTTATTGAGAAGTCAAAGCAGGAATTCAAGGAATTGTTTAAATCAGTCGGTATTAGTTATGACTGGAATTTAGAGTATCACACAATTAGTAAAGAAGCTGTGGCACTTTCTCAAATGTCATTCATCGATCTATATAATAAAGAGTATGCATACAAAAAAATGCAACCTATTCTTTGGGACCCAGTCGATAAAACTGCAATTGCACAAGCAGAAATAGAGGATAAAGTCTTTGAGTCATTTTTGAACACGATAGTTTTTTCCACTGAAGAAAATGAGCAGATTAAGATTGCAACTACACGGCCTGAGTTGCTTCCAGCATGTGTTGCAGTTTTTTGCCATCCAGAAGATGCACGCTACACTCAGCTGATTGGAAAAATAGCCGTAGTGCCAATAACAGGAGCAAAAGTTCCAATAATAGCTGATGATAAAGTTAAAATAGATAAAGGTACTGGGCTTGTTATGTGCTGTACGTTTGGTGATGAGCTCGACATATATTGGCAGCAAAAGCATGGTCTGCCGATGAAAATTATTATCGATCAGGATGGTAGGATAAGTCTAGATTCAGTGTATGGTAATAATAGATCCCAGTGTCAAGGCACTGGGATGACAAAGGGGAGTGACATTCCAGTGCTTGACACTGGAATCCAGACATTAGAGGAGACACACGCTCCAGCGCGTGACGCTGGAATCTACGATGAAGTAAATGGCCTAAGAGTTAAAGAAGCAAGAAAGAGAATTATTGAAATCCTAACTGAAAAGGGCCTTTTAATAGAAAGCACTAGCATTTCTCATTCTGTTAAATGTGCTGAAAGATCTGGTGCGCCGCTTGAAATATTACCTACTTATCAATGGTTTGTCAAGACTTTAGAGCAAAAAACTCAAGTATTAGATAAAGTGAGTAAATGTAATTGGCATCCAGAATCTATGCGTAAACGTATAGAGGTGTGGATAGAAGGGCTAAGTTGGGATTGGTGCATCTCAAGACAGCGTTATTTTGGTGTACCATTTCCAGTTTGGTATTCAAAACGTAAGGGAGAAGAAGGCAAAATCATTCTAGCTGAAGTAAAGGATTTACCTGTAGATCCACTCAAAGATTTGCCGAAAGGGTATATTAAAGAAGAAGTTACTTCAGATCAAGATGTGATGGATACTTGGGCAACAAGTGCGATCACTCCTCAATTAAGTGCACTGGCAGTAAACAGTGAGCTCGGTTTACCAAGCCATCGGTATGATAAGATATTTCCTGCAGATCTGCGCAGCCAAAGCCATGAGATAATAAGAACTTGGGCTTTTTATACGATTTTGAAGGCACATTATCATGCAGATTCACTGCCGTGGAAAAATATCATGATTAGTGGTTGGTGTTTGGCTGACGATAAAAAAAAGATGAGTAAATCAAAAGGTAATATCATCACTCCTCATGTAATGCTTGAAACCTATGGAGCTGACGTAGTACGCTATTGGGCAGCAAACTCAAGACTTGGAGTTGACACAGTCTACTCTGAAAATATCTTCAAAATTGGCAAACGACTTGTTACGAAACTTTGGAATGCTAGCAAATTTGTTTCCATGTTTATGGAAAAACATCAAGCATTGAGCATAAATTCCATCAGTGAGACGATGGATAAGTGGATATTGTCCAAATTATATAAAGTGATAGAAAAAACGACGAACAACCTATTACAGTTTGAATACTGCGAAGCTTTGAGCGCAATAGAAGAATTTTTTTGGAAAGATTTTTGTGATAATTACTTAGAGTTAGTTAAAAAACGTGCATATGGAGATGCATTGGACAGCGAGGCAAACATGAGTGCGAAACAGAGTTTGGCATATGTACTAAATATTATTTTGCGGTTATTTGCACCATTTTTGCCATATATTACAGAGGAAATATATCATCAGTTGTATAGTTATAACTCTGTTCACAATAAAAGTAATTGGCCTAACAAGGAAGAACTTATCTATGATAAGTATTCTGAAGAAATGGGAGATAATTTCGTGCAGATATTAAACCTTGTGAGAAAAATAAAAGCAGATAATAACGTATCAGTTAAGCATCTTATACAAAAGTTGATGATAAAAGCGAGTGTAAAAGAGGATGAGTTAAATTATTCTGCTCAGCATGATTTGCAGTCAGTTTGCAATGCTGAAGTGATAGAATGGGTTGAGAGTACAGAAGCAGAGCTTATAACTGAGAATGGAAAATTTACTGTAAGTTTATTGATTGATGTAACTTAGCATTCGTATTACTATACTAATTATTTAGTTGTGAGGTAATAATGTTTGGTAATTCATATGATAATAAAATTGAAGAACAAAAAGATGATTATCATGACTTCATTCAAAGGTTTTTGTTTTTGCTCGGTAAGATAAAAGAAAAGAATAAATCAATTCATACTGCTGTAGCTAGTTTTCACATATTATCTTTTTTAATAAAATACAATGCCAATTTTAATGAAGATGAAGTGTATAAAGCCGTTATCCAAGATTTCAATAATGTAAAGGAGGCGAGACTAGAGCTTCAAGATAAGGCTAAAAAAGTATTGAATGGGTATATTGAAAGTGGTGTTGAAACAGTGTCAATATATGGTAGTTGTGCAGAAGTTAAATTGGGATCTAATAAAAACGAATTCAAAGTCAGTGAGTTTTTGAATAGTAATTTCTGTCAAGATAATGGAATTACAGGGTTTTCAACTCTGCATAGCAATGGAAAAAATGGAATGCACGGTTTTGTTTCTGAAGAAGGAATAAGGCACTATGTTGTAACTGATGGTGCATACGAAATGACTCTGAATTGGTGTGATGAGGACGGAAAAAAGTGCACTATTATAATTAATATTGATGCTAATGGTATAGAACTTATCGAGCGTAATCGTGTTACTGATGATCAATTGAAAGCAAATAAAGATGTAAAAATAGGTAACTTATTCTTGTATCAAATAAAATTTAGAAATAAGGAGAAAGGCAATCATAAATCATCTGAGATTGTGATAGAAAATGGTAATAGAAATATTAACATTAAAACAACTCAAGAAATTGAGCGTGGCAGCAAAGAAGCTCAAATAGGCAGTACTAAAATGCAAGACAAAAGTACACAAGTTGTAGATGAAAGCTTAAACGAAAGAATTAATAAATTGGAAAAAGAAAATACAAGATTGACTGAAGATAAAGAAACTATGTCAGAACAATTGCAGCAGAAAGTGAGAGAGATAGAGGAATTAAATGGAAAGGTAAGGGAAAAAGATGAAGTTTTGGCTGAAGTAACACAAAAATTCGGGCAGCTAAGTGATTCGGTAGAGAGTGAATTTGTAGAGAAGGAAAAGTTAGAGGAGAAGTTAAGGAAAGCGCAAAAAGAGATACAAAAGTTAAGTAAAGAAAAAGCTGAATTAGTGCAAGAAAAGCAAGATTTAGAAGAATTTGCTGAAGGTCTAGATGTTAAAGTACAAAGACTAAAGGATCAAATAAGGCAATTAGAGTACAGTGTGGCTGTAGCAGTGAATGAAAATAAAAGATTAAAACAAAAATTGAATGATACTCAAAAAGAGTTGGATGGTAAGTATGGTGAAATCCAGAGATTAGCAAATCAATCACATGAATTAGAATCTAAAAAAGTAACAGAATTGATGACATGTTTAGCAGCGAAAGAGAAAAAAATAGCAGAGTTAGAAGCGCAGTTGCAAAAAGAAAGGTCTAAAGCTTCTGATCTAGGACTTAAATCATGGGATTTAGAAGAAGAAAAAAGACGATTAGAAGAAAAGTTAAATGAAAAAACTCAAGAAGCGATTGAACTAACTGCAGATTTAGAAGAACTAAGTAAGCAATCGGAAGAGAAAGAAACTAAATATTTCAGTAGGATTAAAGAGTTAGAAAAAATTCTTAATAAAGAAAGAAAAAACAGTGAAGAGTTAGAAAATTATAGTATCAATCTGGAGGAAGAAAGTCAAATTCAACATGAAAAGTACAAAGAGTTACTATTTGAGAAGCATTCTATAAAAGAAGAAATTTCAGATTTGAATGATCAATCTTCATTAGTTCATCAGAATCGTGTGAGCTTAGCACAAGATTTGGCAAAAAACATGATATATTTGTTCAAAGAGAATGTAAGAGAAGGAGATAAAGTGATTATATCGCAGGAAACTGTATTAGAGATTTTGAATAGATTGGAGGAATTAATCAAGAATGTTGGAGTCAGTGATCAAGAAATAAAAGGAGTAATTGAAGAAATATCTGTACAAACTAACGATAGCCTTGCTCCTTCAGATATAAGTAATGGAGACTTATCAGCACTACCAAATAAAGAGCTGGTTGAAGCTTCATATTCAGAAGATTTTGGATATTCTAGTAGATGTTCTACTCCCGTCTGATGCCACCTTGTATTTTGAGTTTAGTTAGCATATCAACTAAAGTTTATCACTGGTACAATTGTGATAAGTGTTCTCCTCTACGGGTAAGATAATTTTAATCAATATATACAAGACTGCTGAAGTTTTGTATATGGGTGATGAGCAATTTACTTAATAAATATAATACATTTTATTTTATAGCTAGTTCTCTGGCTACTCTTACATTACTTACATCTTTAGCGCTTATTAATGTACCTAGTTCTTTAATTCTCGCTTTAGCTGTATTATCTGTTTTGGCTTTTATGATTTCGTATAAAATAATTATTGACACTAGGAAAGTGGGAAAGGAATTTGCTCACAAAGAGCTTGAGTTGACTCAAGAAAAGCACAATTTATACGAGGAAGGAAGAAAATTTGGTCAAAAAATAGAAGCTGAGAGGAAATCTTTTCTTAAAGAAAAAAAATCTTTGGAGGAGAAATTAGAAGCAAAAATGATCCATATAATTGGAATAACAGACGAATTAGAAAAAGTAACGAAGGAGAAAGATGAGCTTGCTGCACAAGAAAAAGAACTACTCCATAAAATCTCATATTTGTGTAAACAGTTACAGGAAAAAGAAGCTACTCTAACTGAGAGGGAAAAACACATAATGGAATTGAAAAGAAAAATAGACAATAATAAACATGAAGAATTGAATAAGGAAATAGAAAAATTATTCAAAGAAAACGAGGAGTTATCTAAGGAAATAGATAAATTACGTAAAGAGAAACATATGCTATATACACAAAAAGAAGAATTATATAAAAGGCAAGAAGAACTTTGTGTGGCATTAGATGAATTACATTATAAATTTAAAGAAATTGATCAGAAAAATAAAAACTTATCTCAAGAGTTAAAAAGGAAATTTGAAGAGCTAGATAAAGCAGATGGTTTAATTAAAAATCAATCTTTTGAGTTAGACAAAATAAGACAAGATTGTAATAACAAAGTGAAAAATTTAAGAAATTCACTTTTAGAGCGAGACAGTCAAATAAAACAACTTCAATATGTGATAGAAAAGGTAGAAGAATCAATAAGAGAAAATAGAGCAATTAAAGATTATAGCACAAAAATAATATTAGGGGAGACTCAGAAAATAAAATTTATATTAGGGGAACTTGCACAATTCACTCCAGTTAACGGTTCCAAAACATCGGAGGAAACGTCTGATTCTTTACAGGAAGATCTTGGATATGCCAGTCGTTCACCCACTCCGACCAGATTATCGGGTTCAGTGTCTGTACAAAGCATTGCAAGTGGACCAATCCCTGAATATGGATTGTAAAATGCAACAATTACTCTTATTATAAAAAAAATTATACAAGATAATGAACCCAATAATATGCGCACTGGATACACAAGATTTGAATAAAGCTATATCTTTAGCTAATGCTCTGCGCGATAAGGTTGGCATGGTAAAGCTTGGGTTAGAATTTTTTGCTGCACATGGCCCTTCTGGAGTGAGAGAAGTTGCAAAATGCAATATACCAATTTTTTTAGATCTGAAATTGCATGATATTCCAAACACTGTCGCTAGAACGATTGAAGCAATCAAGATTCTAGATGTTGAAATGCTAACATTGCATATCAATGGTGGAACAAAAATGCTTCAAGAAGCGCTAAGTATAGTGCAAGGCACTAAAATAAAGCTAATTGGAGTAACAGTATTAACTAGCATGAGTAATAAAGATCTAAGTGAGCTTGGAGTGGCAAGAGAAACAAAATCACAGGTAATTTTGCTGGCAAAGCTTGCAAAAAAGATTGGTCTACATGGAATAGTTTGCTCTGCACTAGAGGCTCAAGAAGTGCGTCAAGAATGTGGTAAAGACTTTAAAATTATTACTCCAGGAATCCGTATGAATCGAGGTCATGATGATCAAAAAAGGACAGCAACACCAAAAGAAGCAATAAATTCAGGAGCTGATTATATCGTAATTGGCAGACCCATTACAGAGAGTAGCAATCCCGCAAGTAGTGCAGAATTAATATTGAAATCTTTTATTGATTGAAGCAGGGCAGATAAGGTAGCATAGGGTAAAAGCAACAAACGGTATGTATCCGTTCAGCAGGGTGGCAAAACAAGGTAGACGAGAAAAGATAACTAAATGGGTCAGTGCTTGACCATTTTTCTTTTTTTTCTGGATTCCAGCTTCACGCACTGGAATGACAGGGCTGTGAGTGTCATCGAAGTAGCCGATACAGGCCTTTTTCTTCTGTCATCCCAGTGCCCTGAAACTGGGATCCAGTTAAATTTACAGGTATAAAAGTAATCAACGTTTCTGGTGATGATAGAAAAATGGATCCCAGCTTTATACGGCTACGTACTTTATTTGCACATTCTCCTGAATAGATACTCAGTGAAAAAAAGTGCTTGACACAAAAAAATGGATGCTGTATAGTACTGACAATTAAGTATAATGCTTAGCGTGGTGTAATACCACACTGCTTTTTTTACTTCAACAAGTAATCATTATCATTTTTCTCTCGTTACCAAGCAGCTTACGTTCATTTGTATCTACCATGAAGCCAATGCTAGAATCCAGAAAAAAGACCGGTGAATGGCAGGCACTAGCATTATACGTATACAGTTGTATGAACGTTGTTTACCATGAGGGCGCCTCCCAGCACTGGGATCCATATTGTAAACAAGCGTTTGAGTTATACTAAGCTGCCATTCACCGGTCTTTTTTCTGAATGCAGGTTGCATGACAACGCTGAGATTACTGATAAAGATTACCTTCAAATTACAATAACTATTCTAATTTTATTTTTAAAGGAGGCTATTATGTCACTTACTGATATCGCTCACCGTGTTAATGAACTCGCTTCATCATGGGAGCAATTTAAATTAATAAATGATCGCAAACTAAAAGAAATCGAAAGCAAAGGTCCTGAGCAGCTATGCAAGATAAATAGTAATATTGATAATTGTAAAGAGCGCTTAGATTTTATTGAAACTTCAGCTCAACGCCCAGAGATTAGCACAGATTTTAATACAGGTGATAAATATTTTTCTGATTATATTCGCAAAGGAATGGAAAACAGGTTATCACACAAAACCCTAAGTGGAGATGACAATGATATTGGAGGGTATTTAGTTACTCCTCATATTGTAAAACGCATAAACAAGCGTATAGCTGATTCATCTCCAATGCGGCAGATATGTTCTAGTCAAAGAATCTCTACTGAAACATTAGATTATATTATAGAGGATTGTGACCGTGCTGGTGCAGGTTGGAGTGGCGAAACAGTAGAAGATGAAGATGGTGGATATAAATCTAAGTATGATTTTTCACAAGACACAAGTACACCTAAAATTCAAAAGATTTCCATCACAACTTATGAGCTCTATGCTCAGCCGCAAATATCACAAAAATTGCTCGATGATGCATTTGTCAATGTTGAAAATTGGCTTGTAGAAAAGGTTACCGAAACTTTCAGTAAGAAGGAGAATGAAGCCTTTATTAAAGGTGATGGCACTTTTCAGCCTAAAGGAATTTTAACTTACGAAAATGGAAATGGTCATAACAAGATAGAGCAAATTAAAGCTGATAAGCTAGACAGCGACGCCATAATGATATTGTACTACTCTCTAAATGAACATTACTCTAAAAATGCATCATTTTTGATGAACAGGAGTACGTTAAAGGACGTGAGGCTACTAAAATCTGAAACAGGTCAGTATCTTTGGCAGCCAAGTTTATCGCTTGAAACACCAGATACTTTGATGGGAATACCAGTATATCAATCTGCTGATATGCCACCTACAATGATTGCAGTAGCGGATTTCAAACAAGCTTATAAGATCGTAGATAACAGAGGAATGAGAATACTTAGAGACCCTTATACAAACAAACCTTATGTTAGATTTTTTGTCACTAAGCGTGTTGGCGGGGAGGTTGTCAACACCAGTGCTATTAAATTGTTGAAAATTGCGAGCAAGTACTAAAATTTTTATTAAATAATTGATATACTATACTTTTTATATAATAATATAAATTATTAATTTAAGGAGTAAAATATGTTTAAAAAAATAAAAAACTTTTTTAAGTGGATTGCTGATCACATAGGAATTTCATGGATTGCAAGAAAAATTTCATCAGGCTGTAAGCGGCTGTTTGGTGGTAAAAAAAGTGAAACAAGTGTTGCGAAACAAAGCATATCACAGCAAGGACAATCTTCAGGTAAAACTACTATTGAAGAAAAAAACAAGAGTTAATAAATGCTTTTACTGCATCTCTTTCTAAGTTTAGAGAAGATTTATCTGATCTTACTCTGAGGAAGTAACTACTGAATCAGAGAAGTTTTATGATGCAGAAGAGGAATTAGATGGTGATTTTCATGATGCACCAGGGGACTTTTGTAATCAACTTCGCTCAATAACTGGAGAACCAGAAGCACAAATATCTAATCCGAGCAAAGTAGGAAACGGTTATTATTAAAACAAACCCTTCACAAAAGAGCACCAAAGTTGGTGCTCTTTTTTTCTTTATAAGTTTTCTCCATAGGAGAAAATTGACTAATTACAATTTTTCGTATCAATTTTCAATAGATTTATCGATGTATAGCTATAGTTTTATCAGTGTAAGGCTAAATATGCTAAGCTTATAAAGATGACAAAGCTTCAAAAAAAGCCTAACATAGTGAAAAAAGCTTTATGAAAATCAAAGTTGGAGTAATAGGCTGCTTAGGCAGAATGGGTAAGAAAATACTCAATGAATTAATTACGAATACCAAAGTGGAAATAGCAGGTGCTGTTGCTCGCTTGGGCAGTGAGTATATAGGCTTAGATATTGGGCCTATTGTAGGCAATAATTGCAATTTAGGAATCAAAGTTACAAGTTCTATTAGTGAGGTATTTGAATCGTCCGATGTTGTAATAGATTTTACAACTAAAGAATGTATGCTAGACTGCCTTAAGGCGGCCGTGAAATTTAAAAAACCGCTAGTTAGTGGCACAACTGGAATAGAAGGTCTAAATTTAAAAGAATATGCTGCTAAAGTTCCAATATTATGGTCAGCAAATATGAGTATAGGAGTTAATGTGTTGCTGAAATTGGTCAAAGAAGCTGCCAAGCTTTTAGGTAATGAGTATGACGTTGAAATTTGGGAAATGCATCACAATTTAAAAAAGGATTCACCATCTGGAACAGCTATAGAGTTTGGTAAAGCAGTTGCTAACGCTGCAAAAGTGGATTTTGAGCTCAATCAATATTCACATAATAATTCAAATATAAGAGGGAAAGGAGGAATAGGCTTTGCAGTATCTCGTGGAGGTGGAGTAATAGGAGATCACAGTGTCATGTTTGTCAATTCCGATGAACGAGTAGAATTAAATCACAAGGCAATTGATCGTACAACGTTTGCTAGAGGGGCGGTTCAGGCAGCAATATGGTTGTGCGAGAATAAAACTCCAGGACTTTATTCAATGCAGGATTTAGTATGAACGATAAATACGCTTTCGTTAAAAATTTAAATCTTTGGTATGGCTCTAAACAAGTTTTATTCGATATAAATTTGAATATTTGCAAAAAGAAAGTCACAACTTTTATCGGACCTTCTGGGTGCGGTAAATCGACATTTTTACGTTGTTTCAATCGTATGAATGATTACGTACCTGGATGTAAAGCGACCGGTGAGCTGGTAATCGATGGGCTGGGTAATATATATTCACGTGATATGGATGTTGTATTGCTCAGAGCAAAAGTTGGTATGGTATTTCAAAAACCCAATCCTTTTCCAAAGTCAATATATGATAATGTTGCTTATGGGCCTAAATTGCATGGCATGGTAAAAAATAAGCAAAAATTAGATGAAATAGTAGAAAGTAGTTTAACTAAGGTTGGTTTATGGGAAGAGTTGAAAGATAGATTGCAAGATAGTGCACTAAATTTATCTGGTGGCCAGCAACAAAGATTATGCATTGCTCGTGCAATTGCAGTAAAGCCAACTATTTTATTAATGGATGAACCATGCTCTGCTCTTGATCCAATGGCAACCAATGCAATCGAAAATCTTATACAAGAATTGAAATTGAGGTTCACCATAATTATGGTAACTCATTCGATGAAGCAAGCTAAAAAATTATCTGACAGCATAGTTTTCTTTTGCAATGGCAAGATTGTTGAATTCGGAAGTACTCAAGAAATCTTTGAAAATGCTCAGTCTCCTTTAACGAAGGAGTATATTCTGGATCATTAGCTTAATAATTGATATTTTAATTTTTTCTATGTATAATTTTATCAAGTTTATTGTGATAGGGGGTTAAAATGTTTAGTACAAGTGAAGCAACAAAAAAGTTGTTTAAAGCTATTGAATTTCAAAATGCTAGTGGTGAAAGAATAACACCTGAGGAAGCTTGGAATCATTTTCAACAAGCATTGAAAGAAGGAGCGAATGTTAACGCTTTTGAGGATGGGATGACACCTTTGATGTGCATTATTTCAGCTTTTGTTACTAGTAATAACGAGGAACATCAATATTTAGAGCTTATGGCTAAGTTGCTTGTACAGCATAAAAAAATTGATGTAAATATTAAAAGCAAGCAAGCTGTTATGGAGAGAAGACCAAAGGAACATGATGGTTATCCAGTTTACGAATTTGAGGAGAGAGAAGTAGTAGATAGGAGTCCATATCTTCGCTGCATATACCTTGACAATTCACAACCTGTTAATGAAGGATTTATACCTCAAAATTATGCTCGTGCAGAGGAGGAAATTAAGACCGGCAAGAAGGAAAAAAATACAGCTCTACACATTGCTTGCAAGTTGGGAAATGTAAACATGATAGAAATATTACTTACACATCCAAATATCAAACCTAATATTAAAAACTATGAAAACAAAAGTCCAAGAAATTGTATTGCAGGACATGTCAAGAAAGCAATAGAACCAGAATTCCTAAAGATAGAAGCAGTCGCTCAAAAAAGGAAACAAACTAATTATGCTTGTGCTTTTTTGTTATCTGGAGTATTTGCTGTTGGTCTATGTTTCGTAGTTGACAACCCAGTTCCACTTGCTGCAACTTCGTTGCTTTTTTTTGCAATAGGATGTGGTTTTCTGTATAGAGCAAATACAGTTATTAATGATGTAAGCTTCTCTCAAGTTATTGTGAACGAACGTGCTAGTGATTTATCTGTTCAGGTAAGGTGTCATTCCAGCACTTGATGCTGGTTTTCATTTAATCTCATTGAATTTAGCATAAGCTCAGTTTACTTGTAAATTTTTCTGGATCCCAGTGTCAGCTACTAGGATGACAGGAGTATGAAATGGGGCTACTTGACCATTTAGTTGTCTTTTCTCGTCTACCTTATTTTATCACTCTACTGAACAGATACCTTTACTTTTTATGATTTCATTGGCAAGAATACGGCTTTCAAAATCGACACTTATTATGTCGGATAGTGAGTTAATATCAGAGTACTTGTCAAAGTTTTCTATTGTTGATTTTACTACCTCTACTACTTCTAAAAAGCCGATTCGTGACTTCAAAAATTCGTTAACAGCTATCTCATTTGCAGCGTTCAAAACAATACTATTTGTATGTGGAGAAGAAGAATTTAACACTTCCATACTGAGCTTTAGTGCAGGAAAACGTTTATGATCTGGTTCTTGAAAAGTCAATTTTTTTTGTTTTGTTAAATCTAATTTATGATTTAAAGTTGATCTTTCTGGCCAAGACAAAGCATATGCAATGGGAATTTCCATATCAGTTTCTGCAAGCACAGCAAAGCTGAATCCATCGTGATAAACGACAATTCCATGTACTATCGATTCAGGGTGCACTACTGCTTCAATTCTATTTGGACTGATATTGAACAAATGATGTGCTTCTATTATTTCTAGTGCTTTATTCATCATTGTTGCACTATCAACTGAGATTTTCTTTCCCATTTTCCAAGTAGGGTGACTTAGTGCCTGATTTACTGTAATATTTTTTAATTGTTCAAGGCTATAATTTAAAAATGGTCCACCAGAGGCAGTGAGTATAATCTTTTCTACACATTTATCATCATTTTGCAAAACTTGAAAAATTGCGTTGTGTTCAGAGTCGATGGGAATTATTTGTACGCTCCTTTCTTTAGCTTTTTCAAGCAGTAACTTGCCACCACAAACAATGCTTTCTTTATTTGCTAGGGCAATAACTTTAGTACCACTTTCTATAACCTTTATAACTGGCTCAAGGCCTGCGATGCCAACTATTGCAATAACTGAGAGATCAACAGGTAGAGAAGCAACATTTGCTAGACCTGGAGCACCAACTTCTACTTTGACGTTTGTACCAAGTAGATCTTCTTTTAAATCTTTGTAGAACCTTTTATCAGAAATGGCAGCATATTTTGCATTAAGCAGTTTTGCTTGGTGTGCTAGTAGAGCAAAGTTAGAATTGGCACTTAGTGCTTCCACCTGATATTCTTCCTTTCTCTTTGAGAGCAAATCTACAGTCTTTTTTCCAATGCTTCCTGTTGATCCTAAAACTGAAACTTTTTTCACTAATTACAATAAAATCTTCTTAGTTATTTAGTAACCAAGCTCATGATCATCACCAACAGATGGTGAAGGACCAGGTGAAAAAGATTGGCCATGATGATCACCTGCATCATGCATATCATGCAAACCATCAGCACTTTGAGCTATTTCATTGTTAGAGTGGGGATAATCATCCGGATGATGCCCCTCATCACCGTAGTCCATACCCATTCCTTCTGATGGCATATCTTCTCCACCACCACCTGAAAAATATTCAGCAAGACTCTCAAGAAATTTTATGCCAAACATATTACCTGATTTCCCAAATAACGTTACTAGACTGCTACCACTGACCAAACCTTCAAACACATTATTATAAGCAGCAATTGCTCCTTCATGAAAGTTGAACATCCACTTCATTCCATCCACAATTGTTGCAACAGAGTCGCTATGACCAAGACCGAAACCACTTTTCTCACTAGCGGCTTCCTGGTGTTGCTGCTGTGCCTGCCATTCTGCAATATTTGGACCTTGTGCTTCACTCATAAACTTTTATTCTAAGCCTTAAGCTATTATTTTACCAAAAACACTGTAAAATATCAATTGTTTAAGAGAGGTTATCATAAAAATAGCTTACACTAAGCTATTTTTATGATTCTGATTACTCTATACCAAAACATCGATGATGTGGTGCGACCTGAAAGTCTTCGGTCATATTGTTTAAAAGGAGAGGAATTCATTCAGAAAGAAACTGAAAGGATTCTAAAACTTATTAAACCAGATGTTTTGCCGTCTGAGTCTACGCATCAGTGCGAATCGGGCAACCGGTTGGTGCCAAGCGATGCGGACAATGAACCTCCTCTTGAAAAAGAAGATGCTCAATCGTGAGAGGGGCATAAACTGCAAGCATCATGTGGTTGGAGGGCTAGGCTAGTGGTATGGTGAACGTAAGTGAAGCTTTATAAGTACCGATACGATGAAAGAGCTAAAGATGCTGATAAGCTCTGACCAAAAGGTAATGTGGATAAGTTACATTTTTCATTTCTAGATGTACGCAAATAATAACTCCACCGGTATAGAGAAGCCACCTAACCCACTGTTGTATGACTGGAGAAACAGGGTAAGCCTGTATTTTCGCCTACATGGCAAGCAAACCGCAAGGAATGCTGATGGAAGTGCAGGTAAAGGAGAATGGAGAAAGCGAATGCCATTTTGTAACGAAATGGATAGAATTTGTAACATTAATTCGCGTGAAAACGAGCAGACTTCCATTTGGTCCCTCGTGACAAGAAACTTTGTTAACCACTTAAGGTAGGAAAGCAGATGATTACAAGTAAACCTGTAAGTGCATCTACCGAAAGCTTTGAAGCATGGAAGCAATTGCCATGGAAGAAATGCCAGAAAGTTATTGTGAGGCTACAAAGACGTATTGTTAAGGCTGTCCAAGAAGGAAGATGGGGTAAGGTAAAAGCTTTACAACATCTTCTCACACGCTCTTTTAGCGGAAAAGCTTTGGCTGTTAAGAGAGTAACTGAAAACCAAGGAAAAACCACAGCAGGTGTAGATCGTCAACTATGGTCAACTTGCAATGCTAAATTTCAAGGAATAAAGCTGTTAAAACAAAGAGGATATAAACCTTCTCCGCTCAAACGAATTTATATCAGTAAATCTAATGGCAAAAGAAGGCCTCTCGGTATACCCACGATAAAAGATAGAGCGATGCAAGCATTATATCTGTTTGCTCTGGAACCGATAGCTGAAACGATCAGTGATCGTCACTCCTATGGCTTTAGACCTAAAAGATCCTGCGCGGATGCTATTGCTGCTTGTCACTTATTACTGGCAAGACGCAATCGACCACAATGGATACTAGAAGGTGATATCAAAGGGTGCTTTGACAACATTAACCATGAATGGCTTATGAAGCATATTCCTATGGAAAAGAAAATTCTTCATAGATGGTTAAAAGCTGGTTTCCTAGAATCGAAAACTCTGTATCCCACAACTGCTGGCACTCCGCAAGGAAGTATAATTTCTCCAATACTAGCTAACTTTACCTTAGATGGTCTTGAACAGTTATTAGAAAGTCGCTTTGGTAAATTAGGTAGCAAAAGAAGAGGAAAAATCAGAAGTGGAGTGAATGTAATCAGGTACGCAGACGACTTTATTATTTCAGGTTTCACACATGAAGTACTGGAAAAGGAAGTTAAGCCTTTAGTATCATCTTTTCTTCATGAGCGAGGTTTAATTCTGTCAGAAGAGAAGACAAAGATTACATCTATTACAACAGGGTTTGACTTTCTTGGTTGTAATGTACGTAGATATAATAAGAAGTTAATTATTAAACCTTCGAAAGAAAGTATTAAAAGACTTCTTAATAAAGCACGTACATTGATAAAAGCAAATATAGCGAACACTCAGGCTATAGTAATTAAGTCACTCAACTCTCTACTGAGAGGATGGGGAAATTACTATCACCATGTGTGTGCTAAAAAAGCGTTTAGAAAGATCGACAATGAAATTTGGCATAGTTTATGGAAATGGGCAAAGAAAAGACATCCTCGTAAAGGATTACGTTGGATAAAGAATCGTTACTTCAAAGTAATGGGTCAACGCCAATGGGTTTTTGCTGCACCCATATGCAAGAACAAACCAAAAGAGATACGGTATTTAAGACTGCTTAAGCTGATTGATATACCTATCAGACGACATGTTAAAATCAGAGCGGATGCAAATCCCCTTGACTTAAAATGGAAAAAGTATTTTGATGAGAGAGTGAAACGAACAAGAATGTTAGCAAGCTCCTTTTCAAGAGAAGGTTCTCTACTGTTGGTGTCACCATTAAGAATGATGTTTCCTGAGGAATCATGAAGGACAAGCCGGTTCTAGAAAAGAAGAACTTAGATAAGGGGCTCAAGCGTAGTGTGGGGAAACCTGCATGCTGCGTTTCTAAGGGAGGGGGTAGTAGTAATACTGCTTCCTTACCTGACCTGTGGTAACAAAGTGATGACTTGAGGTTTAAGATAGCTTCTATTTCTTCTTAGAAGACTGCTCCTCTCTCTTTCCTTTTTATTTTATTATCTTAATACTAACTTACTCATAAATTATTGACAAGTACTAATAATTTAATTATTATTAATATAATATTAATAATAAGGAAGAAAAATGCTTACTAATAATAATAACACACCATCATCAGCTCCGCCACCACCCCCACCTCCACCACCTGCAGATTGGAGAGAAAATTGGAAGCCAGCGAAAAATAACGATAAAAATGAAAACACTCTTGGTAGTACTCCATCAAAAACCAGCAATAGCACTCAATTAAAAAGAGGTCTATCTGAGGTTTCTAATCCAAATCTTTTTGCAGAGTTGAAAAATAATTCAAAATTCAAGGAAGCAAATAATGCGAATGGCGAAACTGCAGATAAAGGAAGCAAGAATAGTACTCATGTTAAGAATCCAGAAATAGCGCTCAGTCATAAAGAAGAAGATAATGCGAGTGACAAAACTAAAAATGATAGAAGCAATACTAAACAGGGTGTGCCGAAAAAACCTATGACTGAACAACATAATGGTGTACACTATGATAGTGAAAATCAAAAGTCATCTGTAGCAGAACAAAAAAAGGCAACTGGCTTAAAATATTCAATTGCTATTTTGTTATTGTGTACATCCGGTCCTGTAGCTGGAGTATACACGTATTTCATCATTTCAGCGGTATTAAGTAGTGCTGCAGTGCCAGTGTCTTCTGCAGTTATTGCTTTTGTTTCTGCATCGGTTATGTTGAGCTTAGCTGCATATCTTATCAATTCACACCTTTCTGCAATAAACAGCGAGAAAGGAGTTGATCCTGGTAGAAAACAATCACAAGATTTACAGAAAGCAAAAGGACTTGAACACAGCAATACTCATACATCATCACCTCCAGTAGCGCTTAGAACATCCAGTGTACCGACACCACCTACTCTAAAGAATAATACTATTAATAAATCCATACCCTCAGGAGGTGGCAAGCAACAAGAAAGTGGAGATTTGATGGCTGATTTGGCCAAAAAGCTCAAAAGCCGAAGGAAAGCAACTGATGAAGAGGACGACGTACAACAGCGAAAATATAGTGATTTACAGAAAGCAAAAGAACTTGAACATAGCAATACTCCTACACCATCATTTCCAGTAATGTCTGGAATACCCATTGTACCACTACTACCTCCTCCATTTGGTGCACCACCACCTCCTCCTCCATCTTTAGGGAATAATTTCCCTTCTGGGCCTGCAACGGATGCTGGTATGTTTGCAGAGATGAAGAGTAAGACACTAAAGAAAACTGATTCTTTTGCAGGTAAACCTGGGAGTCATAACGAAACTGATGCTTTGTTTGCAGAAATAAAAAAAGGAAAAAACCTCATGAGCAAGGAAGAGCGTGACAAGATTGAGAAGAAGAGGTTAAAAGAACAGGAAGCAAAGAAGTCAAGCAATAAAGGAGGTGGGCAACAAGAAAAAAAAGAAGATAATATAGCTGATTTGAATAAAGTACTTCAGAAACGAAGGGCAGGCCTTCATGGAAAGCAAGGGAGCAACGTACAACAGCCAAGTAACCTGGACGAGGCATTCAGTAAAATGTCAGCTATGATCTCACCACCACGGAGTCGTAGTAGTAGTGTATCGAGTAGCAGTAGTGAAGAGTCTGAACAAGATTGGAGCGATAATGAAAGTACATATTCAACACCTCTAAACCCTCAACGAGACAATAAAAAAAGAAGGGATAGTTCTGACAGTGGTCATGAATCTGATGATAATGAAAAATCTAAACCTACATCTCCGTTACATTCTGTGCCAAAAGCAGGTAAGCCACTGGTACCGCCTAAGACTGCTGGTTTACAAACGAAATCTGAAGCTTCTCCTGGAGCACAAGCAAATAATGTTGACCCAGTGAATAATGAGGTGCAAAAACCATCTTCTTTGGTTAGTCAAAAGATTAAATTTTTTGGTGAAAAAGCACACGCATGTCAACTTAAAAGTGTCATAGATCGAGGTAAGAGCAGTAGTGCACCCTTCTTAAAATAAGTTTACCTACAGGTCTGATTGTACTAAGATTACTTAGTACAATCAGATTTATTAAATGCGTTTATCTCAATATTACCTGCCAACTTTAAAAGAAACCCCGGCTGGTGCTGAAATTATTTCTCATCAATATTTGTTACGTGCGGGCTTAATCAAGCAGACAGCATCTGGAATTTATTCTTGGCTGCCGCTTGGTCTTTTGGTACTTAAAAATATTGAAAATATTATCAGAGATGAAATTGGTGCAATTGAAGTGTTGATGCCTTGTGTGCAGCCAGCAAGTCTTTGGCGAGAGTCAGGACGTTACGATGATTACGGCAAAGAAATGCTACGTATTAAAGATAGACATGAAAGCGATATGCTTTTTGGTCCAACACATGAGGAGGTGGTAACTGATTTGATTAGAAATACGGTAAAAAGTTACAAAGATTTACCACTTTGTTTATATCAAATTCAGTGGAAGTTTCGTGACGAAGTAAGACCTCGTTATGGCGTTATGAGAGGCAGGGAATTTCTGATGAAGGATGCATACAGTTTTGATGTAGATTACGAAGGTGCACTGAATTCATATAATTTGATGTATAAAACTTACATAAAAATCTTCAAACGAATGGGGCTTACTCCAATTGGAGTGAGGGCAGATACAGGACCAATTGGAGGAAATTTAAGTCATGAATTTCATATATTGGCAAACACCGGTGAGAGCACTCTATATTATGACAATAAACTTTTTGAATTACTAGAAAGCGAAGATATTGAAAGCCTGAAGAGCATATATGCAGTTGCAGACGATATGCATGATCCTGAAAGTTGTCCTATAACGCAAGAACAGTTAAATGTTAGCAAGGGTATTGAAATAGGGCATATTTTTTATTTTGGTGATAAATATTCGAAACCTATGAAGGCAAGTGTTACTTCTCAAGATGGAAAAAATGTTAACATGCATATGGGTTCGTATGGTATTGGAGTTTCAAGGCTTGTTGGCGCAATAATAGAAGCTTTCCATGATGATAAAGGAATTATCTGGCCAGAGGCAGTAGCTCCTTTTAAAGTTGGTTTGATCAATTTACAAACAAAAGTAACGGAGGCTGCAGATAAAATATACAAAGCTTTGAAAAGCGATGAAGTGCTTTATGATGATACGGACGAAAGTGTAGGAGTGAAATTTGCCAGAATGGATCTGATAGGCTTGCCGTGGCAAATAATTATTGGAAAGAAAGCAGTAACTTCAAATATAGTTGAAGTAAAAAATAGAGCAACTGGCAAGGTAAAGGAAATACAAATTGAAGAAGCAATAAATTGTTTTAGCGCAAAATGATATACGGTATTGGCACTGACATAGTATATATACCCAGAATATTGAGAATATCACAAAAATACGGGGAAAAATTTCTCAATAAAGTCTATACTAAGAAGGAAATAGAGATAAGCAAAAAATATAATAGCCAAGAAGTAAGAGCAAAATATTTTGCTAAACGCTTTGCTGCAAAGGAAGCTTTTGTTAAAGCGCTAGGCACTGGATTCAGCCAAGGAATTATAATGAAAGATATAGAAATATACAGTACTATCAGGGGAAAACCACATCTTGCTATCACAAAGGATTTCATCTCGAAAGACTACAAGATACACCTTTCTCTAAGTGATGATCAAGATTATGCTACTGCGTTTGTTGTAATTTGCGTTGAGTAGATATTGTTTAGTACATATGATTTCAAAAATTTTTTTGAAATTATACTTTGACCTACACAGATCGACCTTTCTGTGAATCCTGGTTTCTGCTTTCTTCAACTTGTTTTGCAAAAGACGTCTCTTGTGTATTCATATGTTGAAGTGGTTTAGCAATTTCGCGCACAACAGCAGCAACTGCAGTTAAAAACGCCTTGAACAATCCACCTAAAACTCCACCAACTGCTTCTCTACCGTACATACGAGCTTGCTTTTCATTGTCATCAGCAGTTTCCCCTGCCCTCCTTCGTGGATCCATTCTATGAGCAATAACTGAAAACAACACCCCCCTAATTGAAGACTTCACTCGTGCTTTTGCCTTCTGAACATCCCCATCACTTGCTACTTCATGTTTTTCCCTACTATTCATTAGCTCCTTTTGTTGTTGAAAACTTAAGATCTCTTCCATCAGTTGTTTCTTTCTCTTTTCCAGAACTCTTTTCTTGGACTCTGATTTATCGCGAGTGTGTTTTGTGGTTTCAAGTTCTACATCAATATCCTCAGATGCTGCTTGGCTATATAAGGTTTCTATGAGCCTATCTATACTTCGCTTTACTTGCATAGTCCTTTCGTAACTATCTAAATTATCAACTCCTTCATCAATTTGACTTAAAATATCCTCGAAAGGTTTTAAATACTCTTTAAATTGCTCTTCGAGCTGATTTTCATTCTTCAAATTCCTTTCTCTTCTGTCATCGCTATTCTCTTCAACATTATCATCGCCTTCTTCGAAAAGATCCTCATCGTTCATAATTTTTTTTAATTTATTCCCACTTATTATTATTGTATATGAAAAAATTAAATTAACACTAATGAAAAGTGTTCACAACTTCAGCACTGGCTAAAACTACAGTGAAGCTGTCAAAAGTGGCAGGATCATAATATCTCTCATACAATTCAACCGAACACCTGAGTTTTATCTTCTCCTTAGCATTAAAACTAATCTCATAATCATTATTAGAGTTTAACATTGCAGAATTACGCAATAATTCATCAGCCAATACTGAATTTAAAATGCCATTAATTTTTATTGTAATCTTTCTACTTCCAGCACAATCAAGCACTTTTCTCCAGCCAAAAGAGGAAATATCTTTCATCTCCTCTTTGTTATTACGCAAAGTAAACCTTAAGTTTCGTATATTATTCAGCACAACAAAATTATTGTCATGACCTTTAATTTTCAGCTGTAATTTGCTCATCGCTACCTCCTTGTATTAAAATATCAAAATTAATTGTTGAATGTAAAACTTCATCATGCTGATTTATAACACAATTACTTTCCAAAATGGTCTCACTACTAATGCTCTTTACCACCAAGCCAACATGCTTTATAGCAGCAAGCATGCTGCTTATATGATAAGTATATATGTCGCATGAAAATCTTACTTTTGTAGCAAAATTAGATAGCATATGCAGGTTAACATAATTTACTATGCGCAATCTCAGATAAGGAATAGTAACCTGCTTAGGCAGGTAATCATAGATGTTAGTAACATATTTCTTTAAATCAGAGTTTGCTTTTAATGCTGCATAAATACTATCATACAACTCATTTATAATTTGAATTTTTTCCATCTCACAGATACGTTTACGAAGATTGCAATTTGCAGGTACAACAGATGGTATCATCCTAGTGCTTACTGCACGAACATTATCTGTCAAGAAGATGTCATCCCATCCCCAGACACTGGTTCACTTTATAATGATGTCGTTCCAGTAGCTCTTTCTTGTAATCCCAGTACTGGGATCCAGGAATTTTATTAAGTTGGTAAGCATAAAAGTAGCCGTTTTATTTTAAAATACAACGTTTTGATGATCATGAAAAAACTGGATCCCAGTACTGGGATGACATCGAAGGGGCTACTCGGATGACACCATCTGTTGTATCTGCTATTGAATGACAAACAGGAACTACAAAACAACCTTTGGTTCGCGAAATGGAGAATACACCTTCTTTACCTCAGATAAATGGCTACTTACTTCTGATTCACGATTTTTATAGAGAGCAGAAACATGCTGTATAATACCTAGCTTTATTTGCTCAGGAACACTATCATAACCAGCTTCATATACAACATCAGCCCTTATTATGTTCAAATAATTGAAAAATTCAATATAGCTTCCTATATCACTAAAATAATAACTAAGTTTTCTATTCTTATCAGTAGCCAATATTATTTTATTCACAGGACCATAGCTTAAATAGATTCTACGAGGTATATAACCTTCATATGAAACTTGCCACGTTTGCTTTACTAGAGACTTTTCCATATGCCACTGAGCATAATCAGTTGCCATAAAAATAAAACTTGAAATCAACTTATCATCTTGATCATTTTCAATTCGTAAAAAAGATTTAACCTCTCCTAAAGTTACTGGAAAAGATTTAGGCTTAGACTTACGTTGTATATTTATGATTGGATACTTTAGTCTTGTTGACATAACAACCCTCCTTTTCTATATATAGCTAAAATAAGTAAGACTTATCTATAAAAAATCTTACTTATTTTAGTTATCACTTAATATTAAATTGCAGCAGCAACTCTATCGTACAAGTATATTGAGAAGAGAACGTATTAACGCTGTTTCTCCTTTTTTTAGGCCGGATTTTAGTAGATTGACATTCTGAGAATGAATGTTATTGAAAGTGAAGTTTAGCTCTTTAGCAAGTAGACTGCGAAATTTCTGCACACTTTCATATGCGATGTTTTCAAGTTCATGTGCAAACTTATCTTGAGCTACAGCTGATATGTCTTCAACTTTCTCATTGAACTCTTCTAGCTTTCTTTCCTTACCTTTAAAATTTTTCGTAAAAGTTTTCATATTAATTGGCCTCAACTATTCTTGTAATTATAATGACAATAAAAAGACTACCGAAGTAAAAAATTAGCACTACAATACTGCAAACAACAGCAGCACACCAAACCGGTTCACTTTATAGCGTAAATTCAAGTATGTCATTCAAGTAGCCCTTTTTTGTCATCCCAGTGCCCAGACACTGGGATCTAAGTTGCTCACAAGCAAACTAGCATAGAAAGGTGGTACAACGTTTTCGATGAGATTGCAGAAAGGCTGGATTCCAGCATCAAGTGCTGGAATGACACCCTCTATATAAACGTTAAGAAATTTACTAATAAAAAAAGGCAAAAGCGTTAGCTAGTTGTTACTCTCTCATCCTAAAAATTGGCGTTCTATACTGTATTTAAACATTTTATAAGCCCGCTTCAGCTTATATTAGGTAGAAATTGTTGTGAAGACATAAAGTGCACATAGCGGAAAGATTTATAAGACGCCAACTGTATAATACTTTTGTCGTTTAATCTGAACAGATTGAAGGTAATAAAACACTTTGAATTTTATAGTAAGGAAGCTGAAAGATTTGTCAAGTAGTTTTCTTATCTTTTACAGGCATAATTTACATGCTACAATCAAATTTTCATAACTGGTGAATAAAAATGCAAAGAGATAAAATTAAAGTAGAAATAAAAAAGTTATCACATGACAAAAGCTTGCCTCTTCCCTGTTATGCAACTATGCAGAGTGCTGGCATGGATCTTTATGCTGCATTGGACGACTCTGTTATTTTAAATCCACTTGAAAGGTTACTTATTCCAACTGGCATTGTAATTGCAATACCAAACGGTTTTGAAGGACAAGTTCGCCCACGTTCTGGGCTTGCTGCAAAACATGGAATCACTGTCTTAAATTCTCCGGGCACTATAGACTCCGATTATCGAGGTGAAGTTAAAGTTTGCCTAATCAATCTAAGTAATCAGCCATATGAAATAAAAAGAGGAGATAGAATTGCACAAATTCTTATCACTCCTGTACCTGAGATAATTTGGAACAACATAGAAGAATTCTATGCAAAAGAAACTGCTCGCAATGAAGGAGGCTTCGGCTCAAGTGGTAGATAATTTATTGTTTATAAGTTGACAATAATAATTCTTTACATACAACTTTAATTAATTTAAATGAGGCAATTATGTTAATTTTTAAAAACCACCGTGGCCAGCTCCACAAAACAAATACTGCACTTTTAGTACTTACTTCTCTGTATGTTATAGGCGCAGCAGTAGCACTTTCATCACCATATTTGATGTCTTCAACTTATATACTTGTTCCACTTGCAGCTTTTGCAGCTACACCACTTGGAATGAGTGTTTTAGCATTTGTTACTGTTGCACTGATTAGTTTAGCAATATATTCCTTCATGAAAAATAATGAAATATCTGAACTTAAAGCTCCGAGAATTGTTGCTGGTAGCTCTCAAAGATACCTGATGTTGCAGGTAACAAATAAAGATCTTGAATTTATTGAAAAGAACTATAAGAACGAAAATGGTGAATATACTATAGATTTTACTAACTCAAAAGGCGAAGTATTCAAAGCTGAGAGTTATGGTCAGATCAGATATATTGGTAATCCTGATCCAATCTTGCTTGGCAACACTAAACTCCTTGATATACATCAGCTATACAAGAAGAAAGGGGATAGTACATTTGAACAGATAAATTGTGGACAGGAGTTAAAAACGTTAGGTTTAAACGTTGAAGAAAATAATGTTCAAGAACTAACCATCGAATTTGTGCCAAGCTCAATTGTTAAGTCACCAAAAGTTGAACACGAAAAGCCAGAAAGATTATTAATCAGCCAAGTATAAAAGGAATAAGTCTTCCCTTCATTTTTTAGTGTTAATGACTTAAACTTATTGTAGAAACTGTCTCAAAAAATAGATATTCACATACTTGTAAGAAATTTGCTAAGGATTTTTATTTAGTCTGACTGCATCCTTTACCTTATCTAACAACCCATTAATAAAGCCAATTTTGTTTGGAGCATCAAGTAAATCAGATGCAATGTTAGTATATTCATTAATAACAATTGGTGCTGGTGTATCAAAATCAATTAACTCACATACTGCAATACGCAAAATAGATAAGCTTATAAGATTTAATCGTGAAAGTGACCAGCTTGGGTGTAAATAAGACTCTATTATTTTATCATATTCTTCACTGCTTTTTATAACCTTACATAACAAGTTTTCTAAGAACTGATGTTCAAATTCTTCACATTCAAATATATCTTTCAACGTACTTATGTAGTCCTTAAGCTCACAATTTTCCAATTTAAAAGTGCTTTTGTTGTAACTTACAAAAATATTTGAATAAGCAATTTGTACAGCAAGAAATCTTGCCGTACTTCTTTTTATGCGCCACTTTTTATCTACTGGTTTTTCCTCCATTATTTTAATTTATTGTGTAGATCTATCATATGCAAAACAGTTGAGGCTGCATGGCCACCAACGTTCTTTTTATTTTTGTCAGCTCTAATTAGTGCTTTATCTTTGCTGTCAGCGGTAATTACGCCCATACCAAGGGGTATTGCATAATGCATAATAACTTCATTTAAGCCTTCGATTACTCCTTTACAAACGTATTTATAATGATCAGTTTCACCGCGAATCACGCACCCAAGAGCTAAATAACCGTCATAATTAGCATTCTTGCTTTTTACTGCAAAGAGAATTGTAGCTGGTATCTCAAATGCACCAGGAACTTCAATTATGTCATAGCTTGCATGACTTTCTTTTAATCTATCGACTGCACCTTCAAGCAAAAGGTTCGCTATTTCGGTATAATAAATTGAATTAACTATTAGTATTTTCGACATTTATCCCGACTTTTCTTGTTAAGAAGAACTTTATTAAGTATTGTTGAACCAGAGTTATAATATTACTAAATATCCAATATATTACCAGGCCGGCAGGAAAAGAAGAAAAAATAAAGACGGAAATGTAAGGTAAAAACTTCATAACATTTACTTGAATATCATCTTTACTGGTTTGATCTTTCTCACTTAGCTTCTGCTGAATTATCATGGTAGCGCCGAAAATTATAGGTAAAATGCCTATAGAAATAGGAAAGTTATAATTAAACAACCCAAATAATGTAAAAATGTTTGTTGGATCAGAAGCTGAAAGATCCTTAATCCATAAATAAAAAGGGGCGTGTCTCATCTCTATAGTAACAAATAATACTTTATACAGAGCAAAAAATACTGGTATTTGTATGAGCATAGGGAAAATGCTCGACATTGGATTTACATTGTTTCTCTTGAACAACGCAATTGTCTCTTTGTGCTGCTTTAAGCTGTCATTTTTGTACAACTCTTTTATACGAGTTAATTCAGGCTGCAGGCTTTTCACCTTGAACATCGAAATATATGATCTATTAGATAAGGGAAGCATCAAAAGTTTGATTACTAAAGTTAGCAATAATATTGCTAAGCCAAAATTTTTCAAAACAAAGTTAAAATATTCAAGCAGTAAAAACACCGGCTTGGTTATAAAATAAAGAACACCAAAATCTACAGCCTTATCAAACAAAGGTATATTGAGAGTGTCTTTATAAGAATCAAGTAAATTCAATTTCTTTGCCCCAGCAAAAAAGTAGTTCAGAGTAGAAACACTTGCACCAGGGAGTATGTGTTTGTAAGGTTTAACAAAATCTACTTGAAACTTATCAATGTTATTAACATTCGTATGCTTAATACTTACATTTATTTGATCAGATTTTTCAGGTATGATAGCTGTAAACCAATATTTATCAGCAAAACCAAACCAACTTTTTTCACTTGTGCTGGCCTTTATTAAACGTTTCTTGGAAATATCCTTATATGTCCACTCCTCTAGTTTATTGTTAAATGCACCTAGTACTCCTTCATGTGATATCCAATAGGATTCGTTAATATTATCACGTTTACGATTGATTTTACCATAGGGAACCAAAACTACATTATCTTTTGTATTGTTTTCAATAATTTGCTCAACTTTAAACATGTAGTTATCGTCAAGGCTAATTTTCATTCTAAATAAAATGCCATTTTCATTATCCCAAAATAAATTGACCTCTTTTTGATTGAGTTTATCTGCTTGCCATACTGTTTTAGAATCTGGAACTTTAATCTTTTCATTCGGATCGAGCCACCCAAATTCTGCGAAATATACATCTTTTGATTCTGCAGGTGACAGTAACACCACTTGTGGAGAAGAAGAACTCGGTTCTAAGTGGTAGTTAGTTAAGATTAAGTCATCAAACCTTGCACCTTTCAGAGAAATTGATCCTTCAAGCATGTTATTGGTTAAATTAACTCTCTGTTCTCTAGTAGAATTAATAATTTCAGAACGATTTTGGTATATCATAGGAGCAAGGTCGTTAGAAGATTCGATATGTTCAATATTTTCAATCGATGGTTGGCTTTGGCTCGTGTTAAGAAAATTATCATAAATAATATGCCATAATACTATAATCAATATAGAAAGAATTGTTGCTAAAATTAAATTTTTTGCTTCTGACATGAAATTAAATCGAACATACCTCCTTAAAGTATATATTAAATATTGTACTAAAACAATAAAATTTACTTATTTTTAATAATAGCTTTTAACGCTAATCTTAAAAATTTACTCTTATGGCTTCAAATTTTAATAATATGAATGCAGCAAAAAATCTAGTTATTTGGCTACTGATAATAGTCATTACTGCAATGTTTATTGATTCACAAGGGGATAAACTAAGCAATAGGTTTCTGAGCACTTTTCTACCGTACAAAGGAAGGGTTCAAAATGGCGGAAGTATTGAATTTACAAAGTCATACGATGGACACTTTTATATTCAAGCTCAAGTCAATGATCGTAATATAACGTTTTTGCTTGATACCGGAGCAACTGATATTGTTCTATCGCAAAAAGATGCGTTACATGCTGGTATTAACTTACAAAACATTCAAGACTTTAAAATATATGAAACTGCAAAAGGTCAAATAAAAGCTGGTGTTGTTCACATCCCTCAAGTTAAAATAGGAAATTTTTTAATTAATGATGTACACGCTAGTGTTAATACTCACTCTATGTCCCATTCATTACTTGGTATGAGCTTTTTGAGATATTTTCATTTCACTATTAGGGATAATAAGCTAATATTATATCGTAGTTAAACGTTCTATACTCTACTTATCAACGCTCTGCAGGTCAATATAGGAGCAGAGATAAATATTGCGGAACAGGTGCCGATTGCAATGCCAAAAGAAATGATTAAGCAGAAGTCTCTGACCACACCTGTACAAATCAGCACTAAAGGAAGAGCAGCAAGAAGAGTAGTACCTGAAGTTAACATAGTACGAAATAGTGTAGAATTAATGCTAGCATCAACTATTTCATCCATTTCTACATCTTTTCTATTTTTTTTATACTCTCGAATCCGATCGTATATAACCACTGAATTATTGATTGAATAGCCAATCACGGTAAGTAGAGCTGCAACTGATGAAATATTAAACTCAATACTCGTTAAGCTGATAAAGCCAAGAGTTAAAATCACATCATGGATCAGTGCCATTATTCCACCAAGTCCACACTGCCAGCTAAATCTAAGCCAAACATAAAAAAATATTCCAATAATTGCAATTAACATGGCTGATATCCCTTCAAATATCTGCGTTGAGCCTATTTGTGGACCAACATAATCTATTTTACGATAAGTTACTAAATTACCTAATTTGCTTTCTAATATACTTTTAACCTTTTTAATTTTATCTTCATCTCCCTCATCTTTAAACCGCACAACTAAGTTATCACCAGCTTTTGAACTCTGTATCGTAAATCCACTCTCTTTTAATATACCGAGAATAGCATCATCCTTGCTTGAAGATTTTATCTCTATCAAAATTCCACCTGTAAAGTCTATACCCAAATTCATTCCACGCAGCATAAAAGTAAGCATTGAAAAAATGATAAGAATAACGCTAACAAGTGCTGTCAAATTTCTATATTTACTAAATCTTATATCAAGATTATCTGGAATAAGTCTAATTGCCATATTTCCTACTTAAATTGTGATTTTATATACTTTTTAAGCAATCGACTAGCTATTTTCTCTTAGCTTATACTAATAATGATCTTTGATTTACTTAATCTACTTGAAAAAGATATTTGATCAAAAAAATGAAAACAGCCTGGTTGTCATTAATAAAGTGCTACTTAAACATCTTTTTTAATCGATTGATTTCATCAGCAAATTTTGGGTCAGTTCTTATGAAATTTTCCACTTGTTTGACTGCGTGTATAACAGTAGCATGATCTCTACCACCAAAATTTCTTCCAATATCTGGTAAACTTTTTTGCGTAAACTTCTTTGCGAAATACATAGCTATTTGTCTCGGCCTCGCAAGACTGCGGAGCCTTCTATTAGATTGCATATCTGCAATCTTTATATTGAAAAATTCAGCTATTTTTTTCTGTATTTCTTCTATTGTGATTGACCTATGATTTGACCTAAGAAGATCAATTAGGGTCTCACTAGCTGATTCTACTGTCATGCTTCTTCCAATTAAAGAGGTATGAGCAACCTTATTTAATGCTCCTTCTAGTTCTCTTATATTGGATTTTATATTCCTTGCCAAAAATTCTAGGACATCCTTTGGAACATACATATTCATTCGTTCCACTTTCGCCTGCAATATACCAAGTCTTAATTCAAAAGTTGTTTCATTAATATCTGCAACTAATCCCCAACCAAGTCGTGATTTTATTCTTTCTTCTACTCCATCAAGATCACTAGGAGACCTATCAGCTGATATAACCAATTGTTTATTTTGGTCTATCAATGCATTGAAAGTGTGAAAAAATTCTTCTTGTGTACTATCTTTACCACTGATAAATTGCACATCATCTACCATCAATACATCTACTGATCTAAATTGCTCTTTAAATAACATAATATCTTTGCTCCGCAGCGCCGTAATATATTGATACATAAATTTCTCTGCTGATAAATATACCACTTTTCTTTTTGCTGACGGAGAATTGACTATGTCCCAAGCTATAGCATGCATTAAATGTGTTTTACCAAGTCCCACTCCACCATATAGAAATAAAGGGTTGCTTCCTGATATTGGATCTATAGATTCCGCTACACGCTTTGCCGCTGTAAATGCTAACTCATTTGACTTTCCTACCACAAAATTATCAAAAGTGAATCTGGTATCTAGTGGTGAACCAAGATTATGATTATTTTCCTCTCTATTTTTTAGTATCGTATTAGAATTTGAATTTCTTTCTTCAATTAATTGAATATCAATAGAACATACACTTTGATCTTCGCTTTGCCATAATGACAATATTTTTTCCATGTAGTGAACTGTAATCCACTCCTTTATAAATCTTGTTGGTACAGACAACAAAACTTCTCCATTTCTGTTGCTGATAAATCTTAGTGAACTCAGCCAGCTGTTATATGTTGCTTCTCCATAGAGATTATGGAGATAATTTTGGATTTTTTCCCAAGTAACATTGTGGTCCGTTACTGTAATAATCTGATCAAAAAACATAGTAGAAACCTTAGGGTTAGTTAAGTTCATATACCACACCAAGAAAGAATAATAATCAGAAAGATGCAAGATAATCAATAGCTTACTGTAAGATAAAAAGCTAACACTACTTAATACATATCTAAAATTATGAGGATTTTTTGACGAGTTGTAAAGAGTATAAAAGCACTAAAATTGATCATTTTTTTGAAATAAAAACAATCAATTTGTAAATGTCGCTTGTACCGAGGATTAGAAGTATGTTATTAAAAAATAGTAATATATTATGTATAAATAAGATATTAAATTTACTGATAAATAAGTAAAGTACTTGTATAAATATAGATGATTTAGTATAAATTTATTGAAGTAAATTTGTGATTATATTAAGTAATTTGAGTCATAATACTGTATTCGGTATTGAACTGGAGTTTTACACTGAGGGAATAAAAAAAGAATATTTATTTCTGAATAGCATCAAAAATAAAATAGCTTCTCTTGGATTTTTTTGTGAGAAAGAGAGTTCTTTAAACCAATACGAGATAAAAAGTGATTGTTATACGAGTCCTGATAATTTAATTATGCATTTTGAGTTAGTAAAAAAATTACTGATTGGAACAGCACAAGAGTTCGATGGTAATGTTTCTTTTAAAGCAAAACCTTATTTGGATAGAGCAGGCAGCGCACTAAATGTACATGTTAGCCTCATGGATTCAAATAATAATAACTTATTTTATGGCAATAAGCAAAAATATAGTGACCACCTGATTCACAGCATAGGTGGATTATGTGCAATGATGAAAAAACATATGTTGTTTTTTGCTCCAAATGATGATTCATATTTAAGATTTCAGTACCCAGATATTCATACTCCAACTACGATTAGTTGGGGAGTGAATAACAGAACTGCTGCGATAAGAATTCCCTATTTTGGCAACGATTCCAAAAGATGCCGCCTAGAGCACCGTGTTCCTGGAGCAGATTGTAACCTTGAAAAAGTACTCACAGCAATAATTGAAGGTATAGTTTTTGGTATAGAGAACAAAATTGCTCCGCCAAATAGAGTGTATGGCATTGCATCTGATCCTCAATATAAGATGGAGAGTTTGATATAGCAACTACCTGTTAAACCCTAACCCATTAAACTCCTTTGAGGTAATTGGCCATTCTAGCACTTTCCTCACATCATTATTTACATTCCCATACTGTAATAGCAAGTCTGCAGCAGATAGTTTCTGCGTACTTTTAGATGATCCAAGCCCTATATTGGTAAGGTTGCTCGGTGGCTGCTCAGGAAGTGGATTACCAAGTGCATCCATGTGTTTAGGTAAAGGTTCCATAACAATATTTGTAGCACTAGAAACGAAATGACTATCTGTAGTATCAGCACTTTTAGAAAGTGAATTACCTTTGAAATCCATATGTTTAGGTAGTCCATTTTTCATTTCTTCTTCTGCTCTTTTATTTTTTAATTCTTCTTCTAGCTCAGTTTCAGTTCTTTTTGGTTCTTTTACGGTATCTTTTTCTTCACCTTCATCAACACTGCTATACCCTTCATCTTCTGACATATCATCAGTTTTAACAGACTTAGGTCTTGCTTTATTAAGCAATGAAAGTAATGCGTAAGTAACTGCAGCAGCAGTAACTATAATGGCTATCTTTGCAGCAATGTGAATCATTGTTAAAAATACTAAAGTTGATGAAACACCAACCAACCCAGATACGATCGCTTTATTCTTGCCTTCTATCACACTTAAAACTGCTACCACAATAATCCCTCAAATACCATACTAAAGTCATATTATATAGAAATTTTCTTACGCTTGCAAAACTGTAAAAATTTTAATCATTTACATAAAGCTATATGAGGATTAATTAATATATAATTTATCTTAGCTATAATATGATATAAATACGTATAATGTTTGGCATGAAAAGCTTACTTGTAGAGAGGAATAGAACAGTAATATTATTGCTTATCGTGATTTTTACCTTCGGCTCATACACTTATATAAAGATGCCAAGAGAAAGCAATCCTGATATACAGATTCCTATAATTAGTGTATTTGTCGGGTTTCCTGGTATTTCTGTCGAGGATAGTGAAAAGCTATTAGTGCTTCCTATAGAAAATGAACTAAGATCCATCGAAGGTGTAAAAGAATTGAGAGCTTTTGCAACTAATGATGGTGCTCACATGATAATCGAATTTAGAACAGAGTATAATAATAAAGAAGTGCTCGATAATGTCCGTTCAAAGCTTTTAAACATAAAATCAAAATTACCTATTGAAGCAGAATCTCCGATAATCAATGAAATAGACTTGAGCTTATTTCCGATACTAAACGTTGGCTTGATTGGTAATTTGCCGGAAAGAACTTTAACTGAAATAGCACGCAAACTAAAGAAAGAAATAGAATCTCTGCCAAATGTTCTTAAAGTTGAAGTAGCAGGTATGCGTAAAGAAACAGTGGAAGTTATAATTGAGCCCACAGTTCTAACAAAATATAACATTCAATCAAATGAGATATTTCAAGCTATATCAAACAACAACAGATTGGTAGGAGCCGGATCACTAGAAAATGATACCGGTAAATATTCGATTAAAATATCAGGGTTATTAAAAGACATAGAAGATATTATGAATATTCCTATTAGATCTCAAAGTGATGCAGTTTTGAGAATCAAAGATATAGCAAAAGTATACCTTGGGTTTGAGGATCACCAAGGATTTGCTCGTATTAATGGACTACCTAGCATTGTACTAGAAATTTCAAAACGTAATGGAAAAAACATAATAGACACGGTAAATCAAGTAAAATACTTAATGGACAAAGCAAAAGATCAATTACCTGAAAATTTAAAAGTAGTTTATTTGAATGACCAGTCAAAAAATGTACGTGATGTGCTTGACGACTTGGAAAATGGTATAATATTTGCCGTATTACTAATATTAACCATAATAATGCTCTTTATGGGAACAAGGGCTGCTATTCTTGTTGCACTATCAATACCTGGCTCCTTTCTAATAGGAATAATGGCTCTTTACCTCATGGGTATTACTCTAAATATAGTTGTGCTCTTCAGTTTAATTATGGCAGTTGGCATGCTGGTTGATGATGCAATTGTAATCAGCGAATATGCTGATAGAAAGATGATTTGTGGCATGGATAAAGTAGAAGCCTTTTGCACCTCAGTTCATGATATGTTTTATCCAGTTTTATCATCAACATTGACTAAATTAGCAGTGTTTTTCCCTCTGTTACTCTGGCCCGATACAGTCGGTAAATTTATGCAGTACATACCAATTACAATAATTCTAACTTTAACTGGATCGCTAATTATGGCTTTGGTTTTTATACCAACACTTGGTGCAATATTTGGTAAACCTTCAATAACTTCAAAAAAAGAAATAATAAGAATGAGTGCTATAGAAAGTGGTGAGGTAAAAAATACTGGGCTTATAATAAGAACTTATGTACGTATGTTAGAGAAAGTCTTAGATCACCCCAAAAAATTTGTATGTGTTGTTGTGTTTGTTTTATTTTTGTCTAGTATATTATATTTTACTTTTGGTCCTGGATTAAAGTTCTTTCCGAATGTAGATTCAGATAACATTTTAATCAGCGTTAAAGTAAAAGAAAGCTTATCAGCCAAAGAACGAGATTTGATACTTAAGAAAGTAGAAGAACGTATTTTGGGTGTTGAAAAGGAAATTTATGTTTTTTATGCTCGATCAGGAAAATTTTCAGACAACGTTATTGCCAAAATTCAATTGGAACTTGTAGATTGGCGCTGCAGGCGCAAAGCTACGCAAATACTAAATGATATAAGGAGTAGTGTACAAAACATAAAAGGAGTAATAATTGATGTACAGGAACAAAAGTCAGGACCATCAGCTGACAAGCCAATACAAATTAACTTAAGCGGAAGTGCATCCAACTTGAATTCAGTAGCAGAGAAAATCCTAAAAATTATGGACCAACCTTCATCTGGATTTATAAATATTCAAGATAGTAGATCAGCACCTGAAATAGAGTGGAATATGAGTATTGATAAGAGTAAGGCTACAAGCTCTGGAGTAAGTGTTGCAACCATCGGTGATTTTATAAAGATGGTTACAAATGGAGTATTAATTGGAAAATATAGACCAAATAACACAGATGAAGAAATTGATATTGTACTACGCTTTCCCAGAAAGAATCGCAACATGAAAACTATAGATAACCTTTTTATTAATACAGCAAATGGACCATATTCTATGAGTAGCATAGTGAAATACGTTCCCGAAAAAAAGGCAAATAAACTAAGTAGGATTGATGGATCACGCACAGTAACAATCTCTGCTGACGTTGATACTGGCTATCTTGTTGATGAAAGAGTTAAGTTCATTCAAAATTCGATTACTCAAGACTATAGTAAAGGAGTAAAGATTGATTTCAAAGGTGATAAGGAAGATCAACAAAAATCAGGAGCATTTTTATTAAAGGCTTTTATATTAGCAATTACATTGATGATATTGGTGCTAGTGGCACAGTTTAACAACATATACTATACATTTATCGTAATGACAGCAGTGTTTTTATCAACAACATGTGTATTTTTCATTTTCTTTCTTATTCAGAAAGTTTTTGTAGTTGTCATGTGTGGAGTGGGGATAATTGCTTTAGCAGGAATTATAGTGAATAATAATATACTATTGCTTGATGCCTTTCATCAGCAAATTAAGGTGCGCAAAAATAACATTAAGCAATGTATAATAAACGCTTCAATTTCTCGCATCAGGCCAATACTACTTACCGTTGCAACTACAGTTCTTGGTTTAATACCGATGATTACTAGGTTAAATATCAGTTTTTTTACGCTACAAATCACATATGATGCTCCATCAAGCCAGTGGTGGGTTGATATTTCAGCAACCATAGCAAGTGGAATATTGGCTGCAACGGTCTTAACTTTATTCTTTACTCCGGCATTGCTTATCATACAAAGACATGAAAAAACTTGACTTAAATTAGCAATCATTTAACATTTAAGATAGCGTTCTTTACCTGTTGAAGCTATAATTATAACTAATTAAATTGGATTTATTTATATGATTGCTAATCGTAAAAGCAGTGTTAATCAGAAAGGCAACAAGAATAACATAGTTGGAAGCCTTGATGTAATAAAAACAGCGGGAGAGCTCTCACTTCAAAAAGGTTTGGATTTTAATATTATAATAAATGCACTTAAAAGTGCTATCGAAGCAGTAGCTCAACAAAAGTATGGTAGCAAAAGTAAAATTGTAGTTAATATAGATAGAAACACAGGCAAAGTTACCTCATATAGACAACTAAAAGTCATTAATGATGAATCAAATGAAAATGAGTGTGACTTAATTAAGTTGACACAAGCTAAGTTAATAAAAGAAGATGCAAAAGTTGGAGATACTATTAGTGAATTGATTTCTCTTAACACTGATCTTGTTTCAGCAAGAATTGCCCAGCAAAAGATTTCTGAAATAATCAAAAATGAAGAGTTAAAAAAGCAATATGAGGAATTTAAAGATAAGGTAGGAGAAATGAGGTATGGCATCGTTAAACAAGTAGAATATTCAGATCTTATTATAGACATAAACGGAATTGGAGCATACCTCCCTTTACGAAACTTAATTGGTGGTGAGTCATTTCGTGAAGGCGATAAGGTTAAAGCTTACATACAGGCTGTTAAGCGCTCTGACGATGGACGTCAAATCATTCTTTCTAGGACTCATGAAGGCTTTTTAGAAGCATTGTTGAATCAAGAAGTACCAGAAATTGCTGACGGATTGATAACAATTAAAGGTATAGCTAGAGACGCTGGTTCAAGATCTAAAATTGCTGTTTTTTCATCTGATAGGAATATCGATCCAGTAGGTGCTTGCGTTGGAGTTAAAGGAGATAGAATAAAAACTATTATACACGAATTAAACGGTGAAAAAATCGACGTCATACATTACTCATCAGATTTGGGTCAATTTGTTATTAAAGCCATTACTCCTGCAGAAGTATCAAAGGTCATTATTGACGAAAATGAAAATTGTATAGAGTTAATAGTTGCTGAAGATCAATTGAGTTTAGCTATAGGAAAAAAGGGTCAGAATGTAAGATTAGCTTCAGAGCTTGTTGGATGGAAAATTGAGATATTAAGCACTCAGCAAGAATCAGAAAGAAGAAATAAAGAATTTAGTCAATGTTCAGTTTTATTTGCTGAAGCTTTAAACTTAGAAGAGATTATGGGCCAATTATTGGTAACAGAAGGTTTTTCAAGTGTAGAAGATATATCTAACACTTCAATTAAGGAACTTGCTTCAATAGAGGGCTTCAATGAAGATATTGCAAATGAACTTCATAATAGAGCAAATAATTACCTGAAAGCAGAGAATGATAGAAAAATAGAAGAGCTAAAAAATTTAGGTATGGAAGACGATGTAATCAACTTAGCCTTATCAATAGATAATAAAATTGCTCTTAGTAAACATAATATTAAAACTTTAGAGGACATAGCAGATTTATCAAATTATGAGTTTTGTAGCATACTCTCTTCCTCAACTAATAATAAAGACAATCTAAAAGATACAGCAGATTTAATAATCATAGAAGCACGTAAAAAGCTTGGATTAATATAAAAACAATATGAATAATGAAGATATCAGTAATAAAAAATTAACCCTACAAGGCTTAAGCAAGCTTAAATTAGACATTAATTTGAACTCTTTAGATAGTCAAAGTACTGGTACTACAATAGTAAAAAAAAGAAGAAAAATTCATTCTGCAGAAGAATATAGTTTATTTGACGAGAGTAAATTAGGCTCTTTAACTAAAAAAGAACAAATTTCCCGCATTAATGCTGTACAGAATGCTACTTTGCTGAAAGAAAGGAATCAGAGAGAACAAGAAGAGAAAATAAAAAAAGAAGAAAGCAATCAAGAAGTTGAAGATAAAAATGAATCACACTCTGTACCTAAAGAAATAAATAAGGAAGTTTTAAGTAATACTAACTCAGTTGAACAAAAAGAAGATAGTATTGAATATGAGAACAATGATAAAAAGTCTTTTAAAGCTAGCAAAGATATATACTCTAAGCATTCTAAGCTAGTAATTACACAGGCAATAGATGAAAGAAATGAATACCTCCCTGTATTTAAGCAAAAATTTGGTATAAGAAGTAAACAATCAAAGTTTACTAAGGGTAAAAATATATCAAGAGAAGTTATTATACCAGACAAAATAACTATCAGGGAGTTATCTATTCGTATGGCAGAAGATAGCAAGAATGTGCTAAAAATGCTCAAAGAAGAAGTTGGGGAGAGCTATAGAGTAGATGATCTAGTAGATCCAGATATAGCATGCGAAATAGCAAAAAAATTTAGTCATACGGCTAAACGAGTAAGTGATGCTGATAAAGAAAAGAATTTACTCTTCATAAGCAACAGAGAAAACTTACCTAAAAGACCAAAACCACCTATCGTTACTTTTATGGGACATGTGGATCATGGTAAAACATCATTGCTTGATGCATTTCGTGAATCCAATGTTGCAGAAAGAGAGTCAGGTGGCATCACTCAACATATAGGTGCTTATCAATTAACGACAAAAAATAAGCAAAAAATTACTTTCATTGATACACCAGGGCATGAGGCATTTACTGCAATGCGTGCACGTGGTGCCAATATTACTAATATAGTTGTGATAGTAGTTGCAGCTGATGATGGAATCATGAAACAAACAGTTGAAGCAATAAACCATGCAAAAGCAGCAAATGTCTCTATTATAGTTGCCATTAATAAAATTGATAAATCACAACCTGGCGATGTAGAAAGAATAATTAATAGTTTGCCTCAGTATGACCTCATCCCCGAAGAACTTGGTGGTGATGTTATAATTGTGCCAGTATCAGCAAAAAAGAAAATCAACTTAGATAAACTAGAAGAGGCAATTTTATTAATTGCCGAATTAATGATGCTAGAAGGGATAGAGGGTTGTCGAGCACTTGGATGGGTAATAGAGTCTAAAATAGATAGAGCTAAAGGAATATCAGCTACATTAATAGTTGAAGAAGGAACATTAAAGATTGGTGACATATTGGTAGTTGGTACAACATACAGCAAAGTACGCAGTATGGTTAATCACCTTGGTCAAAGAGAAAAAGCGGCACTACCCTCTACTCCAGTTGAAGTCACTGGTCTAAACGGTGTACCAAATGCTGGAGATAAATTTGTTGTTGTAAACTCTGAAAGGCAGGCTCGTGAAATCGTTGAATACAGGTTGGAATTGATCAAGAAAAAGAAAGAAGATTTAGACGAAAATAATTTAGATATATTCAGTCGTAATGATAGTGAAACAGAAGAACTATCTGTAGTTTTAAAGTGCGATGTAACTGGTTCTATTGAAGCAATATCAAGTTCAATTGATAAGCTTGGTAAAGACCAAGTGAAATTAAATATTCTACACAAAGCAGTAGGAGGAGTAACAGATTCAGATGTGCTGCTTGCAGAAGCATCAAGCGCAGTAATTTTAGCTTTTAATGTAAAAGTGGATTCAAAAATAAGAGAATTAGCAAAACAAAAAGGTATAGAAATACATACTTACAATATAATATATGAGCTTATTGAAGACATGAGGATGTATCTAACTAAAATGTTAAAGCCTGTTACACGAGAGGTTCGTGTTGGTTCTGCATCTGTAAGGCAAATATTTAATGCATCCAAAGCCGGTAATATAATTGGATGTTATGTCACTGATGGAGTTATAAAAAAAGATTCTTTAATTAAGGTAGTACGTGGCAGCAAATTGGTGCATGAAGGAAAGTTAAAAGCACTACGTAGATTTAAAGATGACGTTAAAGAAGTAGGTGTAAACTTTGAATGCGGAATATCGCTAGAGGGTAATATCGATATTAAAGTTGGAGACATTTTGGAAGCTTATCAATTAGTGCAAGAAGAAAGGACGTTATAGTAGTTGAATATGAAAAAGGAAATTAGAAACCTAAAAGTAGCATCGGTATTACACAGGGCAATATCAAAAGTCTTAATGGAAGGTAATGTTCTTAATGAAAAAGTAGTAGTATCTGATGTAAAGCTAAGCAAAGATTTGAAGAAAGCAGATGTATATATTGTGTTATCTTCATTAAACACCCAAAATGATAATGATGATATCAGCACTGTTGTTAATGAAATGAACCAATCTGCATGGTCAATACGTAAATCTATATTGTGTTATGTTGATTTGCGATTTATACCTGAGTTAGTTTTTAAGCCTGATTTAGCATTCGATAATTTTGTCAATGTAAGCAAAATATTACATAATCACACTTAATTAATGTATTTCAACCATTATTTCTCATTAATGAGAATACACAGTTTAACAGGTTTATGGCTTGTGCTATTTTCTAGCTTAAGCGGCATTCTTTTAGCCTCAACTTCTCTATCGTATCAGGCTCTTTTTCTCCTTGTTTTGTTTACTATAGGTGCATTTTTAATGAGACCCGCAGGGTGCATAATCAATGATATCTTCGATAGAGAAATAGATGCGCACGTTGAACGAACAAAATATAGGCCACTTGCAAGTGGTGCATTAAACATAAAGCAGGCTTTGGCTTTACTTTCACTGTTACTGTCTATTGCCCTGGTAATCTTATTATTAACCAATAAAACTACTCTTATACTTGGAATAATTTCAATGTGCATGATAGTTATCTACCCCTTGCTAAAGCGTTACGTTTGGTGGCCACAATTGTTTTTAGGGTTTACTTTCAACATGGGATCACTCATGGGTTCAGCAGCAATAACAAACCAGATTAGCATAGAATCCTTGCTATTTTATATAGGATGCGTCTTTTGGACGCTTAGTTATGATACTATATACGCTCATCAAGATAAAAAAGATGATGAGAAATTAGGAATGAAATCTACTGCATTATATTTTGGCAATACAACAAAATCTTGGTTGAAAAGATTTTATTTAATATCCTTAATGGCATGGTTGTACGCTGGTATACTATCATCATTAAATAACATCTTTTATATTGCTTTACTTGCCATAGGATTCATATTTCACCACCAACACAAAAATTTCAATCCAGACGATTCTAATCAATGCATGTCCATATTTAAAAATAATTCCCAGATAGGACTCCTGCTCTTTTTCGGTATCCTTTTAGATAGAATTCTAAATTCTACTTTTGTATCCGTTCAGATGCATGGCTAATGTGTAAATATCGAAGCAAAAATGGTGTCATTCCAGTGTCAAGTACTGGGATGACAGAGAAAGTATCATATTGAAATGACACCATTTATTTCTATGGCTGTCTTTTCTATCTTATTTTGTCACCCTGCTGAACGGATTCTACTTTTTAGAACATATCTTGAAAGGAAATCAGGAAGATAATATGATAGGATCAGTAAAAAATATATCCAGGTGATGTAAGTGACAAAGAATGGAAATTTCTTGAGCCAAGAGTTGCACAAGGTGTGGCCAAGAAAGCACAAAATAAGAACAATTATTAATGTTATACAATACATAATGAAAGGTATTTGCCAGTAGAGCAAAAGATTTTCCTCTATGGAAGACAGTGTATGATTATTTTTTTAGGTGGCGTAATAGTCACACATTGCTTGAATGCATACAAAACAAAGGCTGGTGTGCCCATTGATGTTATAAGATCAAATTACCAACCTTTTACTACATGAAATCAAAAAGCTAAGGAATTAAGCCTTACCTTGATTTATTAAACCTCTATCCTGAATTAAATGACCTTGAACAGAAGTATTACTTAAATAACTTTGAGGCTCTAAGTTTATTTGCTGTTCTTCAACTTCTAATGTACTATCTCTATTGTGTAATATCTGCTCTATTGATTGATTTACTATTAAATCTAGTTCCTTATTAAATATAACCATAAATTTGTTAAACTTCTTTGGACTTAACTTACCTGTTTCTCTATCGTGGCATGCTTGCTCTACATATGAGTTTAAAACTCCTGAAATGTCATTAAACTTACCACCCGTGATTTTTGCAGTAACCTCTTTCTGCATTTCTACAAAATCAATATTTAACCGATGCATTGATATCCCACTTTTTAATGCAGCTTGCTCTACTACTTTCTCAAATTCCTCTATAATATTTAATGCATAGCCCTGTGCTTCTAATGGTGATATAGACTGAACTACTGTGGAAATATACTTCTGACCTGTGATTTTCCTTATAAATACATCTAATAAAAGAAGTATACCGTTGTTATCAATACCTTGAACTGTAATAGCTTTAGAAGGTTCCATACTTATAGCTGCCTTAAAAGGAGAAGAAACAAACTGAAAAATACCTTTAATAGTATCTACCGTAGTGTAAGCAAAAATATTGATAAATGAAGATGGCTTACTTGTTCCGCTTGTAACTCCTATTTTATTAGGACCTATCTTATCATTTTGCAACGAATTTTCATCTTTTTGTGCAATACTGCGGCGATTATGGACACGTGTTGATAGGGAGCTGCTTTCTTCTTGTAAATTAAGATGTTGGGTGATTTCTTCATTTCTTCTTATTCTTTCTTCTAGAAGGTTTCGTATTTCTAAGCTGTTTTCTTCATTAAGCGTATTTGCCATGGCTAAAGCTCCTCTAGCATCAACATAATCACTTTTATCAAGAATGAGCTTAACTATATTTAAATTACCATAAGCAGCTGCAAAGTGCAAAGATGTCCAACCATCTTTATTTTTAGCGTTAACGTCAGCATGATTACTTATAAGAAATTTAGCTACTTCTAAATGACTGCCTTTAACAGCCCAATGCAAAGGAGTATTGCCATTATTGTTCTTAGCATTAATATCAGCTCCTTTCTCTATAAGCTCTTCTACTGTACTTAACCTACCATAACTTGCAGCCCAGTGTAAAGGGATATTACCATATTTGTTTCTTTCATTAACATTAGCTCCTTCCTTTATGAGCTTTTCTAATACATCTAAATGACTATTTTTAGTAGCCAAGTGCAAAGGAGTATCGCCATTACTGGACTTAGCATTAATATCAGCCCCTTTCTCTATAAGCTTTTCTATTACACTTAAGCTACCATAACCTGCAGCATAGTGCAGAGGGACATTGTCATATTTATTCTTCTCATTAACATTAGCCCCTTTCTCTATAAGCTTTTCTACTATATTGACATTCTGATTAAGAGCAGCCCAGTGCAGAGGAGTAGCGCCATGATTATTCTTAGCATTAACATCAGCCCCTCCCTCTATAAGCTTTTCTACTACCTGTAATTTATCTGCAAGAGCAGCTAAGTGCAGAGGAGTATTGCCTCTACTGTCCCTAGCATTAACATCAGCCCCTTTATTGATAAGATCTGCAACTAGACTAGGTCAGGTAAGGAAGCAGTATTACTACTACCCCTCCCTTAGAAACGCAGCATGCAGGTTTCCCCACACTACGCTTGAGCCCCTTATCTAAGTTCTTCTTTTCTAGAACCGGCTTGTCCTTCATGATTCCTCAGGAAACATCATTCTTAATGGTGACACCAACAGTAGAGAACCTTCTCTTGAGAAAGAGCTTGCTAACATTCTTGTTCGTTTCACTCTCTCATCAAAATACTTTTTCCATTTTAAGTCAAGGGGATTTGCATCCGCTCTGATTTTAACATGTCGTCTGATAGGTATATCAATCAGCTTAAGCAGTCTTAAATACCGTATCTCTTTTGGTTTGTTCTTGCATATGGGTGCAGCAAAAACCCATTGGCGTTGACCCATTACTTTGAAGTAACGATTCTTTATCCAACGTAATCCTTTACGAGGATGTCTTTTCTTTGCCCATTTCCATAAACTATGCCAAATTTCATTGTCGATCTTTCTAAACGCTTTTTTAGCACACACATGGTGATAGTAATTTCCCCATCCTCTCAGTAGAGAGTTGAGTGACTTAATTACTATAGCCTGAGTGTTCGCTATATTTGCTTTTATCAATGTACGTGCTTTATTAAGAAGTCTTTTAATACTTTCTTTCGAAGGTTTAATAATTAACTTCTTATTATATCTACGTACATTACAACCAAGAAAGTCAAACCCTGTTGTGATAGATGTAATCTTTGTCTTCTCTTCTGACAGAATTAAACCTCGCTCATGAAGAAAAGATGATACTAAAGGCTTAACTTCCTTTTCCAGTACTTCATGTGTGAAACCTGAAATAATAAAGTCGTCTGCGTATCTGATTACATTCACTCCACTTCTGATTTTGTTTCTTTTTCTACTGCCGAGTTTACCAAATCGACTTTCCAATAACTTTTCAAGTCCGTTTAAGGCTAAATTGGCTAGTATTGGAGAAATTATACCACCTTGCGGGGTACCTGCAGTTGTGGGATACAGAGTTTTTGATTCTAGGAAGCCAGCTTTTAACCAACTATGCAGAATTTTTTTCTCCATAGGAATATGCTTCATAAGCCATTCATGATTAATGTTGTCAAAGCATCCTTTGATATCACCTTCAAGTATCCATTGTAGTTGATTACGACTTGCCAGTAACAAATGACAAGCTACTGTAGCATCTGCACAGGATCTTTTAGGTCTAAAGCCATAGGAGTGACGATCACTGATCGTTTCAGCTATCGGTTCCAGAGCAAACAGATATAATGCTTGCATGGCTCTATCTTTTATCGTGGGTATTCCAAGAGGTCTTCTTTTGCCATTAGATTTACTGATATAAATCCGTTTTAGCGGAGAAGGTTTATATCCTCTTTGCTTTAACTGCTTTATTCCTTGAAATTTAGCATTGCAAGTTGACCATAGTTGACGATCTACACCTGCTGTGGTTTTTCCTTGGTTTTCAGTTACTCTCTTAACAGCCAAAGCTTTTCCGCTAAAAGAGCGTGTGAGAAGATGTTGTAAAGCTTTTACCTTACCCCATCTTCCTTCTTGGACAGCCTTAACAATACGTCTTTGTAGCCTCACAATAACTTTCTGGCATTTCTTCCATGGCAATTGCTTCCATGCTTCAAAGCTTTCGGTAGATGCACTTACGGGTTTACTTGTAATCATCTGCTTTCCTACCTTAAGTGGTTAACAAAGTTTCTTGTCACGAGGGACCAAATGGAAGTCTGCTCGTTTTCACGCGAATTAATGTTACAAATTCTATCCATTTCGTTACAAAATGGCATTCGCTTTCTCCATTCTCCTTTACCTGCACTTCCATCAGCATTCCTTGCGGTTTGCTTGCCATGTAGGCGAAAATACAGGCTTACCCTGTTTCTCCAGTCATACAACAGTGGGTTAGGTGGCTTCTCTATACCGGTGGAGTTATTATTTGCGTACATCTAGAAATGAAAAATGTAACTTATCCACATTACCTTTTGGTCAGAGCTTATCAGCATCTTTAGCTCTTTCATCGTATCGGTACTTATAAAGCTTCACTTACGTTCACCATACCACTAGCCTAGCCCTCCAACCACATGATGCTTGCAGTTTATGCCCCTCTCACGATTGAGCATCTTCTTTTTCAAGAGGAGGTTCATTGTCCGCATCGCTTGGCACCAACCGGTTGCCCGATTCGCACTGATGCGTAGACTCAGACGGCAAAACATCTGGTTTAATAAGTTTTAGAATCCTTTCAGTTTCTTTCTGAATGAATTCCTCTCCTTTTAAACAATATGACCGAAGACTTTCAGGTCGCACCATCTCCACTACGTACAGCAGCAAATAATTCATTATCATCACCAGAAATCATTTAACCCTCCATAAAAACAACTCAATTTCAAAGTAAGAAAAAAATCTTTTTCTGAATAAAACAGCTACCTCATAATATAAAGAAAAATATTTTCACTATCATATTTATTATACATAAAAAATTAGTAGCTCAATATACTTTTCATAAAATACTCCATCTCTAAAACTTGTCAATCCCTATTTAGAAGTTTTTTTGATAATCTTTAATGAAAGTTCTTAACGAATTAATACTGACTTAATAGTATATATTACTAATAACTTAGACAACACAATCACTTCCGCAACCAAAACCAGCTATTGTAAGAAGATTTTATTTTGAGATCGTATGGTCTACCACTTGTTCTACGCGAATTTATATCAATTTATTACTTTATTTCTCTGTTTTTTTGAAATTCCCCTAATAAAATTAAATAGCTTACTGTAAAATTATAGTCTTAAGTCCTTGTTTGCAGGTTGTACAGAGACGCTGTTAAATGAAGATATAGGTGACCTATGAGTTAAGTTAACCGTGCTTTTATCTTCAAATTGCAATTCTTCACTTATATTTTCTAATTTTCTTTTTTTAGTAGTGTATTCATCAAATGCTTTTTGGTGTCTTTCATGTGATTGCATTTTTAAGTATGGAGCTGAGCACACAGTAGATTGAGGTTGATAGCAACAAATACTACTTGGGTAATAATTGGTAGTATAATGGTACAAATCATCGTTGAGTTCAAGTTTCACATTAACTCCTTGTTCTAAAGAAAAAAGGTACCTAGCGCTTTCGTAGCGAGGAACATTATTACTAATATCCTCTGGATTCGTATTAACGTTATTCACTACAAGGTAGCGAACAATGCTTGAGTGACCATATATAGCAGCAAAATGCAAAGGAGTCATACCCTTTTTATTCTGTAAATTTATGTCAGCTCCATGACCTACAAGGCAGCGAACAATGCTTGAGTGACCATATATAGCAGCAAAATGCAAAGGAGTCATAACATCTTTGTTCGGTACCTCTATTACAGCTTTTTTCTTTATAAGGGATTTAACCATGTATAAGCTACCATTTTTAGCAGCAAAATGCAAAGGAGTCATACCCTTTTTATCCTGTAAATCTACTGTAGCCCCGTACTCTAAAAGGTACTCAAAAATCTTTAAGGAACTATGTTCAACAGCATAGTGCAAATAACTTTTACCTTCTCCATCTTGTAAATTTATACAAATCTCTTCTTCCTCTATAAAGTATCTAACGACCTCTAAGCAATTATTTTCAATAGCATAGTATAAAACAGTACTATCAAACTGAAAATGTTCGTTATCAATAAAATACCTAACTATTTCTAGTCGATTATGGAGAGCAGCATAGTCTAAAAGGGTAAAGCTCTGGTCACTATTTATCTTAGAATCAGCCCCTTTTTCTATAAAGTATTTAACTAACGCTAAGTGATCATATATAACAGCATATTCTAAAGGAGTAGATCCATATTTATCACTGATATTAACAATTTTACTTAATTTACTTAGATCTACATTCTTGAATATAAGCTTAATAACTTCTTCATTATCATCTCTGGCCAGAAAATGTAAGATATTCATTCCATCATAATCAGATTCAATAAATTCATTAACTAACTTTTTATATTCACTTGCATAATTCCAAATGGATATGATATGGCTTACATTTTTACAGTTATTATTCATCAATGATGTCATTATTTTTCTTAAAAATTCTTCTTCTCTTTTTTCTTTTCTTTGCTCTAACCTTACAATTTTTTGTACTTCTTGATGAATTTTTGCTATCCCTTTCTCTAATCCAATCAATGAGAACTGATTAAGTAGATCAAGTGCATTCAAAACCCTTTGTTGATTTTCTTTTGATTCCCTCTTGAAAAAAATTTCTTTTGTATTAATTTGATTAGGGTCCAGGTAAGCCATGAATACTAAAATAACATATGCTTGCTGTCCAACATTTTTTTCTTCTTTTATTTTATCAATGTTAACCTTCAAAGCTTTAAAAGATTTTTTATTAACAACTTGTGTCTCCAAAAAATCAGTTTTTGATTGCTGAGCTACTCTATATTCCTCCAGATATTCTCTAATACTAAGACCTTTTTGTTTAATGCATGATGTTGCTGCTTTCAAATCTAATGGAAAACAATTAAACTCTTCTATTAACTCTGATATAGATTTACCTTGTGATTCATCTTCCCCTAAGGCTTTTCGAGTAAATTCCTCGGCTTCTTCTTTTTTTAAATTACCCAACTTTATTTCTTCTATATCTTCTATTTCTTCTTTCCAATTCTTGTTAGGAGAAGTAATTAAAACGTAAGGTTTTTCTCTATTAGAAAAAACAGGAAAGCTTGATGGCAAAAAATTTTCAATCTCCTTATAACTACTAGCATCATCGAAAACAAACAAACTTTTTGTGTCTTGAAGATACTCATATACATCCTCGACAATAGATTTAATGTTTCTCTCTCTCCTTTGCTCACTTTTTCTAGAAATCCCTAACCTTTCAGCCAACCCATGAAATGAATTTGAAAGCTTGTTATATGACGAGGCATCTATCCACATAATCCTTGCCCAAGTACCCTTACGCCTTTCACTAAACCCATAGCCTCTAGCAAGTTCGCTTTTCCCTATTCCAGACTTCCCACTAATTAAGACTACTCGTGACATTTTTACTTCTTGACTACTACTGTGTAACCTTAGGTTCAAATTTTTTACCACCTCTTTTCTTTCAATGAAATTTTCTGGTGTCTTGCCAAAACTATAGGAAAATTGACGCCTATCTTCATCTTGTTTTCTAAGATGTTCTTTTACATCTTCTATATCTTTCCTTTTCACAGGATCTTGTCCATTAATCTCCTTTAATATAAAACGAGCTAATTCTTCTTTTTTTTCATCATTTAAAATATACACATATCCTTCTATGGGTGCTTTAATGGATACATACTTTTGTTTTACCTCTTCCCACTTTCTTAACTCCCATTCAAAGGGAAGCCGATAGCCGTATTTTTCAGCACATCTATATTCCTCTAGATTATGTTCCTCAGAATTATATTGATAATAATTAACAGTTTCATCTTCTTCTTTTTTCTTTATTCCTACCCATTCATACAATTCTGAGGTTACTAAACTTTCACCACCTTGCTCATCTTTTATTTCATATCCAGGACGCGTAAAATATCCTTTCTTTTTTGACTTATCTAGAACAACACCTTGTGTTATAAGATCAACAGAAAAGTCTTGTTCCTCAGAAGTTAAAAGGTAATTCATTGTTCTATGTACAGCATCTATTGCTAACTTCTTAACTCTCCTATGATAAAAAGAGGGATTGATATCTACAACCTTTATGAATGGTTCCTCAAACCTGTGAAAAATTTCTAAGCCAGCTTTTACTAAAATCTCTCTCATTTCAGCTTTGTAGCAAGGTATAATTATTGTAAAAATATTTTTCGCTCTTTTCTTATGCTGTTTTCCTATAACACAATAATTGATACTCTCATTAACTTTAACACTAAATAATTTTAGTGGACTTGCTGGAATAGTATTATTCAAAATAGAATTAAAGCTGGCTGAAACTTTACTTATTTTTTGTATATTTGAATCTGGTTCTGCCTCCTCAAAATATTTAGATAATTTTTCCTCGAATTCTTTAACAAAAGTCTTAACAAAAAAAGTTGCTTTTTCCACTACTTCATTATCTGTAAGACTTATAACATTGGCTGTATCATTCGATGCGCTATACCATACACTACCGCTGCTTATAGATGAAGATCTTGTTACTCCAAGACTCTCTTGACTTGGTCCACACTGAAGTTCTCCACTAGATAATCTATCTTCATGATCAAGACCTCCTTTTGCTCCTATTGTTAACTCATCATCTACATAATCAATTCGATCATCTGCTACTTGTTCTCCTTTATTTCCTTTACCTAACATAAAACCCCCTATATTTTAATATTCATACTTGATTATTTTACCGTAAATCTCTTTTCTGAAGATTGGTTTTAATATCTAATTCATTTGATTCTTATACAGCTGTACTAAACTGCTCTACAAATTTACTGTAGAAACCTCACGGTAACCCCAGGTAACTTTAATTGCTGAGTAACAGTGTGCTTTTCTTTTGACTTCTGACTAAATTAGATATACTCTTAAAAAATCGAGAATTGCTTTCTGAGTGATATACATAATACAATGCATCTAACTCACACCTCATGTTTTCATTACGTTAGACTGCATTGTAGCTAAAAAGATCTAGCAAAGCAAGAATTTTTTTGCATACTTTAGCATCTTATTTTAGTTTTTATTTTAAAACTAAAGCAGCTCAGTTTCATGTACTTTTACTTCTTTATTGACTGTTATTTTTCTTCTTCAATGCACCTGTGAGTAATGATAACGTGGCAGTTAAAGCTTGTAAAGCAATTTTTATATAGCAAGATTCAGCTATTTAATAAAAAGATCGTGGCTAGACCAAAAAATATAAGAGCTGAGAGAATATCAGTTGTTGCTGATGTTAAGATTGAAGACGAAACAGCAGGATCGGATCTTAAACGATGAAGCATTATAGGAATAAAAGTGCCGATAAATGTTGCAATGATCGACATTGCAATCATGGAAACTACGAAAATGATCTCTACTTTTAAACTATGGAACCTTATTGCTAATACTACGAGCGAAATTGTAGATAAAATCACTCCATTTATAAGACCTATTAAAAATTCTTTCATCAGTATTCTTTTTGCATTTTGCTCAGTTAGATATTTTGTTGCGATTGCCCGGATAGTTAGTGTTACTGTTTGGGATCCTGCATTTCCGCTCATCGATGCAATGATTGGCATAATTATTGGCAGTACTATAAAACTTTGTATTACGTTATCGAAAAAGCCAACTACTATAGAACATATTGTTGCAGCTAAGAGGTTAAACAGTAACCAAGGTAGTCTTTTAATTATAGTTTTATGTATAGGGGCATTTATATCAGATTTAGAAGATACACCGCTTATTTTAAGCACATCCTCTTCTGCTTCTTGTTGAACAATTTTGATTACATCTTCAATAAGGATTACACCTATAATTTTACCATTCTTATTTACTACTGGAGCTGATAATAGAGAGTAATCTTTAAATATTCTTGCTACTTCTTCTTGGTCCATTCCAGTTTTAATTATTTTTATATCTTGACTCATTATCTCTTTTATTATTGTTTCTCCTGAGTGAGATATTACCTTATTTAAGTTGAAAATGCCTATGGGTTCTAATTTTGAGTTAATGATGAAAATTTGATAAAATGTTTCTGGTATTTTTTTATAGTTGCGCAAGAATTCCATTAGCTGATTTATCGTCCAATAATATGGAGCTATAACCATATTTTTATGTATCAACCTTCCTGCACTTTCTTCTGGGTATGATAACAATTCCTCTACTAATTTTTGAGTTGCATTGGGTAAGTAGTTAAGTATATTTTCTATAGACTTTCTATCTAAATCTTTCACTATAGCTACTATGTCTTCTATATCAAGAAGCATTAGTAACTTTGCTGTATTTTCTATTCCCAATATTTCTATGATCTCTACTTGTAAATCTGGTACTACATGTACTAAGGCATCACTTAACAAATGTTGATCGAGGATATTAACTAATTTCTCCCTGTGATCATTGATCGAAGTAGATAAAAAATAAGCTAACTGAACGCTATCTATCGTTTTTACAATATTACGAACATTCTCTAATTCTTGATTATCGAGAGACTCTATTAAATCATCAATAGCCTTTTTGTCTAAACCATAATGAGAACTTGTTTTAATATTCATTACTTTACCTTATTTTTTTAATAAATATACACACTTGATTTTATTGAACATTCAAGTATAATAAAATTATTTTGAATTAACTATTATATGGTTAAATTTCTATTTTGTTTGCTGTTATTGTTAGTGATAATAAATATATTAAAGTCTAAAGTATAATGAAAACCCATCCAGAAATCCTTGAATACTTTCAAGGCTTAAATAAAAGTATTTCTCTTATCAGGAGGTGTCTTTGACATAGAAAAATTGAAGTTGCGTCTTGAAGAGCTGGATTCTCAAGCGTCGAATGATAATCTGTGGCAAGATAATCAAAAAGCACAAGAGATTTTAAAAGAACGCTCTAAAATTAAGCATGAAATAGAATCGTTTTCAAAGCTAGAAAGCGATTACAACGATTCTATCAGCTTGATGAAATCTGCTATTGATGAGAATGATGAAGAATTTTTTTCTGAAGTTAAAGGTGAGTTAGTAAAGCTAGAGAAATTAATCAAACTTAAAGAGACAGAATCCTTATTTACTGGTGAAGCAGATAACAATAACTGCTTTTTAGAAATCCACTCAGGAGCCGGTGGAACAGAGAGCAATGATTGGACTGAGATGCTCATGCGCATGTATACAAGATGGGCAGAAATTTATCACAATTTTAAAGTTGAAGTTGTAGAAAAATTAGATGGTGATGCAGTTGGTATAAAATCTACAACAATAAAGATCATCGGAGAAAAAGCTTACGGGTGGGCAAAAAGCGAAAGTGGAGTTCATAGATTGGTTAGAATATCACCATTTGATGCAAATGGTAAACGTCATACCAGTTTTGCAAGTGTAGGAGTAACTCCAGTGATTGAAGATTCAATAGATATTGTTGTGGATGAAAAGGATTTAAAGATCGACACTTACCGTGCTTCTGGAGCAGGTGGTCAGCATGTCAATAAGACTGAAAGCGCGGTACGTATTACGCATATTCCAACAGGCGTTGTAGCTCAATGCCAAAATGGTCGTTCTCAACATAAAAATAAAGATGAAGCACTTAAACTACTTAAAGGACGTTTATATCAAATTGAATTGGAAAAAAAAGAACAGAAAATGGCCGAAGAATATGGCAAGAAATGCGATATAGGTTGGGGCAGTCAGATCAGATCGTATGTTATGCATCCATATCAAATGGTAAAGGATTTAAGGACTGGACATGAAGTTGGCAATATAAATTCCGTTTTTGATGGCAATATAGATTGTTTCATAGTTAGTGTATTGGAGTTAAAATGAGATTTATTAAAAAGCTAAGTTTTATGCTCTGCTAATAAGGGGAAAAGAAAACCAAAATCTATTGAGAAAAATGGAACAATTTTGTGAATATATCTATTATCCAAGTAGCTGATGAAAATGGCAACTCGTTTCTTATGGGCACAAAAATGTAATATGAAGAGAAATCTTCGTACATTAAGTTGTAGCGGTTCTGTCGCATCTATAAATTGTGGTACAAGAAGATCGTTAAACTGGGATTATGGGAGTTATAGAGCAATTAGCATAGCAAAATTCTCAAAAGTAGAAACATTATCATTAGCCCCGATAATTTGTCTTTTTTGAATCATACGAATATTTTCTATGCCGGTAATGGTAATCTTTGCGGAGTGGAAGCTCTTAAAACCAAGCATTGGCTTTATTCGTTTTTTGATAAATCTATGATCTTGTTCGACAATATTATTTAGATATTTTATTTGAAAAACCATGATTCTACAATCTTCAGAAATTTCTGTATTCAAATCATCAAGAGCAGCAGTATTACTGCCGCTTTTATCAATTACTACTTTCTCAGGAAGGTTATTCTCTCTAAAGGCTTTACGAAAGAACGCAAGTGCCGCAGACTTGTCTCTACGAGCACACAACAGAAAGTCTACAGTATTACCAATAGTGCTCTGTATAGATAAACCCATTTGCCGTTTAATTTAACGTAGGTCTCGTCCATTCTCCAGCTACTGCCAACCTGCTTCTTCCTTTTCCTTACCGCTTCATCTATCAGTGGTGATAACCCACCTTTGTAACGTAGCATGATCAATTTTTGCTCCCCTTATACTCAGCATTTCTTCCAAATCTCGATAGCTCAAAGAGAATCTACATTTCATATATACAGATAACATTATTATCTCTGCTGAAAAGCTAAATCCTTTGAAATATGGCAATAATTTTGAACTAATACGAAACATCTTTGCTTTTTTTTTAGATGATCATATCACTTCTTTTCTACTTTCCTACAAATGTTACATACCAGGATTTATAGATGCAACAGAACCAATAGAACTACCGGATTAGTAGACTATAAAGAACTAGAATCAAATATTTTATCATCTATAGCTAACCCAAGAAAGGTTTAGCTATATGGCAAAATTGGTTATAATGGTATAATAAGTAATGAGAAAGAAGAAGATGCCAAGTCCATATAGTGAGGATCTGAAAGAACGTGTTTTCAAAGTAGTCGATAAAAAAACAATGACGATAAAAAAATCAGTCAAATATTCAAAGTGAGCATAAAAACAATATATTTGTGGAGGAAAAGGAAAGAAGAAACAGAAACCATCTTCAGGCTATCACAAAGGATATGGCCATAAGATTAAAGATATGGATAGATTTATCAAATTTCTGGATGGATATTAGAATTGAAAAGATAATTGAAGAATTTTGTAATATGTGTAGAAGCACAGTATATAACTACCTTAGCAAAGTAAACTATACATATAAAAAAACTTTTCTTTATCGAGAAAGAGAAACGCAAAGAGTTCATAAAAAAAGTAGAAGAAAGAAAACTTGATATACATAGATGAGTCTGGAATAGAGGACAATGAATTTTATGAATATGGGTAGTCTCAAAGAGTCAAGAGGTTATTTGCCCAGGGTTTAAAAGAAAGAGGTAAGCATGATTGGAGCACTGAATGAAGGAAAAGTTAAAGCACCATGGATAATGGTTCTGTCGCATCTATAAATCCTGGTATGTAACATTTGTAGGAAAGTAGAAAAGAAGTGATATGATCATCTAAAAAAAAAGCAAAGATGTTTCGTATTAGTTCAAAATTATTGCCATATTTCAAAGGATTTAGCTTTTCAGCAGAGATAATAATGTTATCTGTATATATGAAATGTAGATTCTCTTTGAGCTATCGAGATTTGGAAGAAATGCTGAGTATAAGGGGAGCAAAAATTGATCATGCTACGTTACAAAGGTGGGTTATCACCACTGATAGATGAAGCGGTAAGGAAAAGGAAGAAGCAGGTTGGCAGTAGCTGGAGAATGGACGAGACCTACGTTAAATTAAACGGCAAATGGGTTTATCTATACAGAGCACTATTGGTAATACTGTAGACTTTCTGTTGTGTGCTCGTAGAGACAAGTCTGCGGCACTTGCGTTCTTTCGTAAAGCCTTTAGAGAGAATAACCTTCCTGAGAAAGTAGTAATTGATAAAAGCGGCAGTAATACTGCTGCTCTTGATGATTTGAATACAGAAATTTCTGAAGATTGTAGAATCATGGTTTTTCAAATAAAATATCTAAATAATATTGTCGAACAAGATCATAGATTTATCAAAAACGAATAAAGCCAATGCTTGGTTTTAAGAGCTTCCACTCCGCAAAGATTACCATTACCGGCATAGAAAATATTCGTATGATTCAAAAAAGACAAATTATCGGGGCTAATGATAATGTTTCTACTTTTGAGAATTTTGCTATGCTAATTGCTCTATAACTCCCATAATCCCAGTTTAACGATCTTCTTGTACCACAATTTATAGATGCGACAGAACCGTTCTATTTGCTTGACTCATTTCAAACCTTCATTTTTTATATCAATTTATTACTTTTCTTTTCGGCTTGACACACTTTTTTGAACGTTCCCCACTTTTTCTATCAACTTTTCAAATTCTTCTACAGTTAAGCCTGTTATATTACGAAAATTTCTTGGGTGTTTCTTTATATTGTAGTAACTAAAGCTCATTTTTTTACCTTACTCTATCTGCTTATTCCTCTTCTACCTCTCTCCCATCATTTTATCATTACCTTTTGCAGCAGGTCTATTGATGCATGAGTCTGGAATCTAGGAATTCTGATTATATATTAAGTTAGTAAGTATAAAAGTTATGTAAAAATACAACGTTTTTAGTGAGATTACGGAAAGCCAGCGTCACACGCTGGAATGACATCTTTCTTGGTGGACTCAAACCATAATGTTTGTACGGTTGTGGACTTATAACTAAAGCAATCTAGAAAATTAATGATATTTTATTCCCCGGAGAACGCTCTATTTTGTTTTCCAACTCTAGTTCTAAAAGAGCCATTAGAGCTATGTTGGCAGAAAGTCCGCTTGCTAATATAAGTTCATCTATATCAACAGGTACAGAGTTAATATGATCAACTATAACATATTTTGCCTGTTGCAATTTTTCTTGTTTTTGGTTAACAGCATAGTGCTCAACATTAAATAGGTTTTTTTGCTGCGGAGGTAAACTAAACCTAATACTCTCTATTATGTCATCAGCGGATTCGATAAGCTTAGCACCGTTTTTAATTAAATAATTACTACCACTACAGCGTGAATCTAGAGGGAAACCAGAAACTGCAAATACCTCTCTCCCTTGATTTAAAGCAAAATCTGCTGTTATTAGAGAGCCAGAACGTTTCGATGCTTCAATCACTACAACACCCAGCGATAGACCAGATATAATTCGATTCCTTTGAGGAAAATACTGAGGTTTTGGTTTAGTAGCAAATGGAAGCTCAGTCATTACTAATCCGCCATTTTCAGTAATTTTTTTGTATAGATCAAAATTTTCTCTTGGGTATACTACGTCAATTCCGCTTGCTGTAACAGCAATAGTGGGGTAATTTTTGTATATTACACTGTTTGCTGCAGTATCAATCCCTCTTGCAAGCCCAGAAATTATGATGAAACCAGCTTGGCTTAAATCGAGTGCCAACTTATTGGCAAAATTTCTTCCATTCATTGAAGAATTACGTCCACCGATTATTGCAATTATCTCACGACTTAATAATGATACATCACCAAGTGTAGTTATTACAGGAGGAAAACCAGAGATATTCCTTAAAATGTCAGGGTAATCTGGATCACATGCTGGTGTTATTTTAGCTCCAATTTTTTCTGCATTCTTAATTTCTTCTCGTGCATTTTGAATTCCATAATCCTTGTTAGTCAACTTATTAAGATATTTAAGCACTTCATATAGCGACCCACATGCTCTAAGTATACTAAAGAACTTTACTGGTCCCACAGTTCTAGCCAAGCTTAGCCATATTTCTAATTCTTCGTTATTTAATTTATTTATCTTCATAAAAGGCTTGAATTTCTTATCAATTTAGTGTACCCAAGATAATGTAAATATACAGTGTTTTATGACGCATTTTGTTACAGATAAATGCATAAAATGTAAATATACAGACTGTGTGGAAGTATGTCCAGTTGACTGCTTTTATGAAGGTAAAAATATGCTCGTGATTAACCCAGATGAGTGTATTGATTGTGGAGTGTGTATACCTGAATGTCCAGTAGATGCAATTGTAACTGATGATTCCATAAAAGATATTCTAGAGCTAGATGAAGGCTTACTGAATAATGAACAAAAAATCTTTAAATCATTTTACAATATAAACGTAGAATATTCGCAAAAATGGCCAAACATTACAGCTAAAAAGCAATCCCTAGATACAGCAGAAGAGTATAAAGAAAAAAAGGATAAGACAGCTTATTTTGATGAAAATTTAGGGTCATAGAGTACAAAAATAGACTTACATTTTTTTGATTAAATAGACATTGAATTGTAAGCGTCTATTTCATCTGCCATAGACGATAATTGTGCACTCTCAAAACGGAGATTGTTTGCAATATCTATTAATTTCTCACTAATTTGTGAACGAGGTTCAGGCACTGGAAAGAAAACGTCACATCTAGCCTTGCATAGAGGTTTGTCTGTTTCATTGAACGCCTCTTCACAGTTTTTGTGGCAAAAGAGATTATGAGATAGGTTACGTGCCTGAAACGTTAATGAATTCGAGTTTTGTGTAGGTATAACCATAATATACTCCTAAATTAAAAAACTAACGCCACGGTAGCATTTATGTGTTAATAAAATTGTAATATTTATATCAGCATAATTACTTTCCAGATAAGTTTACTTTATTGAAAATTTCAGGAAAATATTGTACAATTACTCATGAACTTTGGTAAAACTTACGGCAAACGCTAATGTATCTTTCAGTAAAAAAACCGGTTCTGTCGCATCTATAAATCCTGGTATGTAACATTTGTAGGAAAGTAGAAAAGAAGTGATATGATCATCTAAAAAAAAAGCAAAGATGTTTCGTATTAGTTCAAAATTATTGCCATATTTCAAAGGATTTAGCTTTTCAGCAGAGATAATAATGTTATCTGTATATATGAAATGTAGATTCTCTTTGAGCTATCGAGATTTGGAAGAAATGCTGAGTATAAGGGGAGCAAAAATTGATCATGCTACGTTACAAAGGTGGGTTATCACCACTGATAGATGAAGCGGTAAGGAAAAGGAAGAAGCAGGTTGGCAGTAGCTGGAGAATGGACGAGACCTACGTTAAATTAAACGGCAAATGGGTTTATCTATACAGAGCACTATTGGTAATACTGTAGACTTTCTGTTGTGTGCTCGTAGAGACAAGTCTGCGGCACTTGCGTTCTTTCGTAAAGCCTTTAGAGAGAATAACCTTCCTGAGAAAGTAGTAATTGATAAAAGCGGCAGTAATACTGCTGCTCTTGATGATTTGAATACAGAAATTTCTGAAGATTGTAGAATCATGGTTTTTCAAATAAAATATCTAAATAATATTGTCGAACAAGATCATAGATTTATCAAAAAACGAATAAAGCCAATGCTTGGTTTTAAGAGCTTCCACTCCGCAAAGATTACCATTACCGGCATAGAAAATATTCGTATGATTCAAAAAAGACAAATTATCGGGGCTAATGATAATGTTTCTACTTTTGAGAATTTTGCTATGCTAATTGCTCTATAACTCCCATAATCCCAGTTTAACGATCTTCTTGTACCACAATTTATAGATGCGACAGAACCAAAACCCATACTCACCCAACCTAATCAATTACTTGCAATCTGGATTCCAGTTTTAAGCTACTCGGATGACAGAGAAAGGGCTACTTGCATGAAATGAAAAGGAGCACCGAGCAGATCACTTCTTCACAAAGATCTTATCAGCAACACGCATATCAATTATGCTCCAATTGCTAAAAGTAAAGTCGGTTGTATTTTGCAAGTGGCTTAAATAATCCCATGCGCTATAAGGATTATCTTCAGGCAATTTTACTGTGGAACTGTCATCGAGTATGATATTCCATCTTCTATTTCCTACATAAATACAAGAAGAAATATGATCACTTAATTGAGTTTTTCTCTCTAGTATATCTTTAATGAATTTTAGATTTGATAACGAATTTTGTCCTTTAATTACAACGAGGTTATCTATCGGGTAGTCATTTACGATCACTTTACCTTCAGAATCAATTACTGAAGTTCTGTTATCATCTTTCCAAAGAGCGAAAGGTGTATGTTCATCTACATCAATGTGTAAGGTATTAGGTAAAATTCTATAAATTTTTACATATTTTATCCATTTGCTTACAGATTGTATATTATCTGTTAGTTTTGAGAGTGATACATACATGATAGGTTGCGTTCTATCTACTAAACTTAGAATGTCCTTTTCATTTGTAAATTTGTTTCCAGTAACGGTTACTTTGTCGATTAAAAATCCATTGCTAAGTAATAAGCTCGATAAGCGATTGTTACACCAAGTAAAGTAGTAATTGAATCGATTTGTTATTTTATCAAGTGAACTATAAAGTACTAATGTGAGAAAAAGTGCAGTGATAATAACAAGAGCGCACTTGCGCAAAAAACTTCTTTGGCTTCTAGTAACATTGTTCAACATCGGCTTGATCTCTAATATTCCTGTGGTGTAAACTGTCTTCGACAATAATTTTGACTAATTCATTAAAATCAATTCCTCTTGTCAATTTTGCAATTTCTGGTACTAACGACAATTCAGTAAAGCCAGGATGTGTATTAACCTCAAGCATTTTTAAAGTGTTATTTTGGGGATTATAACGGAAGTCTGAGCGGGAAACAGTTTTACATCCTAAAAATTGATGAACTTTTAACGCGTGTTCCAAGGTTATTCTATATATGTTGTTAGGAATTTCAGCAGGAAATATATGTTCTGCAAATCCATCTGTATACTTTGCTTCATAATCATAGAATTTATTTTTCGGTCGTATTTCCATAGTGCCAATTGCTTCATTCAGTAATACAGCAGTATGTAACTCTATACCCGGTATGTATTCTTCTATGATCATCTTTTCCATTATAGTAGAACTATTATTTTTCAGCTCTAAGTAATCCTCATGTGAGAAAATCATGTGTACTCCAATGCTTGAGCCTTCGTTAATCGGTTTTAAGACGTACGGATAATCAACTTTAATATTATTTTTTAGCACATCTTCTCGACTAATTACATAGCCTCTTGGAGTGTCGATATTAAGAGAATGGAATATATGCTTTGACATCACTTTATTCATAGCAACAGCCGAAGCCATAACTTCTGAGTGTGTATATTTTATACCTAAAATCTCCAGTAAACCTTGAATACAGCCATCTTCACCATAAGGTCCATGTAGGGCAATAAAAGCAAGAGCGGGATTAGTTTTTTTAAGCTTTTGAGCAATGTTGCTATCAACATCTATTTCTATTGCATTATATGAAAGGCTATCAAGCGCCTTCTTTACTGCTTTTCCGCTCATAAGCGATATTTCTCTTTCGCAAGAAAATCCACCACTTAAAATTGCTATATTTGGAACCATAAGCACCCTAATATTTTGCTATATATCATATATAAAAGATACTTTTATCTTCAATAGAAAAAACGCTTTGAAAAATTCCACAGCTGTACAGATATTGAAACTTGCAGATGGTGTCATGCAAACTGGTTCCTTTATGATCAGACACCAGATTGCAAGTAAAACTGGAAGATCTTTTTCAGTAATATTCTTTAAAAATTTAATTTTGTAATCCACTTGATTTCCACTGGTTCTGTCGCATCTATAAATTGTGGTACAAGAAGATCGTTAAACTGGGATTATGGGAGTTATAGAGCAATTAGCATAGCAAAATTCTCAAAAGTAGAAACATTATCATTAGCCCCGATAATTTGTCTTTTTTGAATCATACGAATATTTTCTATGCCGGTAATGGTAATCTTTGCGGAGTGGAAGCTCTTAAAACCAAGCATTGGCTTTATTCGTTTTTTGATAAATCTATGATCTTGTTCGACAATATTATTTAGATATTTTATTTGAAAAACCATGATTCTACAATCTTCAGAAATTTCTGTATTCAAATCATCAAGAGCAGCAGTATTACTGCCGCTTTTATCAATTACTACTTTCTCAGGAAGGTTATTCTCTCTAAAGGCTTTACGAAAGAACGCAAGTGCCGCAGACTTGTCTCTACGAGCACACAACAGAAAGTCTACAGTATTACCAATAGTGCTCTGTATAGATAAACCCATTTGCCGTTTAATTTAACGTAGGTCTCGTCCATTCTCCAGCTACTGCCAACCTGCTTCTTCCTTTTCCTTACCGCTTCATCTATCAGTGGTGATAACCCACCTTTGTAACGTAGCATGATCAATTTTTGCTCCCCTTATACTCAGCATTTCTTCCAAATCTCGATAGCTCAAAGAGAATCTACATTTCATATATACAGATAACATTATTATCTCTGCTGAAAAGCTAAATCCTTTGAAATATGGCAATAATTTTGAACTAATACGAAACATCTTTGCTTTTTTTTTAGATGATCATATCACTTCTTTTCTACTTTCCTACAAATGTTACATACCAGGATTTATAGATGCGACAGAACCGTTGTAGCTGCGCAACGTCTGCCATTGATGATTATTTCACCTACTGTAACTGCTGCTAAAATAAAGCAGTAATAAACTTGTGTTAACAAAGAAATAGGTGAGACAGAAGCAATGCTACCTGCTAGCAGCAGCTGGGAACCATAAGGCAAAATGCCTTTTGTAACGCAAGCAAAAATGTCTAACAAGTATGCACTACGGTATGACGGAATATTATGCTTTTGCGCGAGCCTTTTTGCAATATCGCCACTTAATAAAATAGCAATGGTATTATTAGCAACTAAAACAGTAAACATAGATGCTATGCCCGCTATTACAAATTCAGCTTTAGTTTTTGTGATATTGCTTTCATCGATAAGTTTGTGTAATGCCTTTTGACCCTGCTTGTACATTATATGACTCAATCCGCCAATAAATAGAGCAAATATCACTATCTCGTTTACTTTTTTGAAACCGTCATATATGTCATGAGAGAGTTGAATGATAGTATAGTCAAAAAAAGCCATCCCTAATACACTAGCAACAATTATATTTATAGTTATTGTTACTAAAGTAGTAACTTCAAATAACCCCATGATTATTAAAGAAATATAAGGAATAATCTTTATTACTGATAAATAATCTAAATTTGATGTAGGAATAATTTTTGTACTATCTGCCATAATTGCCAGATAGACAAGCGTTATAATGCTGGCAACAAATGCTACTTTAGAATTCACTTTAAGTTTATCCTTTATCGTGGCCCCCTGTGAAGAAACAGATGCAATAGTAGTGTCAGATATCATTGAAAGATTATCACCAAATACGGCACCTCCAACTACAGTTGCAGTTCCTATTTCAAGACCAAAAGCCCCATTTTTTGCTAAGTTAACAGCTATTGGTACCATTAATACAACAACTCCCATAGACGTACCAATTGCAGTTGATATAAAAGCGGAAGCCAAAAATACTCCAGGCAGTAGTAATCTTGCTGGAAGGAATTTGAGAATTAAATCAGCAACAGTATCTGCACTACCAATTGATTGAGTCACCACAGAAAATGCTCCAGAAAATAGAAAAGTTAAACACATAGTAAGGGTGTTTTTATCGCCCATACCCTCGATGACAGTATCGATGTGACGTTGAATTTTACCTGCACTGCATGCAACAGCAAAAAATAGCGCCGGTAGTAGGCAAATTACCGGTGAAACTTGGCGAAGCGGATTATCAATTCCAATAAAGAAAAAATAGACACCACTTCCAAGGTATAAGATTAAAAAAATAACCAAAGGAAAAAAAGCTGTCATTTTACTGCCTTAAAAGCTATGATTATAATCAATTAAGTGATTTCAGGCAAGCTTGGTTTTCTGTAAGTTAATAACAGTCCTTTTAGACTCTCAAGTTACGCTATGGAAAATGCGTTGACTATTCTACCATAATATATAGCATCAAAAAATACTCTATAGTATGAGGTAAAGCCATGGTAATGACATATGAACAGTGGAACATAATATTAGGTGTAATTGATCAAGAGGTAAATTTAAGTGAAGACAATGTAATTGAAAGAATAAAAGAGCTATTAAAGGAAGTAAAGATACTAGGGCAAGCAGAAATATTAAGAATGTTAGAAGAGATATCGCATGGATTAGAAGTACCAAGCAAGATTCCAAGAGTACAAGAGACACAAGAGCCATTAAAAAAGAGACTAAAGGTGGTAAATGTACCGCAGACAAAAGAAGAAGCAAAAAAGATACTAAAGGAGTCAAGGGTATCAAATGCTCAACAGATGGTAAAAAGAATGCTAAAAAGGTTAGGTGTACAAGAGACATCAGAAGAATCAAAAGCAGTGGCGCTAGAGGATGTGCTAAATGCACGAAAGATCTCAGAAAAGGTACCAGTGATGCTAGATGTAGGAAAGATATTAGAGACACTAAAGGCACTAAAGAGAGCAAGTAAAAATGTGTATAGAGAGTGGGAGAAAAATAAGTTTGATGTAAATCATTGGTTTAAAGTAGATTGTTTGCATGAACGCTTTTCATACACGTTATTGTATTTAGCTATTGATTTTAAGCTGAACAATTTAATAAATGCTATGCTTAAAGTAAAAGGAATCGATATTAATGCACCAAGTCCGTTTTCCGAATGGACTGCTTTACATTGGGCTGTTGAAGATAGGAACACAGAAGTAGCACGCAAGCTAATAGAAAAAGGGGCAAATGTTAATCAGTTGGATTCATCTCAACGAACTACTTTATATCAGCCAGCTGTAAATGGCGATATAGAAATAACAAAAATCTTAGTAAAAAATAATGCAGATGTTAATGCAGAGGATCTAGCGAGATTGACTGCTTTATATAAGGCTGCCGATAATGGCCATGAAGAAGTAGCAAAGTACTTAATGGAGAATGGAGCAGATGTTAAGAAGAATGGAGCGCTTAAACTTACTCCTTTACATATTGCTGTTGCAAATGTTGATGAAGCAATGGTGAATTGTATAATAAAAAATGATAAGAATATTGTTGAAAATATTGAGATAGTAGATGTATTTGGATGGAGTCCTTTATATTGGGCTGCTGCAAAGAATAATACATTAATATTAGAGATCCTATTACAGGCCACATCACGATATAGAGCAAGTGTTGATATAGAGGATAAGTTAATTGGGCGATCTCCCTTACATATTGCTGCTACGAATGATAATGTGGAAGCAGTAGAGCTCTTAATAAACTATGAAGCAAATGTTAACCATAAGGATGCATGGGGATGGACTCCTTTTAATTGTGCTGCCGCAAAAGGCAATAGAAAAGTAATGAATTATCTAATAGCCCATGGAGCAAGTATTGAGACAAATGATCCACAGAAAATATTACTTTCTATTTGTCCATATAATTATCTAGAAGCAGTAACTACTATAACACAACTTGGAATATGGAAGGATGTGATGAAATTGATGGTAGCTGAGTTTTTACGTTGTGCTGCCGGACATGGTGATACACTAATGGTACATGCTCTATTAGAATCTGGAATAAATGCTAATGCACGTGACGATTTAGAATCAACTGCTTTACATAAAGCTGCCAAAGGTGGCCATGCGGAAGTAGTAAGGACCTTAATTTTATATGGAGCAAATGTTAATGCACAGGATAGCTCAGGGCAATCTCCTTTAGCTTATGCTTTCGAACATAGACACTGGATAGTAGTAATGACTTTACTATGTTATGGCGCAAGTACTTTATTGCCTGATCACTGTGGTGAAACTGTAAGAGATTTAGCTGAACATCAAGGCATAAGTAATCTTCTAGTGGAAGCAGAACAAAGAGCACTAGATATACTTACGCGGCTTAACTTAGAATCAAGTATACTCAGAAACAAAAAATTAATGACAGTGCAACACATAGAATCACATATGTTGAGAGAAATAGAATCACATAATCTATCTATCAGCTTTGAACGTATGATAAGAGATCAAGCTAATCAAATTGAACAATTACAGTATAACGCTAAACTTAATGAAAAAGGAGTAGCATTTATAACTGACCACATTAAATGTGTGCAGTTAGAGACTAACACTAAAGCGTGTTCAGCTGAAATGGATGGAGTAAAAGAACAAATATTACATAGTCCTTGCAGGTGGTCATATCGCACTAAAAATGTTAATGTAAGAAGAGTAACATCTTTAGCTAACGGCATTGAGTGTATGAAGTTAGGGCCTAACACTGAAGCGTGTCAAGGCCCTAGTACTAAAGAGCCTAATACTCACCTCTCTATGATCGAGAAACTATCATTGTTACCACTTTACTCAGCTGTAGGAAAATATGAAGCCGTTATAAATAGTTAAATAATCCTCTAAATTCCAGCACGTAGCACTCGATGCAAGTAGCTGAAACTGAGAAGTACATTAGGTATGTTAGATTTTAGTTTACACAATAAAATTTTTATAAGTAAGATGTCAGAAGGTATCAAAACCATATTAGTAGAAGACAATAATGTTAGGCTCGATAGGTACATTAGAAGAATTTTTCCCAATTTGAAACAATCTGCAATTGAGAAGTCTTTAAGGAAAGGATTAATCAAGGTTGATAATTGCACGGCAAAATCCAGCGATAGGGTAAGCTCTGGGCAAACTATAATGATAAGATACTTAGACTATATTGAGAACACTAATTCTGACTGCAAATATAATGAAAAGTTAGTGAATCTACTAAGAGAGAACATATTATATGAAGACGAATATATACTAGCTATAAACAAACCCGCAGGGGTCATTGTTCAAGGCGGCATAAAGGTAAAAATTAGCATTAGTGATTTACTTGACCAAATAAGAGAGAGAGAAATATTTAAAATTGTTCACAGGCTGGATAGGGATACAAGCGGAGTAATAATATTCGCATGCAATGCCAGCGTTGCCAAATACCTTATGGAAGAATTTAAAGGACGGAGGATAAAAAAAACTTACCTAGCATTAACTTTTGGTATACCGAGCAAAGATAATGGAACAATAGACTATCCGTTGGTGAAAAAATATATTTCAGGGCAAGAAAAAGTAGTCGTTGATGAAGACTCACTTCAAAATGCCACTACGCATTTTTCAATTATATCAAGATTAAAACATAATATTGCTTATTTAAAATTACAACCAATTACCGGCAGAACACATCAGTTACGTGCACATTTAGCTCATATAAATTGCCCTATTCTTGGTGACGGTAAATATGGTGGTAAAAAAGCTTTTATCGATGGGGTAGTAAATCAGATCCACCTTCATTCGCATTCTTTATCTTTAAAATTGCCAAATAATAAAGAAATCACTATTACTGCTCCTATCCCTAGGCACATCGAAAAATCTATTGAAGTGCTATCTTTCAACTGAAACGATTTCACCAATCAACTTTTCTATCTTTGGCTTTAATTTGAAGTACAGATATTAGGCTAATTAGTGCGCAGGCAGTAAGATAAATACCTGCTGCAAATTTTGTTTGAGTTTTTTCTATAAGAAATATGCATATCGATGGAGAAAGGCCGCCAAAAATACCTGCAGATATGTTATGTGCTAAGCTGAAGCCAGTGCATCTAACTTTCGTTGGAAATAACTCGCAGGCGAGAGAATTATATATTCCAAAAGATGCACCTATCGGTATGCTCATCAACAGAAAAGTGAATGTTATAATATAGTGATTAGCATATGATAATAGCGAAAGTACCGGCAAGCTAACACAAGCTAAAGTTACTAATGTAGGAATTATCACATTTTTTCTTCCAATTTTATCAGAAAGTATTGCAAACAGCACTGCAGACGTTCCAAATGTGATTTCAACCATGATCCTTACTAGATTTTTAATATCAATGCCTGAAAGAATAAGCTCTTTTACAGATATGTTGTAAAACATGATTACTGAATAAACAATTGCGTTTTGAGCAATGCCAAGTCCAATTGCTATCACAAATGCTCTTTTATAATTCTTGATTAATTCTAAAAAGGGAGAGTTAGATAAGCTTTTATTTTGGTCATGAGTTTTATATGCTAGACTCTCTTCCATTATGTATCTTATTAAAAAACCTATAATGCCCATAACAGAGCAGAAATAGAAAAGCAACCTCCAGCCCCAAATCTCATAATTTTCACCTGTAAACTTTTTGCAAATGGCTATCATTATAAAACATGTAATAGAACCAAGAGCACCACTAAAAGCTTTTATGCTACCTAAAAAGCCTAAATTCTTTTTATCGCTTGAATGCTCTATTAAAAAGGCTGAGTTAATGCTCGTTTCCCCTCCTGTTGCCATTCCTTGTATTATTCTACAAAGCAGAAGCAATATAGGAGAAAATATTCCTATTTCTCTAAAACTTGGTATAATTGCAATTGCAGTAGACGATATTGAAGCTAATATTACGGAAGTCAGTAAAATTTTTCTCCTGCCATACTTATCTCCAATGTAACCAAAAATAAACGCACCAAGTGGTCTAAATCCAAAGCCAATTGCAAAACTGCCAAGAAATTTGATTGTGCTCAAATAATTATTTTCTGAAGGAAAAAAAACGTTGCTTATTATATGAGTTAAAACTCCAAACAGAGTTACTTCATACCATATAATCATATTGCAGATTATGCTTGATAGTATTGCTTTTTGAATATCGTTCATAACTTCCAGTTTACCACACTCCGCTATAAAAATTTTTATTCAATAACCTTCAAGGATAATTCACGTAAATGCTTATCATCTACTTTAGAAGGAGCGCCCATTAGAACATCTTCTCCTTGCTGATTCATAGGAAAACAGATTACTTCACGAATATTCGGCTCATCTGCAAGTAGCATAACCATTCTATCAACCCCTGGCGCTATTCCACCATGAGGTGGCGCTCCAAACCTGAATGCACGCACAAGCGCGCCAAATTTTGTATCAACTTCCTCTTTACTGTAGCCTGCAATGGCAAAAGCTCTGTACATAATATCTAGTTTGTTATTACGAATCGCCCCACTTGAAAGCTCTATTCCATTGCAAACGAGATCATATTGATAAGCAAGGATATCTAGTGGATCTTTGTCTTCTAAATCCTTCAAGCCACCATGTGGCATGGAAAATGGGTTATGAAAGAAATCTATTTTTTTGCTTTTATCATCATATACAAAATATGGAAAATCGATGACCCAGCAAAACTTAAAGATATTGTCATCTATAAGACCTAGTTGTGATCCTAAGAGAGAGCGAACTTTCCCTGCAATTATTGCTGCTTCATTTTCCTTATCAGAAGCAAAAAATACACTATCTCCAGGCTTTACATTTGTTATTTCTTTTATAGAATTTAACCTATTGTCATCAAGAAATTTAGCAATTGGTCCTTTTGCAATGCCGTCCTTATCAAATGTTATATACCCAAGACCTTTAGCACCTAATTCTTTTTGCGCATGTTCTATTTTTTTATCAAAAAAGCTGCGTGGTTCCTCCGCTGTTTTGGGAGCAGGAATGGCTCTGACTACCATACCTCGCTCAATATTGCTTTTGAAAATATTGAACTCTGAATTACGGAAAATTTCTGTTACATCGCTGATCAATAGTGGATTGCGCAGATCTGGTTTATCAGAACCGTATTTGAGCATTGCGTCTTTGTATGTAATACGTGGAAAATCTTTATCAACTGATTTGCGAGAAAATTTGGCAAACACTTTATATAAGGTAGATTCAATAACCTGAAATATATCTTCTTGAGTTACAAAAGACATTTCAAGATCTAGCTGATAAAACTCCCCAGGAGAACGGTCAGCCCTTGCGTCCTCATCACGAAAACAAGGTGCAATTTGAAAATATTTATCAAACCCTGAAACCATAAGCAACTGCTTAAAAATCTGTGGAGCTTGTGGTAATGCATAGAATTTACTAGGATTTAGTCTGCTTGGCACTAAATAATCACGTGCTCCTTCAGGAGAAGAGGCAGTAAGTATGGGAGTTTGAATATCTAAGAATCCTTGCTCTATCATGAGCCTCCTGAGCTCTGAAATGATCTGTGAACGTAGAATAATGTTATTACGAACCTTTTCACGTCTTAAATCAAGAAAACGATATTTAAATCTCATGTTTTCTGGGTATTCTTGCTCACCGGCGATACTTGCTAATATACTCCTTTCTTCTTTTGCTATTTCTTCATCACAGTGGAACTCAACTTCAGATTCAACTTGTAAATTACTAACTATAACTTCAATTTCTCCTGTGGAAATAGAGCTATTTACCGTATCTTCAGTTCTAGCTTTGACTATTCCTGTGACAGTAATCACACTTTCTGATTTTAAATTCGAAATTTCATCAAAAAAATCTTTATCGTTATTGAATACCAACTGAGTAATCCCATGAAAATCTCTTAAATCAACAAAGATTAGGTTACCATGGTCACGTTTGCGATACATCCAACCAGAGAGAATAACTTCCTTTTCTACATCATTCTTCCTTAATTCATTACACTCGTGAGTTTTATAACAGTTCATTTAATTGAAATTTCTAGAATACAAAAAGATTATAAAATAAATTAACCTTTGGGCAAGATAATATCTAAAGATCCTTCACAAGCAATTCTGATTTAGATATACTTTTTTATTATGTGTGTTGAGGTGTATTTATGAACCCTGAAGAATTAAAAGAAATTTTAGCTAAAAATAGAGAGGGTGAATGCTGTAATAAAAGATCTTGTTGATACTGTCACCAAAAATGATTTAGAAAAAGTAAAGTCAATTTTTGAGGAAAATAGTTCCATTATTCGAGATGTTGTCACTTAGGTTAATTCCCAAAGCGGTACAAATTTATTAAAGTGTTCTACTAATAACAAAATGGCCGAATATCTAATAGAAAAGGGTATAAGCTTTAGCGCTGCAGTCACAAAGGCAGTTAAAAGAAGAGATTTAGAGTCAGTAAAATCAATCTGTCAGATTAACAGCTTAATAGCTAAAGATGAGTTATCGCAAAATCCTGAGCCACTAGAATCTGCAACTTATGATCACAAATTTAATGATAAAATTGCAAGGTATTTGATTGAACAAGGTGCAAATCCTAATGCAACTGATCATCTTGGTCGTTACTTACTTCATCTGCAAACTGCACAAGGCAATTTCGAAGGAGCTAAGGCTTTAATAGAAAACGGTGCGGATGTTAACTTAATAAATCAAGAGGTAAAAAGCTATCAGAACTTAATTATTGGTGGTAGTGCGTTAAAGGGTCAAACTGCGTTGAATTTTGCAATTAGAATATATTACAGACATAAAGACATAGACGATCAAAAATCTGATAAAACCTTAAAATTTATAAGTTATTTAATAGAACACAAAGCAAACTTAAATATCAAAGATTGTAATGAGATGGTCCCTTTAGATATTGCTATATTTCATAATTCTCCAAAGATAGTAGAATTATTGATAAAAGCTGGTGCTGATCTTAATGTTGGAAGGAAAAAAGCAGAAGGTGTTTTAAAGTATGCAATTACTGAAGGGCATATAGATATAGGGAAAGCTACAATTCGATATATTTTGGAACATGACTCACACTGGTTAACAACTTCAAATAAACCAGATCTTCTCAATGACCAACAAGAGTTATCAAACTATTGGGATGAATATAAAGCTCAAGTTAAAGAGCTTCATGATATAGTGGAAGATAGAATTGACTTGACTGGTGACGGCTCTACCCGTCCTATAATGAGAACAGTGAGTGGCTTTTTAGATCATGAAAGTAGAAAAAATCTAGTAAAATCATCATTTATATCTAGTGCTGAGGCACCAGAAAATTTTTGTCCGAGAAAGCTGGCTGTTATAAGTGTAGCTGCAATAACTTGCGCTTTAGCATTATATTTTCTTGCTCCATTAATCATTGGGTCTTCTGCTGGAATTGGTACTCAACTAGCATTAGGAGCTGTAGGTGCAGTTGTAGGTGGTGGAATTGGAATCTTGACTAATGTGGCAATCGATCAATGCTACGTTAATTCAGTTACTCAGAAAGCTGACTAAAATTAAAGCGCCATAGATTGCTAAAATCCATAATTGTGGAGTAATATAATGTTACTTTCCTCAAGCCTTTAGCTCCTCAAATACTTCTCTTGCTCTGTTTAAAACAGAATCAGGAAAACCAGCAAGTTTTGCTACATGTATTCCATATGACTCATCTGCAATGCCTTCAATTACTTCATGTAAAAAGATGACTTCTCCTTTCCATTCTTTTATTTTCATACAAAAACATTTCACATTTTCTAAGTATTCACCTACTTTAGTCAATTCATGATAATGAGTTGCAAAAATGGCGCGGCACTTATTTACATTGTGAATATGTTCAATCACTGCCTGTGCAATAGATAATCCATCATACACCCCTGTGCCCCTACCAATTTCATCAAGTATCACCAAGGAACGGTCCGTTGCCTGATTTACTATCGTTGCTGTTTCGATCATCTCTACCATGAAGGTAGAATAACCAGCTGTTATATTATCCGTTGCGCCAACCCTGCTGAATATCTTGTCAATCACTCCTACATGCGCACTCTCTGCTGGCACAAATGACCCCATGTGAGCTAAAACTGCAATGAGAGCGTTTTGCCTCAAGAAAGTGCTTTTTCCAGCCATATTAGGACCAGTAATTAGATGTATACCAGCTAAATTGATGCTATTTGCAATGAATTTATCGTTAACTTCAACCACTGGGTGTCTTCCGCTACAGATATTGAACTCTTTGCTGTCATCAATAATGGGTTTTACGTAATTATTTTGCACTGCAAGCTCTGCAAATGCGGTTCTAATATCAAGTTTTGCCAAAGCATTTGCAGCAAGAGCAATTTTTTCAGATTCTTTAGCGACTTCACTACACAGTTCACTAAAAATTTTCATTTCTAAGCCGATTGCAGCATCACGTGCCGTAAGAATTTTATTTTCTAGTTCTTTCAATTCATTAGTAGTGTAGCGCATGCTATTTGCTAAGCTTTGTCTATGAATAAATATATCCGAAGTTATTTTGTGATTTGCCGACACTTCAACGTAATAACCAAGTATATTGTTGTGTAATATTTTGAGTGCAGCAATGCCAGTTAGGTCGCGATAAGATTCACGGAGCTTAGTTACCAACTTGTTACTGTTGTTCAATATATAAGATAACTCAGATAATTCTGAGTTGTATTTTGGATTGATAAATCCTCCTTCTTTTACGGAACTGAGGTTGTTATCAAGTATAGCGCTGTTTAGAAGCTCGAATAGATCTTTATGATTACCAAGACTTTTATGTATTGTGCTTAGTTCACTCTCGTCACTACTTATCACCTGAACTGGTTCCTTTTCTCTGGTCAAGCACTGGAATGACATCTGAGAGTTAATTTCTGATTTTTCACTTAAACAATAATTATGCAAGGTAGACAGAAACTCAGACAATTCTAAAGTCTTTCCTAGGCCTATTTTCAATAGGTTCATATCCTTTGGTGAACCACGCCCTAGTATTAAGCGCGATAAAGACCTTTCAATATCCGGAATGTTAGATAATATCTCTCGTATTTTTCTGCGTGAATCATGATTATTTACAAAAAATTGAGCGGTGCTGAGCCTCAAATTAATTGCCTTAGAGCAAGCAAGGGGTGAAGCGAGCATTTGTTTGAGCAGGCGTCCACCAGAAGCTGTAACTGTATGATCAATAACTGAAATTAGTGAACCTTTCTTTTCACCAAATTGAGTTGAAAACAACTCAAGATTTCTCCTTGCTGAAGCATCAATAAGCATGAAATTTTGTTGCTTATAGGTTTTTGGGAATTCAAGCCTTGGAATGGAGCCCCTTTGCGTTACTCTGACATATTCAAGCAGTGCACCACACGCCATGATTTCTACTTTGCTGAAATTTCCTATACTCCCAAGTTCCCTGATTTTATAAAACTCGCATAATGTTCTGTGAGATTTACTATACTCAAAAAAGCTCTGTGCGTGTTGCGTAATTGATATTTTATAATTTTTTAAAATCGATCTAATTTTTTCATCCTCAGTGAATTTTTCAGAAATTAATAATTCTCTTGGTGATATACGCAATAAATCACTATCTAGAGCTTTCAAACTCGTTAAAGTGTGAAAAAATTTTCCCGTCGATAATTCAAGCCAACTAATAGCATATTCGTCATTTTGTTCAACTATGGATGCGAGATAATTATTGCTTTTATCCTCCAGTAGTGAATCTTCTATAATTGTACCTGGAGTTACAACTCGCACTACATCACGCTTTACTATGGATTTATAGCCCCTCTTTTTTGCTTCATCAGCAGTTTCTAATTGGTCACAGATTGCTACTTTGAATCCTAAATCTATTAGCTTGTGTAGGTAAGATTCGCTACTGTGTGCTGGCACTCCACACATTGGTATTTCTTGCCCATTTGAATTGCCCCTCTTGGTTAGCACTATATTCAGCAATTTCGCAGCTTTAATAGCATCATCGAAAAACAATTCATAAAAATCGCCCAGTCTATAAAACAATAGATGATCCGTGTATTGAGCTTTCAAATTTAAATATTGCTCCATTACAGGGGTATTTTTTTCTCTTATTAAGTTCATAACATTTTTAAATATGTTAGCAGCAAACCACTTACTCTGGTGTTGGTTATTTTATTATGGATCAATAATTTTTTTTAGCTATAGTACAAAAACAAATAGTTTGAGGTAGAATTATGAAATATGAACGGTTGTTAAAAATATTAAGGACAATAAGTGACTTAAATGAGAACAATATAATCGAAAGGGTAAAAGAGGAATTGGAAAAAGAAGATCCAGACACGTATAAAAAGTGGCAAGATAATGGATTTAACATAAATTATACATTCGATGATCAAAGTACATTGTTACATATAGCTGCTAGAAATGATCTTGTAAAGATAGCAGAGCTTTTAATAAAAAAAGGGGGTAATGTTAATACAGCAGATCAAGATGGATGGAATACTTTACACTTTGCTGCTGCAAGTAGCAGTATAGGAGTGGTAGAGATTCTCATAGCAAACGGGGTTAATGTTAATGTAGCAGATCAAAATGGGTTTACTCCTTTGCATTGTGCTGCTCACAATGAAAATAAAGAGATAGTAGAACTCATATTAGACAAGGGGGCTAATGTTGATGCAGTAAATCAAAATGGGTGTACTCCTTTGCATTGTGCTACTATCAATGGACATGAAGAAATAGTAGAACTCCTATTAGAGAAAAGGGCTAATGTTGACGTAGCGGATGAATACGGGCGTACTCCGTTATGCTGGGCTATTAGAAATGGCTATTCAGAAATAGCAAGAATTCTACTTGAAAACAAAGCAGATCCTTTATTGGGACATAAAAGTTTTAACACATTAAAGCTTTTGATTGAATTAATAAAAAATGATTTTAAGCACTCTAAGAAAGCAGAAGAAACACAGCAACAAGAAGATGATGAATATGAATTGATTAAATACTCGTTGCTACTTCGCAATGACTGCTCCTTAACGGATGTTGTCGAAAGAAGTGCATTTGGCAAGCTGATATCTACGTGGCTTGTTGACATGTCCAACTTAACAGAGAGTCAGAAGGAATTGAATAAAAAATTCTTAAGTACTTTTAAAGACTTTCCACATGTTACTTATAAGGATTATAAGAACGATGTTGAAAAAATTAAAAAATTTTTACTAGATCATAAAAGTAATCAAGATCTAAAAACCATTCTCAACCTTAAAAGAGGAGAATCTAAACTGACAATACTGCATATTCTATCAAGTATGGAATGTAGCAATTCAGAAGAATGCATAGATTTACTGTTGAATTCAGGTGCTGATCCTAATGAAAAGGACGACACAGGAAGGACGCCTTTGCATTATGCTACTCGTTCTGGTCATTGTGATACAATTATCAAATTGCTTCTAAGGAAAGGAGCTAATCTTGATATAAAGGATAAAAAAGGTAAAACCCCAATAGAATTTGCAGTTAATAACCCCCACCTTAATATTAAAGAGTGCTTTTTAACTGATGATGTTATTTATGGAACTTTTCGTAAAAAAACACAAGCTGACTATAATGGAAAAAAGTATTTGCGCAAAAGTGTAAATCTATGGGGGAATGATTTTCTACTAGATGAGCAAGATCCAGATAAATATTTTTGTAAATTAGATGAAGTTCAAGACATAAATCAGCTAGAACAGGTTGTAAATGAAGCTATAAAATCTAGGGTAAGGTTCAATCTTACTTGTGAGGGAAATATATATGAAAATACTTATGAGAATAAGTATAATTTTACAGATTATGTAATAAGAAGAATTAGTGAATTAAAGATTTTTCAAGTTGAAAGGGACATAGAAGTTGCTAGTCGCATAGTATGTAATTTGGTAAAAAGAGGTGCAGTACTTGAAACTCTAAGTAGTATAATTGTAATTGATAAACTAGAGAAGTTTAAAGACCACAAAGCTAATCTGAAAGAAGCACGTAAAAGCTATATACATTATTCTCTAAGGTTTTTGGAAGCTGCAAAAAACGCAACTACTGGTAAGGTAAAAGAGGCAAAAATGGACAACTTCACTTTCTGCTTGAAATACTCAAAGAATAGTATAGTCGAGGTTGCAAAAATCATAAATGGAACAGATGAAAGCACAGAATTTCGAAGAGACGTGATAGCAATCGGTGAAAGCGAGATAGAAATTTTAACGGAAGGTGGGGTAAGAAATTATACTGACCTTATAGGTAATATAGTACTGACTTTTCATACTGATTTGGGAAAAGTAGATGCTAGATTGTATTCTGATGTGCAAGATGAAGGAAAAATTATAGTAGAAGTGAGTAACAAGGAGGAAATATTGGAAAAGTTTAAAAATTATAAAGAAGAGTTAGGTGAGAACTGCTTGCTTGGTGGTTCTTCTGTCTACGACGCTATTAAGCAGGGATATTTTAAAAGGCCTGAGGAAGTAGATTCCATATATCATGTAAGTTCTTCATTAGAAAATATATCTTTATTTCCTATTGTACAACAGAACACAGAGAAAATTCGCTAGCGAGGTTAGTGTTGCTTAGCTTAAGTTTAAATTGCCAAAAAATGCAAACTTTATGATACTGAAGGAACTACTTTTTTGGTAGAAGGCAAAGCAGCAAGGAGCGAGCCAAAAGCGATAAGAAAGGATCCTAGCCAGATTATAGACATTCCAGGTTTATAGTGCACTTTAGCTGCGATTTTGCTCTTACTCTTATCAATCTCTCCAATTACAACATAAATATCAGAAAATAAATTGTGGTAGATACTGCTTTCAACATTTTTCTGACCTTCCGCAAGGTAAAATCTATATTCAGGAGTTACTTCACCTAATATCTTATTATTCAGCAAATTCCTGATATCCATTGTACCCCTCACTGCATGGAAATTTTTTTCTTTTATTAGCTCAATATTTCGTAAAGTAACTTTAAATTTATTGACTGTTATGCTGTCTCCTATTCCCAAGTAGTTTTCTTTTTTCTCCTGCCAACCAACGGAATAAGATATACCAAGCACTAGAATTGCCACTCCAGCATGAGCAAGCATCATTCCATAGTAGGACTTAGAAACTCTTCTTGCTAATAAAATTGATTCACCAAATGCTACCTTAAATAAACAAATTCTTTTACTATATGCTTCTAAAACAAAGATTAATAATGCTATGGAGATGGTAATTGATAGCACAATCATTAGCTCCATGTGAAAGATAAACGGCAAAATAGCTGCAGCACTACAAAATGAAAATCTATATTCACGGAATATTGGCAATAGACTATTTCCCTGCCAACTGCAGTATTGCCCTATCATGGTGAGTACTAGAATAGCTAGTGCAATAGAGTTAAATAAAGAATTGTAATATGGTGCTCCAACTGAAATTAATTCACCGGTTAAATACTCAAGCACTGTAGGGTATAAAGTGCCAACGAACACGATGAAAAAGGCAGTGATGAATAATAAATTGTTCATCAGCATCATCGTAAGGCGTGAAAAGAATCTTCTACCTTCTGTCACTTGAGTAGCAGATTTCTTTTCAGATTCCAATATCGAATACTGGAAAGATGTGTGATTCTTTCTCGTAAACACTACAAATATTACTAAGCTACTGACTGTAATTACACCAAGTAGAGCTAATATATACAGTCCATATCTTGGGTCATCTGCAAACGTGTGCACTGAGGTAAGTATTCCTGAGCGGACTAGAAATGTTCCAGTCACACTCAATATAAAAGTTGTAAGCGTAAGTAAAATAGCGAAATTCCTTAAAGTATTGAAATTTCGTACAACGAGCAACAAATGTGTCAGCGCCACTGCAATTAGCCAAGGCATCAAAGAAACGTTTTCCACTGGATCCCAGAACCAAAATCCACCCCAACCGAGTTCACGATATGCCCACCAGCTACCCAAGCTGATGCCCAAAGTGAGCAGCGACCAAGAAATAAGTACCCAAGGCCTGACAATTTTAGCCCAAACATTTCCTTCAGTATTTAAAATTAATCCAGCTATAGAGAGCGAAAAAGGAATGCTAAATCCAAGGTACCCCAAATATAATACCGGTGGATGAATAGCAAGGCCTATATCCTGCAATATCGGATTAAAACCCAGTCCATCTGTTTCAATGCCTGGCATTTTAGTGAAGGGGCTGGATTCAAGTAAAGTGAACAGTAAAAAACAAAAGCAAATCAAGCCTTGGGTGATAAGAGATATTTTTTTTAATTTACTACCATTAGTTCGTTCTGGTGTCATTCCAGTGCTTGACACTGGAATCCAGTTTTTATTACACTGCCATTTGATGTACTCATTTGCAATTAAATTGTCTGGATCCAAGTAGTCAAGCACTGGGATGACAGAAGGTATATAAATATCCATTAGTAATAAATACATGACAAGCACTAAGGTCCAAAGCAACATAGACCCTTCTTTATTTCCCCAAACACCACAAATCTTATAGATTAAAGGTTTTGTTGTGTGTGAGTGGTAATATACGTTTTCAAGTGAGAAATCATTTTTAATGTGGCAGTAGATCAAAATAGCCATTGATGCTGACACACAAAAAAATATGGCAGAGGAGACGAATCGGTAAGAACTAAACGGTAGAAACAAATACGTTAAAGATAACAAACAGGCTACCAATAACAATATATTCCCAAATTCAGGCATAAGATTCATATAATGATATTACTAATAATAAATTGGGAGTTAAAGTTTTAATATAGGAACAAAGTTAATCTTCAATTATATTAATAGTAAGTAAAAATTAAGCATTAAGCTTTTATACTTTATATTATATAACATTAATATTGTGAGGTAATATTATGGGCACAACTAAGATTAGTGAATTTCTATTCAATATAAAAGGTAAAGTGGCAAAACAACATGCTGAACCAATAATTGAAAAAAATCTCTATACTATTTTAGGATTCAAAGATGTAGAAGATTTAGAACATAAGACAAGTAAGTCCGTTAACAAAAAAATTTGGCAGCTATTTATTGATTGCTTTACAAAGGAAATAGATTATGTAGCAACTAAGCAAGTTGTAAAAAACGTTGTTTGTAATATTGCCAAAAGTGCCCAAGGCAATGCTTTTACTGAAGCTGAAAGCTTAATCTTAAACGAAAAACAAGATAATAAAAAGAGAGAAAGAGCGATTAAAAAAGCTACTAGTATTTTAAAAAAAATCAATCCAGAAAAAGCCTTCAATGAACTTTCAGTAATAAAAAAACAAGCCGAAGATTTTTTACAAACCGATTTTTATAAGGCGCAGAGCAAACCACTGCCAGGATTTGCTACATCTGGTGCACAGCTTTTTGCGGAAACTTTGAAATATATAGAAACACTAGAAAAATTATCAGAAGTTAAAAAGGAAGATTTAACTAAGAGTTTCCTATTAAATTATATTAGTTCACTGAACAAAAAGTATCCTAAATCACAAGGTAAAAGGGAAGATGCTATACGAATACTATCAAGCGATGAGTTGAAGAATTTTTATAATAAAGGTGTAGAGGAAGGAATACTACAACCGCTGGTATCATATAAAGAATGCAGAAATCTGTATGATAAAATGAGCCAAACAAAGGATGAATGTATAATCAAAAAAGAAGAACATGAGAAAGCAAGTAAGTCAATAACCAGTATAATTAGTGACATAAAAAAATGTAGAGAAGCAGTCCTTAGTTGCAAAAATTTTCAGAGCTCCTACATAAAGGAAAAAGCAGAACACCCATTTAGAGGCACCTCATGTCAAAAAATGATTGATATATATCAAGAGAGAATTGCTGGATATCAGGAAAAAATTCGTCAAAACCTAAACCAAATAAGAGCAATATTAAAAGATACGCCGCAAGATGTGGAAAAATTTAAGGAAATAATCAATTGTGTGCATGAAGCAGAGCAGTATGATGAAATTTTTGATTCGGCTTTAATTTGTTTATCGAACATACAGAATAAGCTAGATATTCAACCAGAAAATCCCCTAACAGAACTCAGAGCTTCACAAATCAACGTTGAAATTGAGCTAACTAGGCTCTGTGAACAAAATATTAGAGTAAGCATGTGAGTGCTTCAACAAAATTCAAAAAACCAATAAAGACCTCATAAGTCTTATCAAAATAGGAGATTTCTAATAGTGGCAAATACCATGTATTTCTTTCAATTTGCCACTACCTAAATCACACATTGTCTTCCAGAAGGAAAATTTTTGTTCCACTGGCAACCACCTCATGTATAGCTTTACTTTCATAATAAGAAAAATGGCAAAAGCAATTTTAGATCTACTCTAATAAAAGCCTATTTTCCTTGAAACTAAAATAGCTACTAAATGTGATAATAATATGATCTATTAATTCTATTCCTATGCTTTTGCAAGCTTCTGCAAGCTGTCTAGTGAGAAACATATCGCTACTTGAAGGCTGTATATCTCCACTTGGGTGATTGTGGGATATTACAATCGATGTTGAGCCAATCAAAAGAGCGCGTCTTATGATCTCTCTAACGTAAATAGGAGTTTGATCTACTGTACCAAAGTTCTGCAGATCTTCCGCTATTAGACGATATCTTTTATTCATATAGATGACGCGAAAATTTTCTTTATTAAGGCTTCCTATACTTACTTTTAAATAATCAAGCAAATTTTCCCAGTTATTGATTATAGGTAGGTCCTTTATTTCTTCTCGTGCAGAACGAACAAAAGCCTGTTTCACACAAAAGATAGCAGATATGGCTGCATTATTAACTCCTTCAATATTTTGCAGTGCTTCTAAATCGGCATTAAAAACTTTATTTAAACTGCCCAAATTTTCTATCAAACTCTTTGCTACTGGCTTTACATCGATTCTACTATATGCTGAATATAAAATGTGTTCTAAAATCTCATAATCAAGCAATGATTGTCCGTTATCTAAAATAATTCTCTCTCTTAGGCGCTTTCTATGACCTTTTTTGTAATCTTTCATTATTCATGAATTGCTTATCTCTTATAATAAGAAATTGAATTTTTAAGTAAAATATTTAATAAAACACATGAAGCATAATTGTAAATTTTTGAAGACAGCAAATGAAAGTAGCCCCTCTCTTGTCATCCCCTGCTCCCTCCTTCTTGTCATTCAAGTAGCCTCATCCCAGTGTCCCTTCTATATATCATCCCAGTGCTCCTTCTATGTCATCCCAGTGCTCCTTCTATGTCATCCCAGTGCTTGACACTGGTTTCTTACCAACAAAAACCTAGCATAACTTTTGTGCTCAAAAAATTTCCAGCATCAAGTGCTGGCCTGAAGCTTTAGCTGTAAATGTTAAGAAATTTACCAAGCGAAAAAAAAAGGCAAAAAAATCCCCGTGTAACGAGTTTTGACCCTATAATAATGTAAATTGGCGCTGTAATAATGTGCTAACGCTTAAAATAAGCGCGTTTTGGCTGAATGTAGAAAAAATAAAAAAGACATGCAGCCGCTATAATTTTTATGTAATTTGCCAATAAATATCTGAGTTTTTTACTGAATTTTTGTTGTTGAACCCGCGCGGATCGAAAACAAGGATAAATACTCTTATTGTCATAATAAGGGGGCTGGCGCAGTTTGTCAAGGAAGTTTTATGCGAGAGATCTATTGAAATGCTCGTGCAAAATCATACTATTAATTAGTACACTATAAATTTAAAATTATAAATATGTTAAGCAAATTAGTAACTTTGCTATTAATTTTTATATTTCCTTTTTACTCATACTCATATCAGTTTAGAACCAAAGCAAAGCAAGCAATTGTCTTAGATTTAGCTTCAGACTCGTTCATTTTTGAACACAATTCCAGGGAAAAAATGGCCCCATCTTCAATGAGTAAGTTAATGACTTTATATGTAGCTTTTGACTATCTAAAAGCTGGAATAATAAAAATGGAAGATAAATTTCGAGTAAGTAGAAAAGCATGGGAAAGGAAAGGCTCTTCTATGTTTTTGAAAGAAGGTCAATTTGTTACGGTAAAAGAACTACTTGAAGGAATTACAATTGCCTCAGGTAATGATGCATGCATAGCGCTAGCCGAGGGTATCGCAGGATCAGAAGAGAATTTTGTTGCTGAAATGAATGAAGTTGCACAAGATTTAAATCTTAATGATAGTCATTTTGTTAACTCAAGCGGGTGGCCAGATGAAAACCATTTTATGAGCGCAAAAGACTTGGTAACACTGGCAAAAAGGATTTTTACTGATTTTCCTGAATACTATGATCTATTCTCTGAACAATATTTGACATATAACGATATTGTACAAAAAAATAAAAATCTTTTACTTTTCCATGATATTGGAGTTGATGGTCTAAAGACAGGTCATACAAGTGCTGGTGGTTATGGAATTATAGTATCTGCAAAACGGAACGATAGGAGAATTTTTGCTGTTGTGAATGGTTTGGATACCGAGAAAGAGCGAATAGAGGAAGCAAAAAGACTAATACAATATTCCTTAAATCATTTTAATACCAAGAAAATATTTGCTAAGGATAGCGTAGTTGAAGAAATAAATATTGTTTATGGAAAAGATAAAAAGGTGCCCGTTACAGTTGCAAACGATGTTACCATAACTTATAACCGCAGATTACATGATAAAATTAAAGTGCGTATTGAGTATAAAGATATGGTACCCGCACCAATTAAAAAAGGTCAAGAAGTGGGCAAAATTTTTGTAGAAATACCTGGTACTGAGCAACAAACTATACCTGTTTATACAGCAAATGATGTGCAGAAATTGAGCTATATAAAAAAAATTTTTAGAAAGTTGTTTTAATCAGCAAATGTAAGTTAAGGAGACCTGAAATACTAATCTACTTTCAACCTCTCAGCATGTAAACTGCGTGGTAAAGATTCCAACTCTTTTGCAGCAGTGAGTTCTTTATTTTTTGCATGTATACCAAGCTTATTGAATTCTCGGGCAGCAGGAAACACTCTTGCCTCAAGCGAACCAGCAGTTTTATTGTAATGATCAACAGCACTTTTTAAGCTTCTGCGTAAATTATCAAAATTTTCGCCCATTGTGCAGATTCGCTCATATAAAATATGGCCTAGTTCACTTATTTTCTTTGCATTTTCAGCTATCATCTCTTGCTTCCATCCATAGGCTACTGCCCTAAGTAGCGCGATTAAAGTGATTGGTGTTGCAATAATTACTTTTTTTTCTATTCCAATTTCTATCAAAGCTGGTTCACATTCTAGTGCTGCACTGAAAACCCCTTCCCCTGTTAAAAAAAGTACCACAAGCTCTGGCGTATTTTCAAATTGGTTCCAATATTCCTTTCTGCCTAGATCATTTATATGTTTTTTTATTGCCAGAGAATGATTCTTCAATTTTTCCTTTTGTATCTGTAAATCATTTTGCGACATAGCATCCATGTAAGAATCAAGTGGTACTTTAGCATCTATTATTATTTGCTTTCCTGATGGCATTTTTATTATCAAATCAGGACGCAACAAATTGTCCTCATTTTTATCAATTACTGAAGCTTGAGTCAAAAAATCGCAATATTCAATCATTCCCGCCATTTCTACTACTCTTTTTAGCTGCATTTCACCCCATTTTCCCCTAATGTGAGGCTTCCTCAGGGCGTTAGCAAGGCTAGAAGTTTGACTCATTAATGCTCCAATTTGCTCCCTTAAACCTTCATAGGCCCCTACCCTCTCCTTCTCTAGGTCACGTATTTCACTATCGAATTTTTCTAACTTTTCTTTTATTGGAGTGACAACTTCGTTGATCGTTGCTTGCCTTTTTTTGAAATCACTTTCTGTTTCTTTTAGCTTACTATCGATTACTTCCTTCGCTAAATTCAGAAAATTATTGTTGTTTACCTGCAAAGCATCAAGAGAGAGAGCTTTAAAAGTGTTTGTAAGCCTCTCCTCTGCTTTTGTTAGTAATTCTATTTCCTTTTTCTTTTCCTCACGCTCTTTTTGTAGAATTACTTCAAGCTCTGCTTTTTTGACTTTCAACCCAACTATCTCTTCATCCTTATTCAGTAAAGTTCGCTTTGCCTCTTGAAGCTCACGCTCTAATTTAAGTTCAAGATTTGCTTTCTCCTCACTTAGCTTTCTATTCTTTTTTACGACGAAAAAGAGAAATAACAGTAAAAAAAGAAAATTTAACCCGAGAACTATAGAATTGAGAAGCATCAGAATACAGAAAAAACCGCACTCACAATACTATCTAATTTTTCTATATATAAAAAAGAAAAAAGAGAATCAAATGAGGTACTCTTTTGTGAAGGATTTGGTTTACTAATTAATAATCGCCTACACTTGGATTAGTGACATAATGTCTTTTTATTAAAAATCTTATATAATAGTTATTTTTATCATATCAAATAGCACATATATTAACAACTCGATTTTACTCTCATTGCTTACTATTTACCACATTACAACACTTACAAACCGGTTATTTCATTAAAAACTTAGCTTCAGCCCAGCCAAAAGCACATACCCGGAGTTATTACTTTCGATTTCAGGTTCTTTGGTACTAAATTTTACAATATCGAAGTAGTATGAAGTGCCAAGAGCTAATGGATATTCAAGACTGAAAGCCTGTGATGTTAATTCGTTTGTACCTTTGCCTACAATATCCCTGCTACTACTAAAATATGTTAAGCTCACTTTACGAGAATCAGAATGATAAGCAACACCTGCATTTATATAATTCATATTACTTGTTTCAGGACTACGTTTCTCACCAGATTTACCGCCATTACCGTACGAAAAAATGCAATCAAGTTCAAAAAGTTTTAGCTTCAAGCCAAAATTCCAGTGTAGCAATTGATTACGGCATTTATAATTTTCAGAAGTACCATCCGAGCAATCAGTTAAATTTTCTCTTGCAAACTCACCAGTAAAAGCAGTAGTAAAATTTATTTCATCTGATAAGCCATTTTTATAGGAAAGACCAGCGGCTATTAGATTGTTATATTGCAAATTATTTTTTCCTGGAACATAACTGAGTCCAAGTTGAAAGTTATAGATTTCAGGAGAAATATAGTTTATCGTTGGTTGTTTTAACTTCAGCTCTAGTCCATTATAGTCGCTGTAAATATTGGGTTTTACCCAAAATACCTCATCTTTATCATACCCAGGATCATTATCTTTTTTTTCATTACCGCGCAAATTTGAGTAATTTGTCCAATGACCATTTATTCCTCCGGCAGCTGTGTAAATTTTTGAAGTGTTAATTAACATACTCTGACTAACTAAACTTCCTTTACCATATTCAATTGATCCAAATTCCTGGTTCTTTATGATAAAATACCACTTCTCCATTTCTAACTTTTCTATGTCTAGTGCCTTTAAGTTTGCAATACCAGAAACTCCTACCTTAACATTAAACCCCAGTTGTGTATTTGGATAAACTTGCTGCAAATAAAGAAAGCGCAGGTCTGAATAGCTTGAGGTCTTGTCTTTTGTAGAGCTAAAAGAATCTTTATTGAAAGCGTAGCCAAATCTTAAATCTACTTTTCCATCTAGTTCTACATAAAACATCTCCTTATCCAGAATTACCCTAGCGTTAGCACTTCCTCCCACAAGTAATGATAAAAATAGTGTGATTAGTAACCTCATAGGTAAGCTTAAATTCTTAATATAAGCTTAACAGAAATAAAAAACAATCCTTATATTGTGTAGAACTTAGATACTACAAACCAATTAATGACAAAAGCGTTTAAGCATTCTTCACACTATGTTTTTGAATTATATTTCCATAAATAATTGATATGCTTGATAGTTTTCGCTTTAATAACTGCTTGTTAATGGAAGAATGTATACGATTAACTATTTTAGATGTGTTATTTGCATCACAGTTCATCAAAATAAAAAGTACCTTATTCTCATCAATACATCCTAAAAAATCATCACTACGGCAATTTTTATAAAAATGTTCTATGATAATTTTTAGTGTATCATTTTCCTTATTACAACTGCTGTTTAAACCTATTATTCCTATAACTGCATTAATTTGATATTCAAAGGCAAAATTCAATATGACATATAACTCCAAAATCGTTGAATCATTGTCTGGTATATCAAACAAGTTGTGTTTTCTATATTTCTTACCCATCAGATATTTATCCCTAAACATTGCTAGCTTATGAAACAGGCTAATGTCACGTATCAATAGCTCATAATTAATCTTGCTATTAGTAAATTGCGTTGTGCGAAAAACTTTTACCTTTGTTTTTATATCTTCTCCTTTAGCGTCGATTAAAGAAAAGCCTATCACTTTTGGCAATATATCGGGCAAATCGCGCCCATCTTCAGTATACTCCAAATAGCTTTTCATATCTTCAGCTGCTCTTGCACTTAAAATATTGATTAACGGCTTATTAAGTAAATTCCCTTCTTCACATTTTAATAAATTCCTTGCTGCTTGATTGAGTCCCAAGATTAACACGTTTTTTTTCTCATTATCCTGAGAAACAGATATCACAGCATCATCTTTCCTTCTTGCCGTTATAAAATCTTCCATGCTTTCATTCTATAAAATGTATTTACCAGTATAATAAAGTTGTATTAAGATTTATTTACCTATTGATATACTTAATCAAGTATAGGCAAGCATAACATAACCAGCTATTTCTAAGTGATGATAAAGGAAGCAAAATTACAAATGTAATTTTGCTTGTTTTCTTTAATACCTTCATCACAACAACTGATTTTGCTGTATTGGATTAGATGATTGAATATAACCTAAACTACTGTGACACGATTCTTCGTATGACGGTGGTGATGAACACGATTCCTCGTATGAAGGGGTTCTGTCGCATCTATAAATCCTGGTATGTAACATTTGTAGGAAAGTAGAAAAGAAGTGATATGATCATCTAAAAAAAAAGCAAAGATGTTTCGTATTAGTTCAAAATTATTGCCATATTTCAAAGGATTTAGCTTTTCAGCAGAGATAATAATGTTATCTGTATATATGAAATGTAGATTCTCTTTGAGCTATCGAGATTTGGAAGAAATGCTGAGTATAAGGGGAGCAAAAATTGATCATGCTACGTTACAAAGGTGGGTTATCACCACTGATAGATGAAGCGGTAAGGAAAAGGAAGAAGCAGGTTGGCAGTAGCTGGAGAATGGACGAGACCTACGTTAAATTAAACGGCAAATGGGTTTATCTATACAGAGCACTATTGGTAATACTGTAGACTTTCTGTTGTGTGCTCGTAGAGACAAGTCTGCGGCACTTGCGTTCTTTCGTAAAGCCTTTAGAGAGAATAACCTTCCTGAGAAAGTAGTAATTGATAAAAGCGGCAGTAATACTGCTGCTCTTGATGATTTGAATACAGAAATTTCTGAAGATTGTAGAATCATGGTTTTTCAAATAAAATATCTAAATAATATTGTCGAACAAGATCATAGATTTATCAAAAAACGAATAAAGCCAATGCTTGGTTTTAAGAGCTTCCACTCCGCAAAGATTACCATTACCGGCATAGAAAATATTCGTATGATTCAAAAAAGACAAATTATCGGGGCTAATGATAATGTTTCTACTTTTGAGAATTTTGCTATGCTAATTGCTCTATAACTCCCATAATCCCAGTTTAACGATCTTCTTGTACCACAATTTATAGATGCAACAGAACCGTATCAATTGCATATGGTGACCATGTTGTGAGGTATGCTGAAGTTCAGATAAATGATTTACTAAACTTAAGACAACGTATTAAAGCTGAACTGAAAGTTGCAGGTGTGAGACCGAAGAGAAGAATTGTGATTGCGACAAGTAAGGGGATTGACAAAATTGTGTAAAAATGTTATAGTTTAAAATTGGTATTTTCTAGTTAAAATATGGATCAAAGTCAAGAAAGGCTTAATGTTAATGTAAATTTTGAGGGGGAATTTGCTCACTACCTTATAGAAATGGCAAAAGTTCAAAATAGAACTATAGGAGAAGTTGTAAAGGACCTAGTGGAAGAAGAAATTGAAGCAAGCAAATTATCTGAAGAAGATGATAAAATAGATGAAGTAGATATAAAGTTGGCTAAGCTTTCTCTTGAGCGTGATGCTAGAGGTGATGAAGAAATTAGAAGTGAGGATGTAGATTGGAATAGAATATTATCTGCAAAAACAGTCTAAAGGTGGAGATACAAGCTGGGATACGATATTATCTATTCAAAAAGAGTTCTTGAGGAGGACTTTCTTGCATTACCACAAACGATAAGATCTAGAGTGAGAAGAGCTGTAGATAGTCGTCTTGCAACCAACCCTAAAGCAATAGGTAAAGCATTATCGCATGAATTCAAAGGGTATTTTAGGATACGAGTAAGTGATTATCGTGTAATTTATAGGATAAACTACTTAAAACACACAGTAACTATTACTGCAATGGGACATCGGAAGGACATTTATGAACGCAGCCCAAAATAAGCGTTGGTATTTGTGCAAGAGCCTCATGCATAAGTGTTAACAGCCAGACTCTCCAGCAGCTTGCTGTAATTTTTTAATGTAAAATTGTGCAACAAACTGCTGCATAATCAAAGAGGCAAAATGTTATTAAAATCATTCAAACAACTATTTAGTAAGCCAAAGATAAAAAGCTCAGCATGGGATGCAGCAGGCTCAGGAAGAAGATTTTTTCACTTTCAACCAGAGTTAGGAAGTATAAACAATTTGCTGTCTCAAAGCCTTGAAACTTTACGTAGTAGATCACGTGATATGGTGAGAAAAAATCCATATGCAGCAAATATTATTGATACAATAGTAAGTAACTCTATTGGAACAGGAATAAAACCACAATCAAAAGCAAGAAATGGGGAGTTTCGAAAGAAAGTGCAAGAATTATGGCTAAAATGGACAGATGAAGCAGATAGTAACGGAGTAAGTGATTTTTATGGATTACAAGCTCTAGTATGCAGAAGTATGATAGAGGGAGGAGAATGTTTTGTACGTTTAAGAACGAGAAAGCTGGAAGACAGATTTTCTGTGCCATTACAACTGCAAGTACTTGAGTCTGAACATTTAGATAATAAAACAAATCAAACTTTAGGAAATGGTAATGTAATAAGAAACGGGATTGAGTTTAACAAGCTTGGGCAAAGAGAAGCATATTACCTATTTAAAGAACACCCTGGTGAAGGCTCGTTTGGTGAATCAGTGAGAGTGCCAGCAAATGATGTTTTACATATTTATAGACCATTAAGACCTGGGCAAATCAGAGGGGAGCCTTGGCTTTCTAATATACTGCTGAAGCTTTATGAGCTTGATCAATATGATGATGCAGAGCTGGTGAGAAAGAAAACTGCAGCAATGTTTGCTGGATTTATTACGAGACTCGATCCAGAAGCAAATATCATGGGAGAAGGTGAAGCAAGTGAGCAAGGAGTAGCACTATCTGGCCTGGAACCTGGAACAATGCAGCTTTTAGACCCAGGAGAAGACATAAAATTTTCAGAACCGTCAGATGTTGGAGGAAGTTATGAAGCGTTTATAAGACAGCAACTCAGGGCAATAGCGATTGGTACAGGGATAACATATGAGCAACTAACAGGAGATTTAACAGGTGTTAATTATTCATCAATTAGAGCAGGATTAATAGAGTTTCGTAGGAGATGTACAATGTTACAGCATAACATAATGGTATTTCAGTTTTGCCGTCCTATATGGGATAGATGGTTAGAGTTAGGACTACTTTCTGGAGAACTAGACATAGGTGAAGAATGGACAAAGGGAAAAGAAGGAGCAAAAAAAGAAGTAAAATGGATAGCACAAGGGTTTGATTGGGTCGATCCACTGAAAGATCAGCAAGCACAACAAATGGTAGTAAGGAATGGATTTAAGAGTCGATCGGAAGTAGTATCAGAAATGGGTTACGATGTAGAAGAAATTGACCAAGAAATAGCAGAAGATAAAAAGCGTGCTAATTCTCTCAACCTTTTCTTTGATTCTGATGTCAGGACACAAACAAAATAAATCTCGTTTACTTTATGGAAATTTTACAAACCAACTGGCTATGTAGGCCGATGATGATAGAGCAAAAAAGCTTTGACCTGTTGTCACTATATAACGGAAAACAACCTATCTTGAAAAATATAAAACATGCAGTAAATCAGAATATAGAAAAAACAGCAGTAATAGCAATACATGGAATTTTGACCAAAAAACCAGGAGCTTTTGACGTCTTTCTGGGAATGACATCATATGAGAAAATTCAAGAAGAAATAGAAGAAGCATTATCAAACAAAGATATAGAAACTATTCTGCTTGATATAGATAGCCCCGGAGGAGAGGTAAACGGTATATTTGACCTAGCTGACTTTATTTATGAATCAAGAGCAAAAAAGAGGATAATAGCGATAGCAAATGATGATGCATATTCTGCTGCGTACGCTATAGCCTCTAGCGCTGAAAAGGTATTTGTGAGCAGAACCTCAGGAGTAGGAAGCATAGGGGTAATTGCAAGTCATATAGATCAAAGTGGATTTAATGAAAAATGTGGAATAAAATATACCACAGTATTTGCAGGAAGTAGAAAAAATGATTTAAATCCACATGAGCCAATGACGTCTGAAAGTCTGGAAAGCTTACAAAAAGAAATAGACCGACTATATGAAATGTTTGTGCAGCTAATAGCGAGGAACAGAGGTCTTTCAATTGAAAAGATTCGATCAACGGAGGCAGGGCTATATTTTGGCGAGAGAGCAATAGAAATAGGTCTTGCAGATGGAATTACAATTCTTTCATCTATTAATAAAAACAGGAGTATTACTATGAATGAACAAACTACAACTGACCTAGAAACTGATAATTTAACTAAGTATCGTACTGAAGTTCTTGAATTAATACGTTTATGTAACTTATCACGAATGCCAGAGAAAATAGAAGAATTTATAGAGCAAGGCGTAAGTATTGAGCAAGCCAGGGAAGTTTTAATGGAATTACTTGCAGAGAGAACGAAAAAGACAGAGATACTGAGTGCAATACCGCAGAATTCAGGAGAAGAGTTGATGATGGAGGTAGCAAGGACTAGAGCGCAATCAAGTATTTAAGTTTTTTTATAACCGCCGCGTACAACAATTACAAACATGGCGGTAAAACTAAAGGGGAAAATAAATGAGGAAATTTTATGAGTTGTATAATCGAACAAAATAATCTAGGTGACTTATTAAAGTATGAGGCATCAAGTCTATATTCAAGAGACCAAATAACGGTAGCCAAGGGACAAAATCTTAAACTTGGTACAGTTGTTGGTAGTGATAAGGATAACATGATTAAGATAATAAATCCAACTGCAACAGATGGTACACAAACAGCAATAGGTGCGATAGTAAGTGATGTAAATGCGACAGAAAATGCCAAAGCAGTAATCATTACACGTATAGCAATGCTAGCAGATCATGCAATTGTGTGGCCAACAGGTATCACTGAAGAGCAAAAAGCTGCAGCAATAAAGCAACTTGAAGGACGAGGGATCATTGTCCGCAAGGGAGTGTAACTTAAATTAATAAGGGGAAAAAAGAATGCAAAATCCATTTACGAATACAGCATTTAGCATGACGGCACTAACAAATGCGATGAATATATTGCCGATAAATTATGGACGTGTTGAAAATTTAAATTTGTTTCCAAGTAGGTCAGTAAGATTTAGACATATTACGATAGAAGAACACAACGGAGTGTTAAGTTTACTACCAACGCAAGTACCCGGAGCACCAGCAACAGTAGGAAAAAGAGGAAAAAGAAAGGTAAGAACATTTACGATTCCGCACATTCCGCATGATGATGTAGTGCTGCCAGAAGAAGTACAAGGAATAAGGGCATTTGGATCAGAGAGTGAACTGAAAGCGCTGGCAGATGTAATAACTGATCATTTGCAGCTAATGAGAAACAAACATGCAATAACATTAGAGCATTTGCGAATGGGAGCGCTCAAAGGAATAATTTTAGATGCTGATGGGTCAGAATTATTAAATCTGTACAACGAATTTGAAATAACACCAAAAGTAGTAAATTTTGCCCTGGGAACAGCAACAACTGATGTAAAACGTAAGTGTCTGGAAGTATTGCGGCATATTGAAGACAACTTAAGTGGTGAATATATGACCGGGATTCATGCACTGGTAAGCCCTGAGTTTTTTGATGCACTAACTTCTCATGCTAAAGTAAAAGAAGCATATGAGAGATGGCAAGAAGGAGCAGCACTTCGAAATGATATGAGATCAGGATTTACATTCTGTGGAATAACATTTGAAGAATATAGAGGGCAAGCAACTGACCCTGAAGGAACCGTGAGAAGATTTATTGAGAAAGATACAGGTCACTGTTTTCCAGTAGGAACAGCAAGTACATTTACAACATATTTTGCACCAGCAGACTTTAATGAGACAGTGAATACGCTTGGTCAGCCACTCTATGCAAAACAAGAGCCAAGAAGATTTGATAGAGGAACTGATTTGCATACGCAGTCGAATCCATTGCCAATGTGCCATCGTCCGGGAGTTTTGGTAAAAATTAGTTCTAGTTGATGAATATAGGAAGATTATTAGAGGATTGTTTTGATCATCTAGGAGTGGAAGCCATATATTGTAATCGAAATAAGGAAGGTATTCGTAAAATAAAAGTGCTAATTAAACGTCCCGATACTACGTATTCTTTAGGTGCAGATGGAGCATTAACTCATCAAATTGCTTCTATAGAAATACGTGATCAGGACGTTACTTCCTTTAGCATAGGTGATTATATCAAGATTGAAAAAAGGTTCTACAAGATTTTTGAACCGCCGTTAAAAGATTCTTCAAGTAAAATATGGAAAATTCAAGGGTGTGCCGTAGAGACACAAAGAATGCTTAAAAAAAAATGAGCAAACTAAGTGCAAAGCTGCACAATAGATGAGGGTGGGCCCCTTGAAGTCGGTTTGCAAGAATAGGCTTCAAACAGCCATAAGCTGCTGTGGTAAAGAGCTATGGTAGTGAGCGTTATGGAAAAGGTGCAATTATGCATCATGTGTAAAATAGAGAGGCGAATGAAAATGAACCACTGATGAAGTGTCGAAATTCCAAAGACGACGTCAAAACCATGGGCTCCTGAATCTCTTGGGATAAACCTATCAGGAACTTGTTTACTGGATAGGTGGCGTCCGGCATAGAGGTGGCGTGAATCTATTTTAGGCTATTGTGTGGAACTGCGGGAACCTGTCGTTTCGATGATAAGGGAGAAATTCGAGGAGCTAAACTCTAAGGATGAGAGTACCGATGCGGAAAACAGGGGCGGATCGGCTCGTAGTAGCGAAGAAGTTTCTGTAATGGAAATGGAGCGAAGGGGCTGAGTTATTTAGTTTTAATTATTTATCAACCGAAAGGGAGGAGTGGTTCTGTCGCATCTATAGAGCGAAGTCAGTTTCATTTGTAGGAAAATAGAAAAGAAGTAATATAATCATCTTTAAAAAAGCAAAGATGTTGCGTATTAGTCCAAAATTATTGCCCTATTTCAAAGGATTTAGCTTTTCAGCAGAGATAATAATGTTATCAGTATACATGAAGTGTCGATTTTCTTTGAGCTATCGAGATTTGGAAGAAATGATGAGTATAAGAGGAGCGAAAATTGATCATGCTACGCTACAAAGGTAGATTATCAGATTTGTGCCACTGATAGATGAAGAGTTGAGGAAAAGGAAGAAGCAGGTTGGCAGTAGCTGGAGAATGGACGAGACCTACATAAAATTAAACGGTAAATGGGTTTATCTATACAGAGCACTAGATAGTCTCGGCAATACTGTAGACTTTCTGCTGTGTACTCGTAGAGACAAGTCTGCAGCACTTGCATTCTTTCGTAAAGCCTTTAGAAGGAATAATCTTCCTGAGAAAGTAGTAATTGATAAAAGCGGCAGTAATATTGCTGCTCTTGATGACTTGAATACGGAAATTCCTGAACCTTATAGAATCACGGTTTTTCAAGTAAGATATCTAAATAATATTGTTGAACAAGATCATAGATTTATCAAAAAATTAATAAAACCAATGCTTGGGTTTAAAAGCTTCCATTCTGCAAAGATTACCATCACAGGCATAGAAAATATTCGTATGATTCAAAAAAGACAAATTATTAAAGCTAATGATAATGGTTCTACTTTTGAAAATTTTGCTATGTTAATGGCTCTATAACTCTCATAATTCCAGTTTTTACAATCTTCTTGTACTACAATTTATAGATGCGACAGAACCGAACCAGAAGCTTTACCTTCAATTGCAGCAGTAAGCAGAATGAAATTATCATCCAAGGCAAGTGGAGCAAAGGAAGCATGGTCTATAAGATATGAGGGAGGAGAAAAAATAAGAGAGATTACCCCTTGTTCTTTGTTGCAAGGTACATATATTGAAATGGTTCTGTCGCATCTATAAATTGTAGTACAAGAAGATTGTAAAAACTGGAATTATGAGAGTTATAGAGCCATTAACATAGCAAAATTTTCAAAAGTAGAACCATTATCATTAGCTTTAATAATTTGTCTTTTTTGAATCATACGAATATTTTCTATGCCTGTGATGGTAATCTTTGCAGAATGGAAGCTTTTAAACCCAAGCATTGGTTTTATTAATTTTTTGATAAATCTATGATCTTGTTCAACAATATTATTTAGATATCTTACTTGAAAAACCGTGATTCTATAAGGTTCAGGAATTTCCGTATTCAAGTCATCAAGAGCAGCAATATTACTGCCGCTTTTATCAATTACTACTTTCTCAGGAAGATTATTCCTTCTAAAGGCTTTACGAAAGAATGCAAGTGCTGCAGACTTGTCTCTACGAGTACACAGCAGAAAGTCTACAGTATTGCCGAGACTATCTAGTGCTCTGTATAGATAAACCCATTTACCGTTTAATTTTATGTAGGTCTCGTCCATTCTCCAGCTACTGCCAACCTGCTTCTTCCTTTTCCTCAACTCTTCATCTATCAGTGGCACAAATCTGATAATCCACCTTTGTAGCGTAGCATGATCAATTTTCGCTCCTCTTATACTCATCATTTCTTCCAAATCTCGATAGCTCAAAGAAAATCGACACTTCATGTATACTGATAACATTATTATCTCTGCTGAAAAGCTAAATCCTTTGAAATAGGGCAATAATTTTGGACTAATACGCAACATCTTTGCTTTTTTAAAGATGATTATATTACTTCTTTTCTATTTTCCTACAAATGAAACTGACTTCGCTCTATAGATGCGACAGAACCGAAAATATTCGTATGATTCAAAAAAGACAAATTATTAAAGCTAATGATAATGGTTCTACTTTTGAAAATTTTGCTATGTTAATGGCTCTATAACTCTCATAATTCCAGTTTTTACAATCTTCTTGTACTACAATTTATAGATGCGACAGAACCTCTAGGCGATATATATCATTGCTTAAAGCTCGTTCATAATGATCGCGTAGATAGTTTTCTATAATCCTAATAACTGGACCACTAGACCTGAAAAAATTTACTCTTCCAAACGATAATACTGGTCCATCTTTTTCAATTTTTATCCCTGAGTAATCCGATAACAAATTTCCAAAAAAGCTTTCATCTAATATAAACCTATCAACGTTATAGTGATCATTGAAAATCCTCATTAGCCGCGATCTTGCTGGTAACGATAGTTTTGCAAGTTCTACTACTGCATCTACAAAAAAGTCATTTGGAACATCTTTTATTCCTATCTGTAATTCAAAAAAGTGCTTGCCAGATGGCTCCTCAATAATTGTAATATCTTCTATATTCGCCCACTTTAGTGCTATTTTGAGTGATGCTGGAGTTCCTCTCAGTCTTTGAAATTTTACTCCTTCTACTACGGCTTTTCTTTTATCCTTTATCCAACGTAGAATTTCCCCCAATTCATATTCCTCAATCAACCACGGCAGTATTTCATCTTTGAGACTAAATTTAAATTCCCTGATGCAACTTGGATTAACTTTGTAGTCGATTGCTTCTACTAGCACTTTTTCTTGCTTTGTTGCGTTTGGCGGTAATAAACTTTTCATTTGCTTTTTCTTGCTCTAACTCTTTTGCTTATATGATACATAAGTAAACAAGAGATAGTTCTGACCTTGGTACGGAAATTTCCTCATTAAAAGTGTATCTGTTACTAAATTTGCTTAACGTAAAAACTGCTTGCCGTTACATTAGACATACTACTTCCAGGCTCATTGAGAGATACTCTGTTTTTTTTATTATCTTCTATTCTATGATTTCTACCACCGAGAGATACAATACCTTTGTTGGCAATGCAAATTATCATATCACCATCAGATTTTGTGAATATCTCTTTCTCCTCGCTTCTAGTATAGTTATGGCTATCATGCAACGCTTTTGCAATACTGTAAATGAGCTTCATATCACCATATGATACTTTTTCAATGCCAGCTCGTGTCAATGCTTTTAGGTCTGAACATATCCTGCTTGCAATTTGGTTAATAATAGCTTTTCTGCCATGCAACCCTCTTTGAATTTCCACAATATCAATCTCAATAATAGCTGTTCTGTCTTCCTTACTAAGCTTGATGTTGGGATGTTCTCTTTGCAGATCGTCAATTTCTTTCTGCTTCAGTTTACTTGAAAAGCACCTGGGTATTGAAAACGCAACAAATCCAGATCCAACTTTCAAGATCTTCATGCCCAACTCTGCACTGCTTCTTAACATTTCTGCGTGTAAACAAACCCTTGGATGGCCATCCACCACTTCTTTTAATGCAACTCTTGCATCTCTTTTAACCTTATCTGATGAATTACACCAGTTACATGGATTAAACACATAAACTATTGCATGTAATGGCAAAAGTAGTGCTCTGCCTACAGCCCCGCAAAAGTTTGCATTTGATTGTTGTTCCTGTGCCATTAAAATACCCCCTAATGTTACCTATTTAAGTTTTGTATCCTCCACACATACAATATAATCTGAGGTAATATCGTGTCAATTGATTTACTGCTAATGTAATATATTCAAAAATATTATGAACTTCTTAAAAGTGCTTGCTAGTAAAAGAATACGTTTCAAATCCTATATTTCCTCTAATTTAACATGACTAAGAACTGCACACTCATTACCTAGCACCACAACATTCTCTCTTGGCTCGATTAATTCTACGTTTTCTACACCCTCTACAAATAAATTTGCTATTATCCATGATCTTGTAACATTCCACCCTAATCTTTTTGCTAATTCAAACTTCTCAATAAACTGCTTCTTGATTTCTTCCTCTGATATTAAAGAACTTACGCTCACTCTGCTGTGAATATCTATTTCCGTAATATTGCAACCAACTACTGTTACTGTATCTGTTAAAACCCTTATATCATCTCTAGTAACCTGCTTTTTTACAATTTCTAGTAGCTCTTCTGACAATATGCCAGTTTGTGTTGATAAGATTGAAATTTGTACTTTTCCTGGTATAGGTGATTCTACTAGTGCATCTTTTACTCTACTATCTGCTGACAGTGCATGATATTTATAATATTCCTTACTTCCTCCTGTTGACCAACCTGCTATTTTTGCTTTTACCCTCTTTCTAAATCTTTCATCCTCTTCTTCTTTTTCTCTCTCTCTACTCCATAAAATTCAGCCAAATTATCAAGATCTTCTCCCTTTGCAAATTTCAGTAAATTACTCTTTACTGCTTCGTTCATCCTTTGTCTGAGCAAAAGTTCTCGCCATGCTGCTACCTCCAGAATCTTTATCGCTGGATCACTTTCCACCAATCCTGTAAAGCTTGCATCCCGACTCACTAACTCTTCTTTCATTCTGAAAAATATTTCCTCAAAGTTCAGTGGTTCGATAATATTTGGCTGCTGCATTTTTAAACAACTACTCCATTAATATTTATGAACTTACCTTCTGAAAGATAGACACCTTCTAAATTCAATGTTACTCTCCCTTCTTTTACTTCTGTTATCTTCACTTTCTCTAATTTAAACCTTCTCTCCCATTTTTCCAAAGCTTCTGCAGTTGCTGCATATATCTCAAGTGTTAAATCTCTATTTATTGGCTTATCCACCAATTCAAATAATCTTGACCCATAATCTCTCCTCATTATTCTACTGTTAATAGGAGTGGTCAGTATATCAATTATCGATTGCTTTAAGTGCTCTATTCCCTCTAATTCTTTCCCTGTTTTAGCATCCATTCCTTTCATATATTTTTCATGGATTTGACTTAATACTTGCATGTTTTTCACGTGCTATAGAAATAGCCTTTCTCAACTTCTTTTCAAGAATTTCTTTAGAAGGAAGCTGTGTTAAATACTGTGCAACATGAATATTAGAGCCTTCGAGTTCAAGATATTCTATATCCTCTTGATCCTTATCAGCACATAAAATAATCCCAGTTTAACGATCTTCTTGTACCACAATTTATAGATGCGACAGAACCGTTTCAATATCTCCCTCTTTTAAAGTTAAAGTATCAGTCATAAGCAACCTCTATAAGTTAAGAATAAACATAAAAACTAAAAAGACACTATTTTAAAGTCAGAAAAACCATTACTTACAATTTAATAATTTTCCAAAATCAATTATGTGTGAAAAGTAACCACTATCTATAACATCATCACTTACATCATTAACGTGGATAAGGACTGGACGACATGAAAAGCCTTTTGGACGATTTAGTGCATCTATTTTCTTTTGTAACTCTTGTATTATTGAATGACCAATTTTATCTTTTGAAAATTTGATTTCGCAAATGTAGAGAGTGTTAAACTTCGTTTGAATCATATAATCAATTTGACAACCTGCACTATTACGTGTTCTTTTCTGAAAAAATGGATTCTCGCTTATTATTCTATCAATTCCTAAGATATTATGTATACTCTTTCTATTGTTCAGCACCAAATTTTCAAATTGAAGCCCAATAATTGTATACCACTCTGGTAAGAACCCTATAGAATAGGTGTCACGACTAATTTTTCCTAGATCTTTTTCGATATATTTTAGATAAAACCTTAAATAATTATCTTGAAGTCTGTACCTCCTGAGTCGTGAATCAGTACCAGTTTTTATACTCCAAGTATGATCCTTTGCAATAAAACCAGCAAGCTCAAGTTCATATAGATACTCAGAAATGCGTCCATGTCTTACGATATTTAAAGTAGCACAAATTTCTTCTTGTTCTTTAGCTCCAGTAGAAAGAGCTCTGACTATTTGCTTATAAAAAGCCGTTTTTCGCATGAATAAATCTGAGAATATTTGATTAAATTCTTCAACTAAAAACCCACCTTTTGTAAAACAAAGCCTTTTAATATTTTCTTCAGCGCTATGTTTAAAATTTACCTCCTCTAAATACTTTGGAATTCCGCCAGTTACTGCAAGCACCTTAAATTTTTCATATGCTGAAATATTTTTCGGCCAAAATTCATTGCAATCAGAAAGTGATAATTCTCCGAGTGTTAAAGTTAACGATATTCTCCCTACGAAACCAGTGCTGCTAAGTATATTTTTCTCGATCCAGGATGAAGCTGATCCACAAACAACGAAAATTAACTTGTTATTATTTTTTAGCTGCGTATCCCAAAAATTTTTTATTTTGCCTAAAAAGGTTGGATCTTTTGAGCCCATCCAAGAAATTTCATCAAACAGCAATAATGTTTTTCCTGATAGTAGACGTTCACCAACTGCCCATAGTAAATCGCTCCAGTCATCATACCTAGCAAAAGATGTATTAAATTGTCTAGCAACTTGTCTAGAAAATTCATTAAGTTGGTAGGACATTGTAGTATGCTTTTCTGGTGGCAAACCTATAAAGGAGTAATATTGCTCGAAGTATTTACCAAACTCTTGAATTAAACGACTTTTTCCTATACGACGCCTTCCTTTGACTACTACAAAAGATGCAGTATTTTTTTCTGTAAGCTCCAGTAGTTGTTTTAACTCAGTTTTTCTACCAATAAATAATGGAGACATAAAACACAAAATATAAATCTTTGTCTCCATTATACGAGATAAAATTAGAGACGTAAATAAATAAATTTAGATCTTTGTCTCCATCTTGAATTATTGAGAGGGTTTTGTAGCTTATGTTTATGGCAAAACTTTTTTCCTTTAGCTTCATCTACAAATTATTTATACAGATTACCTAAAAACTCAACTTAAGAATTTTAGATAAAAGTCGTTATATTTCAATAAGACCTCCAAAACCAGCTCTTGTTTCACCGAAATTACAAAAACTGTTCACTTTTTTGAAAAAATATTTTACAAGGAATAAAAAACATAATAAAATTGAACAGGGCTCTTTCTAGTAAGTGAAAGTTTAAGGTAAAAGATACTTTAGAAGTACCTCATAATCGAGTTTTAAGCTACCCTATATGAGTAACTTGGGTCTTGGTGGTATAGTTGTACCCTGAGGTTGTAGAATCGCTTTAAAACCCAATTACGGGTATCCGTTCAGAGGTGCGGCTTAAGAGACAATAGATAAAAGGTTTTGAAATGGATTTAACTTTTTTTTGTCTCCAAGTGAGATACAGAGAAATTATCCGCTCAAGGAATCTATTCCCTCGCTCTGACTGTGCAAAATATGAATTCTTACGATAGACAACATAACGCCGTATTTGTCGTTCAACATGATTATTCGTTAATGGAATATTCTTTGGGTCATCCAAAAATGTCCACATCATTGGCTCGGATTTTATAATACCCTTTACCGTTCGTGAAGCTCCTTTTGCTTCAAGTATATAAGATATTTTTATCATGCAGTACTGCATAAATCTTCGCAACTCTTTAGATTGCTTAGTGAACTTTGAAATACTAATTTCATTTTCTGACAAAGCATTTTTTAATGCAAATAATCCATTAGCTGCATCTTTTAAACAATTGCCAAGTCTCATTACTTCACTATTCCAGCTATGAGATAACCTCTCGAAATTTCTCAACAAGTGAGCCCAACAAATTTGTCGTTTTTCATCACTGAAGTAGTTGTAAACTGCATATCTGTCGGTAATTACACGATTTTTGTAATCACAAAATGCACTATTCTTTAAAAACCTCATTCCTCTTGTATCTGCTAACTTCATAAGACTTGCGTTATTGTTGGCAAACATCCAGCACCATCCCAACTTGCCTTTGTTGTAGTGACTGATTTCATCAATATGCAAAATTTCGCTTGCTTTCATTTCTTCCTCTATTTGTTCATAGACTTCTTTACATTTTGATGAGACCCTTGCTTCGCTGTTGGACACACTACCAACACTTATACTCATGTTAATGCTGGGGTTATAACATTTCTCATAATAGTCCGAACAGGTCATAGGAAGGCAGAATCAACAGCACGACGAAAGGATTCGAATAGAGGAATGTTTTTCCTGGCTCTGTTTTTTATAGCAAACCAATAATGCTCAATTTTGTTGAAATCTGGAGAATATGGAGGAAGATATAAAATTTCTGCACCAACTCCTTTAGCAAATCTTATTAGACTTATGAAAAGTAGCATTATCAAGGATAACAGTTTGTCCAGGTTCCAAAATCGGTGTCAGAAACTGCTCAAACCATTTATTAAAGATATCCATATTGCAGTGGCCTTTAAAGGTTAACGGAGCAATTATTTTTCTTCCACTTAAGGCTGCAACCATGCTAATTCGTTGAGTTTTCTTTCCAGATTTTAGGGCATAAAACCGCTGTCCTTTCTGGCAATACCCATAGGTTCAGTGTTATCAATGCCAGACTCATCTATATACACTAATTCTTTAGGTTCTTTTGTTGCTATAACCTTTGAAAATTGAGCTCGCTTTTCTTCATTTCTTTCTTTATATCCGTAGGTCTTTTTTTTCTTGTGAATCCTATATTTTTAAGTGCTCGATGAATTGTTTGTCTACTAATATTGCCCCAGCATCTCTGACTGAGTTTTGCCACCTTGCTCATTTGCAAATTCGGCAAATGCATTCCAGTCGGTAATTTTATGCCACGCTTCCAAGCTTTTTTGATTGAAAATCTCCCGTTTTCTCACGTCTTTTCTTCCACTCATATAAAGTTGTTTCTCCAATCTTAAATCTCTTGGCAACAGTTTCTCCACTCTCTCCTTCATCCAATGCTTCCATTACCTTTTTCCTTAAGTCATAACTATATGCTGCTGGCATGCTTACCATCACTACTATAAATCCATATCTTACCTTTTTTGGACTATTATGAGAAGTGCTCTAACTTCTAAAGATGCTATCCTTTTTGGCTTGTTATCTCTAGCCGGAATTTCAACTTCTACTTTTCCAGTACAAGGAACCCTTTCTATAAATTGCCATAATTTTTCTTCTCGAGAATACCTAGATGTTTTATTTACGTTTCGGTTTCTACAAGCTCTTATCAAAACCGCTGAATTAAGACGGTAAGCAAGCTCAAAAAAATCATAAATATCTGCTTCTCTATCACATACCGTTATAGTTTCTGTTTGAGTTGAATCTATAATTTCATTTGTTTTCTTTAAACTTTCTAGCCACTTTATGCTTTCTTTATCTTCAATACTAATGTTTCTACAACGTCTTCTTTTTTCTAGCTCTTGGTCTTCTTTAGATATAGATGGTCTCGAGTAAAGCTTTTGGTCTAGTATTCCTAATGTCAAGCCTTCTGTACTAATCGCAAAAGCTGTGTGCATCATAATACCTTTACTTTGTTTTTTTGAAACAACTGCCAATCCTCTTATTTTTTCATGTCCCATATATGAAATGCAACTTGTATCCTGAATCACAAGAATCCTTTTATGAGTTTTTGTTCTTTCAACAGTTTTTGCAATATGCGATGTTAAGATATCACTTCCTTTTACATTCTCATTTTGAAAAAAACGATAAGCTGCTTTTGCTTCTGACCAACTTCCACATGCTTGATTGATTGAACTTTCAGGTAAACTTATTAAACTATCAGCAATATTTACTAATCGATCTGTCAGTCTTTTATCTCCAAGTGCAGCATCCCCCAATTCATTTCTAGCCCATTCATTACCCTTGTTTGCCATTTTTATACCCTCAATATTCACAAACTTTAATATTCTAATCCTTTATTTATAAGTCCATTTACATTTGTGGGTAATAGTAAGGGTATAGGGACATAGCATCGCATGTAGAGGAGATGTATGACCACAAAATATCGGCAGCAGAGATATCAAGTATTACCGACAAATTACTGCCGTTAATCAATGAATGGCGCAGTCGTCCACTGCAATCTGTATATCCAATAGTATTCATGGATGGCATGTTTTTCAAAGTCAAGGAGGACGGGCATTGTGTAAGTAAATGCATGTATAATATATTAGGCATAGATCAAAATGGCAGAAAAGAAGTACTAGGCTTTTATTTAGCCGAAAGTGAAGTTCTGGTTAGGAGTGTTAAATGACCTAAAAGAGAGAGGGGTAGAGGATATTCTGATTGCATGTGTTGATGGTCTAAAAAGTTTTCCTGCGGCTATAAATAGTGTATTTCCCAAAGCAGAAGTACAAATATGTATAGTGCATCAGATAAGAAATTCATTGAAATATGTATCCAGCAAAGATGTGAAAATTTTCATGAATGATTTGAAAAAAATATATCGTGCTTCAAGTAAAGAAATCGCTGAAAATTATTTGCTTGAGCTGGAAGAAAAATGGGGTGAAAATATCCTTTGGTCATAAAATCGTGGCAAAACAATTGGGAAAATTTGTCTGGTTATTTTAAGTATTCTGGCCCTGTTAGAAGGCTAATTTATACCACCAATCCAATTGAGGGGTTGCATAGACGAATCAGGAAATTCATTAAAACCAAGGGCTCATTTACTAGTACAAATGCCTTGTATAAGTTGGTATATTGTGCTATAAAAAAAGTGGAGCAAAAGTGGATTATGGCTCTCCCTAATTGGGCTTTAACTATGTCTCAACTTGACATCTTCTTTCCCAACAGATTGAAAATTGAGTTGAACTAAAAATGCGGCTTGACACACTTTTTTGAACATTCCCGATTAAGTCTAAACTATTACAGATAAATTAATCTTTTCTTCATCATTTATTTTAACAGTTACAAGCTTATTTTTACCATTACAAAAAGCACCTCCCGGCTCTAAATTAAAACGCATCTTCATCCCCCTTATTTTTATATCTACAATGTACAGCAACTATCATAATCCCCGACCATAAGCTCTTGCATTTACTCTGAGTAATTGATTTTTATTCACCCCCTCTAGAAAGCTAGATGGATTTTCCATTGTACACTCTGACTGTTTAATAGTCTTACCTGACTCTTTAAAAACACTACTATTTCTTTCGAAATATCCATTTTCTATAGCTGTCAAAACACTTTTTCCCCCTAACAGACAACTCTGCCCTAAACTTGATTTATTCTCTAACTTGTTAAATCTTACTTCATCGACAAGCCTCACCTCTATTTTATTACTATCTTTCTCACTAGGACATAGATGAATACTGATTTCTCCTACTTCGGTAGTAAAAGACATTCTAATGCTATCTCCTGATACGTCTGTGTAATTTCTACTTCCTCCTATATTTTCAACTCTAATTATACTTTTTCCAACTTGAAGTACACCAATGTTTAGATTTAAATCTTTAGCTTTTTGATTATTGAATATCTTTGCAACTTCAATAGTACTATTTTGTGGGTAATCTATACAAAAATATCCATTATCTATTTCTAGTTCAAAGTCATGTTTATCAATTTGCTCATTTTTACTTATAATACTTTCAAGTGCTAACTCCTTCAGCTTTGAAAGGTTTGCTTTTCGCTGACCTAAGGTATCTTTATCTGAACAAATTACGTTTACTACATCTCCATGCTCTTCATCGCTAAATCTGTTTAAAGATGCACCTTCTGATATTATCTGAAATATTTTTTTCTTGTGTAAAAACTCATAAATTCGAGTAGTGTCAGCAGATAAATATAGCTTTGGGAATGTGTCAGCTATACGATCTATCAAGGACATATCAGATTTATATGGAAAAGTGAACATTATTCCTTGTTTCAGTGCTTCGTTTATAACTTTATCAAGTTCTTTTTCGCACTCCTCATAATCTTCTTCGCTACCAGAGTAACCTAAAGTGTCCAGATAATCATGGATCTTATTTATTTTTTGCCAAATACTTTCATACTTTTCTTCTTCTCTTGTATTCGGTTTTACTTTCGCTAAAGAAAAAGAATCTTTTTGACGAATTAAAACAAAAGTATCTTTTTCTTTATGAATTATGGCTTCATCATAGAATAGTTGACTGTAACGCCTACCAAAACTTTCATCATAATCAGGGCAAGGGCTAACATTGTCACTTTCACTATCCGTTTCGTTCCATACTTCAATTGGGAAATCATTATTTTCAAGGTTTTCATCTTCACTTGTTCGACAATTTTCTGTTTTTCCATATAGCCAGGTTGATTTCTGGTCATCGCTACTTTCATCGTCAGCTTCATTCCATAATCCAATCTCGAAATCATTATTTTCAAGGTTTTTATCTTCACTTGTTCGATAATTTTCTGCTTCTCTATCTGGTAAGGTTGATTCTTGGTCATTATTATCAATAATATGTTTAATTTTCACTTCAGGTACAAACTGAAGCTTTGCTATTTCTTCTCTTACGTTTTCTTTGTTTATTTCATCTGTAAGAGACACTTCATTACTAATATAGAAATTTTTCTGTTTTAAACTTTCGTTTTCCTTCTGCAGTCTATTGAATTCTGCAAATAGTTCTTTATACTCTAATAAATAAATACAAAATTGATCTCTTACATCATTAAGTTCCTTCTCTTTTTCTAATATCTGATTTTCATAGTCACCTTTCAAATCCTCTATACTGTTTATCAGCACTGTACTTTCTTTTCTTACTCTGTTTAACTCAGCTTCAGTCAAATCCAGTTTTTGCTGTAACTCTTCATTTATTTTGTCTGTTAACTGAATTTCATTCTTTGCCTTTTTTAATTGGTTATTTAAGTTCTTAATTACATCACTTTTGTTCTGAGTTTCTAATAATAACATTTCTACTTTCTGTTTTAGCTGTTCGATGTCTTGATCATTTTCAGTTAAACTTCTCGTCTTTTTTTGTAATTTAACTTCAAGCTTTTTAATTTTCCCTTCTAGGGTTTGCATTTTTCTGGTAAGTTCACTTACTTCTTCGTAATACTCTTCTACTCTTTTCTTATAGTGTTTTTGTAACTCTACATTTTTTTTAAGATCAAAATTTTCTTGTTGTAGATTTTCTATTTTGCTTTCTAAACTATCTATTGTTTGATTTTCTTCATTGCTAATCTCAAATACCTCTTCAGGAAAATCTTCAAATTCACAAGATGAATTGCCTTCAAGGTCGTTACTACCAAATAAATTATATTGTACTACCTGCTTAAAACTAAACATACCTATACCCCCTACTAAAATAAACAAGTAATATATTGTATGCGCTATATATCATAAATACAATCAATTTGAATATAATCTATTTACTAATTCGTATTGTGAATTTTTATAGAGTAGGTTTAGGTGTAAAATATTATAATACCATTAAAGCAGGTGAATAAAGCATAGTCTTTTTGAAAGGATAAATTTAATGAAAAGACCATACTAATTAGTGTTATAAGGAATTGAATTATTTACTTTCTCCAAAAAACATAAAAAGATCGTATATTTGTGAGAACAATTTAAGCAAAAGCTGCGTTATGAAAATAGAAGCTTGAAATTTTTGCAACAAAGCCAAGTAAATTGGTTCGCATGTAAATATGGCTGAAGTAGGCTAATATAGCTGCTTTTACTATATAATAAATTGATATAAAGAAAAGTTCGCACGGATCTAGCGGTAGACCAATTGATTCCAAGAAAAACACTTCTCACCGTCCTTGGTTTTGGTTGCCGGAAGTGATCATATTATTTGAGTTTTTAATGATAAATAATATTAAGTTAATATAATTTGTTTGGAATGGTGAGATCATTTGTTATAACCTGGAGCCTACATGCATTCCAAAAGGATAATATGATTTAGAATATTATATAGCATGTGCGTAAGCTCAGACACAACACCGCCTAAACTTACGCCAGTTTTTTTTTGAGATTTAACATCAAAGGAAAAAATAATTTCAGCCATTCTCCCCTAATAGAGTTAATTTTTATCAGTCAATCATTGAAGAGAAATTTAAATTCGCTGTGGAATGAGGAATGACATTACAAACACTTTTCAAGACGGTTCCTACACTGTTAATGCTACTTTTTGAACACTCAATAATGCTACCACAAGTATATTTCACACTACTTTTAACAACGCCAAACGCCGATTGCGATACATCCCAAACATGTACAGCATTATCAACAGTCGCTTTTCTCCGTGCTTCTCCTTCTTTAGAATTGTCAACATATACTCCTAATATTGATTGTCCTACTATTGCTCCTAAAATCCCTCCTGTTATTCCTCCTAACATCACTCCTACTATTCCTCCTGTTGCCATTGTTCCTGCTACTGCTGCTTTTGCTAACCTAGAAGCAGAATTACCTTCTTCTGAGTTTTTGTAATTTCGTACGTCAATTTCTTTCTCATCAAGTTGCTTTTTTAGGCTAGCAATCTCATTACTTTGTTGATTAAGTTGATCTTTTTTCTCAGCAATAGTGTTGTTTTTACTAATTGCAGCACATGAAAATGCAATAGTTACAAAAGAAAACACAGCAGCAACAACAATAAGTGGAAGGCCAAGACTATAAAAGCTCAACTGGAGCTAAAAACCCAATGTAAGGGGCTATAGCAAACACTCCTGATGCCAATAAAGCCGAAGTAGCCAAAGCACCGCTCACAAGATAAGGTGCATTAGCTTTATTAAATATACTTTTCATTATATACCTCTCTATAGTTAATTTATTATTTTAATAGTAATATAAATAAATATAGTATGTAATATTTTAAATTAATTAATAAATTAGACCTGCAAATTCAAAGAAAAACAGTTTTCACGATATTTGGTTTTTGTTGCTGTTAATGGTTATATCATTTGGATTTTTACTAACGTACATTAAAGAGTTAATACTGATTTATTTGAAAATAATAGAAAATTTATGACTATTTTATAATTCATTTTAGAATATTAACACTGTATTTTAAAGGTAAAAACATGGTACATTCATCTGCGCAAATATTCACAAAGTTTGATAACGATTCAAAACAGAGAAATATAGAAGGGCTAGAAAAGACTTACTTGGGAGTCTTGCTGTCAATTGAATTAAATAGCAAAACTTCTCAAATTGCGAAGGGCATTAAAGAAAAAATAGAAAGTTTGTTGAGTAGCAATAAAGATGCAATAAATGATAAAGTAACAATAGGTGAAAGAGAAATTAGTGTAACTTTAACGAAGAAGGAAGAAGGTACATACAGTGTTAAATTTGATGAAAGTGATCCTTCTTCGGTAGATATTAAAGATACGAAAGATTACACTGCCGAGGATCTACTTACTTTGTGCACACAGCATGAGTTGACAATCAGCAGAGATAAGAAAGGTAATCACCATTATAGTGTAACAATCAAAGGTAAAGAAAAAAGTGCAACAGTAGGTGGGCCTGGTAAAATTGTAATATTTCCACAACATTTATCTTACATCAAAGAAACAATAGAACACTTAAAAGAAGGTAAGAGTCCAACTAAAGAGTTTGCACTTGCAACAGGAACTGGAAAAACATTCATAGAATTACTTGTTGAATATTTGCCTGCTAGGCTAATCGGTGTACCTTATATATCCCTAGCACCTAATGAAGATCTTGTAACACAGAAACGTGATGATTGGAAAAAAGTATTATCTGACTCCGATATTGAAGATATTGAGTTGAAAGAGATAAGCGGTGATAAAGGGTGCTCTATATTGAGCAGCGAAAGCTTGATGAAAAATTGGAATCAATTTTTAGAGGTAATAGGTCTTGGACAGCTTCCTGATATTATAAACGCTCTTAATATTGGAGACAAAAGATTTGAAATAAGAAATGGAAAAATAAACGTAGATGGCAAAGATTTTTTGATTCTTGCAGATAAAATTCAATTTGGAGATAAGGAATATAAAATTCAAGATGGTAAAGTTACAATTGATGATCAAGAATTTGGGCTAAATATTGAAAAATCTATATCTCTATCCTTTGATGAAGAGCACCGAGTGGCAGAGCAGGAGTTGTATAAACACCGTATGGGAATCTTATCTGCACTTGTGCCTACACTGTTTTTAAGTGCAACGCCTTCAATAAGCACTCATAAATATATTAGAGAAAATGATGGTTTACTTAAAACTCTTTCTTTGACAGATAAAATGAAGTCAGGTGTGTATGGAGATTTAAATCTACAAGTTCATACAAAAGTAAAAAGTAAAAATCTAGCAAAGGAATACTCTAATGGCGTTGAAGAGTATGTAGATTTCAAGAAGGAAGAAAAAGATAAATATAGCGATAAAATTTTAACAGAAGGTGAGTTAAAAGAAGAAGTAGAGAATTATCTGTATAGAAATGTTCAAAGCGTAATTGGTGAACCAGCGTTGATTTTAGCTGAGTCAAATAAGCAGATAGATAACCTGAAAGAAATATTGCAATATGGTAGAAACGAAACCTTACCAAAGTTTAGTAAATCGAAGATTTATGATTTCTTAGAGCGAATGTTCGAACCTAAACCGGGCTATAAGTTAGTAACCCAGTCAAAAAAGTTTGCTCTCATAACAGAGCAAGTTGCTAAGCAGTTCAATATTACAAAAGAAAAAGCAGAAAAAATTGTGAAAGAATATTATGATTTCAGTGGCATTGCAGATTATTCTGTATTTCGCGTAATGCATGGAATAATTGAGAATACACTTTCATGCTTAACTGGTCTAAACAGACACGAGCTTGATGAAAAGAGGTGTGCAGATTTGAAAGGCTTAGCTGGAGAAGTTAAAGCGGCGTTAGATAATACTCATGATTTAGAAATATATGTTAAAGATCAAGGTGTTCAAAGCGATAAATTAAAGAAAGAGCTTGTTCAGCAAATGCAATCTGTAATTAATGTTCTAAAGGAAAATAAAGGCTCTGATTTGTTTATAAGGTTAATAAGAAATTGGAACCAAGATAAAAAACTTCACCTCTTGATGTCATCTAAAGAATTAGAACAAATTCCTGAAAAGCTGGTAGCTTTGCTAAGTAGAGGCAATTACTCTGTAGTGAGAGATTATCTTGAATATTATGGAGTAGAAGAAAGTAAAATAGATGACTTATGTGAACTGGGAAAAGAAGCATCTGCTGAAAGAAGAAAGTTTATGAATTCTTTAAGAGGGTTGAGTGATAAAGAACAAGATGAGCTCGCAAGATCTACACCTCTAGGAGGAAATGAGAAAAAACTACTTGAAGATCTTGGGAAAGCGCTTAAAATGATATTAAAAAATGGTAGTAAGCTAACTTATTCAGACTATTCTAGTTCTTCGTATTCTTGTGATGAAAAAGCATATCCATTAGGAGCACTACAAGATTTTTGTTACGAAAATAAGCACAAAGTAAAATTAGAAAATTTAAATCGCTCAGGCAATTTATCTGTAGAAGATCTTAAGAGTAAGCTTTCAGACTATATAAGTGGCCAACCATTAGAAGAATTAGAGCTTGTAAGAAAGAAATTGTTGTCGAGTGATAATCAAAGCATATATGAAGATCTAATGAAGCTAGATACATACCATGCTAAGGAACTCAAGAAAGCAAGAACTCAGAAGGATAATTGGTCTATCAGTTATAATAAAAAAGGAATTTTAAAAGACTTAAACCAGGAACAGTTGGCTCAGTTAGCAATTGACTATTTATCAGAAGCTGAGCTAGGAGATTTATATCAAAATCTATTAGAAGAAGAAAATTATTATCATGCTTTGTGCCGCATGGGATTAGTTGGTAATGATGTAAATCCTACCAAGGTACAGGGATACAATGATATCAATTTACAACATGTTGGAATGCTAGTAGACCCAATATCTACTGACTTGAACAAGCCTGCACAACTTATTCAAGCTCCAGGTAGACTTAGATGCCTAAATTCTAATAGGCACTCTACATTCTTTTGCTATTCGAGTGGTGAATTGAGCTTTGACATAAACCTACTCAAAAAAGGAGATTATATTGATGCCTATAATGAATCAGTAGCAAAGCTGTCAGATCAACAAGCTTATGGAAGTAAACTTGCAACAGAGATAATAGATTATATTAACCAGGAAATAAAAAGCCTGAAAAGAATTGACGATCTGGCTGATCACAGTATTCAAATTACCTTAAATTCATTTATAGAGGTTTACAATACCAATGAGCATGACTTCAATAAAAGTAAGAAGGAATTTATTGGTGTATTAAAACATGCACGAAGAAAGCTTAATAATTATGAAAAAGAGTTAAGGGATAATGAAGAAGATGCCACTCCAAATTTAGATGAACATGCACTACTGTTCTTTCCATACAAAAGAAGTGATACTTTGGGCGTAAAAATAATTAAAATACTATATAAGGCTCTTATCACAGCTAAGTATCTTTTGATCCGTTTCGAGTATTACTTGGAAACAAGGAGTACTTATAATGGTTTTTTAAAGAAAGTTAATGGATTAAAAAGTGATCCTAATGTGGATACTTATGCTCATATTATAGCAGAATATAGCGTTAAAAATGTTGAAGAGATTAATTTGTTAAATCAGAAATTTAATGAAGTTTATCAACAGAAAGAAAAAACACAGGACGAAGTTGACACTAAAAGCTTCAATAATTACTTAGAGCATATTAATGCATGTTTGAAACATCCAGTGCATCTTAAATTGTTTGATAAAATAATATCACCATTGATGAAAGGCGATTATTTACTCAAGTTACTTGATCAGATTTATCCAGGAGAAAACAATCAAAATAAAGTGGAGAATTTGAAAAAATTCAGGAAAAATTTAAAAGACAAATCTTTTCAATTCACAAAAGATGACTTAGGAGACATAGAACAGGTGCAATCTTATTTGCAGAGTATAATTGAAAGAATTGGAATGTATAATAATCATTATTATAGAGTAGAAGAGTACAAAGGTGATATTATTCCTGCTAAGTTATTGGATTATAGGGTTAATAGTAGATTTGACGTTATAGAGGACGAGAAGTTACAAAGTAGGAGAAATCTATACTTAAAGTGGCAAAAAGGTAGAGCTAAAAGTGTTTGTAAAAATGACTTAAATGAGCTAAAGGTTTTGTCACAAAGAGAAAATATAAAATTGGCAAAAGAAGCTGCAGATTATGTTATCTCTCCACTGCTTGGTGACTCTTCTCGTGCAGCAAAAAATAAGCAAAGCTCAGAAGAAGATAAAAAAATTATCAATAGTGTTGTTGATAAAGCAAATGAAGTTAAAAATGATCTTGAGAAAAACGTTAAGCCTTTTACTACTGAAGAAATTATTTCACCAAGCACTGAGTTTATTAATCCTATAGCAAAATTGAAAGACACTTCGAGAGGTTTATAGGAGGTAAGAAAAAGGGTTCTGTCGCATCTATAAATCCTGGTATGTAACATTTGTAGGAAAGTAGAAAAGAAGTGATATGATCATCTAAAAAAAAAGCAAAGATGTTTCGTATTAGTTCAAAATTATTGCCATATTTCAAAGGATTTAGCTTTTCAGCAGAGATAATAATGTTATCTGTATATATGAAATGTAGATTCTCTTTGAGCTATCGAGATTTGGAAGAAATGCTGAGTATAAGGGGAGCAAAAATTGATCATGCTACGTTACAAAGGTGGGTTATCACCACTGATAGATGAAGCGGTAAGGAAAAGGAAGAAGCAGGTTGGCAGTAGCTGGAGAATGGACGAGACCTACGTTAAATTAAACGGCAAATGGGTTTATCTATACAGAGCACTATTGGTAATACTGTAGACTTTCTGTTGTGTGCTCGTAGAGACAAGTCTGCGGCACTTGCGTTCTTTCGTAAAGCCTTTAGAGAGAATAACCTTCCTGAGAAAGTAGTAATTGATAAAAGCGGCAGTAATACTGCTGCTCTTGATGATTTGAATACAGAAATTTCTGAAGATTGTAGAATCATGGTTTTTCAAATAAAATATCTAAATAATATTGTCGAACAAGATCATAGATTTATCAAAAAACGAATAAAGCCAATGCTTGGTTTTAAGAGCTTCCACTCCGCAAAGATTACCATTACCGGCATAGAAAATATTCGTATGATTCAAAAAAGACAAATTATCGGGGCTAATGATAATGTTTCTACTTTTGAGAATTTTGCTATGCTAATTGCTCTATAACTCCCATAATCCCAGTTTAACGATCTTCTTGTACCACAATTTATAGATGCGACAGAACCTTCTATGCTCTCTCTCAATCTTTGGATTTTAATCCATAGTGGTTGAATGAAGAATCTTTAAACCCTTTTGTACCAAATTTTAATGAAGCAAAAAATTCTTCTAATTCTTCAAAAGGACAACTATTTTTCTCTAATTTTACTTTTATAATATTGCTTAACATTGTAACTCCACTAACCGTTTTATACATGTAGCTTAAGACTATTTTAATAATTTATCAAGAAAGTTTAATTATTAATTATAATATTTAATAAAATAAATAGACTCTTTTACATTTCATCTGCAAGAATCTTTTCCTTAGTTTGTAAATAAAGATTTTCTGAATCTAATTGCCGCAGGTTACGTTTAGTAATATAATCTCATATTAAATAAAACTTTACCTAAGTTTATGCCAGACTCTACGTTAGTTTTAACAACTATTCTTATATTCTTCATCTTTACGTTGTCACTTTTTTTTATAAAAAGGATATTTGGATCAACGAACAAGAAGATAATAAAATCCTTCAGAAAAATTGCTCAGCAGATTAATGCGCTAGAGCAAGAAATGCAGAGCTTATCTGATGAGGATCTTGCTAGTAAAACTGCGGAATTAAAACAAGAACTGAAAAATGGAAAAACACTAAATGACCTTCTCGTACCTGCATTTGCGGTTGTACGAGAAGCATCACGAAGATTCCTTAACATGAGGCATTTCGACGTTCAGCTAATTGGTGGCATGGTTCTCCATAATGGCATGATATCAGAAATGAAAACAGGAGAAGGAAAGACACTCGTCGCAACTTTAGCTGCATATCTAAATTCTTTAGAAGGAAAAGGTGTGCACATCGTAACTGTTAACGACTATCTTGCAAAACGAGATACAGAGTGGATGAGTAAATTATATAATTCTCTTGGAGTTTCTGTTGCATTTATTACAAATAATTTGACAGACGACGAGAGAAAAAAGGCTTATAGCGCAGATATCGTATACTCAACAAATAATGAACTTGCCTTTGATTATCTACGAGATAATATGAAATTTTCTCAAGAAGATATGGTTCAGAGAGGCTTCAATTACGCGATAGTAGACGAAGTAGACTCTATACTGATTGATGAAGCGCGTACTCCGCTCATTATTTCTGGCCCACTTGAGGAAAATAATCAGATATATAAGCATATCAATAAAATAGTAATCAAATTAGTTGATTCTGACTATGAAGTCGATGAAAAGAGTAGAGCAGTGTTCCTCACTGAAAATGGCATTTCACGAGTGGAGGAATTACTAAAATCGTATAACATCATTCCTGAAAATTCCTCGCTCTATGATACTAGCAATATTATACTGACTCATTATATAGATCAAGCACTTCGTGCACATAAGCTGTTTACTGCTGATAAAGATTATATAGTGAAAAACGGTAAGGTGGTAATTATTGATGAGTTTACTGGGCGCATGATGGAAGGTAGGAGATATTCTGATGGTCTTCACCAGGCATTGGAGGCAAAGGAGAATCTTGAAATTCAGCATGAAAGTCAAACTTTAGCATCAGTCACATTTCAGAACTACTTTCGTATGTACAACAAACTTTCTGGTATGACAGGAACAGCAGTAACAGAGGCAGAGGAGTTTCATGATATATATAGATTAAATGTAGTAAAAATTCCAACTAATGTGTCTGTTAAAAGAATAGATGTTGACGATGAAATTTATGGCACAGAAAAAGAAAAATTTAGTGCTGTATTGAAGTTCATAGAAGAATGCCACAAACGCCTACAACCAATCCTTGTTGGTACGGTAAGTATTGAAAACTCTGAAAAACTTTCTGCGCTTTTGCAAAGCTATTCTCTTAAGCATTCAGTACTAAATGCTCGTTATCATGAACAAGAAGCGTACATAATAGCGCAAGCTGGAATACCAGGCAGCATTACTATAGCAACAAACATGGCAGGACGTGGAACTGATATTCAGCTTGGTGGAAATGTTGAAATGATTGCAAAAATAGAGCTCGAGAAAATAAAAAATGCTGATGAAAGAGAAAAAAAATATCAAGAAATAGTCGAAAGAGTAAAAAAAGATAAGGAAATTGCTATAAAAGCTGGTGGCTTATGTGTTATCGGAACCGAAAGGCATGAAAGCAGGAGAATAGATGATCAACTGCGTGGCCGTTCTGGTCGTCAGGGTGACCCTGGACTTTCTAAGTTCTTTCTATCACTTGAAGATGATTTAATGAGAATATTTGGCTCTGATAGAATGAGGAATTTTTTACAAAAAGTGGGACTAAAGAACAATGAAGCTATTCATCACCCATGGATTAATAAAGCACTTGAGAAAGCACAGAAGAAAGTTGAAGTTAGAAATTATGATGTGCGGAAGTCTTTGCTAAAGTTTGATGATGTAATTAACAATCAACGTAAGGTTATTTTTAAGCAGAGAAATCATATTTTAAACAATGAAATCAATGATTTAGTTGAAGTATATAGTGAAGTAAATGAGGATATAATAGAAGGTATAGTACAAAGTGGTTATTACGAAGATTATGTTGAAGATATTGCAAAAGAATTCCACATAAGATACGGGATAACGCTTAATCTAGCAGAGTTTTTGAATAAACAAGAAGCCTTGGATTATATAAATGACAAAATACAAGAATTTTTTACTGAGAAAGAAAAATATTTCAATAGTCAACAAACTACAGATTTGTGGAATACGATAGTGAAACAAGTGATGATCATGACACTTGATCATTTATGGAGGGAGCACCTTTCGGTCTTAGAGAGCCTAAGACAAAGCATAAATTTGCGTGCCATGGGGCAAAAAGACCCACTGAATGAATTTAAACGCGAAGCTTTCTTAATGTTTGAGTCGATGCTTGAAAAGTGGAGGGAGCTTACCATTCACCGCCTAGCGCACTTTAAGTTGCTAGACAATCAAGAAATAGGCAATAGGTCACGCTCTACTAAAAATAGCAGACTTCCAAAAGTTTCAAGAAATGACAAGTGCCCTTGTAACTCTGGAAAAAAATACAAACACTGTCACGGTGCAGTTGCCGTAGTGAATTAGTTGTTGCAAGCACATTATAGCTGCTATAGCTAACCGAAGTCAGATCTGCTCGAGCACTCTGAAAGACAAAATCAATAGCCGAATTAATATTGGGCCAAAAGGTTTGTAGAGACTTTCTTATGGCGTGCTTGATCAGAACTTCTCAATCGGATTCAAATCTCACTTTTACCCACAAATAAAAAAGTGAGTAAAATGGATACCAAATAAATTTGGGATTAAAATGAGTGAAGTAAGTACAAATGTGCAATATACTGATGGCTTAGGGGATAAATGGCTGGAAAGAGAGTTAAAACACGTTAATTTAGGAGATACAAGACTTAATAAGAGACTTATTAAAACAGGCTATTGTATAGAGGGTAAGGTGTCTGGATCAATTAATCAAAGCTGTAGTGGATGGAAAGAAGCTAAGGGTGCATACAGATTATTTAGCAATGAAAAGCTTAAGGATAAGGATAATTTATTGTCCCAAATTTGGGAGAAAAACCCTGGACTTGAAGTCCATCCTTTTAAGAATATAATTTTAAGGTGAAAAATCTGAAAGAATGTGGAATATTATAGAAAAAGCAGTCACTCTGTATATATATCACATAGTGTGGATAACAAAATATCGATATCCAGTACTAGTTGGAGATATTGGACAGAAAGCTAAAGAAGTTGTACAAGAAGTATGTGCAAATAATCAAGTAGAAATTATCAGAGGTAGAGTTGCGTCAAGTCATGTACACGTATACGTTTCTGTACCCCCATACTTAAGTATTAGTAAGTTAGTGCAGTTAATAAAAGGAAAAAGTTCCAGAAAAATCCAGCAAAACTTTCCAGAGCTAAAAAAGAGATATTGGGTTGTGGGCAGTAGGCTAGTTTGTCAGGACTAGCGGAAATGTAACTGACGAAATGATAAAAAATTATATTGAAAATCACTCTAAAAAAGAAGATAAATTTGGTGACTTTCAAGTCGAAAGTTAGCATTCTATGCTCTCTCTCAATCTTTGGATTTTAATCCATAGTGGTTGAATGAACTCGAAAGTGAGAAAACAAGTAGTCCTAATTTAAGTGATGTTGAAGTATCATCTAATGATGGTGAAGAGCTAGCAATATGATATACGCCACATCATTTTCTGAAGGTTTAAAACCAGATCCAGAGCTTAAAGTATCAGAGTGGGCGAATGAGTATCGAGTTCTAGCACCAACTGCAGCATCAGAGCCAGGAAAATGGAGAACGGAAAGAACTCCTTATTTAAAAGAAATTATGGATTCACTATCTCCTTCTTCACCAACTGAAAAAATAGTATTCATGAAAGGAGCGCAGATTGGAGGAACAGAAGCTGGTAACAATTGGATAGGCTATATCATAGATCAGACACCAGGTCCAATGCTGGTAGTACAGCCAACAGTTGAAATGGGAAAGCGTTGGTCAAAAGGAAGATTTGCGCCGTTAATAGAGAGTACACCATGTTTAAAAAGTAAAGTAAAAGACCCAAGGTCAAGAGATTCAGGCAATACTGTGCAAAGTAAGGAATTTCCAGGTGGAATAGTAGTAATAACTGGAGCAAACAGCAGTGTAGGCCTCCGATCTATGCCAGTAAAATACCTCTTTCTTGATGAGATAGATGCCTATCCAGGAGATTCGGGAGGGGTTCTGTCGCATCTATAAATTGTGGTACAAGAAGATCGTTAAACTGGGATTATGGGAGTTATAGAGCAATTAGCATAGCAAAATTCTCAAAAGTAGAAACATTATCATTAGCCCCGATAATTTGTCTTTTTTGAATCATACGAATATTTTCTATGCCGGTAATGGTAATCTTTGCGGAGTGGAAGCTCTTAAAACCAAGCATTGGCTTTATTCGTTTTTTGATAAATCTATGATCTTGTTCGACAATATTATTTAGATATTTTATTTGAAAAACCATGATTCTACAATCTTCAGAAATTTCTGTATTCAAATCATCAAGAGCAGCAGTATTACTGCCGCTTTTATCAATTACTACTTTCTCAGGAAGGTTATTCTCTCTAAAGGCTTTACGAAAGAACGCAAGTGCCGCAGACTTGTCTCTACGAGCACACAACAGAAAGTCTACAGTATTACCAATAGTGCTCTGTATAGATAAACCCATTTGCCGTTTAATTTAACGTAGGTCTCGTCCATTCTCCAGCTACTGCCAACCTGCTTCTTCCTTTTCCTTACCGCTTCATCTATCAGTGGTGATAACCCACCTTTGTAACGTAGCATGATCAATTTTTGCTCCCCTTATACTCAGCATTTCTTCCAAATCTCGATAGCTCAAAGAGAATCTACATTTCATATATACAGATAACATTATTATCTCTGCTGAAAAGCTAAATCCTTTGAAATATGGCAATAATTTTGAACTAATACGAAACATCTTTGCTTTTTTTTTAGATGATCATATCACTTCTTTTCTACTTTCCTACAAATGTTACATACCAGGATTTATAGATGCGACAGAACCAATGTGAACTGTCTTGGGAAGACGTAGATGAATTCAATACAGAAAAAGATGAGAAAAGAGATTTTAGTAAAATTAAAATAGATAGTAAAAAGTTTATTGACTATATAAAAGATATACCAGAAGAAAAACGTTCTCAGCTAATTGAGCTAGCAGATAAAGTGCAAGTTAAGGGTAGGTTTAGCAATTTGGTCAATAGGCTTACCAGTAATCAGAAGGTCATGAATCATTTAAATAGAGTAAAAAAAATCTCTAGCATAACTATGCATGGAATGATGGCTAAAAATATTTTAGCTGATTTTTTAAACAGAGATTATCAGGGTGTAGCGATTAATGTTGGCTTTATTGCCGGTGGTCAAGGATTTGCTAAAGTTGCTGAAGTTGCATCTCGTAAAGGATTAAATTTACTCTCAGAAGGAAAAGCATTACTCGGTAAATCTTTAAGAGTAGCATCTTCTTTTCTTGCTCGTGGTACTTCTACCTTTGTTGTTTATGATCTGGTAAATCAGGTAGAAGCATTTAGAAACGGTACGGAAGAAGAATTAGTTGGCGTAGTAGGAGATAGTATTTACCTAGGTGTTAATACTGCAGAGATTGGCATCGAAGTTGCTGAAGGTTTTGAAATATTAGAAGGAATATCAAGTGTTACTGGACTAATTGGAGCAGAAATTGGAGATGTAGTATTTATTGGTACTGATGTTTACATGGCAGTAAAGAGAGTTGATAAGATTGATCAATTGATTCACTTAAGTGGAAGAGAAAAATTTATTGAAGGATTGCGTGCATTTATAGGTATGCAACCTGAACAATATATAGAAGAATTAATAGAAGAAAAACAACTTTACAACCAATTAGTTAAGCAAGGATTTGAGTATTTGAAGCAGCATAATGATATTCAAAGTTATGTATTCCCTACTGGTCAATCAGTTGTTAGTTCTTGTCGTCAGGTGCCATACCAAGTGCTTCAGTGTGATGGCGCTGGATTTGGAGAATTATGCATGAGAAGAATTAATGTTACACTTTACACTGAAGAATGCAAAGTTAAGTTTAAGATAGACTTAGACAGTAAAGTACTGCTTGATGGAAAAGGAACCGATATAAAATGGAGTAGAGCAAGGCCGAATAATCCAAGTGGTGGAAAATTGTTTTGTTTCTCGCAGGGAAATGACGAACCTGCTCCAAATTATGGGTCATATTTATGCGAAAATGCGATTGGTTTATCTAATAACAAGATAGAAGGATATAATCTAATTAATTTAGGAGAAGGTGAAGATTATGCCAGGGGATTTAAGGATAGTCCGAACGTATTTGTAGTGAATGATGGGTCTAAAGAATATTATGGGGGAAATAAGAATGATATCTTTGTTTTACAGGGAGATCTGATAGAAGGGTCCTTGTACGGAGAAGATGGAATTGATACCTTAGATCTGACTGGATTTGCTCAAGAAGCTGTGAGGGTTCTGTCGCATCTATAGAGCGAAGTCAGTTTCATTTGTAGGAAAATAGAAAAGAAGTAATATAATCATCTTTAAAAAAGCAAAGATGTTGCGTATTAGTCCAAAATTATTGCCCTATTTCAAAGGATTTAGCTTTTCAGCAGAGATAATAATGTTATCAGTATACATGAAGTGTCGATTTTCTTTGAGCTATCGAGATTTGGAAGAAATGATGAGTATAAGAGGAGCGAAAATTGATCATGCTACGCTACAAAGGTGGATTATCAGATTTGTGCCACTGATAGATGAAGAGTTGAGGAAAAGGAAGAAGCAGGTTGGCAGTAGCTGGAGAATGGACGAGACCTACATAAAATTAAACGGTAAATGGGTTTATCTATACAGAGCACTAGATAGTCTCGGCAATACTGTAGACTTTCTGCTGTGTACTCGTAGAGACAAGTCTGCAGCACTTGCATTCTTTCGTAAAGCCTTTAGAAGGAATAATCTTCCTGAGAAAGTAGTAATTGATAAAAGCGGCAGTAATATTGCTGCTCTTGATGACTTGAATACGGAAATTCCTGAACCTTATAGAATCACGGTTTTTCAAGTAAGATATCTAAATAATATTGTTGAACAAGATCATAGATTTATCAAAAAATTAATAAAACCAATGCTTGGGTTTAAAAGCTTCCATTCTGCAAAGATTACCATCACAGGCATAGAAAATATTCGTATGATTCAAAAAAGACAAATTATTAAAGCTAATGATAATGGTTCTACTTTTGAAAATTTTGCTATGTTAATGGCTCTATAACTCTCATAATTCCAGTTTTTACAATCTTCTTGTACTACAATTTATAGATGCGACAGAACCAATTCTATTACGTCTCAGCTCCAGGAAGGGCTGAACGATTTATCTGAGTTGTCATCAGATCTAAATCTAATGAAACTATAAAAAAGAAGATACTTAGTATCTTCTTTGCTATGCAAGCTACTCTTATAGTTGAGTGTCACTAATCAGAGAAGTTTAAGCAGCGCATAACCTTGCTTATATTTTGCATAATATACATTTGCGTATATTATAATAGGTATATAGATATTTTTTATTAAAAAGGAAGGGGAGGTGCCTTCGTGTGTTGACATCCTCCCCGCCCTAAAGGGTAAGGATTCCTACCACGTTCAGACCGAAGTCTGAATCATCTCGGTGGGTTCCTGCTTCATCGGGAGGCTAAATGCACTATCCCCTCCACAGGCACAACACGGCATGCCCTGCCGCTAAATCTATTATGCTTTTGTGCATATTCGGTGTCAACACCCGCTTCCGCCTTATATCCCCGCCCTGAAGGATGGGGTTTTACGGTGTTTTTTTGATAAGAAAAAGTCTTTTTCGGTGGTTACACCTATATTCTTTATTTCAGCTTTAAAACTGTTAAAATATAGCCCTTCCCATAATAGTCCAAAAAAAATCATAAGAAGTAAGAATCGACAGCATGACGAAAAGATGTGAATAGAGGAATGTTTTTCCTAATTCTATTTTCTATAGCAAACCAATTATGCTCAATTTTGTTAAAATCTGGAAAATAAGGAGGTAGATATAAAATTTCTGCACCAACTCCTTTAGCAAGTTCAGTAATCTTATTAACCCCAGTTATGGATTAGAAAGTAGAATTAATAAAGAGAGGAATAGGGTAAACTCAGGTATTTTAGCAAAAATTAAGAGGTTATCCATGAAGAAAGATATTTTACTGTTTCATAGAAGATTTTTGTCACATTCCTGATGAAAAACTTTCAGAAAAGCTTCTATCAAGTGGCAAAAAAACAAAAAGAATACCTGAAATTACCGTGCCAGAAATACTTACTATAATCTTACTTTACCACAATCGCTGTGCAAAAATTTCAAGTTTTTTTTACTTGAGTTATCTTAAATTATTGTACAGTTCTGAGTTTTCAAAACTCCCTTCGTATCATAGATTTGTTGCTCTAAACTCAGGGTTTTATGGTATTTGGCAATGCTTTTGCAGTGGTTCTGCGAGCAAGCAAAAATCACTCTATATTGATACAACTGCAATCGCTGTTTGCCACACAAAAAGGATCGCAAAAAATAAAGTTTTCAAAGAGTTGGCAAATATAGGAAAGACTACCTATGTTCGGTTTTAAATTGCATCTGGTAATCAATGAAATAGTCGAAGTTCAAGTTATTACGCTAACTAAAGGCAGCGTTGACGACAGAAAACCTACACCGAATTTGACTAAAAAATTGACAGGACTTTTGTTCAGAGATAAAGAAGAAGGACCTCTTTGAGAAACTCTTCGATAGAGGTCTAAAACTCGTCACTCAAGTGAAAAAAAGGCATGAAAAACGCACTGATTTCTTTAAAAGAGAAGATTCTATTGAGAAAAATTGATTATTGAGACAGTTTTTGGTTGTTTGAAAAATAAATTTGAGCTTCGGCACAGATCCCCCATAAATTTTTTGGTACATACTTTTTCAACATTAGTTTCGTATTCCATGCAGTCGAAAAAGTCCTCTATTTCTAAGCTTTATTGACTCGGATAATCCATAACTGGGGTTTGTAGCTGTTTGTCCACTGTTGTGTTATTAAAATAGCTTCTAGGTTTATTATCAGCAATGTCATTAGGTTGATATCCACCATTAACTATCTGCTGCTTATCAAACATCTTTTCAATATTGCCTTTTAAAATACTCAAAAACTTCTCATTTTCCGGATAGGCTTCTTCTGCGGCTGAATATAATGTACTTGGTATTTTAGAATATCTTTCGTTCCTTACATGACCTGCTATATCTGAATACACTTTAAAAAAGTCAAAACCTTTCACTGATACACCAGATTGTTTAGCTGTTTTTTTAAGTGTCTTTTTAAATTCTTCCATTATATTAAGTGTATCAGCCAGCACTTCTTCATGAGTAGCAGAACAAAACTTAGGCAGAGGATATTTTTTATCTAGGAAACTTTGTAATAAGAAGAATCCTAAACCAAAATTGTTACTGATACAAACTTCACTACTAAATTGGCTAGTACCAGATGTATTAGAATAATTTGCTGAAGTTTCAGGTAGAGCAGCTCTCGAATCTAATAACCCACTCACAGAGCTTTTTACCCAACCAAATAAATGATTTATCCACGAAGATGGTTTTGCACTGCTACTCACCATTCTACGATTTCTAATGTGCTGCCTATGTCTATGAGGTTGATCAGATAACATGACTTCTGTAAACACATCATCGTACACTTGATCCTTATATTCTTTTTTCACAACATTAACTTCTCTTGCTGTACTTATTTCTTTCTCATAATCTTTTAACACTATCTCTTTATCAGTAAATTTTATTGATAACGTTTTCATCTTAGGTGTTTTATAGAATTTACTAAGTGTAATACTGCAAAAATCATCTTTAGTAATAGTCGAATCAAAAGCATTAGTTATTATTAGATCATGACCATTACTACGAACAAACGTATTGTTTCCTCCTTTTCTAGGCGTGATAAGCTCAGCATCTTTCTCCACATCTTGACCCGTTACCACAATAATTTCTTTATCCTTTTCAAAGATCAAAGGTAGTGGCTTTAATTCTAATTCAGAACTTATTTTCATAGGCGCACTATCTGAGATAATATGAAGATTTTCATACCAATCCAAACCGTCTTTTAATCTTACTGTTAGCACTTCTAATAAAAAACTTTGTCCCATTTCTGCTTCTAACCTAACTAGCAAATCATTTCCATCTTGAAAAATTCTTGGCAGATTAATATGTATTTTCAAATCATCTTGTATTATTTTTATCACGTTACGTAAATCTAACGTATCTATAGAACTTGCTTGATCAGGATTGTAGATGTTTATTTGTGGCATAGAAAAAATATTATGTTCATATCTTTGCTCACCTGAGGCTATAGTAATTACGTATATGTTTTTACCACCATTTCCAATTAAGTGACTGTTATAGATTGGATTATTGTAAATTACCTCACACTTCCCATAGCCAACAAGTATAGATTCATCACCATCTTGAACAGCGATAGTCATATTGAGTTTATTTGCTATAGCTGGGTAACTTTCTATAATTTCATCAATAGTTTTATTAGTATTCTGTATTGCATACAAGTTTCTTTCCTTACCTACTTTTATTTCAGCACTGTCTTTTAATTGATAGATTATATTGTTCATTATGTTATATGAGATAGATATACTAAAGTTACTATTTGCAACTTTTGAGGAAAAATCGAACTTTATACTATTGTGATCTTTAATATCAATACTCTGAATATCAGCAAGCAAGTAGTCGAATATAAACCTATGGTTATTTTCGAAATTAGCAAGTAATTTAACAGATGCACTACCTTTTTGAAATGGTACAATATAGTTAAAGTTACCTTTGAGTGCTAGATTATTTACTTCAGTGTAATTTCTAACTATTACTTGTATATCATAGACACAGTTATTATCTTTTATTTCCAAATAATCAAGTTGATCTTCCTTACCACCATTACCATCCAAGAATTTAGTTTCACATGCACTAAATATATGATCTGCCTTAGCTTTTCTACCAAGCACTCTTTCTACTGAATTAATTTGAAATCCAGAATAACCATATCTGTTGTACACAATAGTGCCAATATTTGTATTTAAATACACATTCACACTCACAGCGGTTCTGTCGCATCTATAAATTGTAGTACAAGAAGATTGTAAAAACTGGAATTATGAGAGTTATAGAGCCATTAACATAGCAAAATTTTCAAAAGTAGAACCATTATCATTAGCTTTAATAATTTGTCTTTTTTGAATCATACGAATATTTTCTATGCCTGTGATGGTAATCTTTGCAGAATGGAAGCTTTTAAACCCAAGCATTGGTTTTATTAATTTTTTGATAAATCTATGATCTTGTTCAACAATATTATTTAGATATCTTACTTGAAAAACCGTGATTCTATAAGGTTCAGGAATTTCCGTATTCAAGTCATCAAGAGCAGCAATATTACTGCCGCTTTTATCAATTACTACTTTCTCAGGAAGATTATTCCTTCTAAAGGCTTTACGAAAGAATGCAAGTGCTGCAGACTTGTCTCTACGAGTACACAGCAGAAAGTCTACAGTATTGCCGAGACTATCTAGTGCTCTGTATAGATAAACCCATTTACCGTTTAATTTTATGTAGGTCTCGTCCATTCTCCAGCTACTGCCAACCTGCTTCTTCCTTTTCCTCAACTCTTCATCTATCAGTGGCACAAATCTGATAATCCACCTTTGTAGCGTAGCATGATCAATTTTCGCTCCTCTTATACTCATCATTTCTTCCAAATCTCGATAGCTCAAAGAAAATCGACACTTCATGTATACTGATAACATTATTATCTCTGCTGAAAAGCTAAATCCTTTGAAATAGGGCAATAATTTTGGACTAATACGCAACATCTTTGCTTTTTTAAAGATGATTATATTACTTCTTTTCTATTTTCCTACAAATGAAACTGACTTCGCTCTATAGATGCGACAGAACCAAAAATGACATAGAGAATATTGAAATTGCTATAGATAGTACTGTAATGCATATTTATAGTAACAGTACTCAACATAACAAAGATAACGCCAAGATAAGGAAGTATAATGGTACAGATCAAATAAGAAAGCTATATGTTGCTTTGGACGTAAACAGCAAAAAGGCAATAGCAGTTCGATATACTAATTTTCTTTCACATGATAGCATCTAAAATACTAAAGGAAATGGGTGATATCTATAAGATTAAGTCTCTGCGTGCAGATGGAACTTATGATACAGATAATTTATATAAGTTGTGCAATCAATACAATTTGAAACCCATTATAAAGCCAAGAAAAAATGCAAAAATCTGCAGCAATATAGATTATCTATCAGAAAGAAACAACAACATTAGTATAAGGAAAACTTACCCACTGGAAAAAGAAGACAAGGTATGAAATACGTTCACGTATCGAGAGTTTTTTCCTGAGGCTCAAAAAAACATTTGGATTTAGTTTTAAGAATAAATCTGAGGTAAATCGCTCTCAAGAGGTGCTTTTAAAATGCTATTTTATTAATAACTTTACTGATATAGGTATGCCTATTTTCAAATTTGCCTCGTAAATTCCTTTCATTACTCCTCCTTATTCCTTGCCATTCAACAAAACCTGGGAAGGGCTATACTTGGCAGTGGCTAACACTTCTTACGGCAGAGCGATAAATGATTGCTGGTTAACCAAATGCTAGGAGAGGGTATGGGTAGTTTGATTTTTTATGTTGTTCTGAAAAGAAGATGTACTATATTTAGTATAAAATTCACAGTTATATATTAATATTATACTAGTTTTTTAATTAAGGAGAATATTATGAAAAGTAATACAAAAAGTGCTGCTGCGTATAATACTAGAGAAGAAGCGTATGAACAATATTACCATTGCATACACGCATGTCTTAAAAGTCATCAGGATAATAACGAACTACGTAGTGCATGCATTAGTAAATGTAGGGAAAGTGATTGGAGCTTTGAACAGGATGTAAAATTTAGTGATCAATTAAATTCTATGGTTCTGTCGCATCTATAGAGCGAAGTCAGTTTCATTTGTAGGAAAATAGAAAAGAAGTAATATAATCATCTTTAAAAAAGCAAAGATGTTGCGTATTAGTCCAAAATTATTGCCCTATTTCAAAGGATTTAGCTTTTCAGCAGAGATAATAATGTTATCAGTATACATGAAGTGTCGATTTTCTTTGAGCTATCGAGATTTGGAAGAAATGATGAGTATAAGAGGAGCGAAAATTGATCATGCTACGCTACAAAGGTGGATTATCAGATTTGTGCCACTGATAGATGAAGAGTTGAGGAAAAGGAAGAAGCAGGTTGGCAGTAGCTGGAGAATGGACGAGACCTACATAAAATTAAACGGTAAATGGGTTTATCTATACAGAGCACTAGATAGTCTCGGCAATACTGTAGACTTTCTGCTGTGTACTCGTAGAGACAAGTCTGCAGCACTTGCATTTTTTCGTAAAGCCTTTAGAAGGAATAATCTTCCTGAGAAAGTAGTAATTGATAAAAGCGGCAGTAATATTGCTGCTCTTGATGACTTGAATACGGAAATTCCTGAACCTTATAGAATCACGGTTTTTCAAGTAAGATATCTAAATAATATTGTTGAACAAGATCATAGATTTATCAAAAAATTAATAAAACCAATGCTTGGGTTTAAAAGCTTCCATTCTGCAAAGATTACCATCACAGGCATAGAAAATATTCGTATGATTCAAAAAAGACAAATTATTAAAGCTAATGATAATGGTTCTACTTTTGAAAATTTTGCTATGTTAATGGCTCTATAACTCTCATAATTCCAGTTTTTACAATCTTCTTGTACTACAATTTATAGATGCGACAGAACCAGCTGAATTGATGTCAGCAAAGCTTGGATGCATTGAATATAATAATACAGAATTAGAGAAACTTGAGTGCCTTGCAAAGCAGGAAAATAAGTTACAAGAGCTTATGGCTAGTCAAGAAGAAGTGCTTATGAGTTCTGATCAAGTTAGTATAGTGTAGTATGATTTGAGTAATTCCATAAACGTAATTTCAATAAGAAATGATAATTCAAGTTGAAAACAAATTTAGAATTGAAAGAAAAACTAGCCTGGTATTGGCTGAAAAAGAGGTTAGTTTTTCTTATGTTATGTGTAATAGTTTCAAACAAAGAATGGAGGTAAACCTGTGTTACAGGAACTGAAACTTAATTATATAATAAAAATAGTGATAATCTTAAATATGCATATGAAACGATTCCAGAACTCCAAAGTTATTGCGTAAGACCTAAATGTCCCTGAACGCACTTCTCCCGCTGAATCATGTGGTGGGTCTGATAAAGGAAGTTCTGTCAAATACAAAACTCGAAAAAGTAGAAAATGTGAAGCAGATAACCTTTTCTGGATCTAGCACAGAAAACTATACTTAAAAGATAATAAACACCGAGAAAGAAAAATAATTTCTTCAGAAGAATCTATAAATTATTAACTCAATATTTCTAAACCCTCCTGCCATTTTTCTGCGTTAAGCATATAGCTTACAGTACATTTTGAGTTTTCTACGCCTACATCCTCACAAGTAGTTATTTAACAAAGCCTTCTCAGATAGAATTAAAAGGATTTTTGATAATCCATGCCTTTAGATATTGTTGTGTTGCTTAGCGAGCTCCTAGGACACTGATCAAGCCTCTCAAACTTACTAATTGCCATTTTAACATCTTTCTCTATAGCGCTAAGCCTTCTTTCTTTAATTTGTTCCAATGTCAAAAGCGAATCATCGAATGGCCTTGAATATTTTTGCCCAGTGAACTTTCTAATTGCCACATCAGCTAGAAAAGCCATTCCACCAAAACCAACCTGTGAAGAATTGATTGAGTTTTCACCTAAATAGGTAATGGGCTGTTGTGCAAAAGGTAAAGCAGGAGTGCCTTGAAATACGCCACTGAGTGCAGCAGTAGTTGAAGCTCCTACCCAATTCAACATACTATTAATAAAAAAGAAGGTTTTGTTGCACTGCTTGTTGCCATAGTAAATGTGCAATGATTTCTGCTATCACTATTTTTAATATTACCTTCTTTCAATAAAGCTAACATTTCTGGGCATTTATCCTTGTTAGTATTAGCAAAATCCAATGCTGTTAAACCGCGGCCTTTAATACTAACATCAGCACCATTATCAAGTAAAAGCCTTGCTATCTCTGTATTACAAGCTACAACAGCTGACATTAAGGGTGTGCGTCCATAACCAAAATTATGTTCTGCATAACTTTCACTCTCTTGAATATTAACGTTTGCACAGTGATCAAGAAGTAATTTTACCATTGCTAGGGGTTCTGTCGCATCTATAAATTGTAGTACAAGAAGATTGTAAAAACTGGAATTATGAGAGTTATAGAGCCATTAACATAGCAAAATTTTCAAAAGTAGAACCATTATCATTAGCTTTAATAATTTGTCTTTTTTGAATCATACGAATATTTTCTATGCCTGTGATGGTAATCTTTGCAGAATGGAAGCTTTTAAACCCAAGCATTGGTTTTATTAATTTTTTGATAAATCTATGATCTTGTTCAACAATATTATTTAGATATCTTACTTGAAAAACCGTGATTCTATAAGGTTCAGGAATTTCCGTATTCAAGTCATCAAGAGCAGCAATATTACTGCCGCTTTTATCAATTACTACTTTCTCAGGAAGATTATTCCTTCTAAAGGCTTTACGAAAGAATGCAAGTGCTGCAGACTTGTCTCTACGAGTACACAGCAGAAAGTCTACAGTATTGCCGAGACTATCTAGTGCTCTGTATAGATAAACCCATTTACCGTTTAATTTTATGTAGGTCTCGTCCATTCTCCAGCTACTGCCAACCTGCTTCTTCCTTTTCCTCAACTCTTCATCTATCAGTGGCACAAATCTGATAATCCACCTTTGTAGCGTAGCATGATCAATTTTCGCTCCTCTTATACTCATCATTTCTTCCAAATCTCGATAGCTCAAAGAAAATCGACACTTCATGTATACTGATAACATTATTATCTCTGCTGAAAAGCTAAATCCTTTGAAATAGGGCAATAATTTTGGACTAATACGCAACATCTTTGCTTTTTTAAAGATGATTATATTACTTCTTTTCTATTTTCCTACAAATGAAACTGACTTCGCTCTATAGATGCGACAGAACCCTTTTTTTTCTTGTGAATCCTATATTTTTAAGTGCTCGATGAATTGTTTGTCTACTAATATTGCCCCAGCATCTCTGACTGAGTTTTGCCACCTTGCTCATTTGCAAATTCGGCAAATGCATTCCAGTCGGTAATTTTATGCCACGCTTCCAGGCTTTTTTGATTGAAAATCTCCCGTTTTCTCACGTCTTTTCTTCCACTCATATAAAGTTGTTTTTCCAATCTTAAATCTCTTGGCAACAGTTTCTCCACTCTCTCCTTCATCCAATGCTTCCATTACCTTTTTCCTTAAGTCATAACTATATGCTGCTGGCATGCTTACCATCACTACTATAAATCCATTCTTACCTTTTTTGGACTATTATGAGAAGTGCTATAAGAGCTTGTCCGCAAACAAGAAAAGGGATAGTATATGAGTTTTAGAATGGGGTTAGAAATGAGAAAAAAGTATCCAACAGATCTAAGTGAAAGAGAGTGGTCGCTAATAGAGAGAAACTTTAGAGTATCATACAAGAAAGGAGGAAGGCCTCTGAAACATAGCAAAAGAGAGGTATTGTCTGCAATTTTTTATGTACTACGCACAGGATGTCAATGGCGCTATTTACCGCACGATTTTCCGCCATGGAAGACAGTATATGAACAATTTAGGAGATGGAAGAAGCAGGGAATTTTTGAGAAAGTGAATTATGATATCACTAAATATAGTAGGTCAAAATGGGAAGTAATGAGGAGCCAAGTGCTTGTATAGTAGATAGTCAATCGGTAAAAACGACAGAAAAAGGGGGGTCAAAGGTTATGATGGGAGTAAAAAAGTAAAAGGTAGAAAGAGGCATATAGTCACCGATACTCAAGGGCTTGTGCTTGGTTGCTATGTCGGAGCTGCGAATGAAAATGACAGAGATGGTGTGAAAATAGCGCTGGATAATATGAGGAGAAAACACACTAATGTTAGGAGGATGTGGGCTGATATGGGATACCAAGGAAAAGATTTAAAGGATCACATAAAGAGAGAATATGACATAGAAATTGAAATTGTCAAAAGGCCCCCGTGCAGATTTTGGGTGCATAAAGATACACCACCAGAGCTATTACCAAAAGTGGAGCCAGGATTTAAAGTGCAGCCGAGAAGGTGGGTTGTAGAAAGGACTTTTGCTTGGATAAATAGGAATAGGAGGCTATCGAAAGAATATGATTTGCTGACAACATCTACTGAAAATTTTATATATCTGGCTATGAATAGATTAATGTTAAAGAGGGAATATGCTTGAATTTAATGGTTTGCGGACAAGCTCTAACTTCTAAAGATGCTATCCTTTTTGGCTTGTTATCTCTAGCCGGAATTTCAACTTCTACTTTTCCAGTACAAGGAACCCTTTCTATAAATTGCCATAATTTTTCTTCTCGAGAATACCTAGATGTTTTATTTACGTTTCGGTTTCTACAAGCTCTTATCAAAACCGCTGAATTAAGACGGTAAGCAAGCTCAAAAAAATCATAAATATCTGCTTCTCTATCACATACCGTTATAGTTTCTGTTTGAGTTGAATCTATAATTTCATTTGTTTTCTTTAAACTTTCTAGCCACTTTATGCTTTCTTTATCTTCAATACTAATGTTTCTACAACGTCTTCTTTTTTCTAGCTCTTGGTCTTCTTTAGATATAGATGGTCTCGAGTAAAGCTTTTGGTCTAGTATTCCTAATGTCAAGCCTTCTGTACTAATCGCAAAAGCTGTGTGCATCATAATACCTTTACTTTGTTTTTTTGAAACAACTGCCAATCCTCTTATTTTTTCATGTCCCATATATGAAATGCAACTTGTATCCTGAATCACAAGAATCCTTTTATGAGTTTTTGTTCTTTCAACAGTTTTTGCAATATGCGATGTTAAGATATCACTTCCTTTTACATTCTCATTTTGAAAAAAACGATAAGCTGCTTTTGCTTCTGACCAACTTCCACATGCTTGATTGATTGAACTTTCAGGTAAACTTATTAAACTATCAGCAATATTTACTAATCGATCTGTCAGTCTTTTATCTCCAAGTGCAGCATCCCCCAATTCATTTCTAGCCCATTCATTACCCTTGTTTGCCATTTTTATACCCTCAATATTCACAAACTTTAATATTCTAATCCTTTATTTATAAGTCCATTTACATTTGTGGGTAATAGTAAGGGTATAGGGACATAGCATCGCATGTAGAGGAGATGTATGACCACAAAATATCGGCAGCAGAGATATCAAGTATTACCGACAAATTACTGCCGTTAATCAATGAATGGCGCAGTCGTCCACTGCAATCTGTATATCCAATAGTATTCATGGATGGCATGTTTTTCAAAGTCAAGGAGGACGGGCATTGTGTAAGTAAATGCATGTATAATATATTAGGCATAGATCAAAATGGCAGAAAAGAAGTACTAGGCTTTTATTTAGCCGAAAGTGAAGTTCTGGTTAGGAGTGTTAAATGACCTAAAAGAGAGAGGGGTAGAGGATATTCTGATTGCATGTGTTGATGGTCTAAAAAGTTTTCCTGCGGCTATAAATAGTGTATTTCCCAAAGCAGAAGTACAAATATGTATAGTGCATCAGATAAGAAATTCATTGAAATATGTATCCAGCAAAGATGTGAAAATTTTCATGAATGATTTGAAAAAAATATATCGTGCTTCAAGTAAAGAAATCGCTGAAAATTATTTGCTTGAGCTGGAAGAAAAATGGGGTGAAAATATCCTTTGGTCATAAAATCGTGGCAAAACAATTGGGAAAATTTGTCTGGTTATTTTAAGTATTCTGGCCCTGTTAGAAGGCTAATTTATACCACCAATCCAATTGAGGGGTTGCATAGACGAATCAGGAAATTCATTAAAACCAAGGGCTCATTTACTAGTACAAATGCCTTGTATAAGTTGGTATATTGTGCTATAAAAAAAGTGGAGCAAAAGTGGATTATGGCTCTCCCTAATTGGGCTTTAACTATGTCTCAACTTGACATCTTCTTTCCCAACAGATTGAAAATTGAGTTGAACTAAAAATGCGGCTTGACACACTTTTTTGAACATTCCCGCCTATTCGAATTTGCCTCGTAAATCCCTTACATCACACCTTCTCATTGGTAGCCATGCAACAAAGCCATCCAATATCTCCAACTAGTACTGGATATCGATATTTTGTTATCCACACTATGTGATATATATACAGAGTGACTGCTTTTTCTATAATATTCCACATTCTTTGAGATTTTTCACCTTAAAATTATATTCTTAAAAGGATGGACTTTAAGTCCAGTGTTTTTCTCCTAAATTTGGGACAATAAAATCTAACGTGACTTCGCGCCAAATGTGATGCTGCTCAGCAGGTAAGCCAATTAACGGGCTACATTTATATACTGCACGCATTGCATTATCTGCTGCTGATCTAAAAAGAGGATTATTTTGATAAGAACTACTATCTGCTACGTTGGCTACAACGATCTCGCCTTTACTGGATAATAATAAGTTAATTTTTATACTAAAATTTTCTTTATAAACTATGCCCTCAGGAATGCTCCAACACTCTGTCAGTTTATCCCTTATAGAATTAATAATTTCTGTTACAGCCAATTCATCATCTTTGTTCTCAATATTTTTCTTATCTCTTATTTCATTTTTCACCTCTTTGATGTCTTCTCTTAGTTTTCTTTCTACACCCTTTTTTCTTTTGGGAATTGGAATACCCTCATCAATTTCCTGTATTTCAATAATTTGCCTCGGTTGTACTACTTCAACTAATTCTTTTTTTCTTTGTGGTATAGGAATAACTGACGAATCATCCGGTTGGGCTTTCATTGAAAAAAGCAAAAAACAACATAGAGATAAAAGAAGAATATAATTAAAATAGAGAGGGCGCATATGTTGAGCAGCTTGTTTTACTGGTTTAAAGCTAATATTGCACATAAAGTCAATATATTTCAGTTGACTTAAACCCAAATTTGCTACACTAATTTTATTATCTCTATAATATCATACGGTTAATATACTCTAAATGAGATGGAAAGATGAAGGTGTTATTATAGCTGCTAAAAAATACGGTGATAAAAATTTAATTCTTTCTCTATTTACAAAAAATCATGGAAAGTGCAGAGGATTAACTAGGTTAACAAATAATAGTAATTATAAGTTTCAAATAAGCAATCTATTACATGCAGAATGGAGTGCTAAATTACCTGAAAATCTAGGTTTTTTAAAGTGCGAATTGATTGAATCTCCACTTCATCATTTCTTTCAAGATAGGTTAAAAAGCATTGCTATTGTTTCTTTCTCGTCTATATTAGAAAAAGTGCTTCCAGAAAGTGAATCCTGCATCAAGTTATATGATAATTTTAGACACTTCATCGATGTAATAAAACATAATAGCCAGTTTTGGCAAAGTCATTACCTTAACTTAGAGCTTCTGCTTCTTACGCAACTTGGATTTAAGTTAGACCTATCAAAATGTGCTGTAACAGGTGTGAAAGAAAATCTACAATTTATTTCTCCAAAAACTGGTAGAGCAGTGTCAAAAAAAGTAGGTGACTGTTATGCAGATAAATTACTACCTTTTCCACAGATGTTGCACGATGTATACAATAACAACCTACAAAATAGCTACTCATATCAAGAATTCAGACTAGGGCTAAAAATTACAGGGTATTTTTTAAATAAATATCTATTTCTACAGTTAAATGCGAAATTTCCGGAGTTGAGAAATTTTATGCTATCATTTGAATCTTAGTTACTACTTATTTGAAAGAACTTCAACCAGTAACCACTCTATTTCTACCACTGTTTTTTGCTTTATATAAATATTTGTCAGCACGTACTATAAATTTTTTAACATCATCAAGGTCAGATCTTTGCATTGCTGAAATTCCAATGCTCACAGTTACATTATGGGTTGTATTTTTACCCACAAGTATAAAAGGTTCTTTGGCAATAATTTTCCTTATTCTCTCTGCAATAGTATACGCATCTGATACATTGGTATCTGGCATTACAACAACAAATTCCTCACCACCAAACCTAGCTAATAAATCTGTCACTCTGATATTTTCAGAAATTCTTTTCTGTATTTCCTTTAAAAGTTCATCTCCAGCATTATGCCCAAAGTTATCATTCACCATCTTAAAATAATCTATATCAAGTATCATAAGAGATAAACTTCTATCTTTTTCCACAGAATCCTTAACAATATTTCTTAAGTGTGCATCAAAATATCTTCTATTATAACAGTTAGTTAATGGATCCTTTATAGACATTTCTACATTATTAAATAAATTCATTCTCAAGGCATCTTGATACCTTTTGCGTTTCACTTGCAAATTAACCCTAGCTATTAATTCACTCTCATCTAAAGGTACTGTTAAATAATCATTAGCACCTACATCAAGTGCCTTTACTAAATTGCTTTTATCATAATCTTCAGAAAGGATCAGAATTGGTGTATAACGTGTTTCTACTTTACTACGAAACTTAGAACACAACCGTAGGCCGTCAGTTTTTGAAAACTGCATGTCAGAAATAATCAGGTCGTAATTATCCTTAATACCAACCTTTAATGCTTCTTTTGGATCGTGCAGTATTTTAATTGATCTGAAGCGTTGCTTTAGAACATTGTGTATCTGCTCTGCTTGAAAGGTGTCCTCATCTACAACAAGTATGTTAGCATCAAAAATCTGATTAGAATAATCCATAATACTGCTTTCTGCTACTCCACCAATCTCAGCATTAGTTTCTCCTCTCAAGCACAACTCATCTATTATCATCTTTAAGCGCACAAGAGACTTAATTCTTGCAGATAAAGCAGTTTCATCTATCGGCTTAGTTAGAAAGTCATCCGCACCAGCATTAATTCCTTCCACTCTATCATGAGTGTCATGCAGCGCAGTTACCATAATGATTGGAATATAAGTCGTTAAGGGATCATTCTTTAGCTTCTTACAAACCTCAAAACCACTCATTTTTGGCATCATGACATCAAGTAAGATAATATCTGGCTGCTGTTCCGCTACTAAATCTATCGCCTCCTCGCCATCATAAGCTACAATAACTGTATAGTACTCTGCTTTTAGCTGAGCCTCCAAAAGCTTAACATTAGATGGTATATCATCTACTACTAGGATTTTTGCTGTCATTTTTTGTACTATCTACATTGTAAGTAGGATAAAGCTTGCCATCTTCACCAATTATGTAATTGACTTTTTCAACGTTATGCCCTTCATATAATTCTTTAATTCCGGTATCCTTCAACAATTTCCTAACTCTTGATTTTACAACCCAGAAATACCTATATATATTTTTAATAAGATTAAGAAATACAGGTACTTTACTTTTATCAAAAACAATTATACTCACTAAAGCTACAACTAAAATTTCTGAAAGACCTATATTAAACATTTTTCCTATGAAGCAAGTACTTTAATTCTCCTGATTATGAGTATTAATTTACTTAAATCAAGTTTAGAAGCAACCATCTCATCTAAAAAGCTATTGTAACGCTCTATATAATCCTTATCATTAAGAGCCCAAGTTTGAACCTTATCTATATGATTATCAGTAGCTTTTATAACTTTAACAGCTAGCTTATGTTGATAATTGCTTAAATCATCTAATAAATCATTAATTAAGCTGCGATCCCAATAGGAAGAATGGCTTTTCATCTTGCCAGCAACTGTTCTAATCATATCAAATCTTAGCAGCGACTTTAATTCAAAGTATATTCTACCAGCCTCAAGGATGGACAAAGATGTCTGCTCAGCAACAGATATAACGTCCAGCGCATAAATAAGAATATGTAAATCAGCAACCTTTTTTGCTAGATCTTTATTTATGTTAAGCTCTACCAAAGAGGTTAATCCATGATTATAGATCTTTAACAGGCGATCATCTAAAATATCATGGCCTAAAGTTTCAATTGCACCCCTAAATTTTGTAACACCATCTAGTTCTACAAGATTAAGCTTACCAAGATTTTTTACTAACCAAAATGATACCCTACCAATAAATTTTTGCACACTTCTCACTACTTGCAAATATGAATCAACATCAATTTTTCCATCCAATTCATCAATTTTCTGCCAAAGGCTACTTAAATTATATAGGTGATTAACAACGATATATATGTTAACTGCTTCATGTACTTTAATTCCAGTACTCTCAACCAAATTATTAATAAATATACAGCCCATCCTATTTACTACATCGTTTGTAATGCAAGTAGAAATAATTTCCCTACAAAGTTGGTGTTTCAATATGGAATCCTTGAACTCTGTTACCATCCTTTGTGGAAAGTAATTTAGTAAGTAATCACGGCACAAAAAATCTTTTTCAGGTAGCTCAGAGTGTATAACTTCATTTTTTATTGCTGTTCTTGCATAAGACATCAGAACAGAAAGCTGAGGAGAACTGAAACCTTCTCCATCAGTTAACATTCTTGCTACCTCTTCTTCAGCTGGAAGAAATTCTACATCTCGGTTTAGCAGCCCAAATTTCTCTAAACTGAGTAATAATTTATGGTGCTGCTCCAACTTTTCTTTAGCTTGCAAGCACTCAAGAAGCAATGCTTTTGTTTCAATCCTGTTATGGTTTTCAAGTACCTTAGATGCAACTTCATCTATCATGCTAGCCAGTATTTCATTCCTTTTTTCCAAGGAAATTCCCCCTTCTTTCATAATTGCAACAAAAGCAATCTTGATGTTAACTTCAAGATCAGAACATATTACTCCTGCTGAATTATCAATAAAATCTGCATTGATATACCCACCTATTTTAGCGTATTCTACCCTTCCAAGCTGCGTGCAACCAAGGTTGCCACCCTCTATAAACATAGAAGCTCTAATATCATGACCGTTTACTCTTAATTCATCATTTGCTTTATCGCCAACCATGCCATGGCTTTCACTTTTTGCCTTAACAAAGGTGCCAATTCCTCCATTCCATATGAAATCCACTTTTGCCTTGAGCAAATATCGAATCAAATCATTTGGAGATAATGTATCTTCCGTTATATCAAAGCACTTTTTCATTTCTTGAGAAATTTCTACTTGTTTGCTACTACGTTCAAATACCCCGCCACCATGAGAAATCAAATCTCTATTGTAATCCATCCAAGTGGAAAACGGTAATTCAAAGAGCCGTTTACGCTCCACGAAACTCTTTTCCGCATCAGGATTTGGATCAACAAAAATATGCATATGATTAAATGCTCCAATTAAACTCATATTTCTTGAAAGCAGCATGCCGTTCCCAAATAGATCGCCAGCCATATCTCCAATTCCAATAACAGTTGTATCCTGGTAAATATCCTTATTCATTCTCCAAAAATGGCGTTGTGCTGCAATCCATGCACCTCTTGCTGTAATACCCATCTTTTTGTGGTCATAACCTGCTGATCCACCAGATGCAAATGCATCTTCGAGCCAAAAGTTACATTCAGAGGATATTTCGTTTGCATAATCAGAAAATGAAGCAGTGCCTTTATCTGCTGCAACTACCAAATATGGATCATCTTCGTCATACCTAATCACATTTTCTGGTGGAGTTATTTTGCCATCAACTACATTATCAGTAATATCAAGCATTCCTCTGATGAAATTCTTATAGCATTCAACACCTTTCTCCCTTGAAATGTTTTTGTCTTTATAAACTTGCTTTATTACAAACCCACCCTTTGCGCCAACAGGTACAATGACCGCATTTTTTGTCATCTGGGCTTTCATGAGTCCCAAAACTTCAGTGCGAAAATCTTCCGTTCTATCCGACCATCTCAAACCACCACGAGCCAACTTCCCTCCTCTTAGATGTATTCCCTCAAAAAGGTTTGAATAAACATACAATTCACGGTATGGGCGCGGGTCAGGTAAACCATTTATTTTACTTGAATCAAATTTGATAGATAAGTATGGCTTATCATCTTGATAATAACTGGTTCTCAAAATTGCCATTATCAAGTTAAATATCGAACGCAAAACGTAATCATTTGAAACGTTGCTGATCTCTTTTAGTAGTTCTTCAATTTTTTCTATCAAAATGCTAGTAGTTTCTGCCCTATCAATATCTATTTTAGTATCAAATCTTGAATGAAATAATTCTACTAAATACCTTACTACTTTTGGATACTCTGATACTACTTTCTGGATATATTCTGGGTTATAGCTAAATGATGTCTGCTTTAGGTAGGCGCTTAGCGCTCTAATCAGAAGTACTTCCTTCCACTCGAGCCCAGCAATAATGATCAAGCTGTTAAAATAGTCATTTTTTATTTCCTTGCTGAACACTTTTACAAGTGTTACCTCAAACTGCTCTTTTAAAGTAATGTTGTCTATTAATTCATCAACTCTTGACAACACAAAATGATGTATCCATATTCCACCGTTGATTTCTATATAATAACCATTATGAGATAGAATCTTAGCCCCTAAATTCTTAGTAACCTTTAATATCTTTGACAATTCAAGGCCTCCGTTGCTTGGAGTGTAAACCTTCAATTGATAGTTGAGATTGTCACGAGTAAGCCTCAAATCAACTTCGCTGACTTTTTTCTTTCTCACTATCTCCAATTTTTTCATATCATAATACGCATCATGAGGTTCAAAATTCTCTTGATAACTTATCGGAAATGCCTTGCAATAGCGGATAAATATATCCTCAACAGTGCTAAAAGTATTATATAAATTGTCTATAAAACGATCTTCCCACTTTTCTGTAATGTTTCTTAACTTGTTTTCGATACGCAAAACTTCATCATCAAAAATGCTAGCGCTTTTGGTTCTTAGCACCACGTGTAATTTCATCAAATCATATTCATTGATAATGTGATTGTTATAAATATCTGAACTTTCTGCATTCGTTTCATCTTTCAATATATCGCGTATCTTAAACATTAGTCTTGCACTAGCATAACGCATCGGTATCAATACTATGCAACTAATAAAGTTCCCTACCTTTCTCAAAAATAATTTGACTCTTGGTCTAATCGCAAGAGACATGATCGAGGTGCAAATTTCAAATAACTCGTCTTCATTTGATTGGAATAATTCGTCACAAGAAAATGCCTGTAAAATGGAAATTAAAGCTTTATTGTTATGGCCACCAGGAACAAATCCTGCCTTTTTTTCTATTGTTGTAACCTTATCCTTTATTACCGGAATAGTTCGAATATCTTGCACTTCTGCTATAGAAGTAAATAGCCCAAAAAAATGCTGTTCCCTTATTACATCACCCTGATCATTAAATTCTTTCACTCCTATACAATTCATATAGGTACGCCGATGAACTATTGAGATTAGGTCTGATCTTAGTATGTATAAAGAATTCAAGCTTTCAGAAAAAATTGATGAATTTTGGTACTCTTCACTTGCTCTCATTAACCCGAGGCTCTCCTTACCACTTAGAGCAAGCTTCCCTTCTTTATTAGTAATGTATTCTTGATAACCTAAAAATACAAAATTGTTATTTTTCAACCAAGCTAGAAAATCTCTGCCTCCAGCATCCAATGCCGGATGCTCAAGAAGCTTCTTGAGCATCAATTGCCAGTCCTTTACAACGCAGTTAACTGCTTTTAGCGTCTTTCGTAGAGATTCTTCTAGTGTATCAACAAAGCTACCGCTTATGCCTTTAATAATTACATATATTACTGACTCTTTGATTCCATTACTTTCTTCTAAAAGATGAATTTTATCTATTAGGCTATTTTTTCTTTGAACATTAATTATGCTGTTACTATAATAGCATATAGTTAAACCGTTTGACTTAATAGTGGAAATGACAGAATCCACTAAAAAGGGCATGTCATAATTTGTGATTTTAATTATAGTGAAATTGCCTTCTATTCCTGAAATATCATTTACATTACTTACTGCCAATTTACTTTCTTCTTTTTCTTTTTTAAGAATGAAGTTGTATGCATCTTCTGCAATGTATAAAAGAAATTTATCGTTGACTTTTAGGTCACTATTATAAACAAAATTATAAAAGTACTGTATAAACTCTTTAATTTTTTCTTTCTCTTTTTTATTCCCTTGATCAACTAGCTTAAATAAAGACTCAACATTAACATTATGATTTATACACATTTTTCAAAACAAAAATACACAGCGAATCTAGATCTTTTTAACTAAGATTTCGTTACCAGAAGTATACACTATTAGCTCATCTCCTTCTACTATTTCCCCAGATAAAACTAACTTAGCTAGATTATTTTGAATGCATTCTTGTATTACCCTTTTCAGAGGCCGCGCTCCATATTCAGGGTCATATCCAGTTTGTGCTATTAGTCCTTTAGCTTCTTGCGATAAACTAATACTCAGTTTACGCTTAGCAAGCATCTTTTGTAAATAAGAGAATTGAACATCTATAATTTTATCAATGTCATCTTTGGTTAAGCTGTGGAATATAATAATTTCATCCAGTCTATTTAAAAATTCTGGACGAAACGCTGACTTAACTATTTTCATCACCTCATCTTTCACAGATTCGGTAGCTCCTCTTAGCATCATCTCAGCTCCAAGGTTAGAAGTTAAAATTAGTATGGTATTACGAAAATCAATTAATTTGCCATGGCTATCGGTTAGTCTACCTTCATCCAAAATCTGCAGTAGTATATTAAATATATCTGGATTTGCCTTTTCTATCTCATCAAACAAAATTACCTGATATGGTCTTCTCCTTACTGCTTCGGTTAATCTGCCACCTTGTTCATAACCAACATATCCTGGAGGCGCACCAATTAACTTTGAAACGGAGTGTTTTTCCATATACTCTGACATATCAAAGCGTAGAAGTGCTGATTGATCATCAAACAAAAATTCGGCAAGAGATTTTGCTAACTCTGTTTTTCCAACTCCGGTTGGACCTAAGAATAAAAATGAACCAAAAGGTCGATTAGTATCCTGAACACCAGAACGGGAGCGCCTTACTGCATTACTTATCGCTTCAATTGCATCTCTCTGCCCTATTACTCTTTTTCCTATTTCATTTTCCATGTTAAGGAGCTTTTCCTTTTCACTATGCATCATGTTATCAACTGGAATGCCTGTCCATTTTGAAACAATATTTGCAATATCACTCTCAGTAACTTCTTTCTTTAGGAAACTATCAGTAACTTTTTCCTGATTTTTTAACTCATTTTCAAGTTGAGGAATCACACCATACATCAATTCCCCTGCCCTTCCTAAATTTCCATTCCGCTGAGCCAATTCTAGCTCTTTCCTCGCATTATCCAATTTTTCAGCAGTTTCTTGTATTTTAGCTATTTTATTCTTTTCCATCTGCCATTTACTGCTTAAGTCAGCAAATTTACTGTTTAGACTCTCAATTTCCTCATTTATCTTTTTTAAACGTTGCTTAGAGTTTTCATCACTTTCTTTTTTCAAAGCCTCTGACTCAATTTTCAGCTGTATAATCTTTCTTTCAAGCTCATCAACAACCTCAGGCTTGCTGTCCATTTCAATTCTAACCCTACTTGCTGCTTCATCAATTAAATCGATCGCTTTATCAGGTAAAAACCTATCTGTTATATATCTATTAGAAAGCGTTGCAGCAGCGATTATTGCACCATCTGTGATTCTAATACCATGGTGCACCTCATACCTCTCCTTCAAACCCCTCAGTATTGAAATAGTATCAGTCTCAGTCGGTTGAGAAATAAACACAGGCTGAAAACGCCTTGCAAGCGCAGGGTCTTTCTCTATATGTTGACGATACTCATCCAAAGTTGTAGCCCCTATACAGCGAATTTCTCCACGCGCAAGAGCAGGCTTGAGCAAATTTGAAGCATCCATCGCACCACTTGTCGCTCCTGCTCCCACTAAAGTATGAAGCTCATCTATAAACAAAATAACTTTGCCCTCTGCTTTTAAAATCTCATTAATCACTGCTTTTAGTCTCTCTTCAAACTCCCCTCTAAATTTTGTTCCAGCAATTAATGCACCAAGATCCAAAGCTAAAACTTTTGCATCACGCAAACCAAGTGGTACATCATTTGCAACAATTCTGTTTGCTAAACCTTCAACTATTGCAGTTTTTCCAACACCAGGTTCACCTATCAGTACTGGATTATTTTTTGTTCGCCTCAACGATACCTGCATAGTTCTTCTGATTTCCTCATCACGACCAATTACAGGATCAAGCTTACCTTGCATAGCAAGCTCTGTAATATCTTTTGTATACCTCTTTGCCGCATTTAATTTTTCCTCGCTATTTGGAGAGTCTGCACTGCCACCTTTTCTCATTTCTGCAATAACTGAATTTAATTTTTGCGGTGTTACACCACCTTCTGCTAAAATTTTACCTACAATTTCATCTTTTTGTGCAGCAAGGCCCTGCAACAACCGCTCAACAGTAACAAATGTGTCTTTATTTCTCCTCGCAATACCAATTGAATCATCAAAAACTTTTGCTACCTCTCTTGAAAGCTGAAGTCCAACACTACCTGGTCCTCCAACCACTGGAAACTTTTTAATTGTACTACTCACAGCATCAGAAATATTCTGAACATTTCCACCACAGGTGCCTATCAAATCCTGAACTAAACCTGACTCATCTTCAAGCATTACTTTAAGTAAATGTTCAGGCATAAAAATCTGATGCCCAGCTCCCAATGCTTTCATTTGAGCGCTCTGGATTAGGCTTTTTGCTTTTTCGGTAAATTTATTCAAGTCCATAATACAAATTTAACTCATACTTGCTGATATATATAACAACTACTTTCTCAATTTTAAACTTAAAGTCATTCAGCATTCAACCACTATGGATTTTAATCCATAGTGGTTGAATATTTGATCGTAGGGCTTATCTTTGTTATGCCTTGACCTTAACACAGCTACATTTCTAGGTTTTTCCATCATCGTTTATAATGTTAGGATTAGCGCCTTTTTCTAGCAAAAATTTGATAATCCTTAAATCACCATAATATGCAACATTATGTAGTGCTGTGCTTACATACTTGTTAATAATGTTTACGTTAACTCCCTCATCTATTAAAAACCTAACTATCTCTAAATATCCCCTTCTGCAGCATAATGTAACGCAGTTAACTTAGGCATGTGTGTATCAGTATCTAATAAATTTTTTACTGAGAATTTTACAGTTTCTAAGTTACAATTTTGAGAAGCAATGCGTAATATCGTTTTATAATTATCTGCAGCTTTTGACTTCATGTAGTAATAGGTAGCAATAATACATACTATTAATGTTATAAGCCACCAAAAATGCAGCTTTTTTTTGTATCTTGACTCAATTTATCCATATTCAACATCTTTTTAATATTAAATAGATCATTTACTCATTTTTTATTAACATTACTTACTCAAAGATGATGACAACATAGTAAGGTAACCTGAGTTGGCTTTGTTGCATAGCGAGTAGAGATGGGAGAAAAAAGGGAGAAAATCTAAAGAAAGTGGTTACTTTATTAAGAAATGAACATTGTGTAGAGTATATGCCAAAGAAGATGAAGGTCAGTAATCATTAAAGAGTATAATCAATTTTTAGAAAAAAGAGGAAATGTCTTTCATTTTATCGATGAAGCTATAGAAAACTGGTACGAAAGTTCAGAAAAAATTCCTGGAGATTTATAGCGATAAGGGGTTCTGTCGCATCTATAAATTGTAGTACAAGAAGATTGTAAAAACTGGAATTATGAGAGTTATAGAGCCATTAACATAGCAAAATTTTCAAAAGTAGAACCATTATCATTAGCTTTAATAATTTGTCTTTTTTGAATCATACGAATATTTTCTATGCCTGTGATGGTAATCTTTGCAGAATGGAAGCTTTTAAACCCAAGCATTGGTTTTATTAATTTTTTGATAAATCTATGATCTTGTTCAACAATATTATTTAGATATCTTACTTGAAAAACCGTGATTCTATAAGGTTCAGGAATTTCCGTATTCAAGTCATCAAGAGCAGCAATATTACTGCCGCTTTTATCAATTACTACTTTCTCAGGAAGATTATTCCTTCTAAAGGCTTTACGAAAGAATGCAAGTGCTGCAGACTTGTCTCTACGAGTACACAGCAGAAAGTCTACAGTATTGCCGAGACTATCTAGTGCTCTGTATAGATAAACCCATTTACCGTTTAATTTTATGTAGGTCTCGTCCATTCTCCAGCTACTGCCAACCTGCTTCTTCCTTTTCCTCAACTCTTCATCTATCAGTGGCACAAATCTGATAATCCACCTTTGTAGCGTAGCATGATCAATTTTCGCTCCTCTTATACTCATCATTTCTTCCAAATCTCGATAGCTCAAAGAAAATCGACACTTCATGTATACTGATAACATTATTATCTCTGCTGAAAAGCTAAATCCTTTGAAATAGGGCAATAATTTTGGACTAATACGCAACATCTTTGCTTTTTTAAAGATGATTATATTACTTCTTTTCTATTTTCCTACAAATGAAACTGACTTCGCTCTATAGATGCGACAGAACCCCTTTTTTTAACTCTTCTCTTGGTACTCTTTTTGCAGCTTCCTTTAGGCATAAAATTACTGCTACTGTAGAGTCAGTTATCCCTTCTATAGTTTTCAAGTCATCTATTTCCTGGCCTAAAACTCCTCCTATTCCAAAACTATCTATTAGCTTTCTAGCAATAATTCGAGCTTCTTCCCTCTCATGCACTGCACTTAGAAACGTTTCTATTACTTCACGATCAAGTAGAGCTTTACCGTTGCTTTCTAATGCTCTGAATTCTATTTCTTCTCTACGATCCTTACTACTTTTCTTATTATTCATAAAAATTACCCTTCACTAATAACAAAATGTTTTTATATATTTACTGCTGTTTTTTTGTCAGCATTGGCATAAGGCCATAGCTTTTGAGTGAAGTCAAATCAATTTTTAAATCTTTTTTACTTATTTTTTCATCAAAAAGTAAAGATATTAATAGATACTGATTTTTTTATTTTAAATTTGTTGAATTTCGTCTAAAGAGATGCCCACTGTTTTTAAAATAATATTGATAGAAATTCCTTCCTTAACTAAATTCTTTGCAATTTTCATCTTTTCTACTCTCTTCACTTTCTCTTTGCAAACTTGTATGCTTTCAAACAGAGATTTTATTAGTACATTACGTAGTTCTTGGCTTTTAATCTTTTTGTATTCTTCTATTAACCTTGATAGCTCTGCTTCACTATTCTCATTTTCTCTTGTTTCTGGAAGCAGATCTGTAATATTAATTAATAGTACCTTTGCTATTTCATCTAACATTTCAAGTGAAACACCAGCTCGTCCTTGTTCATATTCATATATTCTTTGATTTATTATACCCACTTTACTTGCTAAATCTTCCTGAGTGTATCCTCTTCTCAACCTCCATTCTTTTATTCTTTGACCTACTTTATACGGAATAGAAATTTTTTTCTCATCATTATCATATTCATCAATAGATAAACTGGTCGTTTGAGAGATAACATGAGCAGAAATTCCTTCCTTAACTAAACCCTTTGCCACCTCTACTTTTACTGCCTTTCCACTTTCTTCCTCACTAATACGGATGAATTTAGTTAATAAATAAAACGTTTCACGTAATTCTTGGTCCTTAATCTCTTTATGTCTTCTTACTAGATTTAATATCTCTTCTTCCTCATACCTTTCCTCATTTGATACTTCTTGTCCGCAAGCTAGATCTCTAGCAGTTGTTGATAATGCTTCTGCTAATTCATATAACTTCTTAATTGAAATTCTGCGTGTTCCTTTTTCATATTGCAGTATTACCTGATATGTTGTTCCGATTTTTTTTGCTAAATCTTTTTGAGTATATCCCTTTGCTAATCTAAGATTTCTTACTTCCTGTCCTATCACTTTGTAATCTAAAAAATTAGAGCATTTGTTCTCTTTTTTCACATTTTATACTCCATAACCAGAAGAGCTGTTACGTATACTTAATTGGCAACCTTTTTGACAAACTGAACTCATCTCCTTTCAAACAATTTTTCTATATCACTTAGTTTCATTTCTATATACGTTGGTCTTCCGTGATCAGAATATGGAGTTTTCTCAATTTGTCTTAGTATCTCATTCATCTCTTCCAATTTCATTTTTCTTCCTGCTCCGTGGCAAGCGATTGTGGCTGATATTTTATTCACCTTATCCTCTATTGGCAACGTATCTTTCATTTCCATTAACTTATCTACTATATCAACTAGTATCTCTTTTATATCTATTGTTCCCAAGATTGCAGGTATTTCTTTTATCGTTACTTTATCTTCTGATTGTATTTCAATATCAAAACCCATTTCAAAAAGCTCATCTTTATAAGTTTTAACCATCCCCATTCCAGCTTGGTTTTTAATTTCAACTGTTTCAGGAAGAAGTTTTTGTCTTTTTATGCTTGATTTTTGCCTTAAGCACTCGTATATCAATCTCTCATGAGCTGCGTGCTGATCTACTATAATTAATTTGCCTTTAGCCTCAGCAATAATGTAAGTATTATAGATTTGACAGCATGCATACCCCAGAGGATGATCCTCCATTAAATCAATTTGCTCCCTTTCTAAAACCATAGTCTCCGCTTGTAGCGGTAATCTCTGTATACCAGTATAGTCAAATGATTCTGACCGTTCTGATAAGCCTTTCTCTCCTGCATTTGGCAAGTTGAATTCTTTCATTAGCTGATTCTCAAAAGGACTTGGCCTTCTTTCGTAAAATTCTTTTCGACCCTTTACTTCTCTGCTTTTTCCATTATTAACACGCTCATTATTCCTTTGACTTTCACTAACATCAAAAAACGAACCACCCAGTTCTTTTCCAATACCTTGACACCTAGATCCATCAATATCACTCACTGAAGAAGTACCTATTCTCATTGACAACGCTTTTATTAGCCCTCTTCTCACTATTTCATATACTAGCCTCTTGTTCTGAAACCTTACCTCTGATTTATTTGGATGCACATTTACATCTACTTGATTGTATGGTATCTCTAAGTGCAGCACTGCAAAAGGATACCTCCCACTTGGAATAAAGTCCTGATACGCATATCGAATTGCACCAATGAGTAGATTGTCTTTTATTGGCCTTCCATTAACAAACGTATAGATCTGAGTTGAATTACCACGACTAATAGTTGGTTTACAGATGTGTCCCGTAAGTTTGATGCCTTCCTCTTCCTCTTTTACTTCCAGCGAATTGCTCTGAAATTCTTCTTCTACTTCACATAATCTGTTAAATAATGAAGTTTGCTTAACATATTTTAAGAGCTTTTTATTACCGGAAGTGAGAGTAAACCCAATACTATAGTTAATCATTGCTAAGTTATTTACAATGTCAACAATGCTTTGTGTTTCTGCCCTCTCGGTTTTTAGAAATTTTAATCTATTTGGTGTGGCAAAAAATAAGTCACGAATTTCAATATATGTACCTTGCAACAAAGAACAAGGGGTAATCTCTCTTATTTTTTCTCCTCCCTCATATCTTATAGACCATGCTTCCTTTGCTCCACTTGCCTTGGATGATAATTTCATTCTGCTTACTGCTGCAATTGAAGGTAAAGCTTCTCCCCTAAACCCAAGGTGCTTGATTTCTATTAACTCACTATCGCTTAATTTTGAAGTGGCATGCCTCATAAATGCTAGTTCTAAGTCGTCCTTTTCTATTCCATTTCCATCATCTGTCGCAGTTATAAGATTACGTCCACCACTTTCTATTTTGATCTCTATCTCTGAACTTCCAGCATCTATTGCATTTTCTACTAATTCCTTTACTACACTCGCTGGCCTTTCTATTACCTCTCCCGCTGCTATACGATTTATAGTTTTTGTGTCTAAAAGAATTATTGCCATAATACTCCACCCAATCTATGAAACTTAGAGTTCCCTCTATTTTTTGGTGATTTCTTGACCTCACAATCTCTATATTTTAGCTTTTTAGATTCCTTTCTAGCAAGTCTATCTGCCTCTTCATTATAGGTATTACCACTGTGAGCCTTAACCCACTTCCAGTTAATATCATGCTGCAAGACAATTTCATCCAATTCCTTCCATAACTCAACGTTTTTTACTGATTTTTTATTGGCTGTCTTCCAACCATTTGTTCTCCACTTATTGATCCACTCTGTTATACCTTGTTTAATATACTGACTATCAGTGTGTAAAACAACTTTGCAAGAAACTTTCAACATCTTTAGCCCGTTAATCACAGCCTTTAACTCCATTTTGTTATTCGTTTTCACCTCCAGAGATACGTTTTTTGATAAAGACACTTTTATTTTCATACATCATCACAGCTGCCCATCCACCAGGACCTGGATTTCCAGAACATGCTCCATCTGTATATATTATAACCTTCTTTTTTTCGCCCATACTTACAGAATATAGATTCAACATAAATTTGCCACCGAAATGTTGACATTAAGTTTCAAGATCTTTATCATGTAAAGGTGTGGGAAGCTAATGAACCTGTCCTTATTATTCGATTTATACAAAGTAGCCTTAGGCCCACAAATTCCTGGCAGGCTAAGATCTGGTGTTATTTCTAGAGATGTAATTTCTCCACTTTCATTCCCTCCTTCATTGGTAACATGTTTGCCTCTATCATTTTCATTCCCTACCTTAATACTAGGTTTATCTGTACCGATTCTTTTCTCATTTTTACATTCTTCAGCTGCTTTTTTATACCACTCAGTCTCTGCTTTTGCCATGTTAATTTTACACTTTAAAAGTTCTTCTTTTACTCCTTCAATCTTACTCTGCATCACTTCTTCTTTCTCCTGTTCAATTTTGTACCTCAAAACTTCCTCTTTTGCTGCCTCAGCTTCATTCTTAGTTTGTTCTACCTTCTCTCTTTCTTCTTGAAACTGTAATTTTAACTTATCATTTTCTTCTTTTACCTTATTAGCTTTATTCTCAGCTTCTTTTAACTTACCTTTAAATTCTGCCTCTACCTTCTTTCTTCTTGAACTTATTTTTTTAACTTATCAACTTCTTCTTCTAATTTTGTAATTTCTTTTTGTGATTCCACAGCATCCTCTTCTTCCGCAACCTGATCTCCTAGATTTTCGACTTGCTCACCCTCTTCACCATAAAAAAGTTTGTTGGCATATAAATTACTATTATTAACTTGATCGCTATAGATATTGTTTGACATTGTGACCTCCTATACAGTCAAAACTGGAATTAAATTAGAGTATAAAAGCTGAGAATTCAACATGGGTAAAAGAAACCACAGCTCAGGAAATCTCAGGTTAACTTAGAAATTATTATAAGCCAAAATGATTAAAAATTTTATAACTTATATTTTAGATCTAGCATGATAACCAACAATTATTCAATTTCCACCTTACTCACCAGCTTGACACAGTCCATCTTTATTCATTAGAGAGCCGTGATTCCTTCTCCAATGATTAATCACTTGTCAGTTTTGAGTGTAGTAGTTGATAGCCTGTACGTAAATACGTTGCTTTTGTTCTTTAGAAATTTTTAGTCTACTATCTTTATCCAGAAAAAAATTGTAAAATTTCTATAGTTATGGTATAATTATAAATACCGCTTGCCAATAAGCTGAGTATAAAAATGCCGTTCGGACAAATCATTACATATAGTACAATATTACTTGCTGTAATTGCAGTATTTCTCTTTTTGAAAAAAATATACAAAAATCACATTAGAAAAATTATATTTCCTCTAAAAGTTCTCAAAGAAGAATGGGAAGAAAATAGAAGATTTAATGAATTATATCAAAAAAATAAGCAAAAAGAGTTGATGAAACAACAGGAAATGCTAAGGGAGAAACAAAAGAATATGCAAGTTTACAAAGAAGATCTAGAAATAGTTGATATAGCAAAACCGTTAGGCAAATGGACAAAGATGGTTATGATGGGTAATAGTTTAATGAAACATTTTGCACAATTGATACACAGAGAAGGTGATAAGAAAGGATTTTGGGAGCTATTTATAAAAGCTCAGTCTTCAACTAAGGGTAAATATAAAGGAAAAGGCAGATGACGTATCCGTTGTATAACCTGCTTTCTGGCATTAAACTTCTTAAGTGTTATAGTCAGTCAAGTATAAGGGTGTCATCCCAGTGCTTGACACTGGGATCCAGCTCTTCATGTAATCTAGTTAAAAATATTAATTTTAACATAAAGCAACTACTTTTATGCCAACCAGCTCAGCGTGCTTACTTAAAATTCCTGGATTCCAGTGTCAAGCACTGGGATGACACCATCTGCTACCTACAAACCCAATGTTCGTACAGTTGTATGTCAAACACTGACTGTTTGTTGTGCAAGCTATCCAATGTTCATACACTGAAGTGTTTAGGCTCCAAGTTCTCTTTAAAGGTCCAATAGATGCTTGAATGTAAAAATCTATCCTGTGCTCGTAATAACAAAGTATTATTTAAAAACCTCAATTTTAAAGCTGAACCAAAATCAAAAATCTTAATCACTGGTCCAAATGGTAGCGGCAAAACCAGCTTAATCAGAAGTTTATCTGGACTTTTGCCGCCAGTGTCAGGTAATATAATGTACTGTGGAAAAGATATATATGATGACTTAAAATCCTATATACCTTCCATGGTCTATATAAGCCATAAAAATGCCTGTAAAGATAGCTCAACAGTTGGTGAAAACATACAATTCTGGGCAAGAATACGGAATACTAGAGAATTAATTATGGCAGCCGTTTGTTGCTTACAGTTGCAGCCTGTATTTAACATTAGATATGGTGAACTTTCTGCAGGCTGGAAAAGAAGAGTTGCGCTTGCTCGCCTTTTAATTTCTAATGCAAACGTTTGGCTGATAGACGAACCATTTTGTAATCTCGACAGTGCAACGTGTGAATTAATATTAAATCTAATCTCAATACGCTCTGAGCAAAACGGTATAGTAATTATTACAGGACATAGCTCTACAGAACAATTGTGTGACTTCAAGACAATCGACATACGTGATTTTAACAGACCTCTTGTATAATTTTTGGCCTTATTGTACTTACATCAATAATTTATTATCACATTTAATATTACGCATTAAAATTAACTCATCTCTTTCAAAGGCTCTATATTAAAAATAGAAAGCCCAGAAGCGATTACGTGCGCTAAGGCTTGGACGAGAAACATTCTTGCAGCGGTGAGGTTCAAGTTATCTTCTAGTATGAACCGCATGTTTAAATCACTTTTGCCATACCCCCATAAAACGTGAAACGCTTCTGCAACTTCAAGTAAGTAGAAAGTAATTCTATGTGGCTCACAAAGCCTTGCAGATATTTCTACCACATCTGGCCACTTTGCTAAGGTTTTTATGAGGAATAGCTCCCCATCTTTCTTTAAAAGTGAAGGGTCTGCTGTTGGGAGCTCTTTTGGAGCATTACGCATTAGTGAATGAGCACGAGCGTGCGCATATTGCACGTAAAAAATAGGATTGTCTTTTGATTGTTCTTTAACTTTAGCAAAATCAAAGTCCAAGACCATATCATTCTTGCGTGTTAACATTATAAAACGAGTTATATCCCTGCCAACCTCTTCCACTACATCCCTAGCTGTAAGAAAATTTCCTGATCTTTTCGACATCTTAACAGGTTTGCCATTTTCGAAGAAATTCACAATATTATGCAGTTTTACCTCTATCTTTGCTTGATCATCACTGAGCGCAGAGACAACTGCTCTAAGCCTTTTAATATAACCGCCATGGTCACTGCCGAGCTCTACGATCATATTGTTAAAACCACGTGATATCTTATCAAAATGGTAAGCAATATCCGATGCAAAATAAGTCCAGCTACCATCCTCTTTTTTTAGTGCGCGGTCAACATCATCACCAAATTTTGTAGAGCAAAATAACATTTCTTTTCTGGAAATCCAATTTTCATTCTCTTTACCTTTTGGTTTCTCCAGGTACCCTTCATACACTAGACCCTTATCAGATAATATCTTTATACTCTCTTCGATTTTGCCATTTTTTTGTAGCTCATACTCTGAAGTAAAGACATCATGACTTACTCCAAGTAAGTTCATGTCTTCCTTTATTATCTCTAAAATGGAACTTAAAGTATACTCTCTAATTATTTGATTATCCTCCTCTTCTCTAAGCTCCTTGCCATATTTTTTAGCTAGCCCCTTCCCTATTGGCTTTAAATATTCACCTGGGTATAAACCTTTTTCGATGCTAATTTTCTCTCCCAGAGCTTCCTTATACCGCAAATATACTGACCGAATTAGCGTATCTATCTGCGCTCCAGCATCATTGATATAGTACTCCTTAGTAACTTTATAACCAACTTTCTTTAGCAAATTTGCTAAAACATCACCAAACACTGCCCCTCTTGCATGACCAATATGTAGTGGCCCAGTTGGATTTGCGGATACAAACTCAACATTGATGGCCTGATTGTTTCCAATGTTGAGAGTGCCAAACTCCGTTTTTAGCTCATTTATTTGCTTTAAAATCCCATGCCATACTTCCATTTTCAAGTGCATATTGATGAACCCAGGACCTGCTATTTCCACTTTTGCAACTTCATCAAAAGATTTAAATTCTTCTGCTAAGATCCCTGCAATCTCAACTGGATTCTTTTTTTCATGCTTTGCAAGCACCATAGCAACATTTGTGTAAATATCTCCATGCGCTCTATTGCTCGGAGGTTCTACAATAAAGTTTGTTGCATTCGTGCTTATAATACCCCTTTGCTTCAACTCATTTAACTTGCTGGAAATTAGAGAGGAAACCTGCTTGAAAATGTTCATTAACTAAAAAGCTATAAGACCTGTAGCAGTATAGCGAATAAGTGGGGCTAGTTGAAGGGTTATCTTGTGTCAGCTTGTTAATACACTTGACAATGACTGAAATCTATGCTATAATAAGAATTATATTAACAGAGGAGTTATAAACATGATGGAAGTAGAACTTAATAAATATGTTAATGGTAATACCTTAGACTTAAATAGTCTACATATACACATGGAGAAGTTAATAAACTTTTTACAAGAGAATCCAAATATTACAAGCCTTATCTTACACGACTGTTATATTGATGCTGAGGGTGCAGAAGTTTTAGATGAGACATTAAAGAATGTTAATGCTCCGAATCTTACTGAGTGTAAAGTAACTTCTAGTATTATGGGTAATCAAGGTTCAATAGCAATCACTAAATTATTAGAGAATGGTAACTTTCCAAATCTTGTTAAGCTTGATTTAATTTCTAATAATATAAGCCCTGATGGTGGAGTGGAATTTATAAATGCGCTAAAGAATGGTAGTTTTTCAAATATTACTGAGTTTAATTTACTTTCTGACAGTGTCTGCGATAAAGGTATAGTAGCATTACACGAATCATTGAACAACAATAAGCTTCCAAATCTTGTTCAGTTTAATTTCCCCTTTAATCCTACTAATGATGAAAGCATAGAAACGCCAAGCGAACATCTATTCGCTGACAGCATTATATAAAGGTTTTATTTGTTGCTATTATTCAAATTTACCTATGTTGAACTATACAAAAGTGTCACAAAATCCATATATGTAATTTGATTAGAATTTTACCGTCACGCTGAGTAAGGTCACTCATTCTATTTTTCTACAAAAGTGTTTTCTGAGCTGAAAAGCCCAGAAAACATTCAGTCTTATATAAAATTAGTATCAACGGAAACAGAATTATCCTCATTGTCATAATAGTTAAGGTTTGCTTCTTGCGTACTATGAGAAAAAGCACTTTTTAATAGTACTTCCTTATCACTTCTATGATAGCCTTTTTCATTAAAGCCATCCTTGTTAAATTCATCTTCATCATAGCCATCCTTTTGGACCTGTATTTTTAACTTCTCAGCTTCTGCTTTTGCTTGCAGAACCTCCTCTTTACATTCCGCTTCGTTATCATAGTACAAGAAAGTCTCATCTTCATCATCATTAGCACCAGGAGAATAACTTGGGAGAACAGGTATTTTCAGCTTTACTTCCTTATCAGAACTCCACAGACCCCTCTTTATAGTCTCTTGAACTTTCTCTAATTCTTCAGGCAACTTACCAGATGAATCCAGTATCTCACCTTCATAATTTAGACGATCCTTTACTATATTATACTTGTGTTCAGCAATTTTGTGGCCATTTTTATCTATTATAGAATTGTCCCGAGCGACGATAACCATTGGCGACTTTAGCTTTGCAACTATAGTTTTACCTTCACACTCCCTTAATTTTTTTAACGGAAGATCTAAAATCAAATTAGGACACTTGTCATTCAGAAAAAAGTTTTCACTATAAATAGGATTGCCGTAAGGTGCAGCAGTTGGACAACAAGCACTTGTATTGATGCTTCGAATCTCTTGTCGACATTGTAAACCAGCATTTCCTTGATTACCTGCTTTATTACACCACATGTTACTAGGTGCGGCAAACGTAAAATTTATATTTTTTCCACATTCTTCATCCTCTTCACACCTAAAAGTTATACCAAAATTTTGTGCATGATATTGATCCTTACTATCTTTATCAAAATGACTCATGATCTCCTTTTTGCTCATTAACTCAGGCAAAAATTGTTTCAAAAGGTCTCTTGTAAACCAAGCAGGCTTACCCACGTGCTTTTCTGTTGAATATTTTTCAGCATCCGCCCCGCACATTTCTTTATCAATATGACCCAGACCGACAAGTTTACCTTCTATGACTTTATCATCTCCATCTTTATCATCTTCACCACCTTTTTTCTTTCCATTTTCATCATCTTCACCACCTTTTTTCTTTCCATTTTCATCATCTTCACCACCTTTTTTCTTTCATTTTCATCATTTTTTTTCTTTCCATTTTCATCATCTTCACCATCTTTTTTTCTTTCCATTCTTATCAAAGCCTTTTTTATTGTAGCCATCCTTATCAAAGCCTTTTTCGTTAAAGCCATTTTTGTCGTAGCCATTCTTATCAAAGCCTTTTTTATTGTAGCCATCCTTATCAAAGCCTGCTCTATCGTAGCCATCCTTATCAAAGCCTTTTTTATTGTAGCCATCTTTGTCATAGCCATCCTTATTAAAGCCGTCTTTATCTTTGTCGCCTTTATCGTGGCCATTTTTATCACGCTTACAATCTATCTCATCCTCTATTTCTTTTTTTATTTTATCCTTTATCTCATTCTTAGTCTTTTCATCAATCTCAAACTTAAGATCTTTCTCTAGTTCATTTTTAATCTTTTCTTTCAGTTCATCCTTAGTCTTTTCACCAATCTCAAACTTAAGATCTTTCTCTAGTTCATTTTTAATCTTTTCTTTCAGTTCATCCTTAGTCTTTTCACCAATCTCAAACTTAAGATCTTTCTCTAGTTCATTTTTAATCTTTTCTTTCAGTTCATCCTTAGTCTTTTCATCAATCTCAAACTTAAGATCTTTCTCTAGTTCATTTTTAATCTTTTCTTTCAGTTCATCCTTAGTCTTTTCACCAATCTCAAACTTAAGATCTTTCTCTAGTTCATTTTTAATCTTTTCTTTCAGTTCATCCTTAGTCTTTTCATCAATCTCAAACTTAAGATCTTTCTCTAGTTCATTTTTAATCTTTTCTTTCAGTTCATCCTTAGTCTTTTCACCAATCTCAAACTTAAGATCTTTCTCTAGTTCATTTTTAATCTTTTCTTTCAGTTCATCCTTAGTCTTTTCACCAATCTCAAACTTAAGATCTTTCTCTAGTTCATTTTTAATCTTTTCTTTCAGTTCATTCTTAGTTTTATCATCAATCTTGGATTTAGGGTCTTTACCATCATCCAGCCTTGTATGTAAATTAATTTTCAATATATGTGGCAGTTGACGTATATGACTTACATGCCTATTATTTGAATAAGGGGAAGTGTTCTTTAACATAAAATTGCTCCATTAATAAATAAAGGTTACTAAAAAGTTAACATAAAATAGAAGTGTATACTAACAATGTATACACCTTCATTACTTTCATATAATATAAACAATACCTTCTGGTACTGACATTTGTTCAGGAGAAAATGCTGATTCTGTGCGCGTATCTATTATAGAAGCATTTATCGCATCCACACAAGCTTTGCATTCAGGATTACTATCACATGCTCCTTTGAGACGATTGTCTGGACCAATTTCAAGATTGTTGTCACTTTTATCAATAATGTCTTTACATTTTGCAAACATTAAACCACTAGATTTCTTAGTAATGGCATCTTTAATCTCTCCAGAAACTGCATCAACTACTATTGAAAGCTTTGAAAAGTCAATTGGTTTTTTAGGTTCTGGACAAGCAGGACACTCAGGACAAGGAGGTATTTTTACCTCAGGACATTTTACATCAGGACAAGGAGGTATTTTTACCTCAGGACATTTTACATCAGGACAAGGAGGTATTTTTATATCAGGAAGCTGTATATTTAATTCGAGTCTATCACAACACGGATCAAAGTGGTCATGGCAATGTGGGTTAAAGTGGTTATGACAATGTGGACCAAAATTATTATGGTACCGTGGGTCAGTTGTGCAAGCTGTGCGCGTAGGAATACATGAACCAACACGTGGAGATGAGGAAAAATTATAATTCATAAGAATCCTTTAAAAAATAACTATTAGATTATTATAGGATAAAAAAGTTAATGATTTAATAATTTTGAGGCTAAAATTAGAATATACAAACTTACAGTACATTTCAAAATATGACTTTAATATAGAAGATATTCGCATTGAAAAGCTTTGCCACAGCAAAATGCTGCTAAGATTTCAAGAAAAAGCTGTCAGTAGTCAAATTTATTGTATTTTAAAGCAAAATGTGAAGCACACGGTTTCCCATGTGCTATTGGAAGTACGTATAGCAAGAGTGAAAGAACGTACGTTTGTGAGTGATTTAAATCTAATCTCTTAGCAGAAAAAATCAAACGTATCACAAGGATTATAACATGTATCATAATAGTTATGATATGAGTTAAAATGATTGTGGCAGGAATTAGTAGTACAAGGTACAAATGCAGGTGTACAAGCTTGTGCACAGTTCGATACTGGTACTGGTAAAGCTGCTGGTAAATTATAAGCCATTGGAGGTGTGCAAGCTTGTGCATAGTTCGATACTGGTAAAGCTGCTGGTAGATTATAACCCGTAAATGGTAGTTTTGGTAAATTACTGTAATTATAAACCATAATGATCCTTAAAAAAATACTATGAGATTATTATAAATTAAAATGATTAAAAATTTAATAACTTTGATTATGAATCTAGCATACCAACTAACGATATGATTTAAATTTTCCTTCAGTTTTTACTATATCTTCACCAATTTTGCATACAGCCCATCTTTATTCATTAGAGAATCATGAGTACCAACTTCTTCCACTTTCCCGCAATTAATCACTATAATCTTGTCAGTTTTGAGTGCGGTTGATAGCCTGTGCGTAATTATAATTGTTGTTCTGTTTTGCATCAACTTGCTAAGTGCTTTTTGCACTAGGCTTTCACTTTTATAGTCGAGGGCGGAAGTTGCTTCATCCAGTATTAAAGGTTCTGTCGCATCTATAGAGCGAAGTCAGTTTCATTTGTAGGAAAATAGAAAAGAAGTAATATAATCATCTTTAAAAAAGCAAAGATGTTGCGTATTAGTCCAAAATTATTGCCCTATTTCAAAGGATTTAGCTTTTCAGCAGAGATAATAATGTTATCAGTATACATGAAGTGTCGATTTTCTTTGAGCTATCGAGATTTGGAAGAAATGATGAGTATAAGAGGAGCGAAAATTGATCATGCTACGCTACAAAGGTGGATTATCAGATTTGTGCCACTGATAGATGAAGAGTTGAGGAAAAGGAAGAAGCAGGTTGGCAGTAGCTGGAGAATGGACGAGACCTACATAAAATTAAACGGTAAATGGGTTTATCTATACAGAGCACTAGATAGTCTCGGCAATACTGTAGACTTTCTGCTGTGTACTCGTAGAGACAAGTCTGCAGCACTTGCATTCTTTCGTAAAGCCTTTAGAAGGAATAATCTTCCTGAGAAAGTAGTAATTGATAAAAGCGGCAGTAATATTGCTGCTCTTGATGACTTGAATACGGAAATTCCTGAACCTTATAGAATCACGGTTTTTCAAGTAAGATATCTAAATAATATTGTTGAACAAGATCATAGATTTATCAAAAAATTAATAAAACCAATGCTTGGGTTTAAAAGCTTCCATTCTGCAAAGATTACCATCACAGGCATAGAAAATATTCGTATGATTCAAAAAAGACAAATTATTAAAGCTAATGATAATGGTTCTACTTTTGAAAATTTTGCTATGTTAATGGCTCTATAACTCTCATAATTCCAGTTTTTACAATCTTCTTGTACTACAATTTATAGATGCGACAGAACCACAATTTTTATCTAGCACCTTTTCATTAAATGCTCCACTAAACATTAACACAGTTTCTCCTAACGTTCTTCTAGTAAGATTTTCCTCCACTGCAATATTACCTCGTGCGGATAATGCACCATTACCAACGTATCCAACTCCCTCACCCATTATAGATTCTGCAAACTTTCCTTCTTTTGATACCCTACTTGGCGCGCTAAGATCACCATAATTAATAGCAATGCTTTTGATGCCACTGTCGCTTATCAGCTTATTTAAATCTTGAGTATTTCCAGTATTGACAAATATCCCACAAAATCCTGAGTATTTTCCACTATCTTGCTCTATTTCCTTAGCAGCTTCTATTGCTGCATTGACAAAAGCTATTTTTGCTTCTTTTTGCTCATCATTACTCAAACCACTCAAAAAAGCATTAGGTACCACAATGCTTAATCCTTCTTTATGTTTGGCAGCCATTAAGGCATTCAGTTTTACTACGTTTTTAAACTTATCTTGTAGCTCAGATTTTCTGCTACCTATTAACTTTCGACTTCTAGCAAAATACTTGTAGTCTAAGGTATTTCCTTTTAACTTAGGAAAAGTAGTATAATGAACAACGCTTTCTATAGGATCATTCAGCAGCTTTCCTGAATGATCTAAATGTTGTGTTACTTCAGCCCTTATAACTATATAAGAAGATTTTTTCTGTAGCTCTCTCCTATAATCTTCAAAACTTTTATATTTAGATGGTATTGTTACTCTTTTACCAGCCTTAAGAAGCTGAATATCATGCACTTCTTTTGCGCCAATACGATCCTTATCATATATTAAATCTATTTTTTGTTGTTTATTTTTAATCTCTTTTGCATATACTGTTTTAGTTGTGTTATCTATTACTATATCCGCATCCACTCCTTGTGTAAGCTGCACAATAGGGGCTAATTTATTATCAGTTATCATGCACTTCCCAGTGTACGGATTAGAACAACAGCCTTTTTTAGACCCTAGCCCAAACATTTCCATTAGTGGCCTTCGAATTTCATAATGCAATGAATAAGGAGTTGTGCAAAATGGAATTTCTTTTGTTTCTTCCTGAATTAGTCTAAGATTCATAACCTCCTCACTTTACACATTGTAGTATCATTAATGATAGCATTTTATAAATCAGGAGTCAAGCATTCCAAACAAATATAAGCTACATATACAAAGCACAAAGATTTTTGAAAATAGCTCTAAATAGAACTCTTGTATTGTGAATCAGATAGCTAAAATGCTGCTAGATAATGGAGAAAATGCTAACTTGAAAATCAGGATTGTGTACCATTACACCTTGCAGCTCAAAAAGGTTACAGAGAAATTGTCGAAATTCTGTTAAACAATAATGCAGATCCTGAATGGCTTTGTTGCATAGCTGTCAATAAGATGTAGAGATGGAAGGAATTTACAAGGCAAATTCGAAAAGAGGCATACCGATATCAGTAAATTTATTAAGTAATACCAATTCCCATTCCCACTATACAAAGAACGGATAGACAATAATGGAAAAAAAGCCATACTAAAGTAAGTGAAGTAGCGAGGTTTAAATGGCATTAAGATCAAAATTATTGGATGAAAAAGTGAGGAAAAGAAATGCTGAAGAAAGTAAGGAACAATGCATATGTTTCAAAAAAACTAAATGCTGTAATTGCGGCAAAAAAGCATAGTATAACGGCTGTAGCAAAAATATATTGCATTTCAAGAAGCGCACTAACTTCGTGGATAAAATTCTTAAAATTTGGCAGAGAAGAAAAACTGTTTGCTCCTCCACAACGCCGTAAAAGAACTAAATTAAATCAGGCTCAACTACAGCAAGTTGAAGCATGGATAGAAGAAAATCCTAATATTACCATTAAAGAAATGAGAATAAGAATCCAGGAAAAGTTCGGATTAAATATCAGCAAATCTACAGTACACCGCCATATACAAAAGATGAAATTTTCATATATTACACCAAGACCAGTACACAACGTACAAGATAAAAGTAAACAAGAGGAATTCAAAAAAAAATCTCAATGAAGTTATTGGCAAGTATCCAGAAAAAGAGCTATTTTTCTTTGATGAATCAAGGTTTGGCACACATTCGAAAGTTGGGCTCTGTAATATCTTTCTTCATAGGTAATCTCCTAAATTGAAAGAATTACTTGGAGTTTACCCACTTTCCAGCCTTTTTTCACTTCTTTCTAACCCATAGTTGGGGTTAATAGAATTTTTTTTGTGCCGTTAAACTTTACACAATTTTTTAGCTGTGTTTTATCTTGAACCGATAGAAAATCATAGTATATTGAGTATTTTAATCGGGTTAGGTAATGAATTACACTCTAATGCCATCACTTAAGCATAAAGCTCTTGTGGAAATAGCTATTACGTTATGGAATCAAGATGATGCCTGGGATTTAGCGTCAAAGTTTTACTTCTCATCACCAATCCTAAATGTCAGTGAAAGAAAAAGAGAATGGCAAAAGGTAGAGGATGAAGTGATAAAAAAGGTACTAAAACTTCCGCTGCCAGAATTGTTAAAAAAGGAACTATCAAGTTTTGTTGAAGCAATAGGTTGGCAGATACTCATATGGAAACAATATCATAAAAATCTTTTAGGTGGCAAAGATGCTAGAGCAAGCTTAAGCAAGCTTTGTTGGACACCACAAGGCACTATTGATAAAGAGAAAACAGCAAAGATATTAGTGCAAGATGAAAATTTAGATATTGCTAAGCGCTATAGATTAGCATGCACTTATTGTTTAGAAGATAACATTCTCACCCTATGGAAACAAATCAGTGGTAGGAAACTCTATGGAAAAGATCTTAGGAAAATAAGAATAAATGAATCACCTCTAGTATCGTTCTGGTCCCATCATATAGAAGAAGAAACAGCTCAGTTAGGCGATATAATAAGAAGATATTGTCAAGATGATAGTGTTACTCATTATGAGTATGCATTTCGACGTTCAGCAGTTAGTGGCAATGAAGCAGCAACCAGATATTTCCTACAAAAGTTAACTCCTGAAGAAAAAGATAAGGTCTTAGTAAGAACTGCAGAATATGTGGCAAAAAGACGTTGTGACTGTGTTAGTGAGTTTACAGATTTTTCCAGGGAGAATTATATTGATGTTTTGTGCTTTTTACTTTCAGAAATGGATAGAGAACAACAAATGGAAGTGTTCAAGAGCTGCTCTTATGAAGTGCTAAAGTGCTTTTTGGATTGGCCATGGCAGAGTTTTTTTATGGAAACAGCGCAGCATATGTGGGCTTTCCTTTCTGAAGAAGGTTATGATTGTTTATTGAGAGTAATCGTTAATAAGATGATAGATGGTAATAAAGATTACAATTATCAAAAGCTCTTTGGAATATTTTGGCAGCAAGGTCCTAGTACTCACACAAAACATGTAATAGATAAATGCGGATCAGGTGGGTTATTATTACTAGACTTATTTAAGGTTGAAGATGTGGAAAATATCAAACTGATCTTTCAAGATGCAACTCCCAAAGAGAAAGAAAGGCTTATTTTTTGTAGTAGGGGGCAAGATATTTGCCAAGATTTGATTTATGGTGATAGGGGGGGATTTATTGAGTTCTTCATTCGAGAATGTATATCATCAAAAAATGAAATGGTAAAATTTAGGGAGGAATTTAAAGAACGTATAACATGGTGTTGTTCAAGAGAGGAATTTACAAAGAGGAAAGATAAATGGGATAAGTTTTTTCAATTACTGGATAATCTTATTCAAGAAAATGACAAAAAGAGAGGAATAGAAGGAGAAGAAAGTAGTCCAGCAAAGAAACTTCGTAGTATAGAACTTGAGGAAGTGACACACAGTATGAAGAAATAGATAAGAAAATGCCAAGAGCAACAGCTGAAGCGAAACATATTGAACACAAGCTTGAGTTAATAGAATTATTACTCACTGAACCAATTAATCCAGGTAACAGTAAGGGTAACCCTGTTCTCTCAGTAAATTTCGATGCACCTAAGGGATTTGCTGAAAAGTTTAGTTTATTTCTTCGTGAAACTCCAAATATTGGTTCAACATCTAGTCCTGAGTTTTTTATTCATAGCATATTAGGATCGATTTTAACCCTTCCTAATAGTGGTCTAGTAGAAAAGCTTGGCATCAATAAGGTGTATATTAAGCGTACTAATTTGAAAGTAGAGGGATTGAAAAATGAGATTAGCATTGTAAAACTATGCTTTTTTCTTGAAAAAAGTGGAAGAAAACAAGTGGTTCTTAGAGCTTTTACAAATGATCAAATTACAGGTTATGGGGATTTAAAACGGAAATATTGTTATAATGATGATGAACTTAAAGAGATAGCAAAAACACTAGAGATCTCTGACATAGATAACACAGATATAAATGAGTATTCGTTTCATATGCGTACTGAAGAAGATTTAGGCAACCTGTCATTCGAACTATATAGAGAACAAAGAGATAGAGTAAAAGAAAAATTTAAGGATTTGGTGTCTTCTCCATCTCAAACTAGTGAATTTGAGGAGATCAATATAGGTCGGTCTACAAGTCTTGAAGGTGCATTTAAACAGCTTTCTGATAAGAGTATAGATCAAGTAATAGTTGGTATTAGAGAAATTTTTCTTGAACTGGCCGAAATATACAAAAGTAATCAGGGAAAGTTTTCACTGGGCAACTCAGAAGCAGCATATCATAGGTTTGTTTATGGAGCTTTAGCATTAAATTTTAAATATCGTTATGGTCTTAATTGTTATGTTGAACGTGCTGCAGGTAACGGACGTGCAGATTTAATACTTATGTCACGTACAAAAGATGCAAATGGTAGGATAAATCCTAAACCTGTTCCAGTAGTTGTTGAGTTTAAAGGAGAAGGTCATACTGCTGATGAAGCTATAACACAGATCAAGAACAAAGGTTATTTGTATAACCTCAGCATTAGAACTAAAGCAGAAGAGGCGGTTATAGTGGGAATTAGTTATGCTGAAGTAAAGACAGAACAAGCTAAGATTTTTCAATCCCAAGGTTTTGTGCATCAATTATTAGAAGGTGCTAAAGATTTTGATGGCAATGAAGCAAAGGAAAATTTAAAGGCAGAACTAAAGAACTTATATCACTTGATACCAAGTAAGGATAAAAACTATTTAAGCAAACTAGTGTTCGGACAGATTTTAGCTATGGATAGTATAGATAAAAATATTTTCACTTATCAGAATGAAGATAGAAGTATAGGAAGAGAGGCTACTACATTTCTACTATTCAATCAAGGGGAAGATAGAGCAGTAATATTAAATATTATAGAACGTAGTGGTGAATTAAGAGAACTTAGAAGGCAAAAGAGATTTGACAGTAATAAAATTCCTCCAATTGATGAACTGGATATTGATTCTGCAGTTAAAATCGACCTGATAATAAACACAGGAGTAAAGAATAACCTAGGTGGGTTTGAAGTAGGAGAAAGAAAAGATAAGTCTTATTTTCAGGATATAAATATAAAAGAAGTCTCTCATAACTCTAAAAATAGATACAAGGGTAAATTTGAAAGAATAGGGAATGTTGACGTAAATAGCTTAATTGAACAATTACGTGGAATTGATGTTGTAGACTTGCTTAAGGAAAGTAAAGATGAAGAGATGATGGGAAATAAGTTAAAAGAGTCACTATCTCCTTTAGTAGAAGCTTTATTGCCTTTTAAGGAATTAATAAAAAGAGAAGTGGACTTTCAAGCAATAATGCAAGGGTTATTGATAAATGGAAAAACGCAAGATGGTAAAGAGATTAAAGTGTATGTGGAATCTAATATATCTTCATTAGGGAAAATGGACCTGGCGCTATCTTTTACATATTTGCAAGGAGATGAATCTACTATTGAGGAAGATGAACCAATTATCATAGAATTAAAATGTGCTAATAGTAGTGTAAAGAAAAAATTAGGACATGCAGAAAAACAGATGAGTGACAAATATAAAATTCTTAGATCTTTTACTGATAAGAGAACAGCCAAGTTTTTAGCCATGGTTTTTAATCAATCTAGTAGGTCCGATAAAGATTTAATTACAGCAAGCATAAAAAGTATTGAAGTCTATCATACCACATCTCAAGGTGAGATTAGCTCTCCCGAAAGAGGTGGTGCAAGAAAAAGGCTAAGGCTTGAAACTGGGCCTCAAATGGAATGTTTAGAAGCTAAAAGAAGAAAAATAAGAAATATAGGCATGTACTGCATAGACTCACGTGATGAAGAAAATATTACAGAGGAAGAAAAAGAGCAACGTATTAAAGAGTTGTTTAATGCTAACAAGGTAGCGGAAAGAGTAAAGAATATTGAGTTTTATGATCAGCTTTTCAAAGTTTCTGAACGAATCTCTAGAGGTGAAGCTACAGACCAAAATGTTGAAGAAGCATTTATTGCAAAGGTTAAAAATGTAGATCTAAATTCAATAGACCCAGAGATCAAGGATATTGTAAAGGAGATGAAAGAAAATAAAGAAGAAATCAAAAATATTCTCAGAGGATATGGGGTAGCAGAAAAAATAGGGAAAGTAGCAGAAAGTGCAGGTTTTGCCTTTACAGTATTTTTAGTTGGTAAACATATAGCAAATGGAGATGTAGAAGGCCTAGGTTATGATGCATTAAATCTCTGGGTAATGCCAAAGATTGGTGAGAAAATCTCTGGAAAAATATTAGGATTAGGAGAAAAACTTGATTCTCAAATGCTAAAGGGGTTTGCCCCAGTTATGGGACCTGCTATAGGTAACTTTGCAGCATTTTTAGGGTTAGCAGAGTCGATAAAAGCTCGGGAAAGTGCAACGAATCCTGTAGATATAAAGATTGCTGACCTAAACATCGCAACTAACTCCATTTTTATAGCTGCAGATGTACCTGCGATTGTTACTGAGACAATGTCAGCCGTAGGAATAGAAGCTGGAGTAATGGGAGAATTTGCTGGTCCAGTTGGTACTGCTATTTCAGTTGCTGTTATTATTATATCGCAATTTGTAGAAGCAGAGCTTGAGGTAGAGAAATTGGAAGAGCACATAAATCTTACAGATCAGGAGAAGCATGATTTGTATTGGGATTTCTTTCTTGGTAAAAAAGTACCAGATTATATAGAAAATGATATAGAGGCAGAAAGTATATATAAACAATATGTATTAAAGCTTATAAGCCAATATAAAGGTAATTATGATAAAATAGTTATGTCGCTGCCTTATATATTGGTTACAAAGGAAAAGCGTGTTTATGGGGAAATACAACTCCTCAGAGTTTATTGTCGTACTAACACAAAAATAGTTGATACTAAGTTTGATTTTGGATTCAATACGAATGTTACATATCCATTTCATATCAGTGATATTAATTCTAGAGTGATTCCTACGAACATTGAAAGTTATAGTGTCGTTTGCGGACCACACGATAGCGATATTAAAGTACAAATTGATAATCCTCCCTGTACTGACTGTGTTGTAAATGGAATTGGCTCAGGATGTGATAACTTATATGATCATAGTAATGTATTACTAAATAGAACATTTGAAAAGTGGTTTTTACAAGAATACCCTAGCGACTGTTATAATGCGGTTATATACAGAAATAAGAATTTCCGTGGGTATGGAAGCGTATACTATATAACAGCTCAAAATGCTAATATTAATGTTGTTTTTCAAGAAAAGGATATTTTAAATGGTGATCGAGGTAGAAGAGGTAAGGTAGAAAATAGGTACTATTTTGAAAAGTCATTAGATAGTTGCAAGGTGTATAACTCAGGTAGAAATTTCTTTTACATAGCAGGGAAGTTCTCTTGTGATTTAGGAGCAGATAGACAAAAGAATATAGTTATAACACAAGGTAATCTTACTACAGATTCAATAAACATACATTCTATTATCGGCAGTAATAGAACTAATTATATAAAGTTCTCTAATGCAGATTATGTAGATGGTAAGGGTGGAAATGATATAATAACAGCAAAAAACTTTGCTACAATAAAAGGTTATTTTGGTGATTCTATTCACGGAAGTGGCTTAGTATTATTGCCGATAAATTTTAGTGATATAGATAAAATAACTCATGTTAACGACAGAACAAATATTTATAATAAAAGTGGAGATTCTATAAGTGTAGATAAACAGACATTAATAAAAACAGCAGATGGTTTGTTTGTAACTCCAACGAAAGTAGAGAGTAATACTGGAACAGTAGCAAGTCTACAAATAACAAAAAGCGTTGGTAGTGATGTTATATTAGATGATGAGTTAGATAAGTTGCAAACAATAGATAATCGGAACTTTAATATTACAAAGCAATTATCAAGTACTAATTATCGTAGTACTATAGGTAGTTTTAGTAATCATATTTTTTATCCTGATAAAGAGCACCATAATTTTTACTGGGAAGCTCCAAGTAATATAAACCATCTTTATCTTTTCGATGAAAAAAGTGCTAATATTACGATTGCTCAAGCAAATGGTATATTAGACTTTAGTCAATTAAATAGCACATTAAATGATATACAATTTGCAGAGAATAATGAAGGAGAAATAAAGATTAACAAAAGTAGACTAAATGTAACCCTGCTACCAGATTATAAAGATGTTACGGTAACATTTGATAGGGAAAAATATTATAAACTTCAGAATGGTGAACTAGAGCGTGATTATTGTTCTCATAGCTTAAAAATAGATGGAAGATTTAGCGTTAATGGTACTGATCTGTTAAATCATTATAATTGTTTCACATTTGATTCAGATAAGGTGCTTTTTTTAAAACTCAATAATGATTTGCTATTGTTATCAGATAAAGGAGCATATATCACAGATTACTATTCTTTTGTTCATAGAAACTGGGATTTATCTATAGAACTAAACAATAGAATTATAGAACCAGAAGAATTTGGAGAAAGAGCTGATGATTTTAGTTCTTTCAGGTATTATAAACCAGATGAACAAGGGTTACAGATTTATCATAATCAGCCTATTAATAAGAATGATATTGGTTTAGTTGATTTGAAAGGTAAGTCTATATTAGATTTCGATATGAAAGTTATGAATGATACCTTATTGCTATCACATAAAAATAACACTCTTGTAAAAGTAGAGAACTGGAATACTTATCAACCAGCAAGAGAAATGATGTTTGCTTTTAATGATACAATAGTTTCTAACTCAAAATGTATAGCTTCTACTTGCAATCCACAAGATGTTATAATGGACTTTAATAAAGAAAAACAGAAACAGTATTCTCAGCTAATAAAAACCTCAGGGCCTGAAGAAGCAAAGTCACTTATAAGAAAAGCTATCCAGGAGAATAAGTCGAACTTGCTTGAAGCTCTTCTTGATGGTATGAGAAACAGGGATGATAGATATACTCTTATCAATGCTAAAAACGATTTCGGCGAGACATTTCTGCACCTTGCTATCTCTCAGTGTTTTGTTGATAACGGCGTTAATAACCTAAAAGATACTAAGTTAAAGATTGTAGAGCTGCTGCTTAACAGTGGTATTGATGTTAATGCTCAGGATACCCAGGGCAAGACGTCTTTGCACCGCGTTGTCCTTCTAATGGGTTATTTAGTTCAAAATAATCATGATTTTAGTTTGTTACAACTTCTGATTTTTAAAAATGCTGATGTTAATATTCGTGACAATAATAGTAAGAAGCCTTTAGATATTGCAAGAGATAAAGGTTTCACAAACATAATTTCCTTTTTAGAGAAGGCAGAAAGAAGAAATGAATACGTTGCACCAAAGCATATACGTCATCATAAAAGACATGCTTATCATAGAGGGAACCGTCATCGTTATTCACCTATTGAAAAGACAACAAAAGCTAGAATAGAAGGAAAAGCTATAGTAGGTAAAATTGAGTCTATGATAGATGAAAAAAGTCCTACAGTAGGATATGATGATGTAGAGGTTATGGTAATAGGTGGCATAGAGATTGCTGCAATAAATAGAAAAAAAATCAAAGTGAATAAGGCAGAAGAGGTGCGCTATAAGAAAGCTACAAGCAGAGCAAGTGCACTATCTTCATGGATAAACAGTTTGTTCGGTTCAGTAAAAACCTCAATAGGTCGGTTATTAGATTCTAAACCTACATTGTCTGACGGAGTATCAAGTACTACAAGTCCAATCTCACAAGTTGATTCACCAGTAGATATAAACGGCACAATCATGTTACTTGATGTGCTTATTAGAAAAGTTACAGGTCAAAAATACATTTCTACAGCAGATCAGCACGTATCATTACTGGAAGCGCAGGGCTATGCATTAAATATTACAGAGGAATTTGAGAAAGTAGTAGAGCAAGCTGGATTAAAAAGTGGTGTGTCAATGCATCGATTAAATATTGATTTTGTGGAAATACAGAAAGAAGTTACAGGAAAAATCATGAGTGGTAAATTTGATGAGATTTCGGGGATTTTCAACTCATATGTAGAGAAAGCATGTTCTGGTAAAGAAGCTGGTAAATTAAGTCCGAAGAAATTTGAAAAGTTTATAGCTCAATTTAATAAGGGTCTGCTAAATCAATCAATAGAGCAGATATTACACAACAGAGATGGTAGATTAGAAGTTGATGGTACAAAAAAACAGCAGATAAGTTTAGAGCCTCAAAGTTATTTAAGTAATGCTTCAGTTCACAGCCATTCAAAGGACAAAGTATCAACTTGTCTTTCTGATGTAGGAGTAACCAAGCTTGGAAATACTTTGAGTAAGTAGATGAGAATATGGAAGGTATAATATGCCAAATAGTGAAAAGCTTATAATAGAATTTAAAGTGGAGGTGGTAGATCCCCTTAGCAAGTTTGATGGTTCTAATACTAACATGGATGAAGTAGGAATGAGAAGTACAAGACTAGAATTGGGAAATAAATGGTTAATGTACTATCAATATTAAACTTTGTGGTGGGTCTGATAAAACCCCAACTATGGATTAGCCAGCAAAGAAAGGCATAGAAATAGAGGGCTTTTTCGACTGCATGGAATAGGAAATCAGAACAGAAAAAACATGAATTAGGAAATTTGTTGGCGATCTGTGTCTTGTGTGCTCAATCTCAAATTTGTTTTTCAAGGAGTCGAAAACAGTCTCAACAATCGATCTTTTCCTTAGTAAAATCTTCTCTTTAAGTGAAATGAGTACGTTTTTCATACCTTTTTTTACTTTAGTGACGAGTTTTAGGCCTCTATCAAAGAGTTTCTCAAAGAGCTCTTTCTTTATATAGCCCTTATCTCCAAACAAAAGTCCGGTCAGTCTTTTAGTGAGAGTTGGCACAGGTTTTCTGTCATCAACGTTACCTTTGGTTAGAGTAAGTGATTCCAATTTCATTAATTACCAAGTGCAATTTAAAGCCAAAAAACCAACCATATGTGCTCTTACTAATTTCTGCCAAACCATCAAAAACTTTGTTCTTGGAGATTCTTTTTTTGTGGCAAACAGCGATTGTAGAAGTGTCTATGTAGGCAATACCTGTCATTTTTGCTTGTTTGCAGAACCATTGCAAAAGTAATCCATAAAACCCGTGATTTAAGAGCGATAAATCGGTCATATGTTGGCAATTTAGAAAACTCAGATTTATAAAGTGGCAGATAAAGTAGGTAAAAAGCTTTGAAACTTTTGCAAGGGGATTGATGATATAATAGAATTATGGTGAGAATTTCCGAAGTCCGTTATTCTAGTGGGTTTTCTTCCTTTTGATAGGAGCATATTAGCAAAATTATCATCGACTGTGCGACAAAAATCCTCGACGCAACAGTAAAGTTCTGTAATATCTTTCTTCATGGGTAACCTCTTAATTATTGATAAAATACTTGAGCTTACCCTGTTTTCCTCTTCTTAGCTGCACTTTTATCTCTTTATTTAATCCATAGTTGGGGTGATAAAGGAAATTCTGTAGGTATCACAAAAGTCAATTCAATCAAACACAAAAGGCTATACCTATAAAAGAATAAACATCAAGAGAGAAAAATAATTTCTTTAGAAGAATCTCTAAATTATTAAGTCAACACTTATCCCCCTACTATTTCTTCTCACCTTGAGAGTATAGTTTATACCTAAGAAAATCTTACTTTGAAGATACATCAATTTTTTTACCCTCCAAGACCTTTCTTTTGTTTACTAATTTTAGTTGACTTCATTAACACACTACTATTTCTTTCGAAGCTCCCACCTTTTGCAGCTGGTCTAAACTATCGATTGGCCTCATAAGAGTAGATGGGACACCTGATTCTTTCACTACAAAATTTGATTGTTTAATAGTTTCAGCTGACTCTATAAGTATTCTACCGTTTCTTTCAAAACCTTTATCGTTAACAGCTTGTAGAACACTTTTTCCTCCTAAAAAGCAGCTTTCTCCTAGACTTGATTTATCTTTTAATTTGTTAAACTTCTCCTGGTTCTCTCCATCAAGCTTTACTTTTATTATATTACTATCACTAGGATACAGATGAATACTAATCTCGCCTACTTCAGTGGTAAAGGACATTTCAATGCTATCTCCTAAGACATCTGTATAATTTCTTTTTCCTCCTATATTTTCAACTCTTACTATACTCTCTCCAATCTGTAGGATGCTACTTTCTATACTAAAGTTTTCATTCACCTTACTATTCATAACCTTTCCAACTTCAACAATACTGTTTTTTGGCCACCTAAAAAGAACAAGATTGTTATCTACTTCTACTTGCAGATCATCATCTTGAACTTGTTCATTCTTATTTATTAAACCTTCATATGCGATACTTTTCAGTTTGTCCTTAATTTTTTTACACTCTGTAAAAATAGGCTCATCACTTCCCCACATAGTTTCACCTATCATTCTATCATTGTAAAAATCAGACTCTATTTTTGCACCTGCTAATAGTAGCTTATTGACAATATTGAATAAAGGTTCTAAAGCCTCTTCCCACTCATCTATTGCCTCTTCCCCATTGTCCTTATAACGTGATATAGTAGTAGGAGTTATACGCATAACACTGCTAGCATTAGCAATGTCAATTATTTTTTTAAATATAAAATTCGACACACTACGTTCATAGTGATCACAGCGTAAATTTAGCTTTATTTTTCTTTTCAAATGTTCATCTATTAAACGTTCCATCTTTTCTAGAGTGACCTTTGCAGAACTTTCGTATCTATTTTCATGAAACTCTTTCATTATACTTTCCATCTTGTCATGAAATTCATCAATCGAAACTTTTTCGCTTTCAGTTAACAGATTTGCTAAATTCATTAAAATTGAGTTCTCTGGAATAAAAGAACTTTCAACAACAGTATTGTTGTCTTCAACAACGGACTCATGCCAGTCATCAGTTTGTTCTTGATCTAACAATGATGGACTAGGCTCCAGAGTTTGCTGACCAAAACGTTCCATGTGCTGTTCTTCAGTAGCTAATCCACCATTTGCATGAACTTGCTTAGTTCCTAAAATATATTCTAATATCATAATCCCTCAATCTATAGATATATTATGTACATAATTAGCATGAATAAAAGCTAATGCAAGTATAATTTTTCTAATACCAATTTCCGTTAGTTATGAAACACATGAAAAAGAGCTGTTTTTGCCTATAATTGAGAAGTTAAACAAATTTATCATTTGCGTTCCCAACAATGAGTGTTGGTATTAGCTGCATGATGCATACGCTACTTTTAAATTTGATCAAACTTAACTAAAAAAGTAGTGATTTTCAATAATTTACCTACAATCTAATTCATAGTTGGGGTTAGAACAGTGTTACAGAACTTGATTATATACTAAAGCATAATCACTCTAGATGCAAAAGTGGTTAGCTGCATAATTTACCTAGCAATTTCTCCCCTAGAGTCAGAAACTCTTCTTAACTCTTCACGTTCTGTCCATTTGTTGTTAGACTCGCTTATTACTTCAGGATGCATTAATCCACCAGATCTAGCAAAAACACCTTGATCTATAGCTTCAATAACCGATAAACCTCCCAATAAGCAATTTTGCCCTATTTCTTCATGACTTGCTATTTCTTCAAATAGATCTTCATCGCTCACTTCTACTCTTATCAATTTTTTATTGTTCTCATCAGGATATAATCTAACTTCCAATTCTCCCAAACTAGTATAGAAAGTTAATACTATACTGCTGCCTTCTGTAAGATCTGTATAATTCCTTATGCCATCTTCAGTTTTAATTTCTACTTCACTATTACCGATCTTTACTATATTTCTTCCACACTTTACATCTCCATCTGTTAGACCTAAATCCCTTGCCCCATCTGTTATCTTTATAATGTCTATTTTACTATCTTTAGAATATTCTAAGTAAAAAACGGAGTTGTCTACTCTTGCATCTTTTAGCTCGCTATTGGTTGCACTTTTTGCGATTTCAATAAACTTATGAGAATTGCTAATATAATCTCTATAAGCTTTTTTTAGGTTAGTTTTATGCTCTTTAAATTCTGATGTCAGTGTGTTAGCATCAACTGTATTACCAAACACTGCCCCTTTTGATACTAATTGACATATTATATTACTAGCAACTTTAGGATTTTTTTCCAACTCACTGATTTTTTTCATCACATAATCGGTAAAAGTGTACTCATTACCTGAAAAGAAATCTTGTGAAAGAGAATAGTTTAATCGTACACCAGACTTTATAGCATCGTTTACAATCTCTTCAAGTTCAGCCATGTTTTGAGCCTGAAACACCTTATCAGAAAACTCATTTAACTTTTCCTTTTGATTTGAGGTTAAATTAACGAGTAATTTACTGACCTGTCCTTTCTTTTGCTGACGATAAATATTTATACCATAATCTAATGCTCCTGCTTCTAGAAATATTTTTCTTAACTCTTGAGCAAGATCTTCATTATCCCAAGCAAAACGATCAACATACGAAAACACTTTTGATTCACCCATTCCTTGCCTAATATTTAGCACTACTTTTAGGTCTGAATCTCTTTTATGCTTACTTAAAAACTCCTTTAAATTTTTAGTGCAGTCTGAATCGAGTACAAGTAAGTCATACAATTCCTTATTCAACTTTTTCTGTTTATCAGTTAAAAATAATTCTTCTATATTATAGCAGAGTTTATTAGTTGCTATTTGTTGTGGAGTTTTGCCCTTTCTACTTGTTATATTAGGTTTAGCTCCTTTCAAAAGAAGAGAGTTTGCATTATCGTGGTGACCTTTGGCAGCAGCAAGGTATAATGGTGTTTTTCCTTTATTATCTTGTATGTTAGGATCTGCGCCTGCTTCTAAGAGTAAATCTATAGCCTGATTTCCTGTGCGACGAAATCCACCAATGTTTGCTCCTGCAATTGCATGCAATACTGTTGATTGAGATTCTCCTCTTCTTAGGTTAAGAATCACTTTTAAATCTTTATTGTTTTTATTATCATGTAAAAATTCTTCAAGGGGCTCAGTATTATCAAATGAACCACAGTTAGAAGCTAAACATTTTAGAGCACTAAGTAACTTTTTGTTTAAAATTTTTTGACTTGGCGTAAGATCATGGTCCAGAGCAAACCAAACACAAATTTGTTCACTTAATCCAAGTTTGCTATCTATCAAAGATAATGGTTCATTATAGTTTCTGACTGATGGTAAGTCTCCTGAGTACCACATATCATTCATCAGCTCATTTAATAAATGCTCTTTAGATGATAGATGTTCTATAATGGACTCATATTCGAAATCATATAGTTCTGATTTGGATTTTGGCTTTAGTAGATTGATGATAGATTTTACCATCCCAGTAGACTCACTCATACTTACCCCTTAAGCTAAGATATATGATATATTGTATGCGATATGTAACATTAAGTCAATAACCATAATCTTTTTACTGCTCACGTCGTTAAGCTTTTGTTAAGTTTTTATGGTGAGTAACAATGGAGTATATAGAGAGGTTAAAAGTTGCTTATGACTCCAAATTTGAGCTAATTTTACTATAAATCAACATGGTTAAGACCTATACTTGATATCACTACTATAAGAGCATGATGCTTTAAAGGAGCACGGAAACTGCTGAAGCTTATACAGTAACCTGCGGAGCCACTTCAGCAGAATAAACAAACACATGCCAGTATTAGTAGAGAATTATTTATAAGTCAACTAACTTTTTCAAAAATATTTTAGCAAGAACATCAGTGTTGTGAAAAAAAGTTCAAAACCTTCCAGCCTTGGTAACTATTTACACAATACATACTTTTAGCTCTTAGCTATCTAAGGAATTCACTGGAGATTGATTACTATAAATGTAATTCATATTATGCTTAGTAATAAATGTATCGGAAAACGAACTTTTAACAGCACTCCATGTACTCGTATCAGGATCATTTTGTTTTCCTTCTATAACTTTGTCACAAAACTTCCCGACAGCATAACCTACTTAAGATGACTATTTCTTAAGACTAGATCACTGATTAACTGCTCGAGATAGACCTGCTTGTTTAACATAAGGTTGTTGGAGACTACCTGGCTGTTGACCAAAAGCAACCACAGAGCTATGTCTTACATCTACCTCTACAAACTCATTACCAATTTTTATAAGGGAACCTTCATCTGTTGCACCTTTATTAAAAACAGCATATATCAGTTTCACTTTGCCAGCATCAGTAATTACCTTATACGCTTCACCTTCTTTATATCTTTTCAACTGGTCCTTAGCATCTTTTTCTTTTTTATCCAATTCTCCTTTCTTAGCAAATTTTAGCTCTATTCCAACTGGGGGGTATTCTTTTTTTTGATCAGTAGCATTTATAACCAAAATAACATCCAACTTCTCTCCACCACCTATTTGAAATTCAGTAATAACTTTTATATTATCTTCTCCGTAGCTACTAAATAAACCATGCAATACAGCTTGAAATGTAGCCTCATTGCTTATTAATGATTTGAAAGGATGTAGTATATGAGAAATTTCTTCAAATAGTTTTTTGTAATCATCATATTTACCAGATTCTATAGCTTTGCTCAAAGCTGCTTTAAATTTTTTATTTTCCACAATTCGAGTAAAATTACCTTGTAAAATTTCTTTACCTCTTTTGTATTTGTCCAATGAGTCATACGTATTTACTGTAATTCCCTTATTCTTATTACAGTACTGATCAAATGGATTCTTATTACTAGGCGTACTGTATAAGTTACAGGTTATTTCTTGTATCTTTATGTCATTGACGTTTTGAATTCTCCTAATATTTTCAATAGGAATTCCTTTATTATCTGGCACTCTCAATGCAAATTCATTTTTTTCATTTATGTTGAGTATAAGCACCTTCTTACCTAAAGTTAGCACTATAGTTGTAACACAATCCTCAATACTTTCTTTTGCTGCTTCTGGGCGTTTCTGTGATCCAGTAACCATTTTATCATTTTGATCATAAATAAAAATATGTTTACCTAACTTTTCACGCTTAATAATATTAGAAATAAGTACTAGCTGACCTAAGATCATTCTGCTGACATAATTAATATTATCACTTCCACCATTGCTCCAAACAATTCCATAGTAAAGATACTCTAGCTGTGTTCTTATCACCTCAGCATTCGCTGCTTCAGTGCCAAGTAACTTTTCTATTACAGAATTACCTTCTCGACTAAGAAAATTTTCTACATCAATTTTAACATTTTCGTGATGAACCATGTCAAAATTTAATCCTACACAAATAGCTTCATTAGCTATAGTAATCATTCTTATAGAGTTAGAAAAAGAGCCCTTAACATAATCTTGTGCTTGCTTCAATGCTTTTATCACTGTACTTATCTCACCAGTACCTGCTTTAAGCTCAATAATAATAGGAATAGAGCTTAGCGACTTATCAGAACCGCGCACAAGTAAAATAATGTCTGCGTAACCTTTTCCAGCAAATAATTCGAGATAAAGTTTTAGGTGAAAACGATACTTAAAATTTATCAAAAACCCAGCTAAAAACCCATGATGACTTGATTCTTTACCGCTAAATAGAGTTTCTTTTTCATATTTCTTATAGACATTTGTAATATAATTAAACATTCTTCTAGCGTTCTTTTTTACTTCTTCGAAATCTTGATTACTCAATTTTGAAATTAAGCTCTCTAGGTCTTGTTGGTCACGATCTTTTTCTATTTCTGTAAAACCTTTTTGTGAATAATCAGTCTTTTTACTAAAAGCTGGATCAACCTTTCCGTACTTTACTTCTTTTCCTGTAATTGTTATTTCATGCTCTTCTTTTTCTAGTTTATCAAACTCTGCTCCCATTTTCCATTTCTGTGCTATTTTTTCTAACTCTCCTTGAGAGAACTTTAGATGCATGTTACCATCAACTTGATCAGACATCGTTATACACTTAAGTCCCTCATTAGTTAATATAGCTATTTTTAAAGTTCTATTATCATCAAAACGAAAATGAAGTTTTTTAATACCAATTTTAGTAGCAAGTTCTGTGTCTAATACAGTAGCAAACATACCAAAAAAGAAACTAGGGAAAAAGCCTGGCTTTCCAACTGAATGCAAAAAAGAAGGAGATTGATTGATAAACGATTGGAACCTTTTTTGAAAATCTAGGAACTCGTCTTTTGATTTATTTCTCATTAACAGAAGCTGTACCAACTCAAGCGGCTTGACATTACTTGGCATATTACTCCTATTTGCTATGGCTTAAAGATTTTATATTATATGGGGTATCAGTCGTACTGAGACTTGACTGTGGCAAAGTATCACCAGCTTCACGCAAAATTGATTCTTTAGAAGCTTCTTGAGCTAATTTAGAAAATACTTGTTCTCCTAACTGCAATTTTTTACCCCCATGAAATAACTGAATTTTACTTAATACAGAATCTTTAACCTTTATCATCTCTTCACCACTCATTTCTTTTACGTGCTTTAATATCTTCCCTAATATTTCTTCTTTACTTACCCCTTGTCTACTTGGATCCACAATTAAATTTGCTATTGTATATGTAACTGAATAGTCTACAAAAATAGAGGAAATAGATTGCTCCCCGCGGTCTTGAGTTTTTAATTTTATTATACGTTCCCAAACATTCATCATACATTTTTTTGTTTCTTCAGACAGATCTGGATTCTTCAGTACTTGATCTGATAATGAAGATAAAAAAGTTGTGTAACGTTCACATTCAATCTGACTACACAATCGGATTAATTCCATAAAAGAATCAAAGTAATACTGACCTACTAGCACATTCAACACTGCATAATAAGTATTTTCCTTATAACCTCTATCTAGTAATTTTTTCTTTTGCTCATCATCCATTTTAGACAGGCAAAACTCTATGGTGTCTACTTCTTTGTAACCCTTTACTGCAGATAAAGCTGCTTCAATTAACAGATCATCTTTATCTTGACTAGAAATACTGGAATCATTGTGTAATTTATTATAGAAGAACTCTATACCTTCTTCCCAGTTTTTATTAGAATTTATCTGTATGGATTTTTGCAAACCTTCAACTGATTTATATTCGTTTAGTTTTCCAATCTGCTTATCAATAAGAAAAGACCAGAAAGCTTCTATAGGGCTAGTTTCTTCGATATTTTCCAATAATTCTCTTCTCAGATCATCATCAGATCCATCTTCTTCAAAGGCACTTCTCTTAAATCTCATAAATACTTGTTCAAATAATCCAGGAATCTTATCTTCTAGACAATATTTACATGCCAAGTAATATCTATCTGCAAGATCAAGCGGATTTTCTTTTCCATTTTTATTTTTTTCTTCAGTTAGCCTTTCACCAACAGCTTTATTCTTTAATTTTATTCCATCCCAACAAGAATTATCAGAGAATATATCAGAAAAAAAAATTAGTTTTTCCTCATCAAAATCTTCAATTAATTGAATATAAGCCCTCAACCATCTTTCTACTCTAAGGTGTTTTCTTGCTTTAACTTGATTATCGTCGCCTTTAATAGCACCTTTTAATATATCAAGTATTTTATTGTAATTGTGATCCAAACCAGATTCCATACCCGCAACCCCATTTTGTATTTTAATATAAACTTTAGTCTAGTAAATTATCGTTGCCAAGTCAATCTTTTTCTCCAAACCTTACCACTGCACAACAGGAAATTTCTTGAGAGCCAAGTATGATATTTTCATTCTAATAATTAATTATTATAAAACATTTTTATTTACGAAAAAATAGACCTTGTTGTAACTAAAGAAACGTCTATTTTAGTGCTGCAAAAATTTGAATTATTGACTCTTTCTAAAATTGCAAAAAAGGTCGTATATTTGCGAGAACAAGCCGCATAGAAATAAGGTTATAAAAATAGAAGGTTTAAATTATTTTCATAAGCTTAGGCAAAACAGTTCGTACGTAGGTTTAGTAAAAGTGAGCCAATATAGCTGATTTCAGCGTATAATGAAATTATTATCTAGAAAAGTTCGTATGTATCGTTTGGTAGACCAATCCATTCCAAAACAAACTCTTCTCACGTCTCTTGATTTTGAGCACTGGAAATGGTTAATTTGCTTGAGATCTTAATCATATATCTTGCCAAATTAATAGTATTTTACTTGCGGAAGAATTAATAAGCGTATGATAAAAACAGAATTAAAAAAAAATGAAAGATCAGATTGACCTTATCAAGAGGCTCTTATTGAAAATTATTGCAAGTCTAAAATTTTCTATAATATTACTGGCCCTTTAATTTAATCAACAAGTAGTAAAATCTTTTATAGATATTAATCCATTTTTACCTTTTAGTGGACTTATTTATTAATATTAAATTTTGCATTTCTTATAATATTATTTACAGTCTCAATATCATTATTAAAAGAGCGATATGCATTTTCTACTGAAGTTTTATCATCAACGAAGTAGTGATAAGGATTTCGCATGGTTCTGTCGCATCTATAAATTGTAGTACAAGAAGATTGTAAAAACTGGAATTATGAGAGTTATAGAGCCATTAACATAGCAAAATTTTCAAAAGTAGAACCATTATCATTAGCTTTAATAATTTGTCTTTTTTGAATCATACGAATATTTTCTATGCCTGTGATGGTAATCTTTGCAGAATGGAAGCTTTTAAACCCAAGCATTGGTTTTATTAATTTTTTGATAAATCTATGATCTTGTTCAACAATATTATTTAGATATCTTACTTGAAAAACCGTGATTCTATAAGGTTCAGGAATTTCCGTATTCAAGTCATCAAGAGCAGCAATATTACTGCCGCTTTTATCAATTACTACTTTCTCAGGAAGATTATTCCTTCTAAAGGCTTTACGAAAGAATGCAAGTGCTGCAGACTTGTCTCTACGAGTACACAGCAGAAAGTCTACAGTATTGCCGAGACTATCTAGTGCTCTGTATAGATAAACCCATTTACCGTTTAATTTTATGTAGGTCTCGTCCATTCTCCAGCTACTGCCAACCTGCTTCTTCCTTTTCCTCAACTCTTCATCTATCAGTGGCACAAATCTGATAATCCACCTTTGTAGCGTAGCATGATCAATTTTCGCTCCTCTTATACTCATCATTTCTTCCAAATCTCGATAGCTCAAAGAAAATCGACACTTCATGTATACTGATAACATTATTATCTCTGCTGAAAAGCTAAATCCTTTGAAATAGGGCAATAATTTTGGACTAATACGCAACATCTTTGCTTTTTTAAAGATGATTATATTACTTCTTTTCTATTTTCCTACAAATGAAACTGACTTCGCTCTATAGATGCGACAGAACCGCAGAAAGTCTACAGTATTGCCGAGACTATCTAGTGCTCTGTATAGATAAACCCATTTACCGTTTAATTTTATGTAGGTCTCGTCCATTCTCCAGCTACTGCCAACCTGCTTCTTCCTTTTCCTCAACTCTTCATCTATCAGTGGCACAAATCTGATAATCCACCTTTGTAGCGTAGCATGATCAATTTTCGCTCCTCTTATACTCATCATTTCTTCCAAATCTCGATAGCTCAAAGAAAATCGACACTTCATGTATACTGATAACATTATTATCTCTGCTGAAAAGCTAAATCCTTTGAAATAGGGCAATAATTTTGGACTAATACGCAACATCTTTGCTTTTTTAAAGATGATTATATTACTTCTTTTCTATTTTCCTACAAATGAAACTGACTTCGCTCTATAGATGCGACAGAACCGCAGAAAGTCTACAGTATTGCCGAGACTATCTAGTGCTCTGTATAGATAAACCCATTTACCGTTTAATTTTATGTAGGTCTCGTCCATTCTCCAGCTACTGCCAACCTGCTTCTTCCTTTTCCTCAACTCTTCATCTATCAGTGGCACAAATCTGATAATCCACCTTTGTAGCGTAGCATGATCAATTTTCGCTCCTCTTATACTCATCATTTCTTCCAAATCTCGATAGCTCAAAGAAAATCGACACTTCATGTATACTGATAACATTATTATCTCTGCTGAAAAGCTAAATCCTTTGAAATAGGGCAATAATTTTGGACTAATACGCAACATCTTTGCTTTTTTAAAGATGATTATATTACTTCTTTTCTATTTTCCTACAAATGAAACTGACTTCGCTCTATAGATGCGACAGAACCACACTTTTTCCTTACTGTTAAAATTCATGAATGTTGGGTAACTACTATAACATCTTTCTTCTGAAACATCACCCTTGCTAATCAGCACATCTCCTCTTATGCGATAGTGGTAGATATCAGACTTATCAATTTCGAATGAGATAACTTTTCTTGAGTCTTTTATGAGAGAGTCATTTTTGTAATGAGCTATCAGGGCAGTATTATCATCATCTATAATCATATTACCAGGTAGTGGTAGGTGCAAATCACTTTCTTGATCATAAAACATATCTAGTTTTTCCTGTGCAAGAAGCTGCAAATTAAAAAAAAGAACGAAGATCAAAATTCTAAATAAAGAAATACTATACATCTGCAAAATAAAATTAAATAAGAAAAATCTCTTCCTAATCATATAGGTTACTTTAATTCTCTTCTACTCTATTTATTGATATACGTTGAACTTATAGTTTAAAAAAAATTAAACCAAATTCTAAAAATGTGTATAGTTAATAAAAAACCTTATATTAAGCCTGTTAAAACCCTTTTATCAAAATATTACTTTTGGTTAGAAAAAATCCTACAATACTAATTGACATGTTTTAGAACCTGTTTATAATCTTTCGAGAAGCAAAGCAATAAAAGCCAGAACGATCATTTGTAAGGTGGTGTTGAGTTTACGCTCGCAATTTTTCCATAACCTTCTACATTTTTCCAACCAAGCAAAATAGCGTTCCACAACCTATCTTTTGCGCAATACGAAAAACCTGTGCAATTTACTTCACCTCAACAGTTGCACCAATAGTATCTTTTATTTGAGTTGCAAAATTTTCTCCAGTGTAGCCAGCATCAACTAGTATATTTTTAACTTCAGAGAGTTTTGCTTTAGCATTTTTAACCATTTTTATAGCACTGCTACGATCAGCTGCTTCTGCCGTTTTATATGAATTGCGTGTGGAAGACCTTGTGTATCAACTACGATATGACGCTTTATACCTGAAATCTTTTTACCTGCATCATAGCCTTTACTTTCAGCGTTATCTGTATTTTTAACACTTTGAGCATCAATTATACAGAAACTGGTTTTCTCTTTCTTACCATTGTTCTTTCTAACTAATTTTTTTTAAACACTCTCCAAAGTACTTTCTTTATCTTCCCATTTTTTAAAGTAGTCGTAACAACTTCTCCATTTTGGAAACTCTTGTGCTCCACTGGCAACAGCTTTTGAGGACATACAGCACTCCACAAGATACATCATACAAATCAAGTCTTCTTGGCTTTGTTTTTTTCTACAAGATTCTAGATCTGGTAAAATTATCTTGAATTTTTCACGACTTATGTCACTTGGGTATACACTTCTCATATATCTAACTTATATGCATTATCTCCTACTTTATTCCTTCTTTGATATCATGTACATTTTCTTAAATGTTGTTATATTGGAAGATTTCCCTTAACTTAACTTTTATAGTCAAAAAGAGGAAAATCTTCTCCCTTTACCTTATACTTTACTAACGCACTCCGGTGTTTTCTGCTCTGCTTTCTTTTTGTGTTTCTTAAAAAGATTTTTCCATAAAGATGATTTTTTTGCTTCACTATTTATTGGATCCACATTATCAATTTTCATTACAGTTGTTGGCAATAGTTGTAGATTTTTTGATTTTGGAGGTTGATCTTCTTCTAAATCAGATGCATAACCAGAGGACTGCTCGCTATTCTCCCCTTTTTTTGTATCAGTAAACTTTATAGATGGCAAAATATACTCTAAAATCATACTACGAATGAAGGGTTCTGTCGCATCTATAGAGCGAAGTCAGTTTCATTTGTAGGAAAATAGAAAAGAAGTAATATAATCATCTTTAAAAAAGCAAAGATGTTGCGTATTAGTCCAAAATTATTGCCCTATTTCAAAGGATTTAGCTTTTCAGCAGAGATAATAATGTTATCAGTATACATGAAGTGTCGATTTTCTTTGAGCTATCGAGATTTGGAAGAAATGATGAGTATAAGAGGAGCGAAAATTGATCATGCTACGCTACAAAGGTGGATTATCAGATTTGTGCCACTGATAGATGAAGAGTTGAGGAAAAGGAAGAAGCAGGTTGGCAGTAGCTGGAGAATGGACGAGACCTACATAAAATTAAACGGTAAATGGGTTTATCTATACAGAGCACTAGATAGTCTCGGCAATACTGTAGACTTTCTGCTGTGTACTCGTAGAGACAAGTCTGCAGCACTTGCATTCTTTCGTAAAGCCTTTAGAAGGAATAATCTTCCTGAGAAAGTAGTAATTGATAAAAGCGGCAGTAATATTGCTGCTCTTGATGACTTGAATACGGAAATTCCTGAACCTTATAGAATCACGGTTTTTCAAGTAAGATATCTAAATAATATTGTTGAACAAGATCATAGATTTATCAAAAAATTAATAAAACCAATGCTTGGGTTTAAAAGCTTCCATTCTGCAAAGATTACCATCACAGGCATAGAAAATATTCGTATGATTCAAAAAAGACAAATTATTAAAGCTAATGATAATGGTTCTACTTTTGAAAATTTTGCTATGTTAATGGCTCTATAACTCTCATAATTCCAGTTTTTACAATCTTCTTGTACTACAATTTATAGATGCGACAGAACCCTTTCTGCTGTGTACTCGTAGAGACAAGTCTGCAGCACTTGCATTCTTTCGTAAAGCCTTTAGAAGGAATAATCTTCCTGAGAAAGTAGTAATTGATAAAAGCGGCAGTAATATTGCTGCTCTTGATGACTTGAATACGGAAATTCCTGAACCTTATAGAATCACGGTTTTTCAAGTAAGATATCTAAATAATATTGTTGAACAAGATCATAGATTTATCAAAAAATTAATAAAACCAATGCTTGGGTTTAAAAGCTTCCATTCTGCAAAGATTACCATCACAGGCATAGAAAATATTCGTATGATTCAAAAAAGACAAATTATTAAAGCTAATGATAATGGTTCTACTTTTGAAAATTTTGCTATGTTAATGGCTCTATAACTCTCATAATTCCAGTTTTTACAATCTTCTTGTACTACAATTTATAGATGCGACAGAACCATAGGATAGGCTTCTATTGCCTGAAACATAACATGTGTAGTGTTATATATTCTATCTCGAGCTTCTTTGGAAGTTTGATTATATTCAAGTCCACTTACAATTACTGCATTTATCATACTAGATAATACTATTGCTGTAGAAAGTTTACCACTTCCTGGAAGACCAGTGATATATATGAAAAATTTTGTTAGCTGTTTTTTTATCTCAACGTTTATCATATTATTTTTAATATTAAAACCTACAATTATAATAACATAAAAACAAGGCTTTAAAACATATGAAACATTACATAAAAAGTCGCTTTTATAGTTAAAATACTATGTAATCTAGAAATGTAAACTCTAATCACCTAAGGCAAGTAAAAGTGCTTAGTATTTTAACGTAGGTTCACCTTTTAGTTTGTAATAAACTTTTTTTTACGTATAAATCTTTAGAAAATTTTAGTCAAGAGCTATGTTATTAACAAATAGTGAGTTGAAAAGAGACCTAGTTAACGCCTATCAAATTTTATCTTATCTTAAATTAGATGATCATACGTATACTCATCTCTCTGTACGTTCTGAAGATAAAAAGTCATTTTATGTTTATCCGTTTGGTATACGTTTTTATGAAGTAGATGAAAGTTCATTGATGAAAGTATCGTTTGATGGGAATATAATTGAAGGCAAAGAATATCAATATAATAAAACTGGCTATGTAATCCATGGCTTCATTTATCAAGCAAGGAAAGATATTCAAGCAATTTTTCATCTACATACACCTTCTATTGTAGCAGTTTCTTCTCTCAAGGATGGATTACTCCCAATAAGTCAGTGGGCGCTGCACTTTTATAATAAGGTATCTTACCATGATTATAATTCCCTGGCACTTGATGATACAGAAGGAAAAAGATTAATAGCTGATTTGAAAGAAAATTTTGTGATGTTAATGCGCAATCATGGATCTATAACATGTGGTCAGACTATACAAGAAGCAATGTTTTATACGTATCACTTAGAACAAGCTTGTAAAACTCAATGCCTGATGCTAGCAATGAATAGGGAGTTGTCAATTCCAAGTGAAGAAATTTGCTCAAAAGCCGTAAAGGATCTTCTGTCTTTCGAAAGCAATCTTGGTGAGAGAGATTGGCACGCATGGGTTAGGTTGATTAAAGGTAAGTTATAAAAGTTTCTGACTCTTCGATAGATATTAGATTTCTTGCATAACCAGCCAGTCTGAAATCCAATAATGGTTTCACACGCTGTAATTCATGCAAGAAGTCTAATGTCTCCATCTCTACTTAAGTTAACACCCTTAACTAAGCAGATACAAGTAAATATAGCCCTTCCCATAATAGTCCAAAAAGGTCATAAGAAAGAAGAATCGACAGCATGACGAAAAGATTTGAATAAAGGAATGTTTTTTCTGGTTCTGTTTTTTATAGCAAACCAATAATGCTCAATTTTGTTGAAATCTGGAGAATATGGAGGAAGATATAAAATTTCTGCACCAACTCCTTTAGCAAATCTTATTAGACTTATGAAAAGTAGCATTATCAAGGATAACAGTTTGTCCAGGTTCCAAAATCGGTGTCAGAAACTGCTCAAACCATTTATTAAAGATATCCATATTGCAGTGGCCTTTAAAGGTTAACGGAGCAATTATTTTTCTTCCACTTAAGGCTGCAACCATGCTAATTCGTTGAGTTTTCTTTCCAGATTTTAGGGCATAAAACCGCTGTCCTTTCTGGCAATACCCATAGGTTCAGTGTTATCAATGCCAGACTCATCTATATACACTAATTCTTTAGGTTCTTTTGTTGCTATAACCTTTGAAAATTGAGCTCGCTTTTCTTCATTTCTTTCTTTATATCCGTAGGTCTTTTTTTTCTTGTGAATCCTATATTTTTAAGTGCTCGATGAATTGTTTGTCTACTAATATTGCCCCAACATCTCTGACTGAGTTTTGCCACCTTGCTCATTTGCAAATTCGGCAAATGCATTCCAGTCGGTAATTTTATGCCACGCTTCCAAGCTTTTTTGATTGAAAATCTCCCGTTTTCTCACGTCTTTTCTTCCACTCATATAAAGTTGTTTCTCCAATCTTAAATCTCTTGGCAACAGTTTCTCCACTCTCTCCTTCATCCAATGCTTCCATTACCTTTTTCCTTAAGTCATAACTATATGCTGCTGGCATGCTTACCATCACTACTATAAATCCATATCTTACCTTTTTTGGACTATTATGAGAAGTGCTATAACTAGTAAGTTTTTTCAATCCTGCTCCACAGCAAATTTTAATGCTATGTGAGTAGTTATAGTGCTGTTAACAATTAAAATGACAAAAACTAAGATGGTGATTAGTAGTGTATAAATATTCAAGGATAAATTTTCAAATTGAGTTAGCAATTTGAAATATACAAAAGTTGGCATTATCATTGGCAAAACAAGAATTTGCGACACTCCTGATGCTAAGTTATTTCGACCAATCATCAATGCATTTCCAGTAGCTGAAATATTAATGATTATCAGCGTATTAAATAATAAAGACACTCCAACTGCTATTGAATGTTCAATATTATTGCCTAGAATTGCAAAGCTGAACATGAAAGAAATCACTGAAATCGGTAACCCAAATAACAACCAGTGAGCGAAGATTTTATAAGCAACTATCAGCCTAGAAGAGAGTGGCTGTAAAAAGATTTGCTCTAATATTCCATCATGATAATCAGATGTAAATAAATTATTTGTAGAGATCTGCAAAACAAATGTAGCACATATCCATGTTAATGTTAATATGACTTCTTGTTTACTGTTGTTTTCAAGTGTATATGAAGATAAACTTAACATTATAATAAAAATACATACTATATAAGTAAGATTATTATCATTTATTACTAATTTTTTTACCAAACTAATCATACCAGGATTTTAAATGTTTATTATAAATTATAGTGTTTACTTTGAGGGTAGTATAATTTTTTGTGTTTACATGTTATATAAGTTTTAATATATTTTATTGATAATGCTATGGAAAAATTAATAAAAATAAAGTTACCGGAAGATTACGTTCCTTCAGAAAATGAAGAATATATGAACGTAAAACAACTGGAATACTTTAGCTTAAAGTTACAATCAATACTCTCTGAACTGGAGAAACAAGATCTAGAAGATAGTAGTATTTATTCTGATAGTGAAAATGGAGAATTAATTAAGCGCCGAAAAGATAGAAAAGAAAAAATTAAGGAGGCGTTGGAAAAAATAAAATTAGGCATTTATGGTTACTGCGATGGAACGGGAGAAGAAATAGGAGTCGAAAGACTTAAAGCTAATCCGCTTGCTATGTATTGTATTGAAGAACAAGAGAGAATAGAAAAAGAAAAGAACGTGTATAACATTAATGATTAGAACTTGTTCGCGAATTCAAGCATATTTCTCTCCTTAACATAACTCTACTCATAGCCAGATATATGAAATTTTCAGTGAGTAAATCTTATTCTTTCGATAGTCTTCTATTCCTAAAGCAAAAGTCCTTTCTACAACCCACCTTCTTGGCTGTACTTTAAACCCCTCATTGGTAGTAGCTAAGGCGGTGTGTCTTTGTTGACTTAGAACCTACATGAAGGCCTTTTGACAATCTCAATATCCATACCATATTCTTCCTTTATATGATTTTTAAATTTTCTCCTTGGTATCCCATCACATTTTTTTAACTATAGTATATTTTTTTCTTACTTTCCTGTATGATACTCTGGAATAGCTTTCTATTCTTGTCCATTCCCTTTGACTTAGGTCTGCTGGGTGCTTTTTTCTCGTCTTTACCCAGTACTAAAACTTTAGATATTATAGCCTCTTTTACTAATCTCTGGACAAGCTCTAGCTTCGGTAAACTCAGTAGAAGGTTCTTTTGCAAAAAATGCAGCATGTACAGCATTTTTAATAAAAAAACATGCAGCAAGTGCAAATATTGCTGTCGGTACATAGCGCACAGGAGAAGCTATACTAAAAAAAGTAGCAGAAGCGACTATTAAGCAACAACAAGTCAGTATCGTTTGATCACGTAGATAACGTCTATCAACTCCACCGTACTCAGCCATCAACCTTTTAACTTTATCATTGTTACCGTATGGCAGAGTAAGCGTTTTAATCAAATTCATTACACCATTATTAGTGAAATATGGAGCACACTCTATAACTCTGGAGCCATTAACCTTCTGATTAGGATCAGCACCATACTTTAGAAGCAACTCTACATATTTTTCGCGTTTATCGTTGTCACAATTGATTGCTTGATATAATGGAACTCGACCATTTTTATCTAACATATTAGGATTAGCACCATATTTCAAAAGTATTTCCATAGTATGATCATCATCACACAAAAACGCTTTAAACAACGGATTTTTACCATTTTTATCTAACATATTAGGATCAGCACCATATTGTAACAATAACTCTACAATTCTGCTGTCATCGATAACCCTACAATAGTATAACGAAGCTTCATTATGTAATAGCTTTATATTAGGATCAGCACCATTTTCTAAAAGAAGTTTCAAAATACTATAATTTCTTGAATCTTTAGCTTGCATTAAAGCAATAGATAATGGAAAGTAAATATAAATAAGTTTTTCATTAATGTAATCACCAAATCTTCCATCTTTACTGCTTTTGAATTTGGAAAAAAGCTTTTCAAGAAACTTTATATCCTGATTATATAGAGCCCTACTTAAGTAAAACCTCAAATCTCCAGGCGAATTAATTTCATTTAAATTTTCGTCAGTTAGATTTGTAACCTCTTCTATGCTTTCCTTAGTAAGAAATTCATATGCAGAACCTAGCTGCTTAAATTTTTCTTCATTTTGTTTCTTCACAACCTCATTTTTACCTGAATGTTTATCAGGATGATATTTCAAGGCTAATTTTCTATACGCTGATTTAATTTCTTGTTCACTGGGCGCATCGCTTGATTGAAAACCTAATATTTTTAAAGCTTCCTTTCTACCTACAATAAATTCCCCACTGAAATATGTTAAATTAAACGTAACCCAAAATTTCAAAAAGTAAAGCTTTTTATGTCAAATTACGTCTATTTCATAACTGTACAAATATTGTAGATCAGGAAACTTCAGTCCTTGATACTGGAATAACATCTCTATACTACTTAGAGTCAATCTCAATATTAAAAAATTTCTCAAATAGAAAAAAGGCAAAAGGAACCCTGTCAGATACTATCTAGTTTTTAAATTGGCGTTCTTTATTGTCTAATTTGACATCCACTCAATAGATACCATTTTTGCATTTAATTTACAGAATGTAGTCTAAGTACAAACTTGTGAAAGGCTTATGTGTAATGCTTCTCCACATAATCACTAATAATTTCCTTAAATTCTTCAAAAATATTATCACCTTGTAAAGTTTTGAAATATTTGCCGTCTTTGTAGACTGCTGAAACAGGTTTTTCTCCATACCCAGGCAGGCTGATCCCCAGATTTGCATGTTTGCTCTCTCCAGGACCATTTACTATGCATCCCATAACAGCAACGTTCATATACTCTACACCAGGATTCTTTTTCTTCCATACCGGCATATGAGTTTTTATGTAGCCATTTACTTCCTCAGTTAATATACGAAAACGATCGCTACTTGTGCGTCCACAACCAGGACATGAACTCACCTGAGGGTTAAAGTAGCGCAAACCTATAGACTGCAGTATTTCCTGACATACTACCACCTCATTAGTGCGTGATTCACCAGGGCGCTGAGTTAAAGAAGCCCGGATAGTGTCTCCAATACCATTTTGCAATAAATAAGTAAGCCCTGCTGTGGTATTTACTACGCCTTTGTTACCCATACCAGCTTCGGTTAAACCCAAATGCAGCGCATAATTGGAAGATTGTGCAAGTGCCGTATAAACTAAAATTAAATCTTGCACTCTACTGACTTTACATGAAATGATTATTTTCTCTGCATTAAGGCCAATCTTTTCAGCTTTTTTTGCACTACCAAGAGCAGACATTACAAGCGTCTTACGTAATATAACATCAGAAGTTTTTGGATTACTAGATAAGGAGTTTTCATCCATTAATTTTTGTGAAAGGTACTTATCAAGACTACCCCAATTTACTCCAATTCTGACAGGAAGATCATGCGTTATTGCATACTCTATAATTTTTTCGAATTTTTCATCACGTTTATCACCAAAGCCTATATTACCTGGATTTATCCTAATTTTACCCAGAATTTTAATGTTGTCTGGATAATCCTGAATCAGCCTGTAGAGCTCATATTGTCCACAGCCTACTAATATCTTACCATCAAAGCCTTCTTTATTTATTTCCTCTACTATATAAGGTATTGCTTTTGCTACTTCCTCTGAGTTCAAAGCAATTCGCACCAATTCTGAACCTGCATGCGCTAGTTCTATTACTTCTTTTGCATATTTCTGAGCACTGCTTTTTATGTTGTCAGAATCTATATGTGCACCAAGTGCCATGGATTGAACAACTATAGGATTATTTCCACCTATCTTCACTTGTCCAACTTTTACAGTATGAGTTTTATGCCTGGAAACCGGCGATGACTCATATGCATCATCACTCAATGTCAGGTCTCTATCTAGCATATTATTAATCGTGACACTATTTTACTGTGTCAACTACACTGCCAAATGAACTTGAACCATTTAAACTATGCTGTGGTGTTCTATTTAGATCAGTAATAGAATCATGAGAGCACGTTCTTCTTGATGGAGTTTCTTTTATAGTAACATTTATAGGGGAAACTTTTTTTTCTCGTGTTGAAGTAACTTTTTTCCCTTTTTGTTGTTCACTTTTTTTATGCTGCTTACTTTCATACTGAGAAACTGGCTCTTGATCTATAAATACAGCACCCTTTAAACGTGCAAGATTAATACCATGCTGATTGATCATAGCATCCTCCCCATCTTCAACTATGCAAGCTCCCACGTTGTTTGGCTCGTTATCAAGGCTAGCAATTTTTTTTTCTTTTAATTTTTTGATTAGATCTTCTTTATTCATAGCTAGATCTTGTAACTTTTTTTTCTTGAGGAGCTCCCTACGCTTCTCATACAGTTTATATGACTCAGCAAAATCCTCGTCTGCATGAAAGTTTGCACCACCAGGGTTACCAGGAGGTATGTACCTCTTACTGAACTTTACCTTAGACTTCGCTTCAACATTATGTACAGTAAAGAAACTAGAAACCAAAAGTATTAATATAAATAAAACTTTAGAAAAGATCTTAAGCATACTATAGTGAATATTGTGCTTTAAAAGATACCAATTAACAAACTTCAAGTAAATCAGAATCTCTACCAACTTTATAATACAAACATCTTTCTAAAAAATTTACTACCAAAACCTACATAATCTAAAGGAAATTTAAGGTGTTACAAATTTTACGTAACACCCTTTCAAGAAGAGCATTACACTCTTCCTTGCTGTAAGTTATTCTTCAGTTTTTCGGTATCATTCACATTATTAAACTTTCCGCTTGGCATATCTTGAGACAAGTCGTTTTTCTTCTCTTTATCAAGCTTAACTCCCTGATAGATACAGAATGCAACAAAACTAGTTACAGCTATTGCAGCAACAGCACTGACTATGGCACAAGTTAGTATTGCTTGTTCTTGTCCCCCTACCATGTCTGCAAATGTTTCTACTTTTTCTTCTAAGCCTGTAAATTTTTCTTGCAAGCCGCTTAAGTGCTCTTGCATAGCTTGAAACTGCTCAGTACCAATCTTGTCTTCTAATGCACCAAAAACTTTTTCAAACTGCTCAACATCTATCTTTTGAGCTTCTTGCCACTCTTTTAATGCACTAAATACCTCTTCAAACTGTTTAGCATCTATCTTTTGAGCTTCTTGCCATTCTTTTAATGCGCTAAATACTTCTTGAAACTTTTTAGCATCAATATTTTGACTTTCCTGCAATGCTGTTACATCCGATTTATCAAAACCGAATACAAATTTGGTTATACCCATTTTTAACCCCCTAGCTAATTAATATATTACTATTGTACGTTTTTAGTAGTTAATTTAGTATTAAACACTATACAACTGGGATCCAATAAGAAATATCTGGTCATGCGCTGGAACTTTTGAATTCCAGTTATGCAAGAGATCTATTGATCTTAAAATAACTTTCTTTGGTTTAAGTTAAGGGTTATTCTACCAATATCTCTCTCTTTCCTGAGTAACTCGGAGCACTGACAATACCTTCTTTCTCCATTCTTTCAACAATATTTGCAGCTCTGTTATAGCCTATTCTAAGTTGCCTTTGAATGTAACTAGTTGAAACCTTTTGATCTCTCTGAATGATGGCCACTGCTTGCTTGTATAGATCGTTCTCTTCATCTTCTGTTTCACCTTCTGATTCCGCGAAAGAATTTTCATCTTCTTGAGTGATTTCCTCCATGTAGTTTGGCTCACCTTGCGTTTTCAGATGATCAACTATATTTTGCACCTCATCATCACTTACAAATGGACCGTGCACTCGAATAATCTTACCACCAGAGGCCATATAAAGCATATCACCCATACCGAGTAACTGTTCGGCCCCTTGTTCACCAAGTATTGTACGGCTATCTATCTTAGAAGTAACAGCAAAACTAATTCTCGTTGGAAAGTTTGCTTTTATCACACCTGTTATCACATCTACAGATGGGCGTTGTGTTGCCATTATGATGTGTATTCCTGCAGCACGAGCCATCTGAGCTAAACGTTGAATAGAGCATTCTATATCTTTGCCAGCAACAAGCATTAAATCTGCCATTTCATCTACGATCACCACAATATACGGAAATGTCTCCATTTTAAGTGGTATTTTTTCAAATAAAGGTTTACCCGTTGTTGAGTTAAAGCCAATCTGTACAACGCGCTCCAACTCTATTCCGCTATTCATCGCTTCTGTAATTTTTTGATTATAGTTTATTACATTGCGCACATTTAAATATGACATCATGCGATAGCGATTTTCCATCTCTTTCACTATCCACTTAAGAGCAATAACAGCTTTTTTTGGCTCTGTTACCACTGGCGTTATTAGATGCGGTATTGCATCATATATTGAAAGCTCGAGCATTTTGGGGTCGATCATTATCATCTTGCATTCATCAGGACTTAGTCGATAAACAAGCGACAGAATCATCGTGTTAATTGCAACCGACTTACCTGACCCTGTAGTTCCGGCAACAAGCAAGTGGGGCATTTTAGTCAGATCTGCAATAACTGGTTTTCCGCTTATTTCCTTGCCAAGCGCAATTGGAAGATTTAAGTTTGCATTTTGGTATTCTGGCGATTCAAGTAAATCACGCAGCATTACAATCTCTCGCTCCTTGTTTGGCAATTCTATTCCCATGGCATTTTGTCCACGAATTATTGAAATACGTGCAGAAAGTGCACTCATTGAACGTGCAATATCATCTGCAAGACCAATCACTCTTGCAGATTTTGTACCTGCTTGTGGTTCAAGTTTGTATAAAGTCACAACCGGTCCATAACATACACTTATAATTTTTCCTTGCACGCCAAAATCACTCAGAACCTGTTCGAGCAGAGATAAATTCTTATTGCTCTCTAATGCATTCAACTGTTTTCTCTGCAAAGATTCTTCTGCTTTGGAAAGTAAGTGAATGCTTGGAAACTCAAACTCGCTAGAAGGTGGTTTAACAATTTCTTCGGCAGCTTTTTTCTTTCTTTCTTTCGGTTGTTGTTTAGTGGTTATATATTTTTCCTCTACTACTAATGGTGCTATTGAATAATCAGTAGTTTTACGTAACCTGAAAAACAGAACCTTTGTAAAAAGGGAAAATATTTTTTTACATAGGAAAAGCAAAGAATAAACCGTTCTCTTCCAACCAATCAATCCTACAATACCTATTGATGCTACTACTGTGAATATGTAAAACGGGCAGTGGTCAATTAGAGCATTACCGACTATTCCACCGTGCATGTATCTAGCAGTAATGCCAAGCGAAAGTTGCGACAATATAGCATATATTGCTACATTGATTAACGTTAGGTAGATAATTTTCAGCAATGATGCTCTGAAAATTAAAAAGTAAACTATGGTTGTAGCTATTGTAATACTAGCGAGTCCAAGAAATTGAACCAATATATCAGCTAAATATGAACCTACTACTCCGCCCAAATTTGTTACTTCCTGATTTGTAGCTGTATTTAAGGATGGATCTTTATAATTATAGCTAAAAACCGATATATATATATACATTAATAGTGACAAGTATATCGCTGATTTTAGCTGTTTTTTTAACATCTACTTAAAGTAATAAGTAATTGTATATTTTACAAAGTGAATTGCTATTATCAATATCATCACGGATAAATCTAATCCATTGAATGGTTGTATATACCTTCTGATAACCTTTAGTGGAGGATAAGTGAGTCTGTTTAAAGTTTGCATTATGCTGCTTACAATCTCATTATACATGTTAACTACATTCAATTTAATCAACAAATCGAGAGCAATTGAGCATATTAGAACGAAGCTGTAAAGATCAAGTAACAGGTTAAGTAAGTATATGATTGGATGCATATTACTAATTTACACTAAAACCTATTATGTGTAGTGATATGTATAAAATCAAGCCCCACAATAATTTTTATGCTGAAATAGGTGTAAACAATAAGCTATAAGATATTATACCCTTTGATTCCACGTGGATAAAAAACTTATTGATAAATTAACGGAGAGATGTGTACTGTATGAATAGCTTTTTGATCATGTTTATTACATGCAGGATAAGTGTTCAGGTACGTATGAAACCAGCGCTTCTTTTCTTGTCACCTCTTGTTACCTAAATAGCCTCTGTTCAAGTAGCCCCTTTGTTGTCATCCCAGTGCCCAGACACTGGGATGGCTTTGTTGCACCACTCAAGGAAAGAACAGGCAGTTACTGATGGAATTTGTTATAAAATAGATATTTAGCCGACAAAGGAAAAATATGCCAATAAGAATGAAAGTCAGTAACTGCAATGAATATAACAAATTTCTTCAAGAAAGGGGAAATGTTTTTCATTATATCAACGATGCCATTGAAAATTGGTACGAAAATAGTCCAAAAGTAGCAGGTGGCAACAATGTCTACAGCGACAAAGTAGTGATTCTAATTCACATAATAACCTATCTATTCAGGATTGGTCTTAGGCAAACAGTGGGATTTATAGAGAAATATCTTGAGCAAATAGGGAAAATTTTGCAAATTATCAGCTATTCGCAGGCTTCAAGAAGGTTTAAAAAGCTTAATATCAAAATCAACGACTGCAGAGTTGATAAGAACGATATGGAAGATATTGAAATTGCTATAGATAGTACAGGTATCAGCATCTACAATAATATTCCAGGCCATAGTAAGGCAAATGGTACAGATAGAAAGTATCGCCGCTATGAGCAAACAAGATGTAATGCTAGAGATAGGTAGTAAAAAAGTTATAGCTGCAAAATACAGTAGTGGAGTTTATTCCGACCACTATGGAGCCTGTGATCTTATTGAAAGAGTGGATACCAAGTATAACATAAGCACGATATATGCAGATAGATCGAAAGAAGTTATACAAACTGTGCGATGAGCTTGACATAAAGACAAGGATTCCTCCGCAAAATAATGCAGTAGAGCATCCAAAGTTGGATTATATGAATGAGAGAAATTCTACAATCAAGCTCATAAAGTCATATGATGAAGATGGTATGAAGAGGTGGAAAAAAGAGATAAATTATTGGAAGAGATCTTATATAGAAAGTTTTTTCTCGCGACTGAAGCAAATATTTGGATTTAGTTTTAGGAATAAATCTGAGATTAATCGTGAGAAGGAACTGCTACTCAAGTGTTATTTGCTTAACAAATTTACTGAAATAGGCATGGCTAAGTTTGATATAGCTTCATGAATTTATTATACATTACCCACTATCCGAAGAGCTGTGCAACAAAGCCATCCCAGTGTCAGCTACTCAAATGACATACTTTTTGGTGAAAATTACTCTTATACTACAACGTTTGTAGTTATGAATTTGACTATAGGATCAAGTCTAGAAAAATCTAGATTCCAGACTGGAATGACAACTTAAATTGCTTGATGTGAACATAAAATAGCTCATGTCATCACGTTAGCAATACAACTTCTTTAATAAAAACTAAATCAATTCCCGTAATAATTGTACTAGCTAAGGCTAAAAGGCAGAGGGTTATTAGTGAGGGAAAATATGAATACTCAAAGCACACAACAATATCATGAATTCATTCGAGGATTTTTTACTTTATTCGATGAAATAAAAAAGGAAGACGACCCAATTTATAATTCCAGAGTTGGTTTTAATGTAGTAAAGTTTCTAATAGAGCACTCCGTCTGGAATTTGGAGACAGATGAAGACAAAAATAAAGCTTATGAAGTTATTCTTCCAGAGCAGAACAAGATAAAGAAAGCCGAACAAAAGCTTGAAAGTGAAGTTAAAGCAAGGTTAAAAGAGTATGTTGATGATATCGCAGGAGTTTCAATATATGGCGATCACGCAAGTATTACACTGGGAGATGACAAAAAAGAGTTTAAAATCAGCGAGTTTTTAAATAGTGACTTTTGTCAGAAGAAAGGAATTTCGGGATTTTCAACGCTGCATAGTGATGGAAAGAGCGGAATGCACGGTTTTGTTGCCGAAGAAGGAGAGAAAAGAATAAGGCATTATGTTGTAACCGATGGTTCATATGAAATGACTTTGAATTGGCATGACAAAAATGGCAAAAAATGTACTATCAAAATCAAGATTGATAAAGATGGTGTAGATCTCACTGAACGTAATGGTGTTACTGAGGAACAATTAAAAGCAAACACAGATGTAAAAATAGGTGGCTTATTCCTATATCAAATACAATTCAAGGAGAAAGGACAAGAACAAGAGAATCAACAATCATCTGAAACTTTCATAGAAAATGATATTAGTAAAGGTGTTGGCGTTCAAGCTACTCAAGATCAAGAAGTTAAGTTTAAGCATGCAACGACTAGCACTACACATTCTAATAACGCATCTGCTAAAAAGATTCCACCGTCACTGCCAACTAGAACTAGTTCATTACCTAATAATCAGCAAAAAGGTGAGTATCAGCCAATACGGATTAATAGTGGAAATAACTACAATTCTCCATATTCTGATCATTCAAACAGTACTGCTTTCACCAAATCTGTAAGCCAAAATCAAAACGATAGGCAGTCTACATTTACTACGTTTGGATATACTGCATCTGGAAGCCGAAGATCAGATGAAAGTGAGCAAATATCTAATAATCGGCAAAAAGGTGCAATTTTTGATCCTACAACTAATGAAAGCACTGCAGCAGCACAAGACGTTGCATTCAAAAAAGTTAAAGGTGCATTTAAGTATGAAAACGCTAAAGAATCAAGCAATACTGGAAATAAGCAATCACTAAATGATGTAGCTTCGATTCTTGCATGGAAAGCAAAAAATGAGTTATTACGTAGTGCAAGTAAGTATGGTGAAGAATTTTCTGACTTCGAAGATGGTTGGAGCGATAACGAAGATGAGTATATAACGCTTTCAAAACCTCAATCAGATTATAAACAAGAAAAAGATTATCTTAGCACTAAGGAAAACGAAGAAAGAGGAAACGATGAACAAAAAGAAACCGAACAAGAAAATGAATCGCTAGAATACAGCTCAACAGATATAAAAACAAACGATTCGGGCTATTCATCTCCAACTCACTCTAATCATGAACAATCTCGAGTAAATTCTGGACAGTTAAAAGCGAGCCTAATGAATGTTGAACAAAGAGATTATACCCTACTTACGGAATTTACCAGTAGGTTGGATAAAGAAACTCAGAAATTCCCGCTAAAACCAGTAAATCAAAAGAAAATGAGTGAACAAACAAAAGAACATTTATTAGCAGCTGGATTGCTAAAAGACAATGCAGCGGAGGAAGAAATAAACGACTCAGGTTACTCATCTCCAACTTACACTAGCCACGATAATTTTCAGGTAAATCCTGAACAATTAGAGAGGAAATTAGAAACCATTGAACCAAAAGATACATTGGAAAAATTGAATAAAGGATTGAGAGACCAGGCTACTAAAGATTTATTCTCAGAAAGTATGTTGAAAGAAGTAAAAGAAGGTAAAAAATATGACCCTGTACGTAAGTTATTAGAAAGAAAAGTAGCAGAACAAGAAAATGATAATACTAATCTGACTATAGACAAAAATAGCGAACTATATAAATTGCTAGAAAAAGATGCAGCACAACTGAAAGCTGGAATAGTAGAAGAGGAAAGAAAAGATACTTTAACAGAATGCAATGATAGTCCTGATCGCAATAGAATTGCATTAGCAAATAGAAATAGAATCTGGGCTAAACTTATTGCTGAAGAAAAACAAAAAAAGGACAGTGGTATTAGTATAGGTTAAAGTAATTACTTAGCAAGCAATTGGTTTCATGTAATGGTAACCCTATTACAGAAGAGTAAGAACCACGTAAAAATAATACAAACATTCCCGCAAGGCCTTGTATGTTGCATCCCCCTGCCCTGTTTTTCCACTCTTCTGATGCTAAATAATATTTAATTTCTTGTTCGCTGAGACGCTTAAATTTCACTATTGTAACTACAGTCCTAATATGCTGTTTAGATTGATCAGGAATTAATAAACACACACTGGTGTATACTCTATGCCTTCTTCCTGATAACAAGCGAACGCATTTTTCTGCTTGTTCAACGTTTTCAGCTTTGAGCAATATCCTTCTACCACAAGCAACAACTGTATCCACACCAAGCACAAAGTAATTTGGATTTGCACTTTGTATTTTCTCGGCTTTACTTTTTGCCATACGGATTGAGTAATCTTTTGGCAGTTCTTTCTTCAAAGGCGATTCATCTATATCTGCTGGCAAAACCAAACCTGGCTTAATATTTATTTGTTTGAGTAAGGCTACTCGCCTTTCTGATGATGAAGCAAGAATAAGATTATCTAGAGATTGTTCTATCACTTTAGCCTTTTTATTATCCTACCCTTTCTTGCATTCCTATCATAAATACTCATCTCAACTAACACTCTATCGCCTATAATAATACGTATTTTACTTCTTCTCACTCTTCCTGATACATGACAGATAATCTCATGTTCATTGTCCAGCTTCACTCTAAATTCTGCTGCAGGTAGTAAAGCAGTTACTGCCCCTTCCACTTCAAAAATTGTTTTTGATTTGTCTTCTTTTATCATTGTCGTATTATAATTTAATAATCTTTTTCAGTCTACTATAGATTTTAAATTATTATCAATACAGGAGATTTTTATACTCTACTTGAGTATTGCTCTTGCAACTTAACTCCAATCATCTCCTTAACAATGCAAGAGGAAAGCGAGCTACCTACGCTTCTACTCTCTACTACCTTCTCAATAGAAGTTATTTTAGAAGATAAATCATTATCACAATTTTCCTCATCGCTATCAAGTCCACTATCAAAACTTGAAGATCTGGATAACTCTGTCTTCTTTTGTGAGGCACTATCAGGCTCACTAAAAACGTTTCCTGCTAGAGTATAAAATTGATGATTGAAGCTTCTTTGTTCAATAGAACTCATGTTAGAAGATAAACCATTATCACTACCATATCCGCCATCAGAGCTTGAAGATCTGAGTAACGTCATCTTTTCTTCCAGTGGAACACAAGACTCATTATTAGTCTCATTAAAAATATTTCTTGTTGGAGTATAAAATTGATTATTGAGGCTTCTTTGTTCATCAGCATGAATTTTTTCTCCCAGTCCATCAGCTATTTCTACAACTTTATCATCCCATTCATTCTCACACTCTAGCTTGCTTCTTAACTCTTCAACTTCCCATGCTAGTTTGCATATCCCTTGTTCATAAGATTCCAATTGTGCTTTATACTCATCTTTCAACTCTTGCACTTGAAGTTTTAAATTGCTTATATACTGCTCCTTTTCCTTCATTATGTGTGCTGCTTCTTTTAATTTGTCTTCTAACTCCTTCTTTTCTGTATTAACACCTTTTAGCTTACCCTCTAGCTTTCCTTTTGCTTCACATACATTTTTAAGTTCTTGTGCTTTCTCTTGTAACTCTGCTAACACACTTGCTAACTTTTCATCTTTTTGTGCCAGTTCAGTTTGCAATTCCGTGTTTTTTCGCTCTTCTTTTCTAAAACTGTTTTGTAAATCAGTTATTTGTTGTGAAGCAATTTCTGGTTGAGTTTCAGTGTGCTGTAAATTGGCTTCCAATGCATTGCTATTAATAGAAGGAGAAGAAGGAAGGCTATTATCAGCATCAACTTTATGATCTAACTTCCCCTCTGGTTCCTTACCTTGATAAGCCACCATAGATTCATTGTAAAGATTAATAGGAGTAGCCCTATTCTCTTCTAGTGATTCCATTACAGCATCGTATAAGGAGAGACCTTGAATATATAATTCATCGTTTTGCTTTATTAATTCTAGAATCTCCTTCGATGAAACAAAATCTTCACCATTAAATTTTAGTATTTCAGTTATGCCATCTCTACTCACATTCATAATCATGGTACACATTCCTGATCCATCTTTTGCAGGCCAAGTGCTTGTCATTTCATAATATGCACCTTCTTTAAATTCATAATATCTTTTCTTATCTTTTTTACGAGCGTGTATTTCATGTTTTTTATTGCAATAGATATTCAGTTCTTTAATATCTTTCTCTTGCTGTAAAACGTCACTAATCTTTGTTGGCTCACTATTGTCGTAATGAGTAAGGTTAATATTCAAAACTTTATTATTATTGTCAATTTCTTCACAGTAAACTTGAAAGTCCTCTTTCCATTTTCCAAAATACCTACTTGCAACTTCTTTTCCTTCCTTTACTAACTCTATGTATTTACCTATATTTTTCTCAAAGTCCTCATTAACAGGCTTTTCTCTTTCTTTTACTGCTTGATCCACGTACATTCGCTTAAAATCATTATCACCTATTAGATCATTAAAACGCCAATTATCATAAGCTTTTTGTATATCAGCAAAGTCCATCTTTTCTCTCAAAAGCGCTAATAAGCTTATCTTATCTCTCAAATTTTCTAACTCACAATCGAGAAAATCATCGAAACTGCATAACTTTTTATACAGTTCCCTATCTTCTATAATTGAGCGAAGAAATTTCATTATAGTAAGGTTCTTAATGGAAGGCTCATTTTTTTCTGCATCATTAATATAGCTTTTGAGAAATTGAAATATACCAAGCCCATCACTATCTTGGACAAACTTCTCTCTATCATTAACACAATTGTTGCCCTGTGATGAACATAATCTATTATGCAATTTTTGCAAGTCATGTATTGACTTAACTACATATTCTGCAACTGACAGTTCTCTCGGCTGATCACTTGTTTTTTCCGCTCTTACTGCTTTGTCTCCCTTAGTCAAACCTGCAATCATAATACGCCTCCTTTAACTATGTTTATATTATAACAATCAACATGTATTTAAGAAAAATCACACTGCTCACTGTACGTTTACGCTGCTACTTTGCATAATAGATTGCTTGAAGTCACACAAGTATCGTTTTTTATTAGATAAAAGTTAACAAGACGTTTTCATAGATTTTTAAGCTTAATAACATCCTCTCTATTGGGACTAGTTGAAATTAGATGAATTGGTACACCTATTAATTCTTCTATTTTTCTCACATATTTCATCAAATTTGCAGGTAATTCCTTAACTGACCTTTTGCCTTGAGTTTTCTCTTTCCAACCAGGAAATTCTTCATATATTGGCTCTAATTCTTTTTGTATTGAATGTGATGCGGGTAAATAATCATACATTTTTCCGCCATACTTATAACCAGTGCCTATTTTAATAGTATCAAAAGAATCAAGAATATCTAATTTGGTTAATACAATGCTTGAAACTCCAGAGAGTTGTACGGCCTGGCGCACTAAAACTGCGTCAAACCATCCGCAGCGCCTTCTTCTATTGCTTACTGTTCCAAGTTCCTTACCTATAGAAAATAAGCTGTCTCCAATCTCGTTATTTTGTTCAGTAGGAAATGGACCATTACCCACTCTTGTTGTATACGCTTTTGCTACACCAATAATTTGAGCATTGTAGGATAATCCTGAGCCTGTTATCGCTTGCGATGCTACGGTATTACTTGAAGTAACAAAAGGGTAAGTTCCGTGGTCGATATCTAAAAATGCGCCTTGAGCGCCTTCAAATATTATTTTCTTACCTTCTTTCATAAAATCATTTAGTATCTTCCACACAGGTTTTTTATATAAAAGAATTTTTTCTGAAATCTCTTGAATTTCCTTTAATATTTCTTCTTTTTTAACTACCTGGTAGTTAAGTCCTTTTCTGATAGCATTATGGTAACTCAGGAGAGCATCCACTCTTTGATTGAGCTCATCTGTGTTTTCTAAGTCACAAAGGCGTATAGCTCTCCTGCCAACTTTATCTTCATAACATGGCCCTATCCCTTTGTTTGTTGTACCAATTTTGTGATTTCCGTTTAAATCTTCAAATAGCTTTTCCTTGTCCTTATGTACGCTAAGTATTAATGGACAGCTCTCGGATACTATCAAGTTGTTATAGTTTACGTCTACTCCTTTAACTTTCAATGACTCTATTTCTGAGACTAGAGCATGTGAATCAAGAGCAACACCGTTTCCTATAATAGATATTTTGTCCGCTCTCAAAACAGCAGAGGGCAGTAAATTTAATTTATAAACCTCATCATCTATTACTATAGTGTGCCCTGCATTATTTCCTCCCTGAAATCTCACAACTACATCTGCATTCTCAGAAAGATAATCTACTATTTTACCCTTGCCTTCGTCACCCCATTGCAGACCAACAATTACAATATTATTCATCACTATTTTCTAGATTAATACGTAAATATTAATGCAGCATGCTACAAATGAAAAGAGAAATCTACGCCTTTCCTATATCCCTAAAATAAAGAAATAGACTATCGACTTTTTTATATATTATAAAATTATTCATCATTATATGGTACAACTTACAGCATATTTATAGTAAGGTGTTAATTATGAAAGAGGCAAAGAAGAGTCCGGTAGTTAGATTAAAGGCCACAGCTAAAGAATTCAATTTTAGTAAATTAAGAGCAGATCAAGATAATAAATTAGCGAATTCCGGTGAAACAATGTTCTTAGATTTTCAAAGAATGAATTTTATTATTAATGAAAAAGAAATAGATAAAAATTTTATTATTGCATTTAAGGAAGGAGCTAAAGATTATAAAAATGAGATTTTTAACCGTGATAATTTTGATAACCTTTCTGAAGAAGGTAAAGCTTTTATGGAACCAGTACTTAAGGAGCTTGATCAAGATAGACTATCTGAAGTTTGGGAAAATCATTGTAATAGCCCTACAGTTGCTGATGAAAAAAAAATTGATGAATATAGAAAGGAATTTGAGAGATTTTATAACGCAGGGAGAAGCTCTTATCATCTATTCTCCAAAAAAGATTACCGTGCATTAGCAAAGGAAATTTTCAAGGAAATGTTCAGGTACGCTGGGGCAGAAGTTCCAAGTAATGCTATTTTAGAAGAGCTAGTCACCAATTGTAATCAAGCAGGGTATGGGGCTGGTATATTTAATGAATCTCATGCCGCACTCAGTAGTTGTAATTTAACTCCACACAGTCCTAAAAAAGTGCTAAACATTTACTGCACTGACCACAACCGCATAAAAGTGACGTCTGATATGGCAATACCTATAACCACGATTGACAATCCGGAAGAGAAAATATGTGACCTATCCAGCTCATTAGAATTTACACTTGAGTCTCAATATGGTGAAGACCTTGTAAAATATGGAGATGGTAAATTATCACTTACTATTCCTGAAGAGTTGAAAAACTATAAAGACAATGGCAAGACCTTGTTTGACACTATTAAAGAATATTTTCAGAAATTCTGTGCAAAATTAGGATTTAAACCTGAGGCAAAAATACAAATAGAGCATAGCTTAGGTACTCAAATCAAAGTAAACAACTATTTAGATGGTACAATATCTACTACAGGATCGGATGCAAATGAAAAATTTACCAATCTTTTAAAGAAAAATCTCAGAGAGAGGTTATTGGGATCAGGAGTTGCTCTAGGAGGTGAAGATGTTGATGATATTATTGAAGTCAGAGTATCTTCAGTTATGGATCTACTGCGTGATTATACTAAATTGGAAGATAATAAAGAAAACAGAGAGTTATTAATAAGTGAAGTAGCAGATAATTTAGGGCTTTCCACTCAAGATAAAACAGCATCAGAAGTATTGATGGAATTAAACTCTTTACCTTCTTCGATAAAAGGTCAGGTTAATCATAATCAAGTGCAGTTTGTTGTAAATATTTTTACCAATTTAATTGTTGAAGGAAAAAGCGAAGTATACAAAGAAAAAAATGCAATTGATGCAATTCATCAGAAGATAGATAAGGCAATTGTTGAACAAGAAAAAAAAGCAACCAATAAACAAGATATGGAAAATGGTAAATGGACAGATAGAATCAAAAAACAGAAATTATCTGTGGAATCACATGGGCATTTGCATTAAAGATACTGTGTACAGAGGCGTAGTATGCTCAATTTTCGCCTTTCATTTAAAGCACTCAAATTGACCAAACACACTCAATCCAAAGCGTTTGTAGATTCGATATCTTGAGTAACTTGACGCAGAGAGAATTGTATACCTTAGTCAACTTTTCTAGCGGTATCCATAAGGTAAATCATTATTTGAGTGTTACACCCAAGCCCTCTTTATTTTCCTCTGTTATCAAGCTAAAAATACCATTTGGTTTCATTATGTATACGAAACTATTATGCTTGCAAGAAAAAAAAACCCTAAAAAAACTGGAAAAGAGAATAGGAATTTGACATAAGCTATTCCCAAATTTTCAATGTTCATATGGTTATAAGCAGTACAGCTATTAATCATCCATTATTGATATACCTGAATTATTCTCAGTAAATAAATCAAGTATAATGTTAGGTACTCTACCATCAACTATGTGAACAACCCCTGCACATTCTTCTACCATTTTAGTATATGACATAAGCCTTTCAACAAATTTTTCTCCTTTAATTTTTCCACAATCAATCGATTCTTTTAAATTTTTAATCAAGACTCTTCCATTGCCAACTTTGTTTATTTCTTCATCTGTATCACTCAAGATTATCATTTTAGATGCGTAAACTGCAAGTGCAATTGCACTTGCAGTGCTATCAGTATCAATATGATATGTTTCTCCATTTTTTCCATAACCGATAGGTGCAATAACTGGTATAGAATCTGATTCTTCAATAAAGAATAATATATCAGGATTGATTTCAGTTGGTCTACCGATAAATCCCATGTCTAGTATTTTTTCAATATTATTTAATCTATTTTCCCTAAGCGTAGTGCTTATCTTTTCAGCTTTTATGAGGTTGCCATCTTTTCCACATAGTCCAATAGCTGAACCACCAGCAGAATTTATATGCTGAACAATTTTTTTATTAATTGAACCACACAGTGCCATTTCAATGATTTTCATAGTGCTTTTGTCTGTAAGTCTGACACCATTTATAAACTTATCATTCATACCTAGCATTTTTAACACTAAGTTAATTTCATATTCTCCGTCATGAACTACCACCGGATTTATACCAAGCTGTTTCAACAGAACAACATTATGCGCAAAAGCACTAAGCAGCGTTTCATCTGAGATTATTACACTGCTGCATTTGATGATAAAAGTTTCGCCTACAAATTTAGGTATGTTAGACAGAACTTCAAATAATATTTCTGTTTTTTCCTTCAATGGCATCTTACCATTTAAAGATTCATCACTTTTCATTTTTTTATCTTGTAAATTTGAAAAACTCATCTCTTACCTTGGTGATTTTATGCTTAACACGAATGCTTATTTGATGAATTGATACATGTTCATTATTAACCCACTTTTGAGTATTTTCTAGAATAGCATCTAGACTTTCCTGATTCACTTTATCTATTTTTGTTAGCACAATATTAAAGTTAATATTATTACATATTAACCAATAAACAAAGTCTTTGTCTATTTCTTTTAATCCTACCTTGCTATCTATAAGCACAAACACTCTTTTTAGATTTCTCCTGTGAATTAGATAGTACTCAATTAGGTTTAAGTATTGTACTGCTTCTTCCTTGCTTGCACAAGAATAGCCATAACCCGGTAGGTCGACAATCCTAAACTTATCATTGTACATAGAGTAAAAATTTATTTGTCTAGTGCATCCAGGTTTAGAAGAAACTCTTGCAGCTTTTTTGCTGTTTATCAGCAAGTTGATTAAACTTGATTTTCCTACGTTTGATCTACCAGCAAATGCAATCTCTGGAGCCGACTCATCTGGTAATGATTTTTTGTCTGAAGCTCCAAATATGAAGCTGCAGATTGATGTTATCTGTTTTGCCATTATACTTAGGTAGAAATATTCGAGACAATTATAGTGTTATTGCTTGATATAAGAAATTTTTTATTTCAGTATATATTACTTACTTAAACAGCTGAAAACTAGACCTGTACTATATGGATATAGAGAATAATTTACAAGACTTAAAAAAAAAGTTTTCTGATGTAGAGAGAAATCTGGAAAACCCTACCAATTTGAGTCAAAAAGAATTCGTTAGTTTTTCAAAGGAATACTCTGAACTCAGACCAATTATCGAGATAATCGATGAATATAATATATTAAAAGAGGAAATTTCAGATTTAGAAGAAATCATGAAAGATGAGAACAGCGATGGTGATATAAAAGAGTTAGCAAAAGAAGAACTTCTTGAGAAGCAAAAGATAGTATTACCGAAAGTAAAAGCAAAACTAAAGTTGGCATTATTACCCAAAGATGAAGATGACTCAAGAAATGCAATATTAGAAATTAGAGCAGGCACAGGCGGAGAAGAAGCAGCATTATTTGCAGCGATGTTATTTCGTATGTATCAAAAATATGCAGAAAGAAGAAATTGGAAGTTTGAGCCAATAAGTATTTCTAATACAGGTATAGGTGGCTATAAGGAAGCTTCTGCACTCATTAATGGAACAGAAGTTTTTGCAAGACTGAAATTTGAGTCAGGGGTGCACAGAGTACAAAGAGTGCCAGAAACTGAATCCTCAGGAAGATTGCACACTTCCGCAGCTACTGTTGCAATATTACCTGAAGTAGAAGAGGTTGACTTTGAAATAGAAGAAAAAGATTTACGCATAGATGTTTATAGATCCAGTGGTCCTGGAGGGCAATCAGTGAATACAACTGACAGCGCAGTAAGGGTCACCCACTTGCCAACAGGGATAGTTGTAATACAGCAAGATGAAAAATCGCAGCACAAAAATAAGGCTAAAGCGCTCAAAGTGTTGAGAGCAAGGCTATACGAAATTGAAAGACAAAAAAAAGAAATGGAAAGGTCAACAATGAGGAAAAGCCAAATTGGTTCTGGAGATCGCTCTGAACGTATAAGAACTTATAACTTTCCACAATCAAGAATAACAGATCATAGAATTAATCTCACTTCACATCGACTAGAACAGATTATAAAAGAAGGTGAACTAGATGAATTTATTGAGGCATTGATTTCACGAAATGAAGCAGAAAGGTTGACTGGAGGGGGTAATGTTACTTTTTGATGGAAATTTGAAACAAAGCATAGGTATCAGGTTAAAAAGAAGTAAAGTTAGTTGTTCATAAGGTTGACAATTATTTAAATTTATGCTATAATTAGCAGCTCTATAACTTACAGAAACCATGGAAGTTGACTTTAATCAATATGTTAATAGTAACACCTTAGAGTTAAATAATCTATATGTATATATGGAAAAGCTAGTAAACTTTTTACAGAAAAAGCAAAATATTACAAGCTTGACTTTATCTAATTGTTATATTGATGCTCAGTGCGGAGAAGTTTTAAATGAAGCATTAGAGAATATTAATCTTCCAAATATTACTGAGTGTAAATTAACTTCTAGCATTATTGGCGCAGAAGGCTCAATAGCAATCACTAAATTGTTAAAGAATGGTAACTTTCCAAATCTTATTAAACTTGATTTAATTTCTAATGATATTGATGTTGAAAGTGGAATAATATTAATGAGTGCGCTAAGGGGTAGTAGTTTTTCAAATATTAAAGAATTTAATTTACTTTATGACAACGTCTGCAACGAAGGCATAGCAGCATTACGTGAATCATAGAACAACAATATGCTTCCAAATCTTATTAAGTTTAGTTTTCCCTTTAGTATTACTAATGATAACAAAGATATGGAAATGTCAAACGAATACCTATTCGGTTAATAGCATCATATAGAAAAAGGCAAGTTACATTTATTTGTTGCTGCTCATAGAACATCCAAATTCAACTATAGACCTGCTAAAAGGTGTAGGAAATCTTACTGCTATTGACATTATTGCGAATACACCTACGACAATGTTGCAAATTTTTATTTTCCTTTCCATTATGTCCAGAAGAGTTCGGTAGCTCTTTTACGCGAAATACCACATTTACGTCCTCAAGGTTAATTTCAATTCTCTTGACCAATGTTCTGATAATATCACGTTTAGTTAACCAGTCTGCGTTATCAAGGTTTAACGTAATATTGGAAGAAAAGTCTTCTAAATTGGCCACAACCAGAGTTACCTCCTGTTCTAATTCCTTTTGATAAAATATCTTTTTCTTCTCTTCTTTAATTGTTTTTAAGCTTTGTTTCATTGCTTTAATTCGTGGTTCAAATTCCTCTTGATTGATATATTCTTGAGCATAACTATCGATAAGTCTAGCAATACCACGTTTTAATTTATTTTCTTGTTTCTCTAGCAGGTCACTTTTTTGATCCAATGATGATTTTTTTAGTTCTGAAAGCCTACGCTTGTATTCTTCTAAAATCCTGTTTGGATTTTTCAATAACTGCTTAACCTCTTCCCACACAGCTGTTTCTAATGCATCTGAGCGAATGGGTTTATTGTCACAAATCTTATTACCACCAAAACGGTAAGAATCTTTACCACTACAACGGTAATATGCATAATGACCACCTTCTTCTTCTCGTCTACTTCTCATGCAAGTTCCGTAACATCCGTAATTACAACGCTTACATATGACTAAACCTTGTAGTAAGTACTTTGCTCCTCTTTTTCTTGTCCTTGCTACTTTTCTATTTTCAGCTAATTGTTCTTGAACAATATCAAATATATCTTCATCTACTATATTTGGCACTTTAATATAAATCCAATTTGCTTTTTCAACAGGATAGACAGAGTGGTTACTTTTTGGCTGCTCACAAGAGCCTTTCTGTGGTCTTACTTGCTTTAATCTTACTCCTAACCTTCTTCTACCAAAAGCTGCTTGTCCTTTGTAAGCAGGGTTTTTCAACATACTCCAAATTGTACCTTTATTCCAGCGTTCTTTTCCTTTTTGTGTCTTAATGGACATAGTATTTAGCCGACGACATACTTCCCCAATACTTGTTCTTTCTCTGCCTATCCACAAAAATACTTTACGAACGACATCAGCTTCTTTTTCGTTAATCTCAAATAAAGCTTGTCCTCCTCCCATATGCTTATCTTTATAACGATAACCATAAGGAGCTCCTCCCATTACATTTACATAGCCTTTGTTAGCTGCATAGATTTTACCACGACGACTTCGTTCCATAATTTTCGCACGTTCATATTCTGCTATCATACCTTGCATTTGTAACAGTAATTGAGATTCTGGGTTACCGTTAATCTCATAATTTAAAAAAACCACTTTTGCTCCTGCTTTTTCAAATTCTTCAATCAGCACCATTTGATATGCATATTTTCTAGATAAACGATCAGGAGAATGAATGTAAATCTTATCAATTTTACCTTCTGTTACTTTATCACGTAATTTTTCTAAATCAGGGCGGACTAAATGAGATCCACTGTAGCCGTTATCAATAAATTTATACTCACTTAACAATCTGTATCCGTCCAGATTAATTTGCTTCTCTAAAGCTGCAATTTGACTTTCTATCGTATTTCCTTCTACTTGTTTCCCCGAAGAAACTCTCGCATATAAACATACTGTTACCATTTGACCCTCCTTGAATCCCATTTTTATGTTTTAAGTTTTTTTGACTTATTTCCTTTGACACTACCTTTTCATAAGCATCTGATAAGCATTGTTCTGCTAACCGATTAGGTTCATAGCTACAGCTAATTTGGATAGCTAATCTCTTGTTTCTCATGACTTTTCCTTGAAATAATATGTTCATATCATTCCTTAAAGCCGATGGTTAATTGATTATTAGCGCTATAAGTAAATCGGACTCTTGGTTCTGGACACAGAAGTTTTCGAGAAATGGTTTTCTCTAGTTTTATTTTTATGTTTTTTGCAACATTGTCGGTAGTGTAAAAATTCCATCAATTGATAACTTCCTATTCTGTGTAAAAAAATAAGAAAGGAGAGGAAAAAAAGGATTAGTTTCTTTTATGATTATCCAAGAAGTCTAGTCTAAATTCAAGTTTTGTGAATAGGCCTAGCGCTTAAATTTTTGATTAAAAAGGGACAAGTTTAGTAAAAAATAATGATATTATAAGTGGAACATAAAATAGTCCCACTGCAGTACTAATTAGGAGCAATAAAGTAGCTTTATCTGGTTGGTAATTTAAAATATTAGCAAGTATTATACTGGATCCAGAAATTGGAATAATAGCCAGTAACATCAGTGCTTTATAGATGCTTTCATCATATATACCTGTAACATGCTTGTCTAGTAAGACAATTCCCAAAACAAATAACGGCCAGAATATGTACTTTGCTACAATAGTGGTCAAAGCAAGCTTCCAATCTACTTTAAAATTTGTAATTTGTGCAATACTTATTCCAAGCAGCACCATTCCTAATGTGATAAATGTACTTCTGATATTTATCATAACATCCGTCAAAAAAGTGGGTATTTGTATATCATATATACTTAAAAAGAAGCCTAGAATCATCGCATATAATGAAGGAAGTTTGAGTAACTTTAATATGCATTCTTTTGCAGTATAGATACCATTTGCAGCTATATAAAATCCCAAGCTATTTTCAAATAGTGCCATTCCTATGTAACAGACAACATACACAGACACTGAATCTTCATCAAATAAAGCCATGGCAATCGGTAGACCAAAATAACCCATGCTTGTGCTGCCCGAGCTAAACGCTAATATGTTTCTCGTGTTGTCCTTAAATAAAAAAGAAGAAAGATAATACACTGATAAGGACATAGTACTACCTATAAACCATATCAAAATCGGCAGAGAAATTACTTTTAAATTAACTTCTGTATGAGATACTCCGTATAAAATCACTATTGGATTAGCTATATAAAAGAGTATTTGAGATATAGTATTTCTATCAATTTTAAGATATCTTCCTGCTAAGTAACCAATAAGTATTGTAATGTAAATAGGTAATATTTTGAGGAAAAGAGTGAAGAACATACTAGCCTATTGTGATATCTTTGCTGATAAAGTGATATTAGATTTTAAGGTATTGTAAAAGCAAGTAAAATTTATTTTCCAATTAATCAAGTTCATAGTTAGTTAAAAAAGATTCACTGAGTGCCAAAATTTGTTCTTATATAGGACTTAATAATGATATTTTTATGACTAAATTATGTTAAGTTTGTATAAAGCTCCTTGTATATTTTTATAAGCCACTTTTAGTAATTTAGGTAGATTGTTGAAAAAACACTCATCTTGAATGGTTCTCAGGAATTCTTGCCTTAATCATTAAAATCGCACTATTACTTTCCATAATTTTTTTAAAGCCAACTTTTTCGTAAACACGGATTGCACAAACATTTGCTATACCTGGGTCGACAAAGGCATTCTCATAAACTTTAAAGACAAATTTGTTTAAAAATATATTCAAAGCTTGTGAACCAACTCCTTTACCTACATAATTCAGCTCTCCGATATACCAGTCTATAGCAGCACAACTTTCTGGAAGTTCTAAAGTGTTATAGATCTGTTTAGGTGGGAAATCATGTTTGTTGTAATATTGAATATAACCAATATCAACTCCATCACAATTAATAATGAATGCGTGCATTGGTTTTTCAATAATTTGTGTCTTAAATTTCAAACGTTTGAATCCTTTAACGTAGTTGCTATATTTTTTCTCAATTAACTCTGGTGTCCAATTTATATCCGTATCCCACCACTTCTTTATATGGGGCATTTCTACCCATTTTAATAATAGTGAAAAATGTTCGGTTCTGTCGCATCTATAGAGCGAAGTCAGTTTCATTTGTAGGAAAATAGAAAAGAAGTAATATAATCATCTTTAAAAAAGCAAAGATGTTGCGTATTAGTCCAAAATTATTGCCCTATTTCAAAGGATTTAGCTTTTCAGCAGAGATAATAATGTTATCAGTATACATGAAGTGTCGATTTTCTTTGAGCTATCGAGATTTGGAAGAAATGATGAGTATAAGAGGAGCGAAAATTGATCATGCTACGCTACAAAGGTGGATTATCAGATTTGTGCCACTGATAGATGAAGAGTTGAGGAAAAGGAAGAAGCAGGTTGGCAGTAGCTGGAGAATGGACGAGACCTACATAAAATTAAACGGTAAATGGGTTTATCTATACAGAGCACTAGATAGTCTCGGCAATACTGTAGACTTTCTGCTGTGTACTCGTAGAGACAAGTCTGCAGCACTTGCATTCTTTCGTAAAGCCTTTAGAAGGAATAATCTTCCTGAGAAAGTAGTAATTGATAAAAGCGGCAGTAATATTGCTGCTCTTGATGACTTGAATACGGAAATTCCTGAACCTTATAGAATCACGGTTTTTCAAGTAAGATATCTAAATAATATTGTTGAACAAGATCATAGATTTATCAAAAAATTAATAAAACCAATGCTTGGGTTTAAAAGCTTCCATTCTGCAAAGATTACCATCACAGGCATAGAAAATATTCGTATGATTCAAAAAAGACAAATTATTAAAGCTAATGATAATGGTTCTACTTTTGAAAATTTTGCTATGTTAATGGCTCTATAACTCTCATAATTCCAGTTTTTACAATCTTCTTGTACTACAATTTATAGATGCGACAGAACCATGCGAAATCCTTATCACTACTTCGTTGATGATAAAACTTCAGTAGAAAATGCATATCGCTCTTTTAATAATGATATTGAGACTGTAAATAATATTATAAGAAATGCAAAATTTAATATTAATAAATAAGTCCACTAAAAGGTAAAAATGGATTAATATCTATAAAAGATTTTACTACTTGTTGATTAAATTAAAGGGCCAGTAATATTATAGAAAATTTTAGACTTGCAATAATTTTCAATAAGAGCCTCTTGATAAGGTCAATCTGATCTTTCATTTTTTTTTAATTCTGTTTTTATCATACGCTTATTAATTCTTCCGCAAGTAAAATACTATTAATTTGGCAAGATATATGATTAAGATCTCAAGCAAATTAACCATTTCCAGTGCTCAAAATCAAGAGACGTGAGAAGAGTTTGTTTTGGAATGGATTGGTCTACCAAACGATACATACGAACTTTTCTAGATAATAATTTCATTATACGCTGAAATCAGCTATATTGGCTCACTTTTACTAAACCTACGTACGAACTGTTTTGCCTAAGCTTATGAAAATAATTTAAACCTTCTATTTTTATAACCTTATTTCTATGCGGCTTGTTCTCGCAAATATACGACCTTTTTTGCAATTTTAGAAAGAGTCAATAATTCAAATTTTTGCAGCACTAAAATAGACGTTTCTTTAGTTACAACAAGGTCTATTTTTTCGTAAATAAAAATGTTTTATAATAATTAATTATTAGAATGAAAATATCATACTTGGCTCTCAAGAAATTTCCTGTTGTGCAGTGGTAAGGTTTGGAGAAAAAGATTGACTTGGCAACGATAATTTACTAGACTAAAGTTTATATTAAAATACAAAATGGGGTTGCGGGTATGGAATCTGGTTTGGATCACAATTACAATAAAATACTTGATATATTAAAAGGTGCTATTAAAGGCGACGATAATCAAGTTAAAGCAAGAAAACACCTTAGAGTAGAAAGATGGTTGAGGGCTTATATTCAATTAATTGAAGATTTTGATGAGGAAAAACTAATTTTTTTTTCTGATATATTCTCTGATAATTCTTGTTGGGATGGAATAAAATTAAAGAATAAAGCTGTTGGTGAAAGGCTAACTGAAGAAAAAAATAAAAATGGAAAAGAAAATCCGCTTGATCTTGCAGATAGATATTACTTGGCATGTAAATATTGTCTAGAAGATAAGATTCCTGGATTATTTGAACAAGTATTTATGAGATTTAAGAGAAGTGCCTTTGAAGAAGATGGATCTGATGATGATCTGAGAAGAGAATTATTGGAAAATATCGAAGAAACTAGCCCTATAGAAGCTTTCTGGTCTTTTCTTATTGATAAGCAGATTGGAAAACTAAACGAATATAAATCAGTTGAAGGTTTGCAAAAATCCATACAGATAAATTCTAATAAAAACTGGGAAGAAGGTATAGAGTTCTTCTATAATAAATTACACAATGATTCCAGTATTTCTAGTCAAGATAAAGATGATCTGTTAATTGAAGCAGCTTTATCTGCAGTAAAGGGTTACAAAGAAGTAGACACCATAGAGTTTTGCCTGTCTAAAATGGATGATGAGCAAAAGAAAAAATTACTAGATAGAGGTTATAAGGAAAATACTTATTATGCAGTGTTGAATGTGCTAGTAGGTCAGTATTACTTTGATTCTTTTATGGAATTAATCCGATTGTGTAGTCAGATTGAATGTGAACGTTACACAACTTTTTTATCTTCATTATCAGATCAAGTACTGAAGAATCCAGATCTGTCTGAAGAAACAAAAAAATGTATGATGAATGTTTGGGAACGTATAATAAAATTAAAAACTCAAGACCGCGGGGAGCAATCTATTTCCTCTATTTTTGTAGACTATTCAGTTACATATACAATAGCAAATTTAATTGTGGATCCAAGTAGACAAGGGGTAAGTAAAGAAGAAATATTAGGGAAGATATTAAAGCACGTAAAAGAAATGAGTGGTGAAGAGATGATAAAGGTTAAAGATTCTGTATTAAGTAAAATTCAGTTATTTCATGGGGGTAAAAAATTGCAGTTAGGAGAACAAGTATTTTCTAAATTAGCTCAAGAAGCTTCTAAAGAATCAATTTTGCGTGAAGCTGGTGATACTTTGCCACAGTCAAGTCTCAGTACGACTGATACCCCATATAATATAAAATCTTTAAGCCATAGCAAATAGGAGTAATATGCCAAGTAATGTCAAGCCGCTTGAGTTGGTACAGCTTCTGTTAATGAGAAATAAATCAAAAGACGAGTTCCTAGATTTTCAAAAAAGGTTCCAATCGTTTATCAATCAATCTCCTTCTTTTTTGCATTCAGTTGGAAAGCCAGGCTTTTTCCCTAGTTTCTTTTTTGGTATGTTTGCTACTGTATTAGACACAGAACTTGCTACTAAAATTGGTATTAAAAAACTTCATTTTCGTTTTGATGATAATAGAACTTTAAAAATAGCTATATTAACTAATGAGGGACTTAAGTGTATAACGATGTCTGATCAAGTTGATGGTAACATGCATCTAAAGTTCTCTCAAGGAGAGTTAGAAAAAATAGCACAGAAATGGAAAATGGGAGCAGAGTTTGATAAACTAGAAAAAGAAGAGCATGAAATAACAATTACAGGAAAAGAAGTAAAGTACGGAAAGGTTGATCCAGCTTTTAGTAAAAAGACTGATTATTCACAAAAAGGTTTTACAGAAATAGAAAAAGATCGTGACCAACAAGACCTAGAGAGCTTAATTTCAAAATTGAGTAATCAAGATTTCGAAGAAGTAAAAAAGAACGCTAGAAGAATGTTTAATTATATTACAAATGTCTATAAGAAATATGAAAAAGAAACTCTATTTAGCGGTAAAGAATCAAGTCATCATGGGTTTTTAGCTGGGTTTTTGATAAATTTTAAGTATCGTTTTCACCTAAAACTTTATCTCGAATTATTTGCTGGAAAAGGTTACGCAGACATTATTTTACTTGTGCGCGGTTCTGATAAGTCGCTAAGCTCTATTCCTATTATTATTGAGCTTAAAGCAGGTACTGGTGAGATAAGTACAGTGATAAAAGCATTGAAGCAAGCACAAGATTATGTTAAGGGCTCTTTTTCTAACTCTATAAGAATGATTACTATAGCTAATGAAGCTATTTGTGTAGGATTAAATTTTGACATGGTTCATCACGAAAATGTTAAAATTGATGTAGAAAATTTTCTTAGTCGAGAAGGTAATTCTGTAATAGAAAAGTTACTTGGCACTGAAGCAGCGAATGCTGAGGTGATAAGAACACAGCTAGAGTATCTTTACTATGGAATTGTTTGGAGCAATGGTGGAAGTGATAATATTAATTATGTCAGCAGAATGATCTTAGGTCAGCTAGTACTTATTTCTAATATTATTAAGCGTGAAAAGTTAGGTAAACATATTTTTATTTATGATCAAAATGATAAAATGGTTACTGGATCACAGAAACGCCCAGAAGCAGCAAAAGAAAGTATTGAGGATTGTGTTACAACTATAGTGCTAACTTTAGGTAAGAAGGTGCTTATACTCAACATAAATGAAAAAAATGAATTTGCATTGAGAGTGCCAGATAATAAAGGAATTCCTATTGAAAATATTAGGAGAATTCAAAACGTCAATGACATAAAGATACAAGAAATAACCTGTAACTTATACAGTACGCCTAGTAATAAGAATCCATTTGATCAGTACTGTAATAAGAATAAGGGAATTACAGTAAATACGTATGACTCATTGGACAAATACAAAAGAGGTAAAGAAATTTTACAAGGTAATTTTACTCGAATTGTGGAAAATAAAAAATTTAAAGCAGCTTTGAGCAAAGCTATAGAATCTGGTAAATATGATGATTACAAAAAACTATTTGAAGAAATTTCTCATATACTACATCCTTTCAAATCATTAATAAGCAATGAGGCTACATTTCAAGCTGTATTGCATGGTTTATTTAGTAGCTACGGAGAAGATAATATAAAAGTTATTACTGAATTTCAAATAGGTGGTGGAGAGAAGTTGGATGTTATTTTGGTTATAAATGCTACTGATCAAAAAAAAGAATACCCCCAGTTGGAATAGAGCTAAAATTTGCTAAGAAAGGAGAATTGGATAAAAAAGAAAAAGATGCTAAGGACCAGTTGAAAAGATATAAAGAAGGTGAAGCGTATAAGGTAATTACTGATGCTGGCAAAGTGAAACTGATATATGCTGTTTTTAATAAAGGTGCAACAGATGAAGGTTCCCTTATAAAAATTGGTAATGAGTTTGTAGAGGTAGATGTAAGACATAGCTCTGTGGTTGCTTTTGGTCAACAGCCAGGTAGTCTCCAACAACCTTATGTTAAACAAGCAGGTCTATCTCGAGCAGTTAATCAGTGATCTAGTCTTAAGAAATAGTCATCTTAAGTAGGTTATGCTGTCGGGAAGTTTTGTGACAAAGTTATAGAAGGAAAACAAAATGATCCTGATACGAGTACATGGAGTGCTGTTAAAAGTTCGTTTTCCGATACATTTATTACTAAGCATAATATGAATTACATTTATAGTAATCAATCTCCAGTGAATTCCTTAGATAGCTAAGAGCTAAAAGTATGTATTGTGTAAATAGTTACCAAGGCTGGAAGGTTTTGAACTTTTTTTCACAACACTGATGTTCTTGCTAAAATATTTTTGAAAAAGTTAGTTGACTTATAAATAATTCTCTACTAATACTGGCATGTGTTTGTTTATTCTGCTGAAGTGGCTCCGCAGGTTACTGTATAAGCTTCAGCAGTTTCCGTGCTCCTTTAAAGCATCATGCTCTTATAGTAGTGATATCAAGTATAGGTCTTAACCATGTTGATTTATAGTAAAATTAGCTCAAATTTGGAGTCATAAGCAACTTTTAACCTCTCTATATACTCCATTGTTACTCACCATAAAAACTTAACAAAAGCTTAACGACGTGAGCAGTAAAAAGATTATGGTTATTGACTTAATGTTACATATCGCATACAATATATCATATATCTTAGCTTAAGGGGTAAGTATGAGTGAGTCTACTGGGATGGTAAAATCTATCATCAATCTACTAAAGCCAAAATCCAAATCAGAACTATATGATTTCGAATATGAGTCCATTATAGAACATCTATCATCTAAAGAGCATTTATTAAATGAGCTGATGAATGATATGTGGTACTCAGGAGACTTACCATCAGTCAGAAACTATAATGAACCATTATCTTTGATAGATAGCAAACTTGGATTAAGTGAACAAATTTGTGTTTGGTTTGCTCTGGACCATGATCTTACGCCAAGTCAAAAAATTTTAAACAAAAAGTTACTTAGTGCTCTAAAATGTTTAGCTTCTAACTGTGGTTCATTTGATAATACTGAGCCCCTTGAAGAATTTTTACATGATAATAAAAACAATAAAGATTTAAAAGTGATTCTTAACCTAAGAAGAGGAGAATCTCAATCAACAGTATTGCATGCAATTGCAGGAGCAAACATTGGTGGATTTCGTCGCACAGGAAATCAGGCTATAGATTTACTCTTAGAAGCAGGCGCAGATCCTAACATACAAGATAATAAAGGAAAAACACCATTATACCTTGCTGCTGCCAAAGGTCACCACGATAATGCAAACTCTCTTCTTTTGAAAGGAGCTAAACCTAATATAACAAGTAGAAAGGGCAAAACTCCACAACAAATAGCAACTAATAAACTCTGCTATAATATAGAAGAATTATTTTTAACTGATAAACAGAAAAAGTTGAATAAGGAATTGTATGACTTACTTGTACTCGATTCAGACTGCACTAAAAATTTAAAGGAGTTTTTAAGTAAGCATAAAAGAGATTCAGACCTAAAAGTAGTGCTAAATATTAGGCAAGGAATGGGTGAATCAAAAGTGTTTTCGTATGTTGATCGTTTTGCTTGGGATAATGAAGATCTTGCTCAAGAGTTAAGAAAAATATTTCTAGAAGCAGGAGCATTAGATTATGGTATAAATATTTATCGTCAGCAAAAGAAAGGACAGGTCAGTAAATTACTCGTTAATTTAACCTCAAATCAAAAGGAAAAGTTAAATGAGTTTTCTGATAAGGTGTTTCAGGCTCAAAACATGGCTGAACTTGAAGAGATTGTAAACGATGCTATAAAGTCTGGTGTACGATTAAACTATTCTCTTTCACAAGATTTCTTTTCAGGTAATGAGTACACTTTTACCGATTATGTGATGAAAAAAATCAGTGAGTTGGAAAAAAATCCTAAAGTTGCTAGTAATATAATATGTCAATTAGTATCAAAAGGGGCAGTGTTTGGTAATACAGTTGATGCTAACACACTGACATCAGAATTTAAAGAGCATAAAACTAACCTAAAAAAAGCTTATAGAGATTATATTAGCAATTCTCATAAGTTTATTGAAATCGCAAAAAGTGCAACCAATAGCGAGCTAAAAGATGCAAGAGTAGACAACTCCGTTTTTTACTTAGAATATTCTAAAGATAGTAAAATAGACATTATAAAGATAACAGATGGGGCAAGGGATTTAGGTCTAACAGATGGAGATGTAAAGTGTGGAAGAAATATAGTAAAGATCGGTAATAGTGAAGTAGAAATTAAAACTGAAGATGGCATAAGGAATTATACAGATCTTACAGAAGGCAGCAGTATAGTATTAACTTTCTATACTAGTTTGGGAGAATTGGAAGTTAGATTATATCCTGATGAGAACAATAAAAAATTGATAAGAGTAGAAGTGAGCGATGAAGATCTATTTGAAGAAATAGCAAGTCATGAAGAAATAGGGCAAAATTGCTTATTGGGAGGTTTATCGGTTATTGAAGCTATAGATCAAGGTGTTTTTGCTAGATCTGGTGGATTAATGCATCCTGAAGTAATAAGCGAGTCTAACAACAAATGGACAGAACGTGAAGAGTTAAGAAGAGTTTCTGACTCTAGGGGAGAAATTGCTAGGTAAATTATGCAGCTAACCACTTTTGCATCTAGAGTGATTATGCTTTAGTATATAATCAAGTTCTGTAACACTGTTCTAACCCCAACTATGAATTAGATTGTAGGTAAATTATTGAAAATCACTACTTTTTTAGTTAAGTTTGATCAAATTTAAAAGTAGCGTATGCATCATGCAGCTAATACCAACACTCATTGTTGGGAACGCAAATGATAAATTTGTTTAACTTCTCAATTATAGGCAAAAACAGCTCTTTTTCATGTGTTTCATAACTAACGGAAATTGGTATTAGAAAAATTATACTTGCATTAGCTTTTATTCATGCTAATTATGTACATAATATATCTATAGATTGAGGGATTATGATATTAGAATATATTTTAGGAACTAAGCAAGTTCATGCAAATGGTGGATTAGCTACTGAAGAACAGCACATGGAACGTTTTGGTCAGCAAACTCTGGAGCCTAGTCCATCATTGTTAGATCAAGAACAAACTGATGACTGGCATGAGTCCGTTGTTGAAGACAACAATACTGTTGTTGAAAGTTCTTTTATTCCAGAGAATTCAATTTTAATGAATTTAGCAAATCTGTTAACTGAAAGCGAAAAAGTTTCGATTGATGAATTTCATGACAAGATGGAAAGTATAATGAAAGAGTTTCATGAAAATAGATACGAAAGTTCTGCAAAGGTCACTCTAGAAAAGATGGAACGTTTAATAGATGAACATTTGAAAAGAAAAATAAAGCTAAATTTACGCTGTGATCACTATGAACGTAGTGTGTCGAATTTTATATTTAAAAAAATAATTGACATTGCTAATGCTAGCAGTGTTATGCGTATAACTCCTACTACTATATCACGTTATAAGGACAATGGGGAAGAGGCAATAGATGAGTGGGAAGAGGCTTTAGAACCTTTATTCAATATTGTCAATAAGCTACTATTAGCAGGTGCAAAAATAGAGTCTGATTTTTACAATGATAGAATGATAGGTGAAACTATGTGGGGAAGTGATGAGCCTATTTTTACAGAGTGTAAAAAAATTAAGGACAAACTGAAAAGTATCGCATATGAAGGTTTAATAAATAAGAATGAACAAGTTCAAGATGATGATCTGCAAGTAGAAGTAGATAACAATCTTGTTCTTTTTAGGTGGCCAAAAAACAGTATTGTTGAAGTTGGAAAGGTTATGAATAGTAAGGTGAATGAAAACTTTAGTATAGAAAGTAGCATCCTACAGATTGGAGAGAGTATAGTAAGAGTTGAAAATATAGGAGGAAAAAGAAATTATACAGATGTCTTAGGAGATAGCATTGAAATGTCCTTTACCACTGAAGTAGGCGAGATTAGTATTCATCTGTATCCTAGTGATAGTAATATAATAAAAGTAAAGCTTGATGGAGAGAACCAGGAGAAGTTTAACAAATTAAAAGATAAATCAAGTCTAGGAGAAAGCTGCTTTTTAGGAGGAAAAAGTGTTCTACAAGCTGTTAACGATAAAGGTTTTGAAAGAAACGGTAGAATACTTATAGAGTCAGCTGAAACTATTAAACAATCAAATTTTGTAGTGAAAGAATCAGGTGTCCCATCTACTCTTATGAGGCCAATCGATAGTTTAGACCAGCTGCAAAAGGTGGGAGCTTCGAAAGAAATAGTAGTGTGTTAATGAAGTCAACTAAAATTAGTAAACAAAAGAAAGGTCTTGGAGGGTAAAAAAATTGATGTATCTTCAAAGTAAGATTTTCTTAGGTATAAACTATACTCTCAAGGTGAGAAGAAATAGTAGGGGGATAAGTGTTGACTTAATAATTTAGAGATTCTTCTAAAGAAATTATTTTTCTCTCTTGATGTTTATTCTTTTATAGGTATAGCCTTTTGTGTTTGATTGAATTGACTTTTGTGATACCTACAGAATTTCCTTTATCACCCCAACTATGGATTAAATAAAGAGATAAAAGTGCAGCTAAGAAGAGGAAAACAGGGTAAGCTCAAGTATTTTATCAATAATTAAGAGGTTACCCATGAAGAAAGATATTACAGAACTTTACTGTTGCGTCGAGGATTTTTGTCGCACAGTCGATGATAATTTTGCTAATATGCTCCTATCAAAAGGAAGAAAACCCACTAGAATAACGGACTTCGGAAATTCTCACCATAATTCTATTATATCATCAATCCCCTTGCAAAAGTTTCAAAGCTTTTTACCTACTTTATCTGCCACTTTATAAATCTGAGTTTTCTAAATTGCCAACATATGACCGATTTATCGCTCTTAAATCACGGGTTTTATGGATTACTTTTGCAATGGTTCTGCAAACAAGCAAAAATGACAGGTATTGCCTACATAGACACTTCTACAATCGCTGTTTGCCACAAAAAAAGAATCTCCAAGAACAAAGTTTTTGATGGTTTGGCAGAAATTAGTAAGAGCACATATGGTTGGTTTTTTGGCTTTAAATTGCACTTGGTAATTAATGAAATTGGAATCACTTACTCTAACCAAAGGTAACGTTGATGACAGAAAACCGGTTCTGTCGCATCTATAGAGCGAAGTCAGTTTCATTTGTAGGAAAATAGAAAAGAAGTAATATAATCATCTTTAAAAAAGCAAAGATGTTGCGTATTAGTCCAAAATTATTGCCCTATTTCAAAGGATTTAGCTTTTCAGCAGAGATAATAATGTTATCAGTATACATGAAGTGTCGATTTTCTTTGAGCTATCGAGATTTGGAAGAAATGATGAGTATAAGAGGAGCGAAAATTGATCATGCTACGCTACAAAGGTGGATTATCAGATTTGTGCCACTGATAGATGAAGAGTTGAGGAAAAGGAAGAAGCAGGTTGGCAGTAGCTGGAGAATGGACGAGACCTACATAAAATTAAACGGTAAATGGGTTTATCTATACAGAGCACTAGATAGTCTCGGCAATACTGTAGACTTTCTGCTGTGTACTCGTAGAGACAAGTCTGCAGCACTTGCATTCTTTCGTAAAGCCTTTAGAAGGAATAATCTTCCTGAGAAAGTAGTAATTGATAAAAGCGGCAGTAATATTGCTGCTCTTGATGACTTGAATACGGAAATTCCTGAACCTTATAGAATCACGGTTTTTCAAGTAAGATATCTAAATAATATTGTTGAACAAGATCATAGATTTATCAAAAAATTAATAAAACCAATGCTTGGGTTTAAAAGCTTCCATTCTGCAAAGATTACCATCACAGGCATAGAAAATATTCGTATGATTCAAAAAAGACAAATTATTAAAGCTAATGATAATGGTTCTACTTTTGAAAATTTTGCTATGTTAATGGCTCTATAACTCTCATAATTCCAGTTTTTACAATCTTCTTGTACTACAATTTATAGATGCGACAGAACCAAATGTTCTTCTTTCAACGCTTTAAATGTGATATTTTTATTCATTAATTAAAGATTTTAAGTGTTACTACCGTTTTTATTAATTCTATCTCTAATTGCTAAGTTCATTGAAATTGATATTTCTGTACCTAGTTTTCCTGATATAGTACTCTATTTTAACGTACCGGAAGGCACAATTCAATTAACTATTGCTTATAATTTTTTAGGCGTTTGCATAGGAGGGTTATTTTTTGGTCCATTGTCTGAATGCTATGGCAGAAGAAGGATGATGATCATAGGCAACACTTTGCTACTCATCGGTGCTGTTGGCTGTGTTTTTGCGCTGTCAGTTTCTTGGCTTTTAATCTCTCGCTTTATTCAAGGCATTGGTGTTAGCACATCTGTAGTTGTGTTTGCAATTATTGCAGACAGCTATAAAGGCAACGAAGCAGTAAAATTTATTGGAATCATGAATTCTATTATCACAGTTCTCATAGCAATTGCACCAGTATTAGGCAGTTTCATCAACAAAATTGTTGGGTGGCGTGGTAACTATGCAAGTGTTGCAATACTTTGTTTCATCTCTTGGGTTTTGCTGCTTTTTCTGTTACCAGAAACAAAAAAGGACCGTGATATTTTTAGTCTAAAAAAAATGACGAAAGACTATAAAAAATTATTATCAAGTTCAAAATTTATGGTGTTGTCTTTGGCACAGAGCCTTTTTTCTGCGGCTTATATGTCATTCATTACTTGTGGCCCTTTTTTGTATATGGAAACTTTTGGTTTATCCAGCACTATTTATGCGCTACATCAAGGTGCAATGGTTGGGTCTTTCTCACTAATTAGCCTGTTTTCCAGTAAGATCTTAAAGAAACTTGGAGCAATTTGGTGTGTAATTTCCGGTACAGGCGTAATTGCTATTGGATCCCTATCACTTTTAATATTCAGTATAATCATGCCCAGTGCTTACTACTTAGTAACGCTGTCTATGGTTATTTTTTGTATTGGCTGTGGAATTTGTCAAGCAGTCATTTTCAATGCATCATTAAATATTTTCCCTGAAATGAAAGGCACAACTTCTTCTGCAATTTCATTTATTAGAGCTTCTATCATGGCTATTTTTATCGGCTTAACAAGCTACGTTTACGATGGTCAAGCAACCAGTGTAGCTATTCTTGTTTTTTTTGCAGTAGTTCTAATTTACTGTCTATTTATTGTTTTCAAGGTCTGGAAAAATCTATAATCACCATATAGATCCTTCTCATTTCTAGTTATTGCGGTAATATGTATTGTAACTTTGCTGGCTGCTCTAGATGTATCTCTTCCAAATCACCTAATCTATATTAGTTAAAGAGTATTATCTTGCTCATGCGTCTAAAGTTTGAGAGCCAATTTTCAGCAATCCAATCAAATTCCAATTTTTTTCAAACAACTGTTTCTTGCTATTTTTGTACCTTAAAAAATTTAGCTTACTTTTACGCTAGCTTGTTCAAATAGCATTAGTACGATTTACTTTTTTTGAATGTAGAGATTTTCTAGGGATTGTCCTCTTAAATTCTATAGTATCTTGTTTAACATTGAAACGAGAATCCAGTTTCAAGCATTGAAGTGACGAATCAAGAGCTGCTTTTATTCCACCACTCTCAACTACTCGAGTAGTGGACAATGGAATACGATTACTTTCGTTTATACTAATCAGCACGTCAAATTCTATGCTATTATTGTGTTGTTTGATGTTGCTAGCTCTAATTTTACCATTTCCAAACCAAAACTTTATAGAATTACTCGCATCATGATTGATGTCTGCAGAATCAGGCAAAATAGCAAAATTCGCGTTGTTTACAAATCTAGAAAACGCATTTTTGATGTCGTTAAATGTACCGTAATGGTCTATATGGTCGTCATTAATACTTGTTACAACAGCAATATCTGCAGGAATTTTTAACATAGTTCCATCAGACTCATCAGCCTCAATTAAGAAAATGTCACTTTTGCCAAGTTTTGCATTACTCTGATAGGAATTTAATATTCCTCCAACAATTACAGTGGCGTCAGCACCAGAATGATCAAAAATGGAAGCAATCATAGCTGTCGTCGTCGTCTTGCCACTTGAACCTGAAACTGCTATCACATATTTACCTTTCATAATTTTAACCAGCATGTCTGACCTATGCAAAACGGTTTTATTGTTATTTCTTGCTGCAACTAGCTCCACATTATCAGGTTTTATTGCGGAAGAATGTACAACTATTTGAGCTTGTCTAATACTACTTGCATCGTGACCAATATAGACCTCTATACCTAATTTTTGTAACCTATCTATATTGTCGTTTGATCGCGTATCACTGCCTTGAACTTTATAACTGGAATTATGAAGAATTTCAGCAATTGCGCTCATTCCAATTCCACCTATACCGATTATATGTATTACTTCTTTTTTAGTGCTGTGCATATTTGGCAGTAGACGTTTACTTATTACTAAATTTATTATAGTATAATTTAAAATCCTCATGGTATCGAACCATTTCACTAAGTACAATGATAAAAAAACTAGCCTTTCTATGTCTAATATTCGTTTTGATGAGTAGTTGTAGTTTTAGCAATAGGTGTAATCACACCGCAGGTCATTATAAAATTGGCAATAGCTATACAATAAATGGTATCACCTACCACCCAAAATACTGTAGCTGTTATGAGGAAGTAGGAATAGCATCGTGGTATGGAATAGAAGATCATGGCACAATTACAGCTAACGGTGAAGTGTTTAATCGTCACTTGATTTCTGCAGCACATAAGACCTTGCCCCTACCCTGCTTTGTTCGTGTTACTAATTTAGAAAATGGAAGAAAGCTTGTTATAAGAGTTAATGATAGAGGGCCATTTGTTGAAGGTAGAATAATAGACTTGTCAGAAAAAGCAGCACAAGTTTTAGGACTTCATAAGTCTGGGCTTGCGAAGGTAAAAGTCGAGTACTTAAGAAAGAGGTCAGAACAATTGATACAAAATACTCCTCATTACAAAAGGCAATATGAAAAAGAAATGCAGAAACGTCACCCAAAACAAAACAATGCAGAAAGTAAGGGATATGTAGCATTTTTTGTAAACGCTCAGGTAGCTAAATCAGCTGCATCAAAGCTTCGTAATCAAGGAATAGAAAATGTTAGATTGCTTTTCAAGAATGATCAATATTGCGTAAAAGTAAGTTAAAACCTGCATTACAGATTGTGTAGCATGACAGAAACTATTTGACAAATGAGAATGTTCCAAAAGCATGTGCGTTAAATTGAGAAACTATCGTGAAATATAGCAATATTTAAGATTGGTATTTTATTTGTTACATTTCAGGTAGTGACAGCTACCTCAGATGTAGCTGTAAAAAATAATCTACCACTTAAGAAATTTCATTAAAAAAAATAGCATAATCTTATTTCTCTAAAAAATACTATCTTCAACTTGAATATGTTGAAAAATATTTTGCGTATTATCCAAAAAGTCATCCTTTATAGCAGCTAGCTCGGATTGTTTTTGAGATAGATTATCTTCTATTGTTCTATTAAAACAATCAAGATCATTGCACTTTAGTTGAGAGCGCATGTCTCTATTTTCATATAAACCTCGTATAACGTCATAATATGCTCGAGTTTCATCAGTTTCTGGTTGTTGCTTTTCTTTGAGTATTGCCTTTAATTTTGAATCTATGTCTAATTCTCTTTTTATAGCTTCAGTAGAATTTTTATGATATTTTTCATAATCTTCAAAACTTTTTAATATTTTACCTTTGATTTCATTTTGTAACATCTTTAGCAAATCTTTAGCATGAGGTTTTTCAATTTTTTCCTTCCACTCATCATACGTATATTCTTGTCGACTACCATATTTTTTATCTTTACACTCACTTCCTATGTTAAACAGCTCTTTGTTACAGATTTTATCACCCTTATAAAAGTAATCGCTTATATTAATTTTATCGCTAGTTAAAGTTTGTCTAATTGCTGCTTTATTTTCTGCAAGTTCTTCTCTGTACTTGCTAATGCAATTTAGTAATTCTTTTTTGCAATCTGTAGTCATAATCTAGCTCCTTTAATAAAATTAGACCTAATTTAGTGTAAAATAATTAATATTTTATTACTATTTTGGTTATAACTAAGATAGTAATGAGAAGTTCAGTGTCTACAAAGTTCGTTTAAACTATTTTCAAAATGGGTATAATATAATTTTAGGTTAATAAAATGAATTACGATGTAATCATTTCAGGTAGTGGGCTAATTGGTCTTATTACTGCTATTGGCCTGAGTAATGACTCTGTATCTGTAGCCGTAATTGAGAAAAATAGTTTACCACGTGCAGTTGATGATAATCGAGCATTTGCCATTTCTCAAGGATCAAAAAAAATACTAGAAAAATTAGGGATTTGGCGGCTCTTAGAAGGCGAAACTGAACCAATACTTGATATATGCATATTAGATGGAGATAGTCCATTTACTGTGCATTATGACCATAAAATGGTTGGTGAAGAGCCAATGGGCTATGTAATCAAGAGCGCTATTATATGGAATGCAATCAATAAAAATTTTTTGCATAAACTCAATATATATTCTCCACGTTCCTATAAAACAATCTCTTGTGACGAAGGATACATGGAAGTTACTCTTGATAATGATCAAAAATTGATATCGTCACTATTTATCTGTGCTGAAGGTAAAAACTCTAGGTTGCCAGAGTTGTTTTCTATACCAATGATAAAATTTGATTATAAACAAAATAGCATGGTATTTAATGTAAAACATGAATTACATCACCAAAACTTAGCTGTAGAGCGGTTTTTTCCTGGTGGTCCATTTGCAATTTTGCCAATGAAAGGTGGCTATACTTCTTCAATAGTTTGGACAGAAAAATGCGAAATTTCAAAAATGCTGATGAGCTTATCCGAAGAGGAATTTGTCATAGAACTCAAAAAAAGATTTGGTTCTTATTTGGGAGAAATTGAATTAGAGGGTGAAAGAAGATTCTATCCTTTGAGTTTTTCTTTTGCAAGAAAGCTGCATAAAAGCAGAATTTTGCTGATTGGCGATGCAGCACATTCAATCCACCCGGTTGCAGGTCAAGGACTTAACCTTGGAATGAGAGATGTAGAGAGTGTTATTAGACAAATAACTGCTGCAAAATCCTCTGGCATTGATGTTGGCAGTAATTATCTATTGAAGAAAATTTCATATGACAGATACTTTGATAATTTTACTATGGCACTTGCAACTGATGGACTAAATAGAATATTTTCCAACAGAATACTTTGCGCTCAAGTTCTGAGAAATCTTGGTTTAATGGTAGTTGAAAATTCAGATTTTCTTAAAAAAAGCTTCGTTCGACATGCTATGGGGTTTATATAAATCATTAGATTTCTTTCATCATAATCAGGTATCATTAGAGTAGTTGACACTGGAGCTCAAATTCCATAATGTCATGCCAGTGCCCAGACACTGGCATCCAGAAAAATTTATAAGCAAACTTGAGTTATGCTAAATTTGATGAAACGAAAAACTGGATTCCAGTGGGCTTTGTTGCACCACTCAAGGAAAGAACAGGCAGTTACTGATGGAATTTGTTATAAAATAGATATTTAGCCGACAAAGGAAAAATATGCCAATAAGAATGAAAGTCAGTAACTGCAATGAATATAACAAATTTCTTCAAGAAAGGGGAAATGTTTTTCATTATATCAACGATGCCATTGAAAATTGGTACGAAAATAGTCCAAAAGTAGCAGGTGGCAACAATGTCTACAGCGACAAAGTAGTGATTCTAATTCACATAATAACCTATCTATTCAGGATTGGTCTTAGGCAAACAGTGGGATTTATAGAGAAATATCTTGAGCAAATAGGGAAAATTTTGCAAATTATCAGCTATTCGCAGGCTTCAAGAAGGTTTAAAAAGCTTAATATCAAAATCAACGACTGCAGAGTTGATAAGAACGATATGGAAGATATTGAAATTGCTATAGATAGTACAGGTATCAGCATCTACAATAATATTCCAGGCCATAGTAAGGCAAATGGTACAGATAGAAAGTATCGCCGCTATGAGCAAACAAGATGTAATGCTAGAGATAGGTAGTAAAAAAGTTATAGCTGCAAAATACAGTAGTGGAGTTTATTCCGACCACTATGGAGCCTGTGATCTTATTGAAAGAGTGGATACCAAGTATAACATAAGCACGATATATGCAGATAGATCGAAAGAAGTTATACAAACTGTGCGATGAGCTTGACATAAAGACAAGGATTCCTCCGCAAAATAATGCAGTAGAGCATCCAAAGTTGGATTATATGAATGAGAGAAATTCTACAATCAAGCTCATAAAGTCATATGATGAAGATGGTATGAAGAGGTGGAAAAAAGAGATAAATTATTGGAAGAGATCTTATATAGAAAGTTTTTTCTCGCGACTGAAGCAAATATTTGGATTTAGTTTTAGGAATAAATCTGAGATTAATCGTGAGAAGGAACTGCTACTCAAGTGTTATTTGCTTAACAAATTTACTGAAATAGGCATGGCTAAGTTTGATATGGCTTCATGAATTTATTATACATTACCCACTATCCGAAGAGCTGTGCAACAAAGCCATCCCAGTGTCAAGCACTGGGATGACAAGAAGAAAGAGTACTGGCATTACATTAAATGATTCTCCTTATTTTAGCATTAAACGCGATGAAGAAAATCATTTATAATCGCTATAGCAACTAGTGTTGAAACCTGACGTACCTTTTGGCTTGACAAACGAGAGTTTTTATCTGATTTGACAACAAGGGCTTCTAGATGACTTTGAAAGTAAATATTACTATGCTTATCTTCGATAGCTTCTATTAATCCGTCATTGGCAAACGCTGCAATTTTATATCCAAGTAGCTCTAGCCTTCTTCTATTCTCTGTAGTATTACTTACTGTACCTGAATGAGCATTCGGAAAATAAGTTGAAAACCAGCCATTTTGATTAGGTAGTAAAAATCTAGCTACCACTTTTTCCAAACTACTACCTGGAACAATTTTTATCTGCTGAAGAGGTATATTCTCTTTTTGTGGATAGGATGCTGATTTTAAATGATTCTTCTCATCATTAACAACATTTGTTATTTCAATTTCTTTTGCATGCATAATGTCTTGTAAACCACCGCATATGGCAAGCAAATGAATTGTAGGATTGTCATCTACTATTTTTACAATTGCTTCATTCACAAGCTGGCGGTAAGGGTTAAGAGCTGAATGAAAGTTATCTGAAATAAATATTCTGTTTATCTTTTGCTCTTTGATAAATTTTGCAACTTCAACTTTTATTCGATCTAGTATCAGCTTTTTTGCCAATATTTCATCTTGTTTTGCGAACTCTTCTTGGATTTCTTTTAGATTAATTATTTTGTCGTAGTCAATGAATATAGTTTTAACCCCAAAATTATTGAATATCTCATAGATATTTTGAGATTCATCTGTTTGCAATAAACCAACAATTATATTATAATTTACTGCATTTTCCACTGTCAAAGCAGGTAATTCTTTGTTTACTTTTTCACTATAAGCGATATTACTTAATAGTAGAAATGTAATTAATAGTATATTAAATATTCTATTGTAACATTTATACATTATTTCCTAAATAATTATATTAATATTATAATATATTATAGAACATTAAGAAAAAGAATGTGGCCTGAGCAGGAATCGAACCAGCGACACAAGGATTTTCAGTCCTTTGCTCTACCAACTGAGCTATCAGGCCAACTACGTACTTTCATTTTTAGATAAAAAACGTTATCATGTCCATCAAAAGTTTTTGAAGTATAGAAACAAAGAATGAACATTAGTAACAAAATAGGAATTTATCCTGGTACATTTGACCCCATAACTTTTGGGCACCTTGACATAATAAAAAGAGCATGTAAGCTAGTCGATAAGTTGATAATTGGTGTTGCAGAGAATGTTAATAAACATACTAATTTTGACATAAGACTGCGCACAAGCATGGCTAAAAATGAAGTGAAAGGAGCAGGAATTGATGCAGATATTATATCCTTTAATGGGTTGCTAGTGAAGTTTGCCAAAGAGCAAAATGCTTCTGTTATTATTAGAGGACTGAGAGCAGTATCGGATTTTGATTACGAGTTTCAAATGAGTTGGGTAAATTATAAGCTCTTTCCTGAAATCGAAACTATATTTCTTCCTGCATCTGAGGATACTCAATTTATCTCATCAAGTTTTGTAAAGGAAATAGCGAGATTAGGAGGAGATGTTAGCAACTTTGTGTCAAAAAGTGTCCAAAGTGAATTGATTAATCTAAATAGGGTAGAAAATGGAGAATAAGTATTTGTTGTCTTTTTTATTTCCAAACGAGTATGTTAGATGTGTAAAATATTGTAAGCTAAAGGAGAGACATGTTAAAAGTGAGGGATAATAATGTAATAGTTTGCTGCCGTGGTGATGAAAATGATGATGGTTCTGGTCATCCAATAGTATACTTACACAAAGAAGGAGAAATGTATTGTCCTTATTGTAATAAGTCAATGGATGAAATAGTGAGTGCCGAAGAATTTCAATCTGTTGAGGTGAAAGTAATAAGCAAGAAGGAAAGAACCAAAGGTTAATAGTACTTCATTTTTTTAGCTTATGTAAATAGCAATGAGAGGGGCAGTAAAAATGAAACTATCCATACGGTCGAGTACTCCTCCATGGCCTGGTATAATACCTCCACTATCTTTAACATTGTAAACTCTTTTGATGAGTGACTCAGTGAAATCTCCAAGTTGGGCTAGAATAGCAACTATCAAACCAATTATTGGAGAATAAAAAATTGGAAATAAACTCAAAAATATTGAGCCAAAAATTGTACACACTATTCCAGCTAAGACTGCACCAAAAAGTCCTAACCAAGTTTTCCCAGGGCTAATGATTGGACAAATTCTAGTTTTACCAAAATTTTTGCCGAAAAAATAGGCAGCAATATCGATGCTCCAAATAGTTAAGATAAGCCATACTAATGCATATTTTCCCTGTGGTAGATTATATAGGCATATTAGCGAGGCATTTGGTAGTGCGATTAATAGTAATGCGAAAATGTATAAGATTCTATTGCCCTGAGTTAGATTATACCATTCAAAAGAAGATAAAACTGCAATTGAAAAAATTAGTAGATAAAATGATAAATCACTGAAATATGTAGCAAAAGAAAATATGAGTAATATTACTATTGAGGACAATATTCTAACCATAAAGTTATTATCTACCATATTTTTTTTCTCTTTTTGTATAATCTTCTAGTGCTTTGGTCAAATCTTGACAAGAAAAATCGGGCCACAAAGTATCACAAAAATACAATTCAGCATAAGCTGCTTGCCATAATAAAAAATTGCTTAACCTTTTTTCGCCACCAGTGCGAATTAATAAATCCAATTTTGGCAAATCTTTAGTATACAGAAATTTTTCAAATTCCTCTTCCAATACGCAATCAATATTTCCTTTTATGACGTTGTTGATAGCATGTATAATTTCCTGCTTTGCTCCATAACTAACTGCAACAGTGAGTAATAGACCATCGTTCTTATGTGTCACTTCTTCTGCTTTTTTGATTTGATCGAATATTTTACTGGGCAATAGACTTAAATTGCCAATAAAATTTAACTTAATGTTACAATTGTAAATGAATTTCATTTTATCTTCATTAGTTAAAGTGTAGTAAAATAAATTAAATAGGTAGTCTGTTTCGTTTTCAGATCTGAGCCAATTTTCCATGGAAAATGCATACAAAGTTAAGTAAGGTATGGCCAGGACTGTGCAATGCTTAGCAATATCAAATGCAACCTCACTGCCTTTTCTATAGCCATCAATTTTTACCCTTCCTTGATTGTTTGCCCACCTACCATTACCATCCATAATAATTGCTAGATGTTTTGGCAGAGATTCTAGATTCAACATTTGAATTCAACCTGTTCTAATTAGCTTAATGTCTATATCTCTGTATGAAACGTTCACTATATCCACCTAAAACTATATTATTACTGAAAAATCATTGATAGTCTATATTACAAAAATTTTCTCAACCTCGGTGTCAGCTGCCAGTGATTTTACTAAGAAATATGGCAAAAATGGTCTAAATTGAGCGTGTTTTCTTAATTTGATGCGTAGGTTCTGTCGCATCTATAAATTGTAGTACAAGAAGATTGTAAAAACTGGAATTATGAGAGTTATAGAGCCATTAACATAGCAAAATTTTCAAAAGTAGAACCATTATCATTAGCTTTAATAATTTGTCTTTTTTGAATCATACGAATATTTTCTATGCCTGTGATGGTAATCTTTGCAGAATGGAAGCTTTTAAACCCAAGCATTGGTTTTATTAATTTTTTGATAAATCTATGATCTTGTTCAACAATATTATTTAGATATCTTACTTGAAAAACCGTGATTCTATAAGGTTCAGGAATTTCCGTATTCAAGTCATCAAGAGCAGCAATATTACTGCCGCTTTTATCAATTACTACTTTCTCAGGAAGATTATTCCTTCTAAAGGCTTTACGAAAGAATGCAAGTGCTGCAGACTTGTCTCTACGAGTACACAGCAGAAAGTCTACAGTATTGCCGAGACTATCTAGTGCTCTGTATAGATAAACCCATTTACCGTTTAATTTTATGTAGGTCTCGTCCATTCTCCAGCTACTGCCAACCTGCTTCTTCCTTTTCCTCAACTCTTCATCTATCAGTGGCACAAATCTGATAATCCACCTTTGTAGCGTAGCATGATCAATTTTCGCTCCTCTTATACTCATCATTTCTTCCAAATCTCGATAGCTCAAAGAAAATCGACACTTCATGTATACTGATAACATTATTATCTCTGCTGAAAAGCTAAATCCTTTGAAATAGGGCAATAATTTTGGACTAATACGCAACATCTTTGCTTTTTTAAAGATGATTATATTACTTCTTTTCTATTTTCCTACAAATGAAACTGACTTCGCTCTATAGATGCGACAGAACCGAATTAATAATAAATGAAAAAGAAGCAAAAATAGTAGGGCACATATTTGAAAGATATTTGGAGCTAAAATCAATGGCAGAATTGGCAAGGGAGTTAAATAGTCAAGGATACCGGACAAAATCAGATATCTTTAAAAAAGCGACGGTAAGGAGAATAATAACAAATCCAATATATATGGGAAAAATCAAACATTATGAAAAAGAGTATGAGGGAAAGCATGAAGCAATAATAGAAGAAGAAAAGTGGCAAAAAGCGCAGGAATTGATAAGGAATCAACCATATAGAAAAGCAAAATATGAGGAAGCACTGCTTAGGGGAATAATTAAGTGCAAGAGCTGTGATGTGAATATGACACTGACATATGCAAAAAAGGAGAATAAGAGATATCGATATTACGTATGCAACAATCATTTAAGGGGAAAAGGTTGTGAATCAGAAAACCGAAATGTAATAGCAGGAGAAGTAGAAAAAGAAGTGATGAGGAAAGCGGAGCAGATATATGAAAATTGGAGAGAAAAGACCGAAGAAAAATGGGAAAATTTAAGTTTTGGAAAGCAGAAAGAAGTAGTGAAAAAGTTAATAAAGGGAGTAATGATAAGAGAAGATGGAATAGAGGTACATTCTGAGTCAGAGGAAACATTTATACCAATAAAAAAGAAAGGAAATAAATGCACAGTAGTAGAGCCAGAAGGGAAAACAAATAATGCACTACTGAAAGCAGTGGTGAGAGCTCACCTATGGAAACGTCAGCTAGAAGAGGGAAAGTATAGAAGTGTTAAAGAGATGAGTGCCAAAATTAATATAGGTACAAGACGTATACAGCAAATTTTGAGATTAAATTATTTAGCTCCAAAAATAAAGGAAGACATAGTAAATGGGAGACAGCCAAGAGATTTGAAGCTAGCTTATTTAAGAGAAGTACCAATGTTATGGAGTGACCAATTGGAGAAGTTTTACGGCTTAGAATCTCAATTTACAAAAGCAATAGGCAATGGAAAAGACTATGTGCCAGAAAACCAATACTTTAAAACAAAGAATTAAGGTAAACTAGTTTTACAGGAACTGATACTTAACTATGTAATAAAAATAGTGATAATCTTAAACATACATATGAAACGATTCCAGAACTCCAAAGTTATTGCGTAAGAACCTGATAGCCCTTCTCCCGCTGAATCATGTGGTGGGTCTGATAAAACCCCAACTATGGATTAGCCAGCAAAGAAAGGCATAGAAATAGAGGGCTTTTTCGACTGCATGGAATAGGAAATCAGAACAGAAAAAACATGAATTAGGAAATTTGTTGGCGATCTGTGTCTTGTGTGCTCAATCTCAAATTTGTTTTTCAAGGAGTCGAAAACAGTCTCAACAATCGATCTTTTCCTTAGTAAAATCTTCTCTTTAAGTGAAATGAGTACGTTTTTCATACCTTTTTTTACTTTAGTGACGAGTTTTAGGCCTCTATCAAAGAGTTTCTCAAAGAGCTCTTTCTTTATATAGCCCTTATCTCCAAACAAAAGTCCGGTCAGTCTTTTAGTGAGAGTTGGCACAGGTTTTCTGTCATCAACGTTACCTTTGGTTAGAGTAAGTGATTCCAATTTCATTAATTACCAAGTGCAATTTAAAGCCAAAAAACCAACCATATGTGCTCTTACTAATTTCTGCCAAACCATCAAAAACTTTGTTCTTGGAGATTCTTTTTTTGTGGCAAACAGCGATTGTAGAAGTGTCTATGTAGGCAATACCTGTCATTTTTGCTTGTTTGCAGAACCATTGCAAAAGTAATCCATAAAACCCGTGATTTAAGAGCGATAAATCGGTCATATGTTGGCAATTTAGAAAACTCAGATTTATAAAGTGGCAGATAAAGTAGGTAAAAAGCTTTGAAACTTTTGCAAGGGGATTGATGATATAATAGAATTATGGTGAGAATTTCCGAAGTCCGTTATTCTAGTGGGTTTTCTTCCTTTTGATAGGAGCATATTAGCAAAATTATCATCGACTGTGCGACAAAAATCCTCGACGCAACAGTAAAGTTCTGTAATATCTTTCTTCATGGGTAACCTCTTAATTATTGATAAAATACTTGAGCTTACCCTGTTTTCCTCTTCTTAGCTGCACTTTTATCTCTTTATTTAATCCATAGTTGGGGTGATAAAGGAAATTCTGTAGGTATCACAAAAGTCAATTCAATCAAACACAAAAGGCTATACCTATAAAAGAATAAACATCAAGAGAGAAAAATAATTTCTTTAGAAGAATCTCTAAATTATTAAGTCAACACTTATCCCCCTACTATTTCTTCTCACCTTGAGAGTATAGTTTATACCTAAGAAAATCTTACTTTGAAGATACATCAATTTTTTTACCCTCCAAGACCTTTCTTTTGTTTACTAATTTTAGTTGACTTCATTAACACACTACTATTTCTTTCGAAGCTCCCACCTTTTGCAGCTGGTCTAAACTATCGATTGGCCTCATAAGAGTAGATGGGACACCTGATTCTTTCACTACAAAATTTGATTGTTTAATAGTTTCAGCTGACTCTATAAGTATTCTACCGTTTCTTTCAAAACCTTTATCGTTAACAGCTTGTAGAACACTTTTTCCTCCTAAAAAGCAGCTTTCTCCTAGACTTGATTTATCTTTTAATTTGTTAAACTTCTCCTGGTTCTCTCCATCAAGCTTTACTTTTATTATATTACTATCACTAGGATACAGATGAATACTAATCTCGCCTACTTCAGTGGTAAAGGACATTTCAATGCTATCTCCTAAGACATCTGTATAATTTCTTTTTCCTCCTATATTTTCAACTCTTACTATACTCTCTCCAATCTGTAGGATGCTACTTTCTATACTAAAGTTTTCATTCACCTTACTATTCATAACCTTTCCAACTTCAACAATACTGTTTTTTGGCCACCTAAAAAGAACAAGATTGTTATCTACTTCTACTTGCAGATCATCATCTTGAACTTGTTCATTCTTATTTATTAAACCTTCATATGCGATACTTTTCAGTTTGTCCTTAATTTTTTTACACTCTGTAAAAATAGGCTCATCACTTCCCCACATAGTTTCACCTATCATTCTATCATTGTAAAAATCAGACTCTATTTTTGCACCTGCTAATAGTAGCTTATTGACAATATTGAATAAAGGTTCTAAAGCCTCTTCCCACTCATCTATTGCCTCTTCCCCATTGTCCTTATAACGTGATATAGTAGTAGGAGTTATACGCATAACACTGCTAGCATTAGCAATGTCAATTATTTTTTTAAATATAAAATTCGACACACTACGTTCATAGTGATCACAGCGTAAATTTAGCTTTATTTTTCTTTTCAAATGTTCATCTATTAAACGTTCCATCTTTTCTAGAGTGACCTTTGCAGAACTTTCGTATCTATTTTCATGAAACTCTTTCATTATACTTTCCATCTTGTCATGAAATTCATCAATCGAAACTTTTTCGCTTTCAGTTAACAGATTTGCTAAATTCATTAAAATTGAATTCTCTGGAATAAAAGAACTTTCAACAACAGTATTGTTGTCTTCAACAACGGACTCATGCCAGTCATCAGTTTGTTCTTGATCTAACAATGATGGACTAGGCTCCAGAGTTTGCTGACCAAAACGTTCCATGTGCTGTTCTTCAGTAGCTAATCCACCATTTGCATGAACTTGCTTAGTTCCTAAAATATATTCTAATATCATAATCCCTCAATCTATAGATATATTATGTACATAATTAGCATGAATAAAAGCTAATGCAAGTATAATTTTTCTAATACCAATTTCCGTTAGTTATGAAACACATGAAAAAGAGCTGTTTTTGCCTATAATTGAGAAGTTAAACAAATTTATCATTTGCGTTCCCAACAATGAGTGTTGGTATTAGCTGCATGATGCATACGCTACTTTTAAATTTGATCAAACTTAACTAAAAAAGTAGTGATTTTCAATAATTTACCTACAATCTAATTCATAGTTGGGGTTAGAACAGTGTTACAGAACTTGATTATATACTAAAGCATAATCACTCTAGATGCAAAAGTGGTTAGCTGCATAATTTACCTAGCAATTTCTCCCCTAGAGTCAGAAACTCTTCTTAACTCTTCACGTTCTGTCCATTTGTTGTTAGACTCGCTTATTACTTCAGGATGCATTAATCCACCAGATCTAGCAAAAACACCTTGATCTATAGCTTCAATAACCGATAAACCTCCCAATAAGCAATTTTGCCCTATTTCTTCATGACTTGCTATTTCTTCAAATAGATCTTCATCGCTCACTTCTACTCTTATCAATTTTTTATTGTTCTCATCAGGATATAATCTAACTTCCAATTCTCCCAAACTAGTATAGAAAGTTAATACTATACTGCTGCCTTCTGTAAGATCTGTATAATTCCTTATGCCATCTTCAGTTTTAATTTCTACTTCACTATTACCGATCTTTACTATATTTCTTCCACACTTTACATCTCCATCTGTTAGACCTAAATCCCTTGCCCCATCTGTTATCTTTATAATGTCTATTTTACTATCTTTAGAATATTCTAAGTAAAAAACGGAGTTGTCTACTCTTGCATCTTTTAGCTCGCTATTGGTTGCACTTTTTGCGATTTCAATAAACTTATGAGAATTGCTAATATAATCTCTATAAGCTTTTTTTAGGTTAGTTTTATGCTCTTTAAATTCTGATGTCAGTGTGTTAGCATCAACTGTATTACCAAACACTGCCCCTTTTGATACTAATTGACATATTATATTACTAGCAACTTTAGGATTTTTTTCCAACTCACTGATTTTTTTCATCACATAATCGGTAAAAGTGTACTCATTACCTGAAAAGAAATCTTGTGAAAGAGAATAGTTTAATCGTACACCAGACTTTATAGCATCGTTTACAATCTCTTCAAGTTCAGCCATGTTTTGAGCCTGAAACACCTTATCAGAAAACTCATTTAACTTTTCCTTTTGATTTGAGGTTAAATTAACGAGTAATTTACTGACCTGTCCTTTCTTTTGCTGACGATAAATATTTATACCATAATCTAATGCTCCTGCTTCTAGAAATATTTTTCTTAACTCTTGAGCAAGATCTTCATTATCCCAAGCAAAACGATCAACATACGAAAACACTTTTGATTCACCCATTCCTTGCCTAATATTTAGCACTACTTTTAGGTCTGAATCTCTTTTATGCTTACTTAAAAACTCCTTTAAATTTTTAGTGCAGTCTGAATCGAGTACAAGTAAGTCATACAATTCCTTATTCAACTTTTTCTGTTTATCAGTTAAAAATAATTCTTCTATATTATAGCAGAGTTTATTAGTTGCTATTTGTTGTGGAGTTTTGCCCTTTCTACTTGTTATATTAGGTTTAGCTCCTTTCAAAAGAAGAGAGTTTGCATTATCGTGGTGACCTTTGGCAGCAGCAAGGTATAATGGTGTTTTTCCTTTATTATCTTGTATGTTAGGATCTGCGCCTGCTTCTAAGAGTAAATCTATAGCCTGATTTCCTGTGCGACGAAATCCACCAATGTTTGCTCCTGCAATTGCATGCAATACTGTTGATTGAGATTCTCCTCTTCTTAGGTTAAGAATCACTTTTAAATCTTTATTGTTTTTATTATCATGTAAAAATTCTTCAAGGGGCTCAGTATTATCAAATGAACCACAGTTAGAAGCTAAACATTTTAGAGCACTAAGTAACTTTTTGTTTAAAATTTTTTGACTTGGCGTAAGATCATGGTCCAGAGCAAACCAAACACAAATTTGTTCACTTAATCCAAGTTTGCTATCTATCAAAGATAATGGTTCATTATAGTTTCTGACTGATGGTAAGTCTCCTGAGTACCACATATCATTCATCAGCTCATTTAATAAATGCTCTTTAGATGATAGATGTTCTATAATGGACTCATATTCGAAATCATATAGTTCTGATTTGGATTTTGGCTTTAGTAGATTGATGATAGATTTTACCATCCCAGTAGACTCACTCATACTTACCCCTTAAGCTAAGATATATGATATATTGTATGCGATATGTAACATTAAGTCAATAACCATAATCTTTTTACTGCTCACGTCGTTAAGCTTTTGTTAAGTTTTTATGGTGAGTAACAATGGAGTATATAGAGAGGTTAAAAGTTGCTTATGACTCCAAATTTGAGCTAATTTTACTATAAATCAACATGGTTAAGACCTATACTTGATATCACTACTATAAGAGCATGATGCTTTAAAGGAGCACGGAAACTGCTGAAGCTTATACAGTAACCTGCGGAGCCACTTCAGCAGAATAAACAAACACATGCCAGTATTAGTAGAGAATTATTTATAAGTCAACTAACTTTTTCAAAAATATTTTAGCAAGAACATCAGTGTTGTGAAAAAAAGTTCAAAACCTTCCAGCCTTGGTAACTATTTACACAATACATACTTTTAGCTCTTAGCTATCTAAGGAATTCACTGGAGATTGATTACTATAAATGTAATTCATATTATGCTTAGTAATAAATGTATCGGAAAACGAACTTTTAACAGCACTCCATGTACTCGTATCAGGATCATTTTGTTTTCCTTCTATAACTTTGTCACAAAACTTCCCGACAGCATAACCTACTTAAGATGACTATTTCTTAAGACTAGATCACTGATTAACTGCTCGAGATAGACCTGCTTGTTTAACATAAGGTTGTTGGAGACTACCTGGCTGTTGACCAAAAGCAACCACAGAGCTATGTCTTACATCTACCTCTACAAACTCATTACCAATTTTTATAAGGGAACCTTCATCTGTTGCACCTTTATTAAAAACAGCATATATCAGTTTCACTTTGCCAGCATCAGTAATTACCTTATACGCTTCACCTTCTTTATATCTTTTCAACTGGTCCTTAGCATCTTTTTCTTTTTTATCCAATTCTCCTTTCTTAGCAAATTTTAGCTCTATTCCAACTGGGGGGTATTCTTTTTTTTGATCAGTAGCATTTATAACCAAAATAACATCCAACTTCTCTCCACCACCTATTTGAAATTCAGTAATAACTTTTATATTATCTTCTCCGTAGCTACTAAATAAACCATGCAATACAGCTTGAAATGTAGCCTCATTGCTTATTAATGATTTGAAAGGATGTAGTATATGAGAAATTTCTTCAAATAGTTTTTTGTAATCATCATATTTACCAGATTCTATAGCTTTGCTCAAAGCTGCTTTAAATTTTTTATTTTCCACAATTCGAGTAAAATTACCTTGTAAAATTTCTTTACCTCTTTTGTATTTGTCCAATGAGTCATACGTATTTACTGTAATTCCCTTATTCTTATTACAGTACTGATCAAATGGATTCTTATTACTAGGCGTACTGTATAAGTTACAGGTTATTTCTTGTATCTTTATGTCATTGACGTTTTGAATTCTCCTAATATTTTCAATAGGAATTCCTTTATTATCTGGCACTCTCAATGCAAATTCATTTTTTTCATTTATGTTGAGTATAAGCACCTTCTTACCTAAAGTTAGCACTATAGTTGTAACACAATCCTCAATACTTTCTTTTGCTGCTTCTGGGCGTTTCTGTGATCCAGTAACCATTTTATCATTTTGATCATAAATAAAAATATGTTTACCTAACTTTTCACGCTTAATAATATTAGAAATAAGTACTAGCTGACCTAAGATCATTCTGCTGACATAATTAATATTATCACTTCCACCATTGCTCCAAACAATTCCATAGTAAAGATACTCTAGCTGTGTTCTTATCACCTCAGCATTCGCTGCTTCAGTGCCAAGTAACTTTTCTATTACAGAATTACCTTCTCGACTAAGAAAATTTTCTACATCAATTTTAACATTTTCGTGATGAACCATGTCAAAATTTAATCCTACACAAATAGCTTCATTAGCTATAGTAATCATTCTTATAGAGTTAGAAAAAGAGCCCTTAACATAATCTTGTGCTTGCTTCAATGCTTTTATCACTGTACTTATCTCACCAGTACCTGCTTTAAGCTCAATAATAATAGGAATAGAGCTTAGCGACTTATCAGAACCGCGCACAAGTAAAATAATGTCTGCGTAACCTTTTCCAGCAAATAATTCGAGATAAAGTTTTAGGTGAAAACGATACTTAAAATTTATCAAAAACCCAGCTAAAAACCCATGATGACTTGATTCTTTACCGCTAAATAGAGTTTCTTTTTCATATTTCTTATAGACATTTGTAATATAATTAAACATTCTTCTAGCGTTCTTTTTTACTTCTTCGAAATCTTGATTACTCAATTTTGAAATTAAGCTCTCTAGGTCTTGTTGGTCACGATCTTTTTCTATTTCTGTAAAACCTTTTTGTGAATAATCAGTCTTTTTACTAAAAGCTGGATCAACCTTTCCGTACTTTACTTCTTTTCCTGTAATTGTTATTTCATGCTCTTCTTTTTCTAGTTTATCAAACTCTGCTCCCATTTTCCATTTCTGTGCTATTTTTTCTAACTCTCCTTGAGAGAACTTTAGATGCATGTTACCATCAACTTGATCAGACATCGTTATACACTTAAGTCCCTCATTAGTTAATATAGCTATTTTTAAAGTTCTATTATCATCAAAACGAAAATGAAGTTTTTTAATACCAATTTTAGTAGCAAGTTCTGTGTCTAATACAGTAGCAAACATACCAAAAAAGAAACTAGGGAAAAAGCCTGGCTTTCCAACTGAATGCAAAAAAGAAGGAGATTGATTGATAAACGATTGGAACCTTTTTTGAAAATCTAGGAACTCGTCTTTTGATTTATTTCTCATTAACAGAAGCTGTACCAACTCAAGCGGCTTGACATTACTTGGCATATTACTCCTATTTGCTATGGCTTAAAGATTTTATATTATATGGGGTATCAGTCGTACTGAGACTTGACTGTGGCAAAGTATCACCAGCTTCACGCAAAATTGATTCTTTAGAAGCTTCTTGAGCTAATTTAGAAAATACTTGTTCTCCTAACTGCAATTTTTTACCCCCATGAAATAACTGAATTTTACTTAATACAGAATCTTTAACCTTTATCATCTCTTCACCACTCATTTCTTTTACGTGCTTTAATATCTTCCCTAATATTTCTTCTTTACTTACCCCTTGTCTACTTGGATCCACAATTAAATTTGCTATTGTATATGTAACTGAATAGTCTACAAAAATAGAGGAAATAGATTGCTCCCCGCGGTCTTGAGTTTTTAATTTTATTATACGTTCCCAAACATTCATCATACATTTTTTTGTTTCTTCAGACAGATCTGGATTCTTCAGTACTTGATCTGATAATGAAGATAAAAAAGTTGTGTAACGTTCACATTCAATCTGACTACACAATCGGATTAATTCCATAAAAGAATCAAAGTAATACTGACCTACTAGCACATTCAACACTGCATAATAAGTATTTTCCTTATAACCTCTATCTAGTAATTTTTTCTTTTGCTCATCATCCATTTTAGACAGGCAAAACTCTATGGTGTCTACTTCTTTGTAACCCTTTACTGCAGATAAAGCTGCTTCAATTAACAGATCATCTTTATCTTGACTAGAAATACTGGAATCATTGTGTAATTTATTATAGAAGAACTCTATACCTTCTTCCCAGTTTTTATTAGAATTTATCTGTATGGATTTTTGCAAACCTTCAACTGATTTATATTCGTTTAGTTTTCCAATCTGCTTATCAATAAGAAAAGACCAGAAAGCTTCTATAGGGCTAGTTTCTTCGATATTTTCCAATAATTCTCTTCTCAGATCATCATCAGATCCATCTTCTTCAAAGGCACTTCTCTTAAATCTCATAAATACTTGTTCAAATAATCCAGGAATCTTATCTTCTAGACAATATTTACATGCCAAGTAATATCTATCTGCAAGATCAAGCGGATTTTCTTTTCCATTTTTATTTTTTTCTTCAGTTAGCCTTTCACCAACAGCTTTATTCTTTAATTTTATTCCATCCCAACAAGAATTATCAGAGAATATATCAGAAAAAAAAATTAGTTTTTCCTCATCAAAATCTTCAATTAATTGAATATAAGCCCTCAACCATCTTTCTACTCTAAGGTGTTTTCTTGCTTTAACTTGATTATCGTCGCCTTTAATAGCACCTTTTAATATATCAAGTATTTTATTGTAATTGTGATCCAAACCAGATTCCATACCCGCAACCCCATTTTGTATTTTAATATAAACTTTAGTCTAGTAAATTATCGTTGCCAAGTCAATCTTTTTCTCCAAACCTTACCACTGCACAACAGGAAATTTCTTGAGAGCCAAGTATGATATTTTCATTCTAATAATTAATTATTATAAAACATTTTTATTTACGAAAAAATAGACCTTGTTGTAACTAAAGAAACGTCTATTTTAGTGCTGCAAAAATTTGAATTATTGACTCTTTCTAAAATTGCAAAAAAGGTCGTATATTTGCGAGAACAAGCCGCATAGAAATAAGGTTATAAAAATAGAAGGTTTAAATTATTTTCATAAGCTTAGGCAAAACAGTTCGTACGTAGGTTTAGTAAAAGTGAGCCAATATAGCTGATTTCAGCGTATAATGAAATTATTATCTAGAAAAGTTCGTATGTATCGTTTGGTAGACCAATCCATTCCAAAACAAACTCTTCTCACGTCTCTTGATTTTGAGCACTGGAAATGGTTAATTTGCTTGAGATCTTAATCATATATCTTGCCAAATTAATAGTATTTTACTTGCGGAAGAATTAATAAGCGTATGATAAAAACAGAATTAAAAAAAAATGAAAGATCAGATTGACCTTATCAAGAGGCTCTTATTGAAAATTATTGCAAGTCTAAAATTTTCTATAATATTACTGGCCCTTTAATTTAATCAACAAGTAGTAAAATCTTTTATAGATATTAATCCATTTTTACCTTTTAGTGGACTTATTTATTAATATTAAATTTTGCATTTCTTATAATATTATTTACAGTCTCAATATCATTATTAAAAGAGCGATATGCATTTTCTACTGAAGTTTTATCATCAACGAAGTAGTGATAAGGATTTCGCATGGTTCTGTCGCATCTATAAATTGTAGTACAAGAAGATTGTAAAAACTGGAATTATGAGAGTTATAGAGCCATTAACATAGCAAAATTTTCAAAAGTAGAACCATTATCATTAGCTTTAATAATTTGTCTTTTTTGAATCATACGAATATTTTCTATGCCTGTGATGGTAATCTTTGCAGAATGGAAGCTTTTAAACCCAAGCATTGGTTTTATTAATTTTTTGATAAATCTATGATCTTGTTCAACAATATTATTTAGATATCTTACTTGAAAAACCGTGATTCTATAAGGTTCAGGAATTTCCGTATTCAAGTCATCAAGAGCAGCAATATTACTGCCGCTTTTATCAATTACTACTTTCTCAGGAAGATTATTCCTTCTAAAGGCTTTACGAAAGAATGCAAGTGCTGCAGACTTGTCTCTACGAGTACACAGCAGAAAGTCTACAGTATTGCCGAGACTATCTAGTGCTCTGTATAGATAAACCCATTTACCGTTTAATTTTATGTAGGTCTCGTCCATTCTCCAGCTACTGCCAACCTGCTTCTTCCTTTTCCTCAACTCTTCATCTATCAGTGGCACAAATCTGATAATCCACCTTTGTAGCGTAGCATGATCAATTTTCGCTCCTCTTATACTCATCATTTCTTCCAAATCTCGATAGCTCAAAGAAAATCGACACTTCATGTATACTGATAACATTATTATCTCTGCTGAAAAGCTAAATCCTTTGAAATAGGGCAATAATTTTGGACTAATACGCAACATCTTTGCTTTTTTAAAGATGATTATATTACTTCTTTTCTATTTTCCTACAAATGAAACTGACTTCGCTCTATAGATGCGACAGAACCCAGCAGAATGATCTTAGGTCAGCTAGTACTTATTTCTAATATTATTAAGCGTGAAAAGTTAGGTAAACATATTTTTATTTATGATCAAAATGATAAAATGGTTACTGGATCACAGAAACGCCCAGAAGCAGCAAAAGAAAGTATTGAGGATTGTGTTACAACTATAGTGCTAACTTTAGGTAAGAAGGTGCTTATACTCAACATAAATGAAAAAAATGAATTTGCATTGAGAGTGCCAGATAATAAAGGAATTCCTATTGAAAATATTAGGAGAATTCAAAACGTCAATGACATAAAGATACAAGAAATAACCTGTAACTTATACAGTACGCCTAGTAATAAGAATCCATTTGATCAGTACTGTAATAAGAATAAGGGAATTACAGTAAATACGTATGACTCATTGGACAAATACAAAAGAGGTAAAGAAATTTTACAAGGTAATTTTACTCGAATTGTGGAAAATAAAAAATTTAAAGCAGCTTTGAGCAAAGCTATAGAATCTGGTAAATATGATGATTACAAAAAACTATTTGAAGAAATTTCTCATATACTACATCCTTTCAAATCATTAATAAGCAATGAGGCTACATTTCAAGCTGTATTGCATGGTTTATTTAGTAGCTACGGAGAAGATAATATAAAAGTTATTACTGAATTTCAAATAGGTGGTGGAGAGAAGTTGGATGTTATTTTGGTTATAAATGCTACTGATCAAAAAAAAGAATACCCCCCAGTTGGAATAGAGCTAAAATTTGCTAAGAAAGGAGAATTGGATAAAAAAGAAAAAGATGCTAAGGACCAGTTGAAAAGATATAAAGAAGGTGAAGCGTATAAGGTAATTACTGATGCTGGCAAAGTGAAACTGATATATGCTGTTTTTAATAAAGGTGCAACAGATGAAGGTTCCCTTATAAAAATTGGTAATGAGTTTGTAGAGGTAGATGTAAGACATAGCTCTGTGGTTGCTTTTGGTCAACAGCCAGGTAGTCTCCAACAACCTTATGTTAAACAAGCAGGTCTATCTCGAGCAGTTAATCAGTGATCTAGTCTTAAGAAATAGTCATCTTAAGTAGGTTATGCTGTCGGGAAGTTTTGTGACAAAGTTATAGAAGGAAAACAAAATGATCCTGATACGAGTACATGGAGTGCTGTTAAAAGTTCGTTTTCCGATACATTTATTACTAAGCATAATATGAATTACATTTATAGTAATCAATCTCCAGTGAATTCCTTAGATAGCTAAGAGCTAAAAGTATGTATTGTGTAAATAGTTACCAAGGCTGGAAGGTTTTGAACTTTTTTTCACAACACTGATGTTCTTGCTAAAATATTTTTGAAAAAGTTAGTTGACTTATAAATAATTCTCTACTAATACTGGCATGTGTTTGTTTATTCTGCTGAAGTGGCTCCGCAGGTTACTGTATAAGCTTCAGCAGTTTCCGTGCTCCTTTAAAGCATCATGCTCTTATAGTAGTGATATCAAGTATAGGTCTTAACCATGTTGATTTATAGTAAAATTAGCTCAAATTTGGAGTCATAAGCAACTTTTAACCTCTCTATATACTCCATTGTTACTCACCATAAAAACTTAACAAAAGCTTAACGACGTGAGCAGTAAAAAGATTATGGTTATTGACTTAATGTTACATATCGCATACAATATATCATATATCTTAGCTTAAGGGGTAAGTATGAGTGAGTCTACTGGGATGGTAAAATCTATCATCAATCTACTAAAGCCAAAATCCAAATCAGAACTATATGATTTCGAATATGAGTCCATTATAGAACATCTATCATCTAAAGAGCATTTATTAAATGAGCTGATGAATGATATGTGGTACTCAGGAGACTTACCATCAGTCAGAAACTATAATGAACCATTATCTTTGATAGATAGCAAACTTGGATTAAGTGAACAAATTTGTGTTTGGTTTGCTCTGGACCATGATCTTACGCCAAGTCAAAAAATTTTAAACAAAAAGTTACTTAGTGCTCTAAAATGTTTAGCTTCTAACTGTGGTTCATTTGATAATACTGAGCCCCTTGAAGAATTTTTACATGATAATAAAAACAATAAAGATTTAAAAGTGATTCTTAACCTAAGAAGAGGAGAATCTCAATCAACAGTATTGCATGCAATTGCAGGAGCAAACATTGGTGGATTTCGTCGCACAGGAAATCAGGCTATAGATTTACTCTTAGAAGCAGGCGCAGATCCTAACATACAAGATAATAAAGGAAAAACACCATTATACCTTGCTGCTGCCAAAGGTCACCACGATAATGCAAACTCTCTTCTTTTGAAAGGAGCTAAACCTAATATAACAAGTAGAAAGGGCAAAACTCCACAACAAATAGCAACTAATAAACTCTGCTATAATATAGAAGAATTATTTTTAACTGATAAACAGAAAAAGTTGAATAAGGAATTGTATGACTTACTTGTACTCGATTCAGACTGCACTAAAAATTTAAAGGAGTTTTTAAGTAAGCATAAAAGAGATTCAGACCTAAAAGTAGTGCTAAATATTAGGCAAGGAATGGGTGAATCAAAAGTGTTTTCGTATGTTGATCGTTTTGCTTGGGATAATGAAGATCTTGCTCAAGAGTTAAGAAAAATATTTCTAGAAGCAGGAGCATTAGATTATGGTATAAATATTTATCGTCAGCAAAAGAAAGGACAGGTCAGTAAATTACTCGTTAATTTAACCTCAAATCAAAAGGAAAAGTTAAATGAGTTTTCTGATAAGGTGTTTCAGGCTCAAAACATGGCTGAACTTGAAGAGATTGTAAACGATGCTATAAAGTCTGGTGTACGATTAAACTATTCTCTTTCACAAGATTTCTTTTCAGGTAATGAGTACACTTTTACCGATTATGTGATGAAAAAAATCAGTGAGTTGGAAAAAAATCCTAAAGTTGCTAGTAATATAATATGTCAATTAGTATCAAAAGGGGCAGTGTTTGGTAATACAGTTGATGCTAACACACTGACATCAGAATTTAAAGAGCATAAAACTAACCTAAAAAAAGCTTATAGAGATTATATTAGCAATTCTCATAAGTTTATTGAAATCGCAAAAAGTGCAACCAATAGCGAGCTAAAAGATGCAAGAGTAGACAACTCCGTTTTTTACTTAGAATATTCTAAAGATAGTAAAATAGACATTATAAAGATAACAGATGGGGCAAGGGATTTAGGTCTAACAGATGGAGATGTAAAGTGTGGAAGAAATATAGTAAAGATCGGTAATAGTGAAGTAGAAATTAAAACTGAAGATGGCATAAGGAATTATACAGATCTTACAGAAGGCAGCAGTATAGTATTAACTTTCTATACTAGTTTGGGAGAATTGGAAGTTAGATTATATCCTGATGAGAACAATAAAAAATTGATAAGAGTAGAAGTGAGCGATGAAGATCTATTTGAAGAAATAGCAAGTCATGAAGAAATAGGGCAAAATTGCTTATTGGGAGGTTTATCGGTTATTGAAGCTATAGATCAAGGTGTTTTTGCTAGATCTGGTGGATTAATGCATCCTGAAGTAATAAGCGAGTCTAACAACAAATGGACAGAACGTGAAGAGTTAAGAAGAGTTTCTGACTCTAGGGGAGAAATTGCTAGGTAAATTATGCAGCTAACCACTTTTGCATCTAGAGTGATTATGCTTTAGTATATAATCAAGTTCTGTAACACTGTTCTAACCCCAACTATGAATTAGATTGTAGGTAAATTATTGAAAATCACTACTTTTTTAGTTAAGTTTGATCAAATTTAAAAGTAGCGTATGCATCATGCAGCTAATACCAACACTCATTGTTGGGAACGCAAATGATAAATTTGTTTAACTTCTCAATTATAGGCAAAAACAGCTCTTTTTCATGTGTTTCATAACTAACGGAAATTGGTATTAGAAAAATTATACTTGCATTAGCTTTTATTCATGCTAATTATGTACATAATATATCTATAGATTGAGGGATTATGATATTAGAATATATTTTAGGAACTAAGCAAGTTCATGCAAATGGTGGATTAGCTACTGAAGAACAGCACATGGAACGTTTTGGTCAGCAAACTCTGGAGCCTAGTCCATCATTGTTAGATCAAGAACAAACTGATGACTGGCATGAGTCCGTTGTTGAAGACAACAATACTGTTGTTGAAAGTTCTTTTATTCCAGAGAATTCAATTTTAATGAATTTAGCAAATCTGTTAACTGAAAGCGAAAAAGTTTCGATTGATGAATTTCATGACAAGATGGAAAGTATAATGAAAGAGTTTCATGAAAATAGATACGAAAGTTCTGCAAAGGTCACTCTAGAAAAGATGGAACGTTTAATAGATGAACATTTGAAAAGAAAAATAAAGCTAAATTTACGCTGTGATCACTATGAACGTAGTGTGTCGAATTTTATATTTAAAAAAATAATTGACATTGCTAATGCTAGCAGTGTTATGCGTATAACTCCTACTACTATATCACGTTATAAGGACAATGGGGAAGAGGCAATAGATGAGTGGGAAGAGGCTTTAGAACCTTTATTCAATATTGTCAATAAGCTACTATTAGCAGGTGCAAAAATAGAGTCTGATTTTTACAATGATAGAATGATAGGTGAAACTATGTGGGGAAGTGATGAGCCTATTTTTACAGAGTGTAAAAAAATTAAGGACAAACTGAAAAGTATCGCATATGAAGGTTTAATAAATAAGAATGAACAAGTTCAAGATGATGATCTGCAAGTAGAAGTAGATAACAATCTTGTTCTTTTTAGGTGGCCAAAAAACAGTATTGTTGAAGTTGGAAAGGTTATGAATAGTAAGGTGAATGAAAACTTTAGTATAGAAAGTAGCATCCTACAGATTGGAGAGAGTATAGTAAGAGTTGAAAATATAGGAGGAAAAAGAAATTATACAGATGTCTTAGGAGATAGCATTGAAATGTCCTTTACCACTGAAGTAGGCGAGATTAGTATTCATCTGTATCCTAGTGATAGTAATATAATAAAAGTAAAGCTTGATGGAGAGAACCAGGAGAAGTTTAACAAATTAAAAGATAAATCAAGTCTAGGAGAAAGCTGCTTTTTAGGAGGAAAAAGTGTTCTACAAGCTGTTAACGATAAAGGTTTTGAAAGAAACGGTAGAATACTTATAGAGTCAGCTGAAACTATTAAACAATCAAATTTTGTAGTGAAAGAATCAGGTGTCCCATCTACTCTTATGAGGCCAATCGATAGTTTAGACCAGCTGCAAAAGGTGGGAGCTTCGAAAGAAATAGTAGTGTGTTAATGAAGTCAACTAAAATTAGTAAACAAAAGAAAGGTCTTGGAGGGTAAAAAAATTGATGTATCTTCAAAGTAAGATTTTCTTAGGTATAAACTATACTCTCAAGGTGAGAAGAAATAGTAGGGGGATAAGTGTTGACTTAATAATTTAGAGATTCTTCTAAAGAAATTATTTTTCTCTCTTGATGTTTATTCTTTTATAGGTATAGCCTTTTGTGTTTGATTGAATTGACTTTTGTGATACCTACAGAATTTCCTTTATCACCCCAACTATGGATTAAATAAAGAGATAAAAGTGCAGCTAAGAAGAGGAAAACAGGGTAAGCTCAAGTATTTTATCAATAATTAAGAGGTTACCCATGAAGAAAGATATTACAGAACTTTACTGTTGCGTCGAGGATTTTTGTCGCACAGTCGATGATAATTTTGCTAATATGCTCCTATCAAAAGGAAGAAAACCCACTAGAATAACGGACTTCGGAAATTCTCACCATAATTCTATTATATCATCAATCCCCTTGCAAAAGTTTCAAAGCTTTTTACCTACTTTATCTGCCACTTTATAAATCTGAGTTTTCTAAATTGCCAACATATGACCGATTTATCGCTCTTAAATCACGGGTTTTATGGATTACTTTTGCAATGGTTCTGCAAACAAGCAAAAATGACAGGTATTGCCTACATAGACACTTCTACAATCGCTGTTTGCCACAAAAAAAGAATCTCCAAGAACAAAGTTTTTGATGGTTTGGCAGAAATTAGTAAGAGCACATATGGTTGGTTTTTTGGCTTTAAATTGCACTTGGTAATTAATGAAATTGGAATCACTTACTCTAACCAAAGGTAACGTTGATGACAGAAAACCTGTGCCAACTCTCACTAAAAGACTGACCGGACTTTTGTTTGGAGATAAGGGCTATATAAAGAAAGAGCTCTTTGAGAAACTCTTTGATAGAGGCCTAAAACTCGTCACTAAAGTAAAAAAAGGTATGAAAAACGTACTCATTTCACTTAAAGAGAAGATTTTACTAAGGAAAAGATCGATTGTTGAGACTGTTTTCGACTCCTTGAAAAACAAATTTGAGATTGAGCACACAAGACACAGATCGCCAACAAATTTCCTAATTCATGTTTTTTCTGTTCTGATTTCCTATTCCATGCAGTCGAAAAAGCCCTCTATTTCTATGCCTTTCTTTGCTGGCTAATCCATAGTTGGGGTTTTATCAGACCCACCACATGATTCAGCGGGAGAAGGGCTATCAGGTTCTTACGCAATAACTTTGGAGTTCTGGAATCGTTTCATATGTATGTTTAAGATTATCACTATTTTTATTACATAGTTAAGTATCAGTTCCTGTAAAACTAGTTTACCTTAATTCTTTGTTTTAAAGTATTGGTTTTCTGGCACATAGTCTTTTCCATTGCCTATTGCTTTTGTAAATTGAGATTCTAAGCCGTAAAACTTCTCCAATTGGTCACTCCATAACATTGGTACTTCTCTTAAATAAGCTAGCTTCAAATCTCTTGGCTGTCTCCCATTTACTATGTCTTCCTTTATTTTTGGAGCTAAATAATTTAATCTCAAAATTTGCTGTATACGTCTTGTACCTATATTAATTTTGGCACTCATCTCTTTAACACTTCTATACTTTCCCTCTTCTAGCTGACGTTTCCATAGGTGAGCTCTCACCACTGCTTTCAGTAGTGCATTATTTGTTTTCCCTTCTGGCTCTACTACTGTGCATTTATTTCCTTTCTTTTTTATTGGTATAAATGTTTCCTCTGACTCAGAATGTACCTCTATTCCATCTTCTCTTATCATTACTCCCTTTATTAACTTTTTCACTACTTCTTTCTGCTTTCCAAAACTTAAATTTTCCCATTTTTCTTCGGTCTTTTCTCTCCAATTTTCATATATCTGCTCCGCTTTCCTCATCACTTCTTTTTCTACTTCTCCTGCTATTACATTTCGGTTTTCTGATTCACAACCTTTTCCCCTTAAATGATTGTTGCATACGTAATATCGATATCTCTTATTCTCCTTTTTTGCATATGTCAGTGTCATATTCACATCACAGCTCTTGCACTTAATTATTCCCCTAAGCAGTGCTTCCTCATATTTTGCTTTTCTATATGGTTGATTCCTTATCAATTCCTGCGCTTTTTGCCACTTTTCTTCTTCTATTATTGCTTCATGCTTTCCCTCATACTCTTTTTCATAATGTTTGATTTTTCCCATATATATTGGATTTGTTATTATTCTCCTTACCGTCGCTTTTTTAAAGATATCTGATTTTGTCCGGTATCCTTGACTATTTAACTCCCTTGCCAATTCTGCCATTGATTTTAGCTCCAAATATCTTTCAAATATGTGCCCTACTATTTTTGCTTCTTTTTCATTTATTATTAATTCGGTTCTGTCGCATCTATAGAGCGAAGTCAGTTTCATTTGTAGGAAAATAGAAAAGAAGTAATATAATCATCTTTAAAAAAGCAAAGATGTTGCGTATTAGTCCAAAATTATTGCCCTATTTCAAAGGATTTAGCTTTTCAGCAGAGATAATAATGTTATCAGTATACATGAAGTGTCGATTTTCTTTGAGCTATCGAGATTTGGAAGAAATGATGAGTATAAGAGGAGCGAAAATTGATCATGCTACGCTACAAAGGTGGATTATCAGATTTGTGCCACTGATAGATGAAGAGTTGAGGAAAAGGAAGAAGCAGGTTGGCAGTAGCTGGAGAATGGACGAGACCTACATAAAATTAAACGGTAAATGGGTTTATCTATACAGAGCACTAGATAGTCTCGGCAATACTGTAGACTTTCTGCTGTGTACTCGTAGAGACAAGTCTGCAGCACTTGCATTCTTTCGTAAAGCCTTTAGAAGGAATAATCTTCCTGAGAAAGTAGTAATTGATAAAAGCGGCAGTAATATTGCTGCTCTTGATGACTTGAATACGGAAATTCCTGAACCTTATAGAATCACGGTTTTTCAAGTAAGATATCTAAATAATATTGTTGAACAAGATCATAGATTTATCAAAAAATTAATAAAACCAATGCTTGGGTTTAAAAGCTTCCATTCTGCAAAGATTACCATCACAGGCATAGAAAATATTCGTATGATTCAAAAAAGACAAATTATTAAAGCTAATGATAATGGTTCTACTTTTGAAAATTTTGCTATGTTAATGGCTCTATAACTCTCATAATTCCAGTTTTTACAATCTTCTTGTACTACAATTTATAGATGCGACAGAACCTTCTGCTGACATAATTAATATTATCACTTCCACCATTGCTCCAAACAATTCCATAGTAAAGATACTCTAGCTGTGTTCTTATCACCTCAGCATTCGCTGCTTCAGTGCCAAGTAACTTTTCTATTACAGAATTACCTTCTCGACTAAGAAAATTTTCTACATCAATTTTAACATTTTCGTGATGAACCATGTCAAAATTTAATCCTACACAAATAGCTTCATTAGCTATAGTAATCATTCTTATAGAGTTAGAAAAAGAGCCCTTAACATAATCTTGTGCTTGCTTCAATGCTTTTATCACTGTACTTATCTCACCAGTACCTGCTTTAAGCTCAATAATAATAGGAATAGAGCTTAGCGACTTATCAGAACCGCGCACAAGTAAAATAATGTCTGCGTAACCTTTTCCAGCAAATAATTCGAGATAAAGTTTTAGGTGAAAACGATACTTAAAATTTATCAAAAACCCAGCTAAAAACCCATGATGACTTGATTCTTTACCGCTAAATAGAGTTTCTTTTTCATATTTCTTATAGACATTTGTAATATAATTAAACATTCTTCTAGCGTTCTTTTTTACTTCTTCGAAATCTTGATTACTCAATTTTGAAATTAAGCTCTCTAGGTCTTGTTGGTCACGATCTTTTTCTATTTCTGTAAAACCTTTTTGTGAATAATCAGTCTTTTTACTAAAAGCTGGATCAACCTTTCCGTACTTTACTTCTTTTCCTGTAATTGTTATTTCATGCTCTTCTTTTTCTAGTTTATCAAACTCTGCTCCCATTTTCCATTTCTGTGCTATTTTTTCTAACTCTCCTTGAGAGAACTTTAGATGCATGTTACCATCAACTTGATCAGACATCGTTATACACTTAAGTCCCTCATTAGTTAATATAGCTATTTTTAAAGTTCTATTATCATCAAAACGAAAATGAAGTTTTTTAATACCAATTTTAGTAGCAAGTTCTGTGTCTAATACAGTAGCAAACATACCAAAAAAGAAACTAGGGAAAAAGCCTGGCTTTCCAACTGAATGCAAAAAAGAAGGAGATTGATTGATAAACGATTGGAACCTTTTTTGAAAATCTAGGAACTCGTCTTTTGATTTATTTCTCATTAACAGAAGCTGTACCAACTCAAGCGGCTTGACATTACTTGGCATATTACTCCTATTTGCTATGGCTTAAAGATTTTATATTATATGGGGTATCAGTCGTACTGAGACTTGACTGTGGCAAAGTATCACCAGCTTCACGCAAAATTGATTCTTTAGAAGCTTCTTGAGCTAATTTAGAAAATACTTGTTCTCCTAACTGCAATTTTTTACCCCCATGAAATAACTGAATTTTACTTAATACAGAATCTTTAACCTTTATCATCTCTTCACCACTCATTTCTTTTACGTGCTTTAATATCTTCCCTAATATTTCTTCTTTACTTACCCCTTGTCTACTTGGATCCACAATTAAATTTGCTATTGTATATGTAACTGAATAGTCTACAAAAATAGAGGAAATAGATTGCTCCCCGCGGTCTTGAGTTTTTAATTTTATTATACGTTCCCAAACATTCATCATACATTTTTTTGTTTCTTCAGACAGATCTGGATTCTTCAGTACTTGATCTGATAATGAAGATAAAAAAGTTGTGTAACGTTCACATTCAATCTGACTACACAATCGGATTAATTCCATAAAAGAATCAAAGTAATACTGACCTACTAGCACATTCAACACTGCATAATAAGTATTTTCCTTATAACCTCTATCTAGTAATTTTTTCTTTTGCTCATCATCCATTTTAGACAGGCAAAACTCTATGGTGTCTACTTCTTTGTAACCCTTTACTGCAGATAAAGCTGCTTCAATTAACAGATCATCTTTATCTTGACTAGAAATACTGGAATCATTGTGTAATTTATTATAGAAGAACTCTATACCTTCTTCCCAGTTTTTATTAGAATTTATCTGTATGGATTTTTGCAAACCTTCAACTGATTTATATTCGTTTAGTTTTCCAATCTGCTTATCAATAAGAAAAGACCAGAAAGCTTCTATAGGGCTAGTTTCTTCGATATTTTCCAATAATTCTCTTCTCAGATCATCATCAGATCCATCTTCTTCAAAGGCACTTCTCTTAAATCTCATAAATACTTGTTCAAATAATCCAGGAATCTTATCTTCTAGACAATATTTACATGCCAAGTAATATCTATCTGCAAGATCAAGCGGATTTTCTTTTCCATTTTTATTTTTTTCTTCAGTTAGCCTTTCACCAACAGCTTTATTCTTTAATTTTATTCCATCCCAACAAGAATTATCAGAGAATATATCAGAAAAAAAAATTAGTTTTTCCTCATCAAAATCTTCAATTAATTGAATATAAGCCCTCAACCATCTTTCTACTCTAAGGTGTTTTCTTGCTTTAACTTGATTATCGTCGCCTTTAATAGCACCTTTTAATATATCAAGTATTTTATTGTAATTGTGATCCAAACCAGATTCCATACCCGCAACCCCATTTTGTATTTTAATATAAACTTTAGTCTAGTAAATTATCGTTGCCAAGTCAATCTTTTTCTCCAAACCTTACCACTGCACAACAGGAAATTTCTTGAGAGCCAAGTATGATATTTTCATTCTAATAATTAATTATTATAAAACATTTTTATTTACGAAAAAATAGACCTTGTTGTAACTAAAGAAACGTCTATTTTAGTGCTGCAAAAATTTGAATTATTGACTCTTTCTAAAATTGCAAAAAAGGTCGTATATTTGCGAGAACAAGCCGCATAGAAATAAGGTTATAAAAATAGAAGGTTTAAATTATTTTCATAAGCTTAGGCAAAACAGTTCGTACGTAGGTTTAGTAAAAGTGAGCCAATATAGCTGATTTCAGCGTATAATGAAATTATTATCTAGAAAAGTTCGTATGTATCGTTTGGTAGACCAATCCATTCCAAAACAAACTCTTCTCACGTCTCTTGATTTTGAGCACTGGAAATGGTTAATTTGCTTGAGATCTTAATCATATATCTTGCCAAATTAATAGTATTTTACTTGCGGAAGAATTAATAAGCGTATGATAAAAACAGAATTAAAAAAAAATGAAAGATCAGATTGACCTTATCAAGAGGCTCTTATTGAAAATTATTGCAAGTCTAAAATTTTCTATAATATTACTGGCCCTTTAATTTAATCAACAAGTAGTAAAATCTTTTATAGATATTAATCCATTTTTACCTTTTAGTGGACTTATTTATTAATATTAAATTTTGCATTTCTTATAATATTATTTACAGTCTCAATATCATTATTAAAAGAGCGATATGCATTTTCTACTGAAGTTTTATCATCAACGAAGTAGTGATAAGGATTTCGCATGGTTCTGTCGCATCTATAAATTGTAGTACAAGAAGATTGTAAAAACTGGAATTATGAGAGTTATAGAGCCATTAACATAGCAAAATTTTCAAAAGTAGAACCATTATCATTAGCTTTAATAATTTGTCTTTTTTGAATCATACGAATATTTTCTATGCCTGTGATGGTAATCTTTGCAGAATGGAAGCTTTTAAACCCAAGCATTGGTTTTATTAATTTTTTGATAAATCTATGATCTTGTTCAACAATATTATTTAGATATCTTACTTGAAAAACCGTGATTCTATAAGGTTCAGGAATTTCCGTATTCAAGTCATCAAGAGCAGCAATATTACTGCCGCTTTTATCAATTACTACTTTCTCAGGAAGATTATTCCTTCTAAAGGCTTTACGAAAGAATGCAAGTGCTGCAGACTTGTCTCTACGAGTACACAGCAGAAAGTCTACAGTATTGCCGAGACTATCTAGTGCTCTGTATAGATAAACCCATTTACCGTTTAATTTTATGTAGGTCTCGTCCATTCTCCAGCTACTGCCAACCTGCTTCTTCCTTTTCCTCAACTCTTCATCTATCAGTGGCACAAATCTGATAATCCACCTTTGTAGCGTAGCATGATCAATTTTCGCTCCTCTTATACTCATCATTTCTTCCAAATCTCGATAGCTCAAAGAAAATCGACACTTCATGTATACTGATAACATTATTATCTCTGCTGAAAAGCTAAATCCTTTGAAATAGGGCAATAATTTTGGACTAATACGCAACATCTTTGCTTTTTTAAAGATGATTATATTACTTCTTTTCTATTTTCCTACAAATGAAACTGACTTCGCTCTATAGATGCGACAGAACCGATGCGTATGGTTTATTTAACACCCTCTTAAATTTATAAAGCAAAACCTTGGATATAAACACTTTTTAAGCTATGTCATGATATGTAACTGACTTGCATTTTTTCTTTCCGTGTCCCACTTAAGACATTACTAGGCCCATTTTTATCTTCTAGTAGTTTTATAATATCGCTAAGACTAGAATGACTACACATGGATTTTAACTCTTCAAAAGGAGTAAAACCGATTCCATTAACAACTTTCTGATTTCCTAGTAATTCTATTGTATCTACGTAGTTAAGATTATCACGATAAAATATGAGTCGAAATTTTTTAATGTTAAAAGAAATGATATTCTCAACAACCTCCTGATTTTTTAGTAGTCTTACAATATCGCTAAAGAGAAACTTATCATTACAAAGTATGAATTTAAGTTTTTCATAATCAATAAAATTGATGTGCTCAACAACTTGTTGATTTTCTAGCAACCTTATAATCTTGTAACTGCTACTAGTATAATTGCTACTATTAAACTTATCGCTATTATGAATGAGTTCAAATTTTTCATAATCAATAAAACAGAGGTATTCAACAACTTTTTGATTTCCTAATAACTCCATAATATTTTCACCACTAAACTTATTACTCTTGAGTATAAGTTGAAGCTTTTTATCACCAATAGAGTTAATTCGATCAATAGAACTCTGATCTTTTAGTAATTCTGTAACATTTTGCTCACTAAGCTTACCATCACTCTCAACTATCATCCATTGAATAAGACGGATATTCCTAATATCATTTTGATTTTTTGGTGGTATTCCCACATCTGCATCGTTGCAAAACTGAACATCATCAACATGTTTTTCATTAATTCCTTTATTTCCTAGTGCTTCTTTAGCGAAGTTATTCGGATCATTTTTTTCATCTTCCTCGTAATCATAATATCCATAATTTTCTCCATTCTCCTCACTATCACTACTTTCGAATTCATTGTTGATATTGCAAATCTTTCCACCTTTTAGTATTTCTAGAATATTGTGCTCCGCAGGTGCATTATTTAGCATGGACCTAAACATTTCATCATCATAATCGTTGATGTGATTAACAATGCTCTCATCTAATAGTAATTCTTCAATACCTTTGTGACTAAACTTATTATGATACTTGCACAAGATTTTAAGCTTACTGTAATCCATTGAATTGATGCCATCAACAACTCTTTGATTTGATAGTAATTCTCTGTTATAAGTCTTACATATCAGTTGAAGTTTTTCGTTATATAAGTCTTCTGCATTGCCTGCCTTATCAAAATCCATAATCTTATTTCAATTTACTTAGTATTTTAATTTTGCATGTATTAGGAGGAAAGAATCAAGCATAAGGCCTAATGAATTTATTAGTTTATTTATGTTTCTTTTCATGTATAAATTTATAGAAAGTTTTATATAGAAGTTATTTTATGAGCAAAATTATAGAAATCAGAGCGCCAAAAACTCTTGGTGGTGAATCAGTTACGGAAGGTATAGTAAAAATAAAGAAAAATATCGGCGAAGCAGTAAAAGTAGATGACTTGATCTTTGAAATTGAAACTGATAAAACGGCGCTAGAACTAACTGCAGAAGCTTCAGGACAAATAACTGAATTTTTTGTGAAAGAAGATGATATAATTAGCCCTGATCAATTACTGGCAAAACTTGCTGCAGGAGAAGTAGAAGAAGAAGTGAAAAAAGAAGATAAAGGCGAAGGCCCTGATAAAAAAGATGCCCCTTCAGCTCGTAAAATTATGGAAGAAAATGCAATTAGTGCAGAAAATGTAAAAGGAACTGGCATGGGAGGTAGAATAACTAAAGCAGATGTGATAGACCATATGAGTAAAGCTGAACAACCTTCGGTAAAACAATATGAATCGCCAAAAAGTGTAGTAAGTGGAGAAAGAAGAGAAGAGCGAGTGAAAATGAGCAAAATAAGGCAAGTAATAGCTGCTCGTTTGAAAGCATCGCAAAATACTGCTGCAATACTGACCACGTTCAATGAAATTGACATGAAAAACGTCATGGATCTGAGGGCAAAGTATAAAGAAACTTTTGAAAAGAAATATGGAATAAAACTGGGTTTCATGTCGTTTTTTATAAAGGCAGCAGTGCAAGCACTAAAAGAAATTCGTGAGATTAACGCTGAGATTTCAGGTGATGAAATTGTATATAAAAATTACTATGACATAGGTGTTGCTGTTGGCACTGATAAAGGTCTTGTTGTACCAGTTATTCGTGATGCTGATCAAATGTCATTTGCTGAAATTGAACTAACTTTAGTTGCTCTTGGCAAAAAAGCACGAGAAGGTAAGCTGCAAGTATCGGAAATGGAAGGTGCAACATTTACTATCTCAAACGGTGGTGTATATGGTTCACTTCTTTCTACTCCGATAATAAACCCTCCGCAATCTGGAATACTTGGCATGCACTCAATACAAAATAGGCCAGTTGCTGTGAGTAGCTCAATTGAAATCAGACCTATGATGTACATTTCCCTCTCTTACGACCACAGAATAGTTGATGGCAAAGGAGCAGTTACTTTCCTTGTTAAAATCAAAAATTACATAGAAGATCCAAATAGATTGGTTTTGGAAATTTAAACAGATTAAAAAAAGACAAGTAAGTTTTTCTGAAGTTTTTAAGGTGGGTGTTACAGCTGTACAAACATTTGTTTATAAAGGTAACTTATACGAAAAATGGTCAGTACGAGCATTGTGATTTAGGCCTAAAAAATGCGAGTAGCCCATTTGGTGTTATCCAAGTAGCTGACACTGGGATCCAAATTGCAAGTAATGCATTAGGTTGGGTGAGTATAGGTCGTGCGTTATAGAATAACATCATTTACTATGTGCCATATTGCAATGTTTGTAAAGTTGTGTGTGTGGTCCACCAAAAGGGTGTCAGCTACTTGCATGACACTATCTGCTATTTTTCCTTATCTGAATGAATACAAAACGGTTTTTGGTTACTCACGAAATAGATTTGTCCATTTTACTCTTATTATTTAAAACGCTTTTATGTCAAATATATCAAATTTTTATTGTCCCAAATTTGGGAGAAAAACCCTGGACTTGAAGTCCATCCTTTTAAGAATATAATTTTAAGGTGAAAAATCTGAAAGAATGTGGAATATTATAGAAAAAGCAGTCACTCTGTATATATATCACATAGTGTGGATAACAAAATATCGATATCCAGTACTAGTTGGAGATATTGGACAGAAAGCTAAAGAAGTTGTACAAGAAGTATGTGCAAATAATCAAGTAGAAATTATCAGAGGTAGAGTTGCGTCAAGTCATGTACACGTATACGTTTCTGTACCCCCATACTTAAGTATTAGTAAGTTAGTGCAGTTAATAAAAGGAAAAAGTTCCAGAAAAATCCAGCAAAACTTTCCAGAGCTAAAAAAGAGATATTGGGTTGTGGGCAGTAGGCTAGTTTGTCAGGACTAGCGGAAATGTAACTGACGAAATGATAAAAAATTATATTGAAAATCACTCTAAAAAAGAAGATAAATTTGGTGACTTTCAAGTCGAAAGTTAGCATTCTATGCTCTCTCTCAATCTTTGGATTTTAATCCATAGTGGTTGAATTGACATATGTTAAAAACATTCTAAGATAAGACTATTTATAGAATAAGGGGGTATATAATGTTAACTAATTCTTTTAAAAAAAGTTTTGAAGCTGTTCAAGGTATATCTGAATCAGTATCGAGTGATAAACCGAATAGGACTTTCAATTTTCCTCCGAATAATAGGGTGAGAGCAGATGATCATCCATTTTTAGGTACCAAGCATGACCGCAAAATTGAATATTTAGATTGTGATGATGAAGAGTCAAAAAGGCGAATTCTTGCTGATAGCTCTCCTTATAATTCAGAAAATGAAAATCACGGTAAATATCTAAAAGGCAAGATTATTGATGAAACTAAGCAAGAAATTGCTCAACACATAGAAAACAGTGATGTAGAATCTGTACAGCTTAGAGTGAGAAGTCCAATTAGAACTATGTTGACTGCAAGAACTGTGCTGAATGATAATAAAGGAAAAATAAACATTAGTAATATTTTAACTAATGATTTTTTTGAAAGCAATAGGATAACGGCGGTTACATTGTTGCTACCTGGAGATGAAAAAAGAGGAATGCGTGGACGAGTTGATGAGCATGGAGTAAGAATTTATGAAGTAGCTAATGGCTCATATAACATGACTTTGAATTGGTACGATGAAGAAAAAGAATGTAAAATGAAAATTAATATTAGTGATGACGGTTCTATCAAGCTTATTGAAAGCAATGATATCACTTGGGAGCAAATAGCTGCACATAAAGAAGTAAAAGTAGGAAAACAATACGAAGCGAAGTCCTTGTATGATGCACTATCCTACTTACGTAAAGAAGGTTCTGAAATAGTAAAAGTTTCACAGAATCCTTCAACAAGTATGGAAAGTGTGACTATATCAAAACAACTTTCTTCTGCTCAAGGAGTAAGTAAATAAGAAGACTTTATGAGCTGCTTGCAAATATAGGCAGCTTATATTTCAGTATCCTTATTTCATGTTCTCTAGAGTATTTTTATTTCCTGTAATCTTTTTATAAAAACCATAGGCGCCAGTTGGTTTTAAAGTAAAGGTCAAGTATCTGGAATTCTGGACATAAAATCCTCCTGTGTAAAAAAAGTTAGAAAAAAATGCAGTGCATATACGACAGATATACACTGAAGAATATATTTTTTAATAAATTTGATTAAAAAGTCTGCAGACTAAAGATAGATTTTGAGCTCTTAAAATATCTCTAATTGTAATTATAATGAGGTTGGAAATATGCGGAAGTAATTTTTATACGTTAGCTACAGTTAAAACATAATTGACTTTGCCTAGTTAATATTTCAAATTATAAAAAAGGCAAATAATTTCTATGATATTGCAGGGTAAAAAAGGGTTAATAACCGGAATAATAAATAAGAGGTCAATAGCATATGGTATAGCAAAGACTCTCTCAGAGCACGGAGCTGAGCTTGCAATCACTTATCAAAATGAAGTAATAAAAGAGAAATTATTACCAATAGCGAATGAATTAAATGTGGAGCTAACACTACATTGTGATGTTTCAAATGAGGAAATCATACATAGTGCTTTTAAAGAAATAGAGGAAAAGTGGGGTGCTATTGATTTTTTGGTACATGCAATAGCATATTCTGATAAAAATGAGCTCAATGGTAAATACGTCGATACTTCACTAAACAACTTTCTCAATGCAATGCATATATCGTGCTATTCTTTTACTGCTTTAGCAAAAAGCGCCGAAAAAATGATGTTAAATGGTGGTAGTTTACTTACTTTATCTTACTATGGTGCTGAAAAAGTTATGCCAAATTATAATGTGATGGGTTTATGTAAAGCAGCACTTGAAGCAAGTGTAAAATATATAGCATGTGATCTTGGGCCAAAGAACATCAGAGTAAATGCAATTTCTGCTGGTCCAATCAGAACTTTGGCATCTTCTGGAATAAGTGACTTTCACTCCATATCGGAATGGAATAGAATTAATTCTCCACTTAGACGCAATGTTACAATAGAAGATGTTGGCAAGGCAGCACTATACTTATTAAGCGACCTGAGTAGTGGTACAACTGGAGAAATTTTACATGTTGATTCAGGGTATAATGTTGTGGGAATGAAGATAGTAGACTAATACAGTACTGCAGATGCATGTGAAGCCTGTGTTTTTTTGTTATCCGAGTAATTGACATTGGAGCCCAGTGTCAGCTACTCGAATGACAACATTTTTTAATTAAATCTCGCACATTAACCATAGAGTTATTATTTTATAAGTATTTGTTGCTGCTGATCTTCTATTTTTACTTCCTCCATTTGGGTTAAGGGATTGTGCGTGAGGGTTGCTCTTGAAGTTGCCTTGCAAGGAAAAAGTCTTTTTCCTCCCGATCTTGGAGTTGCTTTGCAAGCAAGAAATCCTATTGTTCTTGTGTTTGTTTTGCTAAGACTTTATTCTTATTAAGCAGTGGTTAAAAATGAGCATGGCTTTTATTATAGAATGCCCCCCTATAGAAGTATATAGACTATGAAGACTTATCTTACAGGTTGTGGTACTTGTTGTTGATAAAATGTTTTTTCTACACGTGCTTCTTCCACACTGCACCTTCTTGATAAGACTGGCTCCTCAAGGCATTTTATACGTTGCTGTACATCATTAATGCACTGCCATATAACATCACCAATTTTTCCATCAGCATTTTTTGCCAATAACTCATCAAACTCCCTCTCAATCTCTACTCTCTCAGAGATATCCTTTGAAAGATCACAATATTCCAAAATTTCATCTATCTGAAGTTGTTTTGCTAATAGAAAGTCTTCTTGCTCCTGCTGCTGTTTTATTAACTCTTGAGTTACAATTTTAGCCCTAGAGTAATGATTTCCTTCAAGATATATTGTTTCTCTCTCTTTACTACCCCATAACTCGTCATTTAATTTATAACTCTCACGATTAAACATCTGATTTAGTTGATCATTGTTTATCATTTCAGGATTTGGTTCAAACTTTTGTTGTTTCTCTCTGCCGCTAACTTTACAATGGACATTAATTTCAATGTTGGCTAAAGAAGCTAATAATTGAATTTCTTCAATAAAAGGAAAATAACTTTTACTTTCTATTGCTTCTAGATAGGATTGATAGAGTTCAGGTTTGTCAAGAAATGAGCGTGTAATAAAATCATTGTTATATTCGGCATTATAGTCACTCTCACCAATGCCATCAAGAGCCTCTGCATATTCACTTAGATTAAGCACAGCTTGATTATGCGATATATTAAATTTGCTAACAGCTCTACTTACTAACCTCTTCACATTACCTTCAGCATTTTCAATTTTCCTATTTGTTTGCTTAACCAGACCCTTTATTTTATCAGACCTGCCAGTTAAATCCCCTGGCTTATTAAAAAACATATTAAAAACCTTTTCTAGCTGATCCTTTAAAGGAGCTGGCATACTTGGATCATCTAAAGACGTAAATCGACTTAAAAATTTGTGCCATTCCATTCTCATATCTTGCGCTCTTTCAGCTTTATATGTACCAGAACTGTTATCACCAAACACTGCATGAAAAAAGCAATTGCCATCACCTGCAGTATCATATTTAACTACTTGGTTATTAGAAGGTTCTTTTTCTACATTACTCTCTGAAGTCTTGCGTCCTTTAGCATTTTCAATACTGTCAAAACCATTTGGTAATTTCCGTTTTCTAAGCCCAACCATAATTTCTACCTTAATTCAAGCTATATGTTATTATATTAACTAACTTATTAATAAGTAACTAATTAGGTATAGCAAAAATTTTTTAATTATGCAATAATTAAGGCTTTAAATAGCAAATATGAGCTTTAACTGTGGTATAGTTGGGTTACCAAATATAGGAAAATCAACTTTATTTAATGCACTTACAGAGTCAAGTGCAGCTGAAGCTGCAAATTATCCTTTTTGCACAATCGAGCCAAATGTTGGCAAAGTGCCAATACGAGATCAGCGTTTGAAACAAATTGCCTCGATTGCTCACTCAGGGAAAATAATCTACAATCAACTGGAAGTTGTCGATATTGCCGGCTTGGTTAAGGGTGCGAGCAAGGGTGAAGGACTAGGAAATAAATTTTTGAGTCATATCAGAGAAGTTGATGCCATTGTTCATCTGCTCAGGTGCTTTACGGATGACGATATCAGCCATGTAAACAGTAAAATAGATCCAATATCAGATGCTGAAATAGTGGAAATGGAGTTAATTCTAGCTGATATTGATAGCATAGAAAAAAGGCTTCCTCAATTGGAAAAGAAAGCAAAGCAAGGTGATAAAGAGCTAAAGAGACAACTTGAATTAATGCAAGAGGTATTAGCTACTTTAAAATTAGGTAAACCGGCAAGAAGCTTGGAGAATATCGATGAAGATGAGATGAAGTTGCTTCAATTGCTAACAACAAAGCCTGTTATGTATGTATGCAATGTTGAAGATACGAATATCATAACTGGTAATGAACTATCTAAAAGGGTGGAAAAAATGGCGGAAGAAAATAAAAGCAAATTTTATTGTATTTCAGCGAAACTTGAAGCAGATATTGCAAATCTTGATAGTGAAGAGGAAAAACAGAATTTTTTATCAGAATTTGGCTTACAAGAATCAGGACTTGATGGAGTAGCACGTATTATGTATGAAGTGCTAAGTATGATAACTTTTTTTACTGTGGGCCCCAAAGAAGCACGTGCATGGCCAATAAAGATAGGATCAACAGCTGACAAAGCAGCAGGTGTAATTCACACTGATTTTGAAAAGGGCTTTATAAAAGCAGAAACCATAAGCTTTGAAGACTATATAAAATATGGAAGCGAATTAGCTTGCAAAGATGCAGGGAAAATTCGCTTCGAAGGCAGAGATTATATCGTGCAAGATGGCGATATAATGCACTTTAGGTTTAATGTGTAGTATACATCTAACTACCAAAGTACCCGGGAGTCCAGCCTTTCTTTATGGCTTCCTCTTCGCTGATCTCATCTAGTTCCACGTCATGGAGAATGGAGCTAGGTGTTGTAACAACTTCTTTCCCCTGTGGTTGTATATTCTTCTCCTCCTCACATAGTACGTACTCCAGACGTTCTTCTAAAAATTCATGTAAAGCTTTACCTTCTATAAGCACATCTTCGTTTTGCTCATCTAATTTCAAAATTTCGTCTAGTTCAACATCTTTACCATTAATAGTTGCCTTACCAATCTCAATTTCACTAGGATTTACATTTAAACTAATAAAACAGTTAACAGAATTACCTTTCTCATCTTCTGCACTCCACCTAATTTTCATATCGCATGTTGCATCTTTTGCAAAATAGTAATTTCTTTTTCCATTATCATTCTTCTCAACCGTTGCTATTTTTTTATCGTTACTGTATATTTCTACTATCTTTACCTCATTTTTATTTCTTTCCATCCCTTCAATTTTGTCAGTGAAAAGGGTTCTGTCGCATCTATAAATTGTATTAAATAAGAGTCTGATATTAGTTTTCAATTCTTCTATCAGTTAATTCATTCCCGTCAGATTAAGTTGTGTTTAGCACAATCTGTTCCACTGTTCTTCATCTAAAATTTCCACACCCAATTCCATTGCTTTTTTATATTTTGAACCTGGATCTTCTCCTGCAATTAAATAGTCAGTTTTAGTAGAAAGGCTTGAACTGATCTTTGCCCCTAAAACTTTAGCTCTTACTTTTGCCTCCCCTCTACTCATAGCACGTAGCTTACCAGTAAACACTATAATTTTGTTATTCAAAAAAGAATCGCTAGAGTTGGAGCTCACGGGAAGAATTTGCAGATATGCAGTAAGATCATTTAACATTTTAATGTTACGTTCCTGAGAAAAAAACGATTTTAAAGATTCAGCTACTTTTTCTCCTATACCATCTATACCTACCAACTCAACATCATTTGATGACATCGAATTATACCAGTTATCATAAGATACATAATAATTTGCGAGCAATTCTGCTACAACTTGGCCGATAAATCTGATACCCAAAGAAAATATGAACCTATCTAGAGAGATTACTCTTCTGCTTTGTATAGCACTTAATAGATTAGCTATTGACTTCTCGCCCCAACCATGATGCTCTTTTAAGGAAAACTCTTTTAATCTTTCCTCTAAAATAAAAATGTCTGGAATTTGTCTTATTAGTTCCAGATCATAAAAAAACTTTATTTGTTTTTCACCAAGGCCAACAATGTCAAATGCATCTTTTGACACAAAATGTTTTAGTTTTTCTACTATTTGAGCCTTGCAATTAAATTCTTCAGGACATCTTACTGCCACTCCTTCAATCTGCACTTTACTACCACATTCAGGACATATGTCAGGAAAAACAAATTCAGGCATATTTGTATGACGAGAACCTTCATCTACTTTGACAATTTGAGGAATTACATCTCCAGCTCTTTTAATTGTTACAACATCTCCTTCTCTTATATCTTTACGTTTTATCTCATCTTGGTTATGTAGACTTGCTCTGCTAACTAGCACTCCGCCAATATTAACTGGTACCAAATCTGCAACTGGAGTTAAAACCCCCGTTCTACCCACCTGTATAAATATTTTATTTAACTTTGTCTTCGCATAAATCGCAGAAAACTTATATGCAAGCGCTGAGCGTGGCGCTTTGTGTGTACTTCCCAGACGACTTTGTAGCACCAAATCATTCACTTTATAGACTATCCCATCGATATCATAATCCAAGTTATAACGACAATCATAGATCTCGTTATAGAACTTTAGCATTCCATTCAAACTACTTGTTAAGGAACGATGCTCATTTACGCAAAAACCAAGTTTCTCAAGTTTTTCTAGTACTTCACTTTGACTTTTCTCTATTCCACCAATTAAAGAATAAGCAAAATATCTAAGAGGCCTTTTTGCTGTAATGTTCGCATTCAATTGCTTTAAAGAACCAGCAGCTGCATTTCGAGGATTAGCGAATTCATTATTTTCATTTAACTTTAAAAAGTCGCTGTTACTGATATATATTTCACCCCTTACTTCTAGTCTTCCTTGCACATCTTGTAAAAACTTAGGAAAGCCTTTTATTGTTGCAACATTGTGAGTTACATCCTCTCCTACAAAACCGTCACCTCGAGTTGCAGCTTTAACAAATTTCCCATCTTCATAAATTGCAGAAAATGACAATCCATCAATTTTTGGCTCACATAATATCTCTATTTCATCTGCAATTAAAAATCTCTTTATTTTAGACAAAAATTTTTCTACACCTTGTTCATCATAAGCATTCTCAAGAGAAAGCATAGGTTCTTGATGTTCCACCTTAGAAAATCTCTCATCAGGCGGAGCACCAACACTATCTTGTGTTGCATAAGCTTCTGGCTCTATTGCAGCTAACTTTTTTTTCAGTTCATCATATTCAGCATCACTTATCTCTGGCTTACTTTTTTGATAATATAAGATATTATGATAATTAATTTGATTTTGCAGTTTTTCTCTCATCTTTTCCAAGTCAGTCATGATACCAATATAATGCTCTTTGCCGTCAAGTCATGAATTTTTTCAAAAGGTACTATAAATTTATACTACTGCCCTGAAAAGCAATACTAATATTAATATAATTTTTGTACTTGTATATTAATGTTAGTATAGTTTTTAAATTAAGGAGTACATTATGAAAGAATACAATTACAAAAATTTGGCTGACGAATCAAACTTCGGCTCTCAAGTGTATCGTGCAGGAATGTTTGATAAAATTCTTGGTATAAGCAAAACAGCAAAAGAAGCTGCGAATCAAGTAATATCTAAAATGGGTAACGATTTAAAACTAGAAGCTAGAAAAGCAGCTCAAGATGAAGTAAAAAAAATAGAAGGAAAAATGCTAACTTTAGCTGAAGAAAAAGCTAACAAAATAGCTAGCGAAAAAGCTAATCAAATAGAAAAAAAATATCGACTTCAATTGATAAGACAGTAAAGTCAGTAGAAGCAAACGCTGAAAAAGCAGCAAAAAATGCAGCTGAAAAAGCAGTGAAAAAAGTAGGACCAGAAGTTGCAGATTTGCTAAAGCCAGAATTCAACCACTATGGATTAAAATCCAAAGATTGAGAGAGAGCATAGAATGCTAACTTTCGACTTGAAAGTCACCAAATTTATCTTCTTTTTTAGAGTGATTTTCAATATAATTTTTTATCATTTCGTCAGTTACATTTCCGCTAGTCCTGACAAACTAGCCTACTGCCCACAACCCAATATCTCTTTTTTAGCTCTGGAAAGTTTTGCTGGATTTTTCTGGAACTTTTTCCTTTTATTAACTGCACTAACTTACTAATACTTAAGTATGGGGGTACAGAAACGTATACGTGTACATGACTTGACGCAACTCTACCTCTGATAATTTCTACTTGATTATTTGCACATACTTCTTGTACAACTTCTTTAGCTTTCTGTCCAATATCTCCAACTAGTACTGGATATCGATATTTTGTTATCCACACTATGTGATATATATACAGAGTGACTGCTTTTTCTATAATATTCCACATTCTTTCAGATTTTTCACCTTAAAATTATATTCTTAAAAGGATGGACTTCAAGTCCAGGGTTTTTCTCCCAAATTTGGGACAATAAAAACTCAGGTAGAAGAAGCAGTAAAAAAATACACTGAAGAAAAAATTGAAAGTCTTATCAAACCTGAAATCACAAGCAAAATAGGTGATTTCCTCACTGAACAAAGTGAAAAATCAAGCAAATTTCTAGAATATGAAATGAATAAGTTAATCGAAAATGCACATAGGGATTTGGATACAAGAATAGACAAGATTGAATGCGAACTTATAGAAGCAAAATCTGAGGTTTTAAAGACTGCTGCAAATAGTTTGAATGAGAGTGCAGACTTATTGTTTTCTGCTGCACGAGATGAAACATGTGAAAACCAAGATTTAGTGTATTTTTAATCATGAAAGGGGTTTTATGGGCAAAATTTCAAAAACCCATAAAACCCTTAGCTAAACCAAGAGAAAATATACTATATAGAATTACTTTGTTAAATATTCTCTACTTCCAGGTTTCATTATAGGTAATTGTTTTAATTCACTTGGCAGTTCTTTCTCGCTATAGTTTTGAATGTTTAGTTCAATCAAAGATATAACAGAAAAAGGTAGTTTTGTCTCACTACTTCTCTTTATCAAAGAAGCTTCAGCAACAACTTTACCTCCCTTCTCTTCTCCACATTTTACTGCTTCAAGTGAAGATTTACCTGTGGTAATCACATCTTCAATTAGTAAGATTTTCTCACCTTGTTTAATCTCAAATCCACGGCGTAATTCAAATTTACCATTAACACGTTCGCAAAATATTGTTCGGATTCCAAGCTGTCTACCAATCTCATAACCCACGATTATTCCACCAATCGCAGGAGATAGTATTAAATCTATGGGTTCAATAAGCTCTTTTCTTATTTTATTCGCCAATAGCTCACAAACGTTCATTGCTCTGCTTGGATTTTCAAAAATTTTAGCGCATTGTATGTAAGTGTTGCTGTGCAGCCCTGACGAGAGTACAAAATGTCCGTGCAAAATCGCACCAACCTCTTCAAATTCTTTTATTATTGTATTATCTAATATCATTCTTGAGTTTGAAATTCTTTATTAATTATCTGCGTTATACAGATATCAGACCACACATTTATTGCAGTTTCAAACATATCAATGATTGTATAAATAGGCAAAATCAATCCCATAATGTACAAAGGAACATTCATTGATACCAAATAACTAGTTGCCATAAAATAGCACCCCATCGGCACTCCAGCGTTACCAATTGCAGCTCCTGTAGCTAAAAAAATCCATATGAACATCTCACTTAAGGAAAATGTGTGCCCATTCATCTCTGCAACAAACATCACTGTAATCAAAATAAATGCAGCACACGCATTCATATTGATAGTTGTACATATTGGTAGAATAAAAGATGACAATTTCTTTGGCACTTTTAGCTGATTTTGCACACAGTCTATGGTTGTAGGCAGCGTTGCACTAGATGATTTAGAAAAAAACGCAAGTGTAAGTGCTGGCATAACACCTTTCATCGTTTGAATTGGTGATATACCTTTATACCACATGAGTAGTGGCAAAATCACAAATGCTTGCACGAAATTTGCAGACATTATGCAAGCAAAATACCAAAAAAGACTATGGAATTCGCTGCCACCTTTTAACTCGTATAAAAAACATGTGATAAAAGACCATACAGCAAGAGGAATAAACTTTAACAACCCTTGAGCAATTTTAAGAAGTGTATCAAACAGTGCAGAGAATATTTGGTGTAATATATCCTGTTTTTCTTTTGAGAGCGAAATAATAGCTCCACCCATCAAAAAAGCAATCAATATGCTGCCAATAACGTTATTTTCAAGAAAAACTTGCACAAAATTTGATGGAATGAGTGATTTTAAGTATGAGAAGTAATTGTGGTTGCTGTCACTCACACTTTCTATTGTGTTACTTATGAAATTTTTTCTTACTGGGTCTATGAATAAATAGAAAGATAACGCAACAAATGCAGCTACAATTGTTGTAAACAGCGTGTAAAACAGCGTCTTCTTAAGTAATACTTTAATTTCAATTGAGTCTTTAAGCCCTGAAATTGTGGACACTATAGATAGAAAAACTAAAGGTAAGCTAATCAATTTCAACAGACTGATGAATATATCGCTAAATAGCTTTGCTATTTCAAATATTACTTCATTGTTTAAATAGTAAGCAATTACCGCAAACAGTATAGAAAAGAGTATTGCAAGTTTGCGCATTGAAAATAAAACCTCAAAATGATATTATACAATAATTTTTGAAATTAGGTTAAGATAACTTTACAGGTTAAGTAAAGATGAGTAACATTTTATTATTAATTAAGTGTTAAGGAGGGGTATGGATAAAAAAACTAAAGAAGAGTTAATCCTTGTTGGAATATTAATGGGAATGAATATTTCAATAGGAGTGCTTGTAGGTCTTGGTCCAAGTTTCGCAATTTTATCACCTTCCATTATAGGTGGAATTATTGCTGCTGTTTCTACAATATTATCTATCGCATACCTTACATATTGTGATTATAAGGAAGATAAAGTAAATCGAGAATGCATTTTCCCTATATTTTGTATGGGCGTTACTAGCACTGCAATCGGGATTGGTCTTGGTGCAGCTATAGGTGCTATTTTTCCTGGTGTAATGTTAAATACAGGATCAGCAGTTTTGATGGGTGCGACAATAGGAATTATTGCCCCAATTACAGGCCTTATTGTTGGAAATATGATTGTAGAACCTATGATTAAGAAAATAAATCACTACATTATAGAGCCGGTAATTGAAAAAATAAAAGAATGCTTTTCTTCAAAGGAAGCATAAATTATCCTCGCAAAATAGTGTACCTTGGACTTAAATTGAAGTGTACTCAATTGAAATAGGTCATATTAGAGAAGGTTAGAAGTTACCTACCCAAAACCCTTATCTCCCACTCAAGTTCAATGTTAAATTTATCTTTTACTGCATCTTTTACTCTGTTGCCAAGGTTTTCTAAGTCAAGTGCAGTTGCATTATTGTAATTGAGTAGAAAATTACAATGTTTCTTAGAAATTTTAGCTACACCATTATCTAATCCTCGGCAGCCAGATTCATCAATCAGTTTCCATGCCTTGCAGCCTATTGGATTTTTGAATATACAACCAGCAGTTTTTCCTCTTACTGGTTGACTTTTATTTTTTTTATCAATAACTTCTTTCAATCTTTGCAATATAAGCTCATACTCTGAACTTACTCCTTTAAATTCAGCTTCAATAAAAATCCACCTGCCTTTTAGACTATGTCCACGATAAAAATATCCCATTTCTTCGCTGGAGAATTCATATAAATTTCCATCTTCTAGATTCACTGCCCTTATAAATTTTACAACACTCGCAATATCACTACCATATGCACCTGCATTCATTTCTATTCCACCGCCAACTGTTCCTGGAATTCCAGCAAGAAACTCAAGCCCACTAATTTGCTGTTCCCCTGCAAAGTAGGCAAGGTTACTAAGCAGTGCAGCACCACCTGCAACTATGGAGCTATTATCTTTACATTTAATATACGCAAATTCCTTACCTAATTTCACCGTTATTCCTCGAATGCCACTATCTTGCACTATTATGTTGGATGTTGCACCGATAACGCTAATTGGTAACTCCGCATCTTTTATCAAGCACATTAGATCTTCAATGTCACGTGGCTTAAATAGTACATCAGCTTGGCCACCAACATTTAACCAAGTCATTTTAGACATTGAAACATTATAACGGTAGATTCCACATACTTTAGGTAAGCTTATAAGCATTTTGATTTTAACTCTAATCCTGCATCCATACCCATTTTTTCTGCATCTTCTACAAACGAAGTGCGTTCAGTAAAGTATATAACTCTCTCGCCCGCTAACATACAATAAAGATGTAGCATGTTTTCACTCACATATTCTGCTAAAGCTGCAAGCGGTGTAAAGCATGAACCATTTACTGTCTTCATGAAACTGCGCTCTGATTTTGCCCTTATAAAAGACATATTATTATTAATTTTCTCTAAAAGATCGATAACTTTTATATCATTCTTTCGGCATTGAATGCAAATTGTCCCCTGCCCTACTGCGCTTAACATGACTTTTGGTGGCAATACCTCTGTAATTAAGTGATATTTTTTTAATCTTATCAGCCCTGCTTCAGCTAAAATCATTCCATCAAAATTCTGATTTTGCAGTCTAGTTGTCACATTTCCACGCAGTGGCACTACATTTAAGTCTGGCCTGAGATTTAACAGCTGAACTTTTCTTCTTATTGAAGAAGTTGCAATTGTAGCCTGCTGTGGCAAAGTTTTTAGGCTCTTATATTTATGAGAAATAAATACATCACATGGACTTAGCCTCTCTAAAACACAAGGAATTGTTAAGTCCTTCGAGAAAAACGCAGGTACATCTTTTAGCGAATGAACCGCCATATCTATATTATTTTTGAGTAATTCAGCCTCAATCTCCCTGAGGAACAGTCCTTTACCTCCTATTTCAGCAAGGGTTACATTAGCATATTTATCACCAGAAGTTTTGATTTTAATGATCTCAACGGATAGATTAGGAAAAGACTCTAATAATCTTTGTTTTGCTTCCAAAGCTTGGATGAGCGCAAGGTCGCTTCCTCTCGTACCTATTTTAACTAGCATATATCCTTCATATTATATGTCTATATTCTATGCCCATTTTTTATTATCTCCAATTTAGTTATTGAACATTTTACAATTAGCCCTTAGTATCACGAACATTTAGTAATCTAGGAGTATGTATGTTTGATATTTTAAAAGATTCTAATGGCAGATTTAATAAAAAGAATATTTTACCTCTTGTATGTACTACTGTCGCTATTATTCTAACAGCATTAAGTGCAGTAGTAGCAATTCCCAGATTTTCCTCTCATCCTTCTCTATCTAGTCCTCTCGGTTGGAAAGATCCAAGTTATAGTGAATTTCTTGCTATTCACATACCAGCTACCATAGTTACTTTCTCAATACTTGGTTTATGCATTTACCTTCCGATTGATAGCATTAGAAAAAATAAACAAATAGAGAATCTTAAAGCTACCTCTGAACCTCATTCATGGATTTATAATGATATTTTAGAAAAACAAACGCAGACCATCAATTATAGATCAGGGCTTTAGGCGGTCCTAATCTTTTAGGTGCTTGTGATTAGCAACTATTCGGTCTACAATGCACTAATATAGTTTAAATTTATGCCAAACAAGATAATAGTTAAATCTCTTTCAGTGTTACTAATTTTTTTGCTGTCCTTATATATAATACTGCCAAATTTTATTGATAATAAGTTCTTTACCTCAAAAAAGAGAATAAATTTAGGGCTTGACCTGAAAGGTGGATCATCTCTGCTTCTAAATGTAGACTTAGATTTTTACTTCAAAGAGAAACTAAGCATGCTAACCGATGAAATAAAAGAAGGTCTGTTAACACAAAAGATTGAATTTAGCGCAAAAAACGATAAACAAGTGGTTGTAACTTTAAATAATATTGATGATTACAAAAAAGTTTCAACGTTAATACATAAAATAAACCAAAATTTAGAATTGAGTAGAAAAAATACTGCAATTTTCATTTCATATAAACCGCATTATAAGAATTCATTAATCAATGAAGTAGTTTCAGAGTCAATAGTTAATGTTCAAAGACGCTTAGATAAGCTTGGTACTAAGGAAGTAAGTGTGCAAAAACAAGGACAAAATAAGATATTAGTCCAAGTTCCTGGAGTAGAAGACACTCAGCAGATAAAATCTCTGCTTGGCAAAACAGCCAAGCTGGCCTTCCATTTGGCAAACACCAATGTAGCTAAAATGCAAGATATCGATCATGACACTACGATTATGCTCAAGGATTCTTTGGATAATTCCTACCCGATATTCCGCAAAACTGAAATAGGCGGTGATTCATTAGTTAACGCATCAGTTAGATTTGGCAATTTAGGTAAACCAACAGTACATTTCAAATTCGACAGCATAGCAAGTAAAAAATTTGCAAAAATTACTAAAGAAAATGTAGGAAAGCCTTTTGCAATTGTTTTAGATAACACAGTCTTAACTGTACCAACAATACGTGAACCTATTCTAAATGGAGAGGGAGAAATTAGCGGTAATTTCACTGAAAAACAAGCGAGTGAACTTGCAATACTTTTAAAATCAGGTGCACTACCTGCACCACTTAAAATAATTGAAGAAAAAAACATTGGTCCAAGCCTTGGAGAAGAGTCAATAAAAGCAGGAGAAATTGCAGCAATAATCTCTATCATAGCCGTTGGTTTATCTATAATCATTACTTACGGCAAATTAGGCTTATTAGCGTCTGTTGCACTCGTTTTTAATGTAATCTCTATACTACTCATTCTTACCTTACTTGAAGCAACTCTTACTCTCCCTGGAATTGCTGGAATTGCGCTAACTGTTGGCATGTCAGTGGATGCAAATGTTTTAATATTTGAACGCATCCGCGAAGAAATAAGAGCAGGAAAAAGAACAGCTCGTGCCATTGAAGAAGGATTTAAAAACGCAATAAAAACAATTCTTGATTCAAACCTCACTACACTAATTGCTTCAGGAATAATGTTCATTATTGGTAGCGGAGCAATTAGAGGATTTTCTATCACTTTATCGATAGGAGTTTTATGCTCGATGTTTTCTGCAATTATAGTCACAAAACTTCTGATAGAATTGTGCATCAACCCACAAAAGCTAGTACTTTAGTATCTGTTCAGCAGAGTGACAAAATAAGATAGACGAGAAAAGACAACTAAATGGTTGTCATGAAAGTAGCTATCCAGTCTTTTCGTCGTCAAAAACGTTGTAACATGCTCACCAATTTAGTGAGCATAAAACCAATATATTTGTGGAAGAAAAGGAAAAAAGAAACAGAAACCATCTTCAGGCTATCACAAAGGATATGGCCATAAGATTAAAGATATGGATAGATTTATCAAATTTCTGAATGGAAATCAGGATATTAGAATTGAAAAGATATTATTACTAAAAATTAAACATCAAACCAACTTCAATATTATGAGTGGATATATCGTCTGCAATAGGTGTTGGAATATTAAAGTAACGATAGCCGAGAAAGGTTTTAACTTCTGGAATTACTGAGTAATCAACACCAAGCTTTATTTGATAAACAAGCCAAGGAACATTCAGTGGCATTAAATTTTTAGATGATTTATCAATCCTTTTTAATCTAAAAACTGTTGATCCTATACCAAGACCAATATACGGAGCAAATTGAGTATTTTGAACATTAGGGTTATAGTAAAAATTTAATAAGAATGCAGATACACTTGCTGATTTATCAAATACCGGAGGAGAGTTACTATCTTCAATATTGACTTTAGAATACATGGTCTCAAAATCAACTCGGCCATTTTCTCCAGCATAGTAACCTACAGATATGCTGCTAAGCCACTGAAAATCAATTTTACCGTTAAATTTTTTTATGTTTTTAATTTCATCTCCTAAGAATAGGTCTAAAAGAAAACCACCATAACGGCCCTCAGCTAAAGCAAGAATTCTTTTTCCTATTGCACGTATACCCTCCACAAATACTTCTGAGCTATCAGAATATATCTTACCACCATTAGCACTAACATAGAAATCAAGTTTTTTTGATTTTTCCTTTGTAGGTTCAGCTTGATCTGCAATACTTGGCCATATATTTTTCTGATTAGCTACTTGGAAAACAGAAGGTGAACTACTTTCAAGTTCTTGACATTTTATTGGCACTTCTTTTTCAGTAACTTCTTCAGAATGTATCACACTTTCATTATTGTCCGTTTCTAATTTTAAGGGCTGCACTTGCTCAATGTGTGTATTGTTACTGATATAAGTAATAAAAAAATAGACACACGGAATGAAGATGAAAAATAAAGCAATAGATATTCTAATTATCATAAATGAATTATCACTTATAGTATAACTACTATATCATATATTCCTTTAATGTACAAAAATTAAGAAATAATATTTCCAATTAAACAATTATTTTCTATTCCTTTAACATGAGCTTTCACAATACTTTTAGCTTGAACTCTTGATGTAAGTTTTATTAATGCAAAATTTTCTGTTCTACCAATATTATTCTGCTCAACCAAAACGCTTTGCTCAGTGCCGAGCAAAGATTGATAAAAACTGCTCATCATTTCTTTATTTATTTCTCTTAGATGCTTTACTCGTTCTTTACGTACATTCTCTGATATTTGTGGCATCCGTGCAGCAGGTGTGTTTTTCCGCTCTGAATATGGAAAAGCATGTAGATAAACTACATTTATTTTTTTCAGTAAATCAACTGTATCCTGAAACATTTCATCAGTTTCTGTTGGAAATCCAGCAATAATATCAGCGCCAAATGCTATATTAGGTCTTAAGCTCTTCATTTTATGACAAAATTCTATCACTTGTTCTCTATTGTAACGACGTTTCATTCTCTTTAGTATTAAATTATTACCAGACTGTAGACTCAAGTGTAAGTGAGGCATAAGTCTTGACTCATTAGCTATTAAATCCATTAGTTCATCATCAACTTCAGCAACATCAATAGAGGAAAGTCTTAGTCTCTTTAACTGTGGTATATCCTTTAAAACTCTCCTAACCATCGAACCAAGTGATTGCTTACCAAACAAATCTGTACCAAAGTCAGTAATATCAACACCTGTAAACACCACTTCTTGATACCCATTTTCTATAAAAATCTTAATTTGCTCTATAATATTGTTTACTGGCACAGATCGATTATTTCCTCTTGCCTCAGTAATTGAGCAAAATGTACAACTATGATTACAACCATTTTGAATTTCAATAAATGCCCTTGATTTATCTTCAAATCCATTAATGAGAATAGGTTCTACTTGGTTATCACTGACTAAGATTTCATCATTATTTAGTAGATAATTTTCAGCTCTTAGCTTGTCTTGATTACCTAGCACTTTACTTACACCAGGAATATCACTATATGATTTAGGATCTAATTGAACGGCACAGCCAACTACGATAATTTCTTTACTTGGGTCGTTTTTATAGATCTTACGTATTTTTTGCTTCACTTGGCGTTCTGCTTCGTTTGTCACTGCACAGCTATGCACTACAACAACATTTTCTCTCTTTGCTTTTTTTAATGCTTCTTTGATTAACTCACTCTCGTAGAAATTTAGACGACAACCAAATGTTATTACTTCATTCATGCTTTTGCTTTAATAGATCTAAATTATATCAAATATCCAAGCAAAATGACTATTTTTTTGGTAGATATTATAATTTAAGCATAACCTCTAGAGTTGAAAATCACAGGAAGAATTTGTAGATATACAGTAAGATCATTTAGCATTAAAAAAAGCTTAAGGCCAATGATGTTAACCTCAAGCGAATATAAACCAAAAAACATTTTGCTAAACCTTGAAGCTCTACCATGCAAATTCATCTATATCATTTGGTACATAAGTGTCAGAATAAGCTTCATCCAAACTTTCTGCTTTCCATGGAAGCCATGAAGAAGGTTTTATCTTCTCTAAAACTTTACCTGGTATTGATGTTATCTCTTGCTTTACGTCTTCTTTTAATTTTTCTATTTGTAACCGAGCAAAATCTCCCACGCGAACCATGAGTTTATCTGTTAGCTCTTTTATCATGTCTTGATTTTGTTCTGCAACTTTCTTTGTAATAGGTACGACAATTTTACTTATAATCTCCGTTCCTAATGGAACAACGATTTGCTTTGCAACCTGATCACTAACAGGTTTAATAAGGTAATCTGCTATACTCTTTGCTGTATCTCCAGTCAGATTTGTTACTTTTTTTAAACTATCACCAATAATACCATAGTTTTTTTGGTACATCATATCTTCATCAGCAACTTCATATCTCCCTAAATCATCATACATTCCCATTTGTTGGTGAGACAATCCATTTGCATCAGATACATATCCGTATTTATTAAGTGAATTGGAATTAGACCGCATAACATTCTCCTAATTATTTATATATGCCTATTTTAGTATAAAACAACTAACAAAACATTAACTTTTAAGAACTCTTCTCAATTAATACATCAATAAAGGTAAGACCATATAATTTTCTCCTTTCTTGATACTATTCTCCTCCGAACTTAGTTCACACAGTTATTCAGACACTTCTGAATTTACCACCCCCAATTCCACTGCTTTTTTATATTTTGACTAAGTCTTCTCCTACAATTAGATAATCAGTACTCTTATCTGAAATGTACCATATAACTACACCAAGCTACAAATATGACACAAGAGTTTAGATTATTTTAGTTATTCTCTTGTATAAGATACTCTTTATATCAAAAAGAGGACCATATGAGTGAAGCAACTTTTTCTGAAAAAAATCAGCTTTCTAGAGAAGACATAGCAGAGTTAACAGAACTTATGTGTCTTGAACGAAGTGAAGTAAGTGAAAGTGGAACAGGGCTATTAGAACTTATAGCTGAACAGGAGCAAATACTTGAGGATTTAGGAATAGAATCAAAAGAGCTTTTATGTTCTCAGCATACAGGAATGTATGAGAACCTTAGTCAGCCCTATTCTACGGATCTCGAGGTTTTATAGCAGATATATAGATTATCATTATTATTGATACCTACTCAAGAGTTGCTATGGCAAACAGAGAAAACTGCAATTACTGCCGCTAATCTTTTTAATATATCTTTCTTTGATGGTGCTATTATCGCGCATTTTGACTGATATGGGCTATGATAAACCAGAAAATCACAGCTATATTTAGGAATTGAGACAAGGCCTCATTTAGGTAAATATTGCTATGCAGACTTTTCTTGATAGCAAGCATATTGCTTTTTAGAAAAATATTAGTAGCATCAAACATAGAGATTGACATTAGTTTTTCTGTCAGATTAAGTTGCGTCTAGTACATATTATCAAGGTGAAATTTCACGTTTTTTATTAAGAGGATCCACATCTGGATCTTCTATATAGTTTTGAGGTTGTTCTTGAAACACAAGACGTGCTCCCTCAAAGTTATACTCCTCACCTTCATATAAAGAATCTTCTTCTTCAAAATTGTGTTCTATTTCTACTTCAAACTTGAATCCTAACTTCTCGCAGAATTTGTAGAAATATTCTTTAATGGTATCAAATAAACTTCTGCCATCAATTTTGTAATCTCTCAATTTTCTAGGCACAGTAAGTGACAATTTGCCATCTTTATATATCACATCATCTTTCCCATCTTGAGATTCAAGTGTAAATTCTAGTGAGCTGGATAGATCGCATACCTTGTCACCTAATTGAACATCACTCTCTTGGGAGAGTATTGGTAATGTCATATCAGATCTAACACTCACATTATTTTGGTCAACATAATAGATATTTATAACTTTTTTAGGTGAGAGTATTTTCAATGAATGTTGGCTAAGTGCAAATTGAGATTCTATAAATACACCAGCTTCATACCCTGCCTGATTACAATTGGTAACCAATTCCTCTAAGATAGAGTCACTTGGAACCTGAGCGTTGGCATATTCAAATATTTCCTTAAAAACTTCTTTTGCAAATGCACGATAACTCTTGTTTTTATCTCCTTCTTTCGGTAATAGATGCGTGTGTTCTTTACCTAAATCGTAAAATCTTTTAATCTCTTCTTTATATTGATCAGTTTTTTTATCACTAGGGATTTCCGGATCTTCACAATATTCTTCCCAAATCTTATCAAATCCTTCCTTATTTCTGTTTACCAGCGCTTTAATTAAGATTTTGTCTATATTTCTGTCTTTAATAACAAAGTCCATTCTATCAAAATCTTTATATATAGCTTCACCAGAATTTGCTGCTTTATTATCTCTTGAAGCTCTTAACTTACTGAAATCAAACTTTTCTGCCTGAGCTTTTAGTGTAACGACTGGATTTTCATTTTTTTCCTGTGTAGAGTTGTTCATTGTTAATACTTTGATATGAATTGCTGATAGTATAATAATACATAAAAATAGTTAATATGTCAATAATATACTTAACATAGACAGTCATAATAGGGTGACAGGATTTTAGTAAGGCTCTATTATGAATAAACGGTTTTACACAGTATGAATGTTGATGAGCAGTCAAGTGTGCTGACTTTTCTAAATAGTAAAATTGAGAATATACCAAAGTTTCATTCCGCAATATTGCCTAAACTTTGCGGTGGAGACAGAGTAATGGACTTGCTGTTTTATAGGCCGCTCAGTTATGTGGATAGAAGTAAATCACTACCTGATGCTCAAGTAGGAGAATTTACAACTTTTATGGCAAAAGTGTATGAGCACCAGCGCCCCACTGTTAGAGGTAGGCCATATAAAATAATCGTTGAAAGTGAAAGTCAGTATTTATTTATAGTTTTTTTTAATTACTCAGTTAAATATTTGTATAAATTATTTCCAGTTGGAACAGATATAGTAATCAGTGGTAAACTTGAAAAGTTTGCCGAACATTGGCAAATTACTCACCCAGATTATATGTTATCTGATATCAATCAATTTAAAGAAATAGCCTGCATAGAGCCAGTTTACCAATTATGTCGCGGTATTACTAACAAGAGCATTAGAAACATAATAAGTTCTAATCTAAAAGATTTGCCTGATTTGCCAGAGTGGATAGATGAAACATTAATCAAGCAAAAGAAATGGCTGAATTGGAAAGAAAGCATCATAAGATTGCACAGACCGAGCTCACTCGCAGAAGCAGAAGTTTGCAGAGAAAGACTTGCTTATGATGAGCTATTTGCGTACCAGTTGGCACTAAAGCTTGCAAGGGAAAATCATGTAAAAAAAGAGGGAAAAGAATTTATAATATTGAGTAAATACAAAGAGCAGGTCTTAAATGAATTACCGTTCCAATTAACAAATGATCAAATTCGAGCGATAGATGAAATCTCAGAAAGACAAAAATCCAGATACCGCATGGTAAGTCTGCTGCAAGGTGACGTTGGGAGTGGCAAAACTGTAGTTGCACTCTTTGCGATGCTGAATGTGGTAGAAAATAACATGCAAGCAGCTCTAATGGCACCAACTACTATCTTGGCTGAGCAACATTATAATTGGATCGAAGAAGCTCTATCTTGTACTGATATAAAAGTTGCTTTGCTTACCGGTAAAACTGCGAGCAAGGAAAGAAAGATTATTATGAACGAACTTGCAAGTGGTATTTTAAATATAGTAATTGGTACTCATGCATTATTTCAAGCTAACGTTACATTTAAAAATTTAGGACTCGCAGTCATAGACGAACAACAGCGATTTGGAGTGATACAGAGGAATCGGTTGGTAGGAAAAGGAGAAAATACCGATATACTTTTTGTTACTGCAACTCCCATTCCAAGAACCTTGCAGCAAGCTATGTATGGTGATGTTGAATGTTCTATTTTAAGGGAAAAACCAAAATCTAGATTGCCAATAAAAACCGTTATTATGAACGTTAAAAAAGTATCAGATATTATTCAAAGACTGAAAAATGCTATAAATAGAGGCGAAAAAGCATATTGGATTTGTCCATACATAGAAGAAAACGAAGAACTCAATATTGCCGCAGCAGAAATGCGCTTTCAGGAACTACAAAAGACATTTTTTGATAGAGTCGGAATAATACACGGAAAACTAACTCAAGAGCAGAAAGATCAAGTGATGTTTTCCTTCAAGAGAAATGAATTTTCTCTGCTTGTTGCAACCACTGTGATAGAAGTTGGCATAGATGTACCAGATGCAACTATTATGATTATAGAGAATGCAGAGCAGTTCGGGTTATCGCAATTACATCAGTTAAGAGGTAGAGTAGGACGAGGAAATAAACCGTCTTTTTGTGTACTGTTATATGACAATCTCAGTAAAAGTTCGTATTCAAAGTTAAAGATTATGTGTGAGTCACAAGATGGATTTTATATTGCTGAAAAGGATATGATGCTGAGGGGTAGCGGAGATATTCTAGGCACAAAACAATCAGGGTGCATGGAGTTTAAATTTGCTGATTTATATGAGGACAGAGAATTGCTCAACCTTGCATATAATAGTGCAAAAGGTACAATAGCTAATTTTGAATTACTGCTTGATATATTTGAATATAGAAGTAGACTACATTTTTCAAAATTTCAGTAATCTTCCAAGCCATAACCTTCATGAGTAGAAATTCCTTGACAGACGGGAGTATTTAACAAACCATATGCGTCAAGTTAAGGAAAAATAAGAGTGAAGAAGAAGTTTTTACCATAAGAATAAATTGTGCAGAGTTAATAGCAGGCCCTGTAAACAAAATGTTAGCAGGTCAAATTAATCAAGGGCAGGAAGTATAAAAATGGAAAAAAAGCGGTAACTTAGCCTAATGACAATAAATATATATATAGAAGGTACCGTTTTAAAGAGCACAAAAGGAATACACAGTAAAAGCGAGAAGAAGTTGAGAATATGTATGGAAGCAGTGTGGAGAAGTGGCTGCCAATGATCAAAAATTTACCACAATTACAGAAGTATACACAAGAGGTTTAAAAGGTGATGCAAAAAGGGAATTTTGGCAAAATGACTTAAGTATGCACAACAAGATTTGCATAATTGATGATCAGATGTCATTCATGCTCAGCCTATATATAGAAAAATTCTCAAGCTCAAGAGGGCTTAGGGTGGAACTAAAATTCATGGACTTGTTGACGCACGTAATTAATTTCTTTTTTTTAAGTTAATTAATGTTAACAAGCCACGTCTGCCTGTAATCATGTTAATACCAAAATATAATGTAAGAGAAGAAATGGGCAGTGCTATGCAACAGTTTTTGTTTCTTTCTAACCATGCTTCCATATGAAAAACATATGACATAAAAAGGAAAACAAAAAGCTAAGAACCTTGACGCGCTTTACATCTTGGCTTTACCTTATTTATAATATAAACCTTACCACCCCTTTTCACAACTTTACAATTTTTATCTCTGTTACGATGAGATTTTAGTGAACCTTTAACTTTCATATCTACAGTAAGAATAGAATTACCTTACATTATGATCACTGACAGAGAGTTAGTCAATTGATAAATTTTTCACATTTTATTAAAATACTGTATAATTGTTGCTGATACTTCTTCGATTGACCTTTGCGTGACATCAATAATTGGCCAGTTATTTTGCTTAAAGAACTCCTCTGCTTCTTTAATTTCCTTTTCTACTTTTCTAGGGTCAGCATATATATTATTACCTTCATTATTAATTGAAGTCAGTCTATTTTTGCGTATTTCTATTAGCCTTCTTACGTCTATTGTTACTCCTATAGTCAGTTTATTTTTTAATTTTGCTAAGTCGACGTAAAAGGGTATCTCGCTAACAAAAGGAACATTTGCAACTTTATAGCCTCGGTAAGCTAAATACATACTGGTGGGAGATTTTGATGTGCGTGAAACTCCAACCAAAATTATATCGGCTTTATCAATATCTTGAATATTTTGTCCATCATCATGATTAATGGTATAGTTTATTGCCTCAATGCGCTGAAAATACTCGTTATTTATTTCAGTATACAGGTCAAGTTTTTCATCCTTTTCAATTTCAAGATAGGATGAGATTTCTCTAATAATATGTGATAATATTGCTCGATATGGAATTTTTAACTTGATACAATTATCTTTTAGATATTTTCTTAGCTCATCATTAGTAATAGTGCATATAACAAAATTATGCTCATCACTTTTTCTATTAATTTCCTCTAAAATTTTGTCAATCTGCTCTTCTCCTTTTACGAAAGACCAAACATATTCGATCGTTTCTACAGAACGAAAGTGTTTCAGAGCTGATTTTGCAACTGATATAACAGTTTCACCACTTGAATCTGACACTAAGTGTAGGTTAAGCTTTTTAAGGGTCATCAACGTTATACTAAAAATAATAGCAAGCAATCTGCTACTGAAATTGTGCTAATTTATTATACTACGTAAATATAGAAAAACTATCTTGTTGATAAAACTCAAACTAATTGATAAATTCTTAACACAATTATTCTCAAAACGAATGTTTTTATTAAAGCCTACAAATTTCACTTCTTTTGCTAAAAAAGCTCTACCTTGGCTTGGGGTTATTTGTTTCGCATGTTTTTTAATTGGAATGTTCTTGGCATTATTCTTCTCCCCAGGAGATTATAAACAAGGAGAAATTGTACGAATTATGTATCTTCATGTGCCTTCTGCATGGCTTGCTCTTGGAATATACGGACTCATTGCATCACTCAGTTTCATTTCGTTGGTGTGGAACAATAGCGTTGCTAGTGTTTTGGCACATGCTGCTGCTCCTGCAGGGACAGTCTTTTCGGCAATATGCTTAATCACAGGTAGCATCTGGGGAAAAGGAACATGGGGTACTTGGTGGGTATGGGATGCAAGGCTTACTTCAATGCTGATTTTGTTTTTTCTGTATGTTGGTTATCTTTCATTGTGGAGCGCTTTTGATAATCAAGCAAGAGCAGAGAAATCATCAGCAGTATTTGCCATTTTTAGTACTATAAATATTCCCATAGTAAAATTTTCTGTGAATTTATGGTCTACTCTTCATCAGCCAGCAAGTATTTTTAGAAAAGGTGGAGTAGCAATAGAAGGTTCTTTAATGCTGCCACTCATTGCAATGTTTATATTTTGTACCACACTTTTTTTAGTAGTGTGGATACTTAATGCCCTTCATTTAATTAATTTGCAGAAGATAAAGAGAGAAATTAGCATGCGATATTAGGTATATAGTTCCAGAGTGTAATGTTGTGAACAGCGACAGAGATTAAAATGTAGAGCAATCATCCATTGGCAAGTTCCAGAACTAATTACGTACAAACCACACTTCAAGATTATAGTGATTAATCACATGCAAGGAGAAGAATCATGATTCTCTAGTGAATAAAGATGTGCTCTATGTAAAGCTGGTGAAGATAAGATAGAAATTGAAAGAAAATTTCTATTGATAGATATGCTATATTTATAATTCAAGTTATTAAATTTTTAATTACTTTAGCTTATAATAGCTCCTAAGTTACCATGAAGTTTCTTGAAATGTGGTTTCTTTTACTCACATTAAATTTGTAGTTTTTTTATTTTAATACAATTTCAATTTTGACTGTAGAGGAGGTTCCGATGTCAAAAAACACCTATAGTGACCAAATTAATAATAGTTATTTATATAACAACAAACTTTTTTATGGTGAAGAGGATATAGATGAGATCACTGAAGGTGAAACTACGACTGAGAAGGAATTTACAAATAGTTCCGTAGTAAAAGAGGATTTTGAACTAGTAGAAAAGAAGCTTACGAAATGTGAAGAGGAAGTTAAGCGAGCAAAAGCAGAGACTGAGTGGTATAAAAAAATAGCTGAAGAATGTAAAAAAGGAAGTGGTACGGGCGAACCTGTTACCGATGAAGGAGAGAATGAAAATGGAGAAATTACATCTCGAAAAGTAACCTCAGATTGTTCCAAGTATGAAAATTGTGGGCCGTATTCTCATTTTTATAAAGTTGATAATAAGATAGGTTGTCAAGGTTTTAGTTCATCTGATTTACTAAAGGAATTATATCCTGAGATGTACAGTAATCCTAAGATTGCAAAATATATAGAAGAGGGAGCAAATGGTAATTATGGTGCAGTAAATTTTAAATTTGCCTTTACAGAGGATCTTAATTCAATATCCTGGCTTGGTAATATAGAATGTGAAAAATGTGTGGATGATCAAATAGAGTTAGCGTGTCAAGAAGAAGAGATTAAGAGTTTCTGTTACCCGAACGTTTACCATAGTAATCCAGAATTCAACAAAAGCTTTTTTTCCAGAGGAGCATGTCCTAATCTCTTTAGAGAGCCCAGTGAAACAAGTGTTGTAAAAGCAAAACAAATTGCACCATTGATACTTGTTAATACCTTAGGACAAATGATAGATAAAGAGGGTAATAACACTAAAGTATACTATGATGCATTGAAGCGTTATCTAAATGATGATGGTAAAATCAAGGATTGTGGAGATAATCAAAAGTGTAAGGATTATATTCCAATTATGGAGAAAGTTGCATGGAATAGTGATAAGGAAGTACTATTAAAAACTGCTGTTAATAATACGCAAGAAGCAAATCCTTACTATTATGGAAATGAGGATAATTCTACTTCCGTTGAATTTGGTTCTATATAAGGCTGAATTTGTCTAATTTTTTCTACACTAGACACAATTTAGTCGTATCTGAACAAATACATAATCTATATAAAGAGGACGTAGGTACCATCTGTCCTTTTAAGGCATTTATGTCAATGATATGCGTAATCCATGATTTTAAACATGATGATCCTCCTAAGTAATACAAAAAAACTCAGAAAAATGTATATAGCTATGATAGAAGTTATCTATACATAAGTACAATATACTTTAACTAGAGATTATAAATTAATGAAGTTGAAAAGTCTGCAGACGAAGATAGATTTCGAGCTCTAGAATATCTTCACTATCAAAGTGACAAAGCTGTCAAAATTTGTCAAGTAATTTTTATCGCAACTGTACAAACATTGCACAGGACAAATTTAAAATGCTGTAAAATGGTGTCTGTTCAGACGCATGTGAAACCAGTGCTTCTTTTCATCCCACTTCCATGCGGCTAAACCCTTTTCATAATTTCCTATCTATCATTTCTTAAACCACTCCCCTGAACGGATACAATTAAATACATTTTTAACATTTTTATAGAAAACTATTAGTATAGATTTGTATGCTGCCCTCATGGCTATTTTAAAATGTTTAATACTCCTTTTCATTATTTCTTGCACACATTTACCTAACAAGCAACATTCTGTTAATATAGACAATTATAAGCACGATTATTCGTTGCAACAATATAATACTCCTTTGAAGAATAACGAACCAGCAATACCAGAAATGATACCTTTACCGGTAGAGTTTCCCGATCTTACAACCAGTAATCAGTTTCTTTCGATTAATGTTGATGAAAAAGTACCAGTAAAGGATTTACTGATTGAAATAGGAAAACTTTCTGACATTAACTTAGACATAGATCCCAAAATATCAGGTAATATTACTTTAAAGCTAAAAGATAAGAACATAAACGAAGTAATTCAGAATATAGCCAACAGCGCCAAATTGCGTTACTCAATGAATAATGGTGTAATTAGAATTGAACAAGATTTGCCATATGCACAAAATTATTACGTAGACTTCATCAATATTCAACACTCTGCTCAAAGCAATTTTGTCGTTAGTGGCAATGTTACAAGCAGCGATGCTGACAGGAATGTTAGAAAGTCTCAATATAGCAGTGACTTATGGAGTTCATTAGAAAAAGGCTTAAATGCAATAATGGATGTTAATGGAGTGGATGATGGTGAATTTCTTTCATCCAACAGAGAAGCTGGTGTCATTATTCTAAATGCTAGAAAAGATATTCACAAAGCTGTTGAAGAATATATTAATAAAGTTAAGAAATTGGCGTCTTCTCAAGTAATGATCGAGGCCAAAATAGTTGAAGTTGTATTAGACGATAAATACCTTTCTGGTATCAACTTAAATGATTTGCATAATGAAACAAAATCTATAACAAATCAAGATAGTTCCATTACTAGCCTGGTAATGAACTCTGATTTAGAAAATTTAGTAAAAACTTTAGACAAGTTTGGCACTTCAACCGTAATTTCAAGCCCTAGAGTACATGCTATAAATAATCAGCAAGCAATGATTTCATTTACTAAAAACCATATCTATTTTACTTCCGATATACAGAAAGATACCGGAAACTCCAATCATGCCTTAATTACCAAGATGAATAGCACTCCAATAGGTGTGGTGTTAATAATCCACCCAAGCATTAACATTGATACTAACGAAATATTTATGGATATACACCCAACCTTATCAAGAATTAACAATTACACTAAAGACCCAAATATAGAATATGTCGCACAACAGAATAAAATGAAATTAAATAGTGACATTCCAATTATTGAAACCAGAGAAATGCACTCTACGTTAAAAATTAAGAGCGGCGAAGTTATGGTAATTGGTGGGCTTATAGAGCATAGAAAAGATAACCAAAACTTATTGCATCAAAAGTCAAAAAAACTGGCTAAGACAGTAGAAACCGTCATCTTCCTGAAAGCAACAATCGTACCAACACTTGGTTTATTAGATATAAAAGATAGGAATTTATATATATATTAAACGTATCCGTTCAGGCAATGGCATCAACTTAAGGAAAGATGTTGGGGTTGCTATTATGATAAGAAGAGAGTATCAGAATGATAATTAAGACAGCTTAATCATAAATCTGTTGCAGTAAATTTAAGTTACTTTAGTCATATATTAAAGTTTTTAAACAGGTCTTAGTTTACTTACTTTATTGTTTTCTTTATTATCAAATATTGCTTTAAATAATATGGAGGAGCACATTGTCAGCAATTGCCGTTATTGATTTTGGTTCACAGTTTACACAGCTTATTGCAAGACAAATCAGGGAAATGGGCGTTTACTGTGAAATATTTCCAAGCAATATCGATTTCGAAACAGTATCAAAATTCAATGGATTTATTTTTTCTGGAGGACCGCAATCTGTAAATGACAATTGCTCTGAAGTAAGTGAAGTAGCACATAAAATTATAAAACTTAACGAAACAATAAACACTCCTATACTTGGAATATGTTATGGACAGCAACTCATTTGTCATTATTTCGGGGCAAAGGTAAGAAAAGAATTCAATCAGGAATTTGGCAAAACTAAAATCAAGATACTAAAAGAATCCCCAATTATAAAGGATACTTGGGACGTTAATTCCGAAGTCGATGTGCTAATGAACCATGCAGACAGTGTCGAAACTATACCGCAAGGATTTACTGCTATTGCCTCAGGTATAATAAATCAAACAATCGCAATAATTGCCAACGAAGAGCGGAAGATTTACTGTACTCAGTTCCATCCTGAAGTTAAGCCTACGACAAATGGTAGTAAACTTCTCTCTAATTTCTTAGATATTGCAAATTGTGAGAGAGATTGGACAATGAAGTCATTCATTGAAAAACAGAAGGAAAAAATTCAAAACTTAGTAGGGGAGAAAAAAGTAATTGCTGCAGTAAGTGGGGGGGTTGATTCAAGTGTTGCAGCAGTTCTTACACACAAAGCTATAGGAAAACAATTAAACTGTATTTTTATCGATACTGGGTTATTGCGTAAGAGCCAGACCACTGCTATGTTAAAAGAAATTCCAATAAATTACGTTGATAAATCAAACTTGTTTTTAAGTAGGTTAAAGGGAATAACTGATCCGGAAGAAAAGCGAAAAATTATCGGCAATACTTTTATCGAAGTATTTGAAGAAGAGGCAAAAAAAATAGGTGATGTGGATTTTTTAATGCAAGGCACCATTTACTCTGATGTAGTTGAATCAGGGCACGCTTCAGGAAACACTAGTACAATTAAATCTCATCACAATGTTGGTGGGTTGCCAGAAAAAATGAATCTGAAATTAGTAGAACCTTTACGCTATCTCTTTAAAGATGAAGTAAGGCTGCTTGGCAAAGAAATTGGGCTTTCAGATGAGATAATATTTCAACATCCATTTCCTGGGCCTGGACTTGCAGTGAGGATCATAGGTGAGGTTGATGAAGAAAAGGTACGAATATTGCAAGAAGTAGATGAAATATATATCAACACAATGAAAAATTATGATCTGTATGATAAAATATGGCAGGCTTTTGCTGTACTGTTACCAGTAAAAACTGTGGGAGTTATGGGAGATAATCGTACATACGGATATGTTTGCGCTTTAAGGGCTGTGACTTCATCTGATGGCATGACAGCTGATGCATTTCCATTTGAAAATAAAGATCAACATTCGTTAGTATTTTGGAGGTTTTTGCAAGACGTCAGTAGTATAATTGTTAACAAAGTTTCCGGAGTAAATCGAGTTGTGTATGATTTAACTTCCAAGCCACCAGCAACTATTGAGTGGGAGTAGCAATAATTTCATTCCAGTTTCAGCTACTCGAATCACACCAAAGAGGCTGGTTGCATAACTCAAATTTTAAGGAAAACTATTTAATGTCATTCCAGCGCGTAACGCTGGAATCCAGAAAAAAAGAACCAGTGTCAGCTACTCGGATGACATCGAAATGTTCGTACAGATATTCGTCACACACCGGAATAAAAATTAGACTTTTGCCTTGTGCAAAATAATTTCAAGGCCGCATTGTCTTTATTTTGCTTATAGCTTCCACAAGCACTGCAAACATAAATGAAGAATACAAATATGCTTTTGGTAGTTCTATGTGAAGCCCTTCAAGTGTTAGATATACACCGACGAGTAAAATAAATAGAATGGCAATTACTTTTAAGCTTGGGTTGGATTTTATTACCTGAGCGGTATAATTTGATGAAAATAGCATCGCTAATATGGAAAATGTAAATGCTATGGCAATGATTATCATATTGTGAGTTAATGCTATGGCAGTTAATATTGAATCAACCGAAAAAACTAAGTCTATTAATATAATTTGTAGCACAACTAAAAAAAATTGTGATTTAACATTTGCCTTTGTTTTGTTCTCCTTATGTACAAAAATTTCGCTCCATAACTCTATAGAACTTTTAACAATAAGGAATAACCCTCCTGCAATCATAAGTAAATCCTTTACTGAGATATCTAGCGATACAGCGTGAAATATAGGCTTTTGCATTGATAGTATATATGATGTAAAAATAGTATTACAAAACGCATCAATAGCGCTAAGCCAAAACCTATAAGGCGGGCTCTTTCTCTCAGCAGATTTGGCACCTTATCTATTGCTAGAGAAATAAAGATTAAATTGTCTATACCAAGTATAGTTTCAAGTAGCGTAATTATCAATAAAGTCCAAGCATCAGCTAGCATTTTCATTCCAAAGTCAGATTTTGTACTTTACAATAGATGTGTAAAAATTAAGTAACTTCGACTAGGTAATTAAAAAATCAGCCTTACCCGGAAAAGAAAGAGGCAAAAGGGCATTTTTATAATAAAAGTACTTTTGTAAGAGAAATAATGAAATTAAAAATCTAACTCTCTTTACGAAAATTTTAAATAGATTGTAAAATAGTTGTACCATAAAAATATATGCCTTCTTTATAGACTAAGATTTTTCTTTAAATTAAGATAGATACACGATAAAAGGAACATATGACAAAAGAATCATTAGCAAAAACTGATATAGTAAAAGTTGAAGATAAGAAAGCAACAAAGGGATTTTTTAAAATATTAGGTGAAGTAGCAGATGCTGTAAGGTCATGGGTTGGCAATATTGGCCCTGATTTAAGTAGTAGTCGCGATGTCGATAGTTTAGTCTTGAAGATGAACGAATGCTTAAACCCAAAGGGGGGTGAAGTCTCAGCACGTAAGAACACCGTATCTCTTGGTAATTTGTACTTGAGTTTATCAGAGGCAGGTCAAATAAAATTTTTACAAACCCTGGCAGAAAAGTTCAATCCGGATAAAACGAAAATAGATGAAGAAATGAAAGTATATAAGAAAAATCAAGATTCTGAGTCGAGCTATAAGTTTGAACAAGACTTAATAAAAGTCCTTGAATCACCACGCTCTAAAATATTGAAGCAGTTTATCTCCTTACCGGAGGGCCTTAAGTTTATTGTTGATATGCGTTCTGATGTACTCAAGCTGAAGAATCAATATAAAAGTCTAAGTCCACTAGAAAACGAATTAAAAAGTATACTTTGTACTTTGGTTGATGTTGATCTACTTGATCTTCATCAAATCACCTGGGATTCACCTGCATCATTGTTGGAAAAACTTATAAAATATGAAGCTGTACATAAAATTTCCTCTTGGGGTGACTTAAAAAACAGACTAGATTCTGATCATCTCTGTTTTGCTTTCTTTCATTACAAAATACCAAATGAACCTTTAATTTTTGTAGAGGTTGCACTGATGAATGAGATTGCAGATAGTATTCAACACGTTTTGGACGAGTCAGTTCCTTCAAGTGACCCAAGCAGTGCAAGTACTGCTATATTCTATTCAATATCAAACACTCAAACTGGTTTATCTGGAATTAGCCTCGGTAACTTTTTAATAAAGAGAGTCGTAGAAAAACTATCGCAAGAATTTAAAAGCGTAAAAGTGTATGCAACTCTTTCTCCAGTTCCTGGATTTACAAAATGGCTAAAAAATCAAGACGTAGCTTTATTAGGTAAGCTTAATATAAAACAATCAGGTACAGAAATTTTAGAAAGCATAAAAACTAACATTGAATGCGAAAAACAGTCCCTACTGAAACTTTGTGCACATTATTTGCTAAAGGTTAAAAGCAGTGGTGGAGGTGCTTATGATCCAGTAGCACACTTTCATTTAAGCAATGGTGCATCAATCAAACAAATCAACTGGATGGCTGATACTTCTGAAAAAGGCATTAGTCAGTCAGCCGGAATAATGGTGAATTATCTGTATGAGCTGCCTAAAATAGATAACAATCATGAGAATTATATGATTAATAAAGTGATTTCTCATTCAAAAAAAGTGTCAGCTATGTTAAAGGAATAATAGGAAGTGCGCAAGCATATAGAAAGTGCTAACATTCCCTAATGTTTATGTATATAATATTAAATAGTTTTATGAGGTAAAATGTATGAATAGTGATGAATTAGAAGAATTAAAGAAACTAAAACAAAAGATACAAGATGCAGTAGCACATAAAAAATTGTATGGTGTATTATTTGCAGATTCTAAAGAGATAGAGTTATTCAATAATTGTATTAGCAGTATTAAAAGTAATGGAATAGGCAAAGAGGAATCAAATGAATTGATAACCATTTATAAAGGACTTAATTCAATATTTGATAACATTAGTTCTGACTGGGATGGCAATAAGGGTAGCCTAAATGCTCAAAAAATTATTGTACATTATCAAAACTTAGAGTCTATCTTAAAGATAGTAAACATAATTAAAGAATCGAAGACAAGATTGGGCCAAGCATTCGTGATCTTCGACTTTGATGAATCCGGGTTAATCCAGGATATCGAATCACTCCAAAAAGAAATGAAAGAAGTGCTAGAAAACATGCAACAACAAGAACAAAGTGCAGCAAGGAAAAAAGAGTTAGAAGAGAAAGCTAAAGCAGAGTTTAGCAAGTATATAGAAAACGGCACTATTGATGCGATGTCAATCAAAAGGGATAGTAATTCAGATCTTCTTTATACAATAATTAAGCTAAAAGAAGACAATAAAAGCACAGATATTAAAGTAAGCGAATTTTTAAATAGTGATTTTTGTAAAGAAAACAATATTGCCGGTTTTCTTCTTTCAAGTGAAGATCAAAAAGAATTTATCAGTGGTAAAATACATGAGGGGATTAGATATTATCATATAGGTACCACAGTTCAATATGGAATAAAGTTTAACTGGTATGTAGACGGAAAGGAATGTAGCATTACATTAGGTGCTAACAGTGATGATAGTATTAGAATAATAAGTGATAGACCAACTGATGCGGATTTAGAAAAAAATAAAGATGTAAAGATTAAAGTTGGTGATGCTTACCTAAGCCTTGCTGATGCAGTAAAAACGTGTAGACAGCAAGAAGATCCAAGTAGCACAGTGAAGCAAGCATCAGCTAATGAGCATTGCCGTCCATTGGCAAGGACAGCTTAATGTTTTTAGCAAAGAGAGATATAAGTAATTGCTCTTGTAATACTTAAAATGTAAAATAGATCTACTTAAATAAGTAGATCTATGAACAATATAAGAAATTTTGCAATAATAGCACATATAGATCATGGGAAGTCAACTCTTGCTGATCGTTTGATAGAAGAATGTAACGGTCTTGAGACAAGGGAAATGACCAATCAGGTACTTGACTCAATGGATATAGAGCGTGAACGCGGAATCACAATCAAAGCACAAACGGTAAGACTCAATTACACTGCAAATAATGGTAATAAATATTGCCTCAACCTCATGGACACACCAGGTCATGTTGACTTTTCATATGAAGTCAGCCGAAGCTTAGCCGCATGTGAAGGCTCACTTTTGGTAGTAGATAGCAGCCAAGGAGTTGAAGCTCAGACTCTGGCAAATGTCTACAAGGCAATTGACAATAATCATGAGATAATAGTTGTGCTTAATAAAGTCGATCTTCCTGCTGCAGATCCAGAAAGGATAAAGCTTCAGATTGAAGAGGTAATCGGAATTGATGCAACTGAGTCAATTTTGATATCGGCAAAAACTGGTCTTGGGATAAAGGATGTACTTGAAGCTATAGTGACAAAACTTCCCGCTCCTCAAGGTGATACAAATGCTCCACTGCAAGCAATTTTAGTTGATAGTTGGTATGATCCTTACCTAGGAGTAGTAATTTTAGTGCGAGTTAAAAATGGAGTACTAAAAAAAGGCATGAGAATCGTTATGATGTCTAATAATGCTACATATCAGGTCGATAATATCGGTATTTTCACTCCTAAAAAAGTTATGACTGGTGAACTTTCAGCAGGTGAAGTTGGTTTTATAACTGCTTCAATGAAAGAAGTAGCAGACTGCAAAGTAGGAGACACTATTACTGAAGAGAAAAGGCCGTGCAGCAAGGCATTACCTGGCTTTAAAGAAGTACATCCTGTAGTATTTTGCAGTATTTTTCCCAATAACACAGATGATTTTAAATATTTAAGGGAAGCACTAGAAAAATTACATTTAAATGATGCTAGTTTTACATTTGATGCTGAAACGTCAAATGCCCTAGGTTATGGATTTCGTTGCGGTTTCTTAGGAATGCTACATCTTGAAGTCATTCAAGAAAGACTCGAAAGAGAATTTGATTTAGATCTAACAGCAACTGCACCGAGTGTTATATATAAAGTTGAAACACAAAATGGTAAAGTTTTAAATATCCATAACCCAAGCGATATGCCAGACCCTACAAAAATTGAAATAGTGGAAGAACCGTGGATCACTGCAACTATAATGGTACCTGATCAATATTTAGGAGAGATTCTATCTCTGTGTGAAGAGAGGAGAGGAGAACAGCAGGATTTATCTTATGTTGGTAATACGACAACAGCACTACTGAAGTATAAATTACCGCTGTCTGAGGTTGTTTTTGATTTTTACGATAGACTAAAATCAATTTCCAAGGGATATGCAAGTTTAGATTGGGAAATATCCGATTATCAGGAAAGTCAGATAGATAAATTAAGTTTTTTAGTTAATGGAGAACCTGTGGATGCGTTAGCCTGCATTGTTCATAAAAGCAGGGCAGAAAAAAGAGGCCGTGAAATATGTGCACGTTTGAAAGACTTGATACCACGCCAGCAATATAAAATCGCGATTCAAGCGGCAGTAGGCGGAAAAATTATTGCTAGAGAAACGATTAACCCGTATAGAAAAGATGTAACAGCCAAGCTCTATGGTGGAGACGTTACACGAAGGATGAAGCTGCTTGAAAAGCAGAAGAAAGGTAAGAAAAGATTGCATTCTGTAGGAAACATAAACATCCCACAAAATGCTTTTATTGAGGCTTTGAAAATAAATGATTAATATATATTCAAAAACATAAATTTAAAGAACTAAGTGATATTTTCTCAATAAATTTACTGACATTGATATGGGTAAATTTGAAATAGCTATGTGAATTTGTAAAACACTATATAAGATACCATACAACGAAATCATCCCAGTGTTAAACGCTGGGATGACAGAGAGCAGCTCAATTGCTCCACTCAATCAGTAAAAATCAGATATATGTAGACATTGGCTAAAACCATTCCAACAACATTTTAGTGAAACTTAACAAGCTTATCTATAGTTTTAGTGATGATTCTTGGAGTATTTGGAGAGACTTCTGAGCCCAGTCTATTTAACCGCTCTATAGCAAACCCGCTGTTCTCATTTATTATGAAATCACATAAAATATTTTCTATATCTTTAATAACACTTTCATGCTTTCTCAGAGGATGGTTATTCGGATATCTATGAATGGTTTTGATGCTAGAATACTCAACGAAAGCTTGATCTTTAAAAGCAAGTTGTCTCAATTTCTCTTTGAATTTTTCTTCTTCATCTCTTGCTAAAAGGCAAGACTTTATCAGTGATTTTATAATCGAGTTTATAGCCTGATGTATTTCAGAATGCACTATAACTTTGATGATATTTTCTTCCACTATGCAATCATAAGTGCTTTTTTCGCTCTTTAATGACTCTATAAGCATTTTGCTATTTTGCGAATTCAATTCCAGATTCTCTTCACTTATAGGAGTCATTATAAAGGTATTCTTATTTACCCTGATGTAAAATTGTGGCAACCCTTTAGAACAGGCAAATGCTACATCCTTAGACTCAAGTGCGTGATTGTATGAAGAAGAAAGGGTGCTTGCTATAACGCTACTTGGTACTTTCATTCCATGATTACTTAGGTGATTTAACACATTCTCAACATCATGATATGTAAAACCTGTATCTTTTATCAATTCAACAACTTCTATGCAATTGTGTTGTTTATACTCTATTGTCACTTCTTCTGTAAAAAGAGTTTTAGCTGCTATATGCTTATCAAGCACTGTGAAAATCTTGATGAAACTCTCTAAATCTTGTTTGTTAATTAATTCAATACTAATTAAGTTTTTGCTAACAATTATAATATTTTTTATCATTTTTTCCCACTAAAAAAACTCACTAGATGAATTGTATTTTTAATTCATTAAAAATTGTTTAAAGTGGGTATGCCAGCAACAGTAAGACAAAAAAATCACATAAAATCTTCATTATGTATTATATTACATCCCTCGTGTTCATCACTGCCGCTTGTGTAAGCTGTTGCATTAATGCTATCTTCATTGTTATTTAACATATTATCCAACTTTCCTTCTTTTTCAAGGTCCATCAATTTGTCACATCCAGCAATATGATGTACATAATCACCATTTTCATCAGTAATAAAAATTTGTGGAACTGTCCTGACGTTATATTTTGATTTTATACCGTCAAACAAATCCGAGTTTCTAAGTACATCAATTTCTTCGTATTTCACACCTTTTTCATCCAATAACTCTTTTGCTTTCTTGCAGAATGGGCAGTACTTCTTCACATATATTACAACTTTTCCTTTAGTGTTTTTCACGATTTATCTCCATAGTTCATAAAATACAACTATTATATATAAAAAATATATATAAAATATCAAATTGTATGAAAATTATTTACAACTGTGAGCAAGGGATAAAAGATAATGTGGCACTAACTTTCGGAAATTTCGATGGCGTTCATTTAGGACATAAGTTTGCAATTTCCAATCTAAAGAAGGTAGCACAAGAAAGAGGATTACCCTCTGCAGTTTTAACTTTTGAGCCTCACCCATCAACTGTTTTATTTAGTAGGAACAATTTTAGGTTAATAGACCAAGAACAAAAAAAGGAACTAATCAGCAGCTATGGTATAGATTACTTGTATATTATTAATTTTAATAGAGGTTTTTCTGAGGTTAGCTGCGATGACTTCATTGGTAAGATTTTGGTAAAGAAGTATGGTGCTAAACATATAACTGTTGGAGAAAGTTGTACTTTTGGTCACAAACGATTGGGTAACATATTAACTCTAGAAAAATATTCTCAGATGTATGAATATTCTTTAACTAAATTAGAGCCATTGATAATCGATAGAAAAATTTGCTCTTCTTCCTCAATCAGAGAGTGTTTACAAAAAGGCGAAATAGAAATTGCTAATAAATTGCTTGGTAGGTCTTATCAAGTTTCTGGTATTGTAACAAAAGGTGCATGTAGAGGTAGAGAAATAGGGTTTCCAACCATAAACATTCCGATAGAAGATTACATGATAAAACCTAAGCTTGGTACATATTACGCCAAAGTTGCATTTTCTGAAAATAGTTCAAGTTGGCTATATGGAGTAGTCAACATTGGTATGAGACCTACATTTAAGGACTTAAAAAAACCTATAGTAGAAATGCATATATTTGACTTCAACGAAAATGTATACAATTTTAAGGTTGACATACAACTTTTAAAATTTATTAGGGCAGAAAAAAAATTCCATAGTATTAACGAGTTAACAAAACAGATAGACCGTGATATAATGAAGGCTTACCAGTTAAAGATAAACTTATGAAAAGGATATGTTTAGTTATTATATTGATTATAGTATCATTCGATCAAACAAGTAAATTGTATATAAACTCTTTGATTGATGAGGGGGAGTCAATCGAGATTACTAGTTTTATGAAATTAGTTGAAGTTTGGAATTCAGGAATTAGCTTTGGAATGTGTAGTACTCTGCCGCATGGCAGCTTCTTTTTTTCAGCATGTTCAATATTAATAATTGGTATACTTGCATACTTGATATATAAATCTAATGATAAGTCAATTTACCTTAGTTTTTCTCTGATGATTGGTGGAGCGATCGGAAATGTAATTGATAGAATCTATTGGGGAGCTGTATATGACTTCATATATTTTCATATCAATGATTGGTATTGGCCAGCCTTTAATTTAGCAGATCTATCTATAGTTTGTGGAATGTGTACATTGTTATATAAGTGGTATATATATGATAGGTCTATCTCTAAGCAAAATGAGGAATGAAATAATGCTTCGCAAATTCTTTAGTTTTTTTATACTATCTGTGTTTTTTTTCATTTGTCCGATTTCTTTGGAAGCTGAAATCATAAAGCATGCTAAGCTCAGTAACGGATTGGATGTTTATGTAGTACATAATCACCGAATTCCAGCTGTTTTTCATGCAATAATATATAAAGTTGGGGGAATGGATGACCCAATTGGCAAAGCAGGATTGGCTCACTACTTTGAACACTTAATGTTTGAAACTACAGGAAAATTTAAAGACATAGAATCCACTTTGGGCAGCATTGGGGCCCAATTTAATGCTTTTACCACTAAAGAATACACCTGCTACTACGAATTAGTTCTCAAAAAAGATTTACCACTAGCAATGGAAATTGAAGCAGATAGAATGGGCAATTTTGATGTTACTCAAGACAAAATAGATAGAGAAAAAAATATCGTATTAGAAGAAAGAAAGATGAGATTTGATAATAATCCTGAAGCTTTACTATGGGAGGAAATGAACAGTGCATTTTATCGTAATGGTTATGGTAGGTCTGTTATTGGTTGGGAGAGCGATATTAAAACTTACAATCAAGATGACATAACAAGGTTTCATGATAACTATTATCATCCAGGTAATGCTATACTGCTCGTTGTTGGTGATGTAGAATTTGAAGAAGTAGTGGGATTAGCAAAGGAAAAATATGGTGCAATTAAAGCTGAGCCTGTAGTGAAGCATTATCCGAACCAAGATTCAATACATAATGCAGATATATCGGTAATTTTAGAAAGCACTGAAGTAAAAGAGCCAGTTTTATACTTTCGCTATAGTGTTCCTTTATTTGAGCAAATAAGTGAAACTTTTCCTGTTGATTTGGCAGTTGATGTTTTGGGGAATGGCAAGTCTAGTAAGCTATATAAAGATTTAGTTCTAGATAAGAATGTAGCAGTAGAAGTGTTTGCTTATTATAATAGCTTAGCTTTTAGTAATGGTTACATTGAGATTCGGGTAACTCCAAAAAGCGGGGTGAATTTGGATGCTGTTGCAAGAGAGTTAGAAAATTCTATTAATCACTTTAACTCTGAAGGAATAACAAGTGAAGAGTTGCAAAGTACAAAGTCTAAATACAAAGCAGCACAGCTTGATAATCTATCTGATTTAACTAATATAGCAATGTTTTATATACCACGTCTAGCACTAGGTATTCCACTTGATGAAATAGACATTTCATATAGCAAAATTAATGATGTCAATCTAGAGGATGTAAATAATAAAGTTCACGCTATCTTTTCTACTAATAAATTAGTTGGTCGTTTGCTACCAAAAGGAGGTAATAATGAAGATAAGTAAATATGTATTTCTATTTTTTTTCTGTCTAGGCTTTAATTTGCAAGCAAGCAGTCACTTAAATATAGAGGAGGTTACTACTAATAAAGGATTTAAGTTTTTATTTGTTGAAAACCATGATCTACCAAAAGTTTCACTTAATATATCATTCAAAGATGCAGGTTGTGTGTATGAAAGTGCAGAAAAGCAGGGGCTTGCTTGGTTTACTTCTCTTGTAATTCAAGAAGGAGCAGGAAAAAATGATGCCAAAGATTTTGCGAAAAAGCTTGAGGATAAAGGAATTAGTTTAAATTTTACTTCTGGTTTAGAAGCATTTAGGGTTTCATTAAACACTTTATCTGAGAATCTAGAGGATGCAATTTCACTACTGAGTGATGCTATAATGCGCCCTAAAGTTGATCCTGAGGGGTTAAATAGAGTATTCGAAAAAGCCAAAGTAAACTTTAATAATTTTGAAAAAGACCCTTATTTTATTGCTGCAAAAGAGTTAGATACATTGTTGTTCAAAAAACATCCTTACTCAAGAGATCCATATGGAACTCTAGACACTATAATGAACATTACTAGAGACGATGTTTTAACATACATAAAGCGTAGTTTTACTAAGGATAATATCGTTATTAGTATTGTTGGTTGTGCAACAAAAGAAGAAGTTAGTACGCTGCTCGATAAATATTTATCTAAGTTACCATCAAAAAGATCGAAAGTTAGGAAGGTATCTGTAAAAAATGAATTTGGGCCTGCAGAAAGTAAGAGCGTTTTTATGGATATACCACAGAGTGTAATACTTTTTGCTCAAAAAGGCATAGCATATGAAGACCCTAATTACTATAATGCTAGTGTTTTGATTAATGCGCTTGGTGGTATGAGTCTAAACTCAATACTGATGAAAGAGTTGAGACAAAATCTAGGTATTACTTATGGTGTTAGTGCACGTAATGTTCCTAATAAGCATGGAAATATTATATCTGGATTTATGAGTACTGATAGTTCCACTGCTAGCAAAGCTATATCAGCAGTAAAAGATACATTTAGCAGAATAAAAGAGGAAGGAATTGACGAACAATTATTCAAGGATGCAAAAACCAGTTTAGTAAATAACCTTATCTTCTCTTTTCTATCCAATAATGCGAATACAGCAACGTTACTGGATAGTATGCAGATAGATGATCGTGATATTAACCATATAAATAATTATGCAAATATCATTAATGATGTTCAATTGGAAAAAGTAAACAAGCTGGCAAGTTCTTTACTGAATCCTGAAAATTTATTTTTTGTTGAAGTTGGAAGAAACGCTTAAGGTCAATAGTTAATACCTTCTACTATTGATCTTACTGCTTTTACATAACACTTATGCTCTTCAGCTAGAATGCGCTCTGAGAGACTGTGAACATCATCATTTGGTAACACTGGAACAGTAGCTTGAGCGATTATGGCTCCAGCATCAATTTCAGGAGTAACATAATGCACAGTACATCCTGTAATTTTTACACCCGCTTTCAGAGCTTGCTCCTGAGCATTTAGGCCCTTAAATGACGGAAGTAAAGAGGGATGAATATTTATAACTTTGTTATGCCATTTATTCAGGAAATTGGCCTTTATAATTCTCATAAACCCTGCAAGGCAAATTAAATCAACCTTATGTTGAACAAGTATTTCATGAATTTTATCAGTATCAAGTGGCTTATCTTCAACAACAAACGCTGAAACTCCTGCTTGCTTTGCTATTTTAAGGCCTCCAGCTTCACTATTATTTGTGATAACACACACAGTTTCAGCAGGGAAATTCTGATCTTGACATGCTTCTATTAAAGCCTGCATGTTTGATCCTCTACCTGAAATTAGTATTCCGAGTTTTATCTTTTTCATTTTAGTGCAGCCGTAAGAATGGATATTAATAAAATAGCTCAAAAGGAAAGTTTATTTTAGAATAAATACTATTGTGTAGCAATATTTTACACTGCTGAATAACATGGAATTAAAGAAATCATTCAGTTTGAAGTAACTTTAACATTTCATTTTAGGAATATTATACAATTTATGGTAAATAAATGCATATTTTTATGGCTGCGTTATTATTTATTTAACAAAGTATTAGTATAATTTACTACACTGAATTAAATGGAGAAAATTCAATGAATAAATTACCAAGCAATGCAAAAACAAGCAAGTCTCAGGTTACTCAGTGGGAGGTAATAAAAAATTGTGAATATTCTGATAATTGTTTATCAAAAGTAGTAACTTTATACGTCATTAAAATGGCAGAATTATCAGATATTTATACGAGTAATGAACCTGAAATTAATACTATACTTACAAGAATAAGCATAACAAGTGAAAATGCATTTTTAAATAAGGTTGTTGATATTGAAATTATGGAGGGTATTTTTCCGTACAAATTCAACAGCAAGAAGAAAAATAACATATCAAGGCTAGAAGATTTGTACAATTATTTATGTTCTACTGTTATTGATAGCCTTCCAAAAGAAATGCTTGAAAGCCTAAGAAGAGAATACAGAGACGCTGTTAACTTATTTAAAGCAATTACTTAACTAGGTGTAACATTTTTAAGACTTTACCTTCTATTTCAGAAATGCCACTTTCAAGATCTTTATCTATCAAACATATGGTAGATAAATATGTTTTCTGCTTCTTTTCAACATTGATAGTTAAAGTTCCAGGAGTAATCGTAACCGAGTTAGCAAATAATGCAATGGTCTTATCATTATGTCCTATGCATTCTCTTACAATAACAATTGGCTCAACTGTAGATTTGAATCGTAGCACCTTTTTTGTTACATAAATACTTGAAAAAATAATTTGGTAAATTAGCCAAGGTATATAACTTATAAGCTGATAAAGTGACAGCCTACCACTATCATTTAGAATTTGACTAAGGGCACTTTCAGCATCAATTAACCTTTTAAAGATAATCAATGTGAACACAGAAGAAAATACTCCACAGAGAATAAAAAAAGGCTCAAAATAACCAGACAATGTAATCCATAGAGAAGACAAAATCACAAATGATAGAGAAAAAAACTTAATATTTTGCCTGACTTTCATGATTTGGAGTATAACTTAAATGATTTTTTAGAAAAATAAAAAGTTCTTGATTTTTGTGTCAAAGAACATAATAACCAAGTTATTTTAATAAGTAGTGGAGATTATGACGCTTGATGATTTTCTAAAAATGCTTGAAGAAATAAATGATACTTCAGGTTTAAGCAAGAACAACATAGTTGAACGAATAAAAATAAAATTAGAAAGAATTGATTTACGGAGGTGGGAAGATAGTGGATTTAATATCAATCATATATTCACTACACATAGTGATCTAGATCCTGTAGAAACTACATTGTTGCATTTTGCTGCTAAGAGTGGCTATGAGAACATAGTAATAGCTCTAATTGAATATGGAGCATATGTTGATGCATGGGACAGCGATGGATGCACTCCTTTACATTTTGCTGCTGAATGGAACCACAAAGGCATATTAGATATTTTAATTGAAAGTGGAGCAAATGTTAATGCGTGGGACAATGATGTATTTACACTACCGACAATGTTGCAAAAAACATAAAAATAAAACTAGAGAAAACCATTTCTCGAAAACTTCTGTGTCCAGAACCAAGAGTCCGATTTACTTATAGCGCTAATAATCAATTAACCATCGGCTTTAAGGAATGATATGAACATATTATTTCAAGGAAAAGTCATGAGAAACAAGAGATTAGCTATCCAAATTAGCTGTAGCTATGAACCTAATCGGTTAGCAGAACAATGCTTATCAGATGCTTATGAAAAGGTAGTGTCAAAGGAAATAAGTCAAAAAAACTTAAAACATAAAAATGGGATTCAAGGAGGGTCAAATGGTAACAGTATGTTTATATGCGAGAGTTTCTTCGGGGAAACAAGTAGAAGGAAATACGATAGAAAGTCAAATTGCAGCTTTAGAGAAGCAAATTAATCTGGACGGATACAGATTGTTAAGTGAGTATAAATTTATTGATAACGGCTACAGTGGATCTCATTTAGTCCGCCCTGATTTAGAAAAATTACGTGATAAAGTAACAGAAGGTAAAATTGATAAGATTTACATTCATTCTCCTGATCGTTTATCTAGAAAATATGCATATCAAATGGTGCTGATTGAAGAATTTGAAAAAGCAGGAGCAAAAGTGGTTTTTTTAAATTATGAGATTAACGGTAACCCAGAATCTCAATTACTGTTACAAATGCAAGGTATGATAGCAGAATATGAACGTGCGAAAATTATGGAACGAAGTCGTCGTGGTAAAATCTATGCAGCTAACAAAGGCTATGTAAATGTAATGGGAGGAGCTCCTTATGGTTATCGTTATATAGATAAGCATATGGGAGGAGGACAAGCTTTATTTGAGATTAACGAAAAAGAAGCTGATGTCGTTCGTAAAGTATTTTTGTGGATAGGCAGAGAAAGAACAAGTATTGGGGAAGTATGTCGTCGGCTAAATACTATGTCCATTAAGACACAAAAAGGAAAAGAACGCTGGAATAAAGGTACAATTTGGAGTATGTTGAAAAACCCTGCTTACAAAGGACAAGCAGCTTTTGGTAGAAGAAGGTTAGGAGTAAGATTAAAGCAAGTAAGACCACAGAAAGGCTCTTGTGAGCAGCCAAAAAGTAACCACTCTGTCTATCCTGTTGAAAAAGCAAATTGGATTTATATTAAAGTGCCAAATATAGTAGATGAAGATATATTTGATATTGTTCAAGAACAATTAGCTGAAAATAGAAAAGTAGCAAGGACAAGAAAAAGAGGAGCAAAGTACTTACTACAAGGTTTAGTCATATGTAAGCGTTGTAATTACGGATGTTACGGAACTTGCATGAGAAGTAGACGAGAAGAAGAAGGTGGTCATTATGCATATTACCGTTGTAGTGGTAAAGATTCTTACCGTTTTGGTGGTAATAAGATTTGTGACAATAAACCCATTCGCTCAGATGCATTAGAAACAGCTGTGTGGGAAGAGGTTAAGCAGTTATTGAAAAATCCAAACAGGATTTTAGAAGAATACAAGCGTAGGCTTTCAGAACTAAAAAAATCATCATTGGATCAAAAAAGTGACCTGCTAGAGAAACAAGAAAATAAATTAAAACGTGGTATTGCTAGACTTATCGATAGTTATGCTCAAGAATATATCAATCAAGAGGAATTTGAACCACGAATTAAAGCAATGAAACAAAGCTTAAAAACAATTAAAGAAGAGAAGAAAAAGATATTTTATCAAAAGGAATTAGAACAGGAGGTAACTCTGGTTGTGGCCAATTTAGAAGACTTTTCTTCCAATATTACGTTAAACCTTGATAACGCAGACTGGTTAACTAAACGTGATATTATCAGAACATTGGTCAAGAGAATTGAAATTAACCTTGAGGACGTAAATGTGGTATTTCGCGTAAAAGAGCTACCGAACTCTTCTGGACATAATGGAAAGGAAAATAAAAATTTGCAACATTGTCGTAGGTGTATGTACACCTTTACATCTTGCTGCCGAAGGTGGGAATGAAAGTGTAGTAAGAGCTCTAATTGCATGTGGAGCAGATGTTAACGCGCAGAACAATGATGGACACACTCCTCTACATTTTGCTACTAAGAGTGGCTATGAGAACATAGTAATAGCTCTAATTGAACACGGAGCATACGTCGATGCGTGGGATAATTATAGAAGCACTCCCTTGCATTTTGCTGCTGAAAGTGATAATGAAAACATAGTAAGAACTCTGATTGAACATGGAGCATGTGTTAATGTGTGGGATAGTTGTGGACGCACTCCTTTGCATTTTGCTAGCGATCATGAAAGTATAAGAGATATTTTAATTGAAAGTGGGGCATATGTTAGTAAACAGAACAATAATAGATATGCTCCTTTACACTTTGCTATTGAATGGGGCTGCAAAGATGTGATAAGTTCTTTGTCAGGTAATGCTAGTCCTAGGGCTGAAATGGCAGTAGGAAGAGTGGAACAAATTACACTTGCAGGAAGATTGGAGCTTTTTTAACCAAACTTGCATTTACTGAGATAATTGTTTTGTTATGAATTAAACCAAAAGTTCTGTAATATATTGAAGCTTAAAGATATCTTTAGATATGGAAGTTATTGCAGAAAATAGAAAAGCAAGGTTTGAATACTTTATCTTAGAAGAATTTGAAGCAGGTATGATCCTCTTAAGTAGTGAAGTGAAATCACTAAGGGAAAGAAAAGCAAACATTTCTGATGCTTACGTTACTGAAAAAAAAGGTGAAATATGGCTAAACAATATGCATATCGCAGAGTATAAAGCTGCAAACCAAAAGAATCACAAGCCAAAAAGAGAACGAAAATTGCTTTTGCATAAAAAAGAGATAAATAAGCTAATTGGTCAAATCAAAACCTCTGGAATAACTGTTGTGCCACTTTCTATCTATTTTAATGATAAAGGGTTGGCAAAAACTAAAATTGCCATTGTGAAAGGAAAAAAACTCTATGATAAGAGAGCAACCATAAAGCAGAGAGAGTGGGAACGTGAGAAAAGTAGATTGTCTAAGAATAATTTGTAGTAAAATATGTCTTTAAGTCCAGTTATTTTTAGCATCGGTCCTGTTTCTATATATTGGTACTCTTTAGCATATGTTTTGGGTATAGTTTTTGCATATTGGTATTTACATAAGCTAGACAATCAAAAAATATTTACTAAGAATTTTTACGATTCGTTATTAACAGCCGTTATTATAGGCATTATCCTTGGAGGTAGGCTTGGGTACGTATTGATATATGATCCAGTTCTCTATATAAGCAATCCTATCGAAATACTAAAGACCTGGGAAGGAGGTATGTCATTTCATGGCGGTGCTATAGGAGTTTTGCTTGCAGTAATAATCTCCTGTAGAAGACATAACATTCCTATATTTTACACACTGGATCTAATTTCTTGTGGAGTTCCGATAGGTTTACTTCTAGGCCGCATAGGTAATTTTATAAATGGAGAGTTATTTGGCAGGGTTACAACTATGCCGTGGGGTATGGTATTTCCAGAAAGTGGTGATAATTTATTGCGCCATCCAAGCCAACTTTATGAGGCATTTTTTGAAGGAGCGCTACTTTTCGTAGTTGTAAATTCACTATTTTACTTGAACAAAATGAGATTGTATTATGGTGCAACAACTGGAGTTGCAGTTATGTTGTATGGAGTAGCACGTTTTATGGTTGAATTTTTCCGCGAGCCAGACTATCAAATTGGCTATTTATGGTTCAATTTAACTATGGGACAGTTGCTTTCTATACCTATGATTTTGTTGGGAATGCTTATATATTTAGGTGCGTTGAATTTTAGGTTTAATACAAAATCTATTCAATAGACAATAGGTAAGTTGAATAAAAAAATATAGTAGAAGTTTATCTACTACATAGCATGTACAACTGTACGAACTTTTCGTGTTGCAGAGAATAAACGTGAGGGCACAAACCTTTTGTTGCATAGCTATGAAACAAACTTAGTAGCTACTGACCAAATTCATTATTAAGTAGATATTCATTTTTCAACAAAATCCCCTTGATTTAGAAGCTACTCTATTAAAACATATTTTTAAACTTTTGCCAAAACCCTGGTTTATTATCATTAACCTTTGTGAAGGCTATGTTTAAACTGTATCTTGGATCGTTTGGCACATCATATCTAATATTCAGTATTGAAACTTCGTTTTTATTATGAACAGAAACATCGTCATATGATAACTTTGTCGTGTAGCACTTTATATGCTTTTGCTTATCATATACTATATCACCTGATTCCCCTTCTAGTTCTACAAATTTAGTTTTTTTCTGACATTCTTTTATTTTTATTAGATCCTTGTCTAGTGATATTGAAACCGGTAGTGTATTACCAGCATACTCTTTAGCTAAAAGCTCACTTTGAGGATACATTTTTATTTCCCTTCCAAAATGTGAGTCTATAAAATTATTGCTCCAAAATTTGTCTCCAGAATGTACATATTTGTCAGTAGCATACGGTACACCACCATAATTGCATTGAACTTTGTAATCTCCAACACCATTATTTTGAAAAAAATCATGAATGGCAGCGTAACTATCAGCAGCATCATTTATGTAATCCATTACCTACCCCTTAAAACCTTTTAATTTATTATATCACAAGAAATTAAATCTATCAATAAAAAGACTTTTTTTGATATCAAGTATCTAGGGAGCATATTGATAGGATTGTGACATTCGTATTTCCCAGTTCTTCACATACTGCTGGACTAATTCAGGATAATTTTCAATAATTAATAAATTTTCAGCGTTTCCCTTTTCAGCTGTCTTACTGAGGTTAAACGATCCTGTGATGACTTTTTGATTATCAACAATTATTACCTTATTATGAGCAATTTTTGGCTTATTATCGATCCAAATCGGTATTCCATTTGAAAACAATTCGCTTATGACACTATATTTTGAATGGAGTTGTGATTTATCTAAGACGACTTTAACATCAACACCACGCTCTTTGGCGTTAATCAAAGATTTTGCAACTGTTCCAAGAGTAAATGTATATTCTTGAACTAAGATAGATTCTTTAGATTGGTCTATCTCGCTGATTATCGGTACAGCACAGTCTTCTTCAGGTGAGAAGCAAACTGTTGCTTTTGGGCAAGGCGAGAATGTAGGACCCACATAGTAATACAGAGAAAAACATGCCGACAAAAATAAAAGATATAAAAGCCTCACAAACCACACCTAAATACACGGCGGTAGTCTACATCATAGTTTAATCATCTGTCAACCCATATTCCTTCCACTTCTCTGTAACTTTCTTTATTATTTCCTCGCTCATTTCAATTTTTCTTCCCCATTCTCGTTTGGTTTCAGGTGGAAGTTTGTTTGTTGCATCAAACCCTATTTTACCTCCGAGACCACTTTCAGGGGAAGCAAAATCTAAATAATCAATTGGGGCATTCTCTATCGTAATTGTATCACGCACAGGGTCCATTCTTGTTGACATTGCCCACATCACCTCTTTCCAATCACGTATATTTATATCATAATCAACAACTATAATAAATTTCGTGTATAAGAACTGTTTGAGAAAAGATAGTGTGCCCATAACAATTCTTTTTGCATGCCCTGGATAAGCCTTTTTTATCGACACTACCGCTATTCTATATGAACAACCTTCTGGGGGCAGATAAAAATCTACTATTTCCGGAAACTGATTGATAAGAATCGGCACAAAGATTTCGTTGAGTGCTTCACCAAGAATTGATGGTTCATCAGGTGGTTTGCCAGTAAAAGTGCTGAGATAAATTGGATCTTTGCGCATTGTAATTGCAGTGATGTTAAACTCAGGAAACTGTTCAACAGCATTATAGTAACCGGTATGGTCTCCATATGGCCCTTCATCTTGGTAATTATCCAAACTTACATATCCTTCCAAAACAATTTCTGCATGAGCTGGAACCTGAAGAGGAATAGTTTTACAATTTACAAGCTCAAGTGGTTTTTTTCGCAGCAGCCCGGCAAATTGGTATTCTGATAAAGTCTCCGGCACCGGAGTTACCGCAGCAATAATTGTTGCAGGATCGCTACCAATCACAGCAGCCGCAGGAAACTTCATATTTTGTCCCCTCTCCTTCCACCGTTTATGGTGACCTGCACCACCACGATGTGCAAGCCAGCGCATGAGAGTCGTTTTTTTATTCACAACCTGCATACGATATATTCCAAGATTGAAATTATCTTGCTTGTCTGCTGTTGGTCCTTTTGTTACCACAAGTGGCCAAGTGATAAGCGGTGCAGGCTCTTTTGGCCAGCATGTCTGAATAGGTAGCAAACTAAGATCCACCTCATCCCCAGTTAGCACCACCTCTTGACATGGGGCTTTGCTCACAACTTTGCTCCGCATCGACAATACAACTTTTAGTAGAGGAAACATTTTCACAGCATCTTTGAAGGTTTTTGGTGGCTCAGGTGATCGCAAAAATGCTAGAAGTTTACCCAGATCCCTTAATTCATCAGAATTTATACCAAGTCCGAATGCAATTCTCTCAATAGTACCAAATAAATTCACTAAAACGGGAATTGAATTTTTGCCATTTTCTGTGACAACATTTTCAAAGATGATAGCTGGTCCCTTGTTTGACAAAACCCTACGATGAATTTCTGTCATTTCAAGAATAGTTGAAACTTCTTTTTTAATTCTAATTAGATCTTTTTTTTCTTCTAATGCTCTGATGAAGTCACGTAAGTTATTGTACATATTTTAAAAATTTTAAGCCTTTTAAGAAGTGCTTTTCCCAGCACAACTCATTCACTTATTATTATAGAGGCTCTAGAAAAATTATTCTCCAATTCGCTTTTTAAGTTTTTATATTCAGCAGTCTTTAATTCTTCATTGGTAATAAAGCTTTTCTTTATGGTTATTAAATTGCTAAATTCGGTTCCATCATTTTGATATTTACAGAACCTATTTACATATAACCAAGGAGAATTTATTTCAAAATTCAAATTTTCACAATTTTTAATTTTGATATCTTTTATTATCATATGGCTTTCCTTAGTTTTAGGAACACCAATAAAAAGATCTGACACTTGGTCAGAAGCTGTATTGACAACATCATTAAGCCAATTATCTCCTAAATTCAAAGCAGGTCCTAGATTTGTCTTAAAAATCTTATTTTTTTGCTGAAACTCATATTTGATTGTAAGATCTTCTACATTACGTAAAGTAAGGTCAGGCAATTCTAAGAACTTCTTTTCTTCTTCATCAAGATATACTCCACTAATCATACGAAAAACAGAATCCCTTAATTGCTCATTTGAATAATACAATCCAACCCCTGTTAAGCCTAAGGCTGCTTCCCCTTGCACGGTAAGCTGGCCATATTCATTTACAACATTATCTTCTATAGTTAATTCACTATGGGATATCACTTTTGAATTTTCACCTTGTACAGCAGGAATCTTTATGTAATCTGCTTCCTCAGAATCGAGTACTAGAGCGTTCCTATCAGCAATGTCTGGAAAAATACCCTGTGCCATACTGACGGTATTAGTTGGATCGATCCAATATATTTTTCCATCTCTATTTGTTACTTTGAGCATCACATGATTAAAATTACCCATATTAGGTAATGCTTCAGGATTAGAAGTGCTAGTAGTTCCTCTCATAACTAAAATAGGTTGAACTTTATAACCAAGTTTTTGCAGAATAGCAGCCGTGCTAGCAGAAAAGTCTTTGCAATCCCCGACTTGAGAATCAGCAATTTTCTCCAAATCTCTCGGAAAAAATTTTCCTGACACTGTACGCCAGTCTCCCATGTACTGAACTTTTTCATTCAATAAAGAAGTGACTGCATTAATTTTCTCCTCATCGGTACTCTCATTGTCAGCAAATTCTGCTATAGCTTCAAAAGTTGCAGGAAGCGGCTGATTGATAACGCTATGATATCCAGGAGCTAATTTTTTAGCTAAATCCTCCCATTCAGATAAGCTTGAAAGTGATACCCAAGTGTTGTGTTTTATGTTCAATATTCCATTATGTGGTTCATTTGTTGTGTTTTCATAAACTGCTTTCTTTAAAGCAATGCTTATAGAGTGTATATCATCATTTTTTTCCTCAGCGATTTCTAATACTTCTCTTGGATCATTAACTTTAATCTCCAGGGGTAATTCAGAATTGATTTTAGTATTTTCTGCTTGTAAATAATCCCCATGATAAGAAAAGCTCAAGCCATAAAAGTTATCAACAGGAACCTTTTTGTTAACTTGTTTATACCTTAAATATACTTCTGTACCAATTTCTATTTTAGGAAACGATATAGTTACTTGCCTTAGCTGATCGAAGCCTTTACTAGGACTAGCTAGCGGTTTATCCTCTATCATGTCTTCAGTGACTATATATTCCTCTCCGTTATAAGCTGTTTTAGCTTCTAAAACAGTCAAATCTGCACTATCATCATTGTAGATTAAACTATACAGAGAAAATCTATCACGCCCAGACTCCTTGAGTATTTTTGCTTGTAGTTCTACTTCCGTTTCGTAGGTACCATCTCTATTAACATTAATGTTAACATTAGAAAACTTAACCTCGACAGAAGCATCTTCGTACTTACTCCACCTTGCTTCAGCTGTCGAAGCTACAAAAAATGCTAACATTGCTAAGTTAAAGACAGCTTTTAAAAACCTCATTTTTTACTTACATTTATTGAAAAATCATTCTATTATATCCGAACAACACTATCGGAAATGTAAGACTTAGTGTGTTCATATTACTTAGCGACGCGCTTACCGATATTATATGCAGCGATTACAAGATAATCAACTTTTTTGCTTACAATTTGCTAGAAATAGCGGTAAAGACTATCTAAATCTTTATAAATGCCTTACTTTGCAAAATTTTTCATCACCAAATCTTATGATGAACTTTACAAAAATATCTTAAATTTCATTTTATAAAGTTTGCATTTCTTGATAAAAATGTTTTAACATTAAGCATTTCTTTAATATTTGTATTCTTTAAGTAAGTATATGTCTAAGATACCATTTTTATTGATTTTTATACTTGCAGTAGCAAGTTTACCAGTAATAAACAATTGGCTTTCACACCGCAGTCAGAACTTAAATGATGATTATATAGGTGAGAGATTGGATAATTACATCAGTAAAAATTTTGATAGAGTTCTAAAAGCTCTCCAGGAAGAGTCAGCTAAAAATAGTTATGCTAATGCAACCAAAAATAAAATTTCTCAGCATAAAAATGAAATATTCGACTCTACTTATCCTTACTCAGGAAATGAAAATAGCAATATCATAGCTGTAGGTTTTTTTGACTATTCTTGTGGATATTGCAAAGCTATAAAGAACGATGTAAAACAATTGATCAATGATGGCAAAGTTAAGTATATCTTTAGGGATGCTCCAATACTTGGTAACAATTCTTTAAAGGCAGCAAAAGGTGCTTTAGCAACTTATTTTATCGATAAAGAAAAGTACTTAGATTTTCACTATGCTGCACTAGATCACAGAGGAGAATTTTCAGACGAAACTATATTAGATATAGTAAAAAATATAGGGATCAACGAGAACGATTTTAATAACTCTATGAAAAATAATGCAGACAAAATTGAGCAAATGATAAACAACAGCAAACTTTTAGTAAGGGATCTAGGAGTAGGCGGTACACCTTTTTTGATAATTGGAGATAGTCTTTTTGTAGGAGCAACTGATTTAAATGTGCTACGCAAAAAAGTGGATGAGTTAAAAGATTAATAAATTCCCTGCTTGACAGCATAAGAGAGTTTAAGTATAGTTAAGATATACTAAGTAACAATATGTATAGGCTACATATTAGTTCAAGAAAAGTAGGTGATGTTTGCTTGCAACACAGCACGACCTTAAGTAATTAGCCTTCCTAGGCTGATTAATCTATTAAAATACAATCATTATTTTGGAGTTATAACATGAGAGATTCTAACTATGTAAGAGAGCCAATTGCTCTTTTTCAACAAATCAAAGAAAATAAAAAATCAAGTGATTTATTGCATAATCTAAAGAGCGCTCATCCTGAAAAGCTAAAAATAGGAGCTGCTATAAAGACAGGGGATTGCTTTTTTGACTCTGTGGCTCAAGGATTGAATGAATTAAACATAAAACCTGATTATCGTTTTACTGCAAAATCATTAAGAAAAGACTGCGCAGATTATGCTAGAGCAAACAAAAAGCCAGATCAGTGGGTTTATAAAGCGGTAATAAGAGATGCCGGAGAGTATTTCGTACCTCAAAAAGATCCGGATGGAGAAGTAATAAGCGAAAATGGACTTAATAAGCAAGACAAGGCGAAGTCTTTTTTCAAATATTTAGAGTATATTACTAATACACATACAGCTGACGCACCTATATGGGGTCGTCCAAACATTGAAGGTAGAATGATATGCGACAAGTACAAAGTGGAACTTTATATTTATTCAATAGAGGAAGATAGTCAAAAAGTTACGGTAACTAAAATTACAGCACATGATGATGATCCAGAAGTTTTTATACAAGATATAAATCTCAATCAACTAGAGATAGATAGTAGCAAAAAAACTGTAGGAGTAGTGAATTACATGAGGCATTTTGTGCCACTTCTTAGCAAAATCCCTTCTGATATAACAGAAAATCAATCAGTTTCTAATGAAGAAATCTTTGGTGAGGTTACAGAAGCTTCTGCTTCTGATCAATCAGAGCAAGAAGAACAATATAATATCAGAACTAGCAAATCAGCAATTGTGCAAGATCATGAAACACAAAAAGAGAGAATTAATACCAGCGCTAGTGAGCCAATTCATACAGATACAGTAATTACTATTTCTCATCAACAAGGGCAAGAAACACAACAAGAGGAAATAGAAAAGAAATTAATCAATAGTTACAGAAGAGAAGCTATTTATAGCATAGCTGCTGTAATAACAGCTATAGCATTCACAGCATCTGCTATAGCTGCTGTTTTTACTTAACCAATGCCTTTAGCATGTTTTGCTGGAGTGGCTTTAGTTGTTGCATGTATTTGTGCATATCAGTTAACGCAGAGTCATCAAGACATTAACGAACTGAAAGGTAAGGTAGGAGAAAACAACACCTTTACTTTTTTAGAAGAAACGGGATTTAAAATTTATAGCCTGATTGATAAAGCAGCTTCAAAAATTTAAGATCTTTCCTACTTCATCTATATCAACTCAATTTTATTTTTACAGGAGGGCATATGTCATTTACAGAAATTAGATTTCCAGAAAATATATCTTATGGTTCCACTGGAGGACCGGAATTTTCCACTGACATTGTAACAACTCATAATGGCTGTGAGCAGCGCAATATTAATTGGTCTCGTGCACGTGCCAGGTATAACATAGCTTATGGAGTTAGGTCAAACGAGCAGCTAACAGAACTCATAACATTTTTTCAGGCACGAAAAGGTAAAGCAATAGGATTTCGTTTTAAGGATTGGTCAGACTTTACAGTTATCAATCAAGAAATTGGCATAGGAGACGATAAAAAAACGATCTTTCAACTGATGAAAACTTACATAAGTGGAAAAGACAAGCATACACGAACTATTAAAAAGCCAGTGCATGATACAATAAAAATTTACCTAGATGGTGAAAAGACAGAAAAATATTCAGTAAATTATTCAACTGGAGAAATAGAATTTATGAAACCACCAGCAAAAGGCACAATAATCACCGCAAGCTTCGAATTTGATGTACCAGTACGCTTTGATACAGATTACCTAAACGCTTCTATTGACAACTACAGCAGTAACAGTTGGAATAATATTCCTTTAGTGGAAGTGAAATAAAGTTAAAGTATGCTCCATAAAAGTTAAGCGATACTGAGGCTCATATTTAAATGAGCCTTGCACATTTTAAAGTCTATCGCCCATTACAATGTTCCACACTCGAAATTTGAGGAAATTCTAATGTAGTGTTTTCTCTTTCTTGTAAAATAGAAAGTTTTAATAATTCTTTTAGAACTAACTTTACAAGTGTTGTACCATTTTCCTTAAAGAGGTAGTCCATCCTATTGGTTTTCTGTATGTGATTGACAAAATTTCTAGCTTCCTCATTAAAAGCCTCGATTGTGTTGATACAAGATAATACTAAATTCGAGCTATTTATTGCTAAAATTCCATTTACGAAAATATCTAATTTTGTTTTATCTTCAGTCAAATCTTCAGCTAACCTATTTCTGATATTATCATTATCAAACAAAATGTACTCTAGGTACGAGGAAGACTCAATAAGTATAAAATCTTCTAAAGGTACTGATTCTAAACATTCGTCAATATAAGTAAGTATTCCAAACTCAGTAATACACCCTTCTTTTCTCACAACATAGCACTTAGGAAGACCACGATACATTGATAGCAAAGAAAAAAGACGTATTATACTTGTACCTCTATCTTTCATTTCCTCGAGAAGCTTTCTATCATTTATTAGTTTGTGCAAAATGTAATCCGTAGCAGGACCTGGTTTACGAAAACGAAACATATTATTTTCTGCAAAAATAGCCTCAGCTAATTCGATAGACTTTTTATCCTCATCTATAAAAGCCTTTTTGTCTCTATTTAACCGTATGATTTTAGCCTTGCTATCGCTGCGTAGTCTAGTTTGCCCTATTAGCCTCTCAAATGTTTTTGTCCTCATATATATCTTATATTAATTAATATTAATATTTACTATATTAACTACTTTGAGAAAAATAAATGAAAATCTTAATAAATATTATACTTTTATAAAAAAATAAAAGTCTTTTTATATTTGTATGAGTATATAAAAGGTTTGATTGTTGTAAGTTATCTAAGTGCTAGAGTCTAATTAATAAGTCTGCTTGAAGCCGCTCAGTGTTTGTACAGTTGTACCTGCGCAACTTGCTTCAAAATTTCTGCTTGTTGCTGAGCATGGATATTAGCATAACCACATGCAGGAGATGCAGCAGCAGGTCTTGCAATGCACTTAGGTCTTTTTGCTTGAGCATTGAGGCCAGACAATACCTCTTCTATCAATGGGTTGACAAAGAACCATCCTCCCATATTTTTTGGTTCCTCTTGACACCATATAATTTCAGCGTTCTTATATTTTTCGAGTTCATTGTTTAGTTTATCGGCCGGGAATGGATAAAATTGTTCTAAACGCACTACTGCTATATCGTTTATTTTTTGTGCTTCAAGCATTTCAATTATGTCGTAATAAACTTTACCACTACATATTACAACTTTACGTATTTTATCACTTGCAACTAAACCTGTTCTACACTCTGGAATTACCGTAAGAAATTTTCCTTCAAAGTCAGAAAGGTTAGAAACTGCGCTTTTATGACGCAATAGTGATTTAGGTGTAAACACCACTAAAGGCTTACGAAAATCTCGATTAATTTGTCGGCGCAAAACATGAAAGTAATTTGCTGGAGTAGAGCAATTAACTACTTGCATATTATCCTCTGCGCAGAGTTGCAAAAATCTCTCTATACGAGCAGAACTATGCTCAGGCCCCTGCCCTTCATAACCATGAGGCAAAAGTAAAACTAGACCACTTGATCGCAACCACTTTGTTTCTGCTGATGCAATAAACTGGTCGATCATGATTTGCGCACCATTTGCAAAATCACCAAATTGCCCTTCCCAGAGCACCAGTGAATATGGAGAGTCAAGGCTATATCCATATTCAAAACCCATCACAGCATACTCAGAGAGTGCGCTATCTATAACTTCAAAGCGAGCTTGCTTCTCACTTATGTTGTTTAGTGGAATAAACTCTTCCTCCGTTGCTTGATCAACAAGCCTTGAATGACGGTGCGAGAAGGTGCCGCGACCAGAATCTTGTCCTGACAAGCGCACTCCTATTCCTTCTTTAAGCAATGACGCGAATGCAAGACTTTCACCAGTTGCCCAGTCTATGTTGCTACCGGAATTTATACTGTCTATTCTGCCATCAAGTATTCTTCTGACTTTATTATTGAGATTAAAACTACTTGGAATATTGCTATTTATGTGTACACCCAATTTTTTTAGCTCATCTGGTGAAACACCAGAGTCCGTATAATATTCACTCAAATCGTTCAACTTTGCTCTCCTGAGTTTTAACCACACTCCATCAAACCAGTCAGCTTTCTTCGGAGTATAAGTCGTTGACTCAGTAAGGCTTTTATCCAATCTTGTTCTAAATTCGCTGCGTAATTTACTTACTTCATCGCTACCTAGCACTTTCTCTGCAGTCAGCTTCTCTTCGTACAGCGTGCCTGGAGTTTTATGCTTTGATATTGCTTTATACATAAGTGGCTGAGTAAAATTTGGCTCATCGCCTTCATTATGGCCATATTTGCGGTAGCATATTATGTCAATCACCACATCCTTTTTAAATTTCTGCACATACTCCATTGCCAAATTCGCAACAAAACTCACAGCTTCTGGATTATCTCCATTAACATGAAATATTGGAGCTTCTATTGATTTTGCTACATCAGTGCAATAAAAAGATGAGCGTGCACAATTAGGATTTGCAGTAAAACCAACTTGGTTATTAATGACAATATGCACGATACCACCAACTTTATAACCTTCAATGTTGCTCAAAGTCAGGGTTTCAGCAACCACTCCCTGCCCGATAAAAGCTGCATCACCATGAATTGATATGCCAAGCACAGATCTCGTATTTTGTTTTGCTCTTACTCTTCCAGCTAGAACCGGATTTACCGCCTCAAGGTGAGATGGGTTAGGACATAAACTTAAGTGTATTTTTTTACCACCAGCAAGTGCTCGATCAGAAGAGTAACCAAGGTGATATTTGACATCACCAGACACCTCAAGACCACTTGGATATGCAAGGTTGCCTTGAAATTCAGACAGCATTGCCGCATAATCTTTTCCCATCACTTTGGTTAGAACATTGAGCCGTCCTCGGTGGGCCATACCAAGAACTATTTCTTCAATACCAAAAGCTGCAGAATCACTAATAACTCTTTCAATTGCAACAATGGCTGACTCCCCACCTTCGATAGAAAAACGCTTATATCCAGGAAATTTCATATGGAGAAATTGCTCGAACATCTCAGATTCAATCAAGTGCCTTAGTATTTCTTTTTTATCCTGAGGGCTTAGCGTATAGACTTGATTTTCAATTTTCTCCTGCAGCCAAACTCTTTCCTCATAAGAGGAAATATGCATAAATTCAAAACCGATATTCTTGCAGTAAATATCTCTGTAGATTCTAGTGTCACTTGTAGGAGAAAGATTCAAGTATTTTTGATAATCTATTTCCTTATTTACATGCGGTGATAATGGATTTAAGTCTGCAAAAAAGTGACCATAAAATCTGAAAAAATTTGCTAAATCATCAACATCTACCTTAGCTTCATTCTGTGCCCTGCAGGGTTCTGCTTTATTAACTTCTAAATTGCTCGAAAAAATTCTGTGCCAATCTTCTCCAATTGATTTATCGCCTTGCAAGTAACGGCTATAAATTTCTTCCACAAATTCGACATTATCGCCATAAAGGCAGCTTAAATTCGACATAATCACTACAAAAGATATCAAATACTTATAAGTATAACTTAAGTTTTTTAAAAAAGAACTCCTTTAGTTTCTAATTATTAAGTTATACAAACACTGTAATCCGAGTTTTCCAGAAAGGGTGTCATTCTAGACTGACATCTAATCTTTCCATAAATGCTGTATTTCAACATAAAACAACTATACTCATCAACTTGTGCCCAATCATAATTCCTAGATTCCAGTGTTAGCTACTTGTTTTTTGGATTTCTATACTATTGCTGATTGAAGATTATTGAAATTTTTTGCACATTAAGGAACGCAAGCGTTTATGAGTCAGAGGATAAGTCATATAACATTTACTCGGTCTTAATACTTTGAATTTATATTTAAGTAAACGATAAACAGTAATTGGTATGAGTGATCTATTTAAAAGTGACAATTATGATAAAAATCTCAATTCTTTGATAAGAGTCATAAAGCTGAAGGATACAAAAAAAATTAATGAACAATATGATGAAACACTGAAAGATTTATCTCAAGCTCTGAAGAATTTTACAAACAACGCAAAAGATGTAGCCAAATTTGTTATATATAGCGACTTGAATAATTATGTAGAACCTTTGAGCACAAAGCCACTCGGTTTTATTGGAACATTAAAAGGGATATTAGATAGAGTCTTGGGAAAAGATATTCCAACTAATGATAATGACATAAAAAATTTTGTTGGTGATGAATTATCAGGTTTCACTATAGAAAAAGCAGCCGAATACACAAATATTTTAAGTACAATTAATCTATTCAAGAAAGGACTTAAAGAAATTTTAGATTCGAAACAGAGTGGAAAAGGCAATAAAGAACATAAATCATACGAAGTAAGCACGGAAAATAAAACGACATCAAAGCAGAAGGAAGATACTCCTAAGCTGCAAAAAGGAAAACAGCCGGCAGGAAAATCAGGTATGAAGAAAATAAAACGGCCAACAACGGCACCTCCGCCACCTCCTACTGCCTCAAAAAAGGTACACTTTAAACCAGAAATAGAGAATGTATCTCCTGAAGATTCAGGCTATGAAAGTTCATTAAGTGAAGAGTCTGGAAATGAGGAAATATCAAATTATCAAGAGAAAAGTAGTAAATCTTCAACAAAAGATTCGGAAGACTCAAAGTTAGCTAAAAAGGAGCCAACTCACAAAACGAAACCTAAGAAAAATGCAGGAACAAGAAGAGGATATAAAAAGAGACAGGCTCCAGAGCCACCAGCGCTAAACGCTACCAATCAAGAAATTAAGCAAGAAACTAAAGAAGATAAATCTGAAATACTGTCAAATCCTAAAAGGCTAGATATTGTTGATCAACAAGTGAGCACGAAACCAATAATAGTAGAAGTGACTTCGCAAAAATCAGCTGAAAGTAAACCAATCCTGAAAAAATCTGCTGATAAAGCATCATCAGAAGTAAAAGCGGTTATTATAAAAGAAAAAGTAAATAGCAAGAAGGACGGTAGAGTAAAGTCAATAGTAGGAAAGTTTGAGCAAAATCAAGTTGCTAAGAGCAAAGCCACCCCTGCAACACAAGCAGATATCGGTATGAAGAAAGATCCTGCACCATCGCAAGAAACTGCCTCCCAATCTCACTCATTTCCGGTAGGAAATAAAAGATCTAAAATGAACCCCATAACAGCAAAGTCCGATTCTAAACTTCCGGTTAGTAAAAAACCTCTTCTCACTCATGTTAGTGTAAAGAAAATAGCTGCACGATTTGAAAGCCATGGGAAGAAATAGTTGTAACCTATTGAACAAACCCTATAATATCCTTGATCTTTTTTATATTGTTATTTGCAATCTCTGCTGCTTTTTCTGTACCTTCTTTTAATATTTTATGTAAATGGAGCTGATCCCTCAAAAGACCGTTCAACTTCTCACGTATGGGTGATATAACACTGATGATTAAGTCAGCTAACTCTTTTTTAAAGTGTTTCATATCATGTTTATTCACTTCTTCACACACTTTTTCCACATTTAAATCACTAAGCACTGAATAAACGTTTACCAAATTGTTTACTTCTGGACGGCACTTTAAAGTAGCAAAATCAAAGCCTAGAATTGAATCTGTTTTTGCTTTTTCTATTTTCTTGACAATCAAGTCATCTGTATCGTCAAGGTTAATGCATGAGTATTCTGAAGAATCAGATTTGCTCATCTTGCTTGCTCCATCTCTTAAGCTCATTATCCTTGATGTACAATCCAAAGTTAAGATTTCAGGTATGATGAAATGACTACATTTATAATGATTGTTAAAAGCTGATGCAATATCACGTGCAAGTTCTAAATGCTGTTTTTGATCATCGCCAACAGGAACATATTTAGTTTGATACAGCAATATATCCGCAGCCATAAGTACTGGGTAGCTATATAAACCAAGAGAAGCTTTTTGTCTATCGCTTCCAGCCTTATCTTTAAATTGAGTCATACGATTAAGCCAACCAATTGGTGTATAGCACCCTAGCAGCCAGCCCAATTCTGCATGACCACTAACTGCGGATTGATTGAAAATAATCGACTTTTCCGGATCTATTCCACATGCAATATAAGTTGCTGCTGCTTTAAAAATATTATTTTTTAATTCATTTGCGGGAAGCTTATTTGCTGTGATTGCATGCAGATCAACAACACAAAAAAGAGATTTATATTTATCCTGCAAGCCTATCCACTGCTTAATTGCACCAAGATAATTGCCCAAGTGTAATACTCCACTTGGCTGAATACCTGAGAAGACAACTTCTTCCATACCTTGAGTGTTTTATTAGTTACTTTCGCAATCAGCAGATTTTTTAGAAAGAATAACCATTGCAGGACGAAGCAACCTATTTTTAATGGTATAACCAGTTTGTAGTACTTCTACAATAGTGCCAGGCTCTTTTTCATTATCTTCTCTTTCCACAACAGCTTGATGTAAATTGCTGTCAAAAGAGTTACCTATTGGATCTATTTCTTCTATTCCATGTTTTTTTAGATCACTCACAATCTTTTGGTGCGCCACTTTTATTCCTTCATGAATAGGATCACCATCTTTCAAGTTTTCCATTGCTTTTTTTAAATTGTCACAAGAGTCGATCATATCACGTGCAAATTTTGTGACTGCATAATCACTTGCATCGCTAATTTGCTTTTGCATTATACGTTTAACGTTTTCATTATCCGCAACAGCGCGACGTAAATGATCTTCAAGCTGAACTGCACGTTCTTTTAATATATTAAGCTCTTCACTTAAATCACCTGTTTGCTGATCTTCTTGATCATCCCCTTTTCGTTTACTGACCATATCTGCAAATTTCTTTTTTTTCTCTTTATTACTATCTGACATATCATTCACCCTTACAAACTTAATAAATATATAACAATCAATCAAAAATATCAAGCGTTAGCTATCCTTGTCTTTCTATGCTTGCATTTAAAAAGTCAATCAAAGCAGTTTTATAAAGAGAATCAGAAAAAGTATCAATATTACTTTGCGCCATATTAATATAGTGTTTAGCTTCTTCCATAGAAACATGAATGGCATTATGATGATTAATATATTGTAATGCTTGGTCAAAATTGTGTCTAGCTGAAGAAAAAGATTTCTCCCAGAATTTTTGTTCTGATGGACTGCCTTTTTCATATGCTATAATAGAAGGTAAAGTAACTTTACCTTCAAAGAAATCTTTTCCAAGTTGCTTTCCTAAAGTGCATTGATTAGCAGTATAATCTAGCACGTCATCAATTATTTGGAATGCCATGCCAAAATTAAACCCGAAATTCCTTAGCCTCTCTGTTTCGTCACTTGTGGCTCCAGATACTACTGATGCAGCCTCGGAGCATGCAGAAAATAAAGATGCTGTCTTTTCTCCAATGATATTAAAATAATTTTTCCTAATTGTGTTAGGGTCAAAACGCGTTGTCATCTGCTTTATCTCACCCTTGACAAGCAAATTAGATGCCTTAGATAAAATAGAGAGAACACTTAAATTCCCACATTCTATAAGCCATCTAAATGCTAAGGTCAATAATAGATCACCAACTAAAATGCTTGATTTATTCCCCCAAATTTTATTTGCTGTTGCAACTCCATGGCGTGCCTTACTTTCATCAAGCACATCATCATGAAGTAAAGTAGCGTTGTGTATAAATTCTACCGATGCAGCAATGTTGACCCTACTCTCTCCAGAGTAATTCAGCATTTTACACATAATAAAAATGAGCTTAGGCCTTATCTTTTTTCCTCCTGAATTAATAAGATGAGATGTAATATCGGTAGCAAGCTTAGTACCTTCATCATTGACATTTTTGAAGATAAAGTCATTCATAGCCAATAAATCAGAAGATACAATATCATCTAATTTACTACTTTTTGTTAAATCAGTGTTTAGCATTTAAGAGGACTTATGCTTCTTGCCCTTGTACTTTCTCAACTTTTTTCTTTTCTATTTTTTTCGATTCTGTTTCTAAATCTACTATGCCTTTTTTAATGAACCACATTACCCTTTCAGTTGCTTGCGCTCCTACACTTAGCCAATGTTTTAATCTATCAGCTTTTACCACAACACGATTTTTATTGTCTTTTGGCAACATTGGATCATATTGTCCTATTCTCTCAATAAAGCGCCCATCTCTTGGTGCTCGTGAGTCGGCTACAACTATCCTATAAAAAGGACGTTTCTTTGCCCCAAACCTTGCTAACCTTATTTTAACTGCCATGTCAACCTTTATTCATATATTAATTACAATTTAAATACAATAAACAGCTCAAGTCAAACTAATTGTACCTCTTTTACCTAAAAATACAATATAGCCCCCTCTAATCACTCATAAAAGGAAGATAATAAACTTTTTTATATATCATCAATCATAGCATGATTAACTTCTACTCTATACTTTGATTTTAGATAGCTAATTAACTGTTCCTTTAGCGATATCATCACACGTTTTCCGGTGTCAAGCATGTTTAATTTACCATTTGATGAATGCATTTGTTTTAGAACGCCTATTATAATTTCATTATTGTATTGAATAGGATCTGTTACCGAATTAGTTGTTTTCATATTGAAAATCTCTTCTATGAAAGAAAAAGGGTAGTTTTGTTCATTGCGTTGTATTTGCTGGCCTTTAACCAATTTTATACCTTGCATTTCTTCCAAATCTGTCTTTTCTCTTAGTTGAACTGCTACTTCTTGTCCCATTTTAAACATTCTTTCTTTTATAAATTCACTACGCCAAAGCTTTATGGCTGATTCCCTACTTTCTTCAAAATTTTGTAATTTAGGAGGAACGATATCACTGATTTTTACACCAACAACAGTATCTCCAACACCCTTAAAATAACTCTTCTGATCTTTCTCGCGTGAAAAAATGAAAGAAATGAAATCACTGGAATTTCCTACTTCATTACCACTTTGGTCTTTTCCACTAGCATCTACTGGACCAATGGTTTGTATAGGTAAATTGTAATTATTGGAGATTTCTTCAATCGTTGCACCATTGTATATCTTATAATTCACTTGATTTATGAAATCATTGACTTTTTCAAAAGACTTTTGATTGGTTAAAACTGACCTTATGTCTTTTTTTAAATCAACCAAGTCTTCATCAGAGATTTGATGTATGCTTTCTACCTTTATTACGTGCCATCCAAAATTGCTTGTTAAAACTTCACTTACTTCACCTGTTTTGAGAGCAAATACCTTTTCTCTCATATTTTCAGGTAAGAAATCCTTAGTTATATTATTTACTCTGGTTTCATCGAGTTTCACTTTATTAAACTCTTCTATTATTTGTTCAAAGCTTGCTTTACTTTCTTCAAGTGCTCTTCTTGCTATTTCAGCTTTTTCTTTGGTAGGAAATATCACATTGAATATGTCTCTTTGATTTTTAAGTTCCTGATGTTCTATTATACTATCAACCTCTTCATCTGAAATTCTGATTTGATCTTCAAAATATTTTTGATCCAGAGAAATGTATTGCGCAGTTCGATACTCAGGGTAATAAAAATTGGACTTATTTCTTTCATACAAATCAAGTAAGGCTTGATCATCTGGTTCAGGAACGTCTGTAATTGCATCCTCAGTTATTTTAACAATATCAACTACTCTAGTTTGGTAGCGATTTTTGTATATCTGCTCATCAACACCCTCACCAAAAGTTACCGGATAATTATCTTTAAATAACGAAGTCATGAACATCATTGCAGGCAGGATTTTCTCTAGTTTTTCTATATATTCCTTTTCTGTTATATGCAGGCTATTTAGAGTTTGATGGAATTTATTATGGTCAAATTCTCCTTTATCGTCCTGAAAGTACTTGGTATTTTTTATGTGGCTTTTGATAGATTCTTCTCCAACTTTTAATCCAAGTTCGCTAATTAGGTTAAACAATAGTTTTTGCTCTATAAGTGCGTTAAGTAAATCATATTTCAGCTTTTTTACTTGTTCTTTACTTACATCAGATCCAGAAATTTGCTTTTTATAATTTTGATATAGTAATTTATATTCATCTGATGTTATAACTTCCTTTCCTACTTTAGCTAATTCTTTCCTTTCATCATCATTTGATAAAAGATTGCCAATCCCCATAAAGATTAATAAGCAAACTAAAAGGAGAACGATTGCCTTGGTAAAAAAATTTCTAATACTCATTGTAAACTTAGTTAACTAACACTTAAATTTAGAATAGCAATAATTTAATATTTGTAAATCTATTAATAAATTAGCTAATATATGTAATATTGTAGTGTATTAAATTGAATGGAAGCTTATATTAACCTAAGAGCCTGTAAGTGATCTCTGAATATGGTAAGATGAGGTATAGTTGACATGAGGTAAAGTATGAGGAATACATATCCAAGTGACATAAGTTGTGAAAAATTCGAAAAGATTAGACTAATTTTAGAAAGCGTGCGAAAGAAAACAAAGCCAAGAAGATTAGGTTTATATGAGTTATTTTGTGGTGTGCTTTATGTACTAAAAAGTGGCTGTCAATGGCGAATGCTTCCAAAAGAGTTTCCAAGATGGCGAAATTTTTACGATTACTTCAAGAAATGGAGTAAAAAAACGAATGAAGATAGAGAAAATGTTCTAGAAATTGTCTTTAAAAAAATTGGTTGGAGAGAACAGTGGTCGAAATACCAAAACAAGCTTCTGCATCATTGATGCCCAAAGTGTAAAAAATACCGATCGCAGTTGATACACAAGGTTTGACACAAGCAATTCATATAACAACGGCAGAAATAACTGATCGTAGCAGTGCTTTGACAATGGTTAAAAATGCTAAAGAAAGTCTCTCTGAAGTTAAAAACATACTGGTTGATGCAGGCTACACTGGAGAAAATTTTGCAACACAGATGAAAGTAACTATTGGTGCAACTGTTGAGGTGAAGCACCTTTGCTGTATTGCCAAAAAGATGGGTTGTTGAGAGATCTTCTTTTGCCTGGTTGGAAAAATGTAGGCGACTTTGGAAAAATTGCGAGCGTAAATTTAATACTAGCCTACAAATTTGCTTTTGCTTCTTTCCTCTTCAAAAGATTATGAACAGGTTCTAAGAGATAAGAAATATAAACCAAAAAGCCATTGGATGACAAAGTTAATGCTTTTTTAGTTTTAATGGTTTATATTTTATTTCTATAACAGCAAAGGAATATTAAAATGGGAGATGTTTTTTCGATGTCAATGGAATCTTCTAAAGACAATAAAGATAGAAATGAACAATTTCTCATGCAAGTAGCTGCTTGGTTGGTTGATAACACTAGCTTAACTTTTGATCAAATAGCACAATGTTGCAAGTTATCCCTTGAAAAAGTACAAGACATAGCTGATGAGGAAATAGAAGTTGAAAAGTATGACCCTATTATTTCTGAAATAATTACTGAAAAAGAAATCGATAATTGCAAAAAAAATCCAAATCGTGTACCAAATTTGATTATAAAAAATATGAAAAAAAGGGCAAAGACGATTAGCTTTCTTGCCTTTGCTTCCACAGCAAGGCGTAGAGATAAACCTAATGCGATTTATTATTTGGTAAAAAAATTTCCTATCTTGAACAATAATGTAATAGCTAAGCTAGTTGGTACAACAAATTACACAGTTGAGCAGGTAAGAGATAGATCTCATCATAACATACTCAATATCAAACCTCAAGATCCTGTACTACTTGGTTTATGTAGCCAGGAAAATTTAGAAGCGGAAGTAGAAAAAGCGAAAGTAGAAGAAGAGAAGAAACAAAGATTAAAAAATATAAATAATAGCTATTGATGATTCTCAAATTCTTGTACTTTGTTAATATTAAATTGACTTGACTTGTTAGTTTTTATCAGTATAATGCAAGTAAAGTATCTAGTTTAATAATAATTAAGTCTAAATACGCACTGAAAACTAGCTCAGCCTAATTTATTGTTTTATATTCACATTTTAGGTTAGTAAGCATCAATTAAAATTTTTGGAGGATTATGACAACAATCAATGAAGATGTCTTAGCAAAAGGAGGGGTTGTAGGTCAACCTGAAAAAAGCGAACAAATTCATAATGCTGACGCAGTAAAACAAATGACCAGTGAAGGTGCTGAAAAAAACAAGAAAACATTGGACCTGAGCGAATTGAAAGAGAAAACAGCAGAAGAATTGTTAGAGCTAGCTGAAGAAAGAAAAATTTCAACTAGTGGTAAAGGCAATGGCAGGATGCTAAAACAGGAAATGATATTCAGTTTAATGAAGAAAATGAGTGAAGAAGGAGGCATAACCACAGGAAGTGGAGTAGTGGAAATATTGCCTGATGGTTTTGGTTTCTTACGTTCATCAAGTGCAAATTATGCTCCAAGTACCGATGATGTTTATATTTCCAATGGCCAAATAAAGAAGTTTAATTTACGTACAGGAGATATGGCATGTGGAGAAATAAGGCCACCTGGTGATAAAGAAAGATATTTTACTTTAACTAAGGTTCAAAGTATAAACTCTACTGAAATCAGTGAATTAAGAAAGTACGTCCATTTTGATAATTTGCTTCCGCTTTATCCTGAAAAAAGCCTCATCCTTGAAAACAACAGTAGCGGAGATAATAAAAAAGATATAAACATGCGTGCTGTAGATATAGTTACACCTCTTGGAAAAGGACAAAGAGCATTGATAGTTGCTCCACCTCGTACAGGAAAAACGATATTGCTTCAGCAAATGGCTCACTCTATAGCTACAAATCATCCTGAAATAGAACTAATAGTATTACTTATAGATGAAAGACCCGAAGAGGTGACAGATATGATACGCTCTGTAAAGGGTGAAGTGGTAAGCTCTACATTTGATGAACCTGCCTACCGTCATGTCCAACTTGCTGAAATAGTAATAGAAAAAGCTAAAAGAATGGTTGAACACAAAAAAGATGTAGTGATTTTGCTTGATTCTATAACTCGTCTTGCACGTGCTTATAATGCAGTCATTCCTTCGTCTGGAAAGGTTCTAACCGGCGGTGTAGATTCAAATGCGCTGCAAAGACCAAAACGCTTTTTTGGAGCAGCTCGTAATATTGAAAATGGTGGTTCTTTGACAATCATCGCTACAGCCCTTATAGAAACTGGTTCAAAAATGGATGATGTTATTTTTGAAGAGTTTAAAGGCACAGGTAATGCTGAAATTATACTAGATAGAAAACTTGCTGATAAACGTATATTCCCTGCTATTGATATTACAAAATCCGGAACAAGGAAGGAAGAGCTATTAGTTGATAAGGCCATACTAAATAAAATATGGGTATTGCGTAGGATACTTAACCCTATGGGATCTGTTGAAGCAATGGAGTTTTTACGTGACAAATTACTTTTAACAAAGAGCAATGCTGACTTTTTTAACTCCATGAATCACTAAAAGTAAGCCAATTCTGATGGAGCAAAAAAGCAAAGCTCTCTTATAGCTAAAATAATTTGGATTTATCAAAATATATTAAGCTGGCAATCTACCTTAAGTTGCTATTCCAACTTATAGCACTGATTTTGATCAAAAATTTTATGTAGTCAGTTTATTTACAATCGATTTTCCAGTGTCAGCCACTTAGATGACATCTTTTTGACTCTTAATATTAATATCAATTGTGTACCAGTGTTGAAATGACCCACTCAAAAGGGGATTGTATTTACTCTGAATCAGATGATAAATTAGATGCTTGGTAAGCGTAATTTGGAGCTTCCTGTGTAATGATTATATCATGAGCATGACTTTCTCTTAACCCTGATGAAGTAATAGTGACAAATTTGCAGTTTTTTTTCATCTCTTCTATATTACGGTTGCCAGTGTAACCCATTGCAGCTTGCAACCCACCAATTAACTGACAGATCACTCCTGAAGCTGGACCTTTAAAAGGAACTCTTGCTTCTACTCCTTGTGGGACTAAATCAAGTTTTGAATCTTGAAAATAACGGCTAGCTGACCCTCGTTTCATTGCACTAATAGATCCCATTCCTCGATATTCCTTATATGCTCTACCCTTATACATGATAATCTCACCTGGGCTTTCCTCAGTACCAGCAAAGATTGAACCTATCATCACAGTATCAGCACCAGCTGCAATAGCTTTTGCAACATCTCCCGAATATTTTATTCCACCATCAGCAATTAGTCTGACGTTTTTTGTTTTACAAACCTCTGCAATATTCTTGATCGCAGAGAATTGTGGCATACCAACGCCTGTAACTATTCTGGTAGTACAAATTGATCCTGGCCCTATTCCAACTTTCACTGCATCAACACCAGCATCAATCAACGCTTCAGCAGCCTCCTTTGTTGTAATATTTCCGCCGATTAATTGCGTATTCGGATACATCTTTTTTATTTCCTTAATAGTGCTGATAACGTTCTCGGAATGACCGTGAGCGGTATCTACAATAACCACATCAACTTCTTCTTCGACCAAAGCTTCACATCTTTCTATACCGTCTTTTTTACCAGTACCAATTGCAGCGGCAACTCTGAGTCGACCTTTACTGTCTTTACATGAATTTGGATATCTATTGTATTTTTCGATGTCTTTAACTGTGATTAGACCTATGCAACAAGAATTTTCATCAACAACCAAAAGCTTCTCTATTCTATTTGCATGCAACAATTTCATTGCTGAGGCGCTATTTACTGCCTGCTCTCGAACTGTTACTAACTTATCTTTTGTCATTACCTCGGAAACTTTTATATTCATGTTCTGGTCTTCAATAAACCTCACATCTCGATTAGTTAAAATTCCCACTAACTTGCGTTGATCAACTACAGGAATGCCGGAATAATTATACTCTCTCATTAATGAAACTGCTTCTGCAACTGTTTTATCTGGGGAAATTGTAATTGGGTTATACACGATCCAGCTTTCATATTTTTTCACCCTTCTTACTTCTAACACTTGTTCATCTATTGATAAATTCTTATGTATGCAACCTATTCCACCATGTTGGGCAATAGCTATTGCAAAGCCTGATTCAGTGACAGTGTCCATTGCAGAGGATATGAGAGGGATATTTAGTTCTATATTATTTGTTAGATAAGTTCTTGTGTCTGCATCACGAGGCAATACATCAGAATAGGCCGGTAAGAGAAGTACATCGTCAAACGAATAACAAGCTTCCATTTTTTTCATATGCTTTATTTAAAGCTTATACGCCAATTAATGAAATTGCAATAGAGCTTTTGCAAAATTAGCCTGGCTCCAGCTATTTTTAGATCAAAATAGGATAGAAGAGGTATGTAGCTCCTAATATATTTATCGCATAATTATATTATTTGCTAGCAAACAGAACTGCTCAATAGTTAAGCTTTCTGGACGTTCGTCTCCACTCAGTTTAGCATTCTCAAGAGTAGTTGAGACATCACTAGTTATACTTTGCAAGCTATTTCTCAGCATCTTTCTTCTTTGAGCGAACACAGCACGTGTTAGCTTTGTTAAGGTTTCTAAATTTACTGCAAATCTTGGAGTGGGTAAAGGTTTTACTGTAATTACTGAAGAATATACTTTTGGTCTTGGAAAAAATTCCTTAGGTTCAATATCAAATTCCTTTTTTATGTCGCATAGTAACTGGCTTAGCACTGATAGGGAACCATAATCCTTAGAATTAGGTTCTGCTGTAATACGCTCTGCTACCTCCTTTTGGAACATTAACGTCAAATTCGTAAAAAATTTTATATTATTTAACCACTTTAAAAATAACGCTACTGAGATATTGTAAGGCAAGTTAGCAATGACTTTGACTGGACATTCTACCAGCTCTTTTTCTACAACATTAAGTGCATCTGCTTCTATAATTCTATATTTTCCCTGATGCTCATTTAGCAATTGTTCGTGATGTTTCACTAAACTACTATCTTTTTCTATAGAAAGTAGAAACTTTGGATTATATGCCAATATTTCTCTTGTTAACGCACCATACCCAGGACCAATTTCAATAACATTAAAATCTTTCAGGCTACCGGCTAAGGCAACTATTCTTTTTATTATCTCATTCGATAAAATAAAATTTTGCCCTAGACTCTTTTTTGGCTTCAGTAAAAATTTTCTCATATAATCTTATTATGCAGTATTTTAAAAATTAGTTGACGAAAATTCATCAATAATTGTATATTGTCAGTGTATTTAATGCCGGCTTAGCTCAATTGGTAGAGCAACTGACTTGTAATCAGTAGGTTGTCAGTTCAAGTCCGACAGCCGGCACTCTCATTCATATAAGAAAAATTGATGTCTTTTTTAATAGTAGCAAATTGGAAAATGAATGGAACACGTTCTTCATTTGTTGACTTTATAGGCAAACTTAACAACAAGAGCAACGAAATTACCTCTAAATTAGTAATTTGCCCTCCTTTTACATCATTTCAAAGCAATATAGAGTTGAACAACAATATTAAAATAGGAGGACAGAATTGCCATCATAAAGAGTTCGGTTCTTACACAGGTGAAATTAGTGCAGGAATGTTGAAGGAACTAGGATGTAGTTACGTAATACTTGGACATTCTGAAAGGGCTCATGAAACAGATAGTGAAATAAAACTGAAATCAGAAACAGCAATAGAATCAGGATTACACCCAATCATCTGTGTAGGTGAAAACTCAGAAGATTATAAAAATAAAAAAACAAAAGAAGTAATAGAATATCAATGCAAAAACCGTTTGCCAACACAAGGTAAATATACCATAGCATACGAACCGATATGGGCAATAGGAACAGGAAATGTGCCAAATAATGACGCAATTGCTGAGGTAATAAAATCCTGTACTGGTAAAAAACACATTATATATGGTGGTTCAGTCAGTTCAGAAAATATAGAAAACTTGCTCAGTATTCCAAATTTATCAGGAGTTTTAATTGGCAGTGCAAGCTTAGATTTTGATCACTTTTATAAAATCATACAACAAGTCGAGAAAAAATTTTCTCTTAATTAATTCTAAAGGATAAATACTCTTATTGTCATGACGTCCAGTACAATGTTGCAAATTAAAAATCTCTCCATCCTGTGCTGGTTCTTCGATTCTAAACGCCACTTCTACCTGGTCATAACCAATCTGAATTCGTTCTACTAATGCTTTAATGATGCCACGCTTAGTTTGCCAATCTAGCTGTTCCAAATTAGATTTTACACTGGAATAAAGACTCTTTATACTGTTGATGATAAGGTTCATTCCCTTCTCTATTGCTTTTTGATCAACTACCTTTTTCTTCTCTTCTTCTATCCCTCTTAAGCGTTCCCTCATTCTTTTCATCGTCTGTTTAAATTCTTCCTCACTTATATATCCTTTATCTCCTACATTTTCTTGACTATAATAGTCTTCCATTAACTTTTCGATGCCTTGTTTTATTTGATTTTCCCTTCTTGCAAACTTCTTATCTGATGATTCATCATTTTTATTTTCTGCAATTCTACGGTGATACTCATTTTTTATTATCTCTGGGTTTTTTAGTAAATTTTTCACCTTTTCCCATATAGCTGTTTCTAACATATCTGTACGGACCAATTTATTAGTACACTTCTCCCTACCATCAGTAATACGTATAGTACTACTACAGCGATAATAGCTAAACTTTTTTCCTTCAACTCCACATTGTGCACCACTATACGCATATCCACAGTTTTGACACACAACTAGACCTTGTAATAGATATTTCTTTTTTCCTCCCTCTCTCTGCATCCTTGCTCTTTTTCTATTTTCATCCAGTTGCTTTTGTACTTTATTAAATAACCCTTCATCAACTATTTTTGGTACTGGTATATAAATCCAGCTGTCCTCATCTGTGCGACAGATAGAAACCTTTTGTTTATTTCTTTCTCTTTTTTCAACCCTCTTTAATTTACCAAACGCTGCTTGTCCTTTATATGCTGGATTTCTTAACACCTTCCAAATTATTATTGGACACCACACCTTCTTTCCAGTTCTTGTTCTAATTGACTTATCTCTTAGTCTACGTATCACTTCCCTTATACTTATTCTCTCTTGCCCTACCCACATGAATATCTGCTTTACTATTTTTGCTTCCTCTTCATTTATTTCAAACTTTGTCTTTTCTCTATCTACATGCTTTATACGATTATAACCAAAAGGTGCAATGCCAATTACACTTACACAGCCTTTTTTTGCTCTATGGAGTTTTCCCCTACGACTACGTTCCATAATCTTTGTACACTCATATTCTGCCACTAATCCTTGCATTCCCAATAACAATTTAGACTCTGGATTATTTTCAGTCTTATGATTTAAGAATATTACTTCTACTCCTGCTTTTTCAAATTCATCAAGTAATATCATTTGATGTGCAGATTTTCTTGATAGTCGGTCAGGTGAATGAATATAAATTTTATCAATTTGATCTTCTCCTACTTTATCACGTAATGCATCTAAACCTTCACGTTCTAAACTCCACCCACTAAGCCCATCATCCTTAAATTCATACTCATTCAATAACTCATGCTTATCTGCAGCAATTCTATGCTTGAGCTCGGCAATTTGACTCTCTATTGTATTGTTCTGCGCTTGACTCTTCGATGAAACTCTTGCATATAAGGCCACTGTTATCATTTTTCTTTATCTCCTTTTCATTGTTTCTTTTTACCGCATACCTTAGTAACAGCTCATAGGCGTCTGCTAGATGTTGTTCCGCTAATTCATCTGGCTCGTATCGGCAAGTTAATGTTCTTTTTCTCATAGTTTCTCCTGCAAATGTTTTTGTAGTGCAAGGAGCCTTACCACTCCTTTTTTCCATCAATCCATTTACTCTTATGAAAAAGACCAACTTTTATCAGCTACAGCCTTCAAATTTGGTCTAGCCCTTCCTTTGCCAACTGCTGTTGCGCTTTCTGATACGACTCTTATTTTTTTAACAAACTTTCCATTTTCTCTGTTTCTTTCTTTAATACCTCGGCTATTTCTTTGCTATTTTTCGCATAATCCATCGCTGTTATTCCAAATTTATCTGCTTGCTCTATTTCAGCCCCTGCTTTTACTAGCTCCTCCACTATTTCTTTTTCTCCTACCATACATGCAAGATGCAGCGGAGTGCATTTATTGCCATACTCTTCAGCATTTACATTCCCTCCTGATTTTATCAATTCTCTAACTGTTTCTAGACGTTTCTCCGTTATCGCTAGATGCAGTGCTGTATGTCCTCTTACATCTGCTGCATTCACATCTACTCCTTTTTCGATTAATAACCTCGCTGTTTTTACCTCTACTGCATAATGTAGAGCTGTTCTTCCTTTTTCGTCTCTTTCATAAATATTTTTAAACGAGTTCTCTAATAGTGACTTATCTTTTTTGCCCAGCTTTACCATAACTTACCCCACCTTTTCTTTAAACCTAAGCCTTCCTTTTTACCACCTCATCTATCATTGCATTCACTTGGCTGATTATCTTGCTTGCTAAATTTTGACATTCTTTCTTTATTAGCGATTTGTCTCTCTTCCTTATTTCTCCTATCTCTATTATTTTTAGCTCAGGCATGTAGCTTCCATTCAACATGTCTGCTATTTCTCCCACTAGCCCCTCTATTCCATAGCACGTCAGTTCTCTACTTTTTGTTATTCCTCCTTTTTCTCTCAAAAATTTACTCGCCTTTTCACTCTCTTTGCTATCACATAGACGATACTTTTCACTTTCCCAGATGTAATACATTGGCGTTGCGCCGTACTTATTCAGTTGATTAACTTCAGCTCCAGCCTTTACCAGCTCTTTTATTATTTCAACTCCTGCTCCTCCCATCTTGCACGCAGAGTGGAGTGGCGTACATCCAGTGACATATTGAGTGGCATTTACTTCTGCTCCCGACCTTAGCAGCACTTTTACATTTTCTAAACTCTTTGCGAATACTGCACAGTGTAGAGGTGTATAACCATTTTTATCTCTTGCATTTACCTCTGCTCCTTTTTTTATTAATAATCTCACTGTTTTGTAATCAGAGATTTCTACTGCTTGATGCAAGATCGTCTCTCCTTCTTCATTTCTTTTATTAATGTCTTTAAATCCGTTACTTGATACTTCTTTAAAAAACTTACTCTTGCTAAAACTCATTTCATACCTCACAAAATTAGCTTTTCTAGCACCAGACAAATTTCTTATATTTACCTGCTGCTATTCAAGTCATGTCCTTTTTGGCATGAGAAAGCAAGTCCTTTTCTTTTTATTTCATACACTTTTACCTATTATTAATATAATATATGAGTATCTAAATATAAGTACTTAACTTATTAAAGATATTATTCGACTATCTTTCCAACTTCTGTGCAAATGTCGATGTTCATGCCACTTCAGTACTCCCGGGTAAAATACTAAAATGTGCTTTTCTAATTCGTGTATTGAGTCTTTTTGCTCTGAATCCAAATCATTTTTATAGTAAACGTTGTGTTCTGCTAAAACATATTTTCTGACCTTCTGATCTGTATAATTTTCTACTTTATAGTTGTGAGTAACGCTAAATCTTTCTAAAATTGGCTTGTGTTTTAAATTCCAATATTGCCCTGAAAGTTTATCGCTTCCCAATACAAATTTATTTCCTCTTTCTTCTACGCTACTAACTGGAAAGCACGTATTTATGTCTCCTAAATCCCAACTGTCTGATAATACTATCTGCGCTTTTGCAAATTTAATCGATGGTAATAAACTCTGTGGTAATGGATATAGTGCTTTTAAGTTGTACCACAAATGATTTCTTTCATAAATACCGTTATAATTCTTTGTGTGAGGCTCTGTTTCTCCAAGTACTGCTACATCTAATTGATATATGTCATTACTAAATGTTTGTTCATAATGCTCTCTTAAATAGTTGTCTACAATCTCTACTAACGGACCTCTAGAACTGAAAAAATTTATTCTTCCAAACGATAACACTGGTCCATCTTTTTCAACTTTTCTACCTGAATAGTCTGATAATAAGCTGCCGAATATACTTTCATCTAATATAAACCTATCAACGTTATAGTAGTCATTAAAAATCCTCATTAGCCTTGATCTTGCTGGTAATGATAGTTTTGCAAGTTCTACTACTGCATCTACAAAAAAGTCATTTGGAACATCTTTTATTCCTATTTGTAATTCAAAGAAGTGTTTACCAGGTGGTTCTTCGATAATTGTAATATCTTCTATATTTGCCCACTTTAGTGCTATTTTAAGTGATGCAGGTGTTCCTCTCAGTCTTTGAAATTTTACTCCTTCTACTATCGCCCTTCTTTTATTTTTTACCCAGCGCAATATCTCTTCTAAACCATATTCTTCTATTATCCATGGTAATGTTTCTTCTTTCAGGTTGAACTTAAACCCTCTGATACAGCTTGGATCAACCTTATAATCTATTGCATCAACCAGTGCTTGCTCTTGCTTTGTTGCGTTTGGCGGTAATAAATTTTTCATTTGTCTTTTCTTTCAAGTTGCTTTAATTTCCTTTATTTAGGTAGCTTATGAGTAAGCAAGAGATCATTTCAGAAAAATAAAGATGTTCTTAATATCGAAAACACTTTCCATAATAGATGTTAATGTCAGAGGGTTAATTTGACCATATTATCCATACTTTAAAAAACAAATTACAACTTCTGGAAGAAAATCAATACTTTCTTCTTCCTAACATTGGATCCAGTAAACCACTTATTGCACGCAATCCCCTCACTGGCACAAAACAAAAAAAATACGTTTTAAATCCTATCTAACTTGACGTAGCCAAGCACTGCACACTCATTCCCCAGAACCACAACATCCTCTCTTGGCTCGATTAATTCTACGTTTTCTACACCCTCTACAAACAAATTTGCTATTATCCATGATCTTGTTACGTTCCATCCCAACCTTTTGCTTGCTTCAAACTTCTTAATAAATTGCTTCTTGATTTCCTCCTTTGATATTACAGGACTTATGCTCATTCTGCTGTGAATATCTATTTCCATAATATTGCAACCTATCACTTTTACTGTATCGGTTAAAACCCTTATATCATCTCTAGTAACCTGCTTTTTTACAATTTTAAGTAGCTCTTCTAACGCTATGCCAGTTGTGGATAATTGTGTTGATAAGATTGAAATTTGTACTTTCCCTGGTATAGTTGATTCCACTAGTGCATCTTTTACTCTACTATCTGCTGACAGTGCATGATATTTATAATATTCCTTACTTCCTCCTGTTGACCAACCTGCTATCTTTGCTTTAATTCTTTTTCTAAATCGTTCATCATCTTCTTCTTTTTGTCTTTCTACTCCATAAAACTCAGCTAAATTATCAAGATCTTCTCCTCCTGCAAATTTAAGTAGATTACTTTTTACTGCTTCGTTTATTCTTTGTCTCAGTAACAACTCTCTCCACGCTGCTACCTCCAGAATCTTTATCGCTGGATCACTTTCAACTAATGCTGTAAAACTTGTGTCTCGATTTATTAACTCTTCCTTCATTCTTGAAAAGATTTCCTCAAAGCTCAGTGGTTCGATAATATTTGGCTGCTGCATCTTTAGACTACAATTTCATCAAAATGAATGTTTTTCCCGCTTGGTAAGTATAATCCTTCTAGGTCAAGCGTTACTTTTCCTTCTTTTACTTCTGTTATCTTCACTTTCTCTAATTTAAACCTTCTCTCCCATTTTTCCAAAGCTTCTGCAGTTGCTGCATATATCTCAAGTGTTAAATCTCTATTTATTGGCTTATCCACCAATTCAAATAATCTTGACCCATAATCTCTCCTCATTATTCTACTGTTTACTGGAGTGATCAGTATATCAATTATCGATTGCTTTAAGTGCTCTATTCCTTCTAACGTCTTTCCTGTTTTAGCATCCATACCCTTCATTTCTATTTTGCAAAAACGCTTTCACTGCCTTTTATTACTTTAAAACCACATGAAACTATATCTCCTACTCTTCCTACACTAAGACCATTTGCAAACACTGTTTTTGATCCTTGAATCATTACTTTTCCTTCACTAAAACTTTCTCCTTGTCTACACATTGACTTACCGTTTACAAAAACATTATTACTTCCGCTAATGCAGAAATGTGGTATAGCTTCTCCACAGTAGTCTCCTAACCTCACTATTCCTTTGTTCAATTTAAGTCGATCCTTTCTGCTTTCAGTTTTATTCCACTTTTTGTCATTTCTATGCTCGATTCTCCAGCTTTCAGTGTTATTTTATCTACTACTTCAATCTCTAAATGATGTTTATCTTTATCGTATGACAACTTTGTTCCATCTTGAAATGTTAAGCTGCTCACCTCTTTTTTATTTTCTGGTGCAGAGTACTTTTGTTGATATATTCCAGGAAGTACTACTCCTAATGATAACTCTCCCAATGGTGACAATATTACTACCTGTTCATTTATGCTTGGTGGTAGCCAGCTTCTTTCCTCTCCTGCTCTAGAAGTTATCCATGGAAGAAAATCTGTTAAAAGTTCTCCTATCTTCACTCTTACTTTTGCTTTCTCATAATCTACTTCTTTTACCACTCCTATTCGTACAATGTTTGCTAACTTTCTTTGCAGCTCTGAAATTGCAAAACTATGATCCAACATTTATATTTCCTACGTTTATTGTATGTGGTTTAATTTTCCCCTCTTCCCATACTGATTTACCTAAATGAAGCTGATGATTCCAATCAACCATCCACACCAAATATGCATCTAATTCGGGTCTAAATCCATCAGGCTCTGCAGAAAGAAATTCAGCCGGAGATACATTCTTTTCCCAGGTATTCTTGTTCACTACTCTTGCTACTTCTGCTGCTAATGACCTTACAACTAACGAGGAACCCTCTACTGTTCCATCAACTACAATTCTCGCTTCAAATCTTGCTTTCAGGGCTAATTCCTCAGTACCTGCATCTTTACCTGGTTCTAAACTTGCTAATTCTACAAACACTGCTGGCGCTAATAATTCTTTTCTTATCGATGGATAAATTTCACAAGTTTGAATTGCTGGTATTTCTTTCTTCAGCGTAGTGCAGATTGCGTTATGCAAATCTTTAAAATTCATATATTTCTTGTAATATCACGTTCAAAGAACTTTTCAAACACTTCCTCAACCTCATAATTAACAAGATTCCCTATTATCCTTGAAGCCTCAGGTTCTAGTGGCAACTTAACTTCCTTTATTGGCAATGCTGCCCTTCCTTCACGTTTAAAAATACCGCTATTTCCTTTTGGCATAACTGCTGCAAATCCTCCTATAAACTCATGCTTTCCTACTTTCGATCCTCTTCTTGTTTTTTGTATTTTGCCAATTGCCGATGCTCTAATGTCATAGAGATTTGCTCTAATTAACACTTCTAATCTGCTAGTTTTCGCCTTAAAAATTCTTAATCTCTTTCTTATCAAACTTAATTTTATTCTCTTTTCCTCACTAATTTTCTTAGCTGCTTGCGCTTTTAACCATAGTGCCGTTTTGTTTAATGCACTCACCATCGCTTTTTCCACTTTTTTCCTTTCAGCATCTATACTTTGTATAATACTACCGGTGTTAATACGCATTTATACTCCTGACGCTCTGATTTTCCATATCATTCCTGAATTATCTTGCAGCGGTGGAGAATATACTTTATATTTACGGTCACCTATAATAAAAGTATCTCCTACCATTGGCCTCAGTACATCAAAAACGCTTACCTCAAGGAAAAGCATCTCTCCCACAAATTGTCCTTCACCAATCTCGTATAATTTATCTGGCTGTTGCTTTAATACTTGTACCATGTATGACTTATCCTTTGATTTATACAAAGCTACTTCTCCTAAATGGGCAAAACAATCTTCTAATAATCGCTTAATATTTTCTTGCACATTTCTCCGCCATATACTAATATTTATATGCTAAGAAGAGGTAAAGCATTCTTCTGCCTCACACTACTTTATAGTTGCTCTACCTATGTTGCAACAACCTTGATTAATACTCCTGGTCTATGGCACATTGGCAGAGGATTTGACTGCGTATGCAAATCAGTCCCTCTATCAAATCTTCTTGGCTCTTGTTTTGCATAGAGTGGCTGTCCAAGAGTATTTACTGTCTCATTAAAATCTGCTGGTGCAAAATATGTTGTAAATGTGCTTGCTGTTCCTAGTGGAAAACAGTGCCCTGTATCTTTCTCAATAAATCTTCTCACAGTTCCTTCAGGGTCAGTTGCTTGCCCTCTATATTCCTCAAATGTTATTCCACAGAATGTAAATCCTGACCTCATATCATTCCTTAGCGCTGCTCCTTCTTGCCATCTCTCATATGCCTCTTTCACCTTACTATGGGAAGTTAATGCATCAAAAAACTCAGGGCTTACCAGTGCATGAATTCCCGTCATATATTCACCACTTAAGTTATCCTCAATATGTCGCAATACCTCCAAGCACTTACGCTTTACATCAGTTGTTGCTGTTCCAAGGGCAAAATTTACTACTTTTGGTGTTATTTCAAATTCGTTGTACAGATTTAATAATTCTGACCCGTCAGCATCAAGAATAATTCCCTTCAGCGCTCCCATTCGCAAATGCTCTAATGTTATTGCATGTTTGTTCCTCATCAATTGCAAATGATCGGTTATTACATCTGCCAGCGCTTTCAGTTCACTCTCTGATCCAAATGCTCTTATTCCTTGTACTTCCTCTGGTAATACTACATCATCGTGTGGAATATGTGGAATCGTAAATGTTCTTACTTTTCTTTTTCCTCTTTTTCCTACTGTTGCTGGCGCCCCTGGAACTTGCGTTGGTAGTAAACTTAAAACTCCGTTATGTTCTTCTATTGTAATATGTCTAAATCTTACTGACCTATTTGGAAATAAATTTAAATTTTCAACCCGTCCATAATTTATCGGCAATATATTCATCGCATTTGTTAGTGCCGTCATGCTAAATGCTGTATTTGTAAATGGATTTTGCATTTTTTCTTTTCCCCCTTTGTGTTTTTTATTGTTTAATATAGCTTTAGGCCGCTTTACGGATAATGATTCCTCGTCCTTCAAGTTGCTTTATTGCTGTAGCTTTCTGTTCTTCAGTAATATTTGCTGGCCATACAACTGCATGATCAGCTAGCATGGCACCACGAGCAATAATTACTCCTTTACTATTTTCCTTTGCGTTTACATCGCTTGCTATCACTCCTATCGCCGTTTGTGTACCATCTGTGGCAGTTGGATTTAAAGCTTTAATAAAACCATCTTTAGTATCATAACCAACTACTGTTCCCAACTTTAGATTTTGTCCCTTGGCTACTGTTATCTGATCTCTTGAATATAAGTTGGACACTTCATATTTCAGAAGATCTCCTAAATTATTTCCTTCAGTTATACTTATCATGTCTTTTTCTCTCCTTTTTTTATTTTTTTACCGCCATATTTGTGGTTGTTATACACGGCGGTTATACACATACTTTAAATGTTTGATTGCGCACGACTTTTCGCTACCTGCATCATCAACTCTTCTTCTGAATTCTGTGGTATTGCACTCAGTATCTCTGTCTTTTTCGTTCGCTCTGCAAGTAATTCCATTAAAACCTCCCTTGCTTGCTCAACACTTACACTTTGCTCAATAAATTCTCCTATCTTTTCTGGCATCTTCGATAAATTACATAAACGTATTAATTCAAGAACTTCAGTACGATACTTGGTTAAATTATCAGTTTCTAGGTCATTTGTAGTTTGTTCATTCATAGTAATACTCCTATTTTTATTAATAGATGAAAGAATTGTCATTCCGTCTGCAAGGCCTATTTCTACTGCTTTCTCCCCAAAATATAGCCCTGCCTCTGTTGATCGAATCTTTTCAATTGAAAGACCTCTGTTCCTTGCTATTAGCTGCAAAAACATTTCATATAGTCGGTCTACTTCTTTTTGTAAGCTTCCCAGACTTTCAGACGTCATTGGCTCATGTGGATTTAAATCATTCTTTCGACTACCAGCAAAGATTGTGGTATACTTAATACCTTGCTTTTCATCAAACCTACTTTGATCTATGTGACTTGCTATTACTCCAACACTTCCTACTCCTGAAGTTCTACTCACAAATACCTTCTCAGTGCTAGAAGCTATAGCGTACGCTGCAGAATATGCATCATCATTTGCTATCGCTATTATCCTCTTTTTTCCTCTTGCACTATAGATAAAATCAGCTAAGTCAAATACTCCATTTACCTCTCCTCCTGGGCTATCTATGTCCAGTAAAATAGTCTCTATACTACTATCTGCTAATGCTTGTGCAATTTGTTCTTCTATTTGCTCATATGATGTCATCCCAAGCATTTCATCAAACGCACCTGGTTTTTTCGTCAAGATTCCATGAATTGGTATAATTGCAGTTCTTTCTACGTTACTTTTGATGGAGTGCTTTATGTTTTTAAACGTGGGATGTTTTTGATTGTTTAATGACAATAGCTCAAAACTCCTTGGTTCAAGCATTAATGGTTTTCCTAAGAGCATCATAATCCTTTGCAATCAGAGTCAAACATTAAATTGAGACTATTTGCACGCTTTTTATCTTCTGCTATTTCTTGATCTATTTCTTCTACATCGTAACCCATTTCTGATACTACTTCCGATCGACTTTTGAAGCCATTCCTTACTGCCATTTGCTGTGCTTGTTGATCTTTTAAAGGATCCACCCAATCAAATCCCTGTGGTATCCATTTCACTTCTTCTTTCGCTGCTTTTACTACTTTTTCATCTATACTTAGTTCTCCACAAAGCACTGCTAATTCTAGCCATCTATTCCAAATAGGTCTACAAAACTGGAACACTATCACGTTATGCTGTAACATTGCACACCTTCTGCGAAACTCTATCAGCCCTGCTCGAATGGATGAATAATTAACACCGGTTAAATCTCCTGTTAGCTGCTCATATGTTATCCCTGTACCAATCGCTATTGCTCTGAGTTGCTGTCTCATAAACGCTTCATAACTTCCTCCAACATCTGATGGCTCTGAAAATTTTATATCTTCTCCTGGGTCTAAAAGCTGCATTGTTCCTGGCTCTAAACCTGATAGTGCTACTCCTTGCTCATTACTTTCACCTTCTCCTAAAATATTTGTCTCAGGATCGAGTCTTGTAATAAACCCTGCAAACATCGCTGCTGTCTTTTTTCTTACTAATTCTGCATCATCATATTGATCAAGCTCATAAAGTTTCAGAAGTATACTCGAAAGCCATGGTTCTCCCCTAATTTGCCCAGGTCTTAGTGGTCTATAGATATGAAAAACATCGTTTGCTGGCACTCTTACTGACTCTCCAAAGGTATTTTCACCAGGGTGTTCTTTAAATAGGTAGTATGCTTCTCTTTGCCCAAGCCTGTTAAACTCAATCCCGTTTCTTATTACATTACCATTTCCTAAAGTTTGATTTGTTTTATTGTCTAAATGTTCAGACTCAAGTACTTGCAGTTGTAATGGTACAGAAAATCTATCTTCCAGCTTTCTCGTTCTTAAACGTACAAAACATTCTCCTCCCTCTATCATACTTCTGCATACTAGAGCCTGCAGACCATAAAAATCACTTACTCCGTTACTATCTGCTTCATCTGTCCATTTTAGCCATAATTCTTGCACTTTCTTTCTAAATTCTGCATTCTTTGCTTTTGATTGCGGCTTTATTCCTGTTCCAATAGAGTTACTTACTATTGTATCAATAATATTTGCTGCATATGGATTTTTTCTCACCATATCACGTGATCTACTACGTAAAGTTTCAAGGCTTTGAGACAGCAAATTGTTTATACTTCCTAACTCTGGTTGAAAGTGAAAAAATCTTCTTCCTGACCCTGCTGCATCCCATGCTGAACTTTTGATTTTTGGCTTGCTAAATAGTTGTTTGAAATTTTTCAGCATCATACTAACCAAAATTCTCTTAATTCTTTTAATGTGCCGTTAAATTTATTTCTGTCACATTTTCCGATTCCACTTACTTCATGTGGCTCTGGACCATTTTTACCGTCGGTGTATTGCCATAAAATCCACTTATTCCAGCCTTGCGGTAAAACAGGTTGATCTCCATATCTTGCTATCCATAATGGACATTTAGTCAAAATTGGTGTGGCAAAATCTTTCAAAAATTTAGCACCTCCATACACTAAAGGTGAACGCCCTGTTTCTTCTTGAACTTTTTTAATAAAATCTTCTGCTTGTCTTGGTTCTATATTTTTTCCACTTTCGTTCTCTTCAATATCAAGAGCAACAATTGTATTTTTAGCTTTACCCACTGTATTCAAAAAGTGATTTGCCTGATCCTTTCCATCTTCCCCTACACCGAAATGATATGAACCCCATAATAGACCCAAGTCTTCAGCTTCTTTTCTTCTTTCTTTGTATTTTGAATCTATGTACTCTGTTCCTTGCGTTGCCTTATGAATTACTCCAACTATACCACTCTCTTTAGCTAACTCAAAATCCACATTTTCTTGCCAATGTGACAAATCTATTATTCCATTTACTGAACTCTCTCTATTGTCCCATAGTTTTATGAAAGTTTTCAATTGCTCTAAAAATTCAGAATATTCCTCTTTTACAACTTTTCTCAGAAAATTTTCCCTCATATAACTCCTTTATTTGTTGCAAAAATAATCTTTCGTTTAGGCTTCATACCTGCAACTTTCAGTTCAGCCTTAATACGTTGCCGTAAATTCAGCAAGTCATTTATCTGAACTTCAGCATATCTCACCACATGGTCACCATATGCAATTGATACTACTCGCTCTCCGTTTTGTAGTTTCTTTATCGCTTCTTCGACTTGAATTAAATACTCTTCGCTGTACATCTTACTTCTCATTCAACCATTTGCTTTGTCTCACTTTTTTAGGTTTTTTGCTTTCTGGCTTTTCACTTAAACTATTCCATTTACTCTCTGGCCAACGATCGATTCCAAGCGCAATAGATGCTGCTCTTGCGTAAATTCGGCAGTCTAGCACTTCATTTCTTTCTCTTACCTTTTGCCACTCCTGTTTGGTGTATCCTTTTACTACCTTACTGACTAATTGCTCTGCCGTTAACTGCTTAAAATATTCGGGTGCATACTCAGGAAAATGACAATATCCTGCTGGCACTTTCTCTTCTTCTTTTAAAATATTAAGTAGCTGAAAAAGCTCTGACTTTAATATCGATACTCCTACTGGCCAGAGCTTTATTCCTCTTTTTAGCTTTTGACCACCAACTGTTATATCAACTCTACTTGGGCTGCTAAGTGGCACTAGGGCTTTATTTACACCTTTAACTGCCATTACTCTTCCAGATCCTTGATGACCTCTTACCCAGTTGTATACTTCTTGCGTTGCATATCCAGCATCTACTGCCATCATACTTATCATATATTCAAGCCCATTTTCACCGATAAAATGATGATTGAGGAGCTCCGAAAGCTTTCCCCATACTTCTCTACCTCCTGTATCTCCTTCAAATACTCGGTAGTCTATTGACCAACTTTCACGACTTTTTCCCCATGCTACAACTTCCACCTCTAGACGATCTTTTTGGACATCTACTCCTGCTGTGAGAACTACTTCGCCTTTTGGTACTGTGCCAATCTGAAAAAATTCTCTCCTGTTAAATAATTGCTTCCAATCAGGTACTTCTCCTTTATCTACCCACGTTTCTCCAAGCGTAGTATTTATCCATACTTTTAGTAATTGTTCACTTTCTTTTGCATGAAGAAAATCTTCTACTGCTTGTTGCCAACTATACCAACCAACTGGGCTATAAAGACTTGAAAGATGAAATCCTTTTTTCTCCCCTTCTTTTGCCTCTGTAGCTCTCCATTCTCCACGCTCAAGCATCTCTGTCTTTTGATGATTTTCTATTTTGCTGCTACATTCAGTGCAGACATAATGTGCTGTTCTTGAGTCGTTGTTTTCCCATTTTATTTGTGACCATTTTAGAACTTGATAGTAATTACAATGCGGACATGGTACAAAAAAATATCTCTTATCTGTTGCTTCAAATTCCTTCTCAATTCTGCTTATTCCATGAATCGTTGGTGTTGATACTAAAAAAATCTTTCGCCGTGCAAATGTATTGGTACGAGCTATGCTGAGTAAAACTGGATCTCCTTCTCCTCCTGAATCTCCTGGATATGCATCTATCTCATCAAGAAAGAGATATTTTACTGGCATAGAACGAAGTCCTACACTGCTATTTGCTCCGGTTATTACTACTATTCCACCTGGAAACTCCTTACTTTGCACAGTATTTCCTGAGTCTCTTGACCTTGGGTCTTTTACTTTACTTTTTAAACATGGTGTACTTTCAATCAGTGGCGCAAATCTTCCTTTTGACCAACGCTTTCCCATTTCAACTGTTGGCTGTACTACCAGCATTGGACCTGGTGTCTGATCTATGATGTAGCCAATCCAATTGTTACCAGCTTCTGTTCCCCCAATCTGCGCTCCTTTCATGAATACTACTTTTTCTGCAGGTGAAGATGGTGATAGTGAATCCATTATTTCTTTTAAATAAGGAGTTCTTTCTGTTCTCCATTTACCTGGCTCTGATGCTGCAGTTGATGCTAGAACTCGATACTCATTCGCCCACTCTGATACTTTAAGTAGTGGATCTGGTCTTAAACCTTCAGAAAAAGATGTGGCGTATATCATTGTCTGCATCTACTCATAATTGGTTCTATCTCGACATCATTAACAGTAGAACTACACTCCTCCAATTCCATAAACATCTTTTTCTGAAATTCCTTTTCTATATATCTTTTGCTCATCTCACTTATCATTATTGCTATAACAAGCGCAAATACTCCTGTTATTGTTGCAAAAATGATTGCACTGCCTATTGTTGTTGCCGTTAAACCTATATATGCCGCTACTGCTATTGCACTAATTGAAACATAGATGCAGACAATATTATTATGTTTTTTCATCCTTTTATCTGCTATTTCTCTCTGTGCTATATATTTATTATGAATGGTTGGAAAATTAACAACGGTATCTCTGCAGAGCAATGCCCCATTTTTTTCAGTAAACAAAACTTTGAGTAACTCTAAATTGTTTGATTTGATTGCTAAGTGCAGAACAGGTGTATAATTTGCTCCTTTTTTCAGCAATAACTTTACTACATGTAAATGCCCTTTTTCCGCAGCAAGGTAAATCGGTGATAGACCTTTATTATTTACAATATCAATATCGATTTCTTCTTTTAAAATTGCATCTACAATCTCAATTTCTCCCGTTTGTACAGCTAAATGGAGTAGACTATTCTTTTCAGAACCGTACTTATTACTCATCAAAGCCTTCTTTATCTCAGGTTTAGCGTAATCAAATGGTGTCTTGCCGCTATCGTCTTTTACCAGAGGGTCTATATCTTCTCGAGTTAGTAAGACCTCTATTGTTTTAAGTCTTTCAGCGTAATGTAGAGGTGTTTTATTTTCGTAGTCTTGCAAATTTACTTGAGCATTAGGCTCCCTTATTAAGCATTTGAGGATATCAAGACATAAGTCTCTTTCATCATAATTAGTATTACTTACAGCTATATGCACAGGCGACAATTTCATTGAGTTTTGTCCCATGCGCGCGCTATTTACATCTGCTCCTAGCTTTAGCAGTAACTTTACTATCTCCAACTTTTTATTATTAACTGCATAGTGCATTGGTGTCTGATTTCGTGCATCAAAGACATCTATTTCGGCTTTTCCTTCTTCCACTAAAATTTTGACAACATTTTCATGTCCTATGCCTGCTGCTAGATGTAATGGAGTATGATGCAAAGCATTTCGTACATTAACGTCAATACCTTTTCCTATCAAATATCTAACTGCATTCACTTCACCTATCATTGCAGCCAAATGAAGTAAGCTATCTTGTTCTGACCCGTATTTGTTACTAATTAGCGCTTGTAATATCTCTGCTTTTTTCGCTTCTTTGGCGTAATCAAGAGATGTTTTACCTTCATTATCTTCTACAAAAGGATTGATATTCTTTTTTGTGAGTAGCAGATCCACCATACTTAATTCATCAAACTCTATAGCGCAATGTAGTGGGGTTTTTCCATTTAATCCTCTAACATTAACATCTAATCCAGGTTGATTGATGAGGCATTTTATTAATTCTAAACTTAAGTTATCAGCCATTATTTAAAATTTAATATTAGATAACTCTTCAAGTGAGTTTGTAATTTCCTCGGTCAATGTTCCATGAATTTTTTCAGTGTCACTCAGTGATGCAAGCAGCGCTGAAACTCTATTTGGAATATTAAGCAGATTATTACGGACAACTCTTGCTACATTAAATGCATCGCGCTTTACTTCCTCTACTGCTACAAGTTCACCAATCTCAGCCTTAGCTTTCGCCTCAAGCAGTTTACCACGTTCCATCTCATTTTTTATTCGCGTTTTTAGCAACATTGTAGAAAGGTTATTTGTATTTTCGTTTTCTGGATTTTTCCTCCTAAGTGGCTGACTTGGATCTCTTATTGCTGCCACCGCTTCATTTGCTTGTTCTCTATTGATCAAACCATCCTCCAACTCAACTATTCCTTTTTTTACTAAATAACAGACATATTGCTTTGATACTCCTATCTCTCTTGCCCATTCCGTCTGCGTGATTTTTTCCACTCTTTTCCTCCTCTCTTTTTGCTCCTTTTTACGAATTTTCTTCTTGAATTTCTGCAAAAGTTTTACCAGTACTGGCTAAAAGGGCATCTCTTCCGGTATATATTTGCCAACGTTTTATGGTTACATCTACAAATTTTGAATCTAGCTCTATTGTTCTGCAAATTCTTCCTGTTCTCTCGCATGCAATCAGTGTGCTGCCAGAACCGCTAAATGGATCAAGTACAGTATCCCCAGGTCTGCTGCTATTAACTATTGCTTTCTCCATTAGCTCTACTGGCTTCATTGTTGGATGTAATGAGTTATGCACTGGTTTGTCATAAAACCACAAATCACTTTGATTTCTTCCTCCATGCCACTCACGTTTATTACCGCTTTTCCATCCATAGAGCATTGCTTCGTATTGTCTTTGATAATCAGACCTGCCTAGCGTAAAGTGATTCTTTGCCCAAATGATAAATGTTGACCATTTTCCTCCTGCCTCCTCAAATGCTTTTTGCAACGTTGAAAACTCTGATGATGATATGCAGATGTAAATTGCTCCCTTCGTATATGCTAAAATATTGGAACAGATGTCGTAGAGAAAAAGTTCGTACTTTTCACCTTGATTATCGTTTAATATCTTTTTGTCTTGACTGCTACCATAGTCAACGTTATATGGAGGATCACAAACAGTAATGTCTGCCATTTTATCATCTAACAGCGCTTTATATGATTCAACTACAGAGCTATCACCACAGTAGATTCGATGATCACCTAAAATCCATAAATCACCTGGTTTTGTTACTTTTTTGTCATCAACAACTAAGTCAGAAAAATCTTCTTTTTCACCATCAAAATCATCGAGAAACCGTTGAACTTTTTCTAATTCAAATCCAGTCATTTTAAGATCAAACTGTAAATCTTCTAGCTCCTGAATTTCCACTTTTAAAAGCTCATCGTCCCACTTTGCCCAATTAGCTGATTGATTGGCCAGTAATCGAAAAGCTTTGGTTTGTGGTTCATTTAAATTATCACTTAAAACCACTGGAATACTCTCCATACCAAGCTTTCTTGCTGCTTTAAGTCTTAAATGACCATCAACCACAGTTCCATCACTTTTTGCAACTATTGGAATACGAAAGCCGAATTCCCTGATTGAAGCACACATTCTATTTACTACATCATCATTTTTACGAGGATTACGCTTATATTCGACGAGGTTTTCAACAGGATAGTAGTGGATTGCTAAATTCATATCTTAATAATTAAAAAGTTAATATTCAAAATATCTCTGACGCTAAAGAAGGCCTGAGGTCGAACCCACCAAACCCGCCAATATGGCCGAAAGGACCCACTTTTTATGGATTTTTCATCTTATTAATATCTTTACTAATATAGAACATTAATGCCAAAGCATCGGCCTCATTATCATCTCTAGGTAAAAAACTTTTTTCACGTATCGCTTCAATAACTTCACTCTTACTTGCATTGCCTTTGCCTGTTATAAAGCGTTTTATAGTTTTAACATTAACACCTTTGTATGGCACATGATGTTCTTCACACCAAGCAGACAGAACTGCGAGAAAACCGCCATAGCAATGCGCTGCATCAGTTCCTAGATGTCTTCTCACTTCTTCAAAATACACTGCAGAAATGTCTCTCAAAGAGTTAAGCCAATTACGAAAATTCAAGAAACACATTCCACCACCACTGAAACGACTACCATGAAAACTTTTGCTTCCACTTTCAATTACTCCATCTGTTAGAATTGCCCAGCCTGTCTGTTTACCGAGGTCCAGTGTTAGGATTGACATTATTTAAAACTATAAGTAGCACTGATTCCAAAATATCGTTTGGTTCCTCGAACGTACTATCAAAAAGCGGTTTATAGTTTTTTTGTAGGCCAACAACGGAAATTCGAGAATCATGTGCTACTCCTAAGAAGTATATGGATTAAGGTTGTCTACGTTATAGTAGCTCTTTCAACTACCTCTTAACAGATATATACTAGAAATGAGGTTGGAAATTTGATTTGCACTAAATTTTTTTTGTTTGAGTTAAGTTATTTCTTCTCAATTACGCAACTTAGCAAACACTTTGTTTCTCTTGCTATCAGCTAATTTAAAGGTTTTCTGGGAACACTCAATAAAAAAAGATGAGAGATACAAGGAACTTATGAAAGCTGTTGCAAAGTGAGTTTTCTCCTTCATACAAATTTTTTCTTTACAATGAATAAAAACGATGTTAAACTTACCTGTAAGTTTACTTATATCAATCTAATCATTAATAGTACTTTTTATTTGCTTTTCAAAGGGTGTTAAAGGAAGTGTATGAACAGGAATCATAATGAAATTTTATTCTATGAAACAGATGATGGAAAGGTATGTATTGAAGTTAGATTTGAAAATGAAAATCTATGGCTTACTCAGAAACATATGGCTGAGTTATTTGGCTGTTCAACTGATAATATTTCATTGCACCTAAAGAACATTTATCTATGTAAAGAACTAGATAAAAACTCAACTACCGAGGAATCCTCGATAGTTCAAAAAGAGGGAGAAAGAGAAGTAAAACGTGATGTGGTTTTCTACAATTTAGAGGCTGTGATATCAGTTGGTTATCGTGTCAATTCAGAGCGTGGTGCTGCTTTTCGTACATGGGCAACTGATAAGCTAAAGAAGTATATTTTCAAAGGTTTCGTGATTGATAGCAATAGATTTAAAAATGGCTCTAGATTTGACACTCGGTTTTTTGATGAGTTGCTTGAAGAAATTAGAGAAATTCGTGCAAGTGAGCGTATGGCTTATCAGAAAATCACAGACATTTATGCAACTTCAGTAGACTATGCAAGCTGTTCAACTGAAACAAAAAATTTCTTTGCTATAGTGCAGAATAAATTGCATTTTGCTATTACTGGAAATACAGCAGCAGAAATTATTGCTAACAGAGTGGATAGAAGTAAACCTAATATGGGATTAACAAATTGGCGTAAGGGGCCTAAGGGAAAAATCTTTCTTTCTGACACGCAAGTAGCAAAAAACTATTTAGATAAAAATGAAATTGCTCAGCTAAACAGAATAGTAAATATGTATATAGATTACGCAGAGTTTCAAGCTGCCAGGGGTAAAGTAATGTATATGAAGGATTGGAAAGAGAAACTTGATGCATTTTTAAGATTTAATGAGCAAGATATATTACAGAATTATGGCAAAACCTCTCATGAAGTAGCAATTGCCCTAGCTACAAAAGAATATGAGGTATTTAGAAAAACACAGGATAATTCATACAAGTCAGACTTTGATAAATTGGTGGAAGAAAAGAAAAGTCTTGATCAAAAAAGTGTAAAAACTTAGGGCTAAATTTCATAAAAGTAAAAAACAATTTAGAAATGCCTCTTAATTGAGTTTTAAGCTATCTTGCATAGGTCTTGGTGGGTTGTAGAATCGCTTTGAAACTTAATTGTAGTGGCTTTTACCTTTTCGCAGAAGTTAAGTTTTTTGAGTAGTAAGATGAAAGTAGTATATGTTAATTCATACTACTTATTATTATATAATAATAGAAAACTTTGGAAACTGAAAACTGGTCAAAATCCCTCAATATTCCTAAGTTTTTTGCCACCTAAACCAGATTACAGCTCAGAAATCTGTCAACCCTTAAACTATTGAAAATACATCATTTTTTTGCTAGCAGAAAGTACCAGATCTCATAAACTGCACCAGATTCTGCCAAGACTGAAGAGTTCTGGAGTCTGGTATTGTAGCTGAGATCTAATTATAGTAAAGCCAAATGTTTGAATCTTCAACTGGCACAATACTTCCATATTCTGGCGATTTGTAATCGGTTGGTAAAATCTTTTCATACACTGTAATATCCTTATTTAGTTGGTTTGTAACTTTCTCTTCCATACCTTCAACACAAGTGTAAAAATGTCTACGAGAACGTTCTGCATCTAACTTTTGACCATATTTATAAGCCTCTGTGATTCATAATCAATCATATGCCAGCAGTTATTGATTTTATCTATATATTTTGATGGAATAGCATACGTAATTCAAACATCAGTTGACGACTACTTTGCCTGTTTGAAAAAATATTTTACAACGAATAAAAGACGTGATAAACTAAAATGAAGTTTTTTTATAACAAGTAAAAATTTAAAGTAGAAAATAATTTAGAAGTCCCTTGTAATTGAGTTTTAAGCTATTCTACGTAAGCAACTTAGGTCTTGGTGGTATAATTGTACCCCAAAGTCATAGAATCGTTTTAAATCCGCATTAAAAGCTATTTCTTGTATTTATGAATATTTTAAGACCTTTCCAGTTCCCCTAACTTCTTTTTTCTTCACCCCCTAAGCATTACTTTAATTCTAGTTAACCTCATTATATTTTCATATTGTTTATTATTATTTGTTATTAGTATATATATGTATAGTGTTATTTACATATTATAATAATATATAAGATTTTCGGAAAGTGGAAAGCTAGCTACTGTAGCGGGTTTTATGGCGATCTGATTCATTAAGTCTTTTGGAACTGGAAAGATAAAGTCTTATAGATATTAAATGGATAAAAATACTGAATTTCAATGGTTTAGGTGTATTATATTTCTGTTTCCTTATTTTGAAATTTTGCCGGAAATCACGGAAACTATAAAACTCAGATCGGCCTAGCCAAAGTAATGAAATACATCAAGCTTGCCTATAGTTGCGAAATTTGTATTCCCAGTTTGGCTTAAATGCTTTTTGTATGACCCATTTTTTTAATAAAAGTTTTTTCAAGTTTGTAATTAACCTTTTATTATAGCAGATTTATGCTGATGGCTGTAAACTGTTTTTAAAGACTATTAGCAACTTTGAATTTCCCTGCACCCAGCTTAAATTTACCTTCACCTCTTGCAAAAGGACCAGTTGGAACATCAAGCCACTTATCTTCTTTTGAATCTGCAGCCATACCTTTTACTATCTTATTTTCATTTAGCAAACTCTGTACTAAACGTTCAAGTTTATGTCTGCTAGCATTATGAAACATGGGTGGTAATTTATGCCGTTGCTTGAAAACTCCAGGACCACCTGTATGCGTAAATGGATGGCCTTCGTGGGCTGAAAGTTTAATGTAGTGAATAAGTATATTTTTTAACTCTTCATCAGAGGACTTAATAGCATTAATTTGTTCAGATATATCTTCTAGCAAGCCTGTTGATGAACGCAAATAAGTTCTTACACTTCTGTCTGCTGCCCCATTGGACTTAACCACTGCTCCCTGATAAATTTTACTATGAGTTCTTTCAAGCTTTAGTGTATTACACACTGAATTTTGATGCTCTACTGGTGCAGGCCATAATGCAAAAGAGCATCTAACTCCATCAACAAGTGCAGTTGTACCTCTTATTGCATCTCTTGCTTGTTCTACGGTTGTAATTGATCCACATTTAGGTTTTCTCATATGATGTGCAGCAATTACAGTCGCTCCTGTTTCAGTTGCCAAACTTGCAAGCAATCCTGTTGAATACCACCCAAGTTCTGGATCTGAATTTATATCAGCATGAACAAACGATACTAATGGATCAAAAATAATCAGTTTTAAATTTTCAATTGCATTTAATTGTTCGCTAATACCTTCAAATTTTTCTGAAGTTTCAGGACATTTACCACGCGTATTGGTTTTTATTATAGAAAATGGTCCTCCTGTGTTTGGCATAGGTACAATAAATACACGATCCTGGTACTTTGCTCTATTACCTTCAGGATCAAGACGTTCTAAGCGACGATGTATCTCATCTGCATCATCTTCTGCTGAAAAAATTACCACTGATCCGTGTTCTTTTACAAGCGAACCAAAACCACAGATCTGATCTGTATCACTTGCAACTTTGAGAGCTAAATCAAGTAGTAGCATTCCTTTGCCTGTATCTCCCATAGCAGCTACTATTGAAGTAACGCCTAAAGGAAATAACCCTTCAACTAGGAACTTTTGTGTTGGTACTTCACCTAAATAACGGCTGAGATTCCAATCTAAAATATTGAGTTTATCATTTTTCTTTAACCTCCTTTCAATAAACTTAGAAGCTCTTATTCCTTCTAACACACAATCAGCAGCATCCCAGCCTTTTGGTTTATTTTGTGGAATATTAAGAACAACAAGTGATGCAACTCCGATCTCTAAAAGCTTTTTTTCAGCATTTTTTGCGTATTTATTACCTGCTTCATCATTATCTGGCCATATAATAATATGTTTACCCTTTAGGGGCGACCAGTCTGTTTTATCAACATCTGCGTTTGCTCCAGACATTGTTGTTGTAGCTACAATTCCTTGTTCTATCAGCGCTTCTGCACATTTTTCTCCTTCAACCAGAATAACTTTATCAGACTTTAAGATTTCTGGAATGTTGTAGAGTGGCCTTATTCCTGGTGCACCATATATGCCTCGCTTAACATCAAAAGGCTTGTATACTTTTTTCTTTCCAGGAGGATCAGAACGGTAAACTTTTACAATGACCTGGCCATTTTCATCATAATAATTCCAACTACAGGTAATAAATTTCTCAAAGTCTTCATCAACATATTGTTTCTCTCTGTATTTTTTATTATTTCCGAGCCATTCACTTATTGAAGCTATTACCTCAGGAAACTCTGTCCTTGCATTCTTTCTATGTACAGCTGCCCAAAGGTTGATAATGTCACCACCTTCTCCAGTTGCAAAATCATTCCATAACCCAGCTCTACTGCCACTTAATTCTACTACCAGACTTTTTCCTTTATTACCATGCACATCACCTACGTAAAACTTATCTCCACGGAAAGTTCCTCTTGGTAAAAGGTAAAAAAGGCAAGATCTTATGTTAAGCAATAGTTCTGTTTTATCATTTAAAGATTTAGAATCGATATTCATAATAAAACCATAAACAACCTTACATAAGAGTTATTCAAGTTTTGAAGGCTAATGTTTACATCGACATTATTTTAAATGCTACCGCAATTATTCTCAAAAAAAAGCAAGCGAATATCAACAGGTTAAAAATCGTACCGTAATTATTTAAATTTCTCTGAACCTGCAATTAACCGTCTATAAAGGTCATCCTTGATAGTTAATTATTCAAGGAGCTTTAATGAAATCAAAGAATTCTTACTCAGGAATTGATCCCATAATTGTCAAGTACGTTAGACATTACGCAAAATGTATAAAGAACTTAAAGTGTTTTGCGCATGAAAGTCTTGAAGATATTGAGCAAGAACTTTTCTGTATGATTTGGCCTGCTATTGAGAAATATGACGAAAGTAGAAGCTCTTTTTCTACCTTTGTATGTCAACTTGTTAAGTGTAGAGCTATTAATTTAATCAATAAGCAACTCTGTAAAAAACGTGGTGGCAGACAAGGTATATTCTATGTTGATCCTGATGATCTACATGAAGTAGTTGATGATAGATGTCGTTTTATCACTGAAATCACAACTCGTATTGATGTGAACGATGTTATCTCAACACTACCCCAAGAATGGCAAGTACTATGCAGACAACTGGAATTTTTCAGTGTTCCAGAAATAGCTGAAATAAATGGAATACCACGCACAACAGTTTATAACACTTTGCAACGAATAAGACGGCACATAAAAAATTTTTTTTAGCAAATCAAACAACAAGTAACAGTTCTAGTATAACTCTTATAGGAGGGCCACGATATATGACCTTAAAAATAATAAACAGCAAAGAAAGAGTAAAAATAGTAACAGGCGTGAAGGTAGTAATCTTTGGACCTTATGGAATTGGCAAAACCAGTCTGCTTAAAACTTTGAATGAACCAACACTTTGTCTTGATTTTGAAGCAGGACTTTTAGCTGTACAAGACTGGAAAGGGGATTCTATCAATATGCGCACTTGGAATGAGGCCAGAGATATTGCTTGTCTTATTGGTGGGCCAAACCCTGCACTAAAATCTGATCAAGCATACAGCCAAAGACACCATGAACATGTATCTAGCAAGTATAAAGATCTTCTTTCTGAAGTTTCTAAATACCGATGCATCTTTGTAGATAGTATAACTGTTGCTTCACGTTTATGTCTATTATGGGCAAAAATGCAACCTGAAGCTTTTTCTGAAAGAAGTGGAAAGCAAGACATGAGAGCTGCTTACGGAATGCTTGCTCAAGAAATGATGGCTTGGCTCAATCAATTTCAACACATCAGAGATAAAGACATCATCATAGTTGGCACACTAGGTCAATATCTCGATGACTGTAATCGTTCAACCTGGCTACCTCAATGTGAAGGGGCTAAAACTGCTAGTGAAATTCCAGGTATTGTTGATGAAGTAATTAGCATGGTTGGAATCAAGAAAGATGATGGTACAGAGGTTCGCTCATTTGTCTGTCAGACTATTAACTCTTGGGGATATCCCGCTAAAGATCGCAGTGGCTGCCTGAATATGGTTGAAGAACCGCATTTAGGTAAATTACTTGCGAAAATTAAAGCCAAAACTTTGGCTCCTATTATTTAATTAAAAATTGGAGAAATTATTATGGAACAAAGCTTTTTCAATATCGGTCAAAAAATTCCCTTTTTCAGTGTGAAAGAATACTTGAATGATCAATCGCCAATACCAGAAGATATAATTTCCCCTAGAATTCTAACTAAAAGAGGTTTGTTAGTACTAGGTGGCCCACCTAAAATTGGCAAGAGTGACTTTTTGATCTCTTGGCTTGTCCACATGGCTGCTGGTAGATCATTTCTTGGTATGACACCAAATAGACCTTTGAAAATTTTCTACATGCAAACTGAAATTGAATATGAATATATGAAAGAACGTTTGCAACAACTTCAACTTGATGAGGAACTTTTGGATATAGCTGCTAACAACTTAATCATTACACCAAAGGTGCACTTATCATTTAATCATGATGAAATAAGTGAAATGAAGGAAATTGTGAATGAACGCTTTAAACCTGATGTTTTGGCCATAGATCCATTACGTAACATCTTTAGTAGCGAGTATGGAAATGAAAATGATAATAGTGCTATGCTGTTTTTTCTGCAAAAGACTCTTGAAAAGCTGCGCAGTGCTGTCAATCCAGATGCTTGTATTGTACTCACTCATCATACAAAAAAATTATCAAAAAAGATGCTGGAAGAAGATCCATTTCAGGGTTTAAGCGGAGCTGGTTCTTTGAGGGGATTTTATAGTACTGGCATGGTGATGTTTTCTCATGATGAAGAAAGTACTGTACGTCAGATAGTATTTGAACTGCGTAATGGTGAACGTGTGGCAAGCAAGCTTGTCGATAAGATAAATGGCCGTTGGGAGCTTGTAGACCAATGGAGCAGCTGATTCTTTTTTTTACTTAATTTATGGGGAACAATATGCTAACAGATTTTTTAACTGATTTTAATACTGCAAAACCAAGAAGTAGCTTAATACAAGCGGGTACCATAGCAAAAGTATTGGTTAAAATTTGTCCTGGAGGCCATGAACCAAATGGCTTACTCACGAAAAGTAAAAATACTGGCAGCATTTACTTAAATCTCGAATTTACTGTGGTAGAAGGACCATACTCAAAACGTAAGATCTATCAAATCTTTGGTATTCAAGGGAGTAAACTCAACGAAAATGGAGAAGATGTCTGGGGAGAAATGGGTCGTTCGATGATTAGGAGTATTTTGGAGTCAGCTCGCAATATCTATCCTCATGATGATCGAGAAGAAGCAAATCTTGCCCGTAAAATTAAATCCATTTCAGAACTAAATGGCCTGGAATGTTTAGTTAAGATTGGCACGGAAACTAGTGGATATGGTGAAAAAAATAAGATCATCTCAGTGATTACTCCAGAATATAGTAGTTACGCAAGTTTTATGAAGGCAACAGTTAATTGGAATTAAAAAATTGAAAAGTAAAAAAATAGTAAAAAAGTAAATATGGGGGATATATGGATTTTTGGAGTATTACAGAAAACTTTTTGTGGAAAGATTCTGAAGATGTTTTAGGAATTAGATCACTGCTACTTCATAATATTAAAGCATGCATTTCTCATCTTTTTCCTAATGGCAAATTCTATAAAAAAAAGTTTTGTATTGCTGATCTACAAAAGGACCAAATCGTAGTCGACATGAAGGCAGGAAATTGGTCTAGCCTAGTTACCGGTAAAAGTGGAGATATCATCAGTCTTTGGGCATTTGTTACTGGTAAAACTAAACTTTTTGACGTTATTGGCTTAATATCAAAATGGCTCAATGCTGAAAGATTCATTTACCGTGATGAAAACGGCAAAGACATTATTTATGTCTATCTTTATAATGATAACAGTTGTTATGCTTGGAATACTAAAACGCGCAGTAGTAATTCAAAGCCACTTTTCAACATTCCTGAAATCATAAAATCAGACAGAGTAGTTATAGTAAAAGGCGAAAAATGTGCTGAAAAATTAACAAATCATGGTATCACAGCAACAACAGTGATGTTTGACTCAATTGATCAGACAGACTTTTCACCTCTTAATGGAAAGCAGATCATCATTTGGCCAGACAATAATGAAGTAGGTAAGCAGTATGCTGAAAAAATAGCTAATAAGCTGAGTAACCTAAAGTGCTCTATTCTAAACATTCCAGAAGGTAAAAAGAGTGGATGGAGTGCTCTTGATGCTATTGTAGAAGAAATAGATATAAACCAGCTGTTAATATCAACCAATCCAGTAGTTAAAGAAAACATCTCAGCTTTTTCTGTAAAGCAGTATTTAAACGATAAGTCACCAATACCAAAAGATATAATTTCCCCAAGAATCTTAATACCAGGTGGATTATTAGTACTTGGTGGTACTCCTAAAGTGGGAAAAACTGATTTTTTGATTTCTTGGCTTGCTAATATGTCAGCAGGTATTCCATTTTTTGATATGGTACCAGCAAAACCTCTAAAAATCTTTTATCTACAAACTGATGTTGGCTATCACTATATGCGTGAGAGACTACAACAACTTAAGATTGACAGCAAACTTTTGAACTTAGTTGCCAATAACTTTGCTATTACATCTGATACTAATTTACTACTTGACGAGAGTAAAGTTTATAATACCGTGAAACAATTTTTCAACCCAGCAGAGGTAGATGTTATCGTTATTGACTCTTTACGCAATGTCTTTAACTATAGAAATGAAAATGACAACAATGTTATGTATTCCTTTTTGCAGGAAAAAGTCGAAAAGTTACGTTCTACAATTAACCCAAGTGCAGGAGTTATCTTAACTCACAATGTTAATAAAAAGCTTCCTAAGGAAAATCCTTTTCAAAGTTTAAGTGGTGCAAGCAGTTTAAGAAATGTTTATACTTCTGGTATGCTCATGTTAAAACCAATCGAAGAGGAAAATATTCGCCAGTTGATGTTTGAGTCAAAAAATGGTCAGTCCTTGCCGACAAGGTTTATCAGTAAGGTTAATGGCAGTTGGTATTCACAAGTTTGCGGTATTTAGTATGCAAAAGAATAGGGTTTCAAAAAGCTTTGTCGTTGTAGGAAGGCTAAAGCTCATAGAGAATAAAAATATGCCATCAAATCTGAGGTATAGCCTTTCTTATAATAGTCCGAATGCGATAAGATATGTGTTGATGGCTATAGCAGGCCAGTAGCATATTACGGTCTGTTCGGATTATTGTAAAAAGAGCTATAACTGTAGAAATGAAAATTAGAAAAGGAAATACAAGAGGTGAAGCAGAAATTTACTTTTTCAACACAAGAGTAAAGGGGTTAAGACGATAACCGTGTTCTTTACAAGTTAATTCTGGCCAACCAATGGTTTGAATAACATCATCACGTTTAATGCTTAATCCCAATTGATTGGCTAGTTTTTCTTTTATCGTTCTTTGCATTTTATTCAGAGGATATCTTATTTGTTGTTCTAAATCTGTGATTTCTGAATGAAAAGTTAAACGGTCTGCTATTTTTTCAATGCTAAGGGGTATATGTTTCTCTAACGGTACATCATTTTCAAAATCATTAAGGAATTGTTTGAATAAAACGCGAAAAATACTAACACACAACGTAGCTCGTTTATTTACTACTTCAATGTCATTAATGTAAACTACACCATGCGAAAACTTTAGTTGTAGAATCTTTTTTGGTAATTTAGGTTTAACTTCCTTTAGTGAAATAATGGGTAGTGAAATAATGGGAAATATTTGCGTAGAAACATTAGCAATTAATTCTGGTATAGCTGCTTCACAAAGTATTTCATTTAAAGTTTTATGCTCACAAAAAAGATCAGACATTTTTACAATAGGTAAAACTAGTGGCAAGTTTGGTATATTTTCTCTTACGATAATTAGGATAGTGGGCTGAATTCTCAGTTTATCTACGGTTAAATGTACTGCATCAGTGCAAAGGTCAAGAATAATTACGCTTACTATACTACCTTGGCTGCTTATGTGGTAAACTCCTTCTGCTGCTCTTCGCCAGATTAATTTTGAGCTACTTAATAAATCCTCGAACCAACTTGCAATTTTTTCTAAGTTAAGATTGGTTGATAGTAGGTGAAATCGTTGTTTTTGGTGTGTATTTGGTAAAATGTAGCGACAACAATCTTCACAAATCATGTCATCACACTCTTCATCAAAATCTCGACTAATAGGAATTTCATTATTACAATCTGGGTAGAATACGTGAGGCCAATCTAGATGGTCTTCTATGCGGGAACAAATAACAAAATCAACTTCTTTTAGCTTAACAAAGCTGAGGTCAGACAACCACAATGCAGTTTCTAAATAAGCTTTACTAGGATCAATCCAGGAGTCATGAGATCTCAGAATATCTGCAGCAGCTTGCTTTTGGGAGGATTGTAAGTCCATAGGTTTCTCTCATTAATGATTTAAAATCTTCACGCTCTTTTTTATTGAGTATGTGCTCTGAGTAGTAAATAATAGTATAGTGTTGGTTTCTTTTAAAGAACATAGTTACTTTCTTTTCTTTAAATACAATACGAATAGATTCAACAAGTGAATTATCTTGCTCAATTGTTAGCTTTAGTATTTGTAGTTCCCTAGCAATTGAGTTAACTGGATTGGTAACTACAACTAAGTACGTATCTTTCTTCAGCTGAGTTGAACGAAATTTTACCTCAAATAGACAAATATTAGGATCAGTACCTTCTATGGAAGATTTTAAGAATGTTGCAACAAGAAGTGTACAATTCTGGTCTTTCATGTCGATAAATAAGCATTCACATTCAAAATAATTACTTGCGATACTATTTGCTATTTTTAGGCTTTCATTAAAATTCTTAGCACACAGATTTACTTGATTACCATGCAGTGAAAAATCCAGAATAATCCAACTTGGTCTATATCCATGAATAATACGATTTGAATTGAAGAGTAGGTCCTTATCGCTCGCTCGACGTATAAACACATATATACGATTTTGGTGATAGAAAAACCCTTGTAGTTGAGTTTCAAAGCCATCATCTTTTTCAGCATCGTATTCTTGTAGTAATCGGTGAGTAACTTCTTTTGATATAAAGTTTTTAAATGGAATTTTCATCTGCCTTGGTGAATTTTGTAAAGTAAAAGATGAAAATCCTCTCTTTTGTACTTTATCAAAGTGGTAAACACATTTAATTAATTCTGGGTCACTATGGAATAAAACAAAAATTAAGGATTTTTTATCATGCTTGTTATTTTTACATAAAAAGTTTGTGATCAACTCTTCAGTCAAAATAGACCTTGCTACTTCAACAACAGCAGACTCAAGTTTAGAATGGTTGAAGTGGCTAAGTAGATAATAGCTGAACAAAGAGTCTGAGCAACCTATAAGCATTTTGCGTTGTTCTTGAACTGAAATATCATCATGTTTCTGAAATTCAAACAATTGGCCATTTTGCTTATGTGTAAAGGAATACTGAAAAATAACATTTAGTTGTCTACCTGAAAGAGAATAAAGCCAATTTTTACGTATTTCTTCATCTTGAAAGCTAGTCAGCCAATGATCTACTGGCATTTCCAAACTACTCTCCCAGAATTCTCTACTAGGATAAAGATTAACCATATATTATGTGTAATATAATACGCTACATTTAACATAATTCAAAAACTAGTCAACGGTAAAAATTATAACAAAGATTTAAGAAAACAAATTGATAAAAATATTTTTCTTTCACTTAAACATACAACTATGAAAAATATATATATTAAGTAATAGGTCTGCGTAAAAAGGGAAATGTCAATTCTCACACAGTCAGGAAGAGCAGCAATAGCAGCAAGTATAAAAGAGCAGCCGATACATCTTGCCTGGGGCAGTGGTGATGCCAATTGGGAAAGTAGTCATCAAGTCGAAAAAGTTTTTGTTGAGGATGAAATAGCCCTAGATCACCATCCCATTAAAGACGTAAAAGTTTTTATCGGACAAACAACTTATCAGCCAAGTGTTGACTATACAGTTGATAGTAGTACTGGTCTAATAAAACGTACGGAAAATAGCTCTATTCCAGTAAGTGATAAAGTTACTGTACAGTATACTGAAAGCACACCACCTGAACCTATAAATTCTATAAAGCTCTTGAATGAACTTGGCAGACGTACTGCAGATGAAGTGCTATTCTGCACAGGTGATGAAAATGGCGAACTTATAACTCCTTCTGGAAGGTTTAGGCCCTCAAATGTACCAACTAATAATCTCTATCTCAAATTTACTTTCGATTTCACAAACGCAGCAAATCAAGTTATCAGGGAACTAGGAGTTATGGTTGGTACTAAAGTAAAAGAAGAATTACCTATAGGACAGAGGTATTTTGAACCAAAAGATATAGAAGACCATGGAATTTTGTTAGTTTTAGAACACACTGTACCACTTATCAGAACATCTGCAACTCGGGAAACTTTTTCATTTGTTGTAACTTTTTGAAACAAAATGACCTTAAATAGTTATTATAATCGCTTTAATCCTGACAAAGAATACGAAAAAAGCTTGTTTCTAGCAGGAAGAGGTCTACAGTCAGCAGAATTAAACGAGACGCAAGAATATGCTCTCTCTAAGCTTAAAGGCATAGGCGATGCAATATTTCGTGATGGCGATGTTATAACAGGAAGCAATTGTATTATAGATAGAGAAACTGGTAAAGTTACGCTTGAATCAGGAAAAATCTATCTGCGTGGTGCAGTTAGAAAAGTCGAAAAAGAAGAGTTTGTTGTTCCTCTTAATACTATAGTTCGTATCGGTGTTTATTACGTAGAATCTACCATTACAGAACTTGAGGATGAAAATCTTCGTGATCCTGCTGTTGGTACACGTAATTATCAAGAAGTAGGGGCTGCAAGGCTTAAAGTTTCCACCACTTGGAGTTATCAAGCTGAGGGTGTGACTACTAATGCTTCAGGAGAATTTTATCCAATTTATAACATTGAAAATGGAGTATTGATAGAACATTCACCGCCACCACAAGCAAATATAGTAACTACTGCTCTTGCTCGTTATGACAAAGAAGCCAATGGTTCCTATGTTGTAAATGGTCTTGAAGTAATGTTCCTGCAAAAGGAAGAGGGAGAAGGAGGAAAAAAAATATTTGTGATTAATGAGGGCAAAGCTCATGTTGATGGCTATGAGATTGAACTTCCTCACAGTATTCGTGTTTCTTTTGATGAAGATCCGAATATAAAATCAGTTGAATCAGAACCACATACTTTTCAGCCAAATAGCCAAAGAGTAATGGAACTGAAGGTTAATGATTTTCCAATAAGTGAAATTAAAAAAGTAGATATAACTGTTCAGAAAACCATTACTGTTACTCACGGTTCATATTCAGGAGCCATTGATCCGATACCTGACTCTGCAGTACTTGAGATTATTCAAGTTAAACAAGGTAATGTTATTTATGAAAACAGTATAGACTATAAGTTAAACGCAGGAAACGTCGATTGGTCATTACCAGGTAAAGAGCCAGCTCCTGGAAGTAGTTACCTGATAACCTATCGCTGTCGCACTCATGTAAGCCCTGAAGATATAAGTGAAGAGGGATGTAAAGTAAGAGGTGCCGTTGATAACAGCTTGGTTCTGATTGATTACACCTGGAAGATGCCACGCTATGATTTAATTACTATCGATAGCAAAGGAGTGGTAAGGAGAATAAAAGGAATTTCTCACCCTTGGCGACCATCGATGCCTAAAGCGCCCTCTGGACAACTTTTGCTCTGCTACATTCATCAGACGTGGAAAAAAGGCGAAGGGGTAAAAATAGTGAATAATGCTATTCATGCTGTACCGATGAATGAACTTGAAGCAATGAAGAAGGGAATAAATGATCTTTATGCGCTGGTTGCCTATGAACGTCTACGCAGTGATGCAAATTCAAGAGAACTTACCACCAAAAAAGGAGTATTTGTAGATCCGTTCTTTGATGATGATATGCGTGATCAAGGAATTTCACAGTCTGCAGCAATAGTAAATAAGGAACTAATTTTACCAATAGATGTAACTATTGCTGATATTGATGGGGAAGAAAAAACTTATTTGTTGCCGTATGAACTTGAACCGATACTGGAGCAGCTTTTACAGACTAAAGGAGAAAAAATTAATCCGTATCAAGCTTTTGATCCAGTTCCGGCACAAATTACTCTAAATAAAAATATAGACCACTGGACGGAGGTTACCACGAATTGGAAAAGTCCAGTAACTAGAGTATTTAATGTTAAAGAAACAACAGAGCTGCTGTCAAGTACTTCATACGAAGCTGAATTTATGAGAGAAGCAGTACAGAATTTTGAAATTGAAGGTTTTGAGCCAAGTGAGAAGCTTAAAGAGATAAAATTTGATGGAATAAACATTCAACCTATAACTTAAAACTGGAAAACCAAATGTTAACAGCTAACAATCAGGGAAAATTAAAGGGAAAGGTGAAGATACCGGCAAATATTCCAGCAGGTACTAAATTAGTACAGTTTTACGGGGATAAAGGAAGTTATGGAGAAGCAACTTATACTGGTAAAAAAACTATTACCATAGAGGAAAGAAGAAGAGTTATCGCAGCAAGACGAGTTGATCCTTTAGCGCAAACATTTACTCTAAATGAAAGCAGACACATAGGAGGTGTAGAGCTATGGTTCATAAATAAAGGCAAAAAATGTGTTGTTGTGCAGATTCGGGAAACAGCAGTGGGAATTCCCTCGCAGACTGTTATTGCTGAAAGCTATATTGAGCCGAAAGATATAAAAGTAGATGGCACAGCAACACGTATAGAATGGTCGCCAGTGTTTTGCCATGCAGGAGAGGAATATGCAATAGTTTTACTTACCGATGACGGGGAAAATGCGGTCAAAGTAGCAGAACTTGGCAAATATGATGCAGTAAATAGCCGCTGGGTAACGAGTCAGCCATATCAAGTAGGAGTATTACTTTCATCGAGCAATGCAAGTACCTGGACTCCACATCAAAATTTAGATTTAACGTTTCGACTACTAGCTGCAAAATTTAGTGAAGTTTCTCACGTTATTGATCTAGGAAAAGTTACAGCAAACAATACTTCAGATTTAATTATTTTGACGAACGTCGAAAAAGTAGCATTTGATACCAATGTAGAATTTATCTTAACAGATGAAGAGGGAAGAGAAAACTTTTTGTCTGATAACTTACCGCTCGCACTGCGTGAAAGAATAAATGGGGAATTAACGGTAAAAGCAAGCCTAAAAGGAGGGCGAGAAAAAAGTCCAGTGCTATATCCTGGGTTACAGCTAGTTATGGGTAATATAGGGGAAAAAGGAGATTATGTAACTAGGAGCATTACAGCAGGAGCTAACACTAAGATTACCATAACATATGATGCGCTGATACCTGGCACTGCAGATGTTAAAGCATATGTACAAAAAAACGTGGATTGGCAATTAGTAAATTTAACATCAGGAAAACCAATTGGAGAAAACTGGGTGGAGAGAACTCATGTACTGACAAACTTTAATGCTAATGAGACAAGGATAAAATTGGTTTTAAGTGGAACGGTTGTCTATCGGCCAAAGGTAAAAAACTTGCGGATTGTTATAACGTAAAAAAATGCCAAATAATGAAACGAGGCGCGGATATCCTTTACCACATCCAGAGAATATTGCTGTGCAAGATGTGGTACGTATTCGCAAAGCGGTAGAAAAAATAGATGAAGATATGAGTGAGAGGGAAAGTAAATACAACGATCTTCAAAAAGCATTTGAACGACTGAATTTTGAGAATTTTTTGAATTTTTGGAGTAATAACAGATGACTATCGCCAAAGAAGTAGTTTATGCATTACATCAGAGACTGAAAGATCTATCTGTAAATGCTACCCCTGATCAACTCGCATATCTCGCAAAATCGCTGGAGTTGATAGCAGATAAAAAAGCTATTGCTGACATTGTGCAGATGACTGAGGTAAAAGAGATAATTGATGCACTACAAAAGAGGCTTAAGGATTTAGCAGAAAACAGTACACCAGATCAATTAGCATATCTTGCTAAAGCATTGGAATCAATAGTCGACAAAAGTGCAGTTTCTGAAATTGTACAGATGACTGATGGTAAGCTAAAAGAACTTCTTGATAGTGCAAAAAAACACTTAACTGATCTGGATAATAAAAAAGCTAGTTCTTTAGCAGTGATCTCTGAATCAGAGAAGCAGTTATTAAAGAGAATTGATGAAAAAGGAACAACAAATTTATCGCTACTTGATACGAGAAAGAATGCCAATATTGCAGCAATAAATAGCATTAGTAATAGTCATAAAGATGGTCTTAAAGGTTTAGTAGAAGATTTTCGTGCTGTTAATAATGTACCATCTGGCTCATCAATTATTAGGGAAATAGAAACTCGTGATAACCAATTAAAAACATCCCTGATAAATGAGGTAAAAACTCGGGATGAACAGTTAAAAGCGTCTCTTATAAATGAAATAAGAAAGCGCAACATGGTTGAACCAGGGTCATTACCTTTCTTATTTGGTGTACTTGGCAGAAAAAATAATTATTTTGGCCACGGAACTTTTACGACAGAGCTTGGAAAGTGGAGTAGTGATATAACAAAAACTGACTATATGTTACAACTACTAGCAGGTAGCCATACGTACAATACAGATTACGTTAGTTTTTATCGGCCAAGACAACTAAGTTTTATAGAGGGAAGTAAAGGAACATTTATTTACGGAGAGTTATGCACAAAAAGTTTTTCGGGTAGTTATGATGAGATATACTATTACCCGTATGCTGCACTTGGAGTAGTATTTGTAAAAAATACAACCAATGTGAACATAAATAAGACAATGGAATTTGTTGGATCATCGTATTCGAGTACGGAGTATGGGGGAGCAGGATTATTTGTGGGAACTCCTGATAACACTAATTCTAATAAATCAAGTATTTCAAGAATAATATGGAAAAATGTTTACCAATACACGAGTTCTGATAGCAAATTAGCTGGATCTGGTAATGTAGAGATTCCAGCAGGAAAAACAGTTGCAATATTACTTTACACATCATCTTATCTATATTCTAGAACACAAGTTAGTCAAGGTATGCTTGCATCAAATTATGTACACAACTATGGTCAATTTATTCAGTGGGGGATTTATAACATACGTAGCAATGTTCTAACTACAGGACTTGAAGTAGATGTGGAGAGAACGCTAAAAGCTTGGCAATGTCCAGGATTATCTAACACGTATGAGATTTGGAGGTAACAAACAATGTCTATCTACATTAGATTTGAAAATGATAAACAAGTAGAAACAACAACACTTGAAAGCAAGCCAACTGAAAATGATTGGTATGAAGCACCAGAAAATTTCGACTGGCAAAAAAATTATCGGTTAACAGAAGGAGGGAAAATTGTTGAGAGGAATCAAGAAGATATTGAGCTGGAATTACTGGAAACTGCAAAACTTTCTGCACTTGATAGCATCCGTGTTTATTTTAATCATTATACTCACCAATACGCAGGATATTCTCATCAAAAGCTTAAGTCGTACGAAATACAAGCGAAAGCCACAGCGAACATTTTAGCAGCACCAGAATCGATAGATGAAAAAGATGCAGAAATTATAGAGCCTTTAGCAAAAGTCCGTGATATTACGGTTATTGAAATGGCAAGAATAATTCAGGAAAAAGCAAAAAGAGCGAAAAAAGTAATAATCAAGTGCGAAGAATTGGTGGATATAGCTGAAAGGGAAATCGGTGAAGCTAAAAGTAAGGAAGAGCTGCAAACTTTGCTAGATGATTTCAGGAAAAAAATACAAAGAAATGGCTGAAGAATTTTTACATGGCGTAAATGTTATTGAGGTAACCTCAGGAGCAAAGACAGTACGTACAGCTAAATCATCAGTGATAGGTGTAATTGGTACTGCACCTGAAGCAGATGAGCAAAAATTTCCGCTAAATAAACCAGTGTTAGTTGCAGGAAGCTTAAAGGAAGCAGCAAAGCTCGGAAAGAGTGGCAGTTTACCTTCTGCAATAAATGGAATATTTTCCCAGATTGGTGCAACAGTAGTAGTTATTCGAGTTGAGGAAAGTGAAAACAGCGATCCAAAATTAAAAGAAGAAGAGACGCTGAAAAATATAATTGGCGGTGTTGATAAAGAGACTGGAGAGTATCAAGGGATAGAGGCATTCCTCAGTAGTGAAAGTATAGTTCATGTTGCTCCAAGAATATTAATTGCACCTCAGTTTACTCATCAGTTACCTGAAATAGATGGAGTAAATTCAGTAGTGAGTGCTTTAATTTCCATAGCAGAAAAATTAAGAGCAATTATTGTTGCAGATGGACCAAATACTAATGATGAAGAAGCAATAAAGTGGAGAAAAAGTGTAGGCAGCTCAAGAGTTTACGTAGTTGATCCATGGGTTAAGGTATTTATTGAAGGAAAAGAAGAAATCTTGCCTCCAAGTTCATTTGTAGCTGGTTTAATAGCGAGAGTAGATAGCGAACAAGGATTTTGGCACTCACCTTCAAATAAAGAGATAAACGGTATTGTTGGAACAAGCAGGCCTATTGATTTTACGCTCGGTAATACAAATTGTAGAGCAAACCACTTGAATGAAAATGAGGTAACAACGATAATTCATCAAAACGGCTATAGGCTTTGGGGAAATAGGACATGTTCAAATGACTCAAAATGGGCTTTTTTGTCAGTGAGAAGGACTGCAGATTTAATTAACGATAGTTTACTTCGAGCTCATTTATGGGCAGTTGATCGCAATATCACCAAAACTTACATAGATGATGTGATTGAGGGGGTGAATTCTTATTTGGCCAATTTAAAAGCACAAGGGGCGATTATCAGTGGAAAATGTTATGCAACTCCCGAACTCAATACACCGGCAAATATTGCAAGCGGAAAAGTGTCTTTTGATTTTGAGTTCACGCCACCATATCCAGCAGAACGGATTACTTTCAGGTCACATCTTGTGAGTGGTACAATATTATAAAAAGGGGAGAAAAATGTTACCGAAAATACTGAGAAATTTTAACGTATTCGTTGATGGTCGTGGTTATGCAGGAAAAATAGATGAAATAACTTTGCCGAAGCTTACCATAAAAACAGAAGAGTATCGTGCTGGTGGTATGGATATTCCAATAAATATTGACATGGGCATGGAAAAGCTTGAAGCAGACTTTACTTTTGCTGAATACGACACAGAACTCTTTCGGCTATTTGGGTTGATAAATGGAAACTCTGTATCTTTAACTCTTCGTGGTGGAATGCAAGGGAGTGGTAGCAATGATATTGAAGGAGTAATTATCAACCTCAGAGGAATATTTAAAGAATTTGATTTTGGTAGCTGGAAACCTGCTGAAAAAGCCACTCTAAAATGCACTGTAGCTGCTCATTATTATAAACTTACGATAGGTGGCAATGAGCTGATAGAGATCGATGCTGAAAATATGATAAGAAAGATAAATGGTGTTGATCAAATGGCCTTGCTGCAAACGGTTTTAGGTATTTAGGTTTAGTTTTAAAAAGATTTTGGAATTTTATTTTTTAGGAGAAAGTATGACAACAGTAAAACTTGATAATCCAATAACAGTTGATGGTATTTCTGTCTCAGAACTTACCATTAGACGTCCAAAAGTAAGGGATTATTTAGCAATAGAACGCCTTAATGGTAGTGATCTAAGTAAGGAAGTAACTTTGACTGCCAATTTGACATCAGTTGCAAAAGAAGCGATTGAAGAGTTAGATATTGCTGATTATGTGAAAGTGCAAGAGGTATTAAAGGATTTTTTTTCACCGATTATCCAAAAAACTTGAGATTAGAAATACTAGTGCTTGGCTCTATCATAGGTGGTGGAGTTGAGCACATTCTTGATATGGAGATTAGTGAGTTTATTTTATGGAGCAAATTAGCTAGGGAGTTCAAATGTCAGTATTATCGATAAAAATAGGTGCGGTACTTGATGGCAGTTTTAATACTGTAATAAAGGGAAGCAGTAGTCAACTTACTCATCTTGGTGAGAATATAAGAAAGCTTGATTCATCTTTAAAATCAGTATCAAAGTTTAAGCAGTTGGGTAGTGATGTTTTAACTAGCAGAAGGTCATGGAAAGGTTTTGAGGATCAGGTAAAATCTTTAGCTAAACAAATGAAAGCAATAGAGAAACCGAGCAAAACTTTAAAAGCAGAATTTGACAAGGCCAAAACCTCCGCAATAAAAGCAAAAGAAGCATATTTGAAAAAGAGAGATGCTTTGCATTCATTTAATGAAGAAGTAAGAAAAAGTGGAAGAAATATTAAGTCATTAGTAAGCGACCAATATAAACTTGGCTCGTCCATTGAAGCGCTGAAAGGCAAGTATGGTAAGCTTGGATCTGCAATACGTAGTCACCAAAGTTTTTTAGCAAGCAAAGCACATTTTAAGTCACAAATTATAGAGACTATTGGGCTAGGGCTAACGCTTGCAGCGCCAATTAAAGTTGCGATTGATTTTGAAAGTGCTATGGCTGATGTTAAAAAAGTAGTAAAGTTTGATGATGAAACAAAAGAAGTTGACAAATTTGCGCAGAAACTAAAGGAGATGTCACATACTATACAATTATCAGCTGCAGAATTAGCACAAATAGCTGCAAGCGGTGGTCAACTTGGTATCAAGAAAGAAGATCTTTTTAAGTTTACAGAAACAGTAGCAAAAATGTCAACAGCATTTGATATGTCTGCAGAGCAAGCAGGCGATTCCATAGCTAAACTTTCTAACGTTTATGGAATTGATGTTAGTGAAATGGAACATGTTGGTAATGTGATCAACCACTTGTCAGATAACACTGCTGCTAAAGCAAAAGACATGGTTGAAGCTCTAGCAATAGTTGGTGGTACTGCAAAACAGTTTGGATTAAAGTTTGAACAAACCAGTAGCTTAGTAAATGCTTTCATTAGCTTAGGCAAACAACCAGCGAAAGCTGCAACTGCTATAAATGCTTTACTTTCTAAGCTTCAAACTGCTGAAGGGCAAGGAAAAGAATTCAAGGCAGCACTAGAAGAAATGGGCATAGCCACAGAAGAAATGGTACAAAGGATCAGTGAAAACGGGGAAGAAGCACTACTTCACTTTTTTCAAGCTCTAAAGAAAATGGATAACCAGGAACGTTCTACAATCCTTATGAAACTTTTCGGTCAGGAATATCAAGATGATATTGCATTATTAGCTGGAAGTTTTAACAAATACGAAGATGCAATAAAGTTACTGGCTGAAACAGAAGAGTATAAAAGATCCCTGCAGAAAGAATTCAAAAATCGTGCAGACACCACAGCCAGTAAATTAAGACTCCTTCGAAATGCAATAGCTGAAGTTGGTATGAACCTGGGCTCAGTGATGCTGCCTACTTTAAAATCTATAGCTGAATTTTTACAAGAAAAAACTAGATATATAGCAGAGTTTGCAGAAAAATATCCAACTTTAACCACGGCGATCATGGGTACTGTAGCAGCCTTGATAAGTTTAAAAATTGTAGCAGTAGGACTAGGATACGGATTTACATTGCTAGGAAGTACGATTTTTGGTCTGAAAGCAAACCTACTTGGAGCATTTTCATTTTTATCAGCTACAGTTTTTCCTGCAGTTATAACAGGGCTAAGAGCAATAACACTCGCTGTAATGAGTAACCCAGTTGGACTTTTAATAGCAAGTCTTGTCACTGGTGCAGCTCTTGTTATAACTAACTGGCAAAAGGTGAAAGACTTTTTCTCTAGCTTTTGGAAATCGATAATAAAACCCATAGAAGAAGCTTTTTCATGGATGGGAAATACAGTTAGTAGCACATTTGGAAAAATCTCTGAAAATAGTCCACTGAAAGAATTTGAAAAAAGAAAAAGTATTGTTACTGAAATAAAAGCAGTACATAGTCCCCTAAAGAGTAATATTCTCAACAGTGGAAATCCTTTGCTAGGTAACAGTATAATTAAAGAACTTTCCAAGAGAAATAAAAATAGCTTCAGAGTCAAAAGCCTTATTGAGGAGAAAAAGTTTACAGAGAGCGATAATGATAAGATATTTGCAGATTTTGGAAGGAGTAAATTTGAAAATAAAGAACAAAATAAAACTCAGAACATCACTAATAATTACACTATCAGCATTAAAGCAGAGCCAAATCAAGATGTTCGTAGTCTTGCAGATGAAGTAATAAAAAGGATAAGAGAAAAATCACGTGATGTTTTATTTGATACAGTAGAGACGTTTTATTGATCAACTATGTTTTTTAAAATTTTTTGAATTTAGTCTCATTTGTTGATAATTTTGTATTTTTATTCAATTGAAAAATGTATTTTGGCAACAAAGATCTTAGTTTATACAGAAAGAAATTTATATCAAACAGCAACCACTGCTTAGATTTTATGGTTAACGAATATGTGCTTTAAATGTTATCTCTTGGTCCATATAAATTTACTCCGATAAGTTTGAAGTACAGTAAAGAAAATCGTTGGAGTGTAATTGAATGTATCGATAAAATGCCTTCACTACAAAATGTTGGTCAAGGAGTGGAAAATATAGACTTAGAGGGAATAACTTATCTTCATAACCCTGGAAATTTAAGTCAATTAAATAGTGCAAAAGAAGCAGAAGAACCTCACACTTTGGTTGACAACATGGGAAATGTTTTTGGACAGTTTGTGATTACAAAATTAGAAGAAAAGCAAACATCATTTTTCCCTTGTGGATTGCCGAAAAAAGTTGAATTTAATTTAAGCTTGAAGCGTTATTCATGACTATATACTACTTAGCAAAAGAAAATGATATGCTAGACTATATTTGCTGGAAGCACTATGGATTTACTTCAGGAGCAGTAGAAATAGTATTAGAAGAAAACCCTGGACTTGCAGAATACGGAAGCTTTTTGCCTGCAGGATTAAAGATAAAGCTTTCTACTATTAAGAAAACAGTACAAAAGTCAAAATTAAAGGTCTGGGAATAAATGCAGCCAGATTTTATAATAGATAAATGTGAATCAATTAAAGATAGAATTATATCATTGCGCCTTACCGATGAATCTGGGACAATAGACGATGTAGTTGAAGTGTGTGTTGATTACAGAGATGAAAACTTAAATATTCCGAATGAATTAAATATCGCTTTGGGTTACAGAGAAACCGGAGTGATACCTATGGGTATATATACAGTTAATGAGATTACGGTGCAGAACCCACCTAAGACTTTACTTATAAAAGCTCATGCAACAAACTTAAAATTATCATTAAAGGAGAAAGTATCTAAAGAATGGCATCAAATTACTCTAGGTAACTTGGTTAAGGAAATAGCAGAAAAGCACGGATATGGATGCAGAGTTGCAGAAGAATTTGAAAATGTGTTGATTCCACATATTAATCAAATAGAAGAAAGTGATATAAGTTTATTAACAAAAATAGCAATAGAATATGAGGCAATTGCAAAGCTAGCTGGCGGATACATACTCTTTATTCCAAAAGGCAAAGCAAAGTCGGCAACTGGAAAAGCTTTAGGAACAACAGCTATTAAACCTCAAGACACGATAAATTGGAAAGTGCATTTTACCGTAAGCAGGTACAACTCAGTGATTGCAAAATGGCATAGCTATGAAAGAGGTGAAACTATATCAGAAACAGTTGGCTCTGGTAGTCCAAGTTATACTATACAGACGCTTTACTCTAATGTAGAATCAGCATTAAGTGCAGCAAATGCTAAGTTAAAACAATTAAAGCGAAATAATGCAGTATTGGATGTCACTATGCCTGGTAATCCAGAACTATTTGCAGAGGCAAAACTTAGCTTGTTAGGATTTCATCAAGACATAGATGGTGAATGGGTAATCGACAGAGCAGAACATGTGTTAGATAGTTCAGGTTATCGCACTGTGTTATCAGCATCAACGTTAAAGAAAAATCAGTAAAACAAATGTTTAATATTGAAAAAAGTATTGAATATGAATAGAGACTCAAGAAATAAGCTACATTTTCGGTGGTGTATAACAATGATAATATGTGTTGTTATTACCTATTGCTATATGAAAACAAAAGCTACAGATAATTATAAAACAATGTTGCAAGTTGCTTCTAAGAGCTGCAGCCTAGAAGTAGTGAAATTTTCAGTAAAAAACCTATTAGATATTAATACACAAATTCCTATGATGAGAGCTTTGCATTATTCATCTGGTTCAGGGTGTCTGCAAGTTGTAAAGTTCCTTGTAGAGGAAGGAGCTGATATAAGTGCCACAGGTGGATATATGGGATGGACAGCCTTGCATCATGCTGCAGATCAAGGACATTTAGAGGTTGTTAAGTTTTTATTAGACAAGGGTGCAGATCCCACTGCTACAGCTAAAGATGGAAGAAGACCTAGAAATATGGCTGTAGTGGAATCAAAGCATAACGAACGAAAGCAATACAGAGAAATAATAAAGCTACTTGCAGAAGCAGAGGATCAATACGAATCAACAAAAAGTAATCACTAAAGCTATAAGTTTTCTATGATCTGTATATAAACTTCCAAAACTATTCATAATAGATTAATACTTTCACATGAAAAAGCAAAAAGTTCCAGTTACAGTAATTATCACGTTATTAATCCAAACAGTAGCAATCATATGGTGGTTATCCAAGTTAGACTCAAGGGTACAATTTCACGATAAACTTATTGAATATGGTTTAATGGAAAAAGTGTTAGTACTTGAGGAAAGGGTGAAAAATCTTTCTGAGGAATTGGATGAACTTAAATGTGTGATTCATAGAGGTTATTACAATTGACTTGTCAGATTGAGTCTGAACTAGTTGGCTTGTTAAGAGATTTGCATTTTTGAAGTGATTGTAGTCTCTGATTGTGTTTATAATTTTGCATGACAAATGACTCTTTTGATAAGATATAGTTTCTTTGCACTTCACTTAAGCAAGGAATCGTATTTTCCAGTTCCTTATATTTTTCCCAAGGAGTTTTTCCTTGAAGAGCACTATGAGGGCGGTGTTTATTATAATACTCTTCCCAATCCCTAAGTTTAATTTGCAATTCAGAGCTCTTGATGGTAACACTACTGTAAAACTCATCTAAGTCTGTACGCTGTGCTCTTTCCACTTTACCATTTAAGTGTGGGGAAAACGGCTTAATAGGACGAAATTTAATTTTCCATTCCTTCAAACATTCTTGCACCTCATAAGCAAAAAATTCTTGCCCTCTATCAGTTTGAATCCTTTGGCAATGGAAAGGTATTCTTTCTCTTAGTTGTTTTAGGAAATCTAAAGTGTTTTTTGAAGTACGTCTTGAATATAATGCAACAATTTTATAACGTGTACAATCATCTATAGCAGTATATTGATAAAGCCCTGACGATATTTTGCACACATCCATCTGCACACGCTCTCCAGGTACTTTACAGTTATAACGCTTGACCTGTTTGCGATAATGACGTTTAACATGCAGAAGACTTACACCATGTTTTTTGAAAATTTTGTGTATAGTAGCCAATGACAAGGATAAATCATATAGACGTCTTAACTCGGTTTGAACACGCCTTGCCCCTAGCTTTCTAGTTTGTCTTAGATGAAGAATAAGCTGCTCATCTGATTCATTGATCTTTTGCAAAGGTGAAGTTTTAGGCTTACTACTGAGATCTACTAATCCTTTTTCACCTAACTCTTCATAACGTTTGTACCATTTACGTAAGGTAAAACGTGAAATACCATAATGCTGACATACCTTTCCTGCATGACCCAACTCTTTGTATAGTTTTATCCAACTCAGACGTAGTTTAACCCTAGATTAACTAATTTATCCTTTGCAATTGTAATAAGGTCTATAAACTACTGCAAATCCAAATTTCTATTTGATCTTACATTCTTATTGTAATAACCTCTATGAATCACACAACTTAAAGCTGATTTAAAGTAATTATTCTTCTACTTTTGGTGTATAAGGATCAGATTGAGATTGACGATCCTTCCAGTTTTCGATGTATTGCTCAACTAATTGAGGATCTCCTGTTATAATCAGTAGATTCTCAGCATTTCTTTTCTGCGCAGAGTCAGAGAAATTAAATGACCCGGTTATGATTTTTTGCTCATCAATAATCATAATTTTACTGTGTGAAATTGCAGGTTTATAGTCTATGTATATCGGTATTTTTTGCCTAAATAATTCATTGATGACACTATATTTTGATCTGACCTGTGATTCATCTAGAATAACCTTAATATCAACTCCACGCTTTTTAGCTTGAACCAAGGATTCAGCAATAGGCTTTGAGGTAAATTGGTATGCCTGAACCAACACGGATTTTTTAGCATGACCCACAGAATCAATTATTAGATTGGTGCAATTTTCTCTAGGAGTGAAACATACAGTAGTACTTGGACAAGAAACACAACCTGATAAAAGCAAATAAGTTAAAAAAATCAATAAATATCTAAACATGGCCAAATATATTCTTTCAGTCGACGGTGGAGGCATAAGAGGTATTATACCTGCTATTGTTCTAGCTGAAATAGAGTATAGAACAAAAAAGCCAATCTCTCAAATGTTTGACTTAATGGTCGGAACTTCTACAGGTGGTATTATCGTTGCCGGGTTATGTAATAAACAATACTCTGCTCTCGACTTAGTTGATCTCTATCAGAAAGACGGGCCACATATCTTTAAGTCTTCATTTTTTAGAAGATCAATATTTTCCTGGCTAAATTGTGCACAGTATTCATGCAAAAATATTGAATTCGTTCTGAATAGATATTTTGGTGATTCTACTCTTGCAGATGCAACAAATAATTTAATGCTTACAAGCTACGATATTAAGAACAATTATCCCTTCTTCTTTAAAAGCTGGAGAGAAGATAGAAATTTTATCAGGCTAAAAGATGCACTCAGAGCTGCAACGGCTGCACCTACTTATTTCATACCAAAACATCTAAAAATTGACCAGATAAACAGAGTATTAGTGGATGGCGGGGTGTTTGCCAATAATCCAGCGGCTTGTGCATATGCAAGTGGTAAGAGGTTATTTCCAAATGATGATATTCTACTGTTATCGATAGGTACCGGCAGAACAGATAGAAGCATAGAGTATGCCAATTCAAAGAGATTTGGAAAAATAGGATGGATAAAACCTTTGTTAAATGTGATGTTTGCCTCTGGACTGGACTGCGTAAATTATCAGATGAATCAAGTAATAGGCAATAGATACGTAAGAATACAATCGCAATTGAAGCTAGCGTCGGCTGACATGGATAACATTACATCAAAAAATATCAAATCTCTTCAACAAGAGGCAAAGGCAATGATAGAGGACAATCAGGAACTGATAGATAAATTCTGTGATGCTATATCTTGATAAGCAGAAATGCCAAATTTTGCATAGCTAACAAGGGTTTAGAATAGTTAATACATTAACCTCTTTTGCTTATATCTTTAACACAATTCAATTTTCACACTCATCAGCAGTTAGGCCACTTGCTCGCACAATAATATCAATAGCAACACCTTCCTTAACTAGATCTTTTGCAATCTTGATTTTCTCTGCTTTTTTAACCTTTTCTTTACCAGTTTGCATTCCTTTAGATAAAGATCTGGCTACCGTATCCAGTAATTCTTGATCCTCAATTTTTTCGCATTTACCTATAAACCGCAAAACTGGCTCATTTTCATATTCTGTTAGTCCAAGAGCTTTAATGTTAACTGATAATGTCTTTGCTATCTTATATAATATTTCAATTGGAATGTCTGTATATCCTCGTTCATAGTCGTGTATTTCTTTAGGTGTTGAACCGATTTTATTTGCCAAGTCCTCCTGAGTGTATTCCCGTATTAATCTCTGCTCTTTTATCCTTTTCCCCACTTTGTAGAGTATAGAATCAGTACAAATTTCTTTCTCTATATCATCATATTCGTAAGTAGATAAGCGAGTCACTTGGGAAATAATATCAACTGAAACTCCTTCTTTCACTAGATTCCTTGCTACTTCTATTTTTGCTTCTTCTTGGCTAATTTTCTCGCTAATATATACAAACCTTACTAATGGATACAGCTTCTTGCGTAATTCCTGATCCTTAATTTCTCTATGTATTTTTGTTAGATAGACTATTTCTTTATCCTCATCTTCGTACCAACCGTTTTCTCTTAGTACTGTTGGTTCTGGAAGTAGATCTACAACATTAACTGACAATGCTCCTGCTATTATATACGATTCTTTGATTGTAATAGCCTTGCACCCTAGTTCAAAGTTATGTATTTCCTTATGTGTTAAACCAATTTTTCTTGCTAATTTTGCCTGAGTATACCCTTGTACTATCCTACAACCTTCTATTTTTTTCCCTAGCTCGTAGCTTACTGAGCCAACATGCTCTGAATTATCATAGATAAATCCTCTAAAAGCTGTTTTTCCTACAGAAGCAACCATATATTCTATCACAAAAAAATCCACTATTGGCTAAGTTTTTATGAAATCACAAAAATTTCTCAATCATATAATTTGATAAGCCTGTCGTTTGCAAGATAATATCAACAGAAATTCCTTCTTTCACTAAATTCCTTGCAACTTCAATCTTCTTTTCCTCTCTGACCTTTTCTCTACAAACATGTATACCTTCAAATAAAGACTTGATTAGCACATTTCGTAATTCCCGACTCTCAATCTTTTTGTATTCTTCTATCAAATTTGATAGCTTTTCTTCCACTTCACTATCTTCATCTGATTCGGGAAGTAGATCTATGATACTGATTGATAATACCTTTGCTATTTCATCTAACATTTCAAGTGAAACAGCAGCTCTCCCTTGTTCATACTCGTATATTCCTTGATTTGTTATGCCAACTTTATTCGCTAAATCTTTTTGTGTATATCCTCGTATCAATCTCCACTCTTTTATCCTTTGCCCTACTTTGTATGGAACCGGAATTTTGTTCTCCTCATACTCACCAATAGATAAGTTAGTTGTTCGAGAGATAACATGAGCAGAAACTCCTACTTTCATCAAACCCCTTGCTACTTCCATTTTTACCGCTTTTCTGCTTCTTTCCTCACTCAAACGAATAAATTTGGTTAATAAATAAAATACCTCGCTTAATTCTTTATCCTTATACCCCTTTACTAAATTTAATATTTCTTCATCTTCAAAATATCTTTTTTCATTTGGTAGCGTCTCTCCACAAACTAAACCTTTAACATTTACTGATAATGCTTCTGCTATAGCATATAATTTCTTAATTGGAATTTTACGACTCCCTTTTTCATACTGCAGTATTGCCCAGTACTTTACACCAACCTTCTCCGCTAAATCCTTCTGAGTATACCCTCTCTCTAACCTCCAACTTTTCACTTTTTGCCCTACCTCACAGTCTAGACTTTTTTCCATACAAAGAACCATACATATAATATTTTCTACTATAGCTCAAAGGCTCCAGATATAATGGTAGACTCTGGAACCTTAAAATAAATGAATTAAAGCCCCCTAAAAGTTTCTTTACTATTTTCACGTACTTTATCTACCCATGAAGACAATTTTTCACTTGGGCTATCAACCTCCTTCATAAGCTGCTTGCTATTCCATATGCCACATCTCATAAAACTTCCCTTTTCTACTGCTTCTTTAAGTTTTACTCCAGCAAAAAGACAATTTTTTCCTATTTCTTCGCCTCTTTCTTGTAATTTAGACCACATTTCCTTGTTTTCTACTCTGACTTGTACTTGATCATATTTTTTTACATCGTGGTACAATATAATATTTAGCTTACCAATGCTTGTAGGAAATTCTAACATGACAGAGCTGCCATCTGAAATATCGGTATAGTTTCTTATACCTCCCTTCTCACTTTTAACTTCAACTGCATCATTGCCTATTTTTAAAATATTACTTCCTAACTCTCTCAGTATTTTGGCTACTTCTATTTTGCTATCTTCGGAAAATTCTATATACGATGTTGTATTGTCTATCTCGATATCTATTAATTCTCCTTCTTGCACAGCACTTTCGCCAGCTTTCTCTAGTTCTTCTAGTCTCTCATCTATCTGTGGCTGAACTTCTGGCTGTAGCTCATTATAGATTTCACCTATCAGTTTATTCTCCAATAAAGTATCATGAAACTCTGCACCGCTTAACATTAATTTACGTATTAGCTTTTTACGATCAGCCTTATCAAATTTATGAAAATGTGTACCTAATACTAGATATTCTGCAAAACTCCATTCCCCATCATTACATGCATTTAGCCTTGTTCCAGCAGCTAGTGCTTCGTCTACAGCCTTGTGCAGTTCATTTGGACTTTTTGCTCTTACCACAGCACTCTTAAACCAGCTCAACTTTTCACTTTCGCTTACACTTGGCTTTATTTTTTGCAAAGCTGAAGTGAATGGATTTAAATCTTCTGCTTGATCGTTTAAAGGTTTTGTGCCATAAACATAGTCAAATCCTTTCCCATAGTTGATTTTGTTTTCGCGAACTTCTCTAACAGGGAAAGGTGCTATTTCCTCAGGCTTTTTAGCCTTATTAATTTTGCTTACAAAGGTGTTAGTACGACCTATTCCTACAATAGCATTTAACACCTCACCTTTTGATAATCTATCAAGATCAATGTTTAACTCGTAAGTACCTCCTTCTTGATCATCAAAAGGTACAATTATTTTATTACTCATATTAGCCTCCGCTATTAAATATACTTTACTAAGTCTATAACCGACTTTATTACTTGATTATTAATTCAATATATACTTTTTCATTAATTATAAGTAATAATTAATGTACTTGCAAATACTTTCTTCATTCAAGTAGTTAAACAACTCATGAAAATCTTCAAACATCTGCTTATAACAGTCCTTGCTCTTTAAAGCTAAAATACCCAACACTTGTGATGATAATGTGATCCAGCAACCTAATCCCTATAGTCTGACAAGCTTTAGCCAAGTCTTTAGTTACAGCTTCATCCTCATCAGATGGCTTTAACCTTCCTTCTGGGTGGTTATGCGATATTATTATTGACGTCGCTTTTCTTATTAATGCTTTTCTTGTTACTTCTCTCATGTAAAAAGGTACCTTATCCACTGTACCAGTAAACACTTCTTCCCCCTTTAAACGGCACTTTTGATCAAAATATATTATTTTCATCTTTTCCTCCTCTGAATAGCCAATACTCACCCTTAAATATTTTACTATGGTTTCCAAGTTATCCATTACAGGTCCTTTCTTTAACTCTTCTCTTGGTACTCTCTTTGCAGCTTCCTTTAGACATAAAATTACTGCTACTGTAGAGTCAGTTATCCCTTCTATAGTTTTCAAGTCATCTATTTCCTGACCTAAAATTCCTCCTATTCCAAAACTATCTATTAGCTTTCTAGCAATAACTTGAGCTTCTTCCCTGTCATGCACTGCACTTAGAAACGTTTCTATTACTTCACGATCAAGTAGAGCTTTACCGTTGCTTTCTAATGCTCTGAACTCTATTTCTTCTCTACGATCTTTCTTATTATTCATAAAAATTACCCTTCACTAATAACAAAATGTTTTTATATATTTACTGCTGTTTTTTTGTCAGCATTGGCATAAAGCCATAGCTTTTGAGTGAAGTCAAATCAATTTCTCAATCTTTTTTACTTATTTTTTCATCAAAAAGTAAAGATATTAATAGATACTGATTTTTTATTTCAAATTTGTTGAATTTCGTCTAAAGAGATGCCCACTGTTTTTAAAATAATATTGATAGAAATTCCTTCCTTAACTAAATTCTTTGCAATTTTCATCTTTTCTACTCTCTTCACTTTCTCTTTGCAAACTTGTATGCTTTCAAACAGAGATTTTATTAGTACATGCCGTAGTTCTTGGCTCTTGATCTTTTTGTATTCTTCTATTAACTTTGATAGCTCTGCTTCACTATTCTCATTTTCTCTTGTTTCTGGAAGCAGATCTGTAATATTAATTAATAGTACCTTTGCTATTTCATCTAACATTTCAAGTGAAACAGCAGCTCGTCCTTGTTCATATTCATATATTCTTTGATTTATTATGCCCACTTTACTTGCTAAATCTTCTTGAGTGTATCCTCTTCTCAACCTCCATTCTTTTATTCTTTGACCTACTTTATACGGAATGGAAATTTTTTTCTCATCATTATCATATTCATCAATAGATAAACTGGTCGTTTGAGAGATAGAAACTCCTTCCTTAACTAAACCCTTTGCCACCTCTATTTTTACTGCCTTTCCACTTTCTTCTTCACTAATACGGATGAATTTAGTTAATAAATAAAACGTTTCACGTAATTCTTGATCCTTAATCTCTTTATGTCTTCTTACTAGATTCAGTACCTCCTCTTCCTCATACCTTCCCTCATTTGATACTTCTTGTCCGCAAGCTAGATCTCTAGCAGTTGTTGATAATGCTTCTGCTAATTCATATAACTTCTTAATTGAAATTCTGCGTGTTCCTTTTTCATATTGCAGTATTACCTGATATGTTGTTCCGATTTTTTTTGCTAAATCTTTTTGAGTATATCCCTTTGCTAATCTACGATTTCTTACTTCCTGTCCTATTACTTTGTAATCTAAAAAATTAGAGCATTTATTCTCTTTTTTCACATTTTATACTCCATAACCAGAAGAGCTATCACGTATACCTAATTGGGAACCTTTTTGACAAACTGAACTCATCTCCTTTCAAACAATTTTTCTATATCACTTAGTTTCATTTCTATATACGTTGGTCTTTCATGACCAGAATATGGAGTTTTCTCAATTTGTCTTAGTATCTCATTCATCTCTTCCAATTTCATTTTTCTTCCTGCTCCATGGCAAGCGATTGTGGCTGATATTTTATTCACCTTATCCTCTATTGACAACGTATCTTCCATTTCCGTTAACTTATCTACTATATCAACTAGCATCTCTTTTATATCTATTGTTCCCAAGATTGCAGGTATTTCTTTTATCGTTACTTTATCTTCTGATTGTATTTCAATATCAAAACCCATTTCAAAAAGCTCATCTTTATAAGTTTTAACCATCCCCATTCCAGCTTGGTTTTTAATTTCAACTGTTTCAGGAAGAAGTTTTTGTCTTTTTATGCTTGATTTTTGTTTTAAGCACTCATAGATCAACCTCTCATGAGCTGCGTGCTGGTCTACTATAATTAATTTGCCTTTAGCCTCAGCAATAATGTAAGTATTGTAGACCTGACAGCGTGCATATCCCAGAGGATAATCCTCTATTAAATCAATTTGCTTCCTTTCTAAAACCATCGTTCCCTTTTGGGGTGGAGATTCTCCATATTTAAACGTTTCTGGTAAGCTTTGCCTTCTTTCATCTGGTGCATTGAATTCTTTCATTAGACGATTTTCTAAAAGACTTGGTCTCTTTTCATAAAACTCTTTTTGATCTTTTTTCTCTTGACTATCAACCTGCTCTTGGCTTTTACTATCATTAAAAATTAGCTCCTCTTCAATACCTTGATCACCCACTGCAAATCTCGTTGATAGTGTTTTTATTATCCCTCTTCTCACTATTTCATATATTAGCCTTTTATTCTGAAATCTTACTTCTGATTTATTTGGATGCACATTTACATCTACTTGATCGTATGGTATCTCTAAGTGCAACACTGCAAAAGGATACCTCCCACTTAGAATAAAATCTTGATACGCATATCTAATTGCACCAATAAGTAGATTGTCTTTTATTGGCCTGCCATTAACAAACGTATAGATCTGAGTTGAATTGCCACGACTAATAGTTGGTTTACAGATGTGTCCCTTAAGTTTGATGCCTTCTTCTTCCTCTTTAACTTCCAGTGAATTGTTTTGAAATTCTTCTATTTCACATAATCTGTTGAACAGCGAAGTTTGCTTAACATATTTTAAGAGCTTTTTATTACCAGAAGTGAGAGTAAACCCAATACTATAATTAATCATCGCTAAGTTATTCACAATATCAACAATACTTTGTGTTTCTGCCCTTTCGGTTTTTAGAAATTTTAGTCTATTTGGAGTCGCAAAAAATAAGTCACGAACTTCAATATATGTACCCTGCAATAAAGAATAAGGGGTAATCTCTCTTATTTTTTCTCCTCCCTCATACCTTATAGACCATGCTTCCTTTGCTCCACTTGCCTTAGACGATAATTTCATTCTACTTACTGCTGCAATTGAAGGCAAAGCTTCTCCTCTAAAGCCAAGATGTTTGATTTCTATTAACTCACTATCGCTTAATTTTGAAGTGGCATGCCTCATAAATGCTAGTTCTAAGTCGTCCTTTTCTATTCCATTTCCATCATCTGTCACAGTTATAAGGTTACGTCCACCACTTTCTATTTTGATCTCTATCTCTGAACTTCCAGCATCTATTGCATTTTCTACTAATTCCTTTACTACACTTGCTGGCCTTTCGATTACTTCACCCGCTGCTATACGGTTTATTATTTTTGTATCTAAAAGAATTATTGCCATAGAAGCTTTGATTGAAAGTAAAATATACCCTTCATGACTTACTTTGTCTAAAATTTATATCTCTTTTTTGGTGTCTCTGATTTCTGTATTTTAGTTTCCTTCCTATAGCTTGCTTTCTAATTATACATATTACCCATTGTAAGCTTATACTATGTTGTAAAGCAGTTTCATCTAATTTTTGCCATGTTTTCAACCCGAATTCTGGATTAGATTTTGGCAAATTATTGAAAGTCTTGTCTTTTTTAATTAAGTCTGATCAAATTTAAAAGTGGCAGTTTATTGCGTGTTTCATGCTGCTAAACTATTAAAATTCTTAAATTTTACTGAATTATAGCCCTTCTAATAATAGTGGCAACAGAATAAAATAGAGATTTAGGGTAATAAGAAGGTAAAAGTGCCAGCAGCGTACAGTTATGACTTAAGGAAAAAAGCCATTCAGGCGTTAGATGAAGGAGAGAGTAAAACAGCAGTAGCAAAGAGGTTCAAAATCGGTAGAGTAACATTGTACAAATGGGAGAAAAGGCGGAAAGAAACAGGAATCGAAGAAACTGAGAAGTAGAGGCTATAATCATAAAATCACCGATTGGAATGCGTTTGCAGAATTTATAAAAAAACACGGCGGTAAAACACAATCAGAGGTGCTGAGGCAATATATAGTCATCAAACGATTCATACAGCTCTAAAAAAAGTGGATTTAAACGCAAAAAAAGACTTATTGATATAAAGAAAGAAATGAAGAAAAACGTGCTGAATTTTTGAAAGTCATATCGGCAGAGTCCCCTAAAAATTTGATATATTGATGAATCTGGTATAGAGAATACAGAATATACGGATATTGCAGAAAGGGAGAAAGGTTTCATACACTAAAATCAGGTAAGAAAACTCAGCATGATTGCAGCTTTAAGTAAGGGAAAAATCTTTGCACCTATGACCTTTGAAGGGTATTGTGATACAGAGGTTTTTAATGGCTGATTCGAGCAATTTTTGGTACCAATATTACAGTCTGAGCAAACAGTGATTTTGGATAATGCAACTTTTCATAAATCCAAGAAAACAAGTGAATTTGCCAAAGGTATTGGTGCAGAGATTCTGTATCTTCCTCCTTATTCTCCAGATTTTAATGAAACTGAGCATCATTGATTTGCTATAAACCCGAGCCAGAAACTCTGTTCAAATCTTTTCGTCAAGCTGTCGATTCTGCTTTTTTATGAAATGTTCTCACTATTGGGTAAAAAGCTATAACTCCTCATTTAGCTGTGGATTAAAAATTGTGGAACTTCTCTGACTTGCTTCTCTATTTCTTCCTAATTTGGAATTTGAACTTTCCGTAATAAAAATGTAGAGAACGGTAGAGAAAATAACCCCCGATTAATCTTGCAATATTCTTTAAAATTCAATGGCAAGTAGTTGCCTATCGATAAGCATTCATGCCCTCACCTGAATAACCTTTTTTTCCTTTTTCAAATACTGACTCAATTGTAATATTAGTTAAAGCTGTCTTTACATTTATTAGCTCTAATTTCTTTCTATCACTAAGCTTTCCTCCATTAATTCGGGTATCTAGTACGGCTATAAAATCCTCCTTTACGCTTTTTATTATACTTGCATCTTCTGCGGTAAGGCTTTCTCTAAAATTTATCTTACCTAATTCTTTTAGATTCCTTGATTGAAACTTATCTATATCTCCACCTATTCCATGCCACTCGTTTGCATACTTTGGAACATTTTGTGTATGACCTAGAAAATTTACGAGTTCATTATAAAGCTGTTCAGATTGTTTTACCATCTCGTGATTAATCTCACCAAGTCTGACTACATGCGCTGCATGAATTTCTCTTCCTTTGTTGCTACTCTGATCTTGAGACTTACTTGATCCACTTTTGACTACTTGATTCCTTAGTATATTTGTTTGTTCAGAAGCTCTTTGTATTATTCCACCAATACGAAAAAAGCGTGTAAAACGGTCTTCTAGGTGATCAGATACGTTACGTTCCCTATATTGATATTCTTCGTAATCAAGAAACTCTTCATTATCAAAGGATGACGATTCAAAATCATGTATTACCTTCGAACGCTTTCTTGCAGATGCACCACCAAACGCACCAAGAGATATAGGAAGCCGGTGCCAGCCTTGCTGAATGTGATACCGTATTCCTTTATCATGTTTAATACAATCAGCTACCTTATCTCTGAATCCTTCTGGTGATATTATATTTCTTAATCCAGGTATAGCTTCTGATAAAGCTTCATATAAGCAATTATTTTTTGATTCACTACTGTTTTCCGATGTGCTGCTTCCGCAAAATTCAAAATGATTATCTTTGAGCTCAAGAGGAATAATTATCCTTCCTGTTCCTTCTGATATAGATGAAAATTCTTGTCTTATACCACCATTTCCTTGAACAATAACGATTAGCCCTGGAATTACAACTCCTTGCTCTTTTAGTATCTTATATACTACTTGAGTACACGCGTTAACACATGTCATATCCATTGGAATGTTTTCTCGGACTATATCTGCAAGTAAGTCAGGATTTCTAGTTTTAATCATCAACTTTCGCAAATCTTTATGATATTTTTCCGTAATATGGTTTTCTGTTTTAGATGTATTGTCACATTGTTGTTCACTCTGTAGCTTTTCCTTGTGCTCCTGTTTCAATCCTTCAAAGCGCTCAAAATGCCCACTTTCTTTGTAAGACTGATATGCTTCTTGCACTTTTTTTCCAATACATCTAACCAGATGATTAGCGCCTTCTTTAAGGACAGGGCTCACAATATGCCGTGCTATAATTTGCCCAGCCTTTTCGCGAAGCAATGATTTCCACTGATCAATTACTCCTTTTTTAAAACTCTCATAATCTTTCTCCACTTCTTGTTTTTGATTGCGTTCTAAGTCTTTTTCCAGCTTATTTAGTCTACCTTTTATTTCCTGATCTAAGTTACCTAAAAGATTATTAGTAATCACTATTATATTGGCAATCTGAACAGAACGTTCTGACCAAACCATTATCTTACTAATAGCATGAATAGGTAATACCAGCTTATTACTTGTTTTGCTTCTTTTTTTAACAGCTTCTGCAATTCCTTGAGTTACACTACTAGCTATCTTGTTGGCAATAGGTAAAAACTCTTCCACATAACTTTGCCTAGTAAAGACACTCTTAGTTAAGTCACCTATAACTTTTTCTGCTCTTTCTCTTCCTAATACTTTATAGGCTTTTTCTAAACTTATAGAGATATTATGTTCTTCTACTTCGCGTTCAATATCTGACAAAATATCAGAGGCTATGCCTTCACATAGTGCTTGAAGGTAATTTTCAACGAGTGTATCAACTCCTGCATTAGCTAAGCCAAGCGCTAACCCTTCTATAGTTTTTAATGTAATACGCTTTGCAACTTCTTTTCCTACTACTTTCCAACCTGCAGTTTGAATCAGCTGAGTTCCGGACATTTCTGCTACTTTCTTACCAAATTCAAAATTAGGTCCAGCTAGTTTATGACCAAAACGTGATACCTTAGCACCTCTTGAAAGATAAGCTCCTATACCAACAGTAACAGCTGTCATCATTAAACTTTCAAGCTTATGTTGTCTATAATCTTCCCAACTAAAATGGCCTGATTTTAAAGCACCTGCTGCAAAGAAGAGATCATTTACACCCTCGCTAACAAATGCAGCACCAACATGGGTCATAATACCCACTGAATATAACTCTATAGCAGTACCTACAGCTATTTGGCTTACTCCCATAGCAGTTACTGCTACAGTGTTGATAAGCATTTCTTGTGTCCATTTCTTCTCTTCTAATTGTAAAAGTTGATCTAATCCATTGAGAAAAAAGACATGCACTTCCTCTATATTTGCAAATTCACCTTGACCACAAAACTCAGTTAGAGATTTTAGTTTACTATCAGGAACCTTTAAAGCTTTCAATGAACTTCTTGATCTTTTCAAGGTGCTAACAATATTTTTAATTGTATCTTTTTTCGCTAGTTGTAATTGATTGTCTAAAACTTTTTCCACTGTTTTATCAATACTTTGCAATTTGGTCGGTACGTTTTCATGGCTTCCTTCGGGAAAAAAGTTTAAAGGTTTTTGTCTTTTATCAGGGCTATTAATATAATAAAGATCTTGTACTAAAGATTTGCCAGCATTTTTAATGTTTTCCTTGCTAATAGCTCTAATACCCTCATCTTGTATAGACTGCATTGGATCGTACTTGGTAATCCATCCTTTCTCAACCAAGAAGCCAAAAAGCTTTTCTATACACTCTTCTTGAATGAGTGTACTTTTAGAAAGTATACATTTAAAATTATCTTTAGTCATTTTTTGACTATATATACTCTTCAACTTTTCCTCTAAGCCTTCATCTTTAGTTGCTACCATAGTAGTTCTGATAATTTTCTGTTCTAATAATTCCAAGACTAAACTTTGATGTGGTTTTGTTATTAATTGCAGACGAACAGGAAAGTTTTTTTCTTCTAGCTGCACTGCAATTTTTTGAAGGGCTATTCTATAGGTAAAACATGTAGATAATAGTCCTTTTAGGACATTCTCATAAACTGGACAGAAAGAAAGCTGAACTTGTTTGATTTCATCAAATTTGATCTTTAGTCCATAAGCATTATTTTCTGAGCCATCCTTTTTTTCAATGACCTTTTGTTTAGCTAGTTCTGCTAAAATTTTTTCAGCTTCACTTTTAGTGATATTTACTTTAGTAAAGTCTTCCAGAGTAATGGAATCGTAACAAGGAAAAGTCATAGATTCAATTTTACTTTGGTCTATATGCGCTTTTCTGTTAAATGAAAGTACTCCTCTCTCTTTCAATATTTTATATTTGTCTTTGCCTACAATCTTTATAAAATCATCTTTTTTAAAAATATTACCTTTATTTTTCTGTTGTGTAACCCATTCTACATTTAAAAGAATCTGTTCATTATTGAGCTCTAGAGTTTGCTTTTCTAACTCTTTTTGGTTTATTTTTCCAGTCAGATGATCCAATAATGAAGGATCTGTTTCTTTCAATTTTTCATTATTAACTACAACACACTTAACTTCTTCATTTAAGATTTTTTGTTTAATCAATGACTTCCAAAATGCTTCTCTGCTAGGCAATTGTACTTCTTTTTTTAATTCTTTTTGAAATTCTTTCTCATTAATTTCCTTCCCTTCATATTTGGAAAGAAAAATTTTTAATGTTTCAACTGATACTCCATAGCCAGCACTGATCACTTTTAGCTCTTCTTCAGAAATGCTCTTTTTTACTCTCGGCTTTTTTAGCATGCCCTTTTCAAGAAGATCCTTATATAGACTTTCAGCCAGCTCTTCCTTAATATCATTATTAGCAAAAGATTGTGGAGTAATAGTGTGTCCAAAAATATCATCTATAGACCGTGAAAACATATAATAAAGGTTAGCCAAGCTCTTTTGCTGTTCTTCATAAGCGTCGATTTGAATGATACTTTCGTTATTATTCTTCTTAATCTTACCAATAATACCTGCTGCATTGATAGCAAATTTACTATGCTCATCTAAAAGCCTTGCAGCTTCTCGCAATTCTTGCTTAAATTCTTTCAAAACTTTCTCATCTTCTTCTTTTAAAGGCTTTTGTTCTAAATCAACCTTCTTTACTAATGCAAATGCCTTGTAATAACGTGCTGCTTCAGAAAAATATGGCTCTTTTTTAATCACCTCATCAAACAGCTCAAGGGCATTTTTATGAGCATTTTTATGTTCCTCATTTTGAGAGAGATACTTTCCAAGTTTAATCATTTGAATTGGATTTTCTTTAACCCAGGCTAACCAGTTTGTGCTATCATATTCAATAATTAGAGTTGGAGGTCCTTCATACGAAGGTAACCACTTTTCGCTATACCCAGTGTCTAAATTCTTTAATCGTGAGATAAATTTGTCCAGTAGGTTGTAAAGATTTCTTTTATCCTGTTCACCTGTCAAATTTCTTACATATTTAGTGTGTTCATCTAACCAGAAAGCCCATTTGTCCAAGCAACTCTGCAATACAATTTCTTTAACTTCAGTAGGTACTTTTTTATCATCAAGGTCTTTCTTCAATTGTTCGTACTGCTCTTTGAATGCTTTAAAACAGCTTTCTTCCATAGTAATCTGAGTATCATAGTAAGCTTTAATGTCAGATATACGATGTAATTCTTCCACATCACGCTCTTTCTTTAAATCAAGTATTTTTGAGTTACTGTATTCTTGTCCTTTTGAATCCATGATGATTAACTGACCAGAACCCTGGTCTCCACTTCTTGCTGCTCGCCCAAATGCTTGCTGTTCAACTCGAATATTGCTAGGTAGGTAAGTTAAACAAACATGTAATCCTTCTGCTTTCCTCAATTCTTCTGTAATTTTTATGTCAGTTCCACGGCCAGCTAAGTTCGTTGCAATAATAATCTGTCCTTGCCCCAGCTCTTTGTTACCTTGAACAATTTCAAACCCTTTATCAAACTCTTCGTAATCTCTTGTATATGTATGAACATGTTTTGCATCCTTTCCTCCAAAAGCTTTGTATAAAGTCTCTACATCATTTACTGTTTCACAGATGATTAAAACAGATCGTTTTTTTTCCTCAGTTAGCCTTTTTGTTTCATTACATATGCGCTTTATCCATTCATCTTTGCCAGTACAAAGAATAGGTTTTTCCTCACGAAATTGCTTAGACTTGGCTGTAGGGATAGTTACAAAGTCTACCTCATGTATCTCCTGCAATAAATCTCTTTCTCTCTGTGACCCTAAAGTGCCTGTTAATCCATATAAGTTACTGTACAATTTAAAGAAAGAAACATTAGAGATAAAAACAGCTTTTAAGCTTTGTAAAGATAATTTACATCCATGTTTGAGTTGTAAAAATTGGTGTAATGCTTCATCCCATTGAGAATTAGCTTGATCTGTTCCTGTATCTCTATCAAGAATTGTAATATTAGGATTGCGATCTGGACTACTTCCGGTTTTATCTACATCCACTACATAATCCTCTCCTGCTTTCATGAAGAACGCGGTTATAGCATTATTAATCCAAGATTCTAAGTGCTGTTCAATAAACGGTCTGAGATTATTGGGAACATGTATAAATTTTTCTCTTTCAATGCACTCTTTTAAAAGGTAAAGAAAACGATCTTTGTAACAATTAAATTCAGGTGAAAGTACTTTATTAAGTTCATTGTCATTAATGTTTCCTTTTAACAATTTGCCCTGATCATCTAATATCTCAGTTTTGATTAAACGTTCCCACATAATATTTTTTTGCTGCTCGCTTAATTCAGACCCAAGCTTTCCAATATCTTCTTTTTTCACCAATCCATATAAGTCACTTATCACTGCTTCTTTAATTGCTTTAGCATCAAAAGCATAGCAAAGTTCTTTATTATCTCTAGCTGGTCTATTAATCCACTGCCAAATGTAAATGTAAACAGATTCCAGCTTATCTAGTCCTGCCAGATCATGAGATAAGTACAACATATTGTTACCTTTATCGAGCAACATACTATCTACTTCATCAACAATTACATTATTAAAATTACGATCTCCTAAAATATTTTTCCCATAAAATTTATCTAATAAATAATCGCGCTGGAAATTAGATAAATCACCATATACCACTTGATTATCTGAATATGCTTCCTTTCTTTTTTCAATATCTTCACTACAGTTATGTGATACATTAATACCAAATAAACTATAGATATCTCTATTATCCTCAGCATCACGTTTTGCCAATACAGAAGAACTAGTTATAACATCTACTTTCTCTCCACAAAGTGCTTTCATAATTGATGCTGCTACTACAATTAATGATTTTCCCTCTCCAGTAGACACTTGTGCTAGGGTGCTGCGATCATTTGTCAATAACGCCAATACAGTTAATTTTTGAGTATCACGAAGCTTAAATACTCTTTTTAGTTCTAATTCTTTTTTTAACTCTATTGCTCTATATATTACAGCAAGCATTTCCTCTTTTACATCTTGCTTTCCTTTACCCATATTGCTCTGAAATTCTTTTACCCAATTTTTAATATCATCTTCCGTAAAACTACCTATAGGTTTTTCAGCAGTTATATACTTATCAATACTTTCAATATAATTCTTAATTTTTGGCAATTTGTTTAAAATTTCTTTCGAAGTATTAGCATTACTTTTAATTAGTTCAACTAACTGAGTTATCTTCCGTTCTTCTTTATTAGCAGTAAACTTCTCCTGCATTTTCTGTGCCCAATCATCAATTCTACAACTGTTAAGGGTATTTAACTCTTCTGTACTTAAGTTCCATTTTTCATTATGAAAATTAGATAAAATGTTAGTAAGCTTATCAGATGACAATTCTTGTTTTTTCTTTTCTAGAGCCTCTATAAATTTCTCCGATAAAAGAGCGCCAAAAATATTCTCTATAGATAAAAGATAGTAAGAAGCTGTTGGTAAGTCATCCTTTTGCCAATCTACTAATTTTGATAGCTTGCATGTCCAGTATTTTTCTTTCAGTGCATAAGGCCACTCAGATAACTCTAGTCCTTCTAAACTAACTGTTTCATTTGGAATATTACTTAATAAATGCAGAATATCTTCAATGCATTGAGCAGAAATAGGATTGCTTGATTTATGTTGATCCAACTTTACTTTAAATAACAGTAAAACGTCCTTACTTTCTATTTTCGATAAGTACTTTCTCCATTCAGGTTTCTCTATTAATGTTTTTTTGAAATAATCTTCGAGTTGTAATAACATCAATTCATCTATCCAACTCTTTTGAGGATAAGCTGCAACTATCCAACAAAAGATATTCAATTCTTTTTTATCTTCAATAACAGAAGTTAGAATTGAGTTCACTAAACAATATAATTCTTGAGAGGATACATGTCTTCCTTCGCTAGAAAAGCTTTTCAACATGTTATGCAAAATTCCTTGCTGCCCAATATATTGAGATGTAATTTTGTTCAATCGCTCTTTTAACTGTTGTTTTTCCCCTTCAGGAAAGTATTCTATAATTTTTTCTATATCTTCCTCTTCATTAAAATATTGTTCATCTTCTGAAGGACTGTTATTAGATAAAAAAGCTTTATTCTTTAAGTAATTATCAAATTCTTGTTTTTGTTTAAATGGTTCAATTTCTATAAGAATCCTTGCGTAAAAATTATCTTTTTTCTTACGCTCTTGCTCTAACTTTAAGTAGTTTCCATCTATATTTAATTGTATAAATTCATTATCTCTACATAATATGTGGATAATTTGCTTAGATGAAGGATTGTGATCACCTTGCAGAAACAATTTATTATCTTGATTTTCAGCGTATAATCTAATATTAACATCGAAAATGTAGGCTAATAATTCCCTATAGCTTTCTGATAATAAGCCTTTTTCTTGAATATAATCATCGTATTTCTGAAGAACAGCTTGATCTTTGCAACACTCTTTCCAATCATATTCTTGTCTAAGTTGATTATTAAAACGATTATAAAGAGCCTTCAAAAAATCGTCTTTTTGTATTTTTTCTTCTAGCTTACTTCTTAGAGATTTATCTTTAATACTTTCAATCCATAAACCAAATACTTCTGCATGTCTTGGCTGGGATAGCTCTCTTTTAAACGCCTCAAAGAATATATTCAAACTATGTTCTTGATCTTTTAGAAATTTTTTATGTTTGTTATAATATTTTTTAACATCTGTATGTTCCTCTTCTAATTTTCCTACTTCTAAAACAAACGCTCTAATTGAGTATTTTAAAGCTTTATTCTCTGTATTCTGTAATTCTTCTTTACCGAATTTAGAAATTTTCTCATGTTGTTCTGTACTATTTTTATAAAGATATTGATTCAGAGTTCCTAAAATATGGTGAGAAATATTGTTATCATTTCCTTTTGCTTCAATGAGATATCTTGCTGCATTTTCAGGTGTTAATTCTACATTATTTGTAACCTCCTGATAAGGTGGTAATTGCTTTACAATTTCTTGCAATGTAGCAAGTCTATACTTATCAATCAAAAGCTTCTCTATGTCTTGTAGCTCTGTATTATTTTGTAAGCTACTCGTTTCAGGAGGGCTACCTTTTAAGGTTTCAAAAACTAAAAATAACTGACTAAGCTGAGATAAATTAAGTTCTGCCTTTTTTAACTGAAACCAATTGTCTAGCAGCAATGGTTCTTTTTTTAGCTTATCAATAAAACTTTCAACATCAATAGTCTCTCTGTAAGTGATACTAGATGTTGTAATAAAGACATTATTATGATGCTTACTTTTACTCTGGTAAGAAGAATGACGCCTAATTCCTAATTCTGTAGTTTGCTTTTCCTGCTGTTCTTGATTTTCAGTGATCGCTTGTAAGGCTTGTTGTTTAGTATTTTCTAAATCAGATCGTAAGTTCTGCAGTGTATTTTTTTCCATAGAACTAAGATGATGAGAATAATTAGCTAAAATGCTGCTTTGTGAAATGTTTTTTTTCCTTACAGCTTGTGCGTGATGTTGTCGCTCACTATTCTGTCTAGTACTCTTCCTTTCTTCATACCTTTTTTGCTTTTTATGCTCAATCTTAGAAGGTTCCAGTTCAGCATATATATCCCCTTCACCTTTACGTTCTTTATAGGGACATCGTATACGTTTTGATGAATTATCACTATAGTATTTTAACTCAACTTTACTTTTTTCTTTTACACCAGGAAATTTAGGCCATTCTTCTGTAAAAAACTCTGAAACCGAATAGTCCATATAACCCATATCCCAGCCATTTTCTCCATGATTACCATATAAGCCTCCCTGTCCTTTTTCTCCTTCTTTCCCTTGCTTAACTTCTCTTATAGTATTGAATTCCTGGCTGCTTTCTGGGTTTTTTACTGTTATTCCTCCAGCATATCCACCTTGACCACCTAATCCATATTCTCCACCATGTCCTCCAGGTTGCCCTAATGATCCTTTGTAAAGCAGAAAAGCTTGGCAATTTGTAGTCTTACCTCCACGTTCAAAAGAAAAGATAATCTCGTTTTCTTGATTCGTCATTGCATTTATGAAAATATTTCCCTCAAAAGGGCATTTCTCTGTGCCCCCCCTTCCATAACTTCTACCATGACGTTCTTTTGTTTCTTTAGAATCTTTTATAACTTCTTCAATAATTTCTTCATTAAAAGTCACATCACGTTTAAAAGGGAATGCGTCCCGTTTGCTTTCATACCACTCAGATATTATGACTTGTGAATCTTTTTTAATGTTATTAACAGTTTTTAATATATTATTTGCTCTGCCCACGTGGGTAAATTTAGCAGCCGGAGGAAATTTTTCTTTAAATTCTGCCTTCGTAATACCTACTCCATCCTTACCATCTCTTCCATTTCCACCATCTTGTCCTTTACTACCCTTACCACCATTTGAAATAATGGTAAAATTTTCCGGATTTTCTATTTTCTCTACTAGAATCAAGACATTGCCACCACTTTCCCCAGGATAACCATCTGTCCCTTGTTTACCATGACCATCTTTTCCAGTACCTGCATTATCAGAATAGGTATGATTGTTATCTTTCCCAGATACATTCCAGGTTACTTTATCATGTACTTTTATTGTTTTGGTTAAAACAACTACATTCTTTCCGTACCAAACTTTATTTTTAAAATCTGCATCAATATGTATAACATCAGCGCCAACAAAGCGTACTTCCTCTATATTTGAATTCTCTGAAAGTGTATTTTCTAATTGCCATAAAATTTCACTGACAACAATGTTCTTACCTGTTACTTCAACAACTAATCGACCATCTATTCTTCTTTCTTGTACTTCTACTGGTTTTATATAAGCACCTATAACTTCCTTAAACTTGTCTATTAAAAAAAGATCTTCTTTCTCCTTTAAGCCTTCTGTCACTTTTTTCAAAACTATAAGATTTTCACCATAAGTATCTACTTCAAGCTTCATAATATTATTGATCAACTTATCAAACGATAAATCACCACGACAAAAGTCTTCTAATTCTAGTTCAACAATAATTGATTGAAGATTTTTAGAGGAACTTAAAAAGTCAACAAAAGTTTCTAGAAAAACTAATTCTTTTTCAGCAGAATCACTATAGGCAACTATTTGTTCCAAGCACTCTTTTTTAAACCGACTTATGAAAACTTTTTCATCTTCTTTCCTAACCAATTTATAGTGCTCCATTAAAAGGGTGTAATACTCAAGTTGGTTTAAAGGATTAGGAATCTGGCTAAAACCCTGTATGTCATCTAGTGAATTAAAAATTTCTTGAATAACAGTACGGCTTTTACTTTCAGTCAGTTCTTTTAGTAAATTTGTTGTTTCTTGTAGCCAAAGCCTTGCGCAATATTTTATATATTTTCTCTCAATATAAGCATTGTCAATAGTGCTAAGCGATCTATGAAGCCTTTCTTCTATATAATCTTTAACTTGTACTAAATTACTTCTATACTCTTTAACTTCTTTGCTAATAATATCTTTTATCTCCTGTTTCTTATCACTATGTTCCTTCGTTGCATTTACAGTTTTTTTGAGATTGTCACTAGTTCTCTTATATCGTATACTCAGTGCAGGTTGGCCAGCCAATTGATACACTTGACCTAAATAGTCAGACTGCTCTGCAGTAATGAAAGTATTTTTGTACTCAGGTACAGTAATTGCATCTTCTAGCATATTAATGACTTTTAACAGCTGAATATTTTGAATCCGCTGTCTATTCTCAGCAGAGCATTGTTGCAAAGGAACCTGATTTATACTACCTAAAACAATACATAATTTTGTGTACTTTTTGAATTTATTAAAAGTGCTATATTTTGTCAGCAGATCTTCTTGCTGCTCATGTATTTTCTTTACTTTTGTCAAAAACTTTTTAGCATCATTCTTTAATTCTTTTGTCCTGTCTGAATAGCCTTCTCCAGAAACTTCAGCAAGCTTCTCTAAACATTTTTCTAAACATTGTTTTACGCTTTCTAAGTTAACCTTATATTTATTAAACAGCTCATCATTATAGTAGCACGCAAGGTTATAATAGTGGTAAGCTAAACGCTCATAATACTGTGAATAAGACCAAGAATTAGTATTTTCTCTTATGTCCTTCCTTAGCTCTCTATACCGTTTATTTAATTCTTCTGACACGTTTGCTAGCCAAGGCTCATTTCCTACCCAACTCCCCAAAGAATTTAAATACTGAATAGCTTGCTCAATATTCAAAACAGAGCTTACATTTCTTCCACTGTCACTAATCTGTTGATTTTGAACATTAAACATACATAACTCCTACCTATTTTGTTGTCTACTTACTGCTGGTTCCACAGATGGCTGATCTATATTAGTGCTACATTCTTTTTGAAAAAAAGATTCAAGAAAATCCATCGTTGTCTTATGATTACTTTCTGACTCTCTAATTCTTTTTTCATTGTTTGAGCCTTTTTCTTTTACTTTTTGTTCTCTGGATTTATTCAAGCTTTCATAATTTATAGTAATTTCTTTTTCTTCTTCTTTTAGAAACCCAGCATTTACCAAATGTTCTTTACAGAGTATCAACTCATAACTACCCTTATTATCTTTACGTGCAGTTCTACCCTTAATCTGTGTTTCTTCTTTTATATCAAGTGAAAAGGATGTCTGTATAACATGCACCCCGCCGCTATTTTCTACAGCAACACTAGACTTAAAATCAACACCACGACCCATACCTCTTGTTGCTAGCGTTATTGTTTTTGCAATACCTGCCTCATCGATGTACTTTTCTTTGGTATGCTCTTCCGTATTTTCTGTTAATATGTGTAAGCGATCAAATTTACCGAAGAATTTTTCTTTAAACTTTCTTATTTCTACATCTGTATCAAAAAATATTAACACTGATTGTCCTGAACCAACCTTAGAGTTTGCACGATTAAAAATTTTACTGAGCCATTCTTCTTCTGAGTCTTGGGATATAAAATCTCGACTTGAATCAAATTGCAAATGAGAATCACCAAAAAATGATGGCATGATGGAATTTTCATTGATGTTATAAGATTCTCTTACTGCTTTTTTTTCATGGTCATTTAGTGTAGTCAAGGTACCACTCACTCCTAAGATAAGAGGATATTTCTCAGGCAATTCTGCATAAGACACTTTGCCACAGTCTATATTCAAATACCCATAATTTTTACAATCAAAGTCTTTTTTCTTTAACCTAAAGTAATTAAATACGTTGTAATAGCTGCAATAAGTGAAAGTGGAATAAAATCCATCGTCTCTTCTATAACTTATGATTCCTTTATCGTTAATTTTATAGTTGTTAATGTACCAGTCTTGATCACTTCCTTTTGTAACACGTATTGCAGCATCAATCATTTCCTCTAGATGTTCTTGATAGAGAGACAGATTAGTATATTCTTTTTTAATAACCACATTATCTTTTTCTTTCAAAAGATAGTATTTTCCAGGTTTAAATAAAAATTTATTAAATTCTTTAAAATCTTGATTTCTTTCTCCTATCTTTTTCTTAATGAATTCTTCTACCTCTTTCAAAATAGTACTTTTTTCATAATTTTTGCTGGCCATTTCCCATATTTTTTCCTGAATACTATCTAATGCTGGAATTCTTATAGTATTACATGCACCATAAGTATTCCCATAGAATTGATCAGAAAAGAAAACATCCACTTCATCTATTAAAAGAGTAGTATTACTGATATCCTCTTGCTTTATCTGTCCAGATTGCTCCACGCTATGATTTAAAATACGGCCTTCAACTAATTCTCGCAACCCTTGCTTCTTGCCATTTACCTCAAGCTTTATCACTTCATTTGCCATCTCTTCAAATGTACCATAAGTTATCTTGTGACGAATACCAAATTTCCTAAAAAAGCTGTCAAAATCTTGTTGATCTCGAGTTGCTAAGTATTCACTGTAACAAACAGTCCTTACCTTATGACCCATCAATGCTAATAGTGAAGATAGCAACCCTAATACGAGCGATTTGCCTTGTCCTGTCAAGACTTGCGCAAGATGCTTATCAACACTTTTAGAGTCTTTATCAACACTTAATAACCGCAAAATGCACAATATTTGAATACAATGTGGCTTTAAACTTTTTCCTGTACTTGCAATATCTTTTGATTCTTGTATAGACCACATAGCCGCTAGCCCAGCAAGAAGATCAGGTAAAGTTTCTTTCTTGAATGTTAAATCCCACTCATGGATTTTAATTTCTTTAGATTGCTTCTTTACTTCTTTAGTAATAAAATCGATCTTATCTTGATAGCTTTTGCCGGAAGTCTCTTGTATATAAGAATTAAATTTTTCTAAGTATCTATTATAGCAATCTCTTAGTGCTTCTACTGTGCTGTTGCTGTTTTCTTTTCTATATAGCTCTAAAGCTTTGTCTATATCAATCTCATCTTGTTTTCTTAAATACCAAAAAGATTCCCCTATGATACCAATTCGTTTTTTAAAATCCTCATAAGATATGCTATTCTCTACTACAGAAATAAACGGCTTTGTACTTTCTTCTTTGAATATATCGAAAGACACGTAGTTAGGTTGCTCCTTTAGATAAAGAAAAGATTTCTTAATTGCTGACAGTAACTCACTTGCTGCACTCAAATTATCGTCATCAGACCATTTTTTTTGCTCAAGTAAATTACTTACACTATTTAATAGATCTTGAGTGATTTCAATTAAGTAGTGATTAGGGATATTATCCTTATATTTTTTGATGAAATTTTCAGGATCTAAAACCTTATATGAATTTTTATCTTTATTGGCTACTTCTACTTCAGTTAAGTCATTATTAGTTCCTTTAATAAACCAACTGAATTCTATACTATTTAAATCCTCTAAAAACTCATTAAATGATCTAAAGTACTTAATTAACTCTTGTGATTTTGCTTTTTGATCAAGTACAGTACTTGCAATATTAAGTAATGTTTGACGTATTTCTTCCATGTCTTGCTTGAACTTCCCATAAGGAAATTTATCAGGAATTTTTTCTAAAATAGATTCCCTATTCTTCCAATACTCATTATATACATCTACCAAATCTCTAAAATCACCAGATTGTTTATCTAAAAACGCCTTCTTAATAGATTCTATTTGTTTGTTAGAATAGTTTGATCAATTACTGAAATCTCTTTTGAAAGATAAGGACTTGTTTGTGCTATAAATCTTATAACATTATGTGTTGCTATTCGAAATGACTCATAATGATCACCTTCTGTGTTTTTAATAAAATCCATATAGCCTTGTATGAGAGGTTCAAATAACTTTAATTCTTTTTCGGAAAGCAGATTAGTAATTGCACTGTCAATAATATATATCCATGCTAAGCGCTCTTGAGATATGGATGATAACTCATTATTGCCAAATAAATTGGAAACAGAGTTTTTTATACGTTGCAACCACGTTTCATCACCAGGGTCCTGTAACGATTTAAGTTTGTATTCAAATTCTTTTTTGTCAGAATAATAACCGGGCTCAAAATGTTTCATTAGTGTAAAGATAAAGTGATATTGCTGTTCGAGAGAGCGGTTTAGAGAGGAAGTTAATGGCCAATTTATAGTTTGTATTAAGCCCCATTTTCCTTGACCGTCTTTTTTCAGTAGATCATTAACAGAAATATCTGTTTTACTACTAATCTCTAAAATTAGCTCCTGAAAGCTCTTACAAAGATAAAAATACATAGGATGAGTTAAAGGTGTAAAACTTTGTGAAGAAGCAAGTTTCCCTAGTGCTTCTCCCCTCATTTCCTTTATCCTTTTAAATAAAGCATTCCATGAATCACCTACAAGATCCAGGAAAGGTTGCTCACTCATCATATCAACAAGATCTGCAAACAACTCCATATCTTTATTACTGATATAAAATACCGATTTATCATGCAAGTCAGATAAATGATCTACCATAACAGATGGAGCCATTACAGAAATAGACCAAAGATATTTGTCATATAAGATACTTCCGTGATTATTTATTCCATCTTTACAGATTTGTTGTAATCCTGTCAGCAAATCCCTTGTATAAAATTGATCAACTCGAGAAAACTCTTTCTTTCTTATATTCAGAGCTCTTTCTCTATTAAGCAATTGTTGACTACTACTATTTGTCTCGCGTGAAATGTTCTGATTATTAACTACATCATCTAATATCGATATATTACTAGAGAACTTTCTCCAATCTTCTAATCTTTTAGAAAACTGAAAAAGATCCTCTGCATACTCAAGATTATCTGCAGTTTTACCACTTCTATCCTGCAAAAACTGTTTAAATTGTTCATAAGCTTTATCCCTGTTATTTAATAATTCATCTTCTATAATTTTAGTAATTTTAAGCTTTTCAAGAAAATTTCGTTTTATATCTATAGGATGCCAGCAAAATCTAACTCTTCAATCTTGTTGAAGCTTACTCTTGCAATAAAGTTTTCCTGATCAAAAGTAAATAAATAACCTGGACTTTGCTTCCTAATATAAACTGTTTTATTATTATGTGGATGAGTAAATTGACACGAATCTAGTTCTATCAAATGATTGTTCTTCCATTGTCCCTCTATATATCCATTTTCACCAAATGACTTCCTTGTTCCCTTATTTTCATTAAAGCTACTTTGGCCAACTTTTTTAGATTTGCCGTCTTTCCAAGTATGCTGCTTAAAATGTGATACAGTAGGAATAGACTCCAGGTCAGAATCACTTTCACAAGATATAGAAGATCTCTCAACCTTATCACTAGCATCACAGTACTCCTCATCAGAGGAATTAGCTGAAAAAGACAGCAAATTCTGACTTACCTGCTGACTATTAGAATTTCCTACGTGCATAATACCCCCTATAAAGAATTATCAATATTCTTAATTTAAGATATTTTTTTCTTTGAAAAGAGGCAAGAAAAATTTTATATGTCGATAAATAAGGTTCTCAAAACACGGTGTTTTTTTCCAAAATTTGTTGATTGAGTTATGGTGGTTGAAATAGCAAACTAATTAAGTTGCTTCGTCCAGCGCTCTCTTTTAGTTAATTATTGTTTTTTCCTTATAAAAATTTAGCTTACCTTTTACATCTAAATAGCTAACAAAATTCGGCCTTTTATAGATGAGTAACCCTCTAGGAATTATCTTCTTGAATTCTATGATATTATTTTTTGTAACATTGTTATACATATCATGGCAAGGGAGTTGGCAAAATGTGTCAAGGAGTTTTCTATTGGCTAAGGTTGTGACAATAAAGTTAAGCACTGCCAAAAACTATGGAAGAAGTCATTATAATTTGTATTATATCTTTATAAAATGGTTCGCATAAGTTATCTAGAAGTGCAACTAAACAAATACAAAAATCAAAGTGTTGCGGTTTTCGGCCTTGGTAAAACTGGTTTGTCCGTTATTAATGCTCTAACAAAAAGCAGTGCAAAAATATATGCATGGGATGATAATAAAGAGCAAATAGCAAATGCAAAAAAGATATATAAAGAGTGTAACTTTACTCATCCCAATGAGTATAATTGGCATGAGATAAGCACACTAATTTTGAGCCCTGGAGTGCCAATACCAACGCATTGGGTAGTAAAACTTGCAAGAAGCTTTGACTGCAAAATAAAATCAGACATTGAGCTATTTCTTGAAACTAAAACTACAAATCAGAAGGTTATAGGCATTACAGGAACAAATGGCAAATCAACTACCACATCACTAATAGGGCACATATTAAAATCCACAGGGAAAAAAGTAGCTATCGGTGGGAATTTAGGTATGCCTATTTTGGATTTAGAAAGAGATGCAGAAATTTATGTAATTGAATTCTCCTCTTTTCAATTGGAGCTAATGAATGAAATTAATGTGGATATTTCTGTATTGCTTAACATCACACCAGACCACATAGATAGACATGGAAGTATGAATAACTATATAGCAACTAAACTAAAATTGATAAACGGTAGCAAGATTGCCGTGATAGGATGTGATAACAAAATTACCTCTGATGTATTCAATAAATTCACTGGGAACAAAATTCCAATCTCAGCTTCGATGTCACCCTCTTTGTCATCCCAGTGCCTAGGCACTGGGAAACTAGAGAATCATAGCTTATCAGTAAGCGACGTGAAAATAAACCTAGTATCCAATGTAGAAAATATAGTAGCTGCACACGCTGTGTGCAAGTTACTTGGAGTAGATAGCAGCACTATTGTCAATGAAATCAAATCCTTTCCAGGGCTAAGACACAGAAATGAATTTCTTGGCAAAATACATAATGTACTTTTTATCAACGATAGCAAAGCAACCAATGCAGAATCGACCGAAAAGGCAATTTTATCTTATAAAAACATATATTGGATTGTTGGCGGAAAAAGCAAAAAAGGCGGAATAGAATCATTAAGCAAGCATTTCACCAAGATTAGAAAAGCTTTTCTTATTGGAGAATCAACTGAAGTTTTTGCAAACATTATGGAGAACAAAATAGATTATATGAAGTGCTATAATCTAGAAAACGCATTTAAACTGGCTTTTGAAGAGGCCATAAATAGCAAAGAAGAAGTAGCGATATTACTTTCTCCTGCATGTTCTTCTTTTGATCAGTGGAAAAATTTTGAAGAGCGCGGTGAAGCATTTTGCAGAATGTTTGCAAATCTCAGGTACAATTATATGTGATGTTTAGTATAATATTGTATGGAACAAAAGTTAATAGTAGATGAGCTGATTAAGGTTATTCCATTTGAAGGAATAAGTGATGCAACCTTATTGAAAGTGTGCACGAACCTTAACCTAGCCAATAGTTTTTGTAAATTTCAGAATGGAATATATAGTGCTTTGGAGTACATAGCAGAGGACTTAAATAGCTCAATGGAAACTGAACTTTGGAATTCCAATTTAGAAGATATGAAGGTAAGAGAGCGGATAAAGTTAGCTGTCCAAATACGCCTTTCAAACTATGCTAAGTTACAAAATTACAGAGAGTTTTTAAAAAATGTTTTATCATTCTCTATATTACCCCAAAATACATATTTTTCTAGTAAACTCTTGTACAGAACTGTTAGCGCGATTTGGTATGGCATTCATGATCAATCAACAGATTTTAACTACTATACAAAAAGAGCAATATTAGCTGGAGTGTACTTAAGTACGATACTTTTTTTTATCAATGATTATTCAGAAGATTTTGCAGATACCCTGTCGTTTCTTGACAAACGTATCAACAATGTCATGACATTTCAAAAGTTTAAAACCCGTTTGAATAGAATGGTAAGAAACTTCTTATAGCCTCTTTACTTATACGAGTTACTCGTATTTATACCTAAAGCTGCCTTGATTTTTATGTTAAGATAATTGAACATCCACTAACAGTGAGCTTAACAAAGAACTTGATTGAAAGCAATACATTAAAAAGTAGTTTTGCTGGAAACTTGAAGTAGACAGAATTGATACACATAAAGCTGATCCATGTACAAAAGTATCTGTTAAGATACACGACTAATGCTGTGTGATCCATAGAGGTTATTACAATAAGAATGTAAGATCAAATAGAAATTGGATTTGCAGTAGTTTATAGACCTTATTACAACTGCAAAGGATAAATTAATTAGTAATGGATTTTAGGTTAAACTACGTCTGAGTTGGATAAAACTATACAAAATGACTACTTTTAGCAGCAAACATTAGAGCAGTTTTTCCAAGAGCAGTTTTTTTTCATAGTCAAAATGAGGTAGACTAAGAGTACTAACTACATAATTAACACCTGCGTTTGCTATTTCTACTAAGTATTTTACTACATCCAAGTGACCTGCTTGAGCAGCATCAAGTAAAAAGAGTGGAGCAACTATCTCCATGAGGCTTCTTTTGCCTTTTTTTGCTTGCTTAATATTTATAGCTAAAGCTTCAGGGTGTCATTTCAGTGCGTGACGCAGAGATGTACGGAGATTGAAGATCAGTGCTTGACACTGGAATGGCTTTGTTGCACCACTCAAGGAAAGAACAGGCAGTTACTGATGGAATTTGTTATAAATAGATATTTAGCCGACAAAGGAAAAATATGCCAATAAGAATGAAAGTCAGTAACTGCAATGAATATAACAAATTTCTTCAAGAAAGGGGAAATGTTTTTCATTATATCAACGATGCCATTGAAAATTGGTACGAAAATAGTCCAAAAGTAGCAGGTGGCAACAATGTCTACAGCGACAAAAGTAGTGATTCTAATTCACATAATAACCTATCTATTCAGGATTGGTCTTAGGCAAACAGTGGGATTTATAGAGAAATATCTTGAGCAAATAGGGAAAATTTTGCAAATTATCAGCTATTCGCAGGCTTCAAGAAGGTTTAAAAAGCTTAATATCAAAATCAACGACTGCGCAGAGTTGATAAGAACGATATGGAAGATATTGAAATTGCTATAGATAGTACAGGTATCAGCATCTACAATAATATTCCAGGCCATAGTAAGGCAAATGGTACAGATAGAAAGTATCGCCGCTATGAGCAAACAAGATGTAATGCTAGAGATAGGTAGTAAAAAAGTTATAGCTGCAAAATACAGTAGTGGAGTTTA